>CAVZRW010000011.1:0-307941 GCA_963777855.1 uncultured Actinomycetes bacterium | reverse complement strand
CCCTCTACTGGTTCGGTTGGTATCGCCGAGACCGACAGCCCGGTGAGCGTGGTCGGCATCGGCCGGATCTCCGGCGAGGTCGCCGCCGCCGAGGATCCGGTGATGGCCAAGGTCGCCACCTGGGTCAGCGTCATGGCCAGCCTCGAACCTGTTCCTCTTCCTGTTCAACCTGATCCCGCTGCTGCCCCTGGATGGCGGTCACGTCGCCGGCGCGGTGTGGAAGGGCACCCGCCGCCAGCTGGCGCGCTGGCGGGGCCAGCCCGACCCGGGCCCGGTCGACGTATCGAAGGCGCTGCCGGTCGCCTACGCGGTGGGCCTGACGCTGATCGCCCTGTCGAGCGTGGTCATCCTCGCCGACGTGATCAACCCGATCTCCATCAACGGCTGATCCCGTGGCCGACCCCGCTGCGACGGCCCCCGCACGCCCCGAGGTGCCCGGGTCGCCGTGGTGGCTGCGCGCGGGCGTGCTGGGTGTCGTCGCCGGGATCCTGTCCGGGCTGTTCGGCGTGGGTGGCGGGATCGTCATGGTCCCGCTGCTCGTGGCCTGGTTCGCCCTGGACCAACGGCGGGCGAGTGCGACGAGCCTGCTGGCGATCGTGCCCATCGCGACCGCCTCGGCCGCCGGGTACGCGGTCAACGGCAACGTGGACGTGCGCGCCGGCGTGCTCCTGGCGCTCGGTGGGGTGGTCGGGGGGCTGCTTGGCGCGCGCCTGCTGCCGCGAACCCCGATACCCACCCTGCAGCTGTGGTTCGGGGTGCTCAGCCTGGCCACCGCCGCGAGGCTCGTGCTCGGCAACTCGTCGGGCGGCTCGGGCGGGCCGGGCGGGGCGTGGGAGGCGGTGCTGCTGGTGGCCGTGGGCCTGGCCGCGGGCGTGCTGGCCGGGCTGCTGGGCGTCGGAGGGGGAATCGTGATGGTGCCCGGACTGGTGATCCTCGCCGGCAACGACGCGGACACCGCCCGCGGGACCAGCCTGCTCGTGGTCATCCTCACGGCCCTGACCGCGACCGTGACCAACCTGCGCAACGACCTCGTCGAGGTGCGCCCCGGGCTGGTGGCCGGGCTCGTCGGCGCCCCGGCAGGGTTGGTCGGCGCGGCGCTGCGGCCAGTGGCTGCCCGAGCGTGTGGCGCTGGCCCTGTTCGCGGGCCTGCTCGCGTGGTCCGGCATCCGCATGATCGCCCGCGCGCGCACCACCCCCCACCCCGCCTGACCAACCCCCCGCCCCCGCCGCCCCCCGCCGCCGCCCCCGCCCACGGCCGTCCCTGCCCGTCCCTGCCCGTCCCGCCGCAGACTCTCCGCAGACGCTCGAATCTCCCGTTACACCTGGGGAATCGAGCATGTGCGGGAGAATGCTTGAGTGGCGGGGGCGGGGCGGGGGCGCGGGGCGGCCGGGCGCGGGGCGGCTGGGCGGCGGCTGGGCGGCGGCTGGGCGACATGGGGCCAGGGGCGGGATACTTGACCCATGAGTGTGAACCTCGGCCTGCCCGCCCTCCCGCCGCCCGTGCTGGCCCCGCGCCGGAAGACCCGCCAGATCCTGCTCAAGCACCCGACCCACCCGGTCGCGGTGGGCGGGGATGCCCCGATCAGTGTGCAGTCGATGGCCACCACCCTGACCTCCGACGTGAACGCCACCCTCCAGCAGATCGCCGAACTGACCGCCTCGGGCTGCCAGGTCGTTCGCGTGGCGGTGCCCAGCCAGGACGACGCCGACGCCCTGCCCCAGATCGCGCGCAAGTCCGGGATCCCGGTCATCGCCGACATCCACTTCCAGCCCAAGTACGTCTTCGCCGCGATCGAGGCCGGGTGCGCCGGGGTGCGGGTGAACCCGGGCAACATCAAGCAGTTCGACGACAAGGTCAAGGAGATCGCCGCCGCCGCCCGCGACCATGGCACGCCCATCCGGATCGGGGTCAACGCCGGCTCCCTGGACCCGCGGCTGCTCAAGAAGTACGGGAAGGCCACACCCCGAGGCCCTCGTCGAGTCTGCGCTCTGGGAGGCCAGCCTCTTCGAGGAGCACGGCTTCCGGGACATCAAGATCTCGGTCAAGCACCACGACCCGGTGGTGATGGTCCAGTGCCTACGAGCTGCTCTCCGAGCAGTGCGACTACCCGCTTCACCTGGGCGTCACCGAGGCCGGGCCGACCTTCCAGGGCACCATCAAGTCCGCGGTCGCGTTCGGCGCGCTGCTGAGCAAGGGGATCGGCGACACGATCCGGGTCTCCCTGTCCGCTCCTCCGGTGGAGGAGGTCAAGGTCGGGATGCAGATCCTGGAGAGCCTCAACCTGCGCCAGCGCGGCCTGGAGATCGTGTCGTGCCCCTCGTGCGGCCGGGCCCAGGTCGACGTCTACACCCTCGCCGAGCAGGTGACCGCCGGTCTCGAGGGCCTCGAGGTCCCGCTGCGCGTGGCCGTGATGGGGTGCGTGGTGAACGGTCCCGGCGAGGCGCGCGAGGCCGACCTGGGCGTGGCCAGCGGCAACGGCAAGGGCCAGATCTTCGTCAAGGGCCAGGTCATCAAGACGGTGCCCGAGGCGCTGATCGTCGAGACGCTCATCGAGGAGGCCATGCGCCTGGCCGAGGAGATGGAGCCCGCAGGTGCCGACGCCGGCGCACCGAGCGTGACGGTCGGCTGAGGCCAGCGGTGGACCAGCAGCACCATCCCGCGGCCCAGCAGCACCCCGCCGCACCCGGCACCCCGAGCGCCGAGGCGGGGTCGGTCGAGTGGTCGCAGGAGGCCTTCGAGGCGGCGTACGCCGATGCCGAGATCGAGATCGGTCGGTTCAACCTGGCGGTGTTCGGCAAGACCGGCGTCGGCAAGTCGACGCTGGTCAACGCGATCTTCGGGGAGGCAGTCGCCGCGACCGGCATCGGTCGGCCGGTCACCCATGGCTCGCACCTGTACGTGCACCGCACCGGCAAGCTCGGCATCTACGACACCCAGGGCCTCGAGGTCGGCCGCGACACGGGGAAGATGATCCACGAGCTGCGCGCGTTCATCGAGCACTCGCGCACCCTGCCGTTCACCGAGCAGGTGCACGTGGCCTGGTACGCCGTGCGGGCCACCGACCGGCGCTTCGAGCTCGTCGAGGCCGACTTCATCCGCGAGCTGGCGGCCCTGGGCCTGCCGGTCGTGCTCGTGCTCACCCAGGTGCCGGGCCGTCGCGACGCCACCGGCGTCCTGCACCTGGCCCCCGACACCGTCGAGCTCGCGCGCCAGATCGAGGCCATGGGGCTGCCCATCCAC
The DNA here is from genome assembly GCA_963777855.1 of uncultured Actinomycetes bacterium. Taxonomy (GTDB): domain Bacteria; phylum Actinomycetota; class Actinomycetes; order S36-B12; family CAIYMF01; genus Prado023. The sequence continues at coordinate 304,700 of CAVZRW010000011.1, read as the reverse complement.
GACGGCAGGCCGGTGATGGTCAACGCGGTCGCCGACCCGTTCACCGGAGTAGAGGCCCACGGACTGCTCGACCTGCTCGATGCCACCTTTCGCCTCGCTCCGGAGGAGGCCACCGACGCCCTCATCGCCGCCCAGAAGATCGACCCTGCGCGAAAGGCTGCAGCGGCGGAGAAGGCGATAACCGCGGCCGCGGCTGCCGCCAGCGCCGCGGGGTTCACCCCGATCCCGTTCGCCGACGCGGCGATCCTCGTGCCGATCCAGATCGGGATGATGGCCAAGATCGCAGCCCTCTACGACATCCCGATGCAGCGCGCGACCGTGGCCAGCGTGGCCACCACGACCATGACCACCCAGGCGGGGCGCTTCGCCGCAACCGGCCTGCTCAAGATGGTGCCCGGCGTGGGCACGCTGGCCGGCGGGGCGATCACCGGCGGTGTGGCCGGGACGATCACCTACTCCGTCGGGCAGGCGTGGCACACCGTCTGCAAGGGGATGGCCGAGGGCAAGTACCAGACCGTCACCGGCACCCTGGACTCCGGGACCGTGCAGAAGGTGTTCAACGAGGAGTTCGCCGGGGTGCTGCGCTCCAAGGGCCGGTTCAAGAAGTAGGGCGCGCCCCGATCATCGGGTCCCCGGCGCAGGCGGTCCCCGGGGCTCTGGCGCTCAGAAGCGGATGATGCCGAACAGGGTCAGCAGGAAGGGCAGGAGCATGGCCAGGCCGGCCACGATCCCGATCGTCTTCATGTTCTCGCGCATCCAGTCCATGGGGTGATTGTCCACGATGTTCCGCCCAAGGCGAAGTCGCCGTCGCTGGAGCCGATGCGCGGATCCGCCGGGGATCCGCACCCAGTTGCGCCGGCCCCGAGCAGCACGGTTGCGGACGCGCCGGCTCAGAACCGCGACCGGCCAGCCCGGCGGGGCTCAGAACAGCACCGTCGCGAACTCGCCGACGAAGCCGAACCCGACGCGCATGTAGGTGGCCACCGCCGCGTGGTTGAAGTCATTGACGTAGAGGGAGACGACGGGGCAGATGCGGGTGCGTGCATGGTCGACGACCGCGGCCATCCCGCTGGCGCCCAGGCCGCGTCCGCGCAGCGCGGGGTCGACCCAGACGCCCTGCACCTGGCAGGCCTGGGCCGTCACCGAGCCGATCTCGGCCTTGAACACGATCCGGCCCTCCTCGACGATGGCCAGCGCCCGCCCGGATCGCACGATCTCGGCCAGTCGTGCCCGGTAGGCCGGCCCGCCGCCCTGCGCCAGCGGTGAGACCCCGACCTCCTCGGTGAACATCGCGACCGCTGCGGGCATCAGCAGGTCGAGCTCGTCGATCCTCAGTGCGCGCAGGCCCGGATGGGGAGGACGGGTCGCGGGGGCGGAGGTGGCCATCAGGTACTGGCGGTCGCGCACCTCCCGCGCGGGGCCCCACGCGGGCCCGAGCAGGCGCCACAGGTCCAGCACCTCGTCGGCCGGGCCCACCAGCGACGAGCATCGCCGACCCAGGCGGCGTGCGTTGTCGGCGAAGTTCGCCCGGGCCAGCGGGGTGGTCTCGATGGGCACCAGGTTCGCCCCGGTGTAGAGCGCCGAGACCAGCCGCCCCTCCTCGAGCCAGCCCCACACCTGCCCGCCGAGAGCCCAGGGGTCCATGGGGTCGGCCAAGCGGGAGGCCACGAAGCAGTGGGCGACGGGGTCCCGGCCCACCAGGCCGAGCAGCTCGGGCAGGTGCCGGGACGTCAGCACCCTCAGCTCGCCGCGCACGGCGGTCATCCTGCCACGCAGGCGATCACCGCTGCCGTTCGCGTGCGGCGGGGGGTGTCGGACCTGCGGGCTATCCTTGGGCGCCGAACCACCCGAGGAGGGGCCGTGCTGCGTCGAATGTCCACCCTGTTCCTGCGCACCCTGCGCGAGGATCCGGCAGACGCGGAGGTCCCGTCCCATCGGCTGCTCGTTCGCGCCGGGTACGTGCGGCGGGTCGCGCCGGGCATCTTCACCTGGCTTCCGCTGGGCTACGAGGTGCTGCGCAACGTCGAGCGGGTCGTGCGCGAGGAGATGGATGCCGCCGGCTTCCAGGAGGTCCACTTCCCCGCCCTGCTGCCCCGCGAGCCCTACGAGCGCACCAACCGCTGGACCGAGTACGGGCCGAACCTCTTCCGCCTGCAGGACCGCCGCGGCACGGACTACCTGCTCGGGCCCACCCACGAGGAGATGTTCACCCTGCTGGTCAAGGACCTGTACTCCTCGTACAAGGACCTGCCCCTGAGCCTGTACCAGATCCAGACCAAGTACCGCGACGAGGCCCGCCCGCGCGCGGGCATCCTGCGCGGCCGCGAGTTCGTGATGAAGGACTCGTACTCCTTCGACACCACCGACGAGGGTCTGGTGGCCTCCTACGGTCGCCACCGTGAGGCCTACATCCGCACCTTCGACCGGCTGCGACTGCAGTACGCGATCGTCTCGGCGATGTCTGGGGCGATGGGCGGCTCGGCCTCTGAGGAGTTCCTGGGGGTGTGCGACGTCGGCGAGGACACCTACGTGCGCTGCACCGTGTGCGACTACGCCGCCAACGTCGAGGCCGTGGCCAGCGTGCCGCCGGCCGAGGTTGCCATGGAGGGCCTTCCTGTCGCCCACGTCGAGGACACCCCGGACACCCCGACCATCGACACGCTGGTGGCCCTGGCCAACGCCCGCCCGGAGCTCGCCCGCGCCGACCGTGCGTGGCAAGCCGGCGACACCCTCAAGAACGTGGTGATCAAGGTCGCGCAGCCCGACGGCTCATCCGTGCCGCTGGTGATCGGCCTGCCCGGTGACCGCGAGGTCGACATGAAGCGGCTGGAGGCCGTGCTCATGCCCGGCGAGCCCGTCGCCTTCGAGGAGGCCGACTTCGCCGCGAACCCCGCGCTGGTCAGGGGCTACATCGGCCCCGCTGTGCTCGGCGAGGAGTCGGCCGCGGGCATCCGCTACCTGCTCGACCCGCGCGTGGTGCCCGGCACCCGGTGGATCACCGGCGCCAACGAGCCCGGCCGGCACGTGTTCGACCTGGTGGCGGGTCGGGACTTCGCCGCGGACGGAACCATCGACGTGGCCGAGGTGCGCGAGGGCGACCCCTGTCCGGTGTGCGCCGGTGAGGGTCGCGACGGGCGGCTCAGCCAGGCCCGCGGCATCGAGATCGGCCACATCTTCCAGCTGGGGCGCAAGTACGCCCAGGCGCTGGACCTGCAGGTGCTCGACGAGAACGGCCGCCAGGTCGTGGTCACGATGGGCTCCTACGGAATCGGCGTCTCGCGTGCGGTGGCGGCGATCGCCGAGCAGCACCACGACGAGCGCGGCCTGGTGTGGCCGCGCGAGGTCAGCCCGGCTGACGTGCACATGGTGGCCACAGGCAAGGACGACGCCGTGTTCGCCGCCGCCGAGGCGCTGGCCGCCGAGCTGGACTCGGCCGGCATCCGGGTGATCCTCGACGATCGGCGAGGGGTCTCCCCGGGCGTGAAGTTCAACGACTCCGAGCTGATCGGGGTGCCGCTGATCGTGGTCGTGGGCAAGAAGCTCACCGAGGGCCTGCTCGAGATCAAGGACCGGGCCAGCGGTGAGCGCGAGGACATCGCGGTTCAGGGGGCTGCGGCGGTCGTGATCGAGCGGGTGAAGGCGCTTCCGTGAGCGCGGCACGGGTTGTTGGTCCCGTCGAGGCCGTGATCTTCGACTGGGGCGGCACGCTCACGCCCTGGCACGAGGTGGACCTGGCCGCCGGGTGGTACGCCTACGCCAGCGTGTACGACGCGCGGCATGCCGCGAGCCTGGCCGCGCGGCTGTACGCGGCCGAGATGGCCCTGTGGCATGACCAGCACCACAGCGCGGGCAGCGCCGGCGCCGGGCACCTGGACCAGATGCTGCGCGACGCCGGGATCGACCTGGACTCAGACCGCCACCGTGCGGCCCTGGCCGCCTACCTGCAGTTCTGGGACCCGCACACCGACGCTGACCCGGATGCGGTGCCGCTGCTGGGCGCCCTGCGCGAGCGCGGGATCCGGATCGGGGTCCTGTCCAACACCCTCTGGCCACGCAGCCACCACGAGGCCGTGTTCGCCCGCGACGGGCTGCTCGAGCTCATCGACGGGGCTGTCTACTCCTCGGAGCTGCCGGTCGGCAAGCCGCACGAGGACGCCTTCGCTGCGGCGCTGCGCGCTGTCGGCGTGAGCGATCCGGGCCGAGCGGTGTTCGTCGGCGACCGGGCCTGGGACGACGTGCACGGCGCCCAGCATGTGGGTATGCGCGCGATCCTCGTGCCGCACAGCGACATCCCGCGTTACCAACGAGGGCCGGTCGACGGGGAGCCGGACGCGGTGGTGCAGCGCCTCGGCGAGGTGCTGGACCACGTGGACCGCTGGAACGCCGAGGCGCTCGGTCAGGCGGCCGTGCCGGAATAGTCGTACTCGTTCAGCGAGGCCCGGTCGGGTCCGCGTCGGCAGTCAGCGCATCCGCCTCGTCGGGCTCGGCCGTCCTCAGGCCCTCCGCCGTGATCAGCCGCCACCAGCCGATGAGCGCAACCAGGGCGAAGATCAGCCACTGCACGGTGTACACGAGGTTGTTCAGCCCGCGGTGGCTCGGGTCCGACAGCGCCGTGAGGTCCGCGTCGGCAGCGGGGGTGCTCGACCGCAGTTCGGCGTAGGCGTCGAAGCGAGGAACCTCCGGGGGCGTCACGAGGACCTGCGGGTCGGCCGCCCAGGCCTGGCCGTCCGGGGGCGTGTCCGTGGTGCCGGTGGTCTCGGCCGGCCGCAGGCGGCCGGTGACCGTCACCGGACCGGTCGGTGCCGGGGGCACGTCGGGCGCCGTGGTCGCCGAGCCCTGCGCGGGGGTCCAGCCTCGGTTGACCAGCAGAACCCCGGCGTCGGTGACCAACGGCGTGACGATCCAGAAGCCGTTGCGCCCGTCGAGGGGACGCCGCCGCACCGCGACCTCGCCCGCGGAGTCGAACGTGCCCGTGGCCGTGACTGTGCGCCACTCGAGCTCGCGGGGCAGCGTGGCGCGGGCCCCGGCCGGCTGGGCGTCGAGCAGGGTGTCGACTTGGACCGCGGCGGCTGACAGGGCGGCGTCCAGGCGGTCGTTCTCGGCCAGCCGCTCCTGGTAGCGGTGCCACTGCCAGCGCGCCAGGAACACGCACAGCAGCGCCATCCCCACGACGAACAGCGTGAAGCCGATCCAGCGCTTCTGCCTGAGGACCTCTCGCACGGCCCCCAGCCTACGTGCGCCCGGAGCGTGGTCCTGTCGAGCTCCCGAGGGCCGCCGGCCGAGCCTCGCGGCCCACCCGCCCCCCGACCGGCGGGTGCGTGCCCGCGCGATCACCTAGTGTGTCGTCCCGTGGAGTCGTGGCCCGGGCGTGCGCCCCAGAGGCTGCCCGGAGACGGGCCAGTCCTGAACCTGTTCGACACAGCGACCGGGCAGGTGCACCCGACGGCACCCGGGCCGGTGGCGCGGATGTACGTGTGTGGGATCACCCCCTACGACGCCACCCACATGGGCCACGCGGCCACCTACGTCGCCTTCGACCTGGTCAACCGCGCCTGGCGCGACGCCGGGTATGACGTGCACTACGTGCAGAACGTCACCGATGTCGACGACCCGCTGCTGGAGCGCGCCATCGCGACCGGCCAGGACTGGCGGGAACTGGCCCGCCGCGAGACCGAGCTGTTCGCCCGGGACATGACCGCGCTTAACGTGCTCCCGCCGCGCGACTACATCGGCGCCGTGGAGTCGATCCCGTCGGTCGTGCGCTGGATCGAGCAGCTGCAGGCCCGCGGCTCGGTGTACGACCTCGACGGGGACCTGTACTTCTCGGCCGCAGCCCAGCGGGGGTTCGGGGAGGTCAGCGGCCTGGAGCGCGAGGCGATGCTGGCCATCTTCGCCGAGCGCGGTGGGGATCCCGAGCGTCCCGGCAAGCGCGACCCGCTGGACTGCCTGCTCTGGCAGGCGGCGCGGCCCGACGAGCCGGCCTGGGACACGCCCCTCGGGCACGGTCGGCCGGGGTGGCACATCGAGTGCACGTCCATCGCCCTGGACCACCTCGGCATGGCCTTCGACGTGCAGGGCGGCGGGTCGGACCTCGTGTTCCCGCACCACGAGATGTGCGCCACCCAGGCACGGACCGCGACCGGCCGCTCACCGTTCGCCCATCACTTCGTGCACGGCGGCATGGTGGCCTATCAGGGCGAGAAGATGAGCAAGTCCCGCGGGAACCTCGTCTTCGTCAACCGCCTGCTCTCCTCGGGGGTGGCCCCGGCCACGATCCGCCTGGCGCTGCTGGCCCACCACTACCGCAGCGACTGGGAGTGGACCGACGCCGACCTGGCTGCCGCCGAGGAGCGGCGGGTCCGTTGGACCGCCGCCGTCACCGGCCCCGCGGGGCCTCCGGCGAACGCCCTGCTCGAGCACGTGCGCGGCCGCCTCGCCGACGACCTCGACGCCGCGGGCGCGCTGGCCCTCATCGATGCCTGGGCCGCCGCTGCCGAGGACGACCGCACCGATCCGGCGGCGCCCGGCCTCGTGCGCCACCTGCTCGACACGCTTCTCGGGGTCGACCTCTCCTAGGCTGGGCGGGTCTAAGGAGGCCCCCCAATGACCCAGACACCGTTGACCTCGGCTGCCTCGTGGCAGGCCCTCGAGCAGCACGCCGCGACGCTGAGCCAGACCACCATCCGCGCACTGTTCGACGCCGATCCCGAGCGTGCCGCGCGGTTCGCCGCCGAGGGGGCAGGCTGGTTCCTGGACTTCTCCAAGCAGCGGATCACTGCCGAGACCCTCGACCTGCTGGTGGCCCTCGCCGAGGAGCGCGACCTCTCCGGCCGGCGCGAGGCGATGTTCACCGGGGTGCACATCAACAACACAGAGGATCGCGCTGTGCTGCACACCGCGCTGCGCCTGCCGGCCGACGCCGAGCTCAGCGTCGACGGCCAGGATGTCGTGGCCGACGTGCACGAGGTCCTGGGCCGGATGCGCACCTTCGCCGACCAGGTGCGCGCCGGGCAGTGGCTCGGGTTCACCGGGAAGCCCATCCGCACCGTGGTCAACATCGGCATCGGCGGCTCGGACCTGGGCCCGGTGATGGCCTACCTCGCACTGCGCCACGTCAGCGATCGCGACCTCGTGTTCCGGTTCGTCTCCAACGTCGACGGCACCGACTTCGTGGAGGCAACCCGCGACCTCGACCCGGCCGAGACCCTGTTCCTGGTCGCGTCGAAGACCTTCACCACGCAGGAGACGATGACCAACGCGCGCACCGCCCGCGACTGGCTGCTCGCCGGCCTCGGCGGCGATCCCGCGGCGGTGGCCCGGCACTTCGTGGCGATCTCCACGAACGCCGAGAAGGTCGCCGAGTTCGGCATCGACACCGGCAACATGTTCGGCTTCTGGGACTGGGTCGGCGGGCGCTACTCGATGAGTTCGGCGATCGGCCTGTCGACGATGATCGCCGTCGGCCCCGACGGGTTCGACGACCTGCTCGCCGGGCTGCACGCGATGGACAGCCACTTCCGGACCGCGCCTGCCAGCCAGAACCTGCCCGTCCTGCACGGGTTGCTGTGCCTGTGGAACCGCAACTTCCTCGGCGCCGCGGACTACGTGGTTCTTCCCTACGACCAGTACCTGCTGCGCTTCCCGGCCTACCTGCAGCAGATGATCATGGAGAGCAACGGCAAGCGCGTGACGGCGGCCGGCGAGCCCGTCTCCTACGACACGTCGGCCTCGTTCTGGGGGGAGCCGGGCACCAACGGCCAGCACTCCTTCTACCAGATGCTGCACCAGGGCACGACGATCATCCCCGCGGACTTCCTGTTCTTCTCGCGGCCGGTCAACGACGTGGGCAACCACCACGACCTGCTGATCGCCAACTGCCTGGCGCAGGCGGGCGTGATGGCCTTTGGGCGCACCGCCGAGGAGGTCGCAGCCGACGGCACGCCGCAGCATCTGGTCGAGCACAAGGTGATGCCCGGCAACCGGCCCAACAACACGCTGGTGGCCGAGACGCTGACCCCGTTCGCCCTCGGCGCGCTGATCGCGCTGTACGAGCACTCCACCTTCGTGCAGGGGATGATCTGGGACCTCAATCCCTACGACCAGTGGGGCGTGCAGCTGGGCAAGGTCGTGGCCGACTCGATCGCCCCGATGCTCACCGGGGAGGCGGAGCCCGGCATGGACGCCTCAACGAACGCCCTGATCACGCGCTACCGCGCAGCCCGCGGCCGCTGACCCCGAAGCCGGCGGCGGCTGAGCGGCGGGAGAGGCCGGGGGCGCGGCGTGCGTGCCGCCGCCGGCGGCGGCCCGGGAGGGCGACCAGCCGCGAACCGGCGGTTCCTCGGACGGTGACCAGCTGCGAGCTGGGTCGTGCGCGGGTGACCAGCAGCCGTTGGGTGACCAGCTGCGAGCGACGGGTTCGTCAGCGGGTGACGAGGACCTGGACCTCATCGACGCGCAGTTCGCGGGTGTCGTCCAGGCTGAAGGTGATCTGCCCGGACTGGCCGGCGCCGGACCAGTCGACCTGCCAGTGCGTGGTGGCCCGCACCGTGAACGTGCCGTCTGACTGGGTCGAGGACGGGGTGAGGTAGCGGTGCCCGCACGTGGGGGAGGGGCCGGTGCCCTGATCGGGGCTCCACGGCGTGCCGGGGCCGTCGCACGTCAGTCTCGTGCCGTCGCCGAGGTCCCACTCCACGCTGGTGACGGCCGCAGTTGCCGTGACCGACACGGGGCCGGCGCTGGCCGTGCGGGTCACCGGGCCGACCATGGTGCGGTCGGCGTCGTCGAGCCAGAGCCACGCGTCGACCCCGACGAGCAGGGGAGCATCGGGGTCCCGAGGAGTCATCGTGAGCGCCGGGGCGCGCAGGCCCATCTGCTCGACAGCGCGCTCGGCCAGGACCACGGGGTCGATGAGCACCGGTGCCCCCGCCTGCCCGGCCGCCGGGGCCCAGAACCAGTAGCCCGTTCCCGTGCCGGCCGAGAACCCGGCACCCGGGACGGTGCACTGGTAGATGGCGCCGTCGGTGAGGTCGGCCCACTGCGTGCCGGTGAGGTCGGGCTGTGGCGAGACCCGCTGCACCCAGCACTGACGCTCCTGGGACCAGACACCGGAACTGCCGGTGCACGCGATCGTATGCCCGTTGTGGGTGCACGTCCGCGTCCCGGCAGAGGTGCCCCGGCCGGATGCGGCACCCGCAGAGCCGCGACCCGACGTGGACGTGGAGTTCCCGACCCCGATGGACACGGTCGCGCCCCCGCCGGGCGGCGTCGCCGCCCACGTGACGGATCCATGTTGGCAAGCGTCGGCGGCCACGCGACGCACTGGGCTCAAAGTGAGCATGACGCAGCCACGCACGATCGCCACCGTGCTCAGCATGACGACCCTTGGTCGGTGATGAGTACCCTGACCTCCAACTGCCCATCCCGGGTCGGGGAGGTAGGTGGTACGGACCAACACGTAGTCAGCCTGCCCCCGTGTGCCCACGGTCTCCTTCCCCTTCGCGTCGGTGACCGTGACCCCGGTCAGGTCGAAGCACGCCCTGATGCGCACGGTCTCGGGATCCGCCGCGAGGTCGATCTCAACCGGCTCAGCACTCACGAGTTCTACCTGCGCGCCTGCCTGTGCGGTTCGGCCCTCGCTGAGGCTCTTCTGCATGTTCCGGAGGTCGTCGTCGAGCAGATCGCCCATGACGACGTCGTTCAGGTCGTTGAGGTTGGTGCGCGCCCCGCTGAGCAGGTCGATCACTGTCTGCCGGTACGCCACCACCGTGGCCGTGGCCTCGTCGAACGCCTGCTGCTCGGCCGGGCTGAGCGTGGAGCTCGGGCCGGCACTCGCCGACCCGCCCCCGCCCGCCGACCCGCCGCCGCTCGCCGAGGCACTCGCGCTGGCCGGCGCGCCCGGCTCGCTCGTGCTGCAGGCCCCGAGCAGGGTCAGCGCCACCATCACCGCCGCGGCTGCGCGGCCCCCGTGTGTCCTACTCACGATCAATCTCCCGGTCAGCGCGGGCGGCGCAACGTTCTGGCCTGTGGTGCATCGTGGAACGTGCCCACCGGCGGCCCTGCAGGGGGCAGGAGCGCCGTGGCGATCGTGCGCCGTCCGCTGGACGGTCACTCACCAAAGGATAGGTGACCCTCAGCGATGCCCCGTACCGTCGTACACACCCCCTAGGCTTGCCCCCATCATGACCAGGCCCTCCTTGCTCGCAGCCCTGTCCGAACGAGTCGTCGTCGCGGACGGGGCGATGGGCACCATGCTGCAGGCCGCCGATCCCAGCCTGGATGACTTCCAGGGCTACGAGGGCTGCAACGAGATCCTCAACGTCACACGGCCCGAGCTCGTCGCCTCCGTCCACGCGGCCTACTTCGACGCCGGCGTGGACTGCGTGGAGACCAACACGTTCGGCGCCAACCTGGCCAACTTGGGGGAGTACGGCATCTCTGGGCGGATCCGCGAGCTGGCCGAGGCCGGGGCGCGGATCGCGCGTGAGGTCGCGCATGACTACAGCACGCCGGAGCGCCCCCGCTGGGTGATCGGATCGGTGGGCCCGGGCACCAAGCTGCCCACCCTGGGTCACGTGACCTTCGCCGAGCTGCGCGACGCGTACGCCGAGCAGGTGGCGGGCCTGCTGGCCGGCGGGGTCGATGCGGTCCTGGTCGAGACCGCGCAGGACCTGCTGCAGGCCAAGGCCGCCCTGATCGGGGCCCGACGGGCCATGGCGGCGCACGGACAGCGGGTGGGCCTGTTCGCACAGGTCACCGTCGAGACCACCGGCACGATGCTGCTGGGCTCGGAGATCGGGGCCGCGCTGACCGCTCTGGAGCCGCTGGGCATCGACCTGATCGGCCTGAACTGCGCCACCGGCCCGGCGGAGATGGGCGAGCACCTGCGCCACCTCGCGCGCTATGCCACGGTCGGGGTCTCGGCCATGCCCAACGCGGGCCTGCCCGTGCTCACCTCCGACGGGGCCCACTACCCCCTGACCCCCGACGAGCTCGCCGCCGCGCACGACCACTTCACGGCCGACTTCGGCCTGGCCCTGGTCGGCGGGTGCTGCGGGACCACCCCCGCGCACCTGAAGGCCGTGGTCGACCGGATCGGCGGGCGTGAGGTGCGCCCCCGCCACCCTCAGCACGAAGCCGCCGCCGCCTCGCTCTACCAGTCGGTGCCGTTCCGGCAGGACACGGCGTACCTGTCGATCGGGGAGCGCACCAACGCCAACGGCTCCAAGGCGTTCCGCGAGGCCATGCTCGCCCAGCAGTGGGAGACCTGCGTCGAGATCGCCCGGGAGCAGATCCGTGACGGCGCCCACATGCTCGACCTGTGCGTCGACTACGTCGGCCGCGACGGCGAGGCCGACATGCGCGAGCTCGCGGGCCGCCTGGCCACCGCCTCCACGCTGCCGATCGTGCTGGACTCCACCGAGCCGGGCGTGCTCGCCGCCGGCCTGGAGATGCTCGGCGGGCGGGCCGTGGTCAACTCCGTGAACTACGAGGACGGCGACGGGCCCACCTCGCGGTTCGCGCGGATCGTGCCGCTGATCAAGGAGCACGGGGCGGCGGTGATCGCCCTGACCATCGACGAGGAGGGCCAGGCCCGCACTGCCGAGTGGAAGGTCCGCGTGGCCGACCGGCTCATCCGCGACCTGCGCGACAACCACGGCATCGCCCCCAGCGACGTGCTCGTGGACTGCCTGACCTTCCCGATCGCCACCGGCCAGGAGGAGACCCGCCGCGACGGCATCGAGACCCTCGAGGCGATCCGACGGCTCAAGCACCTGCACCCCGAGGTGCAGACCACCCTGGGCCTGTCCAACGTCTCCTTCGGGTTGAACCCGGCCGCACGCCAGGTGCTGAACTCGGTGTTCCTGCACGAGTGCATCGAGGCGGGCCTGGACTCCGCGATCGTGCACGCGAGCAAGATCCTGCCCATCTCGCGGATCGGTGACGACGAGCTGCGGGTGGCCCGTGACCTCATCTACGACCGGCGTGAGTACGCCGCCGACGGCTCGCTGGCCTACGACCCGCTGTCGACGTTCCTCGAGCTGTTCATGGGCGTCTCGGTGCAGTCCTCGGCCGAGACGAAGGCCGAGGAGCTGGCTGCGCTGCCGCTCGACGAGCGTCTCCAGCGGCGGATCGTCGACGGCGAGCGCATCGGCCTGGAGGCTGACCTCGACGAGGCGCTGGCCACGCGCCCGGCCCTGGCCATCGTCAACGAGACCCTGCTCGAGGGGATGAAGACCGTCGGCGAGCTGTTCGGCCGCGGCGACATGCAGCTGCCGTTCGTGCTCAACAGCGCCGAGGTGATGAAGACCGCCGTGGCCTACCTCGAGCCGCACATGGAGAAGGTCGAGGGCGAGCAGGCCGCCGGGAAGGGCACGATCGTGCTGGCCACGGTCAAGGGCGACGTCCACGACATCGGCAAGAACCTGGTCGACATCATCCTGACCAACAACGGCTACTCCGTGGTCAACATCGGCATCAAGCAGCCGGTCACCGCCATCCTGGAGGCCGCCGCCGAGCACGACGCCGACGTGATCGGCATGTCCGGGCTGCTGGTCAAGAGCACCGTGGTCATGAAGGAGAACCTCGAGGAGATGAACGACCGCGGGGTGGCCGAGCGCTGGCCCGTGCTCCTCGGCGGGGCGGCGCTGACCCGCGCGTTCGTGGAGGAGGACCTGGCCTCGATCTACTCAGGCGACGTGCGCTACGCCCGCGACGCCTTCGAGGGCCTGCGCCTGATGGACGCGTTCATGGCGGTCAAGCGCGGCGAGCAGGGAGCCGAGCTGCCCCCGCTGCGCGCCCGGCGTGTGGCGCGTCGGGACTCGGCGGCCGCCCGGGCCGCCGCGGAGCTGCCCGAGCGCAGCGACGTCGCGCTGGACAACCCGGTGCCCGTCCCGCCGTTCTGGGGGTCACGCGTGGTCAAGGGCATCGCCCTGGCCGAGTACGCGGCCTACCTCGACGAGCGCGCGCTGTTCCTCGGGCAGTGGGGGTTGAAGTCCTCACGAGGCGACGGGCCCGACTATCAGTCTCTAGTTGAGGTTGAGGGTCGGCCCCGGTTGCGGATGTGGCTGGACCGGATGCACACCGAGGGCCTGCTGGGCGCCGCGGTCGTCTACGGCTACTACCCGTGCTGGGCCGAGGGCGACGAGCTGGTCATCCTGGACCCGAGCGGGCTCGCCGAGGCGGGGCCGCAGCCGCTGGCCGGCGGATGGGAGCCACGGGTGCTGCACCGGCTGCCCTTCCCGCGTCAGGTCCGCGACCGGCACCTGTGCCTGGCCGACTTCTTCCGACCCAAGGACGTCGTGCTGGCCGAGGGGCGCCCCGACGTGGTCGCACTGACGGTCGTCACCATGGGCTCCCCGGTCTCCGAGGCCGCCGCGCGGCTCTTCGAGGCCAACTCCTACCGCGAGTACGTCGAGCTGCACGGCCTCGGCGTCCAGCTCACCGAGGCCCTGGCCGAGTACTGGCACGCGCGGGTGCGCGCCGAGCTGGGCATCGACGCCCAGGACGCCACCGACCGCAGCCTGCTGGTCACCAAGCAGTCCTACCAGGGCGAGCGCTACTCGTTCGGCTACCCGGCCTGCCCGGACGTCGAGCAGCAGACGGTCATCGTGGACCTGCTGGACCCGGCCCGGATCGGCGTGGAGCTCTCCGAGGAGTTCCAGCTGCACCCGGAGCAGTCCACGTCGGCGCTGATCGTGCACCACCCCGAGGCCAGCTACTACAACGCGGGCTGACGCGGTGGTCGACGTCGGAGCGCAGCACGAACGGACCCAGGGGGTCGTGCCCGCTGCGGGACTGTCCGCGGTGCTGTTCGACATGGACGGCCTTCTGGTCAACACCGAGCCGATCTGGCTGGAGGTGGAGCGCCAGACGCTCGCCACGCTCGGCTGCACCTGGAGCCAGGCCGACCAGCAGGCGATCATGGGCGCCTCGATGGACCACGCGACGTCCTACATCCGCGCGCTGTCGGGCACCGAGCGCACCGACGAGGAGGTCGCCGCGCTCCTGATCGGCGGCATGCTGGATCGCCTGGCCCACGCCGAGATCCCGATCCTGCCCGGTGCCCGGGCGCTGGTGAGCGAGGTCGCCGCCGCGGGGCTGCCGTTCGCGCTGGTGTCGGCATCGGTGCGCGCCATCGTGGACCTGGTGCTTGCTGCGCTGGGCCGAGCAGGGTTCCCCACGTTCCCGGTCACCGTGGCCGGTGACGAGGTCGCGCGCAGCAAGCCCGACCCGATGCCCTACCTGCGCGCCGGTGAGCTCCTGGGCGTCGATCTGGGCCGCGCGGTGGTACTCGAGGACTCCGCCAACGGCGTCACGGCCGCCCATGCGGCGGGTGCGACGGTGGTCGCGATCCCGCACGCCGTGCCGGTGCTGCCCCGCGAGCGCGTGGTCGTGCGTGACTCGCTGGTGGGCCTCGACGTGGCCACCCTGACGGCGCTGGCCTGTGAACGGCCCCCCGCGGGCCAGTCGATCTCGACCTAGACTGAGGCCCACCACTTCGAGGAAGGTGCCCCACATGGACGGCTCTGCCGCCCCGATGAACGCTGCGCGCCCCACCGGTCGGCCGGCCGCCCACGCCGAGGGCCTGGGGAAGGTCTACGGCGAGGGTGAGACCCAGGTCAGCGCGCTGCGCTCCATCGACGTCGAGTTCGAGGCCGGGCGCTTCACGGCGATCATGGGCCCCTCAGGCTCGGGCAAGTCCACGCTGATGCACTGCATGGCGGGACTGGATGACGCCACCTCCGGGCGGGTCTTCATCGGCGACTCGGACCTGACGGTCATGAAGGACAACGACCTCACCCGGCTGCGCCGCGAGCGGATGGGCTTCGTGTTCCAGGCGTTCAACCTCGTGCCGACCCTGACCGCGCAGGAGAACATCACCCTGCCGCTGGACATCGCCGGCAAGAAGGTCGACCAGGCGTGGTTCGACCTCGTCGTCGGCACCGTGGGCCTGGCCGACCGGCTGTCCCATCGGCCCAGCGAGCTCTCCGGGGGCCAGCAGCAGCGCGTCGCCTGCGCGCGGGCCATGGTCACCCGTCCCGAGATCATCTTCGCCGACGAGCCCACGGGCAACCTCGACTCGCGCTCGGGCGCCGAGGTGCTCGGGTTCCTTCGCCGCAGCGTCGACGACTTCGGCCAGACCATCGTGATGGTCACCCACGACGCCCACGCGGCCTCCTACGCCGACCGGGTCGTGTTCCTCGCCGACGGGTCGCTGGTCGACGAGCTGCTCGATCCGACCGCTGCCGAGATCCTCGAGCGGATGAAGAACTTCGACCAGGGCGCCGGCGCGCACGGGGCCGTCGACACCAGCTGGGTCGCCGACGCGGCGCCCCACCGCCCGGACCCGTCCGCTGCGGGTGGGCAGGCCTGATCCATGCTCAAGGCAACCTGGCGCTCGCTGAAGGCGCACAAGGCTCGCATGCTGCTCTCCGGGCTGGCGGTGGTGCTCGGCGTGGCCTTCGTGGTGGGCACCTTCATCTTCACCGACACCCTCAAGGGCACCTTCGACGAACTGTTCGGGGGCGAGGTCCCGGATGTCGTGGTGACCCAGGAGCTCAAGGTCGGTGGTGATGACGGCACCGGGTCGGTCGCCTCCATCGTGCCCGCGGAGGTGCTCGAGGAGATCCGCACGCTGCCCGGGGTGAAGCTGGCCACCGGCGACGTGCAGGTGCTCGGGGTGACGCTGGTCGACGCCAACGGCAAGGCACTCGGCGGCAACGGGCCGCCACAGCTGGGGTTCTCCTTCCCGGAGTTCCCCGACGAGCCGCGGGTCAGCGGGGTGACCCTCGTGGAGGGCCGTGCACCCACGGCACCCGAGGAGATCGTGGTCGACGTGCAGACCGCGGAGAAGGCGGGCTTCGCCGTGGGCGACACGGTCACGGTCGTCACGCAGGGCCCGCGCATCGAGGCCCCGCTCGTGGGCCTGATCCGGTACGGGGTCACCGGGGGTCTGGCCGGGGCGACCCTGACCATGTTCGACCGCGAGTACGCCCAGGAGACCTTCGTCGGCTCCGATGCCTGGAACCAGGTGTCGGTCCTCACCGACGGCTCGATCACCCCTGAGCAGTTGCGCGACGACGTCACGGCCGCCATCGGCGCGGGCTACGAGGTCAAGACCGGCACGGAGGTGCAGGACGAGACGGCCGAGCAACTGGGCACCGCCCTCGGGCTTCATCAACACGTTCCTGCTCGTCTTCGCCTTCATCGCCCTCTTCGTGGGCACGTTCATCATCCTCAACACGTTCTCGATGCTGGTGGCCCGGCGCACCAAGGAGCTGGCGCTGCTGCGGGCGATCGGCGCGAGCAAGGCCCAGATCACGTGGTCCGTGGTGGGCGAGGCGCTGATCCTGGGACTGGTCGGCGGTGCCCTGGGTGTCGTGGTCGGCATCGGTGTGGCCCTGGGCCTGCGGTGGCTGCTCGGGATCATCGGGGCAGCCCTGCCCCCGGGTGACCTGGTGGTGGCCCCGCGCACGATCATCTTCGGCCTGCTCGTCGGCGTGATCGTGACCGTCCTGGCGGCCTGGTTCCCGGCACGTCGGGCCTCCCAGGTTCCGCCGGTGGCGGCCATGCGCGACGACGTCGCCCTGCCCGCCCGGAGCCTGCGCCTGCGTGGGATCCTCGGCGGCATCCTCTGCGCGGTGGGGCTGGTCGTTGCTGGCCCTGACGGTGCTCAACGAGGACCTGCCCCGGCGGCTGTCGCTGGCCGGGCTCGCGGCCGCAGCCCTGCTGATCGGCGTGATCGTGCTGGCCCCGGTGTTCAGCCGGGCCATCGTCGGCGCTGTCGGCGCGCCGGTCGCCCGCTCGGGTGCCGTCGGCCGGCTGGCCGTGCGCAACGCCCAGCGCGATCGGCGCCGGACCGCTGCCACGGCGACGGCAATCCTCATCGGCCTTGCCCTGGTGACGGCGATCGGCGTGCTCGGGGCGTCGACGACGAAGTCCACCGACGCGCTCGTCGACGATGTGATCACCGCGGACTTCATCGTGCAGCCCACGAGCTTCGTTCCGTTCTCACCGGAGGTCGCTGACTCCCTGGCCCAGGTGCCCGGGGTGGACTTCGTGTCGCGCGTGCGCCAGGTTCCGGCCCTGGTCAAGGGCCAGCCGGCCGTGGTGGTGGCCGTCGAGCCGCAGACCATCGGGCAGGTGCAGACCCTGGGCCTGGAGGAGTCCGCGCTGGGCGCCGGCGGGATCGCCGTCGACGTGAAGACCGCGGCTGGCGCCGGGGTCCAGAAGGGCGACGAGGTCGAGGTCACCTGGGCCGACGCCAGCACGGCGACCTTCACCATCAATCAGGTCTACACCGGCCAGGGTGACGCGTTCTCCGGGTGGGTCGTGTCGATCGACACGCTCGAGGCGGCCGGCCTGCCGGCCGTGGACTCGTTCCTCTACGTGCGCCTCGAGCCCGGTGCGGACAACGCGGCAGTGCGCGGGGCCTTCGAGGAGATCCAGGCCCAGTACCCGACGGTCAAGATCCAGGACCAGACGGAGTTCAAGGAGTCGATCACCGGCCAGATCAACCAGCTGCTCAACCTGATCTACGCCCTCCTCGGGCTCAGCGTGATCATCGCCATCTTCGGCGTGGTCAACACCCTCGCGCTGTCCATCATCGAGCGGACACGGGAGATCGGCATGCTGCGGGCAGTCGGCACGACCCGCAAGCAGGTGCGCACGATGATCCGCTGGGAGTCGATCGTGATCTGCTTCTTCGGTGCCGTGACCGGCGTGGGCCTCGGACTCCTGCTCGGGGTGGCGCTGCAGCGGTTGCTCGTGAAGGAGGGAATCACCGAGCTGGCGATCCCGTGGCCCCTGATCCTGACCGTGCTCGCAGCGACGGGTGTCGTCGGCGTCCTGGCGGCGGTGTGGCCGGCGCGCCGTGCGGCCAACCTGGACGTGCTGGCGGCCATCCGCTCGGAGTAGCCCGCTCGGAGCAGGCCGCCGGGCCCGACCCAGTGCCGCCGATCACCCCGACCGCAGACCCTCAGTCCTCCGCGGCCACCTCGGCCAGCAGGTCGAGGTGGCCCGATCCCGGCGAGACCGTCTCGACCCCGATCGCGCCGGGGCCAGCGCTCCCGGAGGCGGAGCCGGGCTCGGGCAGCGGCGGGGGAGTCCCGCCGAAGGCCGGGCAGAGGGCCTGGTGGGCGCACCACTGGCACAGCGCCGACGGCGTGGCCCGCCAGTCGCCGGTGTCCATCGCGCGCTGGATCGCCAGCCACAGGGCCTCCACCTTGCGCTCCATGGCGCGCAGGTCGGCCTCGTCGGGGGAGTAGCGCAGCACCGCTCCGGTGGACAGGTACATCAGTTGCAGCAGTGTGGGCACCTCGCCGGTCATCCGCCAGATCGCCAGGGCGTAGAACCGCATCTGGAACATCGCCTTGGCCTCATAGCCCACCCCCGGCGGGCGACCGGTCTTGTAGTCCACGACGCGCACCTGGCCCGTCGGCGCCCGGTCCACACGGTCGATGAACCCGCGCAGCGTCAGCCCCGTGGGCAGCTCGACCTCCACCTTCCACTCGCGTGCGTGGGGCTCCAGCGCACGGGGGTCCTCCATCGCGAAGTAGGCCTCCACGAGGTCGCCGGCCCCGCGCAGCCATCCCGACTCACCGCCGGCCCCCTCCAGAAGGTCGAGCACGTCGGGGCGCTCGGCGGCCAGCTGGGCCCACTGCGGCCCGAGCAGTTCGATGGCACGGTCGAGGGTGCGCTCGCCGGCAGGCAGGTCGTAGAGCGCCTCCAGCACGGCGTGCACGAGGGTGCCGCGGACAGCAGCGGCGCTCGGCGGCTCGGGGAGCCGGTCGAGGACGCGGAACCGGTACAGCAGCGGGCACGACTGGAAGTCCTGCGCCCGCGACGGGGACAGCGAGCGCGACGGCCGGACCGTCAGCTGTGAGGTGTCGGGCATGGGGCAAACCTACGTCGGCGGTCCGACATCACCGCGCCGATCAGGAGTCCGGGTCGTGTCGGGCCGTCGCGCCGACGGTGCGTGCGCTGAGCCGCCCGACCTGGCCCGGCAGGCCCGGAGGAGCCGCCCTACCCGGGCCCGGGCAGTGCCCGCCCACCGGCGCGGGCACCGGTGGGCGTGCCGACCCGGCCGCTCGGCAGCCGCTGGTCGGCACGCCGGACCGCTTCCGCCAGATCCCGCCCGCGCGTATGGTGACGGTGCCCGCGGTACCGGTCCGCGCCGCGGGACCACCTCGGGAGGGGGAGGTTGCCGATGCGCCCAGCGCCGACCCGCCCGCACACCGGCGTGGTCAGCCCGGGGCCGGTGACCGGTTCCGGCGCACGGCCCGGCGGGCACCCCCGCCCCAGGTCGCGCGCCCCGGCTCCCGGGCGCCGGCTGCGCCGCCGGGCCCTGGCCGTGGTCGCCGCCGTGCTGCTGGCGACCTGTGCCGGCGGCGCCAGCACGCCGGCACCCACCGTCGCCCAGCCCGTGGGGCTGTCCCGGGGACCCGTCGGCCCGGTCGGCCCGGCGATCATCGCCACGTTGCCCCGCGGGGACACCCTGACCCTGGTCGGCGGCTCACGCGTCCTGCCGCCCTACTGCTCCGGTCCTGGGCGGGCTTCGGTGCTGCCCGCCCCGTACAGCTCGCCGAGCGGATGTCCCGCGACCCGGCCGGTCGGTGAGCAGGTGGGCGTCCTGCTCGGGCTCTCGCTGCTGCGGCTGGTGCACCTGACCATCCCCGCACCGGGGTGGACCGCTGCGCCGACCCCCGGGGGCAGCGGGTTCGAGCTGACCGGCCCGGACGGTGGGGCGATCGTCGTGATCCCGTACCCCAGGCTGGTCGGTGGGGCCGACCTCCAGCCGGGCCCGACCCTGCCCGTGCTCCTGGCGCAGCGCGGGGTGCGGGTGGTGGACACCGATCCGTGGAGCAGCGCCGGCTGGGAGGTGGGGCCCCGGCCGAATGGGAAGCGTGGGCTGACGATGGCCCTGACCCCTGCGCCGGGTGCGCTGCTGTCCACGGACTGCCGGTCCGCGGCCCCGTGCCTGCCGCTCCTGACCGGGGCCCTGGAGTCCTCGGCCTCGCCTGGTGGAGCTGCACCCGGGCGTCGTGTCCCGGCTGATCATCGAGGCTGGCCACCCAGGGCGGCTCCCGGCCGCGGTCTTCCTCGGCGATGGTGAGGGTGCCGATGCCACGGCGGCGCAGGCCATCGTCGCCAGCGTGCGGATCGACGAGGCCCGAGCGGGGGCCGGCTGACCCGGGCACTCCGCGCGCGGGTGCGGCGGCCGCATCGACCGTCGCCGCCTACCATGGAGCGGTGGCCACCTCCGATCAGCCGACGCTGCACATCGTCGGCATCCCGGTGCACGTGCCCCCGAGCGGGATCCTGGGAGTGGGCCTGCTGGCCTACCTGTGGGCCCCCAGCTTCGCGGGCACGACCAACACCAGCACCTGGGTGCTTGCCCTGTCCTTCGCGGTCCTGCTGAGCCTGGCCACGCTCATCCATGAGTTCGCACACGCCCTGACCGCGCGCGCCCTCGGGTTCCCGGTGACCGCCGTCGTGCTGCAGCTGCTGGGCGGCGTCACCCGATACGAGCGCCGGCGTACCGCCCCGCTGGCTGAGGCGGCCATCTCGGCGGCCGGCCCGGCGGCCACCTTCCTCGTCGCCGGGATCAGCTACGCCGCTGCGCAGGTGCTCGACCCCGACTCGGTGGCCGGCATCCTGGCCCGCGCCATGGCCTGGGCCAACCTCGTGATCGGGGTGTACAACGCGCTGCCCGGCCTGCCGCTGGACGGCGGCTCGGTCGTGCGCTCGTTGATCTGGGCGGCCACCGGCTCCGAGCGCACCGGGACGCAGGTGGCCGGCTGGATCGGCCGGGGCCTGGCGCGTGCTCACGCTGTTGATCCCGATGATCCTGGCGCTGGTGTGGGGCGTGCGCCCGGACATCCTGTTCGTGGTGCTCGCGGGCCTGCTGGCCGCGATGCTCTGGTCCGGGGCCACGGCCCAGATGCGCGGCACCGACATCCGGGCCCGCGCCGAGACTCTGAGCGCCGGCACCCTGGCTCGCCGCGCGATCCCGGTTCCCCGCGACCTGCCGCTGTCGGAGGCGATCCGTCGGGCCAGCGCGGCAGGGGCCGGGGCGCTGGTGGTCGTGGACCACGTGGGGATGCCGGTGGCCATCGGCCAGCAGGACGCCATCGACGCCGTGCCCGAGCAGCGCCGGCCCTGGATCACCGTCGCCGCGGTGTCCCGCCCGCTGGACGCGGCGAGCACGATCCAGCGCGGCGTGGTCGGCACCGCGCTGCTCTCGGAGGTCGCCCAACGGGGCCGGGAGGAGCTGCTCGTGCTCGACGAGCAGGGCATGGTCTACGGGGTCCTGGTGGCTGGGGACCTGACCGCGGCCCTCGGCGCCTGACCCACCGGAGCGTCCCGGCCCTCGACACCGACTCGTCCCGGCCCTCGACACCGACTCGTCCCGGCCCCCGCCACCGACTCGTCCCGGGCCTCCCCACCGATTCGTCCCGGCCCCCGCGGCGCGCATAGGGTCCGGCCCATGACCGAGCTCCCCACCGCGCGCGCCGACCGGCACGGCCCCCTGCAGCCCGGCGACCTGGTGCAGCTGACCGATCCGAAGGGCCGGCATCACACCATCACCCTCGTGCCCGGTCGGGAGTTCCACACCCACAAGGGCGCCCTGGCCCACGACGCCATGATCGGCCAGCCCGAGGGTGTGGTGATCACCACGCTCGCCGGCGTGCCCTACCTCGTGCTGCGCCCGCTGCTGCGTGACTTCGTGCTGTCGATGCCCCGCGGGGCCACCGTGGTCTACCCCAAGGACGCCGCGGCCATCGTGGGCCTGGCCGACATCTTCCCGGGGGCCACCGTGGTGGAGGCCGGCGTGGGGTCCGGGGCGCTGACCTGCTCGCTGCTGCGGGCCGTGGGCCCGACCGGCCGCGTGCTCTCGTTCGAGCGGCGCCCGGACTTCGCCGAGATCGCGCGCGGCAACGTGCAGCGGTTCCTCGGCGGGCCCCAGCCGAACTGGGAGGTCACGGTAGGCGACCTGCAGGACACCCTCGAGGCCCGCGACGTGCACCGGGTGGTGCTCGACATGCTCGCCCCCTGGGAGTGCGTGGACGCCGTGGCCGACGCGCTGATGCCCGGCGGCATCGTCGTGACCTACCTGGCCACGACCACGCAGCTGTCGCGGATGGCCGAGACCCTGCGCGCCGATGGTCGGTTCACCGAGCCCGAGGCCCAGGAGCTGTTGCTGCGCACCTGGCACCTCGAGGGCCTGGCCGTGCGCCCCGACCACCGGATGACCGGGCACACCGGGTTCCTGCTGGCCGCCCGCCGGCTGGCGCCCGGGACCGTGCTGCCGGCGCGGCGGACCCGGCCCGCCCCCGGGGCCTACGGCAGCGACTACACCGGCCCACGTCCGGCGTCGGCTCCCGAGGCCGCCGAGGCCGCCGGGCTGCACGCCGCGACTACGGGCCCCGACGCGCCGGGTGCGGGCCCCACCAGCCCGACCGCTGAGCACGACGACATGCCGCCGAGGCCGCGGCCGCGCCTGCCCTGAGGCCAACCTGCTGCGCGATCGGCCATGACGTGGGTAGAGTCGCGAGCACCCCCGCAGGAGGTGAGCCATGACCGGTTCGTCCACGCCGCCCGAGATCGAGGCGCGCGTGCGCGCGCTGCAGGTGGAGCTCGCCGCCATGGCGGAGTCCAACCGCCGGCTGGCCGCCACGCTGCGCGAGGCCCGCGACCAGATCGTGGCCCTCAAGGAGGAGGTCGACCGGCTGGCCGACCCGCCCAACGGGTTCGGGGTCTTCCTGGCCAGCCATCCCGGCGGCACCGCCGACATCCACAGCCAGGGACGCAAGCTGCGCGTGGCCGTCTCCCCGGGGGTCGGTGAGCTGGTGCCCGGCCAGGAGGTCATGCTCAACGAGGCGATGAACGTCATCGCCGGCCTGGGCTTCGAGCGGGTCGGCGAGATCGTCATGTTCAAGGAGCTGCTCGAGGGTGGCGACCGGGCCCTGGTGATCGGGCACGCCGACGAGGAGCGCGTGGTCCGCCTGGCCGAGTCGCTGCGCGACCAGACGATCCGGGCCGGTGACTCCCTGCTCATGGATCCCCGCTCGCACCTGGTCTACGAGCGCATCCCGAAGTCCGAGGTCGAGGAGCTGGTGCTCGAGGAGGTCCCCGACGTCGACTACAACGACATCGGCGGCCTGGCCGGTCAGATCGAGATGATCCGAGACGCCGTCGAGCTTCCCTACGTGCACGCCGAGCTGTTCAAGGAGCACAAGCTCGCCGCCCCCAAGGGGATCCTGCTCTACGGCCCGCCCGGCTGCGGCAAGACGATGATCGCCAAGGCGGTGGCCGCGTCCCTGGCCCGCAAGGTGGCCGAGCGCGAGGGCCGCTCCGAGGGCCGCTCGTACTTCCTGAACATCAAGGGCCCCGAGCTGCTCAACAAGTACGTGGGGGAGACCGAGCGTCACATCCGGCTGGTGTTCCAGCGCGCCCGGGAGAAGGCCACCGAGGGCACGCCGGTGATCGTCTTCTTCGACGAGATGGACTCGCTGTTCCGCACCCGCGGATCCGGGGTCAGCTCGGACGTCGAGAACACGATCGTCCCGCAGCTGCTCTCCGAGATCGACGGCGTGGAGGGCCTGGCCAACGTCATCGTCATCGGGGCCTCCAACCGCGAGGACATGATCGACCCCGCGATCCTGCGCCCCGGTCGGCTCGACGTGAAGATCAAGATCGAGCGACCCGACGCCCAGGCCGCCGGCGACATCCTCAGCAAGTACCTGACCCCGGACCTCCCGCTGCACCCCGAGGACCTCGCCGAGCACGGCGGCTCGGCCCAGGCGGCGTGCTCGGCGATGATCCAGCGCACCGTGGAGAGGATGTACACCGAGTCCGAGGACAACCGGTTCCTCGAGGTCACCTACGCCAACGGCGACAAGGAGACCCTGTACTTCAAGGACTTCAACTCCGGGGCCATGCTGGAGAACATCGTGGCCCGGGCCAAGAAGAGCGCCATCAAGGAGTTCCTGGACACCGGCCAGAAGGGCATCCGGGTCGCCCACCTGCTCAGCGCCTGCATCGACGAGTTCCGCGAGAACGAGGACCTTCCCAACACGACCAACCCCGACGACTGGGCCCGGATCTCGGGCAAGAAGGGGGAGCGGATCGTGTTCATCCGCACCCTCGTCGCCGGCAAGAAGGGCACCGAGGCGGGACGTTCGATCGACACGGTGGCGAATACCGGCCAATACCTCTGAATGGCCGCGCTTCGGCGCGTCCATATCGGTACGGTGCGGATGTAACGGCACCACCCCACGTCTGGACAACCTCACCAACGGAGGTATCGGATGGCCACCACCAACGCACCCGCGAAGCAGAAGCTGGGAGTATTCGGCCAGCTGCAGCGCATCGGCAAGGCCCTGATGGTCCCTGTGGCCATCCTCCCGGCCGCAGGCCTGCTGCTCGGTATCGGCGCAGGCATGAAGAACATGTACATCCAGATCGCCGACCCGGCCGACGGCAAGGTTCCCCCGGGCCTGTTCAACCTGGTCGCCAGCGTCATGGAGGGTGCCGGTGACGTCATCTTCGGCAACCTCGCGCTGCTGTTCGCGATCGGTGTCGCGATCGGCCTGACCGCCGACGCCGGCGTGGCCGCCCTGGCCGCCACTGCGGGCTTCCTGGTCGTGAACAAGACGATCAGCGTGATCATGCAGATCCAGGCCGTGGTCACGGTCAAGTGCTCCGACCTCAACGCGGTCCAGTGCGACGTCGCGGACTCGACGACGGTCACCGAGTTGAAGTCGGTGAGCCCCTACATGGGCTGGTCGGACACCCCGTCGGCGGCCTTCGCCAACGTGCTGGGCATCCCCAGCCTGCAGATGGGCGTCTTCGGCGGCATCCTCGTCGGCCTGCTGGCCGCATGGGCCTACAACCGCTTCTTCCGCATCGAGCTGGCCCCCTTCCTCGGGTTCTTCGCCGGCAAGCGGTTCGTTCCGATCATGACGGCGGCCTGCTCCGTGCTCCTCGGTGCGGTCCTGTGCTTCCTGTGGCCGCCGATCGGCGACGCGATCAACTGGTTGGCCCTCAAGATGGAGGCGGCCGGCGCGATCGGCGTGTTCTTCTTCGGCCTCATCGAGCGCTCGCTGATCCCGTTCGGCCTGCACCACATCTGGTACAGCCCGTTCTGGTTCCAGTTCGGCTCGTGGACCAACGACGCCGGTGTCGCGTTCACCGGTGACAACCGCATGTGGTTCGGCCAGTTCGCCGAGATCAGCAGCGGGGTCACCCCGAACCCGGTGGTCAACGGGGTCGCGACCACCAACACCCCGATGTTCACCGATGGCACCGGCAAGTACCTGACCGGCAAGTTCCCGTTCATGATGTTCGGCCTGCCGGCCGCCGCGTACGCCATGTACCGCCAGGCCCACGACAGCCAGAAGAAGATCGCGGCCGGCATCCTGGGCTCGGCAGCCCTCACGGCGTTCCTGACCGGGATCACCGAGCCGATCGAGTTCACCTTCCTGTTCATCGCCCCGTGGCTGTTCGGCATCCACGCGGTGATCGCGGGCCTGTCGTTCATGGTGATGTACATCACCGGCACCCAGATCGGCCTGACCTTCTCGGGCGGCCTGATCGACTTCTTCCTGTTCGGCCTGCTGCCGTACGGGGCGACGAAGGAGCCGTTCTGGAACGTGATCATCTTCGGGCTGATACTCGTGCCGATCTACTACGCGCTGTTCACCTGGGCGGTGAAGTGGAAGGACCTGCGCACGCCTGGTCGTGAGCCTGACGCCGAGGCGATCGCGGAGTACGGAGCGCACGAGCTCAACATGACCGACGAGCAGAAGATCGCAGCCCTGGCTTCGGCCGACCACGCGGCCAGCCAGGCCGAGATGTCCCACGCCGAGAAGGTCCTGGCGGCCTTCGGCGGGTTCGAGAACATCACGTCGGTGGATGCCTGCATCACCCGGCTGCGGATCTCGGTCAGGGACAAGACCAAGGTCAACAAGGCCGCGCTCAAGTCCCTCGGTGCCGCTGGGGTGCTCGAGGTCGGCGACAACATGCAGGCGATCTTCGGCACCCGTGCCGAGATCCTCAAGGGCGAGATCCTCGACCTGCCCGGAGCCCCGATCCGGTAGTCGATCCTGCGCCACAGCAGAGGGCGTGCGCTCCCCCCGGAGTGCACGCCCTCTGGCTGCGTGTGCAGCGACCGCCGGCACGCCCGTGTGGCACGCCCGTCCGGCCCGTCGGGCCCCCACCTATGCTGGCGCCCATGTCGGTGCACCGCGTGATGGGGCTGGAGACCGAGTACGGCATCAGCCATCCGGGGCACCCGAACGCCAACCCGATCCGGATGTCCGGCCTGGTGGTCAACGCCTACGCCCAGGCCGCCGGGCGCGGGGCCTCGGCCCGCCGATGGGACTACGACGAGGAGTCGCCGCTGCGCGACGCCCGCGGCTTCGACATGACCCGGGCCGAGGCCGACGCCTCGCAGCTCACCGACGACCCCACGACCGCCAACGTCGTGCTGACCAACGGCGCGCGGCTCTACGTCGACCACGCCCACCCCGAGTACTCCAGCCCTGAGGTGACCAACCCCCGCGACGCGGTGCTCTGGGACCGGGCGGGGATGGTCATCGCCGACCGTGCGGCCCGGGCCGCACGCCACCAGCCCGGCGGGCACGAGATCGTGCTGTACAAGAACAACACCGACGGCAAGGGCGCCTCCTACGGCACCCATGAGAACTACCTGATGGACCGGCGCACGCCGTTCCGCTCGATCATCTCCGCGCTGATCCCCTTCTTCGTCACCCGGGTGGTGTTCACCGGCGCCGGGCGCGTGGGCCTGGGCCAGGACGGCCGCGGCACCGGGTTCCAGCTCTCCAGCCGGGCCGACTTCTTCGAGGTCGAGGTCGGGCTGGAGACCACGCTCAAGCGGCCCCTGATCAACACGCGCGACGAGCCGCACGCCGATCCGGCCACCTGGCGGCGCCTGCATGTGATCGTCGGCGACGCCAACCTCTCCGAGACCGCGACCCTGCTCAAGCTGGGCACGACCAGCCTCGTGCTCGCCATGATCGAGGCCGGCGGGCCGGATCTGGGCATCGAGCTCGCCGACCCCGTGGGGGCCATCCACCGGGTCTCCCACGACGTGTCCCTGGCCGAGCCGCTGAGCTGCCTGCGGCGCGCCCCGATGACCGCGCTGGCGATCCAGCGCGCCTACCTCGAGGCCGCCAGGGTGCACGTGGGCACCGACCCCGACCCGGCGACACGGGAGGTGCTGGACCTGTGGGGCCGGACCCTCGACGGCCTGGCGGAGGATGCCCGGGAGCTGGCCGACCAGCTGGACTGGGTCGCCAAGCTCGCCCTGCTCGAGGGCTATCGGCGCCGGGACGGCCTGGACTGGTCGGCCGCGCGCCTGTCGGCCATCGACCTGCAGTACGCCGACGTGCGGCCCGAGCGGGGCCTGGCCCAGCGACTCGAGCAGCGCGGGTCGCTGCGCCGCCTGACCACCGACGACGAGGTCGAGGCGGCCGTGGACGGCGCGCCCACGGACACCCGGGCCTGGTTCCGGGGCGAGTGCGTGCGCCGGTTCGGCGACCACGTGGCCGCTGCCTCCTGGGACTCGGTGATCTTCGACGTGCCGGGCCGGGCTGCGCTGGTGCGCGTGCCGACCTCGGACCCCCTGCGCGGCACCCGGGCCCACGTCGGCGCGCTGATGGACTCGGTCGATGGCGTGGCGGAGCTGGTCAGCGCCCTCGGCGGAGGCTGAGCGCCCGGCGGGGTGCGTTGCGACGCGCCGCGCGGCTCGGGGACGAACGGTGTGCGTGCCCGGCTTCGGCACTAGTGTCGGGGGCGACGCACACCTAGGAGGCACCCGTGAGCACCCGCGAGTCCAGCGAGCACCACAGGCCCCGCCCGGAGGACGAGCCCGAGGCGGCCCCCGCACCCACCACGTCCGCGCGCAAGGAGTCCTTGGACGCCGACGTCGACGCCCTGCTCGAGGAGATCGACGACGTCCTCGAGGAGAACGCCGAGGAGTTCGTGCGCGGCTTCGTGCAGAAGGGCGGCCAGTAGTGGCCACAGGCCCGCTTCCGGCCGCGTTCTCGCTCGTGGGGGAGTCCTCCTTCGCCGAGTACCTGGCCCAGCACCGTCCTGACCTGCTGATGCGTGCCTCGGCGGTGGCCGGCGACGCCTCCGGCCTCGACGCCCCGCACGGCACCACCATCGTGGCCGTCACCCGCCCCGGCGGCGTGGTGATGGCCGGTGACCGGCGCGCCACCATGGGCAACGTCATCGCCCAGCGCACCATCGAGAAGGTGTTCCCGGCCGACGACCACGCCTGCATCGGCATCGCCGGCTCGGCGGGCATCGCCCTGGAGCTCGTACGGCTGTTCCAGGTGGAGCTCGAGCACTACGAGAAGATCGAGGGCTCGGCGCTGTCGCTGGACGGCAAGGCCAACCGCCTGGCCTCGCTGCTGCGCAGCAACCTCGGCCTGGCCATGCAGGGCCTGGCCGCGGTGCCGCTGCTCGCCGGGTACGACCCGGACCTCGACGCCGGGCGGATCTTCTCCTACGACGTGACCGGGGGTCGCTACGAGGAGCACGCGCACTACTCGGTCGGCTCCGGGTCGCTGTTCGCCCGCGGGTCGCTGAAGAAGCTGTTCAGCCCCGACATGGACGAGGCCACCGCGGTCGAGGTCTGCATCGAGGCCCTGTACGACGCCGCCGACGACGACTCCGCGACCGGCGGGCCGGACATGGCCCGGCGGATCTTCCCGGTCGTCGTGGTCGTCGACGCCGCCGGCTACCGGCGCATCGACGAGCAGCAGCTCGCCGCTGTCTGCGGAGGGGTCGTGGATCGGCGCATGCAGCACCCTGACGGTCCGGTCGCACGCATGGGGGAGGCCTCGCGATGAGCATGCCGTTCTACGTCTCGCCCGAGCAGCTGATCAAGGACAAGGCCGACTACGCGCGCAAGGGCATCGCCCGGGGCCGCAGCGTGGTCGTGGTCCAGGTGGCCGAGGGGATCCTGCTGGTCGCCGAGAACCCGTCTCGGGCCCTGCACAAGATCAGCGAGATCTACGACCGGATCGGCTTCGCGGCCGTGGGCAAGTACAACGAGTTCGAGAACCTGCGCGTGGCCGGGGTGCGCCTGGCCGACATGCGCGGCTACTCCTACGACCGCCGCGACGTGACCGGCCGGAGCCTGGCCAATGCCTACGCCCAGACCCTGGGCACGATCTTCACCGAGGCGGCCAAGCCCTACGAGGTGGAGCTCGTGGTCGCCGAGGTGGGCACCGAGGCCTCCGACGACCAGATCTACCGGCTCACGTTCGACGGCTCGGTGGCCGACGAGCACGGGTTCGTGGCCATGGGCGGCTCGTCGGAGGCGATCGCTGCGCACCTGGCCGAGCACTGGCGCGAGGGCCTGAGCCTGGCCGAGGGCCTGCGGCTGGCCATCGACGCGCTGGCCCGCTCGGCCCCGCCGGGCACCCCGTCCGGGGCCCCCGGCCCGCGCGAGATCCCACCGGCCCACCTCGAGGTCGCCCTGCTCCAGCGCGACCGGCCCCGCCGGACCTTCCGCCGGATCGGTGCCGAGCAGCTGCGTGACCTCGCCGATGCCTGATCCGCACAGCCGGCGGATCTTCGGCATCGAGACCGAGTACGGGGTCACCTGCACGTTCAAGGGCCAGCGGCGCCTGAGCCCGGACGAGGTGGCGCGCTACCTGTTCCGCCGGGTCGTGGCCTGGGGTCGCAGCTCGAACGTGTTCCTGCGCAACGGGGCGCGGCTGTACCTGGACGTGGGCAGCCATCCCGAGTACGCCACGGGGGAGTGCGACGACCTGCGCACCCTGGTCGATCCACGACCGGGCCGGCGAGCGCATCCTCGAGGGCCTGGTGGTCGACGCCCAGCAGCGACTGGCCGAGGAGGGGATCGACGGCGAGATCTACCTGTTCAAGAACAACACCGACTCGGCCGGCAACTCCTACGGCTGCCACGAGAACTTCCTCGTGGGTCGGGTCGGGGACTTCTCCCGAATCGCCGATGCCCTCATACCGTTCCTGGTCACCCGGCAGCTGATCGCGGGCGCAGGCAAGGTGCTGTCCACCCCCCGCGGTTCGGTGTACTGCCTGAGCCAGCGCGCCGAGCACATCTGGGAAGGTGTCTCCTCGGCCACCACCCGCTCCCGGCCGATCATCAACACCCGCGACGAGCCGCACGCCGACGCCGAGAAGTACCGGCGGCTGCACGTCATCGTCGGGGACTCGAACATGAGCCAGACGACCACCCTGCTCAAGGTGGGCAGCGCCGACCTGGTGCTGCGGATGCTCGAGGCGGGGTCGTCGATGCGCGACCACACGCTGGAGAACCCGATCCGGGCCATCCGGGAGATCAGCCACGACCTCACCGGATCGCGGACGGTGCGCCTGGCCAACGGCCGGATGCTCTCGGCGTGGCAGATCCAGAGCGACTACCTCGAGCGCTGCCAGCGCTTCGCCGAGACGACGGGCCTGGCCGAGGTGCCGCTGTACGCCCAGGTGCTCGACCTCTGGCGGCGCACCCTGGCGGCGGTGGGATCCGGAGACCTGCACCAGGTCGACACCGAGATCGACTGGGTGATCAAGCACCGGCTCCTGCAGCGCTACATGACGACCCACGACCTGCACTGGGGCTCCCCGCGGATCGCCCAGCTCGACCTGGCCTACCACGACATCTCGCGCTCCCGGGGCCTGTTCAACCGGCTGGAGGCCCGCGGCCTGGCCGCGCGCGTGGGCAGCGAGGTGGAGGTCTTCGAGGCCAAGACCGTGCCACCCCAGACCACCCGCGCCCGGCTGCGCGGGGAGTTCATCGCCGCAGCCCAGGCCAAGCGCCGGGACTTCACGGTCGACTGGGTCCACCTCAAGCTCAACGACCAGGCCCAGCGCACGGTGCTGTGCAAGGACCCGTTCAAGTCCACCGACGACCGGGTCGAGCGGCTCATCGAGTCGATGTAGTCCGCGCACAGCCCCCGGTGGGCCGTGGGCGCCGCTGCGCTGGGGGCCGACTAGAGTGCGGCGGGTGAAT
Organism: uncultured Actinomycetes bacterium; assembly: GCA_963777855.1. Lineage (GTDB taxonomy): Bacteria > Actinomycetota > Actinomycetes > S36-B12 > CAIYMF01 > Prado023. The sequence continues at coordinate 273,667 of CAVZRW010000011.1, read as the reverse complement.
CGCGCTGTTCCCGCCGCCCTGGTGCTGCTGATCGGACTCTCCGGCTGCGCCACACTGACCTCCGACAACGGCCGTTCGCAGGCCTCCGCGACCGCGGCAGCGCCTGCGCCGGTGCGGACCGTGGAGTCGATCCCGGGCCTGACGGTCACCGGCGATGCGGACGAGGAGCCGACGGTCACGCTGGGCCAGGAGTTCGGCCCGGCCACCGAGCTGGTCGTGATCGACCTCATCGAGGGCACCGGGGAGCCCGTCGCGCCCGGTGACATCGCCGCCGCGAACTATGTCGGCCTCGGCCAGCGGTCCGGGGAGGTGTTCGACTCCTCGTGGCAGTCCGGCCAGCCGATCACCTTCAGCCTCAACCAGGTCATTGCCGGCTGGCAGCAGGGCCTGGTCGGGATGAAGCCCGGCGGCCGACGCGTGCTGGTGATCCCCGGGGAGCTGGCCTACGGCGAGCAGGCCGGCCCACCCGGGATCGGGCCGAACGAGACCCTCGTGTTCGTCGTCGACCTCGCCGCACGCACCTCCGGCGCCTGAGCCGACACACCCGAGCCCCCCTGCCCAGGCCCACCCCCCACCCCGCCCACCCCGACCCGCCCACACCACCCGCCGAGAGGACCACAGCCATGACCGAGCTGACCAAGCCCGAGATCGACTTCCAGGAGGGCCCGGCACCGACCGAGCTCGTCGTGCGCGACCTCGTGGTGGGGGAGGGCAAGGAGGCCACCCCGGGGGCCCAGGTCACCGTCCACTACCTGGGCGTCGACTTCGAGAGCGGCGAGCAGTTCGACGCCTCGTGGGACCGCGGCGAGCCGATCGAGTTCCCGCTGGCCGGGCTGATCCAGGGCTGGCAGGACGGCATCCCCGGCATGCGGGTCGGCGGGCGCCGCGAGCTGGTCATCCCGCCGCGCTACGCCTACGGGGAGAACGGCCGGCACCGTCTGGCCGGGCGCACGCTGGTCTTCGTGATCGACCTGCTCGCCGTTCGCTGATGGTCGAAGCCGCCCAGCCGTACAGCAAGGCCGAGCGGCTGCTGAACCTGCTCATGGCCCTGCGGGGCTCGCGCGTGGGCCTGACCCGCGAGGAGATCCGCAAGGTCGTGCGCGGGTACAGCCCCACCGCCTCCCCGGAGGCCTTCGAGCGGATGTTCGAGCGCGACAAGGACCAGCTGCGCGGGATGGGCGTGCCCGTGGTCACCCTGACCGACGCGTCGGGCGTGGTCACCGGGTACCGCATCGAGGGGGACTGGACGCTGCCCCCCCTGGACCTCGACCGTGCCGAGCTCGCCGTCCTCGGGCTGGCCGCGCGCGTGTGGCAGCGCGCCGACCTGGCCCCCTCGGCGCTCAACGCCCTGCGCAAGGTGGAGGCGCGCCTGGGCGTGCAGGCAGCCGAGAGCCCCGCGCCCATCGCCGGGATGTCGGCGGACTCGACCCACCTGACCGAGCTGATCCGTGCCTGCAGCACGCGCACCCCCGTGGTGTTCGGGTACCGGAAGGCCACCGACGGCCGCGCCACCCCACGCCACGTCCAGCCGTGGAGCGTCGTGTGGTGGCGCGCCCACTGGTACCTCGTCGGCCACGACACCGACCGGGGCGACCTGCGCGTGTTCCGCGCATCCCGGATCGAGGGCCCCGTGCGCTCGGACCCCGACGGGCAGCCCTTCGAGGTGCCCGACGACTTCGACGGTCGCGCGGCGGTGGGCCGATTCCGACCGGCGCAGGTCCAGGGACTCGACCTCGCCCTGGCTCCCGGTGTCGGCGCGGGGCTGCGGCGCGGAGCCGAGCATCGGGGTGCCGACGCCCGACGGCTGGGACCGGCTCCGCCTGGAGGTCGACGACCTCGTCGCCGGTGTCGCCGGTGCGCTGGCCCTGGCCCCCGGGGTGCGCGTCGAGGGTCCGCCCCGGGCCGTTTCCGAGGCGCTGCGCCAGTGCGACGCCCTGATCGCGGCCCACGAGGCCCCCGCTCCGCGCGCGGGCCGGGCCCAGGCGTCGGCCCCCGCGGGTCCGGGCGCGGAGCAGTTCTCCCGGCTGCTGGCCCTGGTGCCGTGGCTGGCGGCCAACAGCGGGGTGAGCATGGCCGAGGCAGCCGCGCACTTCAGCATCACCGAGGACCAGCTGCGCGAGGACCTCGACTCGGTGATCACCTCGGGCGCCGACGACTGGACGCTGTTCGACATCCAGTACTGGGAGGACGGCGGCATCATCGAGGTGATCGATGCCCTGGACCTCGCCGAGCCCTTGACCCTGACCCCTGACGAGGGGTTCGCGCTCGTCGTGGCCCTCGACGCCCTGGCCGGGGTCCCCGGCGGCCACGACCGCCACGTGCTGGCCAGCGTGACGGCCAAGGTCAGCGGCGCGCTCGGCGAGCATGCGCCGGCCCCCGGGGCCCTGGCGGTGCGCATCGACCTCCCCGACGAGGTCGTCGCCCCCGTGGAGGAGGCCATGGCCGCGGGGCGGGCCGTCGAGCTGACCTACCTGGGGGCCGTGCGCGACCAGATCACCCAGCGGCTCGTGGACCCCCTGGCGATCGTCGTGGTCGACGGGTACGGGTACCTGCGCGCCTACTGCCGCTCGGCCCAGGGCCTGCGCCTGTTCCGCCTCGACCGGATCCTCGAGGCCCGCGCCAGCATGGAGCCCGCTGCACCGGTCGACGCCGGGGAGGACAGCATCGAGCCCATGGCGCTCACCCTGGCTGCGACGGGCCTGCGGGTCGTCGTCGACATCGCCCCGGGCACCGGCCTGCTCGACCGGCACCCGAGCACGCGGCGCTGGAGCCTGCCGGAGGGCTGGGTGCGCGCCGAGCTGCCGGTGGGCGACTACCGCTGGGCCCGGAGGCTCGTGCTCTCGGGCGCCGGCCTGGTGGTCCTGCGCGAGCCGTCGTGGCTGGTGGCACAGGTGCTCGCCGATGCCCGCGCCACCCGCGTGGCGAGCACGGATCTCCCCGACGGCGGCACGCCGAGCCAGTAGCGTGCCGGCAGGCCTGGGGCCGGCGCGCGCGAGAGCGCCGCGGGTTGCTCAAGTCGGCGGTACCGCGCACCGATGACATCCGACAGGTGAGCGGAGCAGTCGAGGAGGTGCATGGTGACGACGATCAAGGCGACATGTCCGACGTGCGGTGACGTGGACCTCACGCCCGCCGACGTGACCGTGACGGTGGCCACCGAGCTGGGCTGGTCCACCTACACCTTCACCTGCGCCACCTGCGAGACCGACGTCTGCAAGCCGGCCGACGACGAGGTGGTGACCCTGCTCTCCGGCGCGGGGGTGCGCGTCCACCGGGTCGACATCCCGCTGGAGTACCTGGAGGCCCGGGTGATGGAGGCCACCTGCGACGCGCTGACCCGCGACGAGCTGCTCGACTTCGCCCTGTGGCTGGAGACCGAGGTGGACATCGTCGGCGCGGTCAGCCAGGCCGGCTGACGCCGGGTCGCCGGACAGCTGGATCGCTGACCCAGCTCGAACCTGCGTCGAACCCGTCGGTGTTGGGCTGCGGCGCACCGCGGCCGTACCCTAGGCGCAGTCCCGCGACCGCGGGAGCGTGACGCTGGAGGGTCCCATGCCCAACCTCAAAGGCTCTGAGCTGCTCATCCTGGTGCTCCTCGTCGTGCTGCTCTTCGGCGCCAAGCGGCTGCCGGACGCCGCACGCGGCATCGGCCGGTCCCTGCGGATCTTCAAGGCCGAGACCAAGGGGCTCGTCGACGATCCCACCTCGGCGCCGCTGACCGCCGCCCCGGGGGTGCCCGCTGCCGGCAGGTGCCGCCGGCCCCGCAGGCCCCGCAGGTGCAGGCCCCGCCGCAGCCGACCCAGGTCCAGCCGCCCAACCAGGCGTGAGCGCCCCTGCCGTGAGCCGGGGCCCGGATCCGGGGGGTGCCCCTGCGGACTCGGGCGCGATGCCGCTGTCCGAGCACCTGCGCGAGCTGCGCTCCCGACTGGTCAAGTCGCTGCTGGCGATCGCCGTCGGCATGGTCGTCGCCTGGGTGATGTACGACGAGATCTTCGCGCTGATCCGAGCCCCGTTCGACACTGTCGTGGCGCAGGCCGAGGCCGAGGGCCGCGACATGACGCTGGCCTTCACCGGTGTCGCCGACCCGTTCGTCATGCAGATGAAGGTCGCGGGCGTGGCCGGGGTGCTGCTGGCCAGCCCGGTGTGGCTCTACCAGCTGTGGCGGTTCGTCACGCCCGGGCTGCACCGCAACGAGCGGCGCTGGGCGCTGGGCTTCGTCGTGCGTGGCCACGCCCATGTTCCTGGCCGGTGCCGCGCTGGCGTACTCGTTCCTGCCCCGGGGCCTGCAGATCCTGCTGGGCTTCACCCCGGAGAACATCGAGAACATCATCTCGGTCGACCGCTACCTGTCGTTCTTCCTGCGGATGATGCTCGTGTTCGGCCTCGGGTTCCTCCTGCCGCTGCTGGTCGTCGCGCTGAACTTCGCCGGTGTCCTGCCGGCCGACCGGCTGCGCTCGTGGTGGCGCTGGATCGTGCTCGGCGTGGTGATCTTCGCCGCCCTGGCCACCCCGACCGGGGACCCCTTCAACCTGAGCCTGCTGGCCGGCCCGATGCTCGCTGCTCATGGGCCTGGCGTGGCTGGTGTGCTGGGTCAACGACCGGCGCCGGGCCCGCCGCGCACAGGCCGATCCCGAATGGGGCGACGACGAGACCTCGCCACTGGATCCGAACCCCTCACCCCTCCAGTAGGGTTCACGCCCGTGGAGAGGCGACGCATCGGGGTCCTGGTCAATCCCACCTCGGGCCGCGGGCGCGCCGCGCGGCACTCCGGGGACATCCTGCGCGGGCTGGCCAGCCGCGGGGACCACGTGCTGGCCCTCGAGGGCGACAGCCCTGAGCATGCCCACGAGCTGATCGAGGCCGCGATGGCCGAGGGCCTCGACGCCCTGGTCGCCGTCGGCGGGGACGGCACCGTGCACATGGCCCTGCAGTCGGTCGTCGGCACGCCCACCGCCCTGGGAGTCGTGCCGCTGGGCACGGGCAACGACGCCGCCACGAGCCTGGGCATCCCGACCGGGTCGGCCGCCGACGCGGTCCGCGTGGTGCTCGCCGGCGCTACCCGGGCCTTCGACGTGGGGCATGTGACTCACCGCCGACGGCCAGAGCCGGTACTTCCTGTGCGTGCTGTCCACCGGCTTCGACTCCATGGTCAACGAGCGGGCCAACCAGATGACCCGGCCGAGCGGCGACGCCCGGTACGTGGTGGCGATGCTCGCCGAGCTGCGCAAGTTCTCCCCGATCCCGTACCGGGTGCTCGTCGACGGTGAGCTGGTCAGGGACGACGCGATGCTGGTCTCCCTGGGCAATGGGCCCTCGTTCGGCGGCGGGATGAGGGTCTGCCCGAACGCCGACATGCACGACGGCCGGCTCGACATGCTCTGGGTGCACTCGATCTCCCGGCCCGAGCTGATCCGCGTGTTCCCGCGGCTGTACTCCGGGCGGCACGTCGAGCACCCGGCCGTCACCGAGACGCCCGTGGGGGTGGTGGAGCTGCACGCCCCGGATCAGGTCGCCTACGCCGACGGTGAGCGGGTCGGGCCCCTTCCGGTGCGGGCCACGACCGTGGTCGACGGGGTCCGGGTGCCTCGTGCCCCCGGTAGCGTCAGCGGTATGGCCGACCCCGCGCTGGTGCGCTTCCGCGAGCTGTACGACTTCGGCCTCGACGACTTCCAGGAGCGGGCCTGTGCCAGCATCCTGGCCGGCCGCGGGGTGCTGGTCGCGGCTCCCACCGGGGCGGGAAAGACGGTGGTCGGCGAGTTCGCGGTGCACCTGGCCGTCGAGCGCGGCACCAAGTGCTTCTACACGACGCCGATCAAGGCGCTGTCGAACCAGAAGTTCAACGACCTCGTGGAGCGCTACGGCGCCGAGCAGGTCGGCCTGCTCACCGGCGACAACTCGGTCAACGGCGAGGCGCCGATCGTGGTGATGACCACCGAGGTGCTGCGCAACATGCTCTACGCCGGCTCCCACACGCTGACCGGCCTGGAGTTCGTGGTGATGGACGAGGTGCACTACCTGGCCGACCGGGAGCGCGGGCCGGTCTGGGAGGAGGTCATCATCACCCTCCCGGAGCACGTGACAGTGGTGGCGCTCTCGGCGACCGTGAGCAACGCCGAGGAGTTCGGCGCGTGGCTGGCCGAGGTCCGCGGGGACACCGACATCGTGGTCGAGGAGACCCGGCCGGTGCCCCTGTGGCAGCACGTGCTGGCAGACTCGGCGCTGCACGACCTGTTCATCGACGACCGCGGCCGGGCGGTGAACCCCGAGCTGGTCCGCCTGGCCCGCAACGAGCAGCACCTGGAGAAGGCCCGCCGCGACTTCCGCAACGGTGGGGGCCGCGCCGGAGGGCCGAACCGGCCCGCCCCGAACCGTCCCCAGCGCGGCGGCCACCGGCCCCGGCCCACGCCCGGGACCGCCCGCCCGGACGTGATCCGCGTCCTGCAGCGTGAGGGCCTGCTGCCGTGCATCGTGTTCATCTTCAGCCGCGCCGGATGCGAGGCGGCTGTGGAGCAGTGCCTGCACGGCGGCCTGCAGCTGACCACGCCGGCCGAGCGCACGGAGATCCGCGAGCGGGTGCTGGCCCGGATGCGCGACCTGCCCCCGGCAGACCTGGCGGTGCTGGGCTTCGACGCCTGGCTCGACGGCCTCGAGCGGGGTGTGGCCGCCCACCACGCCGGGCTCATCCCCACCTTCAAGGAGGCCGTCGAGGAGCTGTTCCAGGAGGGGCTGGTGAAGGTGGTCTACGCCACCGAGACCCTCGCGCTGGGCATCAACATGCCCGCCCGGGCCGTGGTGCTCGAGCGGCTGGTGAAGTGGAACGGCGAGACGCACGCCGACATCACCCCGGGGGAGTACACGCAGCTGACAGGACGGGCCGGACGCCGGGGCATCGACGTCGAGGGGCACGCGGTGGTCGTCTTCCACAACGGCCTGGACCCTGCGGCGCTGGCCGGGCTGGCGTCCACGCGCACCTACCCTCTGGTGTCGAGCTTCCGGCCCTCGTACAACATGGCCGTGAACCTGGTCGGACAGGTGGGCCGTTCCGCCGCACGGGAGGTGCTCGAGACCTCGTTCGCCCAGTTCCAGGCCGACCGCGGGCTGGTGGGCCTGGCCCGGCAGGTGCAGCGCAACGCCGAGGCGATCGCCGGCTACGAGGAGTCGATGGCCTGCCACCTGGGAGACTTCGCCGAGTACTCCCGGCTGCGCCACGAGCTCTCCCAGCGCGAGAAGGGACTGGCCCGTGCGGGGGCCGCCGCCCGGCGCACGGAGTCCGCCGAGGCCCTGGCCGACCTCGTGCCCGGCGACGTGATCATGGTGCCGGCAGGCCGGCGCGCCGGGGTGGCCGTGGTCATCGATCCCGGGCTCTCGCTGGGGGAGGACCCTCGCCCGTTCGTGCTCACCCTCGACCGGCAGGTGCGGCGGCTGAGCGTCGTGGACTTCCCGACCGCCCCGGCCGTGCTGGACCGGATCCGCATCCCGCGGGCGTTCGCCCCGCGCTCGGCGAACTCCCGCCGCGAGCTCGCGGCCACCCTGCGCTCGCGCGTGGATGGCCTGGAGATCCCGCGCGGGGGCCGGCGCTCCCGGGGTCACGAGGAGGACGCGGAGGTGGCCCAGCTGCGCAGCGCGCTGCGGGCCCATCCCTGCCACGGGTGCGCCGAGCGCGAGCAGCATGCCCGCTGGGCGGAGCGGGCCTGGCGCCTGCGCGGGGAGAACGCCGGTCTGCAGCGGCGCCTGGACGCCCGCACGAACTCGATCTCGCGGCAGTTCGACCGGATCTGCACGGTGCTCGCCGAGCTGGGCTACCTCAGCGACGACGGACCGGAGCCGACGGTGACCGCGGTCGGTACCCAGCTCAGCCGGATCTACGGCGAGTCCGACCTGCTGGCCCTGGAGTGCCTGCGGGCCGGGCTGTGGTCGGGCATGGCCCCGCACGAGCTGGCTGCGGCCTGCTCGGCCCTGGTGTACGAGTCGCGCGGCCGGGAGAGTGCCGGGGCCGCGCCGCCCCGGGTCCCGGCGGCCATCGCCGGAGCCCTCGACGAGACGATGCGGATCTGGGGGCGGCTGGAGGTGCTGGAGAAGCGCCACGGGGTGCCCTCCACGCGCCAGCCGGACCTGGGGTTCGCGTGGGCGGTGCACCGCTGGTCGGCCGGGGGGACGCTGCGCTCGGTGCTCGAGGGATCCGAGCTGACCGCGGGGGACTTCGTGCGCTGGTGCAAGCAGGTGATCGACTTCCTGGGCCAGATCTCCTCGGCCAGCACCGACCCGGCCCTGGGCGCCACCGCCCGGCGGGCGATCGACTCGCTGCGCCGAGGGGTGGTGTCGGTCACGATCGACGAGTGAGCCGCAGGCAGCGCTGATCCGCCGTCCGGCTGGGGGTATGGTGACCTGATCGCGACGTCAACGGGGTCCCAAGCCCCTTGGCCTGCGCGGTTGGCAGGAGGAGGATCGAGGCATGGCCAGCGTGCACGTCGCCCCCGAGCGCACTGCGGATCTGGCTGCCGACGGTCGTCAGATCGCCGCCGTGCCGCTGCTCGCGTCGTGCGTGGGCAGTGCCCTCGGGCCCGCAGTGACGGCCTCCACGGTCGAGCAGGTGCGGACCGCGCTGGACTGGATGCCCGGCCGGATCCTGGTGCTCGCCGACGACGCGATGCGATCGGCGGGTCTGGCCATGGTGCTGCGCAGCGCCATGCTGTCCACCGTCGCCGGGGTGGTCGTTCTCGTCGACGACGAGGGCGATCCGGGCGTCCTCGGGGAGCTGCCGCTGGCGGTGCCGATGGTCATGGTCGCCCGTGAGCCGGATCACGAGCTGCTGCGCCGGGCCAAGCTCGTGGCCGTCGAGGTGCGCTCGGGCACCGACGAGGTCATCGACATCCGCATCCCCCGACCGAGTCGCCGCCGACGCTCGACCTCGTCGGTGTCCCACGAAGTATCGGGACTCGTCCGCAGCTGAGCGCCTCCTCGCCGATCGCCCCACGTTCGCGCACCCGGTGAGCCAGCTGCCTTGGATGGATCCGCCCACAGCCTCGAGAACGTGCAGGGATCCGGGGCGGGGCGACGCTGGGGGGGAGGCCCTCGGGCGTGTCAGGGGGTGAGGGCGGCCTGGAGGCGGGCTATGGGGCCCTGCAGGCCCCAGCGCTCGGCCAGGGCCGCCAGGGCGTCCGGGTCGGCGGGGGCCGGCGGGATCGCGACGTCGATCTCGGGGACCGGCGGCTCGGCGACGACGACCACCGTGCGGGCCCGCTGGAGGTAGTCGCGGTGCTCGACCAGGGCGGCGGCCAGCCCCGGGCGGATCCCCGCGGTGCCGGCGTCCACGGCGGCCATCAGGCCCGCGAGGTCGCCGAAGCGCTCGAGCAGGCCGGCCGCGGTGCGCGCCCCGATCCCGGGCACGCCCGGCAGCCCATCGGAGGGGTCGCCGCGCAGGACCGCCATCTCGGCGTACTGCTGGGGCGCCACGCCGTGGCCGGCGCGCACCGCGGCCTCGTCGAGCACCTCGAGCCGGCGGATCCCGCGGCCGGTGTAGAGCACGCGCACCTGACCGTCATCGTCCACCAGCTGGATGAGGTCCCGGTCGCCGGTGACCACCTCCACCGGCTCCCCGCGGCCCGAGTAGCGCCGGGCGAGGGTGGCGATCACGTCGTCGGCCTCGTAGTCGGCGGCGCCCACCCGGGCCAGGCCCAGCGCAGCGAGCAGGTCGACGATGATCGGGACCTGATGGCCCAGGGCCGGCGGCTCGTCCTCGGCGCCGTCGGTGGCCACCCGGTGCGCCTTGTACGAGGGCAGCAGCTGCACGCGCCACTGCGGGCGCCAGTCGTCGTCCCAGCAGGCCACGAGGCCCGTGGGCCGCCGGGCGGTGACCAGCGCCGCGGTCATGTCGAGGAACCCGCGCACGGCGTTCACGGGTGTGCCGTCCGGGGCGGTGATCGACTCCGGCACCCCGTGGAACGCCCGGTAGTAGAGGCCCGCGGAATCCAGCAGCATCAGCATGGGCGCATCCTGCCATCGCGGCCGGCGGGGGTAGCGTGGCGGGCATCGCCCGCGAGAGCCCGGAGGTCCCCATGATCGATCGCCTGCTGCCCACACCCGAAGCCGCCGACCTCGTCGCCCTGGCCTCGGAGATCGCCGACCGGGAGCTGGCCCCGAGGGCCGGGGCCGCCGAGCAGGCCGCCGAGTTCCCCCGCGCGCTGTTCGCAACCCTGGGTGACCTGGGCCTTCTGAGCCTGCCGTACCCGGAGGAGCTCGGCGGCGGGGGGCAGCCCTACGAGGTGTACCTGGCCGTGCTCGAGGAGCTGGCGGCGCGCTGGCTGACCGTGCCCCTGGGGATCTCGGTGCACGTGCTCTCCTGCTACCCGATGGTCGCCTACGGCACGCCCGCGCAGCAGGAGCAGTGGCTGGGCCCGATGCTGGGCGGGTCGACCGTGGGTGCCTACTGCCTGTCCGAGCCGCACTGCGGGTCTGATGCGGCGGCGCTGACCACCCGCGCGGACCTGGTCACCGGCCCCGACGGCCAGCCCGGGGACACCTATCGGGTCACCGGGGTCAAGGCGTGGATCACCCACGCCGGGGTCGCGGACTTCTACAACCTGATGGTGCGCACCGGCGGCCCCGGCCCGGAGGGGATCAGCTGCCTGCTGGCCCCCGCCGACACCCCGGGCATGTCGTTCGCCACGCCCGAGCACAAGATGGGCGGGGCCGCCTCGCCGACCGCACAGGTAGTCCTCGACGCGGCCGAGGTGCCGGCGGGCAACCTGCTGGGCGCACCAGGGGAGGGGTTCCGGATCGCGATGCAGGCCCTGGACGCCGGGCGGCTGGGGATCGCCGCGTGTGCGGTGGGCCTGGCCCGCGGGGCTCTGGACGCGGCCGTGGCCTACGCCCGCGAGCGCCACGCGTTCGGCCAGCCGATCGCCGGCTTCCAGGGCCTGCAGTTCCTGCTCGCCGACATGGACACCCAGGTGCACGCCGCCCGCGCCCTGCTGGTCGAGGCCGCACGGCTCAAGGACGCCGGCCGGCCGTTCTCGATCCCCGCCGCCCGGGCCAAGCTGATGGCCACCGACGTGGCCATGCGGGTCACCACCGACGCCGTGCAGGTGCTCGGTGGGGCCGGCTACACCACGGACTTCCCGGTCGAGCGCTACATGCGTGAGGCCAAGGTCCTGCAGATCGTGGAGGGCACCAACCAGATCCAGCGGATGGTGATCGGCCGGGCACTGGCCCGCGGCTAGGATGCCGGGCGTGGAGGACCTCGACGCCCAGATCGTCGCCCAGCTGGCCGCAGACGGACGCATGTCGTTCACCGACCTCGGGCGGGCAACCGGGCTCTCCACCTCCGCGGTGCACCAGCGAGTGCGGCGCTTGGAGCAGCGCGGGGTGATCCGCGGGTACCGGGCCATGGTGGACACCGAGGCCCTCGGCCTTCCGCTCGTGGCGTTCGTGTCGATCAAGGCCGTCGACCCCCGCGCCGAGGACGAGGCCCCGGAGAAGCTGGCGGGCATCCCGGCGATCGAGTCGTGCTACTCGGTGGCCGGGGAGGAGGCCTACATCCTCAAGGTGCGCGTCGCCTCGCCGCAGGCCCTGGAGGCCCTGCTGGCCGAGATCAGGGCCGTGGCCGGGGTCTCCACCCGGACCACCGTCGTGCTCTCCACGCCCTTCGAGGACCGGCTGGTCGAGTAGGCCCCGCAACTGCCTGCGTGCTGCGACGGGCACAGGCCCGCGCGGCACCTCTCGCGAGGGGGCCACGCCGTGGGCTCAGCCGACCTGCTCGGCCCACCAGCGCTGGCCGGCCTCGGGCAGCGTGTGGATCGGGTCGTAGTACTGGTAGGTGCGGGTCAGGGCCTCGGGGTCCTCGGCCTCGATACCGGTGCGGTAGTTCTTGGTCCAGTCCGAGATGCCGCGCACAGCGTCGTAGGAGTGCACTTGGTTCACCCAGCGCTTGCCGACGTAGGGCACGTCGCAGACGATGCGCGGGGTGGCGAAGCCGGGCAGGTAGCCCATGATCGCGTGCTGGAGCTCCTGGGCGCGGGCCAGCGAGACCCGCCAGTGCTCGGCGTTGGGGATCATGTCGCACATGTAGAAGTAGTAGGGCATGATCCCGGCCCCGTCGAGCAGCGTGAAGCACAGGTCGAGCAGGTCGTGCGGGGAGGCGTTCACGCCCTGCATGAGCACGCCCTGGTTGCGCACGTCGCGCACGCCGGCGTCGAACATCGCCGTGACTGCCTCGGCCACCAGCGGGGTCACCGACGCCGCGTTGTTCACGTGCGTGTGGATGGCCAGCGAGACCCCGCGGGAGCGGGCCAGGCCGGCCACGCGCGCCATGCCCTCCTGCACCTCGGGGGAGATCCAGTGCTGGGGCAGGGCCATGAGGGCCTTGGTCGCCAGGCGGATGTCGCGGATGTTGTCCAAGCTGAGCAGCTCGGTGAGGTAGGACTCCAGCCGCGGCCAGGGCAGGTTGGCGATGTCACCGCCGGAGACGACCACGTCGCGCACCTGCGGGTGCGCGCGCAGGTAGTCCAGGTGGGCGGCCTGGCGGTCCACCGGCTTGAGGATCAGGCGCAGCTTGTCGACGTTGGGCGTCGAGTTGCCCACGAGGTCCATGCGCGTGCAGTGCCCGCAGTACTGGGGGCAGGTCGACAGCAGCTCGGCGAGCACCTTCGTGGGGTAGCGGTGGGTCAGGCCCTCGGCCACCCACATGTCGTGCTCGTGCAGGGAGTCCCGCGAGGAGTGCGGGTGGCTGCCCCACTCGGTGAGCCGGTCGGAGAGCATGGGCAGCATGTAGCGGCGGATCGGGTCGGCGTAGAACGCCTCGGTCAGCGAGCCCGGGCCGGCCGGGGTCGCCGCGCGCATCATCGTGTTGATCATCTGCGGGGGCACCAGCATCGACATGGTGGCCTTCTGGGCCAGGTCGGCGTCGAGGTCGGCGTAGACCCGCTCGTCGAGCAGGTCGCCCATGAGCTCGCGCAGCTGCCGGGAGTTCTTGATGCAGTGCGCGCGCTGCCACTGTGCGGTGCGCCACTGCTGCTCGGTGACCTGCGCCCACCCCGGGTATCGGGTCCAGTCCGGCTCCTCGAGCACGACCCGGGCGTAGGTGTACGGCTGCTCCGGCGGCCGGCGGCGCGTCGGGGCGCCGGCAGAGATGTCCCGGGTGCGGCCGACGACCGCGGCGGCACCGGCATCCGTCCTGGCACCCACCGTGGCATCCAGGCTGGCAGGAGTCGCATTGCGCTCAAGTATCTCCGTCATTGACCCAGCCTAGCCGGAGAATTGGCGGGTTGGCCAATGCCGCGCCGTAGTTTCTTCGTCATGTTGTTTCCTCCGAGCGTCGACCACGGCTAGTCTGGGTGCAGTGTAGGGCGGCAGCGCCGAGGCGATCAGGGGAACGCGCCGGGCAGTCGCCGGTCAGCGCCGACGGCCCGGGCCGGACGGATCGAGTCATCAGGAGGGACCGTGGACCACCCCAGCGCCAGCGCTGTCGGAGTGCATCGCGTGATCGAGCCGGAGGGTGTGCTGCCCCAGGCGGCATGGCGCCTGGATGCCGACCCGCAGATCGGTCCCGACGAGGTGCGGGTGCGTGTGCGGCGCCTGAACCTGGACGCCGCGAGCTACCAGCAGCTGCACGACAAGCACTTCGGCGACGGGGGCGCATCCGTGCCGAGGTGCTGGGCATCATCAGCAGCCGCGGCAAGATGCACAACCCGGTCACCGGCTCCGGCGGGATGCTCGTGGGGGTGGTCGAGGAGGTGGGGGCTGAGTCGCCGCTGGGCCTGGCCCCCGGCGACCGGGTGGCCACGCTGGTCTCGCTGACCCTGACCCCACTGCGGATCAGCGACGGTCTCGCGGACTGGGACGGCCTCGGCGAGCAGGTGCCCTGCGACGGCACCGCGATCCTGTTCCGACGCTCCATCGTGGCGATCCTGCCCGACGACATGCCTGAGGCGCTGGCGATGTCGGTCAACGACGTGTGCGGGGCGCCGGCGCTGACCGCGCGGGTGGTTCGCGGCTACACGGAGCGGGGCATCGCCCCCACGGTCGCGGTGCTCGGCGGGGCGGGCAAGAGCGGCTCGCTGAGCCTGGCGGCTGCCCGTCGCGAGGGGGCGGCCGTCACGCTCGGGATCGTGCCCGTGGAGCGCGAGGCCCGGATGCTCGAGGAGTCCGGAATCGCTGACCGGGTGGCCCTGGCCGACGCGCGCGACCCGGTCGGGGTCGCCGACGCGGTGATCGGCGCACTCGGCGCCCCGGCCGACATCACGATCGTCTGCGTCACCGTCCCCGGGTGCGAGCACGGGGCGGTGCTGGCCACCGCCGAGGGCGGCACGATCATCTTCTTCTCGATGGCCACCTCGTTCAGCGCAGCGGCGCTCGGGGCCGAGGGCCTGGCTGCCGACGTGACCATGCTGATCGGCAACGGGTACACCCGGGGCCATGCCGGCTACGCCCTCGAGCTGCTGCGCGCCGATCCGGCGATCCGCGCCATGTTCGAGGCCCGCATCACGGCTGCGCACCGGTGAGGCTGCTGCTGCGCGGCGGCCCGGTCCACGCGCCGTCGACGCCGGGTGCCACCGCGATGCTCGTGGTGGACGGGACCATCGCGTGGATCGGCGCCCAGGCGGGGGCCGCGGTGCACGTGGACTCCGCCGATGCCGTCGTCGACCTCGACGGTGCCCTGGTCGCCCCCGCCTTCGTCGACGCGCACGTGCACCACACCGCCACCGGCCTCACCCTGCTGGGCCTGGACCTGCGCGGGGTCCCCAGCCGCGATGCACTGCTGGACGCCCTGAGCGCCGACGCCCGCCGGCTGCGGGGTCGGCCGGTGATCGGCCACGGCTGGGACGAGACCGCGTGGGCGGATCGCGCGCTGCCCACCCGCGAGCAGCTCGACCGGGCCACGTGGGGCTCGGCGGTCTACCTCTCCCGGGCCGACGTCCACTCGGCCGTGGTGAGCACCGCCATGATCGCCCTCGTGCCCGGACTGCGCGAGGAGCGCGGCTTCGAGGACGGCGGGCGGATCACCGCTGATGCCCATCACCGGGTCCGGGCGCACCTGACCGAGGAGATGCCGGGCGGGCTGCGCGAGGCGGCCCAGCGTGCCACGCGAGAGCAGGCGGCCGCCGCCGGGGTCGCCGCCCTTCACGAGGCCGGCGGCCCCCAGATCAACGGGGCCGAGGACCTCAGGGCGCTGATGGCGCTGGCAGCCCAGGGCGACGGCCCGGCGCTCGTGGCGTACTGGGGCCAGGCCGGCGGCCCGCAGCACGCTCTGGACCTCGGGGCCGCGGGCGCGGCCGGGGACCTGTTCATCGACGGGGCCCTGGGCTCGCACACCGCGTGGCTGACCGAGCCCTACGCCGACGCCGACGGGTACGGCAACGCCTACCTCGACCTGCCGACCGTGACCGACCACCTCGTGCGCTGCACCCAGGCGGGGGTCCAGGCCGGCTTCCACGCGATCGGCGACGCCGCCCTCGACACGCTCTGCGAGGCGCTGCGGCGCACGATCCAGCAGTGTGGCCAGGGCGCCACCCGGGCCGCCCGGCACCGACTCGAGCACGTGTCGATGGCCGACCCGGGGCACGCGGCGGTGCTCGCCGAGGCCGGGGTGATCGCCAGCGTGCAGCCGCTGTTCGATGCCACGTGGGGCGCCCCGGGCGGGGCGTACGAGTCCCGGCTGGGTGCCGATCGTGCCGCCGGGCTGCACGACTTCGCCGGCCTCGTGCGGGCCGGTGTGTCGCTGGCCCTGGGCTCCGACAGCCCGGTGACCCCGATCGAGCCCTGGGAGTGGGTGCGCGCGGCGATGTGGAACCACAATCCCGAGGCCCGGCTGAGCGGTCGAGCGGCCTTCACCGCGGCCACCCGGGGGGGCTGGCGGGCGGCGCGCCGCGACGACGCGGGGGTCCTGGCCGTGGGGGCCCCGGCCACCTATGCCGTCTGGGCCGCCGAGGAGCTGGTCGTGGCCGCCCCGGACTCGCGGATCTCCACCTGGAGCACCGATCCCCGCTCCGGGACGCCCGGCCTGCCCGTGCTCGACCCCGGCGTCCCGGCCCCCCGCTGCCTGGCCACCGTGCTGGACGGGCGCACCCTGTACCTGGCCGGGGACTCCCCGACCGACCCGTCGGCGGGCAGCGTCCCGCCCCGATCTGGAAGCGTGGCGCCATGAGGCTCAACCTCGACCCCGCCGTGGTGGCGCGGGCCCGCGCTCTGGCCGAAGTGGCCGGCCAGCCCGTCGTCGACCTGGCCGAGCAGCACACCACCGTCTCGGTCGAGCGTGCCGTGCTGCGGATGGCCGGCCTCGAAGGCGCCGACGCCGAGGGCATCCCGTGGGTGAACCGGCTCACGGATGCCGTGGCCGAGCAGGTGGGCCTCAGTCGTGGGGTCGCGCTTGCGGTGTGGCACGCACTGGCCGAGCAGGAGCACGCCGGGATCCTCGCCGAGGACCCGCTGCTCGTGCTGGCCCAGCGCGCCGCGGCCGGCTCCGTGCGGTTCGCGCTGCCCGAGGGGCCGGACGCCGACGCCGCGGCGCAGGCGGCGCTGGCCGCCGCGCGTGGGGGAGTGGCCCGCATCGACGCCCAGCGCGCGGCGCGCGAGGCGCTGCTGGACGCCCACCCCGTGGAGCACTCGCCGTGGATCTACCTGATCGTGGCCACGGGCGACATCTACGAGGACGTTCCGCAGGCCCAGGCCGCGGCCCGCGAGGGCGCGGACATCATCGCGGTGATCCGCTCCACGGGGCAGTCGCTGCTGGACTACGTGCCCGAGGGCGCCACCCGGGAGGGCTTCGCCGGCACGTACGCAACCCAGGAGAACTTCCGGATCATGCGCGCCGCCCTCGACGAGGTGTCCGGCGAGCTCGGCCGATACGTGCGGCTCACGAACTACGCCTCGGGCCTGTGCATGCCCGAGATCGCCACGCTGGCCGGCCTCGAGCGCCTGGACATGATGCTCAACGACTCGATGTACGGGATCCTCTTCCGCGACATCAACCCGATCCGCACCTTCGTCGACCAGCACTTCGCCCGGCAGGTGCACGCGCGCGCCGGCATCGTCATCAACACCGGCGAGGACAACTACCTGACCACCGCCGACGCCGTCGAGGCCGCCCACACCGTGACGGTCAGCCAGCTGCTCAACGAGTTCTTCGCCCACCGCGCGGGGCTCGCGGACTGGCAGCTGGGCCTCGGGCACGCGTTCGAGATCAACCCCGAGATTCCCGACTCGTTCCGCCTCGAGCTGGCCCACGCGCTGCTGGCCCGCGAGCTGTTCCCCGACGCTCCCCTGAAGTGGATGCCACCGACCAAGCACATGACCGGCGACATCTTCCGCGGCTACCTGCTCGACGGGTTCTTCAACCTCGCCGGCGTTCTCACCGGGCAGGGGATCCTGCTGGTCGGGATGATGACCGAGGCCGTGGTCACCCCGTGGCTGTCGGACCGTGACCTGGCCCTGCAGAACGTGCGCTACGTGATGAACGCCGCCGGTGGGCTTGCCGAGGACTTCCACCCCGCCCCGGACGGGTTGATCGTCACGCGCGCCAACCAGGTGCTCGCCGAGGCGGTGGAGCTCCTCGAGCGGATCGCCGAGGACGGGCTGCTGCCCGCCATCGCCGACGGCACGTTCGGGCTGATGAAGCGCCCGGCGGACCGCGGCAAGGGCCTCGACGGGGTGATCCGCCGCGAGCCCGGCTACCTGAACCCGGTGTCGCAGGTGCTGGCCGAGCCACCAGCGGTCGGTGACGCGCAGGCCGGCGCACCCGCGTCCGCCGGGGCCACGGGGGTCCGGTCATGAGCGCGGTGATCCGCCCGTACGGCGACGCGACCGGCGACGGCATGGTGCAGGTCTCCTTCACACTGCCGATCCGGCACGACAAGCGGGCCGAGGGCGCCGCGGCGCAGCTGGCGCGCAAGATGGGCATCGACCCGGCACTGGTGGTGCACGCCCGTGCGATGGGCCCGGACTTCACCTTCTTCGTCGTCTACGGGCCGGTCAACCACCTCGTCGAGCTGGACAAGGTCGTGGTGCTCGAACGCGACTTCCCACTGCTGAGCCCCAAGGAGGTCAACGCCCAGATCAAGGCCCAGCTGCAGCGGCCGCTGGTCGTGGTCGGGGCCTGCATCGGCACTGACGCGCACACCGTCGGCATCGACGCGATCCTCAACATCAAGGGCTTCGCCGGGGAGAAGGGGCTGGAGTACTACAGCGAGATGCAGGTCCACAACCTCGGCGCCCAGGTGACGGTCCCCGAGCTGGTGGCGCAGGCCACCGAGGTGCACGCCGACGCGGTGCTGGTCTCCCAGGTGGTGACCCAGCGCGACGCGCACCTGACCAACACCCGCGAGATGACGGCGGCCTTCCGCGAGGCGTTCCCCCGCGAGCGCCGGCCGCTAATGGTGGTCGGCGGGCCGCGCTTCGACGAGTCGATGGCCGAGGAGCTGGGCGTGGACCGGATCTTCGGCCGGGGTACGACGCCCGGCGAGGTGGCGTCGTACCTCGTCCACCGACTGGCAGGAGGGGTGCGATGAGCACGGCGCAGGAGTCGGGTGGCCGCGCAAGGGCGGGGGATGCCTTTGCCACGGGCACGGCCCCGGGCAGGGAGCCGGCGAGCCCTGTGGGCACGGGCCCCGCGAGCGCCGTGGGCAGGGAGCCGGCGAGTGCCGTGGACACGGGCCCCGCCAGCGCCGTCGGCACCGTCGTGGCCCATCGGCGGTACGTGCCCTACTCCCACGCCCACTACGCGGGCAACCTCGTCGACGGGGCCTACGTTCTGGCCCTGTTCGGCGACGTGGCCACCGAGCTGGCGATCCGCACCGACGGGGACGAGGGGCTGTTCGCCTCGTACTCCGACGTGCAGTTCATCGGCCCGCTGCACGGTGGGGACGTGATCGAGGTGAGCGCGACGCTCGTTCGGGCCGGCCGGCGCAGCCGAGAGGTGGTGTTCGCCGCACACGTGGTCTGCCGCGGCGCCCCGGAGCGTGGCGACAGCGCAGCCGACGTCCTGGCCGAGCCGCTGCGGATCACGACCGCCCGCGGCACGGTCGTCGTCCCCGGCTGACCCGCGGACGGTCCCCGGTCTGGGTGGGCCAGGCCGCGGTCGGCCGTGAGGGCGTCCACCGTCAGCAGCCTCGCTCCGTGCCACCGCTTCGGACAGGCATGAGCCGGTTGCGCTACGCGCGTCGCGCGCCCGTACCGCCCGCCGGCGATGATCCGTGCGGGTTGCCTGAACTCTAGGTCGTGCAACCACCACGGATCATGGAGAGTTGACGAGCAGGATGCGCGAGTGCGTGCATCGGCCGGGGTGGGGAGACCCGCGCCCCGGCCGATGTGGGTCACCGGCGGTCACCGGGCGGACGTCCGACTGCTGCGCCGGGCGGCAGCGGGGTGCACCCGACTATCCCTTCAGGTGCAGCCCCTGGCCGTTGCCGTCGCTGGCGCCAGGGCCGTCGCCCCAGAGGTTCTTCAGCAGGACGTTGGCGACGTCGGTGTTGTCGAGGTACTTGCCGCGGACAGGGTCGGTGGCAGCCACGCGCCAGCCGAGCTCCTTGGCGCCGGCGCCCTGGGCGAACACGGGCAGGAGCACGTTGGTGTGGTTGATGGAGTGCCACGAGTGGGCCGGCACCTGGCCGGGCTCACCGACCAGAGGAGTCCAGGCAGGGTTCGAGCCGGGCCCGGACAGCCCCCCGGTCTCGTGGTCGCCGGTCACGATCACGAGGGTGTCGCGCCAGCTGGAAGTCGTGTTCACCCAGTCGATGACCACGTCGACCGCGTCGAAGAAGTCGATCGTCTCCTCGATCTCACGGCCCGGCTGGTTCCGGTGGCCGGCCCAGTCGATCGCCCCGCCCTCGACCATGAGGAACAGCCCCTCGGGGTCGTCATCGAGCACGTTGAGCGCCCCGCGGGTCATCGTCGGCAGGTCGGGCACGTCGTTGAGCGCGAGGGCGTACGGCGGCAGGAACCAGTCGCCCGAGCGGCGTTCCTGCAGAGTCGAGGCCACCTGGGCGATGCCGAAGACCCGATCTGGCGGATCGGCGGCCGCGGCCAGCTCCTCGAACTGCGCCCGGGTGTCGATGTAGGTGAACGGTGTTGCGCCACCGGTCAGCGAGCTGAAGGCGCTCGGGGACAGGTAGGTGTAGGCGGGGGTCTTGAGCGGCTTGTGGTCGTTGTTGTACCTCGGGTGCCCGGCGCCCATCACCACGTCGATGTCGCTGGCCAGGATGTCATCGGTGATCGCGTGGTAGTTGTCACGCTCCACGTCATGGGCCGCGAATCCAGCCGGCGTGGCATGCGAGAAGGGAACCGTCGAGATCACGCCGGTCGACTTGCCCAGGGAGGTCGCGCGCTCAGTGACCGACTCCACCGGGTTGCCGTCGGCGTCGACGCCGATGCCGGCGTCATAGGTCTTCACGCCGGTGGCCATCGAGGTCGCCGCCGCCGCGGAGTCCGTGGGGTTCAGCAGGTTCCAGCTGAA
Organism: uncultured Actinomycetes bacterium; assembly: GCA_963777855.1. Lineage (GTDB taxonomy): Bacteria > Actinomycetota > Actinomycetes > S36-B12 > CAIYMF01 > Prado023. The sequence continues at coordinate 253,224 of CAVZRW010000011.1, read as the reverse complement.
GTCAGTCCAGGCCAGCGCGGGGTCATAGCCCCAGGCGACCGAGTAGGTGGACATCGCCACCTGGAGGTCGAAGCTCTCGAACGACTGCGACGGGGTGCCCGGCAGGTGCTCGATCGTGCCGCTGGCCGGGTCGACCGCGACCTGCCAGTTCGAGGTGCCGTTCTGGTACAGCGAGGTGAAGTCGATCTCGTTGTAGCTCATGCCGTCACCGATCAGCACGATGACGTTCTTGGGCCCGTGCGGTGCGGCCGGGAAGCTGGCGGCCGGTAGTGCCGTGCCCGCGACCAGCGCGAGACACGCGGCCCCCACGGGTCCAGCTCGCAGCAGCGACACTCGGATCTTGTTGTTGCGACTCATCTCTGTCCCCTCCTTCGTCTGTGGTGGGACCTCTTCACGCTACGCCGGCGGAATCCGTGCCGGGGAGGGCCAGAAGGGCCGAATCAGGCAGCACGATCACGGGCCGTGGCCAACGGCGCACAGGACGGGCCGTTGAGCGCCGGGATGGCGTCGCTTCGCGCGCTCGTCGGGGATGATGGCGCCCGTGACCACGACCCCGGCCCCAGTGCGCGTGCGCGAGCGCGGGTGGGTCGCCGTGGTGGGGGCCGTGGCCACCGGGATCGGCCTCGCGCTGGCGTTTCCGCCGGTGGACCTGCTCGGCGGCTGGGCGGCGATCCCGATCCTGGCGGCGCTGGTCGCCGGATTCCGTGGGGTGACTCCGCGACGTGGGGCCCTGCTGGGCCTGGCCGCCGGGATGGGGTTCTTCCTGGTACTGCTCGAGTGGCTGCGGGTGCTGGGCCCGGATGCGTGGGTGGTGCTGAGCCTGCTGTGCGCCAGCTTCTGGGCCGGCGCCGGTGCGCTCATGCCGCGGGTGCTGGCCGGTCGTTGGTGGATCCTCGGCGTGCCCGCTCTGTGGGTGACGGTCGAGGGATTGCGCAGCCGTGTCCCGTGGGGCGGGTTCCCGTGGGGGCGGCTGGCCCACGCGCAGGCCGGGACCGAGCTGGTGGGATGGGCCGTCCTCGGCGGGCCCGCGCTGGTGAGCTTCGTCGTGGCCACCCTCGCGATGCTGCTCCTGGCCGCCGTCGACATGCTGCGTGCTCGACGCGCCGTCGGATCGGTCGAGCAGGTGTCGCACGGGCGGCCACTCCCGGCGCGTCACCCCGGGCGGGTCGTTCTGGGCCTCGGGCTGGCGAGCCTCGGGCTGGTGCTGGCCGGCGGCGCCCTGCGGACCACCTCGTGGGGCGGGCCCATCACCGGATCAGAGCCGATGGCCATCGTGCAGGGCAACGTGCCCCGGGTGGGCCTGGACTTCAACGCCCAGCGCCGTGCTGTGCTCGACAACCACGTGCGCGTCACCGAGGAGCTGGCGCAGGAGGTGGCGGCCGGCCGAGAGCCCCAGCCGGTGGCCGTGATCTGGCCGGAGAACGCCTCGGACGTGGATCCGCTGCGCAACGCCGACGCGGCCGCCCAGATCGACCGCGCGGCCCGCGCGATCGCCGCACCCATCCTCGTCGGGGCCGTGATCACCAACCCGGCAGATCCGCCCACCGAGGACCATCCCGGGACGATCCTCAACGTGGGCATCGTCTGGGACCCGGTGACGGGCCCCGGTCAGGCCTATGCCAAGCGCCACCCGGTGCCGTTCGGTGAGTACCTGCCGTTCCGCGACCTGCTCACCCGCTTCATCACCCGGTTCGAGCGGATCGGCCGCGACTTCGCCGGTGGGGAGGCCGTCGGCGTGCTCGACGTCGGGGGGGTGCGCACCGGGGTGGTCATCTGCTTCGAGGTCGCCTACGACGAGCTCGTGCGCGACGCGGTCCGCGAGGGCGGCCAGGTGATGGTGGTCCAGACCAACAACGCGACCTACGGAAGGACCGGCCAGCCCGAGCAGCAGCTGGCCATCACCCGGGTGCAGGCCGTGGCCAGCGGGCGCACGACCCTGGTGGCCGCGACCTCCGGGATCAGCGCGGTCATCAACACCGACGGCTCCCTTGCCTGGCAGACGCCGCAGTTCACGGCCGCATCAACCGTGGCCGAGGTGCCGCAGCGCCAGGGAATCACCCCCGCGATGCAGTTGGGCGGGTTCGTCGAGCTGGCGGCCGCTGGACTGCTGGCGGTGATCCTGATCGCCGGGCGCCGGCGCCACGCACCCGCGTCCGGTGAGCGCGGTCCCGCGCCGGAATGAACTTGCGCCGCTCAGAGGTCGACGAAGACGTCCTCGCCCTCGACGACCACCGGCACGGTCGTCAGGGGGGCGGGCTTGCGTCCGAGGGCGAGCATCTTCTTCGACCAGTTCGGCACGGAGCGCCCCGCCACGCCCGGCACCCAGTCGAGGTTCTCGCCGGTGCGCACCACGAAGCGCGAGTTGTGCCACGGGCACTGGACGATCCCGTCCGAGTAGCGCTGGTGACCGGGCCCGGATGTCAGCGACAGGCCCAGGTGCGGGCACTTGTTGTTGGCGGCGCACAGGCCCTGCTCGTCGCGGGCGACGATCAGCTTCGTCCCCTCGACCTCCACCTCGGTCATGCTTCCCGCGGCGAAGTCGCCGACGGCCCCGATCCGGATCCTGCGTGGCATGGACTCCTCCTCCAGGTGCGCTGCACCGGACGCTACCAGCACCGCCGACCGGCCGCCCGCAGTCGTCGCGGCGCCCATGATCGGGGCCCCCGCACACACGCCGGCGTGGGAGGATGGTCCGGTGACTTCGCAGTTCGAGGACCTCGGCCAGATCCTGGTGATCATCCCCACCTACAACGAGAAGGAGAACGTGCGGCGCATCACCGCGCGCGTGCGCTCCGCGGTGCCCGAGGCCCACATCCTGATCGCCGACGACAACTCCCCGGACGGCACTGGCGCCATCGCCGACGAGCTCGCCGCGGCTGACGACCACATCCAGGTGCTGCATCGCGCCGGCAAGGAGGGCCTCGCCGCGGCCTACATGGCGGGGTTCGAGTGGGGCCTGGGCCGAGGCTTCGCCGTACTCGTGGAGATGGACGCCGACGGGTCGCACCAGCCGGAGCAGCTGCCCATCCTGCTCGACGCCCTGCGCGACGCCGACTTGGTGCTGGGCTCGCGCTGGGTGCCCGGCGGCGAGGTCGTGAACTGGCCTCGCTCGCGCGAGGTGCTCTCCCGCGGGGGCAACCTGTACACGCGACTGGCCCTGGCGGTCCCCCTCAAGGATGCCACCGGCGGCTACCGCGCCTTCCGCGCAGACGCGCTGCGCTCCCTGATGGGCCAGGACGTGGCCTCCCAGGGCTACTGCTTCCAGGTGGACATGGCACGGCGGGCCGTCGCCCAGGGCCTGCGCGTGGCCGAGGTCCCGATCACCTTCGTCGAGCGCGAGTACGGCGACTCCAAGATGAGCGGCAGCATCGTGCGCGAGGCGCTGTGGCGGGTCACGGTCTGGGGCGCCCAGGAGCGCTCCGGCAAGCTCCGCTCCGCCGTCACCGGGGCCCGCGAGCGCCGTGCCGAGCGGCGGGGGACTGCGGGGCGCAGCTAGATGGCCCGGCTGCTCACCCTGGCGCTGCTGGCCCTGCTCGCCGTTGCCGAGGTGGCCACGATCCTGGCCCTCGTCGACGCGGTCGGCGGCCCGATGGCGCTCGCGCTGCTGGGCATCGACGTCCTGGTGGGACTGCTGGTGATCCGCTGGGGTGCGGCGAGCCAACCTCCCCAGCGCGGATGGCGGATCGGCGCCGGGGCGGTGATCGCCCTTCCCGGGTTCGTGCTCGACGCCGTGGGCCTTGCACTGCTGGTGCCGCCGCTGCAGCGCTGGCTGTCGGGCCACGTGCTGCGGGGCACGGAGTCTGCCCTGCGTCGGGCAGGGGTGTCGGTGGTGACCGTGACCGATGCCACGGGCGTTCCGCGCACGACGGTCGTGCCCGGCGACGTGATCCCCGGGACTGTCGTCGAGGAGTCGGGCACGGACGTGCCCCCTGGCGCCCCGGGGGATCCGACCACGGCGCACGAGGACCCGGCCCCGCGGGTTGTGCGCGGGGAGATCGCCGACTCCTAGAGCAGGGCCCCGACCGACGAGCCCACGGCCCTCCCGCAGGCTTCCCAGGCACGCCTGGGTCTACCGTTCGCGGATGCGGCCCCGCGTTCTCCTGGTTACCGCCCTCCGGGCGCGGTCGCGCCGCACAGCCCCGCGTCGGGGACTGCTGGCCTCATTGGGGCCCGCCCTCGCCAGGCCGGGTTGACCGGCACGGCTCGCCCTGCCTGAGCACCTCGGAGGACACCCCACCACGCGAGATACCCGACTCATCGACAGGAAGCCTCGGCCATGAACAACGTCCTGCTCGACATCGGCCTTCCCCTGGTTCTCGCGTTCGTCATGGTCGGGATCGGCCTGACCCTGACCGTGGCCGACTTCGACCGGCAGCGCAAGACCCCGAAGCCGCTCGTCGTGGGGGTCATCGGCCTGACCATCATCGTGCCGCTGATCTCGCTGGCGATCGCCATCCTGCTCGACCTGCCGCCCGAGCTCGCGATCGGCGTCGTCCTGCTGGGAGCCACCGCGGGCGGGACCACCTCGAACGTCATGACCTACCTGGGCGGGGGCAACACGGCCCTGAGCCTGGTGCTCACGGTCGTGGCCAACCTCGCCACCATCGTGTCCATCCCCTACTGGGCCGGCGTGGCACTGGACCGGTGGGGCGACGCGGTCGAGGCGGGCACCAACGTCACCGTGGGCTTCATGGATGTGGCACTCCTCCTGACGGGCCTCGTGCTGATCCCGACAAGCCTCGGCATGCTCATCCGGGCCAGGCGGCCCGCCCTGGCCGCCCGCCTGGAGAACACGGTGTCCAAGGTGAGCGGCATCGTGCTCTTCGCCCTGATCATCGGCGTCACGGTCACCCTGGACGATGCGTGGAACCTGCTCCGGCTGGCCGGGCCGGCCACCCTGCTGCTGGCCTGCCTGGCCACGGCCACCGGCGTGGCCCTGGGCATCCTGACCCGGCTGCCACGGCCGGGCCACGTGGCCCTCGGCATGGAGTTCGGCATCAAGAACATCACGCTGACCATGCTGCTGGGCCTGACCGCGCTGGGCTCGGAGGAGATTGCGCTGCCAGCCGCCGTGTACGGCGTGATGATGTACATCCCGGGCCTGGCGCTGCTCACCGTCGCCCGGCGTGGTTACGTGCCGCAGCCGGAGCCGGCGCCCGCCGACCTTGCGGTGGTGGAGACGAAGAAGCCGGTGATCGTCGGGTACGACGGCTCCGAGGACACCCTGCCGGCACTGCGCTGGGCGGCCCAGGAGGCGTTCGGGTCGCAACGATCACTGCGCGTGGTCCTGGCCTGGGGGCTGCCGACCATGGGCTTCAGCGCCGTCTCGGCGACCGCCGAGCTGGATCGCGGTCAGGCCGAGGCCGCGCTCGCCGACGCCGTGCGCCTGCTGCAGACGGAGCTCCCCGCCCTGGCTGTCGACGCCGAGCTGGTCGAGGACAAGCCGGCACAGGCACTGGTGGACCGCTCCGCCGATGCGGCGCTGGTCGTGGTCGGCCACCGCAGCAAGGGCCGGGTCGGGCGCATGGTGATGGGGTCCGTGGCCTCAGCCGTCGTCACCCACTCGGTGGCACCGGTGGCGGTGGTGCGCGGCGACGAGACCGGCCAGGTGCGCCGTGTGGGCCCGATCGTGGTGGGAGTGGACGGCTCGACGGGGTCCGAGGACGCGGTGAACTTCGCGATGCGCTCGGCCCCGCAGCACGGCTACCAGCTCGTGGTGGTCCACGCCGGCGGGGCCGCCGGTGCTTCTGGCGGAATGAACGCACTGTCCCCAGCCCTCGCGGCCGGCCGCGAGATCTACCCCGCCGTGCAGGTGCGCGAGGTGATCGCCCCGGGGAACGCAGCCCAGGTCATCGTCGACCAGACCACGGACGCCGCGATGGTGGTGGTCGGCAGTCGGGGCCACGGGGGCTTCGCCGGGATGCTGCTGGGCTCGGTGAGCCGTGCGGTCGTCGAGCAGTCGGACTGCTCGGTCGTCGTCATGCGCCCCGCGGAGTAGCCGCCGGGACAGACACGAAGGGACCGGGCCGGCACTGATGCCGGACCCGGTCCCGTGGGTCGTGACTAGGCCGAGCGACGGATCCGCTCACCGCGCATGCCGCGCAGGATGTCCAGGCGCTCGTTGAGCACCTCCTCGAGCTCGGCGATGGACCGCCGCTCGAGGAGCATGTCCCAGTGGGTTCGGGCGGGCTTCTCCGCCTTGCGCTCCGGCTCGACGCCGTTGCGCAGGACTGCGGGGGAGCCGCACGTGGCGCACTCCCAGTCGTAGGGGATCTCGGCCTCCTCGGCGAAGGGCAGCGTGGTCGCATGGCCTGCCGGGCAGTCGTAGGTGGTCAGGTGACGCGGTGCGAACTCCACACCTGCGTCGCTCTCATAGCTGGTCGTCCCGAGACGGGTGCCGCGCAGAGCTCCGTCGCTCATCGTCGCCGTGCCTTTCCGCGCCGCGTCGCCAGGACGTCAGGCGCAACCCGCGGCAGATGCAGCCGCACGAGTGGTAACAGGATTGACCATCACTTCATTCCCCGGGACGTGCGGGCCCAAACGCGCCACCATGGGGGCATGGCCCGCACAGTCCTGCACGCTGAACCCGCCGCTCATGTCCCCCTCGAGGAGGTGTCCGGACTGGCCCTGGGCGTGGGCCCGCAGGGCCACGCGCTGCTGCTGGCGATCAGCGACCGTGCGGCCAGCGTGGCCTGGGCGCGGCTGACCCCGGCGGGCGGGGAGTTCACGTGGAACATCGTGGACCTGACCACGCTCGAGGGCACCCGAATCCCGCAACGGAACCCCCAGCTCGAGGCCGTCGCGGCCGACGGTGCCGACGGCCTGCTGGTGCTCCAGGAGAGCCCGACACGCGGTGAGTTCGGACGGGTGGGCACCGGCTCGGTGTCGCACCTCGTGACGCTGGCCATGCCGGCGGGCCCGGTCGGGCGACGCATGGGCGCCCTGTGCCGGGCGTGGGAGGACCCGGATGCCTCCCACGGTGAGGGCGTGGTGCTGCTGCGCGGTGGGCACCTGCTGGTGGCGGTCGAGAAGAAGCCGACCGCCCTCGTCGAGTTCGGGCCGCAGGGGGACACCCCGCTCGGGTTCGGGGGTGCCACGTGGCTCGAGCCGGGTGAGGCGTGGACGGGTCCCGGGGCCGACCCGGGGGAGAGGGCCGGGGCCGACCCGGGGGACGGTGCGGCTCCCGCGGCGCGGCGCGAGCTGGAGCTCGTGGCCCTGGCCGCGTGGTTCCCGGACGACGAGCTCGCCGAGGCCTGCCCCGACCTCAGTGACCTCAGCCGGGCCGGGGACGGCGGCCTGTGGCTGCTCAGCGACAAGGGCCGCAGCGTGGCCCACGTGGCCGCGACCCGACCCGGCGACGACCCGTTCGACGGGTCGGTCGCCGCCGACGCCCTCTTCGACCTCGAGGGCGTTCCCAAGAAGCCCGAGGGGCTGGTCGAGATGCCCAACGGCGACCTCATGGTCGCCTGCGACCGGCAGGGCCTGGTCGACAACCTGTTCCGGGTGCCTCGGGCACAGCTGGAGCGCTGAACGCGCATCGCGGCCCGACCCGCGGCATCGCGGCGGGAGTCAGCGCCAGGCGCCCCGGCCGACCAGCACCTCACGCAGGACCGTGGGCCGGTCGGAGATCAGCCCGTCGACGCCCAGGTCGAGCAGGGCGTGCATCTGGGCACGGTCGTCGATGGTCCACACGTGCACCTGCAGCCCACGGGCGTGGGCACGGCGGACGAAGGCGCCGGTGACGACGGGGATCCCGCGCAGCGCGACCGGCACCTGCGTCGCGCAGGCGGCAGTGGACCCGGGGGCCGCCAGCACCAGGCGGGAGACCTCGGCGCTGCCCTGCGAGGAGGCCAGGCGGGGGCCGGCGAGCCGGCGCAGGCGCTTGAGCCGCGCCGTCGAGAACGAGGCGGCACATACCCGGTGCCAGGCCTCGGCGTCGGCAACGGCCTCGAGGAAGGCAGGCACCGTGTCGTCGGACTTCACGTCCACGTTGAAGCGGACGCCCGGCCAGCGGCGCAGCGCCTCAGCGAGGGAGACGGGGGCCTCCCCGCTGGACAGGTGAAGACCCTGGATCTCGTGCAGCGGGAGATCGCCCAGGGGCCCGGTGCCGTCCGTGGTGCGCTCGAGGGTGGCGTCGTGGAAGACCACGGCGTGTCCGTCCGCGCTGGCCCGCACGTCGGTCTCGATGTAGGTGAAGCCCAGGGCCACGGCATGGTCGAAGGCTGCCGGGGAGTTCTCCGCTGCCTCGGCCGCCCCGCCGCGATGGGCGAAGGCCAAGGGGCCCGGGAACTGCAGGTAGGGGTGACGCACGGGGACGCCGGGACCCACCTAGCGCCGCACCTGCAGGTAGTCGCCATCGCTGGTGACCCAGGAGCCGTTGGCCAGCTTGATCCGGGCCCGCCAGACACCCGAGCGGGTGGGCGTCGAGCGCAGGACTGCGGATCCGGAGGCGGCCGCGGCCAGGCCCACGGTGCGATACGCACTCGTGCCGGTGGCGCGGAACTCGAACCGCACCTGTGCCGGGGCCGGGCTGACGCGCCAGCTGCCGTCCGGGTACCGGGACTCGACCGTCACGCTCGCCGTGGAGACCCTTCCCCGGCGCAGCGGCTCGGGGGAGGCGTTGAACCGGCGCAGGCGCAGCTTGGCGTTGGTGGGCAGCGCTGCCACGGCAACCCGGGTCACGGCCGCGACGGCCCGATCCGCCCGCACGAGGCCCTGCCCGAGCTGGTTGTCGCGGCCGTTGCCGCGCGCATCGTCCTTGGCGGTGAGCTGCACGAGCGAGATGGCCGCAGAGGCGGTCAGCCGCGGATTGGCCGAGAGCACCAGCGCCAGCGTCCCCGAGACGTGCGGAGCCGCGAAGCTCGTGCCCGAGGCCAGGCCGAAGCCCTCCTCCGGGGCCGCAGCCAGCACATCGACCCCCGGGCCGGCGATGTCGATGTGGGAGCCCGTGTTGGAGAAGGCGGCCGGGTTGCCCCGGCGGTCCACCGCCGCCACCGCCACCACGTACGGGGAGGCGGCCGGGTACTGCACCTCGTTGCCGAACTGGAACGAGTTGCCTGCGGCAGCGACCAGGATCGCCCCCTTCTTGTGGGCGTACACGGCCGCACGGTCCAGCACCGGGTCGCGGACCGGGCCACCGAGGGAGAGGTTGATGACGCGGGCACCTGCGTCGGCGGCGGCGATGATGCCCCGCGCCACGGTGGCGCTGTCGCCGAAGCCGGCCGGGTCCAGCGCGGCGACCGGCAGGATCGTGGCCTCCGGAGCGACGCCGGCCATGCCCTGGCCGTCGATCCTGGCGGCGATCAGGCTCGCCACGGTCGTGCCGTGGCCGGTGTCCACCACGTCGGGGGTGACCGCGGGGAGCAGGTCGACCTCGGGCAGGACCTGGTCGACCAGGTCGGGCTGCGTGGCGTCCACCCCGGTGTCGACGACGGCGACCACGACTCCGGCCCCGCGGGTCGTGCGCCACGCGGCAGGCGCGCCGACCATCGGCAGGTTCCACTGCTCGGGGGCCATCGGCTCCGGGTTGGTCGTCAGCGCTGCGGCGGCCCTGGTCGCTGCGCCCGTGGCGACCATGCGCGCTGTGGGTGCGGCCACGGCGCCCGGCTGGGCGTCGAGGTACGCGGCCAGCTCGGCCGCCTGCGCGGGCGTGCCCGTGCGCAGCTTCGTGACAGCGGGAGCACCGGACCCGTCCTCGGTCAGGACGGTGACCTCGTTGCGGGTGCTGGCCAGGTTCGCGTCGCTGTCGGTGACGTCACGGGCCGGGACGGGGATGTCGGCGATTCCCGCGGCCTCGAGGGCGGCGGGTGCGGGCACCAACTCGGTCGCGGACTGGTCCGCGGTGACGGGTGCGGCAGGCAGGCACAGGGCGATGCCCACGAATCCCGCGACGAGCGGGCGGGTGTACCTGGGCAACGTGCTCTCCTGTGCCGGGGGCTGATGCCCCAGTATGCCGCGCGTCTGGGCCTGCCGGGCACATGCCGTCGAGGATTCACATTAAGGGCGCCCTAACGACAGTGGGTCGTTGCGAACGGGGACCTTTCCCTGCGTGGCGGGGGTCGCTGCGGCCCCGTGGGGTGGGGCGACGGGGCCTGCCGTTGGGCCACCTGGGTGCCCGCCGGGCGGGTGTATGCCCGCCACCACGGCCCAAATGGCGCAAGTGCTGGGCGATTCCGGCCGACACCGTCCTCCTACCACCCGAGCTGGAGGATGCATGAGCAACCGTGCGGTTCGTCGTTGGTCATCAGGGCGCTGGTCAGTCGCGTACCTCCCGGACCCCCCGGGCGAGGCCCAGAAGTACGCGTACCTGACGCCGCAGCGCCGATGGATCCTGGTCACGGGGTTCCTGTTCACGCTGACCGCGCTGTTCAGCCAGGCCCGGTTCTCCCTGATGGGCGAGTCCACGATCATGTACCTGCCCGTGGTCGTGTTCGTCGCCGCGGTGGCCGTCGTCAGCCTGTACACGTCGACCAGGCGCCGGCGGATCGACCTGGTCGGCCACCGGGCGACCGTGGCTGGTTGGGCGCAGGGACGGCCGGCCGAGCAGTTCCCCAGCGTGGACGTGTTCCTGCCCTCCTGCGGCGAGCCGCTGGACGTGCTGGCCAACACCTACTGGCACGTGGCTCGGCTGCAGTGGCCGGGCCGGCGCTCGGTGCTGGTGCTCGACGACTCGGCCCGCCCGGCCGTGGCGGCCCTGGCCGCCCAGTTCGGGTTCCGCTACGAGACCCGTCCCAACCGCGGCGAGATGAAGAAGGCGGGCAACCTGAAGTACGGCTACGAGCACTCCGATGGCGACGTGATCGCGGTGTTCGACGCCGACTTCGTGCCGCGGCCGGACTACCTGCTGGAGCTGGTGCCCTACCTCGACGACGCGAGCGTGGGGATCGTGCAGTCGCCGCAGTTCTTCGAGTCCACCGGTGAGATGAACTGGCTGCAGCGCGGCGCCGGGATCACCCAGGAGTTCTTCTACCGCTGGGTCCAGCCCTCCCGCGATGCCGCTGGCTCGCCGATCTGCGTCGGCACCTGCGCGCTGTACCGGCGTGCGGCGCTGCATGCGGCCGGGGGCTTCGCCCAGATCGGGCACTCGGAGGACGTGCACACGGGCGTCAAGCTCCAGCGTGCCGGGTTCTGCACCCGCTACGTTCCGGTGAACGTCTCCAAGGGCATCTGCCCCGACAGCCTCGACGCCTTCATCACCCAGCAGTACCGCTGGTGCACCGGCTCGATGAGCCTGCTGATCGACCCCGCCTTCCGCCGGATGCCCCTGAGCTGGCGCCAGCGCCTGTGCTTCTTCTCCGGCTTCGGCTACTACATCGGCACGGCGCTGCTGGTGTTCGCCCTTCCGATCCCGTCGCTGGCCATGATGTGGGTGTTCCCCGAGCACTTCCACACCCGCAACTACCTGTTGGTGATGCCGATCCTGCTCTGGACCTGGGTCGTGATCCCGCTGCTGCTGAGCAGCAGGTGGGGCCCGGAGATGCTGCGCGTACAGGTCATCTACGCCTACGCGCACGCTGTCGCGATCTGGGACACGCTGCGCGGGCGCACCGCCGCCTGGGTGCCGACCGGCTCGGTATCGCGCAACACACCCCTGCCCGCCCGGGTCCGCAGGCTCATGCGGGCCTGGATCACCGCCACCCAGGTGCTGCTGTGGTCCGGGCTGGTCCATGCCTCGGTGCACAACCACGCGATCCTCTCAGCCCTGCCGGTCGTCATGATCCTGGGCCTGACCACCCTGGTTCAGGTGCCGATCCTGATGCGGATCCCGGAGCCCCGCGAGGCCACGGTCGCACCCCGGCGCACCACGAGGGCAGCGGCCACGATGATGGCCGTCACGGCAGCTGTGGGGGTGACCACGATGGCCGCCGCCTCCGCGGAGTCCTTCCTTCCTGCGACGGTGCTGCTGGCCGCCCGCGCGGTGACTCCCAGCACGGTCCACACCGTGGTGCAGCCCACCCCGGTGGCCGATCAGGACGCGGGGCAGCACCAGGCCGCCGCGCAGCGCCCAGCCGGGGACGATGCCCGCGAGAAGGAGCACGGGCGCACGCGCGACCGCAAGCCCCCGGCCGCCTCGTGCAACCTGGTCGAGGCGCACTCCTCGCGCACGTTCGTGGACACCACCTACGAGCAGAGCCACTACCGGATCGGCTACGACGAGGTGATTCGCTACTGCGTTCAGGGGCACCGCGTCAAGGTCGTCTCGACCCGGACGACCCCCGACCTGCTCGGGTCCGACCATGTCGCGCTGGTCATCACCTCGGTGTCGCGCACCGTGATCTCCTGCGGGGACAAGTGCGCCGTGCACACCACCGTCGTGCGAGGCCAGGCCCGCAACCTCGACCGGGGCAGCCGGATCATGGCCCAGGCCACCGCCACCATCCGCACCACGCTGGTGGACGGCCGCGCCGTGGTCGAGTCCTCGATCCGCTACCGGCGCGGCGACCGCTGACCCCGGCCGGGCCCGGCTGCCTTCTGGGGTCCGGTGGGCAGCGCCCGCCGAGCACGGCAGGGCCGGGCGTCGAGCAGCGACGCCCCTCCGACGCCAACGGCACGTTCCGCCGGTTCGGGGTGCGGCACGGGTCGGGGCAGTGGTGGTACGTTCGCGGCCGTTGTGAGCACTGTGCTGCCCCGCCGGACCGCCTCGCCCGCGTCCCCGTCCGAAGGAGTCCGCCCATGACCGCCACCTCGACCCCCGCGGGGGCAGGCCTCACCTCGTTCGCCGAACCCGCCGTGCTGCCGGCCCGCGAGGGCGGCAGCCTCGTGGACGCGCTGGCGGACAACGCCGCCCGGTTCCCGGGGTCCGTGGCCATCTCACGCCGGGCGGGGTCCGGCTGGCAGGACGTCACCTGCGCGCAGTTCCACGACGAGGTGCGCGCGGTGGCCAAGGGGATCGTGGCCAGTGGGGTGGGGCCCGGCGATCGCGTGGGCGTCATGTCGGCCACCCGCTACGAGTGGACGGTGGTGGACTACGCCCTCTGGTACGCCGGGGCGGTCCCGGTGCCCATCTACGAGACCTCCTCGGCCGAGCAGGTCCAGTGGATCCTCTCGGACTCCGGCGCCGTGGGGGTGTTCCTGGAGGGCAGCGCGCACCGGGCCGTGTTCGACGAGGTCGCCGGGGACCTGCCCGAGGTCACCCGGGTCTGGGTGTTCGACGAGGGAGCCACTGGGGCGCTGGCCAGCGGGGGAGCGGGGGTGGCCGACGAGGAGCTCGACGCCCGGCGGGCGACCCTGGGCCCGGCGAGCCTCGCGACGATCATGTACACCTCCGGCACGACCGGCCGGCCCAAGGGCTGCACGCTGACGCACGGCAACTTCCTCTTCGAGGTCGACGCGGTGACCTCCGGGGCCCCGGAGCTGTTCGGCCCCGGGTCCTCCACCCTGCTGTTCCTGCCGATCGCGCACGTGTTCGGCCGCATCATCCAGATCACCTGCATCGCCGCCCGCGTTCGCCTCGGGCACACCGCGGACGTCAAGAACGTCGTGGCCGACCTGGCTGTCTTCCGCCCGACGTTCCTGCTGTCGGTGCCGCGGGTGTTCGAGAAGATCTACAACGGCTCCACCTCGAAGGCCCACGCGGAGGGCAAGGGCCGGATCTTCGACCGGGCCGCTGCTGTGGCGATCGCCCACAGCCAGGCGCAGGACGCCGGGGGACCGAGCCTGTGGCTGCGCGCCCAGCACGGCGTGTTCGACAGGCTGGTCTACTCGAAGCTGCGCGCCGCCCTCGGTGGTGAGGTGACCCACGCGGTCTCCGGGGGCGCGGCCCTCGGCGCCCGTCTCGGGCACTTCTTCCGCGGCATCGGGCTGATCATCATGGAGGGCTACGGGCTGACCGAGACCTCGGCGGCCGCCACGCTGAACCGACCCGGGCTGATCCGCATCGGCTCGGTCGGCAGGCCCCTGCCGGGCACCGAGGTGCGCATCGGCGACGACGGGGAGGTGCTGCTGCGCGGTCCGCACATCTTCGCCGGGTACTGGAACAACCCGTCGGCCACCGCGGAGGTGATCGGCGCGGACGGCTGGTTCCACTCCGGGGACATCGGCGAGCTCGACGCCGACGGGTTCCTGAGCATCACGGGTCGCAAGAAGGAGCTGATCGTGACCTCGGGAGGCAAGAACGTGGCCCCGGCGGTGCTCGAGGACCGGCTGCGCGCCCACCCGCTGGTCTCGCACTGCATGGTGGTCGGCGACGGCCGGCCGTACGTGGCTGCCCTGGTCACCCTGGACACCGAGGCGCTGCCCGCGTGGCTGGCCGCCCAGGGCAAGCCCGCGGGCACGGGCGCCGCCGCGCTCGTCGACGATCCCGAGCTGCGGGCCGAGATCCAGGGTGCCGTCGACGACGCGAACCGCGCGGTGTCGCACGCCGAGGCGATCAAGAGGTTCGCGGTGCTGCCCGTGGACTGGACCGACTCCGGGGGCCAGCTGACCCCGACCCTGAAGCTCAAGCGGGGAGTCGTCATGGCCCAGTTCGCCGATGCCGTGGAGGCCCTCTACGCCGGCTGAACCGCCGTCAGCCGGTGGCCCGACACTGCTGGCACTCTCACGCCAAGAGTGCTAACTTGGGATGTGCCACTTGGTACATAGGAGGTGGTTGAGGTGGCAAATCGATTCGATCCGTTCCGTGACCTCGACCGGCTGGCCGAGCGGGTGCTGGCGACCGGTGTCGACATGGGCCAGGCGATGCGCGCGATGCCGATCGACCTGTACAAGGACGCCGACCACTGGGTGCTGCACTGCGACCTGCCGGGCATCGATCCGGGCTCGATCGACGTGGATGTCGACGGCCGGGTCCTGACCATCCGGGCCCAGCGCGCCGCCGGCCCCGAGGGGGTCGAGTGGTTGGCCGCCGAGCGCGTGTCAGGCACGTTCGCCCGGCAGCTGACGCTCGGTGACGGCGTGGACCTGGAGCACATCGCAGCGACCTACAGCAACGGGGTGCTCACCCTGACGCTACCGGTCGCCGAGGCGGCCAAGCCGCGCAAGATCGCGGTCGACTCCGGGGCGACGCCGACGTCGATCACGACCGGCAGCTGAGGCGGCAGCGGGCCGGGGGAGCGGGCCGGGGGAGCGCGACCAGCGGCTTCGCTGGGACGATGGCGCCCATGACTGACCACGCAATGGGCGCGCGCCCCCTCGACCCGCACCCGGCTGACAGTCACGACCTCATCCGCGTGCACGGCGCACGCGAGAACAACCTCCGGGACATCAGCGTGGCGCTGCCCAAGCGTCGGCTGACGGTGTTCACCGGGGTCTCGGGCTCGGGCAAGAGCTCGCTGGTGTTCGCCACGATCGCCGCGGAGTCGCGGCGGATGATCAACGAGACCTACAGCACCTTCGTCCAGGGCTTCATGCCGACCCAGTCCCGCCCGGACGTCGACGTGCTCGACGGGCTGACGACGGCGATCACCGTCGGCCAGGAGCGGATGGGGGCCAACCCGCGCTCCACCGTGGGCACCGTGACGGATGCCAACGCCATGCTCCGGATGCTGTTCAGCCGCCTCGGCGACCCGCACGTCGGCTCGCCGAACGCCTACTCGTTCAACGTGCCCACGGTGCGCGGCAGCGGGGCGGTCACGGTCGAGCGGGGGTCGAGGACGCAGGCCGAGAAGGCCACGTTCTTCCAGCTCGGCGGCATGTGCCCGCGCTGCGAGGGTCGCGGCTCGGTCAGCGACTTCGACCTCACCGCCCTCTACGACGCGGAGAAGTCCCTGGACGAGGGTGCGCTGACCATCCCGGGCTACACGGTGGACGGCTGGTACGCCCGCATCTACCGGGGCAGCGGGTTCTTCCCCTCCGACAAGCCGATCAAGGACTTCACGAAGCGCCAGGTGCACGACCTGCTCTACAAGGAGCCCACGAAGATCAAGGTCGACGGGATCAACCTCACCTACGAGGGCCTGGTCCCGAAGATCCAGAAGTCCATGCTCTCCAAGGACGTCGACGCGCTGCAGCCGCACGTGCGGGCCTTCGTCGAGCGGGCCATCACGTTCACGACGTGCCCGGAGTGTGACGGCACCCGGCTGACCGCGGCCGCCCGTTCGTCGCTGATCGACGGCATCAGCATCGCCGACGCCTGCGCGATGCAGATCAGCGACCTGCTGGTCTGGGTCCGCGGCCTGGCCGACCCCACGGTGGCGCCGCTGCTGGCCGGCCTGGAGCACCTGCTGGCCTCGTTCGTCGAGATCGGGCTGGGCTACATCTCCCTGGACCGGCCCTCGGGCACGCTCTCGGGCGGGGAGTCCCAGCGCACCAAGATGATCCGCCACCTCGGCTCGTCGCTGACCGACGTCACCTACGTGTTCGACGAGCCGACGATCGGCCTGCACCCGCACGACATCGCGCGGATGAACGACCTGCTGCTGCGGCTGCGGGACAAGGGCAACACGGTGCTCGTGGTCGAGCACAAGCCCGAGGCCATCGCGATCGCCGACCACGTGGTCGATCTCGGCCCCGGTGCGGGCAGCGCCGGCGGCGAGATCGTCTTCGAGGGCACGGTCGAGGGGCTGCGCGCCAGCGACACGCTGACCGGACGCCACCTCGATGACCGCGCCACGCTCAAGGAGACGGTGCGCACCCCGACCGGCGCGCTGGAGATCCGCGGGGCGGCGACGCACAACCTGCGCGACGTGGACGTCGACATCCCGTTGGGCGTCCTGACGGTGGTGACCGGCGTGGCCGGCTCGGGGAAGAGCTCGCTGATCCACGGGTCGGTGGCCATCCGTGAGGGCGTGGTCGCCATCGACCAGCGCGCGATCAAGGGATCGCGGCGCAGCAACCCGGCCACCTACACGGGGCTGCTCGATCCGATCCGCAAGGCCTTCGCGAAGGCCAACGGCGTGAAGCCTGCGCTGTTCAGCGCGAATTCCGAGGGCGCCTGCCCGACCTGCAACGGCGCCGGGCTGATCTACACCGAGCTCGGCTTCATGGACACCGTCACGACCGTCTGCGAGGACTGCGAGGGCAAGCGCTTCCAGGCCGCGGTGCTGAAGTACACCCTCGGCGGACGCAACATCAGCGAGGTGCTGGGCATGTCGGTGACGCAGGCCGAGGAGTTCCTCGGTTCCGGCGAGGCGCGCACACCCGCCGCGCACGCGATCCTCGTGAGGCTGGCGGACGTGGGCCTGGGTTATGTCCACCTGGGCCAGCCGCTGACCACCCTCTCGGGAGGGGAGCGGCAGCGGCTGAAGCTGGCCACGCAGATGGCGGCGAAGGGTGAGGTCTACGTCCTCGACGAGCCGACGGCCGGCCTGCACCTGGCCGACGTCGCGCAGCTGCTCGGACTGCTGGACCGGCTCGTGGACTCCGGACGGTCGGTGATCGTCATCGAGCACCACCAGGCCGTCATGGCCCACGCCGACTGGATCATCGACCTCGGGCCGGGCGCCGGCCACGACGGCGGGCTGGTGGTCTTCGAGGGCACGCCGGCCGAGTTGGTGGCCGACCGGGGAACTCTGACCGGCGAGCACCTGGCGGCGTACGTGGGGTAACCGGAGCCCAGCGGTGATCAGGGCAAAGGTGGTGAGGAAGACCGCTCCGGCGACGCCTGCAGTGAGGGCCGCGCCGCTGCCGTGGCGCGACGATGGACAGGGCACTGGTCGACCTCGGCGGGGCTACACGTAGGGTCAGCCGCAACTCAACGAAAGGTGCCTTCGATGAAGGTGAAACTCGCACGGGGGCTCGCAGCCATGACGGTGACAGTCCCGCTTGTCCTCGCCTCCCCAGTGCCAGCAGCTCAGGCGGCATGCGTTGACATGGGGACGCACTACACGATCACCTCGTCATCGGACGTCCGCATCCCCTTCTCCGGGATTCCGACGTTCAAGAACGGGCCAGGCGGAACCATGTCGGTCACGAAGGACTACTCGGGTTCGGCCAGCTTCCAGGTGACCGCGGGAGCTGAGTCCGAGGTTGGTGCCGTCCTCGCCAAGGCGAAGGTGTCAGTCAGCGCATCGCTGACCCAGACGAACAGTTCGACCGTCACGAACAACTACACCCGCACCATCACCGCGGGGAAGTACGGGAACGTCCAGTACGTGAGCTGGGGCAAGACCGTGAACTGGAAGAAGTACTACCTCGACGCCTATTGCCGCAGCACCACCAAGGCTACGGGCACCATCAAGTTCCCCAGTACCAGTGAGGGCTGGTACTACTGGGAGACCAGTAGTTAGTAGTGCGACCACCGACGTCACGGCGACTAGATCCAGCAGCCCGCCGGATCTGGTCGTCGTGCCAAATGGGGCGTCAGGTCGTATCAGGCGTCGTGTGCACACACGCCGAAGGGCGCCCCGAGGTGGGTCGACCGACCCTGGGGCGCCCTTCAGCTTCGGGCGCTGCGATGCGCGCTGTCGACAGCTCAGGCCTCGGCGGCGGCGGCTGCGACCTCGGCCTCCTCGACAACCTCGTGGGACGAGGGGGTGCCGCCGAGCTCGGCCAGCTTGGCCTCCACGGCGGCCGCCTGATCGGCGTGGGCCAGGACTCCCACCGCGGCCTTTCCGGCGCCGAGCTCGGCCGCGATCCGGGACTTGTCCTCGTCGCTGAGCTTCAGGCCCTTGTGGTGCAGCGAGCCACCGGCCGCACCACCGGCCATGCCGACGCCACCGCCGACGATCGCCGTGGCGGCGCCGTAGCCGAGCATCGCCGGCCCGAGGACGAGCAGCGCGGCGCCCACGCCCACGCCAGCGGCCACACTCGTGGCACCGACCTTCTCGACGACCAGGTTCCCGGCCTCATCCAGGACCAGGATGCCGATCGCGTCGCCATGCGTGACGCCGGACTCCTTGACGGTCTCCGCGGCGGCATCGGCCGTCGCCTCGTCGGCGAAGAACGCCAGGATCAGGTGCTTGTCGGACATCTGCATCTCCTCGGTGATGGGTTCCGGTCCGGCCGTGGCGGCCGGTCGGGATGGTGCGGACCGTCGGCCCCGCCGCTATGCACCCGGTCGACCGTCGGCGCGTTGCGACCGCGGTCACCGGATGTGCGTCGATCCCGCAGTCGGTGTGGGCTCGACGAGGTCTGTCGGTCCGCCGATTCGACCATGCGAACCACGTGGTTGCAACCGCAACCTTCCGGTTAATCATCCGCCCATCACCGAATTGAACCGTGAGACCGCGCTCATCAACGAGCGTGCAGGGACATGGACGCAACTGCGATCACGCCGGTGTAGGCACACATCAGGGCCAGCCGATGAAACAGGATGGATCGTCGGACCAGCGCGGGCCCACCTTGTCTGTAGGCTCCGGCCCAGCCAGTCACGAGCGCCCAGGGCGACCAGCGAATCTGACCGATAATGCACATTATGTAATGTCGCGATCGCATACACAACAGCCCTGCTTCGCGTCTACGACGCGACGCTCACACTGTCCCCCCACCATGCCGCCTCCGCCCGCACCCTCATGGCAGGCTGCGGCGCATGAGCACATCGTGGAGGCCGGGCGATGCCGGCACGTTGACCGACGGCCGCACCCGCGCGGCGTTCCCCCCCGGCTTCGCCTGGGGCACGGCCACCGCGGCCTACCAGATCGAGGGCGCATGGGACGCCGACGGCAAGGGTCCCTCCATCTGGGACACCTTCAGCCACACCCCGGGCCGGATCCTGGACAGGTCCACCGGCGACGTGGCGTGCGACCACCACGAGCGCTGGCCGGCGGACCTGGACCTGATGGCCGAGCTGGGCGCCACCGCGTACCGGTTCTCGATCTCATGGCCGCGCGTGGTGCCGACCGGCTCGGGGCGCGTCGAGCCGCGCGGCCTGGACTTCTACGAGCGGCTCGTCGACGGCCTGCTGGCCCGGGACATCGCCCCGGTGGTCACGCTCTACCACTGGGACCTGCCCCAGCCCCTGGAGGACGCCGGTGGGTGGCTGGAGCGCGCCACGGCCCAGCGGTTCGCCGAGTACGCGGGGCATGTGGCTGCTCGGCTCGGTGACCGGGTGGACACATGGATCACCATCAACGAGGCCGCCGTCGTCTCGACCTTCGGCTACGGGTTCGGCACGCACGCCCCGGGCAAGGCACTGCTGCTCGGCTCGTTCCCCGCGACGCACCACGTGCTGCTCGCCCACGGCCTGGCCACCCAGGCCATCCGCGCGACCACTCCCGGGGCCACCGTGGGGATCACCCACAACCTCTCCCCCATCGTCGCCGCCACCGACTCACCCGAGGACGCGGCAGCCGCGGCCGCCCTGGACGCGATCCAGAACCGCACCTACCTGGACCCCTGCCTGCTGGGCACCTACCCGAGCGTCGAGGAGGTCGGCATCCCGATCGACCGCTCGTGCGTGCGCGACGGCGACCTGCAAATCATCGCCCAGCCCCTGGACGTCCTCGGCGTCAACTACTACAACCCGACTCTCGTGAAGGCCCCCACCCCGGGCAACCCCTTCCCGTTCGACATGCTCACCCTGGACTCCCCCCAAACGACCGAGATGGGCTGGCCAGTCGTCCCCAGCGGGCTGCGCGACCTGCTGGTCGACGTGCACCAGCGCTACGGGTCGGCCCTGCCGCCGGTGCTGATCACCGAGAACGGAGCGGCGTTCGTCGACGAGTTCGTGGACGGCCCCGCGCCGGTGGTCGACGACCCGAGCCGCGTCGAGTACCTGCGCAGCCACATCGCCGCGGTCGGTGAGGCCATCGACGCGGGCGTGGACGTGCGCGGCTACTTCGTGTGGAGCTTCATGGACAACTTCGAGTGGGCCGAGGGGTACCGACCGCGGTTCGGCCTGGTCTACGTCGACTACCCGACGCAGCGGCGGATCCCGAAGACCTCGTTCGCCTGGTACCGCGCCTTCCTGCGTGGCCAGGGATGAGCGCCGAGCCGATCGCCGCGCCGGGGGCGCTGGACGAACCCACCGTGCCTGTGCGGCGCGGCTACATCGCGGCCGTCACACTGGCCAACCTCGGGATCATGATGGCGTTCTTCACGCCGATCCAGAACCTGCTCCCGCGGCTGGCCCAGGAGGTCGCCCCGGACAGCAAGGAGGCCGCCCTGGCGTGGATCACCGGCGCCGGGGCGTTCGCCGCGATCGTGTTCAACCCGCTGGCCGGCGCACTGTCGGACCGCACGACCGCCGCGTGGGGCCGGCGCAAGCCGTGGGTGCTCGGCGGTGCCCTGGTCGGGGCGGCGGGGATCGTGGCGCTCGGCGGTCCGGGGACCGTGCTCGGCCTGGCGCTGGTGTGGTTCGTGGCCCAGGTGGCGATCAACGCGGCCTACGCGGGGCTGACGGCCACGGTGCCCGACCAGGTGCCGGTCCGCCAGCGCGGGCTGGTCTCCGGCTGGATCGGCCTCGCGCAGACCGCCGGCGTGGTGCTCGGCGTCGCACTGGTGTCCTTCGTGGTGACCGGCCTGCGCGCGGGCCTGCTGCTCACCGCGGTGCTGCTGGTGGTTCTGGTGCTGCCCTTCGTCCTCGGCCCGCACGACGTGGCCCTGCCGCGCGAGCAGCAGCCCGCCTTCCGGTTCGGCGCGTGGGTGAAGGGGTTCTGGATCTCACCGCGGCTCTACCCGGACTTCGCGTGGGCCTGGGTCACCCGGTTCCTGATGATGCTGGGCAACGCCCTGGCCACCCTGTACCTGCTGTTCTGGCTGCAGGACGAGGTGGGCTACTCCGAGCCCGAGCAGGGCCAGACCGTGCTGATCGGCCTGTACGCGCTGGGCACCATGCTGACCGCGGTGGTCTTCGGCCGGATGTCAGACCGGTCGGGCCGGCGCAAGGTCTACGTGATCGGCGCGACCGTGGTGATGGCGACCTCGGCGCTGATCCTCGCGTTCTTCCCGGTGTTCCCCGCGGCGATGGTGGCCGCGCTCATCCTCGGCCTGGGGTACGGGATGTACCTCGGCGTCGACCAGGCGCTGATCACCCAGGTGCTCCCCCGGGCGATCGACCGCGGCCGCGACCTGGGCGTGATCAACATCGCCAACAGCGCCCCGCAGGTGCTCGCCCCGGTGATCGCCGCCCCGATCGTGACCGGGGCCGGCGGGTACACCGGGCTCTATGTCCTCACCGCGGTCATCACGCTGCTCTCGGCGGTGCTGGTCACCCGGATCCGCAGCGTCCCCTAGGTGCCGATGGGCGGCCCTCACCGCACGTGCGTCGGATCCGCCCA
This sequence comes from uncultured Actinomycetes bacterium, assembly GCA_963777855.1. Classification (GTDB taxonomy): domain Bacteria; phylum Actinomycetota; class Actinomycetes; order S36-B12; family CAIYMF01; genus Prado023. Next base: position 231,130 of record CAVZRW010000011.1, on the reverse strand, counting down.
GACGTCGTGCTCGATGCCGTCGGTGATCTCCGGGATCCGGGTCCGCGTGAACACCGGAGTGGCCCCCTCGCGCCGCTGGGCCTCGTAGTCGCCGATCACCGCGAACGCCACCCGGCCGAGCAGCAGGATCGCGGTCAGGTTCAGCAGCGCCATGATGCCCATCGCCACATCGGCCATGTCCCAGACCAGCGTCGCGTTGACCAGGGCGCCGAACATCACCATGCCCAGCACCACGATGCGGAACGGCATCACCGCGCGGTGGTTGCCGTTGTTGAGGAACAGCAGGCTGGTCTCGCCGTAGTAGTAGTTGGCCAGGATCGAGGTGAACGCGAAGAAGAGCAGCGCGATCGCGATGAACGGGCTCCCCCACGAGCCCACGCTGTCGGACAGCGCGTTCTGGGTCAGGGCCACGCCGGTGGCCTGACCGGCGTACACGCCGTCGCGAACCCGCCGATGTAGACCCCCGAGAGCAGGATGATCAGCGCCGTCGTGGTGCAGATGACCACCGTGTCGATGAACACGCCCAGCGACTGCACGTAGGCCTGGGTGGCCGGGTGCTCCACGTCGGCGGTGGCCGCGGCGTTGGGCGCCGAGCCCTGCCCGGCCTCGTTGGAGAACAGCCCGCGCTTGGCCCCGTTCTGCAGTGCCTGGGCGACCGTGTACCCGATCGCTCCCCCGGCCACCTCCCCGGCGCCGAACGCGCTGGAGACGATCAGGCCCAGGGCGGCGGGCACGTCGGTGATGTTGGCGACCACGACCAGCAGGCCCGACTGCCAGGTAGGCGATGGCCATGACCGGGACCACGGTCTCGGCGACGGTCGCGATCCGACGGATCCCGCCGAAGATCACCGCGGCGGCCGCCACCAGCACGACCACGCCCGAGACGGCCTCCGGGACACCCCACGCCTCGTTGGCGGCGGCCGCGATCGAGTTGGCCTGCACGGCGTTGAACACCAGGCCGAAGGCGATCAGCAGGGCCAACGAGAACGCCACGCCCATCGCCCGGCTGCGCAGGCCGCGCATCATGTAGTAGGCCGGGCCACCGCGGAACAGAGCCCGGTCGTCCTCGTCGCGGTGCTTGTAGACCTGCGCCAGCGTGGCCTCGATCATCGCGGTGCACATGCCGATGAACGCCACGACCCACATCCAGAAGATCGCCCCCGGACCACCCACCACCAGTGCCGTGGCCACGCCTGCGATGTTGCCGGTGCCCACCCGGGCCGCCAGCGAGGTCGCGAATGCGCCGAACGAGGTGACGCCACCGTCGGTGGCGCGGGTCGACGAGCGCATCACGGCGAACATGTGGCCGAAGGAGCGGATCTGGATGAACCGCAGCTTGACGGTGAAGTAGATGCCCGCCCCGATGAGCAGCGGGGTCATCAGCCACGTCCAGAGGACGGTGTTCAGGAATGAGACAACGTCACCGATCACGTCAGCCGCCCTCCCTCGCCGGGTGGGCACATGCTCCACCCAAACGACGCGCAGCGCGAGGCCACGCTCACCCCGGGTGAGGATGGCGAGGGTCGGGATGGTCCGGGGCGGCGGGGCGGGGTGGTCGCCGGGCTCCGGCGGCCGGGTCGTCCCGGGGCACGGGGGTCGGGGTCGCCCCGGGGCGCCGGGACCCTGCCGGGATCCCGCCTGGATCGGGTCGTACGCCGAGCGGCATCGCGCACGCGGGCCTGCCAGAGTTGTCCGTGATGGACGGGTTGCGGGGCCTCGCGCACGGGGTCAGGATCATCGGTCGGAGGAACGCCATGCGCGCAGTCGGCTACGCCCGGGCCCGGGACCGCGCCGACCGCGACCTCGCCGCGCTGCCCAGCACGCCGCAGCGGGCTCCCGGACCGATCGAGGAGGCGTGGCTGGTCGAGGGCGGGGCGCGCCTGAGGTTCGCAACCGCGGTGCTCGACCTGCGGTTCCCGCGACCGGGCCAGGTGTCGGTGGGCTGGGACGGCGCCCTCGACGCCCCGTCCTACGCCGTGGTCGACGCGCCCATGGGGCCGCTGCCCCGGCTTGACCCGCACGAGGACGGATGGCTGGTGACCGGCCCGGGGATCAGCGTCGTGGTCGGCCCGGACGGCGCGATGACCTACCGCGACGCCCACGGCCGCCCGCGACGCACCGACAGCGGCCCCACCTGGGACGGCGTGGGATGGACGCTGCGCACCACGCTGACCTCGGGGGCCAGCGTGCACGGCCTCGGCGGGCGCACGCGGTGGAACCTGCGCGGCGGGCGCTACACGTGCTGGAACACCGACCCCGGTGGCGCGTGGCTGCCCGGCACGGACCCGCTCTACGTCACCACCCCGGCCTACGCGGTGCTCGACGATCGCGGCGCGGTGCACTGCTTCGTCGACGATCCCTGCCCGGGCAGCGTGGACGCCACCTCCGGCGAGCTCATCGCGCGCTTCGACTCAGGGCCGCTGCGCCTGCACGTGTCGATCGGGTCGCTGGCCGAGGTGCTCGACGCCTACACCGCGCTGACCGGTCGCCCCACTCCCCCGCCGCGCTGGGCCCTGGGCCACCATCAGGCGCGCTGGGGCTACGGATCGACGCAGGCCGTGCGCGAGGTGTGGCAGGGGTTCCGCAGCCGCGACCTGCCGCTGGCGGCGATCCAGGTCGACATCGACCACATGGAGGCCCACCGCAACTTCACGTTCGGCGCGGACTGGGCCGGCTTCCCCGAGCTGGTGGGCGAGATGGCCGCCGACGGGGTGCGGACCGTCGTCATCGTCGACGCCGGGATGGCCCGCGACGAGGGCTACTCGGCCTACTCCGACGGGGTGGCCCGCGACGCGTACTGCCGGGGCGCCGACGGCGAGGTCCTCGAGGGCGTGGTGTGGCCTGGGCCCACGGTGTTCCCCGATTTCACCGACCCGGCCGTGCGGGCGTGGTGGGGCGAGCAGTTCACCTTCTACGCCGAGCGCGGCATCGCCGGCTACTGGCACGACATGAACGAGCCGGCCTGCTTCGCCGCGTGGGGTGACCCCAGCTTCCCACTGAGCACGCGCCATGCCCTCGACGGGCATCCCGGCGACCATCGCCAGGCCCACAACGTCTACGGCCTGCAGATGTGCCGGGCCTCCTACGAGGGCCTGCGTGCGCTGCAGCCCGAGCGCCGGCCGTTCCTGTTCTCCCGCTCGGGCTGGGCGGGGATGCAGCGCTACGGCGGGCACTGGAGCGGGGACATCGAGGCCTCGTGGCCCTCGCTGCTGGGCACGCTGCACCAGGCGTTCGGCTACGGGGTCAGCGGCGTGGGGTACTACGGCTCCGACATCGGCGGCTTCACCGGCACGCCGAGCCCGGAGCTGTTCACGCGGTGGTTCCAGCTCGCGTCGTTCCTGCCGTTCTTCCGCACCCACTGCGCGTTCCACGTGCCCCGCCGGGAGCCGTGGGAGTGGGGCGAGGAGGTGATGGGCCGCCTGCGCGAGTCGCTCCTGCGCCGCGAGCGGTTGATGCCGCTGTGGTACACGCTGGCCCTCGAGGCGGCGCGGACCGGCGCCCCGTACGTGCGGCCGCTGGCCTGGGTGGACCCGCGGCTGCGCGGGGTCGACGACGTGTTCCTGCTCGGGCAGGACGTGCTGGTGGCGCCGGTGCTGCGGGAGGGGGCGCGGTCACGGCGGATCGCGCTGCCCCACGGGGTCTGGTTCCACGGCGAGACGGGTCAACCCGTGCAGGGCCTGATCGAGCTGCCCGTGGGCCCGGGGGACGTGCCGTGGTTCGTGCGCGCCGGTGCGGTGATCCCCACGCAGGAGGGTGACGGGCTGGTGCTGCTCGTGGCCCCGCCGGAGGGATCAGCGCCCGCGACGGGGGGCGGGCTGCTCACCGACGCCGGCGACGGGTGGGATCCGCCGCACGAGGAGCGCTACACCAGCGCGCTGGTGGACGGCGAGGTCGTGGTGACCCGCGAGGTGGTGGCGCCGGAGGCGTTCGCGTTCTCGTCGGTGACAGTGCGGGCGGTGGACGCCCGCCCCGCCCGGCTGGAGTAGGCGCGGTTCCCCGGGCGGGCGCGGTTCCCCGGCGCGTGCGTCGATTCGGGCCCCGTTTCGGTGCCGCGCCGGCGACTTGGGCCCCATCTCGAAGGCATTCGCCATCAAGACGGGGCCCAAACCCGCGGGGCAGGGGCTGGGGCGGCGGGGCGGGGGCGGCGGGGTTAGGCGGTGGGGCCCTGCTCGCGGACCTTGCGGACCTTGGTCATCGCCTCGTCGAGCTCGGCGAGCCACTCCCCCTGGTGCTGGGCGACCAAGCGCACGCACCACGCGAGGGCGTCCGAGCGCGAGCGCGCCACCCCGGACTCCACGAGCGTGTCGAGCACGATCCGGCTGGGCTGCGCGAGCCGGGTCATCACGGGCACCGACAGACGCGTGAAGATCTCGGTGGTGTCCCCGCAGGTGGCGCCCCAGGTGACCTTGCGCCCGGTACTCGCCTCAAGCTCCTGGGCCACGGCGATGCGGGCGGGGCGGGTCTCCTCGCGGAACCTTCGGATCCGTCCGGACCGTGACTCAGCCGCGTCGGAGGCGGGCGCCGGGATGGTGCCGACGATCGTGATCTCCTCGCGATCCCCCGTCAGAGTGAACGACTCGAACCAGTCGTCAGGAAGCCGGCCCACGAGCCAGCCGGTGATGCGCTCGTCCTCGGTGTGTGATGTCATGTAAGTATGTAATCACTGCTCGCCTTATCGGGCAAGCCGAGGAAAGTACTGGGCAAGCCGAGGAACGTACTGGGCAAGCCGAAGAAGGTACTGGGCAAGCCGCGCAGGTCCCGGGCAAGCGGGGGAACGTCCCGGGCAGGACCCCGCTACACCCGGTGGCGCAGCCAGCGCTTCCACACCGCGTCCACGGCCAGCAGCACCGGCGCGCTCAGCGCGATCATCGGCAGGACCGCCGCCGGTGGCCAGGCCTGACCCAGGAGCCGAGCCACCGGACCCACGAGCAGGCACATCAGGGCGAAGGCCGTCGAGGAGGCCACGGCCACGAGCAGGAACCGGTTGCTCAGCCACGGGATCCGCCAAGCCGGCAGGCGCGTGCTCCGACAGGCGAACGAGTTGGCCATCTGCATGACCACGACCGTCAGGAAGGCCCCACCTGAGGCCGCCGCCAGCACTGGGCCGCCCGGGAAGGGCTGCCCCAGCCGCCAGCCCCCCGCTCCGAGAGCCGCGACGAACACCGCGATCTCGGCGATCGCCTCCGTAGGGCCGAGGATCCCGAACGCGCGCCACGCGACGGTGCGATCAAGCAGGCGTCCGCTCACCGGCGGATGGTCCAGGACCCGGCCACCGGCGCGCTCCGCCCCGAGGGCGGTGGCCGGCAGCGTGTCGGTTCCGAGGTCCAGGGCGAGGATCTGCATCACGCCCAGGGCCAGCGGGAACCGGCCCCCGGACAACGCCCAGAGCAGGAACGGGGCCAGCTCGGCGACGTTGTCGGTGAGGTGATAGGTCAGGAACCGGCGCACGTTGAGGAAGGTCTCGCGGCCCTGGCGCACCGCCGCGACGATCGTGGCGAAGTGGTCGTCGAGCAGGACCAGGTCCGCGGCCTCCCGGGCCACCTCGGTGCCCGAGCGGCCCATCGCGATACCGATGTCGGCCATCTTCAGAGCGGGGGCGTCGTTGACCCCGTCGCCGGTCATCGCCACGATGTGCCCGCGGGACTGCAGCGCCTGCGCGATCCGCAGCTTGTCCTCCGGCGTCGCGCGCGCGAGGACCACTCCGTCGTGGTCGATCATCGCGCCCATCACCGCGGTGTCGGTGGGAAGCTCCTCGGCGACGAGCACGGGCGAGTGGGGCAGGGCGAGGCCGATCTGCTCGGCGATCCGTCGTGCGGTCGCGGGGTGGTCCCCGGTGATCATGGCCAGGCGGACGCCCGCGCGCCGGCACTCCACGATCGCCTCGGTCACGCCCTCGCGCGGCGGGTCGTGGAATCCGAGGAGGCCGAGCAGGTGGAGGCCCGCGAGCGTGCCGGTGCCCTCGGCCGCGGTGGGGGGCTCTGGGGTGCCGGGGTCTGCGGGTTCCGGGGTCGCGGGTTCCGGGGTCGCGGGGGGCGGGGTCGCGCGGGGCCGGGTCGCGGGGGGCGGGGTCGCGCGGGGCCGGGTCGCGGGGGGCGGGGCTGGGCGGGGCGGGGCCGCCGTCGGTCGCGGCGGTTCGGGCCCCCTCGGCCACGGCGAGCACCCGCAGCCCCCGGGCCAGCAGCGCCGTGAGGGCCCCGTCGGCCTCGCGCGGCACGTCGACGCAGGCGGCGAGGATCGACTCCGGCGCCCCCTTGGCCACGATCCGGTCGGGCAGCAGCGCAACCGAGACCCGGCGATGCACGTCGAAGGGCAGGTACTCCTCGACCACGCCCTCCTCAGTGATCCCCAGGCGCTGGGCGAGCACGGCGATCGCCACCTCCACGGGATCACCGACCCGCTGCTCCCCCACCCACTCCGGCGGCGGGGATGCCTGTGCCGCGGCCTGCGCCGCACCCCGCACGGCCTGCTCCGCGCGCGGGTCCGAGTAGCGCACCGACGCCGTGGCGCCGTGGCCCCGACCAGCGATCTCCGCGCGGCCCTGGGGCGTCCACAGCGAGACGACGTTCATCTGGTTCTCGGTCAGCGTGCCGGTCTTGTCGGTGCAGATGAAGGTGGTGGCGCCGAGGGTCTCCACCGATTCGAGCCGGCGCACCAGCGCGTTGCGCGCGGCCATCCGCTGCGCGCCGATCGCCAGCGAGAGCGTGACTGTCGGAAGCAACCCCTCGGGGACCAGGGCGACCGTGACCCCGATGCCGAAGATGAACCCGTCCCTGGCCGGCACGCCGAGGATCATCATCAGCGCGAAGAACACGACCCCCACCACGGCCGCGATGAGCGCGATCATGCGCACGAGCCGGCGGATGTCGCGCTCCAGCGGCGTGGCCGGCCGGTCCTGGGCGGTGAGCCTGGCGATGCCTCCCAGCCGGGTCTGCGCCCCCGTGGCGTCGACGACGCCGGTGACCGCGCCCTGCACGAGGAAGCAGCCCGCGAAGATCGGCTCCCCCGCAGCGACCTCGCGAGATGCGCTCTCACCAGTGAGCGTGGAGGTGTCGACCAGCGCGCTCTGGGCGGCCAGGCAGGTCATGTCGGCGGTGATGCGGTCCCCCGCGGCGAGCATCACCACGTCGCCGGGGACGATGAGGTCCGCGGTGACCTGCTGCTCACGCCCCTCGCGCAGCACGGTGGCGCGCACCGGCAGCAGGTCGCGCAGGCCCGCGGCCGCGCGCTCGGCCCGGTTCTCCTGCACGAACGCGAAGATCCCGTTGACCAGGACCACCGCGACGATCGCCACACCGAGCGCCGGCATCCCCCCGACGAGCGCCAGCAGGGCGGCCACCCACAGCAGCAACGCGAAGAAGTGCACGAACTGGGCGCCGAGGCGCCGCCACATGGGTACCTGCTCGGCGCGCGGCAGCACGTTGCGCCCCACCCGCGCCAACGCCTCGGCCGCCTGGGCGTCAGTCAGGCCCAGCGACTCCACGCTCGGTGCAGCACTGGCCACGCCTCCCACGCTGGCCCGGGTATCGCGGGCCCACAAGGGTCCGAGGACCCGGGGGCGGCGTGATGACCGCCTCCGCGCCCACGGCCGCCCCCGCGGGAGTGCTGGGCACTCGCGTCCCCGCACGCACGCCCCAGCGCCGGATACGGGCCTGCCCGCCATGATCCGTGGCGGTTACCCCACCTCTAGGCGGTCCAACCACCACCGATCATGGGCGCGCGCGCGTTGGCGCCGCCGAGGCCCGCTGGGCTCAGGGTGCAGCGGGCGCCATGGTGGCCAGCCAGCCAAGCAGCGCCTCGGTGACCTCCTCGGGTGCCTCGTTCTGCACGAAGTGCCCCGCGCTGTCGATGGGGATGACCGTCGCCTCGTTGGGGAACGCCATGGTCGTGCGCAGCGACTCCGGGCTGAGCAGCTCCTGGCCGAGGAACTGGTCGTGCGTGCCCCAGATGATCAGCACCGGCGCGGCGATCGGGGTCAGCGCCCGCGACGACCGGCGCAGGGCGGAGCGGAACGCACCTCGGTACCAGTTGATCGGCCCGTGGGCGTCGGCGGGAGTGGCGAAGGCCTGCGCGTAGGGAGTCAGGGTCTCGCGGTCCCACACCTCGCGCACGTACGAGCCGCCGCGCAGCATCCCCGGCATCCCCTTGCTGACGAACCGCTCGGGCAGCACGGGCAGCTGGAAGAAGAACATGTACCAGCTGCGCCGCAGCTGCCGGGGGTTCTTCACGAGGTTCTCGACCAGGACCCGCGGCGGCGGGCAGTTCATCGCCACGAGCGCCTCGACCCGCTCCGGGTAGAGGTGCGCCACGGTCCAGGCAACTCCCCCGCCCCAGTCGTGGCCGACCACGATCGCGCGCTCGGCGTCCACGGCGTCGAGCATGGCGATCACGTCGGCGGCGAGGTCGGCGGTGAGGTAGGACCCGGTGCGCACCGAGCCCGCGTAGCCGCGCTGGTTGGGCGCCAGAACCCGATAGCCCGCCTCGGCCAGGGCCGGGATCTGCGCCCGCCACGAGATGTTGAGCTCCGGGAACCCGTGCAGCAGGATCACGACGGGGCCGTCCACCGGCCCCTCGATGATCGTCTCGAAGTCCCCGCGGTCGGTGTGCAGCATCTCCATGGGGCGATCCTGCCCCAGTCGCGGCGTTCGTGGCGGGCCGGGTCGGCTGGCGAGGATGGGCCTGCGCCGGTCGCGGTCAGCGAGCCGCGGTCGCGGCGGCCGCGCGGGGCTCGGCGTCGTCGGGCAGCACGAGGATGCGCGCGTGCAGGATCGCGTCGCCGTGGCTGGTCAGGGCCGCACGGAGGGCCCGGTGCAGGCCATCCTCGAGGTACAGGTCCCCGCGCCACGAGACGACGTGCGCGAAGAGGTCGCCGTAGTAGGTGGAGTCGTCCACGAGCAGGATGCTCAGGTCCAGCTGGCTGCGGGTCGTGACCAGCTCCGAGAGCTGCACGCGCGACGGGCGGATTGCCGCCCACTGCCGCGAGGTCAGCCGGTGGTCGGGGTACGGACAGCCGTCGCCGACTCGCTTGAACACCATGGCCCTACCCTGCCCGAGGTCGCACGGAATCGGAACCTCGGGCCCGCACGACGGGCCCTCGCCCGCCATCATGGCCCCGTGCTCACCGCCGATCACCTCGCGCCGATCCTGGCCGCCGTGCGCGCCGCACCCCCGCGCTGCGGACCGGTGGAGGTCGTCTGCATCGATGGTCCTGCGGGGTCGGGCAAGACCACGGTGGCCAACGCGCTCGCGCTGGCGCTCGCCGGGGCCGGGGCGACACCCGAGGTGCCGGTGGTCCACATGGACGACCTCTACGAGGGGTGGGGCCAGGTGCTCGGGCAGCCGCTCGGACTGCGCATCGAGGGGTGGCTGCTCGACCCCTGGGCGGCGGGGCGGGCCGGCCGGCACCCGCGCTACGACTGGGTCGCGGGCCGATTCGCCGACTGGGTGGACGTTCCCGCCGCGCCCGTGGTGATCCTCGAGGGCTGCGGCAGCGCGTCGCAGGTGATCCGCGAGCGCGCCGCACTGGTGGTGTGGGTCGAGGCCCCCGCTGACCTGCGCCTGACCCGGGGCTTGGCCCGCGACGGAGCGCCTATGGAAGCGCAGTGGCGGGCGTGGCAGGCGCACGAGGCCGCGCACTTCGCCGCCGATGGCACGCGCGCAGCGGCGGACCTGCTCGTCGACGGCACGACGGGGGGCGTGGTCGCCGGCTGAGCCGCGACGTGCGGCTGCGACGCAGGCCCCGGCGGGCGCGCCCCGGCCCTCCCGGTGCACGAGCCCGACAGCACCCGTCCGGTCTACATCGGGCTGGCGCAAGTCGACGCCCCGTCCAGCACCCCCTACATCGGCGGCCAGGGCAGGCTCGGCCAGTCGGCGCCCGGCATGGGGAACCGTCCCGCGCGCACCAGCTCATCGACGCGTCCGGCCGTCGCCACGGCCTCGGCCTCGGTGACCCACTCCTCCTCCAGGCCGTCGGCCACCACCGCGAGAGCCGCCTCACGACCGGCACCCACCTCGGCGAGCACCGCCTCGGGCAGGGGGTCCCCGGCCCAGCCCCAGAGCACTGTGCGCAGCTTCGGCTCGGCGTGGAACGTCACCCCGTGGTCGATGCCGCGCAGCCGGCCCGCGGCGTCGCGCAGCACGTGCCCGCCCTTGCGGTCGGCGTTGTTCACGATCGCGTCCAGCACGGCCAGGCGCTGCAGGTCGGCGGAGTCCTCATGGGCCAGCACCACCAGCGAGCCGTCCGCGGTCCTGCCCTCGGCGACGGCCCGCCACGCCGGGGGCAGCGCGTCCTCGGTGAACAGCCCCACCGGCCAGGGCTCCACCGCCTCGACCCACTCCTGGCACATCCCCGGACCGTGCGGGCCGTCGGCGCGCCACACGGTGGTGGGCAGCAGGTCCCAGCCCAGGGCCGCGGCCAGCTGCGCCGTCAGCACCTCGCGGGCGGCCAGCGCCGCACCGGGGAAGTCCCACAGGGGGCGCTCGCCGGCCACCGGCTTGTAGATGCAGCGCCGCAGCCCGTCAGCGGTCGGGACCTGGCACAGCAGCGCGAGGTTGGATGCGTCGGCCAGCTGCCCGACCACCTGCAGGTCGGCCCCCTCGAGGGCCCCGCGCAGGTCGGTCACCGGCGGTACCCGTTGGCCCGGGGGCAGATGTGCCCGGCCGGGTCCAGGGGCTGCTGGCAGAACGGGCACGGCGGGCGGCCCGCGGCCACCACCTTGCGCGCCCGCTCGACGAAGTCCACGGCCTGGCGCAGCGAGGCCCGCACGCGCAGCAGCGGGGGGCCGTCGTCGGAGTCGGCGAGCTCGGTCGGGTCGAGGTCGTCGTCGCCGGTGGTCGCGTGCAGCTCGAACAGCATCTGGTCGGTGGCCGGGTCCCAGCCGAAGGCGATCGCCCCGACCCGGAACTCCTCCACCAGCGGCACCTCGAGGGCCTCGAGGTCCAGCGGCCCGGGGCCGGGCACCTCCACGTCGAAGCGCCGACCCACGTCGGCCAGCACGTCGGCCACGCGGTCGGCCAGCAACGAGACCTGCTGCTTCTCCAGCGCGACGCTGCTGATCAGCGAGCCCGTGCGGGCCTGGATGAAGAACGTGCGCTCACCGGGCATCCCCACGGTGCCCACCACGAAGCGCTCCACCGGGTCGTGGACGAGGATCTGGCGGGCCATGGTCGCCAGACTAGCCCGCACCTCCGCCGACCGTCGGGCGGCCCGAGGTGGCCAGCGCGGGCAGGGCTCGGCCGGTGTCGTTCATCCGCAGCACCATCGCCCGCGGCGTCCCCCAGCGCACGATGCTCAACGATGCGGGCCCGACGGCGATCCGCTGGAACTCGTCGAGCGGCTGGCCCAGGGCGTGGGAGAGCACCGCCTTGATCACGTCGCCGTGCGAGACCAGCGCGAGCACACCGTCAGGGTGCCGGGCCGACCAGTCGGCCACCGCGGCCACCGCCCGGTCGGCCATCGCCTGCATCGACTCCCCGCCGGGGAACGTGACCGCCGAGGGCTGGGCCTGGATCGTCTCCCACAGGGGCTCCTTGGCCAGCTCGGCCAGCGCGCCACCGGTCCACTGGCCGTAGTCGCACTCGGTCAGCCGGTCCTCGGCGTGCAGCGCGACGGGCTCGGCGCGGGCGGCGGCCAGCGCGCCCGCCGTCTGCACGCAGCGCTCCAGCGGGGAGTGCACGATCGCGGTCAGCGGCACCTCGCGCAAGCGGGTGCCCAGGCTGCGGGCCTGGCGTCGGCCGGTGGCGTCGAGGGTCACCCCCGGGGTGCGCCCGGCCAGCGTTCCGCTGGCGTTGGCGGCGGTGCGCCCGTGCCGGACGAGAAGGATCGTGGTCACGGCGTCAGAGTAGCCACCCCCATCGGGGGTGCGCGGTGGCATCATGCGCAGCGTGATCGTGGGCATGGGCCGGTACTGCAACGGCGTCGAGGTGGATACGGGGCACTCGCAGGTGATCCGGGCTGCGGGCACGTTGACCCCGGACGCGGTGGCCCTGACCAGCGCCATGTACGCGCGCGCCAGTGACGACCGGTCGGACTTCCTGTGGATGGCCCTGGCCGCCCCGACGCGCACCGAGCTGGAGTCCCTGGCCGACGTCCTGGGCATCAACGCGCTGTGGATCGACGACGCGCTCAACCCGCGCCAGCGCGCCAAGGCCGAGTTCAGCCCCGACGGGCGCACCGCGCTGATCCTGTTCAAGATCGTCAGCTACGAGGAGGACACGTCCTCCATCGAGACCGGCCAGATCACGCTGCTCATCGGGCCCTCGTTCGTGGTGACCGTGCGCCTGGGCCCGGTCGGCGCCCTGGCCCGGGTGCGCGCCAAGACCGTGGCCGACCCCGCCTTCCTGGCCCACGGTCCCCTGGCAGCGGTGCACGCGATCATCGATGCGATCGTCGACGACTACCTCGAGGCCGCCGACGAGATCGGCCGCGACCTCGACACCATCGAGGAGCACGTGTTCTCCCCCACGATCACCGACGACAGCGCGGCGATCTACCTGCTCAAGCGCGAGAACCTCGAGATGCGCCGCGCGGTCGCACCACTGGTGCCGCTGGCCCAGCGGCTGGTGGCCGGCAGCATGGAGAACATCCCGGAGTCGCTGCGGGCGTACTTCCACGACGTCGGCGACCACCTGCTGCGCGCCAACGACGCCGTGGAGGGCTACGAGAGCCTGCTGGTCACGATGCTGCAGGCCTCCAACTCACGGCTGGGCCTGCAGCAGAACACCGACATGCGCAAGATCGCGGCCTGGGCGGCGATGCTGGCGGTGCCCACGGCGATGGCGGGCATCTACGGCATGAACTTCCAGTACATGCCTGAGCTGTCGTGGCGCTACGGCTACCCGATGGTGCTGCTGGCGATGGCCGGGTCGCTGGCGCTCATGTACCGGGCGTTCAAGCGCTCCGACTGGCTGTAGGCGGGGAGATCCCGCCGCACCGCTGGCCGGCCAGGCGCCCGCGCGCATCCCACTGCGCGGCGAGGGCACTCGGATGCCCGGTCAGCTGGAGGTGAGCACCCCGGTCATGAGCAGGCCCAGCACGAGCAGGCCCAGGCCGATCCGGTAGATCACGAACGGCATGTAGGAGTTGGTCGACACGTAACGGATCAGCCACGCGATCACCGCGTATCCCACGGCGAAGGCGATGATCGTGGCCAGGATCGTCGGCCCCCACGACACGGCAGGGTCGCTGCCGATGTCCAGCGCCTGGTAGAGCCCCGAGGCCAGCACGGCGGGGATGGCCAGCAGGAACGCGTACCGGGTGGCCGCCTCGCGGGTGTAGCCCATGAACAGGCCGGCGGAGATCGTGGCGCCCGAGCGCGAGACGCCCGGGATCAGGGCCAGCGCCTGGCAGGCGCCATAGACCAGGCCGTGCGGGATCGTGAGGTCGTCCAGGCCACGGAACGCGCGCGCCGTGCGATCGGCGATGCCCAGGATGATGCCGAACAGGATCAGCGTGCAGGCCACCAGCCACAGGTTGCGCGCGACCGTCTCGATCTGGTCGGAGAACACGAAGCCCAGCAGCGCGATCGGGATGGTGCCCCAGATGACCAGCCAGCCCAGGCGCACGTCGGCCGTGCCGCGCAGCGAGGAGTCGGTGAACTGGCCGAACCAGGCCCGGATGATGCGGGCGATGTCGTGGCGGAAGTAGATGAGCACCGCGGTCTCGGTACCGATCTGGGTGACCGCGGTGAACGCCGCACCGGGATCGCTCCAGCCGAAGATCTGGCTGAAGATCAGCAGGTGCGCGCTGCTGGAGATCGGCAGGAACTCGGTCAGGCCCTGGAGGACTCCCAGGATCACCGCCTGGAACCAGGTGACCGGCTCGGGGGCAGTCTCGGCCGCGGCGGCCAGCGTAGCGATCATCGCCGAACCCCGGACCGGGTCGGGCTGGCCTGCGGCAGGCGGGATTCGGGCATGCGGTCCTCCAGGTAGAGGGCGCGGCCACCGAGCCCGGCTGCGCCGCGCCGAGCCTAGCCCCTGGCCGGCGCTCCCCCGCGGACCCGCTACCGTTCCGGGCCATGGAGAGCAGGGCGGTAGGGCGCAGCGGGCTGCAGGTCAGCAGTACGGGACTCGGCACGATGACCTGGGGCCGTGACACCGACGAGTACGAGGCGCGCGACCAGTTCAGCCTGTTCGTCGAGGCCGGCGGCACGCTGTTCGACACCGCCGACGTGTACGCCTCGGGCGCCGCCGAGGAGCTGCTCGGCACGCTCGTGAACGAGGCCGGGGTCCGCGACGAGGTCGTCATCGTGACCAAGGCCGGGGGCAGGCGCAGCGCCGACCGCCGATTCGACGCCTCGCGCCGGCACCTCCTGCGCGCACTCGAGGGCTCCCTGACCCGGCTGGGCACCGACTTCGTCGACCTGTGGCTGGTGCACGGCTGGGACGACGCGACCCCGATCGAGGAGACCCTGCACGCGATGGCTGCGGCCCAGCAGTCGGGCAAGGCCCGCTACGTGGGTGTCTCCAACTACCGCCCGTGGCAGATGGCGCTGGCCGCTGCCGGGGCCGAGCACCGCCACGGGCTGGCCCTGGTGGCCAACGAGGTGGAGTACTCGCTGCTCGCGCGCAGCACGGAGGTCGACACCCTGGCCGCCGCCCAGGCCGTGGGCGCGGGGATCCTCGCGTGGTCACCGATCGGGCGCGGCGTGCTCACCGGCAAGTACCGCCACGGCACTCCTGCGGACTCCCGGGGCGCCTCCCCGCACCTCGGCGGCTTCGTCAGCGAGTACCTCACGGTCCAGCACCGCCGCGTGGTCGACGCGGTGTGCACGGCGGCGGAGGGCCTGGGGGTGGCACCGGTGGATGTGGCCATCGCCTGGGTGCGCGACCGGCCCGGCGTGGCCTCCGTGCTGCTCGGCTCGCGCACCGCGGCCCAGCTGCGCGGGGCGCTGCGCGCCGAGGAGCTGACCCTGCCCGCGGAGATCCGGGCAGCACTCGACGAGGTGTCCGCGGGGATCTGAGCGGGCCGGGAGGTCGAGCCCCTGCAAGAACCGCCCTACCGATCCGAACTCCCAATCAGTGTCATTATTGGGAGTTCATTCGGAGATAGGGGGCGGCCGTGGCGGACACGACTTCCCCGGTGAGCCCGGGCACCGCGCTGACCGTGGCGATCGAGGGGTTCCTGAACCACCTGCAGGCGCTCTAGGCCGCGCAGGCGACGGTGGTGGCCTACCGCAGCGACCTGACGCAGGTCAGCGCGCTGATGGCCGAAGACCCGGCCACGCTGTGGGTCGCCGACCTGACCGTGGCCCGCCAGCAGGCCGGGTTCACCGCCTACGCCGCGGACCGCGCGGCCCCCACGGTGACCCGGGCCTGGTCGAGCTGGAACAGGTTCTGCACCCGACTGACCCAACTCGGGGCGCTGCCGAGCAACCCGATGCACGCCATCGGGCACGCCACGGCGCCCCGCGGCGCACCGCAGGCGTCCACTGAGGCCGACCCCCCCCCGCGGTGACTCGCGGGACACCCGGGGTGCTGATGGGACCGCGGTAGGCGGTCTTCTGCCAGGCCCATCGGACCACCCGGCGCGCCTGGGCCGGTGGATCCTCGGTCTGCTCATGTTTACGAGCCGCCCAGGGTCAAGGCACCTATCACGGCGCGCCGGCGTGAGCCCCGCACTGCTTGACCGTGTTCGTGTCTGGTGTGCGGACGGCGGTCCGCGGTGGCCACTGGGCGGGCTGGACGCACGCCAGGTTCGTACGGGTTGCTGCGACACATGGTTCGTCGGGATCATGGCTGGCGCGGTCGGCGTGGCAGTCCTGCTGGACGCGCCGCCCAAGGTCCTGGCCCAGGTCGGCTGGGGGGTCGCCCTGCAACGGTGGTTCCTGCCGGTCTACCTGCTGCTGCTCGTGCTCGCAGTGCCGATGATCTCCGCCTGGAACCGCGTGGGGTGGCTGCTGCTGGTCGCAGCCATCGCGGTCGTCGCCGTCCTCGACGTGCTCGTCCGGGCCCTGGACCTCTCAGCCGCGGGCTGGGTGAGCCATTTCGTCGCCCCGGCGGCGGGGCTGGTGCTCGGAGTCGCGTGGCACGCCGGCGCTCTGGCTCGCGCGACACCAGCCCCGTACACCCCGCACGTGGAACGTGCGGCTCATCGGTCACGCGGCTGCGCGGACCAGAAGGCTGGCCAGACTCGCGGCCGGAACTGGTCGCGAGAACAGGTAGCCCTGGCCGTGTTCGCAGCCGAGCTCGGTCAGGTAGTCCCTCTGGCGCTCCGTCTCGATGCCCTCGGCAACCACGCCGAGGCCAAGGCTGTGCGCCATCGCGATCATGGCGCGCACCAGCGGGGCATCCCCAACCTCGGGTATTGCCCCGACGAACGATCGGTCAACCTTCAGCGTGTCAACCGGGAGCACCGCCAGCCGGGACAGTGACGAATGCCCCGTGCCGAAGTCGTCGATGGCCAGTCGAACGCCCGCCGCCCGAAGGGCCAGCAGCTGCTCGAAGCTGTTCGGGGCCATCGCCGTGCTCTCCGTGATCTCCAGGACGAGTCGCCCGGGATCGAGGCCCGTCACGGCCAGCGCCTCAGCGACGGTCTCGGCGAAGTGCGGGTCGAGGAGTTGACGGGGGCTGACGTTCACCGCCACCTCGTCCAGTGCGTCGGCACCCAGCTCCGCAGACCAATCCACCAGTTGCTGGCATGCGGCCTTGAGGATCCAGGAACCGAGCCGGTGGATCAGCGGGCCGCGCTCAGCGGCGAATAGGAACTCCTCCGGGGGGATCGGGCCGCGCGTCGGATGGTTCCATCGGACCAGCGCCTCAGCGCCAACGATCCTCTGGCCATCGAGGCGGACCAAGGGCTGGTAGTGCACATCGAGCTGGTCCTCGTCGATGGCGACCGCGAGGTCCGCCTCCAACGTCAGGCGCGCGACGAGATCATCGTGCATGGCTGGCACGAACTGCTTCCACCGGTTCTTGCCGGCCGCCTTCGCGGCATACATGGCCAGGTCCCCGTCACGCAGGGCGTCGTCGACCTCGTGCCGATCGGCATCCAGCATGACCAGGCCGATGCTGGTGCCCACCTCGATCTCGGCGGACCCGAGGGACACCGGCTGGCGGAGCCGGTTCAGCAGGCCTGCGCACACCCAGCGCATCTCCGCGAGCGAGACGTCGGGCAACAGGAGGGCGAACTCGTCGCCGCCGAGCCGCGAAAGGCAGGCACCCTCGAACTGGCGCGCCACGATCTCCAGCCGGCGGGTGGCCTCTACGAGCAGGACGTCGCCATGGGTGTGGCCGTACAGCTCGTTGACCAGCCTGAAGTCGTCGAGATCGAGGATCAGGAGGGCCCCGGTGGCCTCCTGGGCCCCGAGCATCTCGGCGAGCTGGTCACGAAGCCGGACCCGGTTGGCCGCACCGGTGAGATGGTCCGTGTGCTCCAGCCGTTGCAGCTGGCTCTCCAGGCTGCGCCGTTCGGCGTCCCCGCGCGCCACCACGCGGTCCACGGCTGGGACGGACGGCGCCGGCTGCGAGCGCTCAGGCCGCTCCACCCCAGGCCGTGATGCGCGCGCCCGGGCCATGCCCGACCCGATCAGCGCGGCGGCAGCACCGGCAGCGAAGGGCCCCACGCGCGAGAACCCAGTGCCGTTCATGCGGGGATGCCCTCGACCGGGCTGGCAGCCAGCTCGACCGCAGCGAAGAGCGTCCGCGAGCGGCACCCCTTGACCAGGAAGGTGGCTCCGGCCTCACGGGCGCGCGCCTGCAGGCCGGGATCGTCGTAGGCAGACAGGATGATCACGGGTATCTCGCCCTGGAGCTCGGCAGCCAGGTCGAGGCCACCGATGTCGCCGGGCATCCGCAGGTCACTGATGACGACGTGGGGGCGGGCGAGCCGCGCGAGTGCGACCCCCTGGAAACCGCTCGAGGCCTCGGCCACGACGTCGTACCCCGCGTCCTCCAGCAGCTGTCTGAGCTCCTTGCGCAGGCCGGCATCGTCATCGACCACGAGGATGCGGGTGGGGCCAGTCACGAGGCCCTCCGGTCTTCGGCCAGGGCGGTCTCGATCGCCGACACGATGCGCCGGGAGGGGCAGCCCTTGATCAGGTACTCCGAGACACCCAGTTCGGACATGATGCTCCGAAGGCCGAGATCGGCATACGCCGAGAACATGATGACCCTGACGTTCGGGGAGCGTTGACGCAGTTCACGCGCCACCTCGACGCCGCCCACTCCGGGCATCCTCAGGTCGAGCAGGACCACGTCGGGCCTGACCTCGGAGATCACGGCAAGCCCGTCGGCGCCGTTCCCGGCCTCGCCCACCACCTCGTACCCCGCATCCACCAGGAGCTCGTGCAGGGCCAGTCGCAGCGCACGATCGTCATCGACCAGGACGAGCCTGGCGGTGCCTGCGGGCCGTCGCTGCTCCGAATGGGCGGGGAGAGGCAGCCGGTTCGTGGCAGCGCCGAGGCCCGCCCGCGCGGTCACCTCCACAGGGCGGCGCACCCCCGGTGGGGGCGCTGCGGGACGCTCCTGCAGTGTCGCGATCATGCTGCCCCCTCGAGGATGCGTGCCTCGCGGCCCTGGTCCACCATCCGCGGAACCCTCGCGGTGAGTCGCGTCCCTGCACCCGGTGCCGATTCGACGACCAGCAGTCCTCCGGTCGACTCGAGTCGCTCGCGCATGCCCACCAGCCCGAAGTGCCCGTCACGCAGCAGTGACGTGGACGATGCCGGGCGGAAGCCCTGCCCGTCGTCGGTCACCGTCAGCTCGACGACTCCACCGCGGTCACGCACCTCGACCTCCACGGCTGTGGCGTCAGCGTGCTTGGCCACGTTCCAGAGCGCCTCCTGGACAACCCGGTAGAGCGCCGTCTCGGTGTCAGCGGGCAGCGGCGTGAGCAGGGCTCCACTGACCCGCCCACCCACGTTGGTGCGCTCGGCGAAGTCGTCCACCAGGTCCCGGACACCGGCCTCGAAGCCGGCCTCGTCCAGGATCGGGGGCCGGAGCTCGCTCATCATCCGTCGCAGGGCCTCGACCTCGGCCTGGAGCTCGTCCTGCCCCCGCTCGAGCAGGTCCCCCGCAACGACCGCGTCACCCCGGTCGAGGCGGAGCATGGCGCGGTCCAGCGTCAGCGACACCGATGCCAGTCGCTGGATCGGACCATCGTGCAGGTTGGCCGCCAGGCGGATCCGCTCCTCCTCGGCAGCATGAACGGTCCTGTCGAGCAGGAGCTTGCGCTCGGACTGCGCCCGTTCCAGGTCCGAGAAGGCCACCTGCAGCTGGTCGTGCTGCGACTCGACCTCGTCGAGCAGTCCGCTCATCCGGACCAGGACCAGCAGGAACATCACCATGCAGCCCGCCGCGATGACGGCGATCTCGTCGTAGTTTCCGCGCAGTGCCCGGGCCGCGATGAGCACCGGGGCGGTCAGGGCCGCGGCTGCCATCACCGCCAGTCTCCGGTTCGACGGTGGCGCCACCGACTCCACCCGCTGCCCGTAGTGACGCATGGAGGGGTGCAGCGCAGCGGTGCCGAACAGGACATAGGCCGTGAGCCACCCGACATCCACGAGGCCGCCGGACTCGAACGTGCCGGCCAGAAGCTGGAAGAAGTAGACGATGTCGGCGACCAGGTTCACCGCGAGCGCGGCCACGAGCAGGCGGAAGGTGACCACCCGCTTGCCGGGGGTGAGGAGCAGGCGGACCAGGAGGGCGATCAGCAGCAGGTCGCCCAGGGGATACCCGATCGAGGCCAGCTTCTCGGACAGTCCCAGGGTGGGGTCACTGGCGTAGGGGGCCATGAGGAAGGTCCACGAGAGGATGGCGGCCGCGACCGTGATGAGGGCAGCGTCGACGAGCCCGGCTCGGTCACGCCCCGGCATCTGCCGCCGCAACGTGAGGAACAGGGAGGCGCCGAGGAGGGGGTACAGCGCGTAGTAGGCGACATCGGCCACGGACGGGAAGGGGGGCTCGGACCCGAACTGCTCGGTCAACCGCATGTAGATGAAGTCGCCGAGGACGTAGCACGCCACACCCGCAGCCAGCAGGTACCACGGCGCCCGCGACTCGGGCCGCCACAGGTGCACTCCCCCCACGATGGACACGACCCCGAACACGCCGATCAGCGACGCCCACTGGGTCGACCAGTTGCTCGGGCACGAGGAAGTAGTACGCCGCCACAGCCGTCATCCCCACGCAGAGCTGCATCAGCCAGAGTGCAGCCACGCGTCGCTGAGGTGTGGTCGCGACAACCATGGTTGATCCATCGGCGACGCACGCAGTCCGCTTGAGACGGGCCAGCACCGACCGTGGCCGGACCGCACCCGAGTGACGAGGGCTGAACGGCGATCCCCGCGCAGGCGGAAGAGGCTGCGTCGCGCCTCGTCTGGCGTTCAGCCGGGCGGCAGGAACTCGTCCCGCGAGGTCTGCCGCACGCGAACCACGGCCCCAGGACGAGCCAGGCGATGGGGAAGCCGAGCGTCCATCCGGAAAGCAGCAGTGCGACCGCCGGCTGGCTGACGTCGACGGTGCCTGTTCCGGACGTGCCGTCGGGCCCGCTCAGCTCGCAGGTGAACCCAGGAGGCCAGACCGATGACGTCTGCGTGCTCGCGCCGTAGCCGCGCTCGTCGGCGACGAGGAGGCAGCGGTCCTCGAGCCCACGGGCGATCCCGAAGATGCCGACGGGCGCTCAAGGCTCCGAGCCGAGTCACCGATAGCGGGTGCGGTTGCGGCCCCGCTCACCCCCGTGCGCCAGCGCGGGTGCGGGATCTGACCCGATCGGGTCGGGAGCGCGGTCTCGGTGCGCTGATCCTTCGCTCCTGCTGGCGCAGCGGGGCCGGAGCCCTGGATGTCTGAGGCTGGGCGGTTGCGCCGAGAAGGGGGCCGCGCAGCCGGTCGACCTCGCCCAGCTCAGGGCGATGATCGGCGACCGGCGGGACCTGACCGGGGTGCCGGGGTCGGGGCGGGGCGTGGCCGGCGACACGACCATCGGATGGGGTCCGGGTCCCCTGACGTCTCGGGGTGTGGGCCCACAGTGGCACCTATGAGCGCCACCACCCCCACCCCCACCGGGCGGCCGGGCGGCGTGTGGCGCAACTCCGCGTTCCGGCGCATCTGGATCGGGCAGGTGGTCTCCGAGGTCGGTGACTGGGCTGCCCGGCTGGCCATGTCGATCCTGGTGTTCAGTGCAACGGGGTCAGCACTGCAGTCCGCGCTGGTGTTCTCCGTGTCCCTGCTGCCCGCCCTGGGCCCGGGCCAGTGGTTGACGGTGCGGACCGGGCGGTTGCCCCGGCGGACCGTGTTCCTGATCACCGAGTCCACCCGGGCCGCCCTGCTCGTGCTGCTGGCACTGTTCCCGACGACCGCCCTGGCGATGGCGGTGGCGT
Source organism: uncultured Actinomycetes bacterium (assembly GCA_963777855.1). Taxonomy (GTDB): domain Bacteria; phylum Actinomycetota; class Actinomycetes; order S36-B12; family CAIYMF01; genus Prado023. Next base: position 209,819 of record CAVZRW010000011.1, on the reverse strand, counting down.
TCGCCACCGGCCTGGTCCGGGTGCCGTTCATGGCGCAACGCTCGGCGATGATCCCCGAGATCGTCGGTCTGGATCAGGTGGTGTCCGCGACGAAGATCCACCAGGTCACCCAGAACCTGACGATCCTCGTCGGGTACGCCGTCGGTGGGGTCCTGGTGGGCCTGTTCACGGTGTCCGGGGCGCTGCTGTTCGCCGCGGTCACGTTCGCGATCTCCGGGGTGCTGCTGGCCAGCATCACCCACCCGGCGAACCGGACCCGGGCCACCGAGGACACCGCCCCGAGCTTGCGCGCCGGGTGGGCCGCGCTGCGCACCCTACCCGCGGTCACCGCGGCCGCGACCCTGTCCGCGATCGCGCTCGGGGCCGGGGTGGCGATCGAATCCCAAGCCGTCCCCCTGGCCGGCACCCTACCCCCGGTGACCGTGGCCGGGGCGACCGTGCCCGCCTCGACGGTGGCCTCCGGGCTGCTGATCGGGTCCGCCCTGGTGGCCGCCGCCGCGGCCGCGGCGGTCCCGTCGCGGTGGCGGGAACGCGCCCTGCTCACCTGGTCGGCGGTCCTGATCGCCGCCCCGGCGGGGGCCGGGGTGGTCGGGTTCAGCATCGGCGGGACCTGGGCCTCGGCCGGGGCGTTGATCACCTGTGGGGCCATGTTCGGCGCGGCCGGGCCAGCGAACGCGGTCGCCTCCCTGCAACTGCCCGTGGAGAAACGGGCCGCGGTGTTCGCCCTGGTCATCGGGGCCCTGTTCGCCGCCCAAGCCGTCGCCGCACCGATCGCCGGATACCTGTTCGACCAGTACGGCACCACCGGCCTGGCCGCCCTGCTCACCGTCCCGATCATCGCCGCCGCCGTCACCCACCTGACCCTGACCCGCACCCTGCCCAACCCCGACCCCACCACCTGACCCCACCGCGGCCCTTGTCGTACAGGGCAGCCGTGATGGACCCCGTCCCCCTGTCAGCAGACTCGTCACCCGAGGGGTTTCCCACAACTCCTGTGGTCTTCCCGTGAATCCGGCGGTTGTTCAGGCTGGTTCGTCACTTGCGATGCACCTGCCGCGCCCGCTCGGCCAGGGCCAGGCGGACCGCGTCGTCGTACCCCATCGGATCGAACGGCACCAGAGCGCGGATCGAGTCGTCGCGGACAACAACCTCGTTGGTCATCGAGTCCACCAACGCGCGCGCCGTCTGAGTGTCGACGTCTGTGACCAGGGCAAGCCACAGCGACGACAGTTGCGGGGTCAGCAGCGGTACCGGCACCACGAGGAACTTGCGCCCCTGGATCTTCGCGACGCGGCGCATCATGGTGACGTACTCGAGCACCTCGGGACCGCCGATGTCGAAGGCGCGGTCCGTTGCTTCGGGCAGTTCCAGCACTCCCACGAGGTAGCGAACCACATCATCGATGGCGATCGGTTGGGTACGGGTGCGGACCCAGCGTGGGGTGATCATGGCCGGCAGGTGCTCGACCAGCTGGCGGGTCAGCTCCCACGAGATACCCCCATGTCCGACGATGATGCCGGCGCGCAACGTGGTCACCGGTACGCCCGCACAGCCCAGCAGCTGTTCCACCTCGCGGCGGCTGCGCAGGTGCGCGGACAGGTCATCGTCATCGTCTCCAAGTCCCCCGAGATAGACGATGCGCTGCAGCCCAGCCGCGGCGGCGGCCTCCGCGAACGCCCGTGCTGCATCGGCGTCCTTACGCTCGAAGTCGGGAGAGTCCAGCGAGTGCACCAGGTAGTACGCGGCCTGACATCCGGTCAGAGCCTCGTGCAGCGTCGTTGGATCGTGGACGTCGCCATAGACGGCTGCACCTGCGCCCTCATAGGACTCCGGGTGTCGCGTCATGGCCTGCACGTCATAGCCAGCGTCGATCAGAGCTGGGCACAACCGCCTCCCGACGAAGCCCGATGCGCCGGCAACCAGTACCTTCACTGCGGCCTCCCTGATCTGGTTTCCGGTTCGTGTCTAGCACTCCGGGCCCTGGGATTCGTTGACGAGACCGGCGGACTCACGGGTGCTGTTTGCCATCATGCTCCGGTCTGCGGTCGATGCCCCGCCAAGGTCGGCCTCGCCGGAGGGCTTCAGCCGTCACAGCAGGCTCAGAGAACGAACCGTGGAGCGAGAGGCGTCCCGGCAGCCGATCCCCACGAGAGCGGTGAACTCAAGACCCGAGGCCACCCGCCGACCCAGCTCGACGGGTTCGGTGGCGACCGGGCCGATCAGCACCAGCACGGTCATGGCCGCCTCCATCCCCGGGACGTCGGGAGTCCCGAGGCCCCGGCACGCCGCCGGGACACCTCCAGAGTGCCACGCCCGGAACCGACGCGCCCCGCCCAGCGCAGCGTCACGTCCTCGGTCGAGGAAGACGACCTCGGCGAGACCCTGAGCGTCCCACCGGCACTCGTGCACGAGCGAGCGGATAGCCCAGCTCATCAGATCCACCAGATCCACCCGGTCTGCGGCAGGCGCTGACTCCCGGCGGCCGGGCAGCCTCAGCAGGTGCGCAGGAAGCGGTCGAGGACGCGGACGCCGAACTGCAGGCCGTCGATCGGCACCCGCTCGTCGACGCCGTGGAACAGGGCCCCGAAGTCCAGGGTCGGGGGCAGGCGCAGTGGCGCGAACCCGTAGCAGCGGATGCCCAGCAGGCTGAACGCCTTGGCGTCGGTGCCCCCGGAGAGTGTGTAGGGCACCGGGCGGGCGCCCGGGTCCTCGGCGCGCAGGGCCGCCCCCATGGCTTCGATCGAGGGACCGTCGAAGGAGGTCTCCAGCGCGATGTCGCGGGTCACGAACTCGCGTACGACGCGGTCGCCGAGCAGCTGGTCGACAGTCGCGAGGAACTCGTCCTCCAACCCGGGCAGGAACCGGCCGTCGACGTGGGCCAGCGCCTCACCGGGGATCACGTTCACCTTCGCCCCGGCCTCCAGCATCGTCGGGTTCACGGTGTTGGAGAACGTGGCCCCGATGATGCGGGCCAGCGGGCCGAGCACCCGGATGAGCTCGTCGGTGTCGTACGGGTCGAGGTCGACGCCCAGGGCATCGGAGAGCTCGGCGACGAACGCACGCGTCGTGTCGGTGACCCGCACCGGGAACTGGTGGTCGCCGAGCCGGGTCACCGCACGGCACAGGGTGGTGACCGCGTTGTCGTCGTTGAGCATCGAGCCGTGCCCGGCCCGCCCCGCGGCGCGCAGCCGCATCCACGCGATTCCCTTCTCCGCGGTCTGCACCAGGTACAGGCGCAGGTCGTCGCGGATCGTCATGGAGAAGCCGCCGACCTCGCCGACGGCCTCGGTGACCCCGGCGAACAGGTCCGGACGGTTGTCGACCAGCCAGTGCGAGCCGTGCGCCCCGCCGGCCTCCTCGTCGGGCAGCAGCAGCACCACCACGTCGCGCCGCGGCCGTGTGCCGGTGCGGCCCCAGTGGCGGGCGATCGCCAGGATCATCGCCACCATGTCCTTCATGTCGACCGCCCCGCGGCCCCACACCATGTCCAGTCCGCTTGCCGGATCGGTGGCGATCTCAGCGGTGAACGGCGGGTGGGTCCAGTCGCCGGTGGTGGCGGCGACCACGTCGAGGTGGCCGTGCAGGAGCAGGGCCCGCGTCTCGGCGTCGGGGTCGGTGCCCGGGATGCGCAGCACCAGCCCGGCCCGGCCTGGCGAGGTGGTGTGGAACGGCTCGGGGTCGAAGCCGGCCTCACGCAGAACGGACTCGGCGTAGCGGGCGGCCTCCAGCTCACCGACGGTCTCGGGGCGGTCACCGGCGTTGGTGGTGTCGATGCGGATCAGGTCGCGCAGCAGGCCGACGACGTCGCGCTCGGCCTCGGGCAGGGCCGCCAGCGCCGGATCAGCCAGCGCCGAACCCGCGGGGCCCGGCCCGGAGACTGGGGGAACATGCGGGTCGCCCGGGGCGCTGGCGAGGGGGTCCGGGATCACGGGGGTGTCGGCCACGGGCACATCCTGCCCGCTCGCGCGCGCCTGTGGGAGCAGGCACCTGCGCGGGCAGGCACAATCTGCGCCATGAGCGACATCCTCGAGACCGCCACGGGCTGGTTGTCCGACTCCGACCTCAACTCCGCCCGGGACACCCTGCCGATCCTGTACGTGGAGGCTGTCCCGGTCCGGGTGGACACCGCCGGTCGGATCACGGGCGTCGGCCTGCTGCTGCGTGCGCGTCCGGACGGGTCGCTGTCGCGCGCGGTCGTCGCCGGGCGGGTGCTCTACAAGGAGCGCATCCGCGACGCGCTGATCCGCCACCTGGAGAAGGACCTCGGTCCGATGGCCCTGCCCCGGCTGCCCGTGTCGATCGCGCCGTTCACCGTCGTCGAGTACTTTCCCGACCCGTCGGTGACCGGCTTCCACGACCCGCGCCAGCACGCGGTGGCGCTGGCCTACGTCGTACCCGTGGACGGCGACTGCGTGCCGACCCAGTCGGCCATCGACCTTGCATGGCTGACGCCGGCGGAGGCCACCTCCGAGGCGGTCCTCGCCGAGTTCACCGGCGGCCAGGACCGGCTCATCCGCCTGGCGATGGCCTACGGCGGCCAGCTGCCCTGAGACGCCGTCGGCGCGGCCCGCCGACCTCGAGGGTCGTCGTGGGCGTACGCGGCGCCCGCGGCCGCACCGTGAGGTCGGGCCCGGCGGCCGGGCCGTTCGGGCCCAATGGCCCTGAGCCGGGTGCGCGCACGGTCCGACGATGGACACATGAGCATCACCCTGGGCAGCGCTGACCCCGACTACGACTCCGACCCGCTCCCCCAGCACGACCCCGATCCCGCTGCGCCACAGGCCACCCCGGGTCGCGGGTGGTGGTGGGTGATGCTCGTGACGGCACTGCTCGGGATCGCCTCGGGCATGACCACCGTCGTCGAGAAGATCGCCCTGCTCAAGGACCCGGGCAGCGCCGCGCTGTGCGACGTGAACGCGCAGATCGGCTGCACCCCCGTCCTCCTGGCGCCGCAGTCCTCCGTGCTCGGCCCGCCCAACGCAGCCATCGGGATCGTGCTCTTCGCGATGTTCGCCTCCGCCGGCCTTGCCGGCGTGATGGGCAGTTGGTTCCCGCGCCCCTTCCGGTTCGTGCTCGTGGGCCTGGCCCTGTTCTTCGCCGCGTTCCTCACCTGGTACATGCAGCAGGTGGCCTTCGCGATCGGCTCGCTGTGCCCGTTCTGCGCGATCTGCGCGGCGTGCGTGCTGGCGATCGTTCTGGCCTCGGTGCGGATGGCAGCCGTGGATGTGCCCGCAGGCTCGGCCGGTGCGGCCGGGTTCGTCCGCACGCTGAGCCACTCGGGCCTCGATGCAGTGATCGTGGCGGGCTGGGCCGTGCTGATCGCCGGGATGCTGGTCATCGGCATCGCGCTGTGAGCCCGGCCGCGGTCGGGATTGGTGGATCGGCGGGGACGCTTGCTATCCTTCAGTCGCTTCCCGCCAGTGCACGCGGGAGGTCCACGTCCGGGTGGCGGAATAGGCAGACGCGCTAGCTTGAGGTGCTAGTGCCCTCACGGGCATGGGGGTTCAAGTCCCCCCTCGGACACCAACGACCGGGCCCCTGACCTGCGACGACGCAGGCAGGGGTCGCTCCTCATCTACCGCCTGTCCACCTCGCCACGCGCAGCGCGATGACCTTCGAAAGGCAGTGTGGCCATGTTGTCCTTCGTCGACCCGAAGACGACCTTGCCCCTCACCTTGCCGATCTGCTGCCGCACACCGCCCGGTTGGGGACGTGCGCGCCACGCGCAGGGCCAGTTGACCCTGTCGCACCCCCTGCACGGGCGTACTCTCGAGTCCATGGGAAGTATGACCGTATCGAGTGAGTGGCGGCCCGACGCACGCCTCACCCCCTGGATCCTCTTCGACTTGGACCGGATCGCGTGGGTGGTGGAACAGCGGGCCGCAGAATTGACTCCGGAGGAGCGAGGCCTCGTCTGGGATGCGTGCGAGCGGATGCACCGGGCGACAACTCCGTAGTCGATCTGGCGGGCTTGCGGAACGACTCCGGACCTCGCCCCTACGGGCTCAGGCGCTGCCCATCCACCGGCGCAAGCGGCTCGGTTCCTTCGGGACGGCCCAGCCAAGCACAGTCTCGCCTGCTGATCCAAGGCCTCATCGTGGATGGCCCGGATTGTGTCGGGGTCCGGGCGCAGGTTGATGACGGCCTCCGTCTCGCTCGTGCCATGCTGCTCGACGTCTGGCGACCGATCCATGGCGGTCACCTCCTCATGCTGACACGATACGCGCGCCGTCGGCCCACCGCTCAGTGATCACCATCCTCCACAACGAACGACTGAGCACCGGTCACGGCCTGCGCCGGATCGTGGACACCCGCCCGCCGGCGCGCCATCATTCACCCACGCACACGGCAGCGGAGGGGGTGCGACGCATGCGAGCACCGGACCCCCCGAAGCCGTGCGGCGGACCCGCACACGATCCCTGGTCATCGCCGCGTGGACCGGCGCCCTGCTCGTCAGCGGCGCGGCTGCGGCGCCGTCGCTGGCCACGGAGGTCGACACGGTCTGCTCGCAGGCCGGGTCACTGAACAACGCGGCCCTGCCCCAGCAGGCGCTGAGCCTGATCGACGGTCTGCGGGGCGCCTCGGCGACCACCGCGCCGGCGGTACGCACCGGCACCGGACTCCCCCGATGCCTCGTGCTCCAGCGAGCGCAACGAGGCCCTCAGGCGCATCGCCCTGGCCCAGCAGCTCGCCGACCAGGTCCCGCTGGCAGCCGACATCGACGCGGCCAGCGCCAACCTGGCCGCGGCCCAGGCGAGTGCCTCACCCTCGGCGAGCCCGAGATCGAAGCCCAGCCAGTCGCCGGACCCCGTGCAGGATGCGACGACGGCGCTGACCGACGCGCAGGACGCCCTGAAGAAGCAGACCTGCGCTGCCCCTTCGTCCCAGGCCTCGCCCCTGGCGCAGGCGTACCTCGACGCCGCCCTGGCCTGCGACTCGGAGAACGAGACGGCCCAGGCTCTGGCAGCCGCGGACACGAAGTCCGGCCCCCAGAAGCTCGCCGCGTCGTGGGACGACACGTACACGTCCGTGATCGAGCCCTTTGTCGACCTGGCGATCGCCGCCCTGGTGATCGTGCTGGTGCTGCTGACCCTGGCCCGGCTGTTCATCGGCTGGATCGACTTCTCCGGCGGCCTGGCGTCGATCGATCCCATGAGCCGGCAGACCAAGGCGGTGGTGGGCTGGCTGCTGCTGGCCGCGGCCGCCCTGGTGGGCACCGCCGCGTGGGGCGGGTGGACGACCAGCCAGTACTGGCCATGGGGTGTCGTGGCCGCCGTGCTGTGTGGACTGCTCGGCGCCTTCCTGCTGGCGTGGGCCTGGAGCCAGGGGCGAAGCGTCGCCGTGAGCGTGATGAACGGCGACGGCGACGAGGACCGCGCTGCCTCGGCGCACGTGGCTGCGCTGCTGTTCGACCTGGGGCAACCCCGCCGTCGGGCCTGGAGGTCTCGCACGGTGCCGACACCACGAGCCTGGCCACCGCCGGGCTCTCCACCACGCCCGAGGGGCGGCTGGCGGCCCTGGCCTACCGGGTGGCGCAACTGCTGGCACCGACGAACCCCTGGCAGGTGCGGGTCGAGATCGCCGGTGCGGACCTGCACACGGTGACCGTGACCCGCAACGGTCGGATGGTGGGCCGGGAGCTGGTCGACCGGGAGCAGCTGCACCTGGGCGCCGGCTCGGAGGGCGAGCCGAAGCGCGCCCCCGACCTGCTGCGCATGGACGCCGCCGCCGCGCTGATGGCCCTCAGGGACGGGATGGCGATCGACGGCCTGGCCGGAGCGACCCAGTGGCGCGGCGTCGGCTGGCACTACGTTGCCACCACCGACCTGTCGCGCACCGATGCGGGTACCGCGCTGCTCGCCCGCGCCGTCACCACCGATCCGGGCAACCTCCTGGCCCAGCAGGCGCTCTGGAACTTCCGGTACCGGACCTCCACGAACCCCGCCGAGCTCAGGGCCTACCTCGCCTGGCTGGAGCGATTCATCGAGAAGGAGGGTCTCGACCCGACCACAGGACGCCCCCGAACCGGGCTCGAGCCGCTGGTCCTGCGTGCGATGGTCAGCCGGGTCTCGGTCGCGATCAACCTCGGGTACCTGGCCGACGACGGCACCCCAGTGGCTGACTTCCCCACCGCGCAGGCCAGACGGGCCGCCCTGGGCACCGAGGCCATGTACGCGGCGCTGGTCGATACCCGCGCTCACGTCGCCGTCAACGCCGCACCTGCGGCCCGGGAGTTCGCCCAGGCAATCGAGCATCGGGTCACGATCCTGGGCTGGAGCGCCACGCGCCAGGGGGTTACGCCCCCCGTCGACCCCGCCATCCACGAGGCCGTGCGGACCCCGTTCGAGGCCTACCAGGCCGCTTGCTACTTCGCCTCGAGCCAGCCCCTGGCCCCCGGACCGGCCGCTGCCCCCGACCCGGACGCCCCCACCTGGGCAACCAGGGCCATCACGCACCTGCGCTACGCGGATGCCACCCCCGACCTCGCGACGTGGCGGACCACCGACCCCCAGCTGGCGTGGTTGCGCGCCCGCGACGAGTACAACGCGGCGTTCCCCGCGCCACGCCCGGTCCGGACTCCCCGCGCACCGCGGCCGATCATCCGGGTCAGTAGCACGCGGTCGTAGTCCCACGTATGCTCCCGGCGGGCCGCCACCGGCCCGGCACGCCTACCGGGACTCGTCCCACCACTGGAGCACGCGGGTGCCGTACAGCGTGAGCCACTTCGACGGTTCACCCTCGGGGACATCGATCGGGAACCACTGGGCACCGTCGAACACGTGCGCGTTCACCCAGGAGCCGTCGGGCCGACGGGCGGCCCGCACCACGTCGATCGCGTCGGCCATGCGCGGGTCCGGCGCCGCGCCGTCATGGCCGGCGGCGGCACGGAAGTAGTCCAGGGCCTTCAGCGCGCTGTAGTGCCACCGGATCGGCGAGGAGAACATCCTCGCCCAGGGCCCCACCACGCTGCCGTCCGATGCCCGGTACAGCAGCCGGCGCGACAGGAGGTACTCCTCGCCGCGCGTACGCGTCTCGCGCAACGAGCTGTCGCCGGTGGCCGACTCGTGGGCCAGCAGGCCGATGAGCGAGTTGAGGGTGGAGTGGAACGACGAGCGGGTCGCGCCCTCCACCCACAGGCAGTTCCAGCCGCCGTCCTCGAGCTGATGGTCGGCGAACCAGGGCGGCAGGCTGGCCACGTCAGCGCCCAGCCAGGTGCCGTTGGCCAGCGTGTAGGCGTTGATGCAGCAGTCGACCTCGCCGCCCCAGTAGGGCAGCTGGTCGTACTCCCAGCGACTGTTCCGCGAGAGCAACTCGGCGGTTCCCGCCAGCGCGGCGCTGTCCAGCCCCCAGTCGCGCAGTGTGTTCAGCGTCCAGGTCGTCGCTGTCCACGGCTGCCCGGAGGCCTGGTCGGCGAAGTCGAACCCGGCCGGGAAGTAGGCACCCCCGGCCCACTGCCCGTCGGGATCCTGCAACGCCAGCAGCCGGGCCCCGAAGCCCTCCTGGGCCACGCGGGCCCGGGTGGCCTGCCACACCTCGGGCGTCTCGCCCAGCAGATCCCGCTGCACCTGCCAGCGAAGGGCGGGGTCCGAATCGAGCAACCACGCCCGCAACGGCTCGGGGATCGTCATGCCCGCAGACGCTACCGGGCAGGGGCTCCCGTTCGCCGCGGCGAAGGCGAACGAGGCCACGTTCCCGTCGACCGTCCCAGTGCCGTTCGCGGTCAGGCCCAGTCCGGGGGTGTACTCCTCGATGGTCGCCTGGCTCCCGGACTGGGTGATCCGGTACGTCCCTTGCTGGAACTCGGGTCGGCGTACCACCCCGGCTCGATGGACGGATTCATCACGGACTCCTCACCGCCGGCCACAGGAGCCTCGATTGGCACGCAACTCCCGCGGGGCTCGTCGAACTCCCCACCCTCAGGACCGCCGATGGCCGATTCCTCGGCCCTCCCACCTCCCCTCCAGCCGGCGCGGTGCTCGGCTACCGCCGCAGGGTGATCGTCCGCGACGCGTTGCCGGTCAGGGCGGTGGAGCCGGAGAGGCGGGCCCGCACGGTGTACGTGCCCTTGCCGACGCGCCACGTGTAGCTGGCCCGCCCCGCGGAACTGGTCCGGACGGCCTTGATCGAGCGCCACGTGCCATGGCGAAGCCGTTCGAAGGTGACCTTCGACCCGGCCTTGGCCGGGGTGACCACCGCCGTGAGGCGGAACCCGCGGGTGGTACGGGAGCCCCGCACCGTGACGGCACCCCGGACAGCGACCTCTGCCGCGGCCGAGCTGCCCAGCACAGTCCCGCCGGACCCCGGGTAGCTGACCCGGTAGGTGGAGTTGAACATCGGCTGGTCGGTGACCTCGAACCCGGCCTGCTCATCGACGATGGTCAAGGGGACGGCCGGGTCCACGCTCTGCCACGTGGACGAGCCCCGGGTCTGCCGTTCCACCCGGACCGTGTCCCCGGAAAGGGCGCGATCCACGACCCCGCGAAGGATCAGGCGCTGGCCCGCGGTGATCCGGACGGCCGACGGCGCCAGCGTGATGGCCGAGGTGGCTGCGTCGATGGACCCCTGGATCACGTGGGCTGTGCGGGCCACGGCCCGCACCGGCGCCAGGTCGAGGTCCTCAGGCTGGAAGGACACGACGATGTCGGAGTTCGCGGGAGCGCCGTTCAGGCTGGCGACGAGTGCCCCGAGCGAGCCGCCGTCCAGCGTGACCTCCACGTCCGAACCCGGCTTGGCCGAGACGACACCGCGCACCGGCATGCCCTCGGGGATGGTCAGCGTGACGGGCACCTTCCGGGTGTCGGTCGACCCGTAGGCCCTCACCAGCACGGTGAGGGTGTTCGCCCCGGTCCGCAGCGCCGGCCCCGTGATCCCGAGGATCGTGGCCCGCGCCCGGGTCGAGGTGACCTTCGTGGTCAGGGCAATCGCCTTGACCTGGGCCGGGGTCGTGCCATTCGGGTTGGCGAGGACCGCCTCGAGGGCGTCGTACACCTCGAGCCCGGGCTGCCACAGCACGTCGTCGCCGTCGTCGTACAGGTTCGTCCGGTGGATCCTGTGGTCACGCACGCCGTCGGACACGGTGATCGTCATGGTGGTGGCCGCCGACCCGGGCATCGTCCCGGCGTCGGCGGCGCGCAGCACCGGCTGGTCGGCCGCAGTGGCGGGCAGGTCGGAGCGCAACCAGGTGGCGAACGTGATCGGGGCGATCCGCGTCACCCCCGTGCGGGTGGCCACGCGACCCGGGCTGGTGACCGAGGCCGAGGAGGTCAGCGTGACGGCCGCGGGAGCCTTGTCGAGTCGCGCCCCGACGCCCGCGGCGCGGTCCTGCACGAGGGTTCCGCGCACGGCCGAGGGCGAGCCGAGCTTGTACGAGCCGAGCGTGCTGCTCCACACCCCGTCGATCCACGCATTCGTGAAGAACGCCGCCGTCGCTCCGCTCCACAGCAGCGGGTGGCCGAAGGCCACCACCCCACCGTCGGTGGTCGTGTACGTCACGGTGCCGACACCGCCGACCGGCAGGTCCCCGAGGGAGAAGAAGGTGCCTGCCGAGGCGCCCGGCACCAGCGGGGTCTGGAACCCCGCGGCCGACCCGGCCGGTCCACTGCCGTGCGGAGTCAGCACGCGCAGGCCGTGGCTCACGGCAGCGCTCGCCAAGCGGCGATAGGCCCGGCTCTGCGCAGGGAGACCACCGATCTGGATCCCCAGCAGCGGCGTGAAGTGGGCGGTGCCCGGCTCGGTGGCCGTCATCGACCGCGACCCGGACCGGGCTGAGGCGCCGGGGACGTCGACGACCACGCGGGAGATCGTGCGACCGCCGACAGTGATCGGCGGGATCGGCCGCGGAGTCGACACCGCCGCCACGGCGCTGGAGGTCAGCCCCGCGCCCTCGACCGAGCGCATGTCCTCGATCGGGGTCGCCAGGGCCAGCCCGTCGGTGGTGAAGCTGTCGCCGTAGCTCAGGGCGCCCACCACCTTGTCGACGCCGGCGACACGCACCAGCACCGGCGAGCCGCTCATGCCCGCGGCGATGTTGCCGATCCTGGCCATGGCGGGGTCGGTGAGGTCGAGGCGGACCAGCAGCAGCGCACCCGCCGGCCCGGCATCGGGAACGACGCTGAGCACCGTCAGCGGGAGGTCCGTCGGCGCCTGCTGGGCCGCGGTGGGCCCACCCAGGACCGTCAGGAAGTGTCCGGGTACGCCGTCCGGCGACGCGTTGAGCAGGGCCTGCACGCCCGCCACCCCCAGCCAGCCCTGGGCCGGGGCAGCCGCAACAGGTGAGGCCGCCGGGACGACGAGCCCGGTCAGCACCATGAGCAGCGCGCTGAACGCGACGCGCATCCGGTGTGTTCCCGCGATGTCAGGACGAGATGCGCGCACGGCGACCCCCTAGAAGCCGGCAGGACCTGCATGCATCCCACCTGGGGTGCATGGCCCACAAACTAGCCCTCGCCACCGGGCGTGTCAGCCCCCGGGCGCGGGTCGATCAGGCGGGGGCGAGGTCGTCGCCGAAGCGGACCACCTGCTCCAGGAACTCGTCGACGTGGGCGGTGGTGGTGCGGGCGTTGATGAAGCAGGGCCGCAGCACGAAGCTGCCGTCCACGAAGGTGGAACTCACCACGATGGGCGTCTCGCGGGCCAGGCGGCGCAGGATCATGGAGTTCACCGCGTCCCAGTCGGCCGGGGCTCCGGTGCGGTAGCGGAACCCGCAGATCGACAGGACCGGCTCGGCCAGCACCTCCAGGCGTGGGTGCTCGTGGGCGCGCTGCGCCACGTACCGGGCGAAGTCGTTGTCGGCCACGATGCGCGCGCGCAGGCCCTCGACGCCGAGCTCGCGCAGGATCGCCCAGACCATCACCCCGCGCGGCGGTGCGGAGAGCTCGACCCCGAAGTCGAAGTACGGCACGCCCATGCTGTCCAGCTGGGACTGCACGTCGTCGGTGGCGAACGCGCCCTCGAGGTAGTCGGCCGGCTCCTGGGTGAAGGCCCGATGCAGGATCGCGCGATCGCGCACGAACGTGGCCCCCACTCCCACCGGGGCGCCCAGCCACTTGTGCGGGTCGGTGATCGCCGAGTCGGCCAGCTCCAGGCCGTCGTAGAGCGCCGCGACCCGCTCGTCGAGGATCCCGGGCAGCCCGTAGGCGCCGTCGACGTGGAACCACGCCCCGTAGGCCCGGGCCAGGTCGCCGGCGCCGCGCAGCGGGTCGATCGTGCCGGTGTTCGTCGTGCCGGCCGCGGCGACCACGGCCACAGGCAGGACCCCCGCGCGCCGATCGTGATCCAGGACGGCGGCCAGCGCACCGAGGTCCATCCGGCGCTCGGCGTCGACCGGGACGGCGCGCACGCTGGAGCGGCCGATCCCGAGAACCCCCGCCGAGCGCTGCACGGTGTGGTGGGCCTGGGTCGAGGTGTAGATGCCCAGCCGACGACCGTCGAGGCCCTGGTCGGAGGCGTCGTACCCCGCCTGCTCGAGAGCATGCTGGCGGGCCGCGCCGAGGGCGACGAGGTTCGCGGTGGAGCCGCCGCTGGAGTAGACCCCGCGCATGTGCGGGGCCAGGCCGCACACGGACGCCAGCCAGTCGAGCGAGACCTCCTCGACCTGGTGGAACGCCGAGAGGGTCTGGCGCTGTGGCGCGAGGACCATCCCGCCGGCAGCCACCGCGGCGGGGACCGTCGTCGGGCCGGTGGTGATCCATCCCCACGACGTCGGGGAGGTCAGCCGCTGGGGGTGGGCGGCGATGAGCCGCAGGAACTCCTCGATCGTGGCATCCGCCCCGATGCCCTGCTCGGGGACGGGCCCCGAGAGGGCAGCGGCCCAGTCGACCTCCGAGGCCAGAGCGTCGGGCATGTCGGAGGCCATCCAGTCATCGATCGCCTGACCCATCCTCGCGAGGCGTCCGGCGAAGTTGCCCACTTCCGGGTGATGGGTCGACATGCTCTGCCACGGTACAGGCCGGCCCCACTCGAGGGGCGGCCCGCGCAGGCCGCCTCAGGGCCGGCCCGGGGTCAGTCCCGCTCGCCCTGCGCCGCTCCCGCGGCCGCCGGAGCCGCCGCCAGTGCCACGGCCGTCAGCATCCGCTCGCCGTAGCGATCGGCCTTGGCCGCGCCGATGCCCGGAATGTCGAGCAGCTGCGTCCGTGCTGGCCGGGCGCCGGGTGGCGATCTCGCGCAGCGTCGCGTCGTGGAAGACCACGTAGGCCGGCACGCCCTGCTCGTCGGCGATCGCCTTGCGCTCGCTGCGCAGGGTCTCGAACAGCTCGGCGTCCGGGCCCGCCAGGGTGACCGCAGGGCTGGCGGCGTTGGCGGACCCGCCGCGCCGGCGCCCCGCCCTTCCGGCCGGCTTCGCGGTGGTCCGGCGCAGGTCGAGGCGGGCCTGGCCGCGCAGCACCGGCTCAGCAGCCTCGGTGACCCGCAGGGCTCCGTAGGCCTGCGAGTCGGCCCGCAGCAGGCCCTGGGCGACCAGCTGGCGGGCCACGCCCCGCCACGCGGTGGCGTCGAGGTCCGCACCCACCCCGAACGTGGGCAGCTGGTCGTGGCCGAGCTCGCTCATGCGCGGCGTGGCCTTGCCGACCAGCAGGTCGATGATGTGCCCGGCGCCGAAGCGCTGGCCGGTGCGGATGACCCCGGAGAGGAACTTCTGCGCGGCCACGGTGCCGTCCCACAGCTCGGGCGGGGTCAGGCACGTGTCGCAGTTGCCGCAGGGGCCGGTGCGCTCGCCGAAGTAGTCGAGCAGGATCGCCCGGCGGCAGGTGGCCGCCTCGCAGTAGCCGAGCAGGGCGTCGAGCTTGGCCGACTCCACGCGCCGGACCTCGGCGGGCGCGTCCGAGGCGTCGATCCACGACTTCTGCAGCACCACGTCAGCCAGGCCGTAGGCCATCCAGGCCTGGGCGGGCTCGCCGTCGCGGCCGGCGCGGCCGGTCTCCTGGTAGTACGCCTCGATGCTCTTGGGCAGGTCGAGGTGGGCCACGAACCGCACGTCGGGCTTGTCGATGCCCATGCCGAAGGCGATGGTGGCCACGACCACGACGCCGTCCTCGCGCTGGAACCGGTCCTGGGCCGAGCGACGGGCGGCCTGGTCCAGGCCCGCGTGGTAGGCCAGCGCAGTGATGCCCTGCTCGCACAGCCACGCCGCGGTCTGGTCCACCTTCTTGCGCGACGCGCAGTAGACGATGCCCGAGGAGCCGATCAGGCTCGGGCTCTCGGCGTCCCCGGCCAGGAACCCGAGCAGCTGCTCGCGGGCGTTGGCCTTCTCGACCACGGTGTAGCGGATGTTCGGCCGGTCGAAGCTGGAGAGGAACTCCGGGGCGTCGCCGAGGGCGAGCCGTGAGCGGATCTCCGCGCGGGTGAGCATGTCGGCCGTGGCGGTCAGCGCCATCCGGGGCACGTCCGGGAACCGCTCGGCCAGCACGGACAGGCCGAGGTACTCGGGCCGGAAGTCGTGGCCCCACTGGGAGACGCAGTGCGCCTCGTCGATCGCGAACAGGGCGATTCCGTGGGCGGCGTCGATCCGGTCGAGTTGGGCGAGGAACCCACCGGTGACCAGCCGCTCGGGGGCGACGTAGAGCAGGTCGAGCTCACCGGAGGTCATCGCCCGGATGACCTCGGCGGCCCCGGCGGCGTCCAGGCTCGAGTTGAGGAACGCCGCGCGCACGCCGAGCAGGCGCATCGCGTCGACCTGGTCCTGCATGAGGGCGATCAGCGGCGAGACCACGACCCCGAGGCCTGGCCGGACGATCGCCGGCACCTGGTAGCACACCGACTTGCCCCCACCGGTGGGCATCAGCACCAGAGCGTCCCCGCCGGAGACCACCTGGTCGATGATCTCGGCCTGGGCCCCGCGGAACCCGTCGTAGCCGAAGACCTCACGCAGCACGCGCAGCGGGGCCTCCCGGGTGTCGGGTGCGGGGGCGGCGAGCGTGTGCGTCATGGGGGCATTGTCCCTGACGGGCCTGACAGCCGATGCCTGCGAATCGCGGGGCCTGGGGGCTCCGGGTGCGTTCTGGCGCCCGGACCCTCGCTGGGGCGGTGCCGCCGGATCCACGATCGCGTCAGCGGGTCAGCAACTCCGGGTTGTTCGCCACCTCGACGGTGAAGTCGGCCAGCCCTGCGGCCAGGGCACGCGCGAGCCCCAGATCGATGTTCGACCGGTCGTCGCACGGCTGGTGGTAGCACGCGTCGGCCGGTCGACCGGCCGACGACCCGGAGGCGGCGGCCTGCTCCACGGTGACGGGCTCCGAGTACCCCGAGAAGACTCCGGCGGTGGGCACCCCGGCCTGCACGAACCCATAGTGGTCCGAGCCGCTGTGGAGGTCCACGGGCACAGGCGCCCCGCCGTTGCGGGTCACGGCAGCGCTGAGCAGCTGCGTGGCCCGCGACGAGCCGGCGGCCGCACCGGGCTCGTCGTAGACGCCGGCGAACCCGTTGGGTGAGGCGATCATGTCGACGTTGGCGTAGACCACGAGGGCCTCCCGCTGCTCCTGCGACAGCGAGTCGACATAGCGCAGGGAGCCGTGGAGCCCGAGTTCCTCCCCGCTCCAGAACGCGAGCCGCACGGTGGCCGCGGGTCGCGTGCCGCGCAGCGCCCGGGCGATCTCCAGCAGCGCTGCGACACCGGAGGCGTTGTCGTTGATCCCGGGTCCGTCGATCACCGAGTCCAGGTGCGCCCCGAGCATGACGACCCGCCCGTCCAGGCTCCCCGGGAGCTCGGCGAGCACCGTGCGCGTCGGGGCCGATTCACTGCGGGCGTCGGTCACCAGGTGCGCGATGGACCTGTGTGTCGCGGCGGAGCCGAGGGCCCGCGCGGCCTCCGGGGAGACGGACACGGCCGGGATCGTCAGGCCCTGCGGATCGAGCAGCGTCGGTCTCAGGACGACGCCGGGCTCGGCGTCCGGGTGGACCGCCACGAATCCAGCCGCTCCGGCTCGCTGCGCTGCGAGGACCTGGTCGCGGCGAAGGCAGCCACCGGGGCCGACCAGCACGAGTGCGCCCGCGGGGAGGCTGCCGTAGTCATCGGCGCGGCAGCCGGCCGCCGTCGCCGGGGTGCCGCTATCCACGAGCGAGACGACTGGTCCGGACACGTCGCCCGGCGGGGCGAAGATGAGGGGCCGCAGGTCATCGACGCCAAAGGCCCGATCACCGACCTCGAGGGACGAGCCGCCCCCGTCGCTGAAGGCCAGTCCGTCATGGGTGTCGGAGTCCACGACCCAACCGGCGGCAGCCAGCTGCCGCTCCACCAGGGCTGCGGCGGCCGCATAGCCCGGGCTGCCGACCGACCGGTACCGGTCGGAGCTGGCCGTGGCCCCGCCCAGCTCATCGAGACGGGCCCGCAGGCCCTCCTCCGTGATCGACGCGGCGACCACCCGTACGTCCGGTGGGCCAGCGGTGGGCGGGGCGGGCTGCGCGGGACCGGTGCAGGCAAGAAGGAGCAACGCCCCGGCAGCCGCCACGAGGGCTCCCAGCGGGGCGGGTGGTCGCCGCCGGGGGCGTGCACCACGTGCCGGGCGCCTGCTCACCCACGCAGCGTAGGCGCTCGCGAGGCCCCGCACCCGCCCACCGCCGACGTGCCCGCCCGGGGCCCGGCTGGGCGCACCGCGGCTTCCCGGGAATCGCGTGCGCCCGGCCCCCGGGCTTCGCGAGGCCGCCTGTAGGGTCGGGGCCCGTCCGCCGCGCCGCAGCCTGTGAGGTTCCGCATTGTTCATCGCGACTGCCGTCGGGCCCTCGTTCGAGGATCTGCGTCCCTTGAAGCCCGCGCGCTCCCGCGCCGTGGAGGAAGACCGGTTCCCGGTCCACCCGGACCTGCACGGCCGGCTGCTGGATCACGACCCGGGCGCGAGCGGCGAGGCCGACCCGAGCGTCGCCCACGCCCTGGCCGTCATCTCGGCCTACGCCTATGCCGACGTCGTCGGCCTCGGGGGCATCCCGAGCACCCTGGCCGGGATGGTGACCCGGCTGGGCCTGCCGAGCAGTCGGGTGCTCATGGTCGAGGAACGCATCGACGCCGCTTTCATCGTCGCGGCCGGGTTCCTCGTCCAGAGCCAGGACGGCCGTGTCGTCGTGCTGGCCTACCGGGGCACCCGCCCCTTCGACGTGGCCAACTGGATGACCGACGCGGACCTGCACAACGGCACGGTGACCGTGAGGGTGGGCGGCACGGACTATCCGGTGCACCCCGGCTTCTACCGCAACGTGCGCTCCATCCGCTCCCCCCTGATCGAGGGCCTGGAGCGAGCCCGCCGCGGCCTGTCGATCATCGACGGCTCCCCCGTCGCCGCGCCCATGGCAGCCCTGCACCTGACCGGCCACAGCCTCGGGGCGGCCATGGCCTCGCTGCAGGCGGTCCTCCTGCTCAACGACCCCTCCTACCGCGCGCTCGGCAGGCACCTGAAGTCGGTGTACGGGTTCGGGCAGCCCATGATCGGCGGGCGCGGCCTGGCCGGGGAGCTGGAGAGCAGCCAGCAGGCACGTCGGTTCCTGCGCTACGTCTACCGGCGCGACGTGGTCCCGCCACTGCCGCCCCTCGGGTTGGGCGACTACCGGCACTTCGGCGCCCAGTACGAGGTGGCCCGCGACGGTGGGGTCGCCCGGTCCGCGCGGTCCGTACGGCAGGCGCCGTTCGCCGCGATCCCGATCTCCGTGGTCCAGTTCGTGGCCAGTCGGCTGCCGGTCCTGCGACGCGCGCCGTTCCTCTACTCGATCGACGACCACCTGCCGCTCAACTACGTCGACTGGCTGGCACCCGAGGGATGCGCCAGCGAGTTCGGCGGGTACCCGGCCTTCCCCACGGGCGACTGACGAGCGGACTCAGCGAGAGATGCGGACGTGACTCCCCGCCTCCCGCCTCCCCGCCTCCCGCTCCCGCCTCCCCGCCTCCCCGTGATCCGTGGTGGTTGCACCAACTAGAGTTCGGCCAACCCCCACGGATCTTCGCCGAGCCTCGCCAGCGGGTGGAGTCTTGGCCGAGCCCTCGCCACCCCCGAGTGTCCATCGGCGGAGCCGGATGGCGGAGTCTCCGGATGTGGGGACACCCTGACCGCGCAGAGCTAGATTGCCTTGGTGGGTCGGCCCACGCCGATTGCCCAGGAGGCGACGATGGGTAGCAACCCACGAGTCGACGAGCCCTACGATCTTGACCCGGGTCACACGGTCATGCTGGGGGTCGATTACCAGCTGGGGTTCGGCGACGGCGCCTGGGAGCACACCCCGGACGCGCCGGCGGCGGTGGCGAGGTTCCGCGATGCTGCGGCGAGCTGGCGCCGTGCTGGGGGCCGGGTGATCATGTGCCGGGAGGTCTACTACCCGAGCGACTACCCGGGAGCCGATGGCGAGCCGCTCGAGGACGTCGTCGCGCACCATCCGCTGATGTCGGGGCGAGAGAACGCGGAGTTCTACCCGGGGCTGGTCCATCAGGAGGATCTCGTGATGCGCAAGACAGGGTTCTCGGCGGTCGCGGCTGGGAATCTGCTCGAGATCCTCGCCGAGCACCGGTGGGACACCGTGGTCATGGGAGGGCTGACCACCCCGATCTGCGTGGGAACCACATCTGATGACCTCAGCATGGCGGGCCTCAAGGTGGTCATCCTCGAGGATGCGTGCGCCTCACAGTCCTTCGAGGGAGTCTCGGCTGAGGACGCACACGCGTTCGCGCTGGCCCGGTTCCGCTACCTGTTCGGGCAGACGATGACGACCACGAGATTCCGGGCCTTCGCCGACGGCTTGCCCACGGCCCACCGGCAGTCGTCCTCCGATGCTCCGCGCGGCGCAGGCGCCTGAGGCACGACTCCGCGCGCTGCTCACGGCCTCCGCTCGTACATCGCCCCCACCTGCGCGGCAGCGCCCAGGGCTCCCAGGAGATCGTGAGCCGCCGTCTGCAGGGGATGGGTCGGCAGTCCGAACCGCTGGGCAGCCTCCAGTGCGGCGTGCGCCGCCGCGTAGTCCGAGCAACGCAGCGCCTTCGTGATCACCAGGCCGCACAGCATCGGTGCCAGCGCGCGCTTCTCGACCTCCGAGCAGCTGTCGAAGACGGGCAGCCAATCGCCCGGGTGCCCGTCGAGTGCGTCCCGGAACGTGCGCCACGCCCCCTCCGGGTACTGCGGCCCGACGATCGCCGTGGGGGGCGCGCCCCCCTCGCGAAGCCCCACCGCACACACGAACCCCATCACCAGGGCCGTGTGGTAGGAGGCCGCGCGGGCGTAGCGCCTGCGCTGCGCGCCCGCCAACCTCGCCAGCCGGTCCGGGTCCACGTTTCCGCAGGGCAGCACGCCGACCGCATCCTCGACACATGCCAGCACCCTGAAGGCGAACACCGCGGCCGGCGACCAGGCCTCGCGCAGCTGTGGCCAGGCCATCAGCAGCTCGCCGACGAGGTCGTAGTCGCCGTGGTCGAGGTAGCGCAGGACCAGGGCCTCGACGTCGGCCAGGATCGCATCATGCGGGCGCCAGGCGCCGGGCTCGGGCCATCGACCGAAGTCGGTCACGTAGAACAGCAGGTGGGTCAGCCCGTAGGGATCCTCGCGTGAGCCGCCGAGGAGGTCGAAGGGGCGGGTCAGCACGGTGCCGGTGCGGGGGTCAGGCAGCACGGGCAGCGGCCGGCACCAGAGGCGGGTGATCCAGCGGCGCTCGGCCATGACGGTCGGCGGCTGGTCGATCGCATGGGCCAGCACGCGATCGCACAGCTCGGCGGCGACCTCATCGAAGGCGTCGTCGGGCAGACCCAGCGCGGTGAGCAGCACGTGCGGCACTGCGCGTCGGAACACCTGGTCGGGATTGCGCGCCATGCCGGCCAGCGCCTGCGGGGAGCGCACCAGCGGTTCGATCTGCCGGGCCAGCGCGTCGACGGCGTCGCGCACCGCGGTTGACCCGACCCCGTGCGCCACGTAGGCCAGCATCGCGGCCTCCGCCACCACCTTCTCGGGGCCGAACCCGAGAGCGGGTCGGACCGGGTCGGCGTACCCGGTCTCTCCGAAGTCGGCGACGGCGACCGACGCGAACTGAACCGCCCGTAGGACGCGTCGCTCCAGGTCCGCGGCCGGCCAGGCCGCGACGACTGCCGCGACCTGGCCCGCCTGTGCCGGAATTGGCATCCGATCACTGCGGAGCACGGCTACCGCTCCTGCAGGTCCACGGCCTCGGCCAGCCCTGCCACGCCGCGCAGGCCACCGAACACCCCGCGCAGGTCGTCGGCGCGCAGGAAGCAGGCCAGGGTGTTGAACCGACCGTAGATGACGCCGTGCAGGCCGTCGTCGCGCGCGACGAGCTCGGGGCCGTACTTCGACATGAAGGTGCCGACGGCCTCGAAGTTCACGGAACCGGACTCGAGGAACCGTTCGGCGATCGCGTCATGGGAAAGTCGCTCGGGCATGATGCCCCCTCTCTGTGGGCCGGACGCAACGTCCGGCGCGGTGGTGGCCGACGTTCGCCAGCCACCCCTACAGAGGCCGGACAGGGGGTGATTGATACACCAGGTCTCCGGGAGTGCAGGCCACGTCGTCGAGGCGGCGGCCCCGGGGGCCGGCGCCACCACCTCGGCTGCCCCTCCGCCGCTGTGCTGCCCCGGTCACGGGCCCCGCAGTCGATCAGGCCCACTCCCGCGAGCCGGTGAAGTCGATCGTCAACCAGGAGTCCGAGCGGTGGGCTCCGAGTGCGGCGGCGACCTCGTCGCGGACAGCATCCAGATCTGCGACCGTGCCCACCGGCCAGTCCGGGGAGACGACGACATGGATCTCGATGAACTCGCCCCGGCCGACCTTGGCGGCGTAGCTGGTGTACCCGGTGAACCCGTGGCGGGCCACAATCCCGTCCATCACCTGACGGACCTCGGCGTCCAGCTCGGTGGGAGTCATCAGCAGGATCTCCGACAGGGCCCGGCGCACGGTCCGGATCGGGATCGGGAACATCGCCACACTGAGGATCGCCAGCACTCCCGGGTCGACGTAGGGCGCCAGATCGGCGTACTGCGTGAAGCCGAGGCCCCAGGCGAACACGAAGGCCACGAGCAGCGCGGCAGTGGCCAGGGCCGACATGAGCCAGCCCTGGGCATCCAGGTGGAGGAACTCGGAATTGGCTGCTCGGTTGGTACGCCGCTCGTAGGCGTACATGGCGAAGCAGGCCGCAGTCATCACCAGCGAGTAGGCGATGGCCGGGCCCAGGTCCACCGTCCGACCACCCTCGAGCAAGCTGCCCACGGCGTCGAAGAAGGCGTACACGCACAGGACCATGAGCATGCCACCGTAGAACGCAAGGCTCATGGGCTCGATGTGCCAGTAGCCGTACTGGAAGGTGCGATCGGCCTCGCGGGTGACCAGCCGGGCGATCCACAGGCCAAGGACGCCCATGGCGACGTCGATGACGGAGAACAGCCCGTCGAACACGATCGACATCGAGCCCGAGATCAGCCCGAGCAGCACGGCGAAGCCGCCGAGGACCGCCGAGAGCACGATCGACAGCCGCAGGACCCGTTGCTCGATCACGGCATCAGTCATGAGCGTCCCATCACCGGCCGCGCCCGGCGGCCACCTCGACCCATCCCTGCATCACGCCGGGGCAGGTGCCTGCCCGGCGCGGACGCAGCCTGCCACAGAGGCGCCGGCTTCTGCCGGCTACACCCCCAGGGCGACGAACGACGCAGCCGTCGCCTCGCGGAGAACGTCGCCGCGGGCCGCCTGCCGCGCCCGGCCCAGGACCTCGGCCGGGCTGGCTCCCTGCGACAGCCCGGCGTGCAGGTCGAGCATGAGCGCGACGGTCTGCTCGTCGTTGACCTCGGTCACGCTGCACACGACACCGGCCGCACCCTGCCCGAGCAGCGCCGCAGCCAGGCCGAGCAGCTCGTTGGATCCCACGGCCGCCATCACGCCGGAGTCGCAGGCTGAGAGCACGAGGCGGTACGGGGGCCGGGCGAGGTCCTCGAAGTCGTGGACGGTCAGCGGTCCGTCGTCGAGGTCGAGGCTGGAGAACATCGGACTCTCCGGCCGGTGCCGACCGTGCGCGGCGATGTGGCCGATCGACGCGCCGTCCAGGGCGGCCAGGCAGTCCTCGACCGTGGCACGCCCGTCGCGCAGGAGCACGGCATCCGGGTTCTGCTCGGCCAGGGCCGCCACCTCGGCGCCACCCGTGGGCAGACCCGGCCCGGCGATCAGCGCCATGCGGGCCGAGCTGGGTGTGGCCACCGCCCGGGCGCGCAGCCACATGGCCGCCGAGGGCATCACGCTGACCGGGCGCCCGGCGAGCGCGGGGACAAGCCCCCACGGCGTCGCGTGCAGTGGGCTGGGCGGCGAGATCACCACCGGCCCCTCCCCCAGCGCTGCGACGACCGGGCCCATCAGCACCGACTGCAGGAGGGCCCCCACCCCCGTCAGATCCGTGGGGCGTCTGCGCGCCGCCTGGCGCAGCGCGAACCGAGCCTGCTGCGAGGCACGCAGGGCCGGCCCCATCGGTCCGACCTCGAACCGGCGCACCCGCCCACCGCGCAGCACGACGGCGTGCAGCATCCCGTCCACGTCGACGAGTTCGACGAAGGCGCTCTCGCCGAGCTGGTCGAGCAGGGCGCCCGCGTCGACTGGACGAGTCCGCTCGCCTGCCCCGGACACGTGCAGCCGCCGGCTGCGGATCGCCCGCTCCCACCGCGCGCGCTCCTCCTCCAGGGCCGCCGTGGGCAGGTTCCGCTCCCGGGCGAGCTCCAGCTGGCGGGCGGTGGCCCGCATCGCGGCCAGCTGGGAGGCCAGCTCCGCGTCGCGCGGAGGGCGCACGGAGGGCTGGGCCAGCGCGGTGGCCCGCCACCGCTCGCTCCAGCGCAGCAGCGCCCGGGCGCTGCCGTCCGTCACCAGCTGACGCAGCGCCGTCTGCGCCAGCTCCTGCCCGTGCAGCGAGACCAGCGCCCTGAGCTCGGCGTCGCCGAGGTTCTGGCGGTGCTCGTCGAGCGCGTCCAGCCCGCGCCCGCACGCGCGCAGCACGCCTCGGCGGTCGCCGGCGACCTCGCGGTCGAGGGCCCGGGCCAGCCACGCGGTGGCCCGGACCAGGCTCGAGGGGTGGTGGCGGTAGCTCGCGGCGGCGACGAGCTGGTCCCGGGCGGCCCTCGGATCACGCGGTGCGGCCAGCCGACCGGCCAGCAGCAGCGCGCCGGGCGCCTCGGCGGACCCCGACGACGCCAGGCGCTCGGCCACCCGCGCCGCGTCCCGGGCCAGGGCCGACCCCCGCCTGCCCGCCTCGTACTGAGCGCGCACGATCGCCAGCTCGGCGCGCAGGACCCACCAGTCGCGGCCCTGGCGGCGGAACGCCCCGCACGCTGCGCGGGCGGCGTGCAGGGCGGTTGCGGCGTCGCCGTGGGTGAGCGCCGCGGTGGCCAGCATCAGCTCGAGCTCGGGCCGGTGCCGCGGCTGCAGGTCCTCACCGGCCAGCGCCACCCTCGCCAGGTCGGCGGCCTCGTGGGTCAGCCGGGCGGTCACCAAGGCCGTGCAGCGGTCCATGACGAGGTCCGACGACGGTGCCCCAAGGGCCGCGTAGCGGGCGGCCGCCCCGTCGAACAGGGCGAACGCCTGCGGCAGGTCACCGCGCAGGTAGGCGATGACCCCGCGGTTGTGCAGCGTGTGCACGGCTTCCAGGTCCTGCCCGGCTGCGGTGAAGAGCTCCTCGGCCAGCGTGACATCGCGTTCGGCGCGTGCCACGGCCCCCAGCGCGATCTGGACGTTCGCGCGATTGTTCAGCGTGCGGGCCTCCCACACCACGTCCCCCGAGCCCCGAATCCCCGCCAGCGCCCGGCGCAGGTCCTCGAGCGCCTCGGCGTGGCGACCGAGGAACGACAGCACGTAGGCGCGTCGCATCAGCACCCGGGCGAGCATGGGCCCGTGGGCCTCGTCGGCGGCGATCCCCAACTGACGCAGCCCGGGACCGGAGCGACCCTGCATCGCCAGGGCCGCTCCGTACGTGGCGCGCACATCGGCCACCCGGTCGGGATCACCGGTCGTGCGGGCCGAGCGCAGCGCCGCATCCAGCTGCACGACCGCCGCACCCACCTCACCGCCGTCGCGCAGGACGATCCCGAGGGCCTGCCGGGCGTACGACACCTCGGTCGGCTCCGTGCTGGCGGCCAGGATTGCCGTCGCGCGGGCCTGCGCGTCGGCCGGGCGCGAGAGCGCGAGGCGCAGCAGCAGCTCGCCGCCCTCGGCCCGATCGTCGCGAACCATCCGAACCCCTCAGCCCATCAGGCACCGCGCGCGGGGCCTGTTCCGATGGCTCCCCGGGGGCCTAGGCTAGCGCTCCCGTCGTCGTCCCGATCGAGGCAAGCCATGGCCAGACCCGTCCGACCGGACCGCCACCAGCCCAAGCCCGACCGCCCCCGGCTCAGCGAGGACGAGCAGCGCGAGCGCGTGCGCTCCCAGGTCAAGATCGTGATCGAAGCCCTCGGCGGGGAGCGCAATGTCGGGTGGGCCAGCGCCACCGACGACCTGGCCGACTTCGAGTACCTCTACCGGCCCGAGCACATCCTCGTGCGCGACGACAGCCTCGAGCGCGTCCGCCGCGTCCTCGACGGCGGCGAACCGGCCGACAACCTCATCGCCGGGGTCACCCTGCTGCGCCTGCCTGCGGGCCTCGACACGCTCACGGCACTCGAGCGGATCGACGCCGAGCTCGGGGCGGGGGCGGCCACCCCGGACCACATCCTCTACGTCACCCCCAAGTCGACCGGCGGGTGCTGCCCGGCCACCGAGCCGGAGGAGCCCCGGGCCCGAGATCCGCTTCCCCGCGTCTCCCCCGACCCCTCCGATGGGTCGGGCGTGCTGGTCTCGGTCATCGACACGGGGTGGCACTCACCGGCAGCGAGCAACCCGCTGACCCCGTGGCTGGCCGGCGTGGTCGGCGACGAGGAGACGATCGACCCCAACGCGATCCACCCGTACGCCGGCCACGGCACGTTCGTGGCAGGCGTGGTGCGCTGCATCGCGCCGAGTGCCCAGGTGCGGGTCGAGGGGTTCCTGCCGCACGGTGGGGCCATCTACGAGTCGGCGATGGTGGTGCAGCTCAACGAGGCGCTGCAGCTCGGCCCGGACATCATCAGCATGTCCGCGGGCACGCACACCCGCAAGAACCAGGCCCTGCTGGGCCTGCAGGTGTTCTGGGAGACCTCCCTGCGCCACCTCAAGGGCACGGTGCTGGTCGCCGCCGCCGGCAATGACGGCGACCGCCTTCCGTTCTGGCCCGCGGCGTTCCCGTGGAGCGTGTCGGTCGGCGCGCTGACGGCCAGCGGCGCGCGGGCGCACTTCTCCAACTTCGGCAGCTGGGTCGACGTCTACGCCCTCGGCGTCGACCTCGTCAACGCCTATCCGACCGGCGTGTTCGTCTGCCAGGAGCCGCCGGCCGTCGGCCAGGCCCGGCAGTTCGGCGGGCTGGCCCAGTGGAGCGGCACCTCGTTCTCGACCCCGACCGTGGCCGGCATCATCGCCGCGCGGATGACGCACACCGGGGAGAGCGCGCGGGTGGCCGCGGACGCGGTGCTGGCCCACGCCCGGGCGCACCCGATCCCCGGCGTGGGCGCGCGCCTGACCCCGGGGCCGCACAACAACGTGTAGCTCATGCGGGGCGCGGGTCGGGATGGGCTCGGGGCGGGGGCGGGTCTGTGCGCGCTGGGTTCGGTGCGCTGGGTTCGGTTCCGCTGCCCGCTACACCACGATCCACGGGCTGGTCTGGGTCTGTCCGTCGAGCTCGACGGAGAACCGCCGCGGACCCCGGCCGACCCCCTCGATCGCGAAGAACCCGGACGGGTCCACCTCGACCCGCTGGCTGGACCCGTCGGGCAGGAGCACCGAGACGATGCACGCACGCCCCGGGAGCACCTGGCCCATCACCTGCTCCCCCGAGAACTCCAGCTCGACGCTGAACCCCCGACCCTCGAAGGACACCACCCGTGAGGTGGCGGCCGCGCGGACCAGCGACCCGGTGGTGCTCAGCGAGTCGTGGCCGAGGGCCATCAGCTCCTCGTCGATCGTGCGCCATGCGAACGCCGCGCGGGCTGCCTCGCGCGCCCGGTCCGTCACCACCCGGCCCTCTGCCGTCGCCTGCGCGAGGTCGGCCATCAGGGCGTCGTCATCCTCCCAGTTCGACATGGTCAGTGCCTCCTCGTTGCGTAGGTGGTGCCCGCGGCGCCGAAGGCACTGAGGGCCGGGCTTCGGCGCAGGGTCTCCAGCGCCCGGGCCCGGGTGGGCCCGATGCTCCCGATCGGGATCCCGAGCCGGTCGCTGATCTCCCCGTAGGCCATCGGTGGGTCGTCGAGCAGCAGGATCAGCAGCTCCCGGCGGGGGGCCGGCAGCTCCTCGAGCGCCTCGCGCAGGGCGTGGTGGCGCTCCTCGCGCAGCAGGTCGTCGTCGACGTCCTGGTCCACGCTCAGGGTGTCCAACGGGGAGGGCCCCTGCGGGTCCACGGGCGTGGACTGCTGGTGCAGCCGCAGCCAGCGCAGGCACTCGTTGCGGGTCGTGGTGGCGATCCACCCGGGCAGCGCCTCGGGCTCCCGCAGGGAGTCGAGGTGCTCCACGAGACTCAGCCACACCGTCTGGTTGACGTCCTCGGCGTCCGCCCCCCGCAGCCGGTGGCGCGCGATGAGTGCCGAGACCAGCGGCAGGTACCGCTCGACCAGCGCGTCCCACGCCTGGCTGTCGCCGGCGCGCGCGCCGTCGACCAGGGCGGTCACCGATTCCCGTTGAACCATCGCGGGGTCCTCCTGAGGGGTCCGGGTCGGGCTCGGACATGGCGGGACGCGGGTGCGCCCCCCAGTATGCAGACTCCGGCGGCGGCGCCGAAATACATCCTCCCGGTGCGGATCCGGGCGAGATTGGTCGGGCGGTGATGTATCAGGGGCCTGCGTTCGCGCTCTGGTGGGGTGCCCGAACCGAAGCGGCGGCCCCGGCCCCGCCACTAGCTCAAGGAGCCCACCATGCGACGCACCCCGCTCACCACCGCCGTCGGTGCCACCGTCGGCGCACTCGTCGTCTCCACGGTCGCGGTTGCCGCGCCCTCCACGGCTGCCGACGAACACACCCGCGAGGCCCCCGTCTTCAAGATCGTGCAGGAGGGGATGACCGTCGAGCAGAGCGCCGAGCTGGCCAAGGCCGCCGGCGTTGGCCTCGCGCTGCGGCCCGACGGCTCGTTCTCCTACGTCGACCAGAAGCGCTTCTCCAAGGTGCCCACCAAGAAGGTCGCCAAGAAGACCAAGCGCCTCGGTCGTGACGAGCGCAAGCGCCGCACCGTGGCGCAGGCCGTCGACCTGGCGGCGCTGGGCAAGATCGAGGTCCTCGACGAGGGCAAGGCCCTCGAGCACGCCCAGTCCCTGCTCGGGGATGTGCCCGGCTTCGAGGTCCGGCCCCGTGTGGACCACACCACGGTCGAGATCTCCGACCGCCGTGGGAAGCTGCGCTCCAGCACCCCGATCGACACCACCGTGACCTACCAGTTCAGCCTCGCCGGCGTGCCGGTGGTCGGCCCCGGCGCCAAGCAGCGCATCGCGTTCGCCGGCGACGGCTCGGTGGTGCAGCTCTCCCGCGCGATCCGCTCGGTCGACCAGGCCGGCAGCGTCGGGATCATCAGCCCCGACGAGGCCCTGGAGCAGTGCTCCGCCCTCTACGGACGTGAGGTCAAGCAGGGCACGCCCACGCTGGCCTACTACGCGCCGCCGCTCAAGGCCGCGAAGGCCTCCGGCCAGGGCGCCGCCGAACTCCTGCTCCCCCACTACGTGTGCGCCCCGTCCAGCGCGCTGCCGGATCGTCAGGTCCGGCTCACCGGCCGCATGATCCCCGCGGCGCCGCAGTTCACCCCCACCGCGCACCTGAGTGCCGCGCGGGACGGCAGCCAGGTCAAGGCAGCCGTCGACGTGACCGGCGGCCAGGGCCCGTACCGGGTGCGGTGGTCCTCGTCCAACACGCGGCTGAAGGCCACCGGCGGATCCGAGATCGCCTATGCGGTGCGGTCGCGGACCAAGGGCGAGCTCGCTGCGGAGACGGTGTCGGTCACGGTGACCGACGCCAACGGCATCGTGTCCTCCGCCTCGGTCACCCTTGGCGAATCCGGTGAGGCGTCGGCCACCGGCGTCGGCGGCGCCGGCGGGGCGTTCGACGTCGGCATCGAGCAGACCGTCGACGAGTGGCAGTGCGCCCAGGACAGCGCCAACGGCTTCCGCGACGTGATGCGCTCGAAGGGCCAGACCGTCCAGTTCGACTGGCGCGGCGCCAGCGCCTTCGAGCGGGACTTCAAGGACACCTCGTTCGGCGGCTGGGACGCCCTGACCTCCACCCGGTACGTGGATGAGGTCGACGCCCAGTGGTACACCGGCCACGGCTGGCCCGGCGGCTTCACGTTCAAGGGCAACTCCGACGACACGAGCATCACGCCCGCCGACGCCCGCTGGGGCGACCGGGACCTCGAGTGGATGCAGCTGGAGTCCTGCCAGGTGCTGCGCGACACCAACGGCAGCGCTGACTACTTCGGCCGCTGGGCGCAGGCCTTCACCGGGCTGCACCTGCTCAACGGCTTCGACACCAACGCCTACTGCGTCGGCGGCGGCACCGGTCGGCGGTTCGCCGAGTACCTGTTCCCGGTGAAGTTCCTCTGGTGGGAGGTCCGCCCGGCGCTGACCGTGCAGCAGGCCTGGGCCAGCATGGCCAACGACCTCGAGCCGGCCGGAGTCCGGTGGCGGACGATCAGCCCGATGAAGGGCTCGATCAGCAACCTCTCCGACAAGTTCTGGGGCCAGGGTACGGTCGGCCCGGACATCAGCCCGGCCCAGCGCACCGGCTTCATCGCCATCAGCGGCGTGAGCTGAACGAATCGCAGGAAGCACGGATGGACCCCACCGGCACCCCGGTGGGGTCCATCCCCGTGTGGGGTCCATCGCCGTGTGGGGTCCATCCCAGCGCGTGCTGCCCAGCAGCACCGCCCAGCTGCGCCAGTCAGTGCACGCGGTTGCGCTGCCCGCTGATCTTCGACGCGTAGACCGCCCGTGCCCCGCGTTCCACCGCGGCGGCCGGGTGCTCGTCCGGGTCCGTGACCGCCACGCCGGCGGTGATCGTCACAACCCCGCCCTCGTTCGCGGCATGCACGATGCGCCGCGCAGCAACCGCGCTGCGGATCCGCTCGCCCGCCGCTCGGGTGGCGGCAGCATCGGCCCCCGGCAGCAGGACCACGAACTCCTCCCCGCCCTTGCGGAAGATCTGGTCGCCCGTGCGCAGGAACGTGACCATCGTGCGGGACACGGCGCTCAGGCATCGGTCCCCGGCGGAGTCGCCGTAGAGGTGGTTGTAGTCACCGAAACGGTCGATGTCCACGAAGAGCACGCCCACCGGGTACTCGGCACCGACCAGCAGGGACTGTGCCTCCTCCAGCGCGCGGCGGTTGGGCAGGCCGGTCAGCGCATCCGTGCGCGCCTCGCGCGCGAGCGCCTCGTTCTCGTGCTGCAGGGCGTACACCCACTGCATCAAGGACATCCGGTCGGTCGCCCAGACCGTGACCTCGGGCACCTCGACGACCACCTGGTCACCGCCGGCGCGCTTGGCCAGGAACGTGGCGCTGATCGCCCGGTGCAGGGCGTGGTGGGGGAACCGGCCACTGGTGACCTCGGCGAGTCCGGCGGAGGCAGTCACGCGGACCTCTCCGGTGGGCGTCCAGATCGGTTCGCGGATCGCGGCCAGGACGTCGGCCACGATCCCCCTGGCCGCCGCGGGTGTGACTCCCGCGAGCGCGAGGCCGAACTCGTCCCCACCGACGCGCGCCACCCCGGCGCCGGGGCCGCCGACATGCTCGATCGCCCGAGCGACAGCGAGGATGACCAGGTCGCCGCCGAGGGAGTCATGCTGCCTGTTGACCTCGCCGAGGTCGTCGATGTCGAAGTGGGCCAGGGCACCACCTCCGGCCCGAGCCACCTTCTCCAGGTGCGCCGAGAGCCCGGTGCCGCTCAGCAGGCCGGTGAACACGTCATGCTCGGTCCGCCACTGTCGGTAGCGGCCCCGCAGGGTCTCGTCGAACACGTCGCTGCCGGCGCCGTGGCCCCCCGCGCCAGCCACTGCGGGAAGGACCTGGGCACCGGACCCCCCACCCTCCTGGCACAGGAGCACGCGCAGGACGTCCTCCTCGTTGCCGGCCCCGGTGCGCTCGAGCCGCACGTCGACGGTCCTGCCGGAGGGGAGCACCAGCGCCGAGCGGACGGCCACTCCCGGCTGCGCCGCTGCGACGCGGCGCAGGACCAGCCGCAACGCGGCCAGGCGCCCGCCGTAGGTCAGCGGATCACCCGGTGACAGCGGCCCGACCAGCTCCTGCGCGCCGGGGTCGGCGGCCAGCACCACACCGTCGAGGGAGAGCAGCACGAGGCCCTCAGTGCCGGCGTCAGTGCGGTCGAGAGTCGTCATCGCGCCATCCCGTCGGTCGGTCGGTCCACCGTAGGTGCAGCCGCCCCTGCGCGCCCGCGGGGCCGACCCAACTCCAACGGGAATCCCCCGAACGGCCCAACCCCGGGCCGACCAACCCCGGGCCCGACCACCCCCGCGTCCGACACAGCCCCGGGCGCAGCCCGCCCCGGGCCCCGGGCCCACCGACCCGCAACCCGGCGCTGGGCTCCCACGCGCTGCCCCGGCCCGCCACACGCCACCCGCGGTGCCTCCCGCCGCGTCAGACCCCCAGCCGGCCGAGCACGGCCTGCGCCGCGGGGCCGTGCGCGGAAGCCGCGGCCCGCAGCGTCGACCAGTGCTGGCCGCCGTGCACCAGCACGGTGTGGCCCTCGTCGCGCATGTCGGCGACCACGGCCTCGGCCTCGGCCAGCACGAGGTCGAGGTTCGGGTTCTCCGCCGCCTCGGGGCTGTCGACGATCCAGGCCTCCACGTGATCGCGGGCCGGAAGGCCGGGGGCGGGGTGCTGCAGCGCGCCGAGCCGGGTCAGGGACACGACGGCGCTGACCCCTTCCGGCAGCGCGGAGACGCAGCCGATGCTGCCCACCACGACGCCGGGGACAACCGGGCTGGCCTCGCAGCGGGCGGGCTCGCGACGGGCACCCGAGCCCATCCACGGGGCCTCGGGCCACTGGTGGGCATCGGAGCCGCCACCGAGCGCGGCCAGCACCGCCAGCCGGCTGAGGTCCCGGCGCACACCGCCCCATCCGTGCAGGGCGCGCTGCCAACCCAGGGGCACCGCACTGGCCCCCCAGGCGGCCCCGAGCAGCCCGCCGGCGATCGCCGCGACCGTGTCGGCATCCCGGCCCCCGCGCACAGCGGCCGAGAGCGCGAGCGCGAGGTGCTGCGCCGTGTGCGACCCGGACTCTGGGTCGTGCGCGGGCACGGCCGTGGTCCTGATCGCCGACCATGCCGCCTGCAGCGCCTGCACCACCCACCCGTTGTGCTCGAAGGAGCCCGGGGTCCGGGTCTCGGCGTCATCGATCCGCGCCGCCCACACCGCAGCCCGGTCGGCGGGCAGCCGGAGCAGGCCCGCGCGCAGGTCCAACTCCCCGGTGAGCACTGCGTGGCGGATCGCCAGGCTCCACAGGGCGCAGGCCTCCCCCGCCTGCGGGTCATGGTGGGTCAGGCCACTGATGGCCACGGACGCCGCCACGATGGCCTCCGGGTCGTCGAGGTGGGCCAGGGCGACCGGGGCCGTGCGCATGAGGCTGCCGTTGCCGGCCGAGCGCCCGGTGCGCCGGTGCTGGAGTGCCGCTGCCCGGCGCAGCCGCTCGGGAGTGGGCGGCCCGGAGCGCGCTGCCTCGCGCAGGACCGCCGAGGTCTGCAGCCCGACGTCGGGCGGGTCCTGGCAGAACCACTGCCACCAGCCCTCGGCGATCTCTGCCAGCGCGGCCTCGCTGCGCAGGTCGAGGCCCTGTGCCGCCGCCCGCAGGATCGGCCAGGTCATCGCGGTGTCGTCGGTCCACTCCGAGGGCTCGGCGCCGTTGCCTCCGATCATCGCCACCGGTGCCTTCGGTGGCAGCGGTGGGCCGAACTCGTAGCCGGCGCCCAGCGCGTCACCGACTGCGCTGGCCAGGGCCACCCCTGCGGCCCGGTCCAGCTGCGCCATCGTGAGCGTGCGTTCCCCTGGCATGTGCTCCCCTTCCCCCGTTCTCCCCACTGTGCGTGCCGGTCCGCCGACTGACAGGGGAACCGACCGCGCGGGCATTGTGCCAAATCGTGGCGTGCGAGGCCCGGCAGGGCCCGCTCCCCCGGGCCCGCACCGCCCTTCCCCGGCGAGGCCGGTGGGTGGGCCGGCGAGCCACTGCCGGACACCATCCATCGTGGCGCGCACCCCTGACACAATTGCGGGGCCCGAACGGACGGCGCAGGCTCTGCGGAGGGGGACGCGATGGCGGGGCGACGGGGCCGCACGCAACACGGCGATGCTGGCGCGGATGAGCCGCATCCTGCTGCTGCTGCGAGGGCACCCGGGCGGGCTGACCACCGAGGACCTCCTGGATCGGGTCGGCTACGGCGATGGGCCGCGGGCCAGCACGGCTGCGCACCCTGCACCGGGACCTGGCCGCCCTGGCCGCGGAGGGGTGGCGCATCGACACCCTCGAGACCGCCAACACCCCCGCCGTACGGGTGCTGCGCACCGTCGACAACCGGTTCGCCACCCTGTTCACCGCAGCCGAGCGCGCCCAGCTGGCGCGGGCCGCCGCGTGCGCGGGCCCGGATGTCGCCGACGCGCTGGCCGAGGACCTGGGCCGGGCGACCGGCACAGGTGCCGTTCCATGCAGGCGTTCGTCGACGGCCGTGGCCGGCTCGCCGTGTGCCAGGCGGCGACCGCGGACCGCTGCCAGGTGGCGGTTCACCTACGGCGGCAAGCCGCGCGCTGGTGCACCCCGTCGGGCTGCTGCTGCGACCGGCGGGTGGTACCTGCGGGCGCTGGACACCGGCGACGGGAAGGTCAAGACGTTCCACGTCGACCGGATGCGGCGCACTGTCGGGCGAGCCCAGCCGGGCACCTCCCCGTCGGGTGCCCAGGCGCCTGCACGCAGCCGGTCATGGACCCGATGGCCCTGCCCGTGCACGACCGCGCTCCTCGAGACGTCGACACCACCGAGAACCTGCCCGACGTCCTGACCGCGCTGGCCCGCCAGGGCCACGACCTGTGGTCCCCGACCCCGACGACCCGGCGGGTCGACGGTGGTCACCGTCACCAACACCGCGGCCTTCATCGCCCGGCTGTTCCAGCTGGGCCGCGGGTCCGGCTGGTCGGCCCCGAGCCGACCGCGAGGCCCAGGTCCGCGACCGGCTGCTGCGCGGCGCGGGCATCCGATGAGCGCCGACCGATCCTGAAGGCGGGGTGCGCCTGCTCGAGGAGCACCGGCGGATCCCGCTGCCGAGCTGGCTCGGCTCGCGGTCGGCACCGACCCGAGGAGCTGCGCACCCAGATCGAGGCGTTCAACGACGTCGAGATCTCCGGGCTGGTCCTCGAGCCGCTGTTCCGCATCGATCCCGCCGACGGGTGGCCCGAGACCGGGCCCGACCCGAGCCCCCAGCGACCGACGTGGTGAAGTTCGGCCCCGGGCATGGGTGGGGACTCCCTCGGCCTGCGCCACCAGGACGCCGCCGTCGCTCGGGCCCGCTGCTGTCCGCCGCCGCAGCAGCTGCGCGCGCTGGAGCCCGGCAACCTCGAGCTGGCCTCGGCCGTGGACAAGCCTGCGCGCGAGTGCTGGGCACCGTCACCGCCCAGGCCGGCTACCGGGCCCGGATGGGCCCCGTCTCAACGAGGCTGCCGACCAGCGCCGCACGGATGCGGATCACCTACTCCAACACCTGGATCCCCACAGCGTCACACGCGCACGATCGAGCCCTACCGGGTCATGTCCACCTCCCGCGGCTACGAGGTCGACGCCGGACCGCTGGACGCCGGGGGCAGGCCGCGGACCTTCCTGCTCGCCCGGATCCGCGACTGGGGGGTGCTGGCCGAGCACTTCACCCGCCCGCGCAGGCGTGACGCACTGGCTCGAGAACCGGGAGCAGGTCGCCGTGCACGGGTATGCCCCGCACGACGGACTGTGGGCGGTATTCCACTGGGCCGAACGCGTCGACCAGGGCGACAGCGACGGCTACGGCGTCGTTCACCGCGTGGCTGCTGCCACCCCTGCCCCAGAGGCATCGGCGCTGATGATGCTCCTCGCCGGACCCGACGCCTACCTCGACGACCCCGACCTGGAGTCCGCCCTGCGGCAGCGCGCCCGGGAGCTGCTGGCCCACCACGGGCTGTGAGGGCCGGACCACGCAGCGCCACGCCATGCCCCGGCGCGGCGCGCCTTCCCCGCGATGTCAGAGGCAGGGGCCACCATCGGAGCATCAGCCCGAACCGGAGGTGAGCACCATGGCCAGGATCGACCCCACCCACGAGATCCACGAGGACCACGTGATCGACATCGTGGTCCAGGTCGAGGCCCGCGGGATCGACGTCGACGCACTCGTCGCGCGCATCACCCTCCCGGGGGTCGAGATCCTGCGCACGTCCTCGCGCGGAATGATCTGGCCGACCTCGCTGGTGACCGCCAGCACGGAGGCCCAGGCCATCGCCGTCGTGCGCGATGCCGTGCTGGGGCAGGTCCCCGTCGACCGCGTCCTGGTCTCCACGGTCATCACGAGCGCCCCCCTGGGCGACCTCTACGCCCGCCTCGACGAGGTTCTCGACGACGAGCATCTGGCCCGCATCGACCTGCGCGACCTTGTCGAGCACACGCTCTGGTCGGCACGCGACGTGGCGCGGATCCGCGAGGTGCACACCCCGCACAGCCACTCGGCGTAGACCCGAGCGCTCAGGAGGGCCGGCGACCTCGCGCTGCGGGAGTTGGGCTGCCGGACCTGGGCGCCGCCGAGCGAGGGACCACGGCGTATCCGCGAGACCCCCTTGGGCAAACCCGCCGTGACTGGCACACTGCCCAGCGTGAGACTCTCGATACAGGTGGCCCGGCCCCGGAGCACGGATCGTCGCGGCAGCGCAGCGCTGGGCCTGGCTGCCCTCATGACTGCGGGCGCAGCAGTGGCCCCGCTGCCCGCGGCTGCGTCCGCCACGACCACCGCCCGCACCGTCCCGGCCACCGCCACCGCCACCGCCACGGCCAGTGACTCCGCCATCCCGCCGGGGCGGCTCATCATCGGCGACTCGCTGAGCCTGAGCATGACGACCCGGCTCGAGGCGCAGGACTTCACCGTGCATGCCAAGGTGGGCCGTCAGTTCAGAACGGCCCCGGGGATCGTGCGCTCCTTCGGGGCCAGGCTGCCGCGCAACGTGGTGATCGAGCTCGGCACCAACGGCACCCTCAGGATGTCCGACTGCCGCGCAGTGGTCCGCGCAGCAGGACCGGGGCGCGTCGTGTTCCTGGTGACCAACCGGGTCCCGAGACCCTGGCAGGCCGCCAACAACCGCACCCTGCACGCGTGCAACCGCGCCTACCGCACCGACCGGGTGCGCATCGTCAACTGGTACCGGGCAAGTGCCGGGCACCCCGAGTGGTTCGTCCGCGACCGGGTCCACCTGACCGCCGCGGGTCGTCGGGAACTGGCCGCCCGGATCGACGCGCGGGTCGACAAGTACGGCAAGCGCTGAGGCGCGCACGCACTCCAAGCTGAGCCCGCGCCTCCCGACTGCGTCGGAACTGCGGCCACAGCGGGCGCGGGCACATGGCAGGCCGAGACCACAGCTGGCCGACTGCGCGCCGGGGGCCTGAGCGCTACTCGCCGCCCCCATCGCGCTCGTAGGCGTCGAGGAGCACGTCGGTGGTGCGCTCCTGCAGCCGCCGCACGCGGGCCAGGATCTCGACGATGGCCCGGCTGATCGGCCCGACTGCCTGCGCGTCGCCGGCTGCCTCCCCGGCCATCAGGCGCACGCGGGAGACCGCGTCGTACAGGTCGTCGCGCTCGCCCACGAGTCGCATCCAGCGGCCCAGCAGCTGGGGGGCATCCGTGCGGATCTGGTCGGTGAAGCCGACCGCGTCGATCACGTCGCCGGGCGCATTGCGCACCGCGTCGGCCAGCGCGTCGAGTTGGCGGGTGACCTCGACCCACCATCCGCTGCCGCCCTGGCGATCCTCGAGAAGTGCGGTGAGACGGGACTGGATGGTTCCCATCCCGATCAGGCGCAGAGTCGCGCCGTCGACTGTGTCGGGGGTCACTGCGGTCATGGGATGCTCCTTCGCCGCGGGAGCCCCAGAGTGACCCGGACCTGCCGCCTGCGTCCATGGCGAAGGTCTCTCACTTGCGTCGCAATCGTGTCCCAAGCACGCAGCGTCAGGCACCGCGCACAGAGGGCCACCAGATCACGGTCGGGCGGGCCCGCAGCGGCCCGAAATGCCCCGGCTGGTTGCGGGATGCCCGCTCAGCCGGCGACTGCCGCAGCGGTCTGCCGGGCGATCTCCAGCTCCTCGTTGGTCGGCACCACCAGCACCCGCACCGGGGAGCGCCGGTGCGAGATGTCCGCCGGGGCGGACAAGCCCCGGGCATCGGCGTTCAACGCCGGGTCGATCGCCACCCCGATCATCTCCAGCCCCGCCACCACGCGCCGGCGCACCTCGGGGTCGTTCTCCCCCACCCCGGCGGTGAACACGATCGCATCCGCGCGTCCGAGCACCGCCAGGTAGGCCCCGAGGTACTTGCGGACACGGTGCACGTACACGCCCAGGGCGAGTTCGGCATCCGCACTGCCCTCGCCGATCAGCCGGTGGACCTCGCGCAGGTCGTTCTCGCCGCACAGGCCGAGCATGCCGCTGCGCTTGTTCAACAGGGTATCCACCTCCTGGGCGGTCATCCCCGCGGTCGTGATCAGGTGGAAGACCAGCGCAGGATCGATGTCCCCGGAGCGGGTGCCCATGACCAGGCCCTCGAGCGGGGTCAGGCCCATCGAGGTGTCCACGCTGCGCCCGCCCTTCGACCGCGCACGCCGAGGCCCCGTTGCCCAGGTGCAGGGTGACCAGGTCGACCTCGGCCGACGGCTTGCCCAGGGCCTTGGCGGCCTGCTCGGTCACGAACTGGTGCGAGGTGCCGTGGAAGCCGTAGCGACGGATCCGGTGCTCGCGGGCGACCGACTGGTCGATGGCGTAGGTGTAGGCCGCTGCCGGGATCGTGGCATGGAAGGCGGTGTCGAACACGGCGACGTGGGGCACGTCGGGGAACTCGGCCATGGCCGACTCGAGGCCCGCGACGCAGGCCGGGTTGTGCAGCGGCGCCAACGGGATCAGCGCGCGGATCGCGTCGACGACCTCGGGGGTGACCACGGTGGGCGCGGAGAACTGGTCGGCACCCTGCACCACCCGATGACCGACCCCGACGAGCTCGCCGACCTGGTCGACGGTTCCGGTGCGCTCCAGGGCCTCGGTCACCGCGTGGAAGGCGGCGGCGTGGTCGGCGATCGCCAGCTCGCGCTCGTCGGAGGCCATGTCGGCGTCCTCGCCACGACCGATGCGCGTCCGGTGGGTGATCACCGAGGTCGCCTCGCCGATCCGCTCGACCAGGCCGGTGGCCCAGACCACGCCCGAGACCGTGTCGACCAGCTGGTACTTCAACGACGACGACCCCGCATTGACCACCATGACCAGCATCGTCACTGACCTGCCTTCTCCGCTGCCGCGGCCTCGACCTGCTGGGCCTGCACCGCCGTGATCACGACCGTGTTGACGATGTCCTCCACCAGTGCCCCGCGGGAGAGGTCGTTCACCGGCTTGCGCAGGCCCTGCAGGACCGGGCCGATGGCCACGGCGTCCGCCGAGCGCTGCACCGCCTTGTAGGTGTTGTTGCCGGTGTTCAGGTCGGGGAAGACGAACACGGTCGCCCGACCCGCCACCTCCGAGCCCGGCAGCTTCGACCTCGCCACCGAGAGCGTCCACGGCGGCGTCGTACTGGATGGGGCCCTCGACGGCCAGGTCCGGGCCGGCGCTCGCGGGCCAGGGCCGTGGCCTCGCGCACCTTCTCGACGTCGGCGCCCTCACCCGAGGACCCCGGTCGAGTAGCGACAGCAGCGCCACGCGCGGCTCCACGCCGAACGCCGCGGCGGTGTCGGCCGAGGAGATGGCGATGTCGGCCAGTTGGGTTGCGTTCGGGTCGGGGTTCACGGCGCAGTCGCCGTAGACCAGCACGCGGTCCTCGCAGAGCCATGAAGAACACGCTGGAGACGATCGACACGCCCGGCGGGTCTTGATGATCTGCAGCGCCGGACGGATCGTGTGGGCGGTGGTGTGCGCGGCGCCGGAGACCATGCCGTCGGCCATGCCCGTGCCGCACCATCATGGTGCCGAAGTAGGAGACGTCGGCCACGGTGTCGTGGGCCACGTCGCGGGTCAGCCCCTTGGCCCGGCGCAGCTCGACGAGGTCGTCGGCGAAGACCTCGCGCAGGGCGTCGGTGGCCGGGTCGATGACCGCGGCCGCGGAGAGGTCCAGGCCCAGCTGACGGGCCCGCTCGGCCACGGGCCTCCGGCCGGCCCAGGATGGTCAGGTCGCACCACGTCGCGCCGCAGCAGCCGGTCGGCGGCCTGCAGGATGCGGTCGTCGTCGCCCTCGGGCAGCACGATGTGCTTGCGGTCCGACGCGCGCCCGCTCGACGAGCTGGTGCTCGAACATCATCGGCGTCATGGTCGTCGATCGGGTCACCTCGACCCGGGCCTCGAGCTCGGCCTCGTCCACGGCCTGCTCGAACAGGCCCAGGGCGTCGGTGATCTTGCGCACGTCGTCGGGCTCGATCTCGGCGTGCAGGGCGGCGACGGCCGCCGCCGTGTCGTAGGTGTCGAGCTCGGTGAGCAGCACCGGCAGCGATGCCGCCGGCCCCACCCCCTCGGCGAAGCGCATGATCGTCGGGTCCGGGTGCAGGCCCCCGGTGAGCAGCACCCCCGAGACCGCGGGGACGGAGTCGGAGTGCCGGGTGGCGTAGGCCGCCATCAGGATGTCGGCCCGGTCGCCGGGGGTGATCAGCAGCGTGCCATCGGAGATGTGGTCCATCAGGCGGGGCACCCCCATGGCCGCGACCTTGATGTCGGGCACGGGCCGGGAGAGATCCTCCTCGTTGCCCAGCAGCAGGCTCGCTCCCGAGGCCTCGGCCACCTCCCGGATCGTCGGGTAGCTCAGCGACGCCAGCTCCGGCAGCAGCCACACGGGCACGCTGGCGCCGGCCACCGCCGCCTCGACCGCCACGTGGTCGTCATGTGGACACCCGGTTGACGAAGGCCCCGACCGTGGGCACGCCGCGTTCCGCCAGGCCGTCGATCGAGGCGGTCAGCGCCCCGTTGACCTGCTGGGGCCCGTGGCCCTGGGCGGTCAGGACCAGCACCGCGGACGCCCCGAGGTTGGAGGCGATCTCGGCGTTGAGCGCGAACTCGAAGGCCTTGGAGGCCCCGATGTAGTCGGTTCCCTCGACCAGCACGTAGTCGCAGCGCGCGGCCAGCCGCTGGAAACGCTCGATGATGCGCCCGACCAGCGCCGGGTCGACGTGATTGCCGCCGAAGTCACGGGTCTCGGCGGTGGTGACGCCGAACGACTCGTCGTAGGACTGGTCGAGCTTGTACCGGGTGCGGAACAGCTCGACCCGCTTGTCCTTCTCCTCCCCGGCCCGCACCACGGGCCGGAAGTAGCCGACCCGGCTCACCGCACGGGTCAGCGTCTCCATCAGGCCCAGGGCCACGACGGACTTGCCACTGGATGCTTCCACGGAGGTCAGATAGAGCGCACGCACGCCCGACATCCTCTCAGGGGCCGCTGCCCGATGCCCGCCGGTGCTGCCGCGCGCAGGACACCGGCCGACGGCTGCCTCCCGGGCCGCTCAGCCGACCCCGTTGAGCTCGTTGACCACCCGGAACAGGTCGCCGCGGTCGTACCAGTTGACCGCGATCATGCCGGGTGCGCGACCCCGCTCGATCTCGCACTCGTCGATGCGCGGCTTGAGCACCTCGTAGGCGTTGACCTCCTCGGCGCTGGAGATCAGCCGGTTGAAGTTGGCCAGCCAGTGGTTGACCGAGAACAGGGGGCTGTCCGGCTCGCCGCGCTTGAGCGAGCACTCGAAGTCCGCGGCGCTCTTGACGCTGTACTCGGTGTCCTGCACGAGGTCGAACCCCTGGTGCAGGTAGGGGAACCGCTCACCACCGCCCTCGTTCTCCATCAGGACGACCAGGCGCTTGTTGGAGTCGATCATCTCGCCGAGGGTCGGCCAAGTGGCACCGTCCGGGTGCACGTAGGCCTTGTCCGCCAGGCCGGCCCCCCTGAGCACCGCATCGGTGTCGGCAGGCGTGACGGTGTCCTGGATGAACAGCACCACCACCTCGCGGGGGTGCGCGTCGAGCCAGGCGTTGAGCCGCTGCATCACCGGTGCCATGGGCTCGGCCCCGATCTCGCAGACCGTGTGGCAGAAGTACGGCTCCGTGGGCCCGGACGGCTGGTCCCGTCGCACGCGGTCGATGGTCCGCCGGATCGAGGCCACGACCTCGGCGCCGTAGGTCGCGGTGAGCTCGGCCTCGGCACCGGCCAGGGACTCCGGCGCGGTCAGCGCCCCGCCATCGGCGGTCGGCTGGCCGTACCAGGTGTCGACGAGCAGTCCACGGATCCCGTCGTCGAGGGAGTCGACCATGTCCTTGGGCTGCTCGGCCAGGAACCACGTGCCGTCGGCGATCGACATGGAGTTGTGGGTCGCCGGGATCGCGACCTGGTCGAAGGGCACGTCGCACAGCGCGTCGTAGCCGTTGCAGGCCGTCGGGCTGGAGGCCGAGACCTCCTGCAGCGTGCTGCCCTGCGGCAGGTTGCCCGGGATGACCAGGGCTGCCAGCACCAGCAGGCCGACGCCCGCGGCGGCGACCGGGATGAGCCAGCGGACCGCCGAGCGGCGCTTCTCGGGCAGCTCCCCTGTGGCCGCCAGCGAAGCAGCCCGCTCCTGCTCGTCCGCGGCCCGCGACCTCTCGGCGATGATGTCCAGCTCGGTCACGCCGTAGAGCAGCACGACGAGCCCGGCGACCACCGCGACGACCTGGGAGCTGATGGTCGGGAACAGCACGATGAGCAGTCCCAGGGCGATGACCACCAGCGCGCGCGCCACCGCCCACCCGGTGGCGGAGGGGCGCCGGGTCGCCAGGCCCATGACCGTGCGGGCCTGCTCGCCGACGTCCACCTGGGGCAGCAGCGCCCCGGCCGAGGCCACGATCAGCCCACCGACCACCCCCATGGCGATGAACCTCAGCGACAGCGGCTGGCTGAAGGCCGACAGGGCGGCGCTGATCACGGCGCCGGTGAGCGTGGAGTCGTCGACGACCAGGCTGGCGATGTTCAGCCCCAGGACGATCAGGCCCAGGAAGCCCGCGACGGCCAGCAGCATCCATCCGAGGCGCACCAGGGCCAGGCGCCGCCGTGGCGCCAGCCACAGGCCGAGACCGACCAGGACCAGCGCGACCAGCGGAACCACCCACGCCAGGGTGGAGACCGTCTGGATCACCGGGATGATCTGGCTGGCGATGCCCGCCTGCCCGCCGACCTCGGCCAGGGTCAGGTTCAGGTTCGCGGGGATGATGTCCGCGGCCTGCGGCACGAAGCGCTCGAGCGCGGTCGTGGCCGTGGCACCGAGGTCGGCGAGCGTGAGCACCGCCGAGTCGCTGCCCTCCTGGGTCATCGCGTCGTGGAAGGAGCGGATCGCCGGGGTGAACACCCCGTCGAGCAGCGGGCTGCCGGCCACCGCCGCCGCGCCGGCCGCGATCGCCGGCTCGACCGCGATGAGGTCGGGCTGGGCATCCAGGGCCGCGACGGCCACGGCCTGCCCGATCTCGGCCTTCACCGCCTCGTCCTGGCGCACCTCGTTGACCAGCCCGGCGAAGTTCTCGCCGTTGACCACCGACGCGTTGAGCCAGCCGGTGATCCCGGTCAGGAACAGCCCGATCGCCCCCAGCGTGAGCAGCACCTTCGACCAGGTCTGGCTGCGTGGCGTGCTCATGGGTCCCTCCCCGGGGTCGGCAGACCGACATTATTGCCCCGCCCCGCCCGCAATGGCCGATTCGCCGCCCCGGGGTCGTCAGTGCCGTGGCCGCAGGCAGTGCAGGGCGATGGCACTGGCGGCGGCGACGTTCAGCGAGTCGACCCCGCCGGACATGGGGATCCGCACGCGTCGCCCGGCGCGCCGGGCCAGGCCGTCGGGCAGTCCCTCGCCCTCCGTGCCGAGCAGGACCGCCCGCGGGCTGGTGCCGGGCTCGACGTCGTCGACGTCGTCAGCATCGGCCGCCGGTGTCAGGGCGAACGTGTCGAAGCCCGTCAGGTCCGCCAGGGGGTCGCTGCCCGTGCGGGTCCACGGCACCCCGA
This sequence comes from uncultured Actinomycetes bacterium, assembly GCA_963777855.1. Classification (GTDB taxonomy): domain Bacteria; phylum Actinomycetota; class Actinomycetes; order S36-B12; family CAIYMF01; genus Prado023. Next base: position 166,584 of record CAVZRW010000011.1, on the reverse strand, counting down.
GCACCGTGCCCATCGAGACCTTCACCGACCTGCGGTAGAGCGGGTCCGCGCACCCGGGGGTGACCAGCACGGCATCAGCCCCGAGCGCCGCGCAGTTGCGGAAGACCGCGCCGACGTTGGTGTGGTCCACGAGGTCGACGAGCACCACCACGAACCGGGCATCGGCCAGCAGGTCCGCCGGCTGCGGCAGTGGGCGCCGCTCGAAGGAGGCCAGGGCGCCACGATGGACCCGGTAGCCCGTGATGGCGCGCAGCACCTGCGGCGAGGCGCTGAGCACCTGCGCCCCACCGCCCTCGAGACCGGCGGCCAGGTCGGGCAGCCACTTCGGCTCGGAGAGCACCGCCCGGGCCCGGTAGCCCGCAGCCAGCGCGCGGCCGATCACCTTGGCGCCCTCGGCGATGAACAGTCCCTCGGCCGGCTCCCGCGCCGAGCGCGCGGCGACATCGGTGAGCGCGGCGAAGTCCCGGACCCGCGGGTCGTCGGGGTCGCTGACCTCGACGACCGGCATCAGGCCCGCGGGTCCTCCCCTGGGCCCGACTCCAGCGCGCGAACCTCCTGCTCGGCGGCGGCCAGCGCCGCCTGGGCGGCCTGCGCGGCCTCGTCCGCCGGGGCGCCCTCGGGCGAGGTGGGGGCAGTGGGCTCAGGCGGAACCGAGGCCCCGGCCTCCGATGAGGTCCCGGCCGGCGGGACCGTGGGCGCACCGAACGCACGGCCGATCGCGCCGAGCGCCCCGGAGAGCTCGGCCGGGATCACGAACACCTTGTTCGCCGTGCCCTGGGCCAGCAGCGGCAGGGCCTGCAGGTACTGGTAGGCCATCACCTGGTCGGTGGCGTGACCGGAGTTGATCGCGTTGAAGACCTTGGCGATCGCCTCGGCCTCACCTTGGGCGCGCAGCACCTGGGCCTGCGCCTGGCCCTCGGCCTTGAGGATCGCGGCCGTGCGCCCACCCTCAGCCTCGAGGATCGCCGCCTGCTTGCTCCCCTCGGCCGACAGGATCGCAGCGCGCTTGTCGCGGTCGGCGCGCATCTGCTTCTCCATGGACTGCTGCACGCTGGCCGGCGGGTCGATCGCCTTCAGCTCCACGCGGTTCACGCGGATCCCCCACTTGCCGGTGGCCTCGTCGAGGACGCCACGGAGCTGGGCGTTGATGTTGTCGCGGCTGGTCAGGGTCTCCTCGAGGTCCAGGGACCCGACCACGTTGCGCAGGGTGGTGACGGTCAGCTGCTCGACGCCCTGCAGGTAGCTCTGGATCTCGTAGGTCGCGGCCTTGGCGTCGGTGACCTGGAAGTAGATGACCGAGTCGATGCTCACCACGAGGTTGTCGGAGGTGATCACCGGCTGCGGGGCGAACGAGACCACCTGCTCGCGCAGGTCGATCAGCGGCCGCAGGCGGTCGATGAACGGGATGATGATCGCCAGGCCCGGGTCCAGGGTCCGGTTGTACCGGCCCAGGCGCTCGACGATGCCGGCCTGCGCCTGCGGGACGATCTTGATGGTGCTGAACACGACGATGATGCCGATGAGCACCAGCACCGCCGCGATGATCAGGCTCTGGACGTCCACGAATCCTCCTTGGCCGGGAAGCCCGGCTATCCGACCACCGCGGTGGCCCCGTCGATCTCGAAGACCGAGACCTTCTCCCCGGGCTCGAACCGGGCGTCCTCATCGAGCGTGCGCGCCGACCAGATCTCCCCGGCGAGCTTGATCCGCCCGTCCCGGCCGGTGACCGTCTCGAGCACCAGGGCCTCGGTGCCGACGAGGGCCGCCGTGCCCGAGCGCTCCAGCGGCGGCTGGTACAGGTGCCGCTTGGCCACGGGCCGGACGAAGGCGATCAGGGCGATGCTCACCACGGCGAACACAGCCGCCGAGCCGACCGTGCCGGCGCCGAGCGCCGCGGCCAAGGAGGCAGCGATCGCGCCCCCGGAGAACATGATCAGCAGCAGACCCGCAGAGGCGGCCTCCGCACCGGCCAGGACCACGGCGACGATGAGCCAGACCAGCCAGGCATCCACAACGCCGAGTCTAGTCCGCCGAGTCCGTTGTGTCCCGGATCGTCTCGACCACCGACTGCCCGCGCCGGCCGCGGGAGACCGTGGCCGGGGGCACCGCCCGCGCCCAGTACCGGCCGCGGATGTGCCCGGCCCGCAGCCGGACGCCGAAGGCCTCGGTCAGGCCGCGGCCCGTGAGCACCGACTCGATCGGGCCCTGGTTGACCACCTGGCCCTCGCGCAGAAGCAGCACGTGGGTGAACCCGGCCGGGATCTCCTCGACGTGGTGGGTGACCAGCACCTGCACGGGCGCCCAGCGGTCGGTCGCGATGGCGGCCAGCCGGGTGACCAGGTCCTCCCGGCCGCCGAGGTCCAGGCCCGCGGCGGGCTCGTCGAGCAGCAGCAGCTCCGGGTCGGTCATCAGCGCGCGGGCGATCTGCACCCGCTTGCGCTCCCCCTCCGAGAGGGTGCCGAACACCCGAGCCGCCAGGCCGGCGGCGCCGACCATCTCCAGCACCGCCTCGGCACGTGCGGTGTCGGGCGTGTCGTAGCGCTCGTTCCAGCGGCCGGTCACCGCATAGGCCGCGGTGACCACCACGTCACGCACGACCTCGTCGCCGGGGATCCGCTCGGCCAGCGCCGCGCTGGCCAGGCCGATCCGGGGCCGCAGCTCGAACACGTCGACCGCACCCAGGGTCTCCCCGAGCACCTCGACGGTGCCCGAGGTCGGGTGGATCAGCGCGCCGGCCAGCTGCAGCAGCGTGGTCTTGCCCGCGCCGTTGGGGCCGAGGATCACCCAGCGCTCGTCGTCGGCGACGCTCCAGTCGACGGGGCCGAGGATGGTGCGCCCGCCGCGCACCACGCGCACACCTCGCATGCCCAGGACCTCGACCACGGCGCACACCCTACCGGCGCGCACGTGTTGCGCCCGGGAGCCCGTCGTGGCCTACCCTCCCTCGGGTGGACGGCCCCCTGATGCTCACCAGCGCCCTGTGGCTGGGCGCGTGGCTGCGCGGGCAGGTGGCGCCCGACGAGGTGCTGGTCGCCCTGGGCCGTGCGACCCCGGACGCCCCGGCGGTGATCGCCGTGGACGGCCGCCCTGACGCGCCGCTGGCCGACCTGCTCGCCCACGCCCGCCGTCGGCGTGCCGACGGCTGCTGGGTCCTGCTGCCGCGACCGGGCCGGACCGTGGGTTGGCCCGCGGCGCTCGTGGCCACCCCGGCACCCGCGGTGCTGCTCACCTCCCGGGGCTCGCCGGTGGCCCTGCTCACCCATGATCCCGCGGGTTGGTCGGTGGCCAGCCTCGACGCGGGTCCGGACCACGCGCTGCTGGCCGGGGCGCTGACCGCCCGCGAGGCGGCGCGTGGCTTGGCCGGCGTGCTCGCCGAGGCCACCGACCGGCTGGAGGCCCTGGGCCTGGAGCGGTCCCCCTCCGCGAACCGTCCCCCGCGCTGGGCGCCTGCCCTGGCCCGCGGGCCCCGTGCACTCGATCCGGCCACGGCCGCCCTCCTCGACCGGCTCGCCGGGCCCCTCGACGCCCTCGGGCTGGCCCTGGCCGACGACGGGGCCGCCGTGACCGCCGCCGAGGCGGCCGCCCGCCGCGCCTCCCTGGTCGCGCTGGCCGGCGCGCTGAGCGACCTGCTGGTGGGCGTGGTCGGCGGGCTGAACCCGCCGGCGGTGCTGGCCCCCGCCGACGCGCCGCCGCACAGCACCGCCCAGCACGGCCCCCGGTAGCCTGCCGCAGGTGACGCGCACCTTCCACACCACCGTCGTCGGCGTCGACCGACCGGGCGTGACCGCCCGCATGTTCGCCGCCCTGGCCGACACCACGGTCCTGGACGTGGAGCAGGTGGTCGTGGCCGGCCAGCTCGTGCTCGGCGCCGTGGTGCTGGCCCCGGCCGGGTCCGCGCCGCAGCTGGCGGCCTCCATGCGCGCGGCGGTACCCGACTTCGAGGTCACCGTCGGCGAGGTTCCCGAGTCCGACGTGGCCGGCGACCCGGCCAACTGCACGGTCACGGTGGTGGGCACCCGGATCACGGGCGCCGACGTGAGCGCGCTGGCCGAGGTGATGGCGGCCGGGGGCACGAACATCATCCGGATCGACCGGGTGGCCGACTACCCGGTGACGGTGCTGGCCCTCGAGGTGCTGGCCCCTGACCCCGACTCCCTGCGCGGGGCGCTGGCCGCCCGCTGCACCGACCTGGCCGTCGACGTCTCGGTCCAACCGCGCGGGCTGGCCCGCCGCGGCCAGCACCTGGTCGTCATGGACGTCGACTCCACGTTGATCCAGGACGAGGTCATCGAGGTGCTGGCCCGCTATGCCGGCACCGAGGCCGAGGTCCGGGCGGTCACCGAGGCCGCGATGCGCGGCGAGCTGGACTTCGCCGAGTCGCTGCACGCGCGGGTGGCGACCCTGGCCGACCTGCCCGTGGAGGTCATCGCACAGGCCCGCGCCGAGATCCGGCTCACCCCCGGGGCGCGCACGCTGTGCCGGACGCTGAACCGCCTGGGCTACCGGATCGCTCTGGTCAGTGGCGGTTTCGCCGAGGTGATCGGCCCGATCGCCGAGGAGCTGGGCGTCGACGCGGTGCGGGCCAACGGCCTGGAGGTCCTCGACGGCCACCTCACCGGCCGGGTCCGGGGCCCGGTCATCGACCGTGCGGCGAAGGCTGCCGCCCTGCGCGAGTTCGCCGACGGGTTCGGGATCGACCTCGATCGCACCGTGGCCATCGGGGACGGGGCCAACGACCTCGACATGCTCGCGGCCGCCGGCCACGGGATCGCGTTCAACGCCAAGCCCGTGGTGCAGGCCGCCGCCGACTCCGCGATCAACGTGCCCTACCTGGACACGGTGCTCTACCTGATGGGGATCAGTCGCGCGGAGGTCGAGCAGGCCGACGCCGAGGACGCGCAGGCCTGAGTCGCCCGGCGGGCCGGGCAGGTGACCCGGGGCGGTCCGCCCCGGGCTCAGTCGCGCGGGGTCGCGAAGTGCTCGAGCCGGGCGCAGCCGGGGCCGAAGTCGGCCCACGGCACCTGCGCGACCAGCACCGCCACCGCACACGTGGGGAACTTCGCGGTGATCCGCGCGATCAGGTGCGCGTCGCGGCCGTCGGCGAGGTCGAGCACGAGCTCGGAGACCCCCGGCTCGTGGCCGAGCACCAGCGCGGTGCCCGCGTCCTCGGGCATGTCGCGCACCACGTCGAGCAGGTGCGCGCCCCACGCCTGGTAGATCCGGTCGTCGGTGCGCACCGGCTGCCCCGGGGCGAGTCGCTGGCCCATCAGCGCCCAGGTCTCGCGGGTGCGCCGGCTGGGGCTGATCACGGCCACGTCCGGGTCCCCGACCAGCGCCTGGATCCGCTCGGCCATCCGGGGTGCGTCGGCCTGGCCGCGGGGTCCCAGGGGCCGCTCACGGTCGGGCACACCCGCCGGCCACGCGGACTTCGCGTGCCGCACGACCACCAGTCTCCTGCTCGCCACGTCCATCGTGCTCCCATCCCCTGCGCACCGATCCCGGCTCGGCCCACTACCCTGCCACAGATGAGCACACCTGACGCTTCGGCTGCCGTGCCGCGCCGGCGCCTGATGGCCATCGGCGGCGCCGAGGACAAGCTGGGCCCGACCCGGATCCTGCGCCGGTTCGTGGCGGAGTCCGGCGGCCACGACGCCCGGATCGTGGTCTGCGCCACGGCCTCGGCGCTCGGCCCGGAGATCTACGAGCTCTACGACAGGCTGTTCCGCAAGCTCGGCGTCGCCGAGGTGGTCTCGGCGCGGCCCCGCGACCGGCGTGAGGCCGACAAGCACCAGTACGTCGACGTGATCGAGGACGCCACCGGCGTGTTCTTCACCGGCGGCAACCAGATGAAGCTGGCCTCGACGATCCGCGGCACCCAGTTCGGCGACGCGGTCGTGGCCGCCTACGGGCGCGGGGCGATGGTCGGTGGCACCTCGGCCGGGGCGTCGGTCGTCAGCGAGCACATGGTCGGGTACGGCTCACCGGGCTCGACGCCGAAGTTCCGGATGGTCGGCCAGGCCCAGGGCCTCGGGCTGCTGCCCGGGGTGATCGTCGACCAGCACTTCGGCCAGCGCGAGCGCTATGGCCGGCTGACCAACCTCGTGGCCTCCTCGCCTGACCTGCTGGGCATCGGCCTCGACGAGGACACCGCGGTGCTCGTCACCGACGAGTCGGAGTTCGAGGTCATCGGCAAGGGCTCGGTGTTCTGCATCGACATGCGCACGGCCGTCACCGACGCCGCCATCGCCCGCGGCACGGCCCCCCTGATGGCCTCGGGAGCGGTGGTGCACTTCCTGCCCAACGGCGCGCGGTTCGACCTGACCTCCCGGACACTGGTGTCCTACCGTGACCACAACGCGGTGGATCCGGCGGACCTCCCCGAGGCGACGCACGACCTCGCGACCATCTCCCGGCGGGTGGCCGCGGAGGGGGTCGACGACTCGGTGGTGGCCCGCAATGCTCGCCGGCGCCGCCGCCGCCTCGAGGAGCACAAGGAGACATCGTGACCGACCGCCCCGTCCCGACCGGCCCGGCCAGCCCCGACCTGACCATCGTCGAGACGCGGGTCTACCGCGGCCCCAACATCTGGTCCTACGGCCCGGCCGTGCACCTGGTGGTCGAGCTGGGCTCCCTCGAGGAGTACCCCACCGACATGCTGCCCGGGTTCACCGAGCAGCTGCTGGCGTGGCTGCCCGGGGTGGGCGAGCACTCCTGCTCGCGGGGCCGCCGGGGTGGGTTCGCCGAGCGCCTGCGGGAGGGCACCTGGGCCGGCCACGTCGCCGAGCACATCGCCCTGCAGTTGCAGAACGAGGTGGGCCACGACACCCGCCGCGGCAAGACCCGCTCGACCGGCGTCCCGGGCCAGTACAACGTGATCTACGGCTACCAGGACGAGTCGGTGGCCCTGGCCGCCGGCCGCCTGGCGGTGCGGATGGTCAACGACCTGGTGGACCACGATCCGGAGTTCGACTTCGACGCCGAGTTCGAGCAGTTCCTCCTGCGCGCCGAGCGCACCGCGTTCGGGCCCTCGACACAGGCGCTGGTCGACGAGGCCGTGGCCCGCGACATCCCGTGGATGCGGCTCAACGAGGCCTCCCTGGTGCAGCTGGGCCAGGGCTGCTACGCCAAGCGGATCCGGGCCACGATGACCTCGCAGACCTCCGCCCTGGCCGTCGACATCGCCAGCGACAAGGACATGACCAACAAGCTGCTGGCCGCCGCCGGGCTGCCGGTGCCGCGCAGCGAGTCGGTGCGCACCCTGCGCGGGGCGCAGGCCGCAGCCCGGCGCATCGGCTACCCGGTGGTGATCAAGCCGCTGGACGGCAACCACGGGCGCGGCGTCGTGCTCAACATCACCGACGAGGAGCAGCTCGAGGCCGGCTACGACGTGGCCAAGGCCGAGTCCCGGGGCGGCTACCTCATGGTCGAGAGCTTCATCACCGGCAGCGACTACCGGTTCCTCGTGGTCGGCGGGCGGATCGCCGCCGTGGCCGAGCGCGTGCCGGCCCACGTGATCGGCGACGGCCGGCGCAACGTGACCGAACTGGTCGAGGCGACGAACGCCGACCCGCGCCGCGGCGTCGGGCACGAGAAGGTGCTGACCCGCATCCGGGTCGACGACGCGGCCGTGGCTCTCGTGGCCGCCCAGGGCCACACGATGGACTCGGTGCCGGCCGTCGGCGAGATGGTGAAGCTGGCCCTGACCGCCAACATGTCCACCGGCGGCATCTCGATCGACCGCACCATGGAGACCCACCCCGACAACATCGAGATCGCCGAGGAGGCCGCGCGCGTCGTCGGCCTGGACGTGGCGGGCATCGACTTCATCGCACCGGACATCACCGCGCCTGTGCGCGAGATGGGCGGGGCGATCTGCGAGGTGAACGCCGCCCCCGGGTTCCGGATGCACACCCACCCGACCATCGGCGAGCCGCAGTACATCGCCAAGCCGGTGATCGACCTGCTGTTCCCGCCGGGCACCCCGAGCCGGGTGCCGATCGTGGCGATCACGGGCACCAACGGCAAGACCACCACCTCGCGGATGATCGGCCACGTCTTCAAGGGCATGGGTCGCAAGGTCGGGATGACCTCGACCGACGGCGTGGTCATCGACGAGCGCCTGGTGATCCGCTCGGACGCCTCCGGGCCCAAGAGCGCGCGCATGGTGCTGCAGAACCCCCGCGTGGACTTCGCGGTCCTCGAGGTCGCCCGTGGCGGGATCCTGCGCGAGGGCCTGGGCTACGACCGCAACGACGTCGCGGTCGTGCTCAACGTGGCCGCCGACCACCTCGGCCTGCGCGGGATCAACAGCCTCGAGGACCTCGCCGACGTGAAGAGCGTGGTGGTCGAGGCGACCCCGCGGGGCGGTCACGCCGTGCTCAACGCCGACGACCCGCACGTCGCGGCCATGGCCCGGCGCTGCCACGGCGAGATCGTCTGGTTCTCCATGGCCGACCCCGGCACCCCGACCCGCGCCATGATCGACCGGCACTGCCGGGACGGGGGCGTGGCCCTGGTGCTCGAGCGTGGCGATCTCGGCGAGTCGATCGTCCTGCGCCAGGGCAAGCGCAACATGCAGGTCGCGTTCACCCACCTGCTGCCGGCGACGTTCGGCGGGCGGGCCCGGTTCAACGTGGCCAACGCGATGGCCGCGGCCGGGGCGTGCTTCTGCGCCGGGGCCCACCTGCACGACATCCGCGCCGGGCTGCGCACGTTCTCCACGAGCTACCACCTGGCGCCGGGGCGCCTGAACCACATCGACGTCAACGGCGTGAACGTGTTCGTCGACTACGCCCACAACCCGGCGGGCCTGTCCGCGCTCGGCGAGTTCATCGGGTCCTACTCCGAGGGCCTGGAGGCCGGCAGCAGCGACGTGCACAAGCGCCGGCGGATCGGCGTGGTCGGCACCGCCGGCGACCGTCGCGACGAGGACCTGGTGGAGCTCGGCCGGACGGCGTCGCGCTACTTCGACCTGTGCGTGGTGAAAGAGGACGCCAACCTGCGCGGACGCACCCCCGGCGAGGTGGCCGGGCTGATCGAGCAGGGCGTTCGCGAGGGGATGGGGTCCGGCGACCGGGCGAAGGAGGTCCGCACGATCCCCAACGAGATCGAGGCCGTGCGCTGGGCGCTGGAGCACTCCACGCTCGGTGACGTGGTGGCGATCTGCGCCGACAAGACGGACCCGGTCTACGCCGAGCTCGAGGTCCTCGGCCAGTCCGCCATGCACGAGTAGCCCGACCCACCGGCCCACCGGCCCACCGACCCACCGACCCACCGACCCACCGACCCACCGACCCACCGAGGATTCTCCAGTTCATCGTTGATTCTCCGAGAACAACGGGAGATTCGACGAGGAACTGGAGAATCTCGGGAGGGGGCTGGGCGTCAGGGGCGGGCGGTGCGTGCCTTCGCGGTGATCACGTCGGGGGTGTCGGGCGTGGCGCCGGCCTGGTCCAGGATGGCCAGGCACGCGGCGCGGTCCTGGTGGATCATCATCGCCAGGACGTCGCCGTCCCGGGCCCGGGCCAGCAGCGCGCGCAGGCCGGAGGGCTCGTCGGGCAGTTCCTCGATCGGCTCCTTGCCGGCGGCCCGGATGCCCGCACGCTGCAGGGCGTCGAGGCCCTCCTGGGTGCGCCCGCGCAGATAGGCGTCCTTGGCCGCCAGCGCGACCGTGTCGGCGGCCTCGGCGGCCAGGCGGCCCACCTCGGCGATGCCCTGGTCGGTGCGGTCCCCGGCGTTGCCGATCGAGACGTGGAAGGCGCTGCCCGGACGGCGCAGCCCACGACCGACCCGCAGCAGGGCCTCCGTACCGGCCTCGTTGTGGGCGAAGTCGAGGATGACCGTCGCCGATCCCCCGTCCACGGTCGGCACCGACCAGATGTTCATCCGCCCGGGGCTGGAGGTGACGTCGGGGGTGAAGGCGCGCAGGCCGGCGATCACAGCATCGACCGGTAGGCCCACAGCGAGCGCGGCGCTGGCCGCCCCCATCGCGTTGGCGGTGTTCTCCCGCGAGAGCCCGGCGATCGTGACCGGCATGTCCACGACGGCCCCGAGGTCCACTCCGTCGGCGGGGCCCCCCTGCACCACCAGGTGCCCGTCCACCACGGTCGTCAGCGGGGCGCCCAGTGCGCGGGCGAAGGCCGCCCCCTCCCCCTGCGCGTCGAGGGCGAAGAACCACGCACGCCCGGGCCCGGCGTCGTGGTACTGGCGGACCAGGCCATCCTCGGCGTTGAGGACCGCCCACCCACCCGGACGCACAACCCGCACGACCGTCGCCTTCGCCCACGCGAGGGCCTCGACGGTGTCGAGGCCCTGGAGGCCGAGGTGGTCCGGGCTGACGTTGGTGAAGATGCAGGCATCGACGGCGCTGACGCCCATGCCGCGCAGCATCAGCCCGCCGCGGGCGGTCTCGATCACGGCGAACGAGACGCCCGGCTCGGTCAGGACCGCGCGCGCGCCCCCGGGCCCGGACCAGTCGCCCGGCTCGATGCACCGGCCCTGCAGGTAGATCCCGTCGGTGCTGCTCCAGGCGGCCACGTGCCCTGCCTGCGCGGCGATCCTCCCCAGGATCCGGGTCGACGTGGTCTTGCCGTTGGTCCCGGTGACCGCCACGGTGGGCACCTGGGGGTCGATCAGGTGCGGCGGATCACCCGGGTCGGCCGCGCGCACCCGCACCGCGGCGTCGACGATCCGCTGCTCCAAGGGGGTCGCGGGATCGCCCTCGACCACCTCCACCAGGGCCTCGCCGAGCGCCTCCCCGGTGCCCTCGTGGTCCCACGGGAACGCCACCACGACGGTGCCGTCGGAGCCGGCGCGGCTCACCGCCGGACCGACCCAGGCGTCCGCGGCGCGGGCGATCCGGTCGACCACGTCACGCGGGTCCACGCCCGGCTCGGTCGGTCGCTCGAGGGTGACGCGCACCGCCGGCGTGGGGAGGTCGGCGTTCGGGCCGAGCAGCAGCCGCAGCTCGATCAGGGACATGGCCGAACTCTGCCACGGCGCGCCCCGCCGGGCACCCGCTGACGACCCCGCCACGCCCGCGTCCGAAATCCCCACTCCCCGCCACGCCACACACCCCCCACTCCCCACGGCTTAGCGCTCCGCACGGCCCCGCTCCCGCTTAGCCTCGCCTCAGCCTCCACGGCCGCGCCCGGCATCGAGGCGCGCTCGCACGGCCGAGGCCGACGACTCGCGCACGGGGATCGCGGCCTGCCCACGCCGCCCGACGGGACCGCCCGACGGCTGACCCACGGTTACCTCGAGGACCTCGCGTACCCGACCGCTGTTTCGAGGCGATCCGGACGCGACGATGGCGAACCTCGCACAGCGAATCGTTGTTCCTCGCCGTACGGAGTCCACCGTGACGACGAAACCGTGTGCGAGGCTCGGCCCGGGCGTGCAACGCTGCCGGCAATACAGCACATCCATGCGCGACGTCGGCGCTAGGGTGGCGGCCGTGACGAACTGGGGACTGCACGACCAGGCCGCCGAGGCGGTCGTGGAGCCGGACTTCCGAGCCCTGGACCTGCACGGGTCCGCCGAGGCCGGCATCACCGCCGCGTCAGGGCTCGGAGCGACCCACGTGGACGTGCGCGTCTCCCGCCAGCGCAGCCGCACCGCCTCCGCCCGCGACGGTCGGCCGCTGGGCGTGCGCCAGGACTCAGCGACCGGCATCGGCGTGCGCGTGCTGGTCGACGGGGTGTGGGGCTTCGCCAGCAGCGACCGCGTGAACGCCGACAGCGCCGCCGCGCTGGCCCGCACCGCCGTGGCCATGGCCCGCGTCGCGGCACCGACCGCGCGTGAGCGGATCACGCTGGCCGACGAGCCGACGCACGCGGGGCGAGCCTGGGCCAACCCGGTGGCGATCGACCCGTTCACCGTGCCCGACGCCGAGGTGCTCGCCCTGCTCGAGGCCCGCAGCGCCCGGCTGCTGGCAAGCCCGGACGTGCAGCACGTCGACGGCTTCGCCGCAGCGTCGCGCGACCTCACCTTCTACGCCGACAACCACGGCACCGACACCCTCCAGCAGCGCACCCGGGTGCACGGCGGGCTCACCGCGTTCCGGGTCGACGGCTCCCGGTTCGACGACATGTCCACCTGTGCCCCGCCGGTGGCCCGCGGCTGGGAGTACCTGGCCGGGGACGGCACGTGGGACTGGGACTCGGAGATCGACGCCCTGCCCGAGTGGCTCGCCGAGAAGGCCGACGCCCCCTCGGTGGAGCCCGGCCGCTACGACCTGGTGATCGACCCGACCAACCTGTGGCTGACCATCCACGAGTCCGTGGGGCACGCCACCGAGCTCGACCGAGCCCTGGGCTACGAGGCCAACTACGCCGGCACCAGCTTCGCCACGCTCGACAAGCTGGGCACGCTGCCCTACGGGTCGCCGCTGATGCACGTGACCGGCGACCGGGTCGCGCCGTACGGGATGGCCACCGTCGGCTTCGACGACGAGGGCGTGGCCGCGCAGTCGTGGGACCTGGTGCGCGACGGGACGCTCGTCGGCTACCAGCTCGACCGGCGGATGGCTGCCGAGCACGGGTTCGGCCGCTCCAACGGCTGCGCGTTCGCCGACTCCGCCGGCCACGTGCCGGTGCAGCGGATGCCCAACGTGAGCCTGCAGCCGGCCCACGACGGACCCGACCTCGCTGGCCTGGTCGCCGGCGTCGAGGACGGGCTCTACATCGTCGGCGACAAGTCGTGGTCGATCGACATGCAGCGCTACAACTTCCAGTTCACCGGCCAGCGGTTCTTCCGAATCCGCTCCGGGCGCCTGGCCGAGCAGGTGCGCGACGTGGCCTATCAGTCGAGCACGCCGGCCTTCTGGGCCGGACTGCGCGCACTCGGCGGTCCGCAGACCTACCTGCTCGGCGGGGCGGTGAACTGCGGCAAGGCACAACCCGGCCAGACGGCGCCTGTCAGCCACGGCTGCCCGGTGGCCGTGTTCGAGGGGGTCAACGTGCTCAACACCGCCCAGGAGGCCGGCGCATGAGGGCCCAGGAGATCGTCGAGACCGGCCTGGGCCTGCTCGGGGCGCAGCGCGGAGCGGTGCTGGTCGCCGAGGAGGCCGTGGCCAACCTGCGCTGGGCCAACTCCACGCTGACCACCAACGGGATCGCCACCGCCCAGCACGTGACCGTGGTGGCGCACCCGTCCGTCGACGGCGGCCTCGGCTCGGGCACTGCCTCGGGGCCGGTGCGCGGCGTGGACGACCTGAGCGACCTGCTCGCCCGCGCCCGCGCCGCCGCCCTCGGGGCCGGCCCGGCCGAGGACGCCACCGACGAGGTGCCCGCCCGCTCCGCCAGCCCCGACTGGGACGACGCGCCGGGTGGCACGTCCCCGGGCGCTCTGGCACCGGTCAGCGCCCTGCTCGGCGAGGTGCTGCCCGACCCGTCAGCGGAGTACTTCGGCTACGCCGAGCACAGCGTGGCCACCACCTACCTGGGCACCACCGGCGGACTGCACCTGCGCCACGAGCAGCCCGCGGGACGCTTCGAGCTGTGCGGCAAGTCCCACGGGCGCACCCGCTCGGCGTGGGCCGGGCGCTCGGGCCGCCACTTCACCGAGATGGACCTGGCCTCCACCCCCGCCGAGGTGCGCGCCGGCCTGGCCGCGCAGGGCACCCGCATCGACGTGGCCCCGGGGCGCCACCCGGTGCTGCTGAGCTCCTCGGCGGCCGCGGACCTGCTGATCTACCTGCTCTGGTCGGCTGCCGCCCGCGACGCGATCGAGGGGCGCAGCGCGTTCAGCGCCGGCGAGGGCCGCACCCGAGTCGGCCAGCTGGTCGGCTCCCTGCCGATCTGGATGCGCTCGGACCCGCACGCCCCGGGGCTGCAGAGCGCCGACCACGCGCAGGCCACCTCGAGCTCCTCGCTGACCAGCGCCTTCGACCTGGGCCTGTCGGTGCCGGCCACCGACTGGATCGCCGACGGCATCCTGCGCGCCCTCGTGACCACCCGGCACTCCGCCGGCCTGGCCGGGCTGCCGGTGACCCCGGCGGCCGACAACCTGCTGGCCGGCGTCGACGGGCACACCGGGAACCTGCACGAGGTCGCCGCCCGCATGGGTGACGGGCTGCTCGTGACCTGCCTCTGGTACATCCGCGAGGTCGACGCCCAGAGCCTGCTGCTGACCGGGCTGACCCGCGACGGGGTCTACGTGGTGCGCGGCGGTGAGATCGTCGGTGCAGCCGGCAACTTCCGCTTCAACGACTCACCGTTGGGGATGCTGGCGCGCATCACCGATGCCGGTGACCCGGCCGACTGCCTGCCCCGGGAGTGGGCCGACTGGTTCACCCGCGCGCGGGTGGCCCCCATGCTGGTCGGCGACTTCCACCTCTCGTCGGCCTCCGAGGCCATCTGAGGCACGGTCCCGCCCCCGCTCGTCCCCGCCCCCGCGCATCCCCGGACCCGGTCGTCCCCTGGCCCCGCACCGGCGGCGAGACCCCGCGAGGCCCGGCGGTCAGGCGTCCTCGAGGCGGAACCCGATCTTCATCGCGACCTGGAAGTGGTCCACCTGGCCGTCGCGGACGTAGCCGCGCACCTGCTCGACCTCGAACCAATCGATGTGCCGGATGGTCTGCGCGGCCCGGGCGACCCCGTTGCGGATGGCGTCGTCGATGCCGATCGGGCTGGTGCCGACGATCTCGGTGAGGCGGTAGGTGCGATTGGTCACGGGAGGCTCCTCGGATGGGTCGAACGGGATGGTCGGGCGTCCATGCGCAGGATGCCGCATCAGGGCAGCGGTCGTACGCTGGGGCAGTGAATCGGGATGTCGAGGTCCATCGCATCACATCGGCCCAGCCGGGGCCGTCCGCGGACCTCAAGTCCCGTGAGCGGACCTACCTGATCATGATGGCCACCCGCATGGCCGCGATCGTGGTGGCCGTCGTCGTGCCGGGCATCTGGCGGTGGATCGCCATCGTGCTGGGGGTCTTCCTGCCCTACATCGCCGTCGTGATGGTCAACGCGGCGCGCACCCGGGGCACCGAGGACGACCCCGACTTCTACGTCGCTGAGCCCCGCATCGCCCTGGCGGCCACCCCCTACGACCCCGACGCTCCCCCGTACGAGGGCCGGATCATCGACCCGCACGCCTGACCGAACGTGGAGGTTCCCGGCCCCTTGCCGGTACCGTGCCTTGGTCGTCCCGGCAGAGGTGCGCAGCGCCCTGGGGTTCTCCCCGGATACCGGGGAACTGCTCGACGTCACGCTGCCCCAAGGCGCGCGACGGGCGGTATGACGTGTCGATGCCGGCGGTCACCACGCACCAGACCGGCTTCGTCATGGCGCAGGTGTTCATCTCCGCATGGCTGTTCCCCTTGGGCTGGCTCGTCCTGCGCTCGGGGTTCCTCCCTCGGTTCCTCGGTTGGCTCCTCCTCGCCGACGGCGTCGCGGTCCTCGTCTGGTTCCTGCAGGCACTCCTCGCGCCCGGACCCCCCGCGATCAGCTACCCCTCCTGGGCGATCGGCTTGGTCGCCGAGGTCGGCTTCGCGCTATGGCTCCTCATCAAGGGCGCACCTCCAGAGGAACCCACGCATTGACCGGTCATCGGCAGTCGCCGCCGAAGGCTGAGCGGACGCCGGGGTGGTCGTCTGGCGGCGGAGGGACGCACGCTGTCAGGGCAGCGTCAGAGGCGCCTCGGACACGAACCAGGCAAGCGCCAGGCAATTGGCGATGACCGTGACCCAGAAGATGGTGCGGAACGGCTGCTTGATCGTCTTGTGTCGGAAGACCTGTCGCGCGACCAGCGCACCAGGCCAGCCACCCACCAGGTCGATCGTGTGGAGGGTGGACTCCGATGTGCGCCACCTGCCCTGCTGTGCTGCGGACTTGTCAGCTCGGTAGAACAGGAAGGCAACTCCGCTGAACAGGCCGTAGGCTGCCAGCAGCATGACAGGCAGCTGGTCCAGCACGACGAGGCAGACCAAGAGAGTGAAGAACAGAGTCGAGGTGGCCACCGCCAGGGGTATCCCGCTGGCCCTTCCTCGGCTGGCTGGCAGGGCTGCCACGTACCGAACCTCCGATGCGCGCGCCCGGTTGCGCTCGTCGCGAAGCTCGGCGTAACGTGACCTCGCATCCACGTACAGGTCGCTGGCCACGCGGGAACGCACTCACGTGCACGAACACGCGTGAGCTTCCCGCGGACGGCGAGATGAAGCCGAAGCCCCTGTCGTCGTTCCAGTCCACCAGGACTCCCTGCTGGCGCCCGACTCTGTCGTCTGAAGGCACGTCGTCGGCTCCTTGGCTCGGGTACTGCCCAGGTTGAACAACTTGGGTCGCGGAACAGGGGGCTCAGCGCCGTGGGCGCAACGAGGATCCGCGATTGGCATGATGCGACACTCCACGTCGCGGCGGTCCTTCTGCGAGAAGAGAGGGCCGTCGCGGCATTCACTGATCACCGGGCTCCCGGTATCGGACCGGTAGAGCAGTTGGCATCCGCCGCCCCCACCACCCTCAGCGCACCGGACCCCAGGAGTGCAGCGTCTGGTAGTAGTTGGCGCGCTGGTAGGCCTCGGGCTCGGCGGCCTTGCCGAAGGACACCGACCCCTTGGCCTGGGCCACGGAGGTGTACCCGCGCTCGTCGAGCCATGACGCCAGGCCCGTGACGAGCTGCTCCACATGCCCGGGCCCGTGGCGCAGCAGCGCGGCGGTGGTCATGGTCGCGTCAGCCCCGGCCAGGATCAGCTTCACCACGTCGTCGGAGCTGTCCACTCCCCCGCTGGCGGCCAGCGAGAGCGGCACCCGGCCGGAGAGGATCCCGATCCACGACACCGACTGGCGCACGTTGCCCGGCACGCTGAGCATCAGCCGTGGGCGCACCGACGGGCCGTCGAGGTCGATGTCGGGCTGGTAGAGCCGGTTGAACAGCACCAGGCCGTCAGCACCCGCCTCGGCGAGCTTGGTGGCCATGTTGGCCAGGGCGCTGAACCACGGCCCGATCTTCACCGCCACCGGCACCGCCACCTCGCCACGCACCGCGCGCACCAGGTCCAGCACCCGCTCCTCGACCTCGAGGCCGGTGACCCGCGGGTCGGTGATCACGTCGTACACGTTGAGCTCGATCGCATCGGCCCCGGCGTCGACCAGCCGCCCGGCGTACTTCACCCAGCCGCCGGGGCTCGTGCCGTTCAGGCTGGCGATCACGGGCACCGAGACGGTGCCCTTCGCCCGGGTCACCAGGTCCAGGAACCGGTCCGGGCCGATCGAGTAGTCCTCGAACTCGGGCAGGAAGTCCGAGGCCTCGGCCGACGACGTCCCGGCCGAGGTCGAGCAGGTCCGACACCCACCACGACTCGCGACTCGATCTCCTCCTCGAACAGGCTGGGCAGCACGATGGCGCCGACGCCGGCGTCCTCCAGGCGGCGCCACTGGTCGGGGTCCCCGGTCACCGGGCCGGGTGAGGCGACGACCGGGTTGCGCAGGGTCAGGCCCAGGTAGGTGGTGGTCAGGTCGGCGCTCATTCGTCGCTCTCCCCTTCATCGGCGGCGCGGGCTCGGGGACCACTGGGGTCCGGCCGGGGCGGCCCGTTGCACCCCGGCCAGCTGCTCGTAGTAGCGCCAGCGCTCGGCGATGTCGTCCTCCGAGCGTGCCAGCAGCTCCTTGGCGCGCGCGGGGTCGGAGCGGAACAGCATGGCGAAGCGGGCCTCCTTGCGGGCGAAGTCCCCGAAGGGGACACTCGGCGCCTTGCGATGTCCAGCTGGAAGGGCGCACCGTCGGCGGCGCGCGGGCCGGTAGCGGTAGAGCGGCCAGTGCCCGGTCGTGCACGGCCAGCTTCTGCTGGCTCATCGACTCGGTCATGTCGAACCCGTGGGCGATGCACGTGCGGTACGCGATCACCAGCGACACGCCGGGCCGCGCCTCGGCCTCGAGTAGGGCCTTGACCGTCTGCATCTCGTTGGCGCCGAGGGCGATCTGGGCCACGTACACGTCGCCGTAGGCCATCGCCTCCAGGCCCGAGGTCCTTCTTGTGCAGGCCCTTGCCGCCGGCGGCGAACTTGGCCACCGCCCCGCGGGGGGTGGCCTTGGACTGCTGGCCGCCGGTGTTGGAGTAGACCTCGGTGTCCATCACCAGGATGTTCACGTTGCGCCCGAGGCCGAGCACGTGGTCCAGGCCGCCGTAGCCGATGTCGTAGGCCCAGCCGTCGCCGCCGATGATCCAGACGCGCGCGGACCAGCGCGCTCGGACAGGTCGAGCAGCGCCTCCGCCCGCGGGTCGTCGATGCCGCGCAGCCGCTCGACGCAGCTCGGCGACCACGGCTCGCGCTGGGCCCGGATGCCCCGGTCGTCCCCGGCCGTCGTACGCCGCCGGAGACGCGCGCCGCGAGCTCCATGCCCAGCTGCGGCTCGAGCTCGGCGAGCAGGCGTCAGCGCGGCTGGTCTGCTGGCGCTCGTAGGCCAGGCGGATCCCGAGACCGAACTCGGCGTTGTCCTCGAACAGCGAGTTGCGCCACGCCGGGCCGCGGCCGTCGCCGTTGACGCGTGTAGGGCGTGGTCGGCAGGTTGCCGCCGTAGATCGACGAGCAGCCGGTGGCGTTGGCCACGAGCAGGCGGTCGCCGAACAGCTGGGTGAGCAGCTTCAGGTACGGCGTCTCGCCGCAGCCGGAGCAGGCGCCGGAGAACTCGAACAGCGGCTGGCGCAGCTGGCTGGTCTTGACCGATGTCGGGTCGACCACGTGGCCGGTGTCGGCCGGGGTGAGGCGCCAGGAACGAGTCCCACGGGCCCGCTCGACGTCGAGGTGCTCGTCGATCGGGCGCATGTTGATGCTCTTGCGCTTGCACCTCGCTCTTGTCGTGCGCCGGGCAGGCCCACGCACACCCCGCAGCCGGTGCAGTCGTCGGGGGCCACCTGGACGGTCAGCGACAGCCCGGGCACCTCCCGGTTGCGGAACGCCCTTGGTCTTGAGACCCACGTGCTCGGTGTTGCGCCTGCCGGGTCGTACACCTTCATCCGGATCGCCGCGTGCGGGCAGACGATCGCGCACTTGCCGCAGTCGATGCACAGGTCCGGCTCCCAGATCGGGATCTCGTGGCGATCGTGCGCTTCTCGAAGCGCCGCGGTGCCGGTCGGGAACGTCGCCGTCGACGGGCAGTCGCGCTGACGGGCAGCAGGTCGCCCTCGCCGGCGAGCATCCGGGCCGTGACCCGGGCACGAAGTCGGCGACCTCGCCGGGCACCACCGGTCGGCGGTGGTGGGTCGCGTTCGCGGTGCTCGGGATCCGGCACCTGGTGCAGGCTCGGCGCGTGCCGCCTCGATGGCCGCCGATGTTGCGCTCCACGACCACGGCCGCCGCGCTTGCCGTAGCTGGTGCGCGATCGCCTCCTTCAGCCGGGCGATGGCCTCCTCGATCGGCAGCACGCCGGAGAGGGCGAAGAAGCAGGCCTGCATGACGGTGTTGATCCGCCCGCCGAGGCCGGCGGCCCGCGCCACGGCTGAGGCGTCGATGGTCGCACAGGTCGAGGTCCTTGGCCAGCACCTGCTGCTGGACCTCCACCGGCAGGCGGTCCCAGACCTCGTCGGCGTCGATGCGGGGAGTTGATCAGCACGCGTGGCCCCGGAGCCGGCCAGGCCGAGCACGTCGATGCGCTCCAGCAGCCCCCACTGGTGGACCCCGACGAAGGTGGCCTCGCTGATCAGGTAGGTGCTGGTGATCGGCTGCTCGTCGAAGCGCAGGTGGCTGACCGTCATGGAGCCGGACTTCTTCGAGTCGTAGACGAAGTAGGCCTGCACGTTGAGGTCGGTGGTCCCGCCGACGATCTTGGCGGTGTTCTTGTTGGCACCGACCGTGCCGTCCGAGCCGAGGCCGTAGAAGACCGCGCGCACCCGCGACGGTGTCGGTGGGGAAGTCCACCGGGACCTCCAGCGAGGCTGGTGCGACGACGTCGTCGACGATGCCGACGACCGAACTGGCGCCGCGGCTGCGGCTGCCCCGCCTCGGTCGAACACCGCCTGCGCCATCGCCGGCGTGAACTCCTTGCTGCGACAGCCCGTAGCGGCCGCCGATCGTGCGCGGCGGCCCGGCCGGGAACCGGGCGGCGGCCCGCGGTGCCAACAGCGCGGCCAGCACGTCGAGGTGCAGCGGCTCGAACGGGGCGCCGGGCTCCTTCGTGCGGTCGAGCACCGCCAGGGTGCGCACGGTCGGGCCGGCAGCGCGGCGAGCAGCTCCGCGGTCGGGAACGGCCGGTACAGGCGCACGACCAGCAGGCCGACCCGCTCGCCGACGGTTGGCCAGCGTGCGACGGCCTCCCGCACGGCACCGGCCCCGGAGCCCATCAGCACGATCACCCGGTCGGCCTCCGGGGCGCCGTGGTAGTCGACGAGGCCGTACTGGCGACCGGTGAGCCTGCGCGATCCGGTCGATCGTCTCGGCCACGATCGCCCGGCACCGCGGCGTGGAACGGGTTGGCACGCCTCGCGGGCCTGGAAGAACACGTCGGGGTTCTGCGCGCTGCCGCGCAGCACCGGACGGTCGGGGTCGAGGCCGCGCAGCCGGTGCGCGGCCAGGTCGCGCGGGTCGACCAGGCGCGCAGCGTGCTCCTCGTCGATCAGCTCGATGCGTGGCCAGCTCGTGGCTGGTGCGGAACCCGTCGAAGAAGTGCAGGAACGGCACCCGACTGGCCAGGGTCGCCACGTGCGCGACGGCCGCGAAGTCGGCAGCCTCCTGCACGCTGCGAGGCGCACAGCATCGCGAAGCCGGTCTGCGGGCGGCCATCACGTCGGTGTGGTCGCCGAAGATGCTCAGCGCGTGGGTGGCCAGCGTGCGGGCGGCCACGTGGATCACCGTCGGCGTGAGCTCGCCGGCGATCTTGAACATGTTCGGCATCATCAGCAGCAGGCCCTGGGAGGCCGTGAACGTGGTGCCGAGCGCGCCGCGGGTGACCGCGCCGTGCAGGGCGCCGGCGGCCCCGGCCTCGCTCTGCAGCTCGATCACCTCGGGCACGGTGCCCCACAGGTTGCGCCGCCGCTTGGCGCTCCACGTCATCGGCGTGCTCGGCCATCGGCGAGGCGGGGGTGATCGGGTAGATCGCGATCACCTCGCTGTAGGCGTGGGCCACCCGGGCCACGGCCTCGTTGGCATCCATCACGGCGCGTTCGGGGGCGGGCTGGGCCATGGCCCCATCCCACCACGCGCCGACCCGGGGCGGGGGGTCGGGCGACCCATCCGAAGGGTGGGTCTGAACCGGGCTCTCGGCGGGACGGGACGGGACGTTGGTCACACCCCCGCGCCAGTGCTGCGACGTACGCTGGCCGCGCATCGAGCCCACGTGAGGACCGCCATGACCCAGACCATGGACACAACCGACGCGGCCCCATCGGCCGCCTTCCCCGGCATCCCCGGCGTGATCAACGGCAACGGTGCCGTGGCCCACGTGATGCGCCACGTGTGCGGCGGTGTCATCGGCTACCCGATCACCCCCTCGACGGAGATCTCCGAGATCTTCGAGGCCGCCCGCGCCGAGGGTGGGGTCAACGTGTGGGGCAAGCACCCCTTCTTCTTCGAGCCCGAGGGTGAGCACTCCGCGCAGAGCGGTGCGCTGGGCGCGGCGCTGACCGGCGGCCAGTTCATCTCCAACGCGTCCTCCAGCCAGGGCATCCTCTACGCGATGGAGTCGCACTACGTGACCGTCGGCAAGAAGATCGGCGGCTTCGTGCTGCAGGTGGCCGCCCGCGTGGTCTCCAAGCACTCCCTGAACGTGATGGCCGGCCACGACGACGTCTACGCGCTGCTCTCCTCCGGCTACACGATCCTGTTCGGCTCCAACCCCCAGGAGGCCGCCGACCTCGCCGCGATCGCCTACCGCGCCTCGGCGCTGTCGCTGATCCCCGTCGCCAACGCCATGGACGGCTTCTCCACCAGCCACATGATCAGCGAGGCGCTCATGCCCGAGCCGGCGCTGCTGCGCGACTACCTCGGCGACCCCGCCGGGCGGATCCCGTGCCCGACCGTCGCCCAGGAGATGCTGTTCGGCGCCAAGGGCCGGGTCTTCCAGCTGGCCGCAGTACCTCGACCGCCACCGCGACGACCTGCGGCCCGACGGACCTCGACCGGCTGCTGGCCTACCTCGCCGACAACGCCGACGAAGGTCGAGGCCGACAACGACGGCGACCTGATCGCCGAGACGCTCGCGTGGGTCCCGGAGGAGCTGCGCGGCCAGTGGCGCCGCCAGTGGCGCAACTCGCTGCGAGAAGGGCACCCGGCAGCTGGTGCCCGCGCTCGTCGACGTCAACAACCCGGGCCTCACCGGTCCCGTGCAGAACCAGCCCGACTTCCAGGCGGGCGCCGTCGACCACCGCACCCACTTCGCCAACGCCGTGCCCGGCCTGGTCCGCCAGGCGATGGACGAGTACTCCGCGCTGACCGGCCGCACCTACTCCCCCGTGCATGACCTACGACTGCGACGACGCCGACTACGTCATGGTCGGCCTCGGCTCGATCACCGACGACGTGCGTGCCGTGCTGCCCCACCTGCGCGCCCAGGGCCTCAAGGTCGGCGTCGTGTCGGTCAAGCTGCTCCAGCCGTTCCCGGAGGCCGAGCTCGTGGCCGCCCTGGCCGGCGCGAAGGCCGTCACCGTGCTCGAGCGCTCCGACCAGACCGCGCTGACCAGCCTCGTCACCTCGGCGCTGTTCAAGGCCCGCGCGAACGCGGAGTCGGCCGAGCTCCGTCGACGGCGCCCCGGCGGCCCGCTCACGACGGCATCCCCGCGCTGGCCGCCACCCCGCGGCTGACCACCGCGATCTTCGGCCTCGGCGGCCACGACGTGCAGCCGCGGCACCTGATCGCCGCGTTCCGGAACATGGCCGACGGGCAGCCGCGCGCCGCTGGTCTACCTCGGCTCCCAGTTCTTCAGCAACGACCCCTCCCCGGCGATGGCCGAGCTGCAGGCCCAGATGCGCGCGGCGTACCCCGAGACCGAGCTGATGGCCCTGCGAGACCGAGCCGAACCCGCGGCTGCTGCCCGAGTCCGCCCTGCGGATCCGGTTCCACTCCGTCGGCGGCTACGGCACCATCGCCACCGGCAAGCTGCTCACCGACATCCTCGCCGGCGTGCTGGGCATGCACTCCAAGTCCGCGCCCAAGTACGGCTCGGAGAAGAGCGGCGCCCCGACCAACTACTACATCACCCTGAGCCCCGAGCCGGTGCTGATCACCAACGCCGAGCTCGAGGACGTCGAGGTCGTCATCTCGCCCGACCACAGGGCGTTCATCCACACCAACCCGCTCAAGGGCCTGGTCGAGGGCGGCACGTTCATCCTGCAGTCCGACCTCGAGCCCGGAGGACGTCTGGCGCGAGCTGCCCCGCTACGCCCGCCGCGCGATCCGCGAGCGGCACATCCGGTTCCTCGTCGTCGACGCCTTCGCCGTCGCCAAGCGGCACGCCCCGACCGCCGGACCTCGAGACCCGCATGATGGGCATCGCGTTCATCGGCGCCGTCGCCGGCCACGTCGACCGGGTCTCCGAGGGCGCCTCCGAGGACGGCGATCCTGGCCAAGGTCCAGGCCCAGATCGTCAAGAAGTTCGGCGGCAAGGGCGACGCAAGGTCGTCGAGGGCAACATGGCCGTGATCCGCGAGGGCATCGAGGCCACCCGGCTCGTCGACTACGACGCCCCCGAGTTCGTGCGCGATCGACGACGCGCCGCCGGTGCTCAACGCTGCACTCGATCAGCACCTCGTCGGAGATGTGCGGCAGCTCGACCGGGCGCCAGCGCGCCTGTTCGACCCCGCCTACTACGAGGACCTGGTCGCCCGGCCGTTCCGCGAGGGCACCATCGGCGAGGCCCCGGTCCTGCCCGGCGTCGGCCTGTTCATGCCGGCCGGCACCGCCGCCGGCAAGGACAAGGGCCTGTTCCGGCGCACCGTGCCGGAGTTCCACGCCGACGCTGTGCACCGGCTGCATGGAGTGCGCCCTGGTCTGCCCCGACGCCGCGATCCCGAACACGGTGCACGAGATCCACGACCTGCTGCTCACCGCGATCAAGGACCTCGACGTCACCGAGCCGCAGCGCGAGGCCCTGCGCGGGCAGGTGTACCCGCTGGCCGAGAAGGTCCGCGAGTCCTACCGCGCGGACAAGTCCGACCGCGCCGTTCCACCGACGCTGGTCGCCGCGGCCGTGGCCGTCACTGGACGTCGACCAGCCCACGCTGCGCGCGCACCCTCGACCAGCTGGTCGGCGCGCTGGCGATCTACCCCGTGGCCCGCACCCGGCCGTTCTTCGACGCGATGGAGAAGGCCACGCCCCGGCACCGGCGGGCTGTTCTCGGCGACCATCGACCCGTGGAAGTGCACCGGCTGCCTGGAGTGCATCGAGGTCTGCGGACCCGGCGCCCTGACCCCGTTGGAGCAGGACGCCGAGGTGCTCGAGACCCTGCAGCAGCGCTTCGAGTTCTCCACCGCCCTGCCCGCCACGCCCAAGCGGTTCTCCGAGGGCGCGATCGGTGAGGACGGCGAGCTCAAGCGGCTCATGCTCGAGCGGCCCAACTTCTACTCGACCTCCGGCGGGCACGGCGCCTGCCGCGGGTGCGGCGAGGTCACCGCGATCCGCCTGGTCATGGCCACCAGCCACGCCGTCGGCGACGAGCGCCGGCGCACGCCACCTGCGCCAGCTCGAGGCGCTGCTCGGCCCGGCTGCAGGACAAGCTGGACTGCCCTGGACGCCGTCCGAGGCCGAGCGGCGCGCCCGGATCGAGTCGCTCATCGACACGCTCGAGGCGCGGCTCTACCTCTACGAGGGCGGCCCGACCGGCAACGGCCCCGCCCCGATCGTGATCGCCAACGCGACCGGCTGCAGCAGCGTCTACGCCTCGACGATGCCGTACAACTCCTACCTCGACCCGTGGGTCAACAGCCTGTTCCAGGACTCCTCACCGCTGGCCAAGGGCATCTTCGAGGGCATCTCGCGCCCAGACCGTGCCCGACGTGCGCGCCATGCGCCTGGCCGAGCTGGAGCTGGCCGACGCCTACGACGCGTCCGAGCACGAGCTCGGCCTGCGGATGCTCTCGTGGGAGCACTTCACGCCCGGAGGAGCTGCACCTGCTGCCCACCGTGATGACGATCGGTGGCGACGGCGCGACCTACGACATCGGCTTCGGCGCCCTGTCCCGGGTCCTGGCCAGCGACACCCCGATCAAGGCCCTCGTGCTCAACTCCGGCGCCTACTCCAACACCGGCGGGCAGGCCTCGACCTCGAGCTTCACCGGCCAGGACTCCGACCTCGCCCGGTTCGGCGGCGCCCACCACGGCAAGCACGAGTCCCGCAAGGAGCTGGGCCTGCTGGCCTCGTTCCACCCGAACGTGTTCGCCTGCGCCACCTCCACCGCGATGCACGCGCACTTCATGGCCGCGACCATGGCAGCTGCTGGACTACCCGGCGGCCGCCGTGATGGACGTCTACACGCCGTGCGGCTCCGAGCACGGCATCCCCGAGGCGTCCTCGAACGCCCGGGCCCGCCTGGCCGTCGAGAGCCGGATGCACCCCCTGTTCGTCCACGACCCGCGCCGCGGCTCGCACGCTGCACGACTGGTTCTCCCTCGACGGCAACCCCGACGTCGACAAGACCTGGACGACGAGCACCCTGGAGTACCTCGACGAGGCCGGCCAGGTGCAGCTGCTGACCACGCCGCTGACCCCGGCCGTGTTCGCCCTCGGCGAGGTCCGGTTCTCCAAGCAGTTCTCCCGGCTGGCCCCGGAGGACGAGGAGCGCGCGGTCCCGATCGAGGAGTACGTGGAGACTGCAGCGTCGCGCAGCGCGGGGACCGCGTGCCGTTCATCCACGCCACCGACGGCAACCGGCGCCTGATCAAGGTCGCCTGCTCGGACGCGATCGTGCACCTGGTCGAGGACCGCCGGCGCTACTGGCAGACGCTGCAGTACCTCTCCGGGGTCCACGAGGCGCAGCTGACCGCACTGCACCGCACCGACCTCGAGGAGCTGCGGGCCCAGTACGAGCAGGCGACCGCGGCCCGCGAGTCCTCGCTGGACGACATCGCCGCGGCGATGGCCGAGCTGGCCACCTCCAGCCGCGGCTCGGTGGGCCTGCCCACCGGGTTCGGCGGCGCGGCCGCGGGCGGCGCCGGCTGCCGGCCCCGGCCGCCGGCCGCGCTCCCCTGGCCCCTGCCGCCGGCGGGGTCGCGGTGGCCGACGGGCCGGTCCACCTGGACCCCGCCGACGAGCCCCTGTGCAACGACTGCGGCACCTGCTACCAGGAGCTGCCGCAGTTCTTCGAGAAGGTGACGGCCGTGATCGACGGCCAGGCCCGCCAGATCGCGCGGATGATCCCCGGCGCGGCCGAGAAGGTCGAAGTCACCCCCGAGATCGCCAAGCGGATCGCCCGGCGTGAAGGCCACGTGCGACGCGGAGATCATCCGATGACCACCGCGCAGGGCCCTTCGGGTGCACCCGGGATCGGGGTCGGCGCGGGCGAGGTGCGGCCGGCTCCGACGCGCAGGTCGCCCTGCTGGCCCGTCGCCTGCAGCGCGAGCCCCGGGCCTTCCGCGAGGTGTTCATCTCCGAGGGCATGGCGGCCGATCGCCTACGAGTTCCAGCAGCCCGAGCTGGGCCCGGAGTTCACCCGCGCGCTGTGGGCCACGCTGCTGCGCGACGACGACAGCGCGACGCTGATGATGCGCTTCCTGTGGGACCTGCCGCTGGGCAAGAAGCGCACGTTCATCCGCGCGATCGACCGCGAGCTGGGCGAGCGCTACCCCATGTTCGACGGGCTGTCCGATGGACTGGCCGGCCGGCAACTGCATCCCGCCGTACATCCGCGGGCGCCGAGGACCGCGCCCACGACTTCGGCCTGGTCAACAAGGGGTACCTGGGCTACATGGACCTGGGCTACACCGCCCGCGAGGTCGACCTGTTCGTGTGGCTGGAGGCGATGCGCGACAAGCAGTGCTCGGAGAAGCCGTGCGAGCTGGGCATCTTCCTCAACGACTGCAAGGAGCCCACCGGCGGCTGCCCGGTGCAGATCCACATCCCCGCAGATGATCGAGATGGTCGGCACCGGCCGGTTCCGCGAGGCGCTGGCCCTGATCGAGTCCTGCAACCCGCTGCCCGACGTGACCGGACGCGTGTGCCCGCAGGAGCTGCAGTGCCAGGGCGTGTGCCTGCAGAACAAGATGCCGATCGCCATCGGCCAGCTCGAGTGGTTCCTGCCCGAGCGCGAGAAGCTGGTCAACCCCGGCGGCGACGCCGTGCGCTTCGCCGGCCACCGCGACCCGTGGCAGGCCGCGGTCAAGCCGCCGGTGGCCATCGTGGGCTCCGGGCCGTCCGGGCTGATCAACGCCTACCTGCTGGCCGCCGAGGGCTTCCCGGTGACCGTGTTCGAGGCCTTCCACGCCCTCGGCGGGGTGCTGCGCTACGGCATCCCCGAGTTCCGCCTGCCCAACGACCTGATCGACGACGTGGTCGGCAAGATCCGGCTGCTCGGCGGCCGGTTCGTGCAGAACTTCGTGGTCGGCAAGACCGCCACCCTCCAGGACCTGCGCGACGCCGGGTTCCACCGGATCTTCGTGGGCACGGGTGCCGGCCTGCCCCGGTTCATGAACGTGCCCGGCGAGCACCTGCTCAACGTGATGAGCGCCAACGAGTTCCTGACCCGCGTGAACCTGATGCAGGGCCTGCGCGCCGACTACGAGACCCCGCTGCCCGAGACGAGGGGCAAGCAGGTGCTGGTCATCGGCGGCGGCAACACCGCGATGGACGCCGCCCGCACCGCCCAGCGGCTCGGCGGGAACGTCACGATCGTCTACCGGCGCACCCGCTCGGAGATGCCCGCCCGCGTCGAGGAGCTCCACCACGCCCTCGAGGAGGGCATCGCCCTGCGCGAGCTGTGCGCCCCGTCGGAGTTCCTCGGCGACGACAAGTCCGGCTTCGTCACGGCCGCGACCCTGGAGGTCATGGAGCTCGGCGAGCCCGACGAGTCCGGCCGCCGCCGACCGATCGCCACCGGCCGCACCGAGACCATCCACGCCGACCTGGTGATCATGGCCCTGGGCAACGCCGCCAACCCGATCATCAAGGACTCCGAGCCGCGGCTGAACACCTCGAAGTGGGGCACCATCGTGCTCGACCACGCCGGCTCGCAGGAGACCACGCTCGAGGGCGTGTTCACCGGTGGCGACGCCGCGCGCGGCGGCTCGACCGCCATCGCGGCGGCCGGCGACGGCCGGGCTGCGGCCCACGAGATCCTGGGCGAGGACACGCTGGCCCCCGACGTCGTGCGTGACATGGTCGCCCGGGCGCTGGAGTACACCGAGCTGGGGACCACTGCCCAGCGGATCCTGGCCCGCGCGCACCTCTCGGACGGCATCGAGGAGTTCACGGTCAACTCCCCGCTGATCGCGGCCGCCGCGCAGGCCGGGCAGTTCGTGCGACTGCTCCCCCGGCCCGACGGCGAGCTGATCCCGCTGACGCTGGCCGACTGGGACGCCGAGGCCGGCACGATCTGCCTGGTCGTGCAGGGCGTGGGCACGTCCAGCATCGAGATCAACGCGATGGCGGTCGGCGAGGCGTTCACCGGCATCGCCGGGCCGCTGGGCCGCCCGAGCGAGATCCACGCGTACGGCGCCGACGAGACCGTCGTGTTCACCGCCGGCGGCCTCGGGCTGCCGCCGGTGTACCCGATCATGCGCGAGCACCTGCGTCGCGGGAACCACGTCACGCTCATCTCGGGCTTCCGCAGTCCGCGGACCTGATGTTCTGGACCGGCCCCGACGAGCGGGTCGGTCGGCTGCAGGCCGAGTTCGGCGACCAGCTCGAGGTCATCTACACCACCAACGACGGCTCGTTCGGCGTCCCCGGGTTCGTGACCGGGCCGCTCGAGGAGACTGCTCGAGGCCAACCAGCGCGGCGAGGGCCGGCGGGTGGCCGAGGTGGTCACGATCGGCCCGCCGATGATGATGCGCGCCGTCAGCGACCTGAGCATGCGGTTCGGCACGCCCTGCGTGGCCAGCCTGAACTCGATCATGGTCGACGCCACCGGCATGTGCGGGGCGTGCATGGTGCCGGTCGTCATCGAGGGCAAGATGATCCGCAAGCACGCCTGCATCGACGGCCCCGAGATCGACTCGCACATCATCGACTGGGACAAGTTCCTGCCCCGGTTCGGCCAGTTCCGCGCACAGGAGGCGGCCAGCCGAGCGGCCCACGGCCTGGCGTGACGGGTCACGACTCCTGACCGCTTCCTCCCGATGACCGATGCGGGGGCTGCCGAGTGCGCCCCGTTCATGGCGGGCGACCTCAATCGGCCTCACACGCGGCCTCCACCGCCTCGAACGAGCCATATGCCTCGAGCAGGTTCGAGTCGGTCGGGACCAGATCAGCCCTGTCCAGCGTCACCGTCGACTCGCTGCCAGCCTGGACGCCGGTTCCGCCGGTTCCGCCAGCTCGCACGTCGCGACCGTCACCCCGTGGTTCCGGGGCCTTCACAACGTCGCTTCTGGGGCTGGGCGTGTGCGCCAGCACCACCAAGCCGACCCCAGGACGGGACCCCATCCCGCAGAACAGCAACGACCTCCGACGTGTTGGGCAGAACTCACGACCGCCAGCGGGCACTGACATGGCCACATCCGGGCAGAACTTGATGACCGCCGACAGCCGACCCCGGGTTGCCGCTACCGTTGCCCGCGAACACGGGAGGTTGGGATGCGACCAGTCAGCAACGAACGCCTGTCCATGCTCATCAAGCGGCGAAAGGTGCTGCGAAGTCCGGCACTCGTGGAGGATCTCGGCCCTGCCGACGTGGTCGAGGTCTCCCCGCTGAGGTCGTTCGCGGGCAGCCACTACTACCAGTTCAGCGACGGCAGCCGGGAGCGCATCGTCGTGGTGGCCTCCGACTCGGCCACGACCTACGCCACGCTGATCCAGCCACGACTTTCCGTCGCGGCGATCACCCCCGACGAACTGCGGTTGCGCGTCGAGACTGCTCCCCACTGCACACTGACTTCAGTCGGCCTGGTGTTCGGCCAGCCCGCCGTGTTCCTCCTCGGCACTCGTGAGGTTACCGGGGAGCATGCCTTCACCTTCGAGGGCGCGGACACCCCGATCCGGGGCACCCGGCTGCGGGCACTGGTCCAAGCCCAGGTCGACGCCCACACCTTCACCACGGAGGTGGCGGTGCCGTACCGGGACATCACGCACCTGCTCAGCCCGTACGGCCTCGCGGCGCTGAACCTCAACGGGGTGCTGCGCATCTTCAACGCCGGTGACCCCCCATCGACGGCCCGACGCATCATCGTGGGTCTCGAGGAGGGCGTGCTCGCCCGCCGGATCGTGGAGCCGATCGCGGTGATCGAAACCGACGAGGCCTTCGCCGTCTCCCGGATCGACGACACGCAGGTGGGAATCCTAGGGACAGGCGGGCACCGCTACCTCATCGCGTCGAGGACCCCCGGCGAGGTCGAGCAGATCGACAATCCCACGGCCCGGGCGATGGCCGCGGCCCTGTCATGGCGGCCATTCACGCAGCGCAAGCAGCAGCGGGGCCCCGGAGGCGATGCGGTTCGCCGTTTCGCCTCCGCGCTTCCGGCGCCCGTCCGCAGCACCCTGCTCAGGACCGCGCTGCGCACCCTCGGCTACGACAACTACCACCGGCTGCGCAACAGCATCCCGACCCCGATCCGCAACGCCCAGCAGCAGTACATCCAGCGGTTGCCCCGGGCGCGGGTCTCCCCGAGGACGGTGCTGCACGTCGGGTTCCACTACACGGAGTTCAGCGGACACCTCGTCCAGTTGGCCATGGAGTTCGCTGCACTACGGCCGGAGTGGGAGCAGACGGTGGTCGTGCAGGACCCTGCGGCGGCTGAGCGTACGTGTTTGCGACTGGGGATCCCGATGCGCGTCGTGACGCCTGACAGCCGGGAGTACGGGCTGGCCCTGCTCACGGCCGAGGTCCTCGCCACGGACTCGACGCTGCCTCGCTGGTTCACCCCGCGCGAGGGGCAGCGGGTGTTCAACCTCTGGCACGGCACACCGATGAAGTCGATGGGACGGGCGATCGGTGGATCACCCCGCGCCATGTCCAACACGCAGCGCAACTTCCTCCTGAGCACCGGGGTCCTGCTCAGCAACCAGCACACCGTTGACGCACTCGTGCGTGACTACATGGTCCCGCCGGACAACGTCACCCTGATGCCCAGCCCCAGAAACACCTGGCTCTTCCAGGCGGACCTACGTCAGGCGATCCGGCGACACCTTGGCATCGCGGACGAGGAGCTCGTCGTGCTCTACGTCCCCACGTGGCGCGGCGAGGGCAACTCGATGAGGGATGTCGAGGAGAACGTCGCCCTGTTCCATCGGGTCGCGAGGGTCAGGGCCCGCATCACTCGGCCGGTACGGTTCTTCGCCAAGCCGCACAGGTTCACCCTCGGCCAGATCGATCCAGCCGAGTTGGGCTTGCTCACCCCCCCCGACGACCTGGACCTCTACGAGTTCCTGTCGGCCGTCGACTGCCTCGTGACCGACTACTCGTCCATCCTGTTCGACTTCCTCGTCTGCAACCGTCCGATCATCCTGGACACCCATGACCATGAACAGTACGCGGCCACACGTGGATTCCTGCTTGATCCGGCCTCGGTCGGGCTGCCCCTCGCTCCCGACGAGGACAGCCTCGTGGCGGCGATCGAGTCCGCACCCGAGCGTGTCGACCACTCGGCGCTGATCACGACCTACTGCCCCTTGGACGGTCCTGACGGCACGCGCAGGGTTCTGGAGCGCATCCTGGGGACCGCGGCGCGCCCGATTCCACGGACCGATCGGGAGCGGGTAGCCATCTTCCCCGGAGCCCTGTGGACGAACGGGATCACCACGTCGTTCCTGAACCTCCTGGCCAATCTCGACACGGACTCGCGCGAGTACTGGGTCCTCCTGCCGCAGGCCCAGACCTCGCGCCCGGGGCCGGGGGTGATGGAGGCGATAGCCGCGTCCGAGGTCAGCTACCTGCCCACCCCGGCGGGATTCGTGGTCCGGCGCAGCGAGCGCGATCTCTACCATCGCTTCAACGCACGGCTGCCGCTGGACGACCGCGACCTGCTCAGGCTCGACGACATGATGCTTCGGGAGGCCGACCGGGTGCTGCCGGGGCTCCACTTCGACCACGTCGTGCACTTCTCGGGGTACGAGGCCTTCATCGCCAAGTTCCTCGGCGCCCTGACACTGCGCGGGACGAAGCTGCACATGTGGGTCCACAACGACATGCGCCGCGAGCTCGAACTGCGCAACAACTTCAACGAGCAGATCCTCATGGAGGCCTACCACCGTGCGACCACGATCGACGTGGTCAGTGAGCCGGTGGCAGCCCGCCTTCTGGCGACATACTTCCCCGACGAAGTCAAGCAGCGCGTCCGCGTCGTCCACAACACGGCCGACAGCGCCCGAGTGCGTGCCATGGCACGAGCCGAGGTCGACTACATGACCCCCAGGCTCGCTTCGATCCTCAATGATCCCTCGATCGTGAAGTTCATCAACATCGGCCGATTCAGCCCTGAGAAGGACCACGCCCGGCTGGTCGAGGCGTTCGAGATCGCCTCGCGCAGCGTCCCCGACCGCCAGACAGCGCTGTTCCTCGTCGGCGGGCCCGGGAACAGCCGGGATGCGCTCTACGGTCGGGTTGCCACCTCGCAGTTCTCGGACCGGATCTGGCTGTTCGAGGGGATCAACCCGCACCCGATCCTGAGCGGCTGCGACCTGTTCGTCCTGTCCTCGCACTACGAGGGCCTTCCGATGGTGTTCTTCGAGGCCCTCGCGCTGGACGTGCCGATCTTGTCCACCGCGATCCCCGGGCCCAAGGAGTTCCTGGAGCGAGGCTACGGCGCGACGTGCGAGGACTCGACCGAGGGCCTGGCCGCGGGCATGCGTGACTTCATGGCCGGGCGTCTGGCGGCTCCCACCAGATCGCTGGATGACTTCAACCGCCAGGCGGTCGAGGAGTTCGAAGCCATCTTCGGGTGAGCCAACCGGATCGCCCGACTCGTAAGAGCGCTGTGTCGGGTCAGCAGCCGGCCCGCGGGGTCACCGCGCCACGTACCGGGTCGTCGACCGGGCGCCCAGGTAACCGCGCTGGTTGGGAAGAACCACGCGGTAGTACCCCTTCGTCACGTCGGCCGTGACCCGCTCCGAGGTGCCGGCCGTGGAGATGGTCCGGTACCTCACCCAGGTCGACCCCGACCGCTTCTGGATGGTGAGCGCGAAGTTGGTCCCTCCCGGAAGGGAGGGCCCCGCGTCGATGGCCAGTCGCGAGCTGTCGACAACGGATACAGACAGCGTCGCGCGGGGCGCCGTGTAGGCGAACGGCGCGCTCACCCTGCCCCCGGCGCCTGACTGCGAGGGGAGCGACACCCGATAGGTCCCCGATGACCGGTAGGTGAAGTCTCTGACCTCACCCCATCCGCGGGTCGAGTACGTGCCGACCCGTGACCAGCCCGCGGTGGACTGGCGCTCGAGGTCGAACCACCAGTTCAGGTCGCCCGCACGGTTGGGGTTGACGTTGACCCGTAGCGCCCCCACCTTCCCGCTCACCGTGGACAGCGTCGCCGAGAGAGTCAGCGGCGCTGTCACGACCACCGACCCAGAGGTGGCGCCCGCGAATCCGTGGGCGGGCGCGACCACCGCGCGATACGTCCCGGCCGCAAGGCTGGAGACGCGGTACCACCCAGCTGAGTCGGTCGCCCCGGACGCCACGGAGTCCCAGGCGCCCGACGCCGACCTCTCGATCGTGACGGCCCACGACCCCCCCGAGTCCGAGGGGAGGACGTGGACAGCGACCGTGCTGTCCTCGGCCTGCGCCTTCAGGGCGACGCGTGCGACGAGGTCGACCGCAGCGGACGTCCGAGATGCGTAACCTGCCTGCGCGGGGACCACCACCCGGTAGCGCCCCGAGGCCAGGGGCACGTCCACCCGACCGGTTGCGCCCGTCGTCCCCGAAGCCACCTGTGCCCACCCGTCACCCTGCCACCGCTGAACCCGGTAGGTCCGGGCCCCGCCCGGGATGACAGCGAGCCGGAGGGCCTGGCCATAGTCCGTCGCAGAGACCTCGACTGCATCGAGCTGGCGCGTCGGGGTGGGCGAGCACCGGTACGCGGTCGGACCGCCGTCCCCCCATCGGGCGCATCCGATCTGCACTCCCTCGGTGTTGCGCAGCAGAACCGATCCCCCTGCGTTCGCCAGAGCGGGACGATCGTGGTTGAGGTACTTGTGCAGGCGGGTCTCGCTACCGCGACCCACGTGCACCCGCAGGGTCTCCCCCGGGTCGACGTAGCTCCCGGGGCCCATCTCCAAGACGTATCCGAGGAAGGTGACCACCCGGTACGAGGCATCGATGCGCTGGCTCGAGGTGTTGGTCAGATCGATGGTCTCGGTATTGGGGTTGGCCGATTCGTCACCCGGCGGATCGAACGTAGCCTGCCATTTGACGTTCCACGCCGTGCTCAGCGGCTCCTGGCAGCCCCAGGTGCAGGGGTACATGCTCCACGAACGCAGGTCACCGTCCGGGTCGAGAGGAAGGCTCCGAAGGAGTGCACCCCCGCCGGGCTCGGGTTGTAGAAACGCGAGGAGGAACCGCCCCAGTACAGGTGCGTGGCGGTGTTGGTGCCCGAGCCCGAGTGGATGGTCAGTCGACCGCCGGGCTGCACGACAGTCCCGGAGGGGAACCTGTAGAGCGTGGGGGTTGGGGAGCGCATCCACCACCCGGACAGCGAAACCGGGGCCGTGCCCGCGTTCAGCAGCCGCACGTACTCCCCGTTGATGTTCTTCGTGTCGTCGCCGTCGGCCTCCCAGTTCACCCACATGCGCAGCTGCGCCCCCTGGGCCGGCCCGGGTGAGCACAGCTCACGGCTCCACAGCCCGACCCCCCTCTGCGCGGCCTGCTGTGCCGCGAGGTGGTACTGGTCCTGCCGGGCCCATTCCCTGCCGAATGGGTAGGCCAGGACCAGCCCGCGACGAATCAGCTCAAGCTGCACGTCGGTTCCCCCCGAGGTCTCGATGTACCGCAGGGGCCGCACCCGACCCGTTCCGTCCATGGAGGTGGAGTCGGCGTGGGTGGACTTCAGGACGACAGAGCCGTGGCCCACGAGGCCCGCATGTGCCTCGGTCGCCTGGCGGTCACCGCACTGGCCGTGCTCCATCGCCTGGATCCCCGCGTTGCGCACGTGGACCCCGTTCGCGTTCCCGTCCCCGGCCACGTCCACCTGGACGGTGTCCCCATCGACCACGAGCTCCACCTGGCCACCGCCGACGATGTACCCAGCACCCAGAGCAGGGGCACCGAGCACCAGGGTCAATCCGACAGCGGGCAGGAACCGGCGCAGCGCAGTCATGATCGGTGTCTCGTCGCCGAAGTCCGTGGCCTTGACCCAAGGCACCCTTCCGGGTGACGCTGCGTGCGGACGGGCGTCTTCACAACGGCCTCCCCGTGACGCCGATTGCGCGGTAGAACTCCTCGAGCGCCCGGCGGTTGTAGGCATCTGCGTCGAAGGCTTGATGGGGCACGCCGCCGGCCATGAAGGTAGCCATGCCGTCGCGGACCCCCTCCACGCTCATGGGGACCACCAGTCCACAGCCAGGCGGAAGGGCACTGTCCACACTGGAGAACTTCGTCGTCACGACCGGGAGACCCAGGACCAGCGCCTCGAGGATCACCATCGGCTGGCCCTCGTGGTCACTGGGCAGCACGAAGCAGTCGCACTGCGCCATGATTCGGTAGGGGTTGGACTGGTGGCCAGCGAGCAGGACGCCATCGGCGACCCCGAGCCGGTCGATGTGCGCCTCGAGGGAGGAGCGCTCGGGGCCTTCTCCCATGATGACCACCCGGGTGTTGGGGTGGCCCTGACGAAGCAGCGCAAAGGCCGAGATGAGGCGCTCGAGGTTCTTGGCGGTTGACAGGCGCCCAGCCGACACGAACGTGACGATGCCGGGCGGGCCGGGAGGCAACTGCCACCCGGCAGCCACGCGCTGGTCCTCCGCCGGAGTGAAGTCCGGGACCTCCTCGGACACCGGCTGATCGTCCTCGACCTGTGCACGTCCGGGACGTCTTCCTCGCCGGGCACTCCGGCCGCCCCTGCCAGGACGGCATCGGCGTCGATCGTGTTGGTCGCGAAGGTGAACCTCTCCGGCGGTGCATGGCTGGCGAGGTTGGCCCGTTCACCTCACGCAGGTCCGGGGAGACCGACACCAGCGAGTCGAAGAACCGGTACGTGCTGAACACCGACTCGAGGCCTCTGCGCAGCGGTTCGCGGCCACCGAGGACCCGTCTGGAGTCGGCGACCATGTCGTTGTGCAGCCAGATGCCTTGCTGTCGGCGCCCGCCCCTGCAAGAGGATGAAGTCCCACAAGGGGCCGTAGCCGCTGAAGTCGATGATCGGATCGAACTCGGCCATCCCGAAGCAGCGCACCCACTCGTCGTCGAACAGTCGCCCCGGGGAACGCGGCACTACCAGTCGGGCAGGCCCTTGCGCGCGCTAGGTTGACGAACAACGTGGGCAGCCTTCGAGCCGTTCATGCCGCCGATGCGGGGAAGCATGCCGGACCCTGGGGTTGACCGCGCGATGTTCTTGGCGGTCGCTCCGGGCGCTGCTATGCGAGAAGAACGCCGAGACGTCGAAAGGTCGTGTGTCCAGGTGCGACAACAGGTTCAGGCCCGAGGTCGTGATGCCGTTCGACTTCATCGACCCCAGGTAGACGAGCATCCGGTTGCGGCCGTCCGAGGACATGTCCACGAGGCGGCGCTGCCCTGCACGTGCCGCGGAACACCACGTCGATCACCCGCTGCGTCACCGGCCGTCCTCCAGGGGGCGTACTTCTGCCGCCAGGCGGCCCTCGCTGTGCACATGCTCCGCGGCCTCCGGCTCGCCTGCGCCGAGCCACCGGCAGTCGGCGAGTTCCGTCCAGCGGACTGCGCCTTGCTGCCCGGCAGTTGGTCGGGATGATCGTACAGACCCCGCGACTGCTCGTAGTGGGCAAGGTCGGTCAGCAGGAAGAAGATCGGCCGATCCAGGCACAGGTAGTCGAAGAAGATGCTCGAGTAGTCGGTGATCAGTGCGTCGGCCGCGGCCAGCGACGAGGTTGGTCGGGATGTCGTTGTCGACCAGGTTCCCGGCCAGGTTGCCGGCGACCTCGACGGCGGCGTCGTAGACGACCTGATGGACCTTGGCCAGCACCGTCCAGTCGGGCCCGACGGCATCCGCAGACCGTGCACGACCTCGGCCACCTCGGCCGACGTGTCCGCGGGTCGGTAGAACGAGTCGCCCTTCCAGGTCGGGGCGTACAGCAGGACCTTGGCTTGCCCCAGCGGCCGCCGGCCCGCCGAGGCAGGCTGCGCGCGCCCGCGTCGGGAGCCAGGGAGCGGTCGGTGCGCGGCTGGCCCTCCTCGATGATGCGGCCCCGGAAGATGTTGCGCAGCCGGTAGTCCACGGCGTACATCTGCTCGGTCATGAACGGGCCGGAACTGATCAGGTAGTCGGCCTGCCAGGAAGTTGCGGACGATGTTGCGGGTGCCGGTGGCCACCGTCGGGCATGCCGTAACCCATCTTCTTCAGAGGGGTGCCGTGCCAGGTGTTGACGTAGACCTGGCCGGGCCGCTTGCTGAACGGGGGCGGGAAGGTGGCGTTGTTCACCAGTAGCCCGCCGTCGGCGAGGTGCCGGTCGTAGGCCGGTGACCGGTGCCGCACGAAGTGACCTGCGACTGTCCCGGGAGAACTCCGAGACCACGATCCCGGGTGGCGGGCCGGGTCATCGAGTACCCAGACGTGGCGTCAGGTGCGAAGTCGGCCCCGCTCGTCGGCCAGCAGGAACCGCGGAAGATCGCCTCGGGGTTGCACAGGACGCCGTTGCCGCCGAACGACTCGTAAAGCACTAGCTGCGGGTCCACGGGAAGCCGCCTGAACGCGGACACCCCCTCGGCCGACAGGGCACGCTTGATCCGGGACGGCACCGCCGCGGCACGCCGGTGTCCTTGGCTCACGGCGGGCCGCCCACGTACATCACCGGCTCAGGGTACTTGGTGCCCTGCAGGCGTGACGGGACCGAAACGGCCGTACTTCGGGGTGCCCGCGCGCGCAGCCATCCTGATCCCCGGAGAGCCTGAGCACGACGCAGGGAGATTCAAGCCGGCGTCGGCCACGCGCATGGGGCTGCAATGTGGGCCGCTGGCACGCCCCCATGACTGCGCCTGCGACATGTGCGTCCCCAGATGGGCGGCGGGTCCCCTCCGGCGGTCGCGGGGCGCATGGACGCCGCCGATGCGCCAGCGGGGACGTCATCGAGCAAGCAGCCGTCGAGTCCGCGCGAGCGGCGGGTTGACGGACATCAACCCTGCTGGTGTTCCAGGAACAGGGCGTCCACGACGCGTTCGCTGGCGTGCCCATCGTCGTGGGGGTTGTAGGCAGCCTTCCACTGCATGTACCGGGCGGCATGGCGTCGGGCCACGTCCTCGCGGGTCAGGATCGCCGAGACAAGGTCCTTCTCGCGGGTGAGCAGGGGTCCGGGGGCGACTGCGGCCAGGTCGAAGTACACCCCGCGCGCCTTCGCTGGGTCCAGGAGATTCAGGCGCCGAACCCCTCGCGAGCGCCTTGGGACGCCTGCGTACTCATCGAGGTCGGGCACGTAGAACAGGATCGGGCGTCCGGAGACCGAGTAGTCGAACATGATCGAGGAGTAGTCGGTGACCAGGACGTCCGAGGCGACCATGAGGTCCGCGACGTCGGGGTAGGTCGTCACGTCGATGACCTCCCTACTGCGAATCGACGGCGCCGAGCGCAGGCTGGTCGAGTGCCCTCGTACGAGGAGCCGGAACTGCGGCCCGAGCGACCGGGCGACCCGGTCGAGGTCGAGCACGCCCACCTTCGACCGGTCGTCCTCGCGCCAGGTTGGCGCGTAGAGCACCGCCACCTCGTGCTCGGCGAGGCCCAGAGCCGTGCGGATCTGGGCCCGCTGGCCCCGGTCGTCCCGGGCCAGGACGTCGTTCCGGGGGTAGCCCACCTCCAGGATCGGGCGCTCCCAGAGGTAGGCACTGCGGAAGGCCCGGGACGTGTGCTCGTTCTGCGACAGCAGCACGTCCCAGGCACCCGTGTCGCGCTCGATCTTGCGGATGGACCCCGGACGCCCCGACTTGGTTGGTCGGTCAAGGCCGAGCAGCTTGTACGGTGTGCCGTGCCAGGTCTGAAGGACCACCTGACCCTCGCGCTTGAGGAAGTCGCTGCGTTGCCAACAGTTGATCACCACGTACTGGGCGCGGGTGCTCGCCCGCCACCACTCCCGGGATCGAACCACCACCGCGCGCGCGCCCTCGGGCACCTCGATGGACAGGTCGGCCACCCCCCAGGAGTAGGGGGCCCCAAGACCTCGGCGTTCGAGCTCCCGGTACAGGGCCAGCGGGTTGTCGGACACGCTGCGTCCGAACCAGCTCTCGAGGAAGGTGCCCTCGAGCGCGGCCGGGGATGGCCGCGCGAACTCCACCCGGAGCCGCTTCTGGTGGAATGTGCCGATCTCGTCGGGGGCCAGTGGCGCCGAGATGTCGAGTTCGAGGCGGCCGGCCCTGCGGGACAAGCGCAGGTTGTACAAGGGCCCGTACTCTCGGCGGTCGAACTGCCCGGCACACGTCGGCTCGACCCGGACCTCCACCGGAGCTCCGGCGGCCGTCGACACCGACACCACGTACTTCGCGGCGGGAAGCGCCCGCAGCATTCCGCCCGAGGCGGGGGCTGCCAACGGCACGAAGGCCCGGAACTCGCCGCCCTCCCCCACACTCCACGCCTGCGCTGACACCTCGGTCCGCAGGGCCGTCAGGAGGACCTTGCCGAGAGTGCCCGATGGGTCCGTGAGCCTGCCATGGAGGCTTACGCCCGGCACCGGGTGGGAGAGCGGCTCCACCGAGGTCAGGATCACCGCCAGGGGTTCGCGTACCACGACGAGGGCCGCGTCCGGCTGGCACTCCAGCGCGCCCCCGTGGCCGATGTCGAGCCGCTCGCAGGTCGATCCTGCTCCCCAGCGCACCGGCTCCGCCCGCCCCGCGGAGTCCTCAAGGTGCAGGGTCCAGACCTGTCGCGACCGGACGGCAGACGCGCTGGGACGTCCCACCTGCAACGTGAACCGGCCCTGGGCGCCCCGACCCAGGTGCACCCCCACTCGGTCCGACCCAGATCCAATCAAGATTCCACGCACTGGATTGAAGTCCCCACGGACCTGGAGCTCGAGCTGGGCGCCGGAACCGCTGCGGGTCATCGCCATGGCCACGGCCGGTTCCACGCAGAACCTGAGCCCGAGCCCGCGCGCAGCCGACCAGGTGGGCGTGACGTGCTGTCCGTCGGCCAGCGCCCGCGCGCTGAGGACGCCCGCCGATCCACCATCGTTGCGGTGTGTGAATCTTCCTCGGAACACCCCCTCGGCCGTAGCGACCTCGACCGTGATCGTGAGCGAGGCCTGCACGCCTGTGCGCGCCAGATCCGGGGTCCGGTACCCAGCAACGTCGAACCGAGCCGAGAAGGCGGCCCAGGCATGGTCGACGTCGTCGCCCGCGGAGGCGTTGACCTCTGGATCAGCCCAGGTCGTGGCCACTATGCGTTCGACTCGACCTGAGGCGCTGTCCAGCACGTCCAGGATTACGGGCATCTCCTGGGAGCTGGGCACCCCCTTCACGAAGGCCCATCCCCGGATCTCGAGCACGTCGTCGGACTGCCACTGCAGGCCCTCGAACATGGCCACCCTGCGCGCGTCCCCGCCGGGAGATGCAGCGGAGACAGGCTTGGAGTGCGATCGCCTCGCCCCCCGCGCCCTCGCTACCAGGGGCATGCGTGCCACCCGGTTCCTCACACGCCGCATCGCTGTGGCCATATTCGTACTCCTCGCGCGGGTCGCTCGCCAGCCCCTCGGTCGGGTGGAAGCCTATCCGTGGCAACGCCCGGACCGGCGCCGTGAGCGCACGTCATGACGTTCCGCCGGCGGGTGTCCGCTCGAGCGCGGCCGCATGCGGTGCCCCGCGCCGAGCCGTACCGGTGACAGACTCTGCGCAGATGCGAGGCCGGGTCGCCGGGCGCGGAAGGGTGATCAGATGGATCGGATCCGGGTCAGCGTCGTCATCCCCACGTACCGCACGGGGGAGGCCCTCGACCCCCTGATCGCATGCCTCGACGCGCAGACGATGGATCCCAGTGCTTACGAGGTGATCGTGGTCGACGACGGCTCGCCAGACGAGACCGAACAGCGGCTGCGGGCGCTTGCCCGGACGCGCCCCTGGATGGCCGTCCATCGGATCGACAACTCGGGATGGCCGGGGCGCCCCCGGAACGTGGGGATTCGTGCCGCCCGTGGCGAGTACGTGTTCTTCATGGACCACGATGACTATGCGTTCCCGGACGCGCTGGCCCGCATGTGGCAGTTCGCCCACGACCACGACCTCGACGTCCTGCATCCCAAGGAGGTCGTACTCGGGTGGCACGCACCGGGATGGGCCTCGTGGCGAGCGCAGTCCGGTAGGGTCAGTGCCCTGGACCAGGCCATTCTGCAGTGCATCACTCCGCACAAGCTCTACAGGCGCCAGTTCCTCCTCGACCACGACATCTGGTTCCGTGAGGGGCGGGTGCGACTCGAGGACTTCGACTTCAACGGCAAGGTGTGGTCCCAGACGGACCGGATCGGGATCCTTGCCGACCACCCCTGCTACCAGTGGAACATCCACTCCGGCAACAGCCACAAGGCCCCGTTCGACCTCGACTCGTACTGGCGGGACTTCACCGCCTCACTGGAGGCGGTGAGGGAGATGCCCGCGGGCGCGAAGCGCGATCAGCTGCTCGTGCGCTGGTACCGCAGCCGAATCCTGGGACGGCTGGCAGCGGGGTTCCACGAGCTGCCTGAGGACCTCAGGGAGAGGATGCGAACCATCTTCCGGGACCAGCTGGCCTCCTTCCCTGCGGACCTGGACCGGCTCCTCGTCCCCGCTGACCGGGCTCGGTCGGCCCTCTTGCGACGTGACGACTTCGAGGCACTTCGTGCGCTCTCCCTTCAGGACGCCGGCCTGGGCCTGATGTCGGTGGGGGGTCGTGCGTGGTGGGCTGAAGGGCGGCTGGAGGTGGAGTCCGTGGCTGTGGTGGCCGACGCGAAGGGGGTCCCGCTGGCCGTGGACCTGCAGGGTGCGCGCTACCTGCGCCGGCTGGGCCCGGAGCTCACCGACCGGCTCACCGACGACGAACTTGATCTCACCGACGACCTGACCCGGGCGTTCGGCGAGGTCGTCGTGCGCAGCCGCACCCAGGCCGTCGACTGGATCCTGCCCACCGAGTCCTCGATCACTGTCGAGCCCGGAAGCGATGGCGAGCCGGGGCGGATCGTGATGCGCCTGCGGGCAGGCATCGACCCGGCCACCGCCGCGTTCGGCTCCCCCCTGGACCTCGACATCCATGATCTGTTCCACCGACTCGACGGGCTGGGCTTCACCCCCACCCAGCGCATCGCCAGCCCCCCCGGCTTCGGCGCCGCCGCCCTGCTCGATGGCCGCCCCGCCATCGCCTACACCAATGCCAACGGGTTCCTCTCCCTGGACCTCGCCTCAGCAGCCCGCACGCCCATCGGCACCTCCTCACCCACACAGCAGGACTTCACCTGCGACCAGGACTCCGCCGGCACACGCATCACGCTGACGCTGCCCCGACTCCACGTGCACGGCCGAACCGACCTATCCGGTACCGCCCTCGTCGGCGACACCACCACCACCGCCCACCTCCAGACCGA
The DNA here is from genome assembly GCA_963777855.1 of uncultured Actinomycetes bacterium. Taxonomy (GTDB): domain Bacteria; phylum Actinomycetota; class Actinomycetes; order S36-B12; family CAIYMF01; genus Prado023. The sequence continues at coordinate 123,869 of CAVZRW010000011.1, read as the reverse complement.
CGACCACACGGCCACGGCCCGCTTCAGCCTCCCCCCACAACCCCCGGGCCTGCACCCCATCCGACTGCAGTTCTTCGACCGACCCACCGGAGTCATCGGCCAGCTGCGCGTCACCCACCGCCGCACCTACGTCGTCGCCAACGGCTTCCGCGAACGATCCCGCCTGGTGCCGGTGGGGGGTCGTGCGTGGTGGGCTGAAGGGCGGCTGGAGGTGGAGTCCGTGGCTGTGGTGGCCGACGCGAAGGGGGTCCCGCTGGCCGTGGACCTGCAGGGTGCGCGCTACCTGCGCCGGCTGGGCCCGGAGCTCACCGACCGGCTCACCGACGACGAACTTGATCTCACCGACGACCTGACCCGGGCGTTCGGCGAGGTCGTCGTGCGCAGCCGCACCCAGGCCGTCGACTGGATCCTGCCCACCGAGTCCTCGATCACTGTCGAGCCCGGAAGCGATGGCGAGCCGGGGCGGATCGTGATGCGCCTGCGGGCAGGCATCGACCCGGCCACCGCCGCGTTCGGCTCCCCCCTGGACCTCGACATCCATGATCTGTTCCACCGACTCGACGGGCTGGGCTTCACCCCCACCCAGCGCATCGCCAGCCCCCCCGGCTTCGGCGCCGCCGCCCTGCTCGATGGCCGCCCCGCCATCGCCTACACCAATGCCAACGGGTTCCTCTCCCTGGACCTCGCCTCAGCAGCCCGCACGCCCATCGGCACCTCCTCACCCACACAGCAGGACTTCACCTGCGACCAGGACTCCGCCGGCACACGCATCACGCTGACGCTGCCCCGACTCCACGTGCACGGCCGAACCGACCTATCCGGTACCGCCCTCGTCGGCGACACCACCACCACCGCCCACCTCCAGACCGACGACCACACGGCCACGGCCCGCTTCAGCCTCCCCCCACAACCCCCGGGCCTGCACCCCATCCGACTGCAGTTCTTCGACCGACCCACCGGAGTCATCGGCCAGCTGCGCGTCACCCACCGCCGCACCCACGTCGTCGCCAACGGCTTCCGCGAACGATCCCGCCTGGTGGTGCTGGCCAAGTGGGGCACCGGGCTCAACCACTGGCTTCGACGAGGGTCTGTCCGATGAACGGTGTAAGTGGCGTAAATGGTTAGTTGGTCTCCGCCGCCGGCATGCGGTCGGCGGCTTCTCGGTGGCCCTGTGTGCCACCTCCGTCGTCGGTTGCTCCAAGTACGGCCAGGGTGATGTTGCCGCCTGCGGATGGCCGTTGGGCGTGGATGGTCAGGCCAGCCTCCGCGACGAGCGGTCCGACGCCCCCGTGGCGCAGGTAACCCACGGCGTTGCCTGCGTGGGTCGGGCCGGACAGGAGCTCGGCGACGACGGTGAACCCGCGCGTGGCCCAGCCGCGGGGGAACCGCAGGCCGGCGGTGCCGAAGTCGGTGACCAGAACCCGACCGGCGGGGGCCAGCGCACGCCCGGCCTCAGCGAGCAGGGCGACGGCATCCGCGCGGGGGACGGAGTGCAGCACCAGCGAGATCAGCACCAGGTCGGCGCACCCGTCCTCGACGGGCAGCGATGGCCCGTCGGCCAGGCGGAGGTCGGCATCGGGTCCGAGGCGCTGACGGGCGGTGTCGATCATCGCCGGGGAGGTGTCGACCCCGATCACGGCACACCCGGCGGCCGCGTACTCGGCCAGCGCCGCACCGGTGCCGCACCCGACGTCGAGCACGGTCCACCCCGATTGGGGTGGGCACATCCGGTGGGCGACCCGCCGCAGGGGGGCATTCAACGGCTCGAGCGCCCGGTCGTAGAACCGGGAGCACAACCCGTACCCGTCGGATCCCATGAGGACTCCTTCCTCCATGCCCACCGCCCCCAGTTCGACGATCCTCGCGGCACAGAGCCGGCACAAGGGTCGTCGGGCACCCCCGGCCCTGCGGCATAGCGGTCTCCAATCGCGCGCCGCCGCCTTCGAGGCCGGCACCGTCCAGCCACCAGCCACCGTCGACCCCAAGTACGTCTATCCGCGTAACGGATGCGACCCGGAACTGAGTGTGGGCCCCGCCCCACGTGGTAGTAGTCGGGTTCCTCGGCGCCCGGTCAGCTGGACTCGGGCGGTCAAGGGCCAGGTCGTGGACAGCTGATGATGCGGTTGTCCACGATGTGCCAGACACCGCGGTAGCGCACGGTCGGGTTCGAGAACCCGGCGTGCTCGAGCAGTCGGATTGTGTCGGCTTCGTTGTAGGGCCACAGTCCGCCACCGGTCCGCTCGCTGGAGGGCTTGCGTGGGTCTGCGGCCAGTTCATCGACGACCACGAGGCGCCCGCCGGGCCGCAGCACCCGGTGCACCTCGGCCAGATCTGCCGGTGCGGTGATGACGGTGACGGCGGAGAACGCCCCGTCGTCGAACGGCAGGTGCTCGGATCCGGCGAGCACGAGGCGTGCGGTCCCTGCGGAGATCCGCTCGGCCAGGCGCTTCTCTGCCTCGCGCAGCATGGTTCGTGAGGGGTCCAACCCGGTGACCGTGCGCGCCTGTTGGGCGTGCTCGGCAAGGAACGCGCCGGGGCCGCATCCGATGTCCAGCAGGTCGTCGTCGACGCCCAGGGCGAGCACCTCGGCGACGTCGGCGTACACCCCGGCGTGGCTGCGGGGTACGACCTTCGCGTAGGCCCAGCCCACCGGTGAGTCCCACAGCAGCCTGGCTGCCAACCCGAACGTGGCTCCCATGACCGTCACCTCTCTATCCAGGCTGGGCTGGGTGGTCAGGCCTTGGTGGCGTGGACGGTTCGCATGTCGGCGGCGATCCCGCCCATTCGCTTGCTGATCAGTTCGTCGAGCCGGTTGACCGCCGTGCTGGCGTAGGACATGGACAGGTCGGTGAACCCGGCCTGCTCGACCATGCGCCGCACGTCGTCCTCGCTCCACACCCACAGGGCGTCGAACATGCGATGGGTCTGGGTACCGGGTTCGACCCACTCGCCGATGTTCATCACCGCCCGGCCGCCCCGTCGCAGCACCCGGTACAGCTCGGCCAGCACCTTCTCCGGCTCGGGGAAGCACTCGAAGGACCCCATGACCGTCACCACGCTGAACGTCGCGTCCGGCCAGGGCAGGCTGCCCGCGTCGCCCTGCACGATCTGCGCCGTGCCGGCCGCGATCCGATCGGCCAGGCGCTGCCGGGCGAGGTCGATCTGGACGTCCGACAGGTCCAGCCCAGCCACGCGCCCCACGTGTCCGGCGTACTTCTCGAGGAAGAACGCCGACCCACAGGCCACCTCGAGCAACTCGTCGTCGGGCTTCAGGGCCAACTCGCGGTCCATCACCTTGTACAGCTGGCTGTGCAGCCGCGGCATGGTCCAGTGGCTGCTGACCCAGCCCAGCGGACCGCTCGGAACCCCGGCCCAAGACCAAGCCACGTTCCTGAAGCCCGCCGTCATCGCCGCTGATGCGGACTCCACCGCCGCCTCCGCCACCCCGGCGACCGATGCCCCCGTCCTGGTCAGTACCTGCGTGCCTCTCATCTCGGCACCTCCTTGTCCACGCGGCCACTAGGCAGTCGTGCTCGCGTCCTTCGTCATGGCCGATCGGCCGCAGGTGCGTTCCGGGAAGTCGGGGGGCCATGTGGTGGTGGTCGTGCCGTGGGCCGTCATGCGGAAGTCGCACCGGTCGCAGCCCCAGGCCAGGGTCCTGGTCCGGGTCAGCCCGTATCCGGCGGCCTCGGCCATGACGTAGTCGAGGTGGCACAGCCAGGGTGTGAACTCGTCGGCGCCCTGGGCGTGCATGAACTTGACGATGGCGCACTCGGTGACGTCCATGCCGAAGTCGAAGTCCTGGCCCGCGCCGTCGACGATCTGGCACACCCAGTCCTCGGGGTAGCGGCGCTGCTGGGTCCAGCGCGCTACCTTCCGCGCGCGTGAGGGACGGGGGCGCAGCAGCAGTGGACGCAGGCGGCGGGGGATCCGCTCCCCTTCCCGTTGGGCGTAGGCGAGGACCACCTCACCGGCGTCCTGCGCGGAGCCGCCGTGGCGCACCACCACCCGGTACGCCGCCAGCGCCATCGGCGCTGCGGCGAGGTTGGCGTTCCACGGGTTGCGCCGCCCGCCGATATTGGGCACTTGGGGGATCAGGGCCCGGTACTCCTCGACCATCTCCCGGCTCATGATCGCGGCGTCGGCGGGGCCGAACCGTCTGGTCAGCGAGTCGGTGTGATGGTTCAGGAACCGCTCGAAGCTGTGCAACTTCCTGCGGGTGCCCAAGTCGGTGCGGGCCTGTGTCAGGGTGTTCATGGCCACTCCTTCGGACCGCGGCGACCCGTCGTTGCGACGACCGTGGTCCCACCTCCACGGTAGCCGGAGGGGTTCGCGCGGGGTAACGGCCGAACGGCCCACCAGCGTCAATGGTCCTGTGTGGCGGTGGGCTTCGCGGGGTTTGCCTCGGGTGCCCGGTCCAGCACCGGCGACGTTCTGCTCTGGCGCCCGACGGTCTGTGGTGGTCCTGATGCAGTCGAAGGGTGGATCGGTGTGGGCAGGCCGATCGGGTGCACCGGGTGGCGGGCATCGACCTTTCCGACATCCAGGTCGGACTGGCCCGCAAGCGGCTGGGCGAGCGGATCGCCGCCGGCAGCGCGGAGATCCTCCACGGAGACGCAGCTGCGCTACCGTGGCCGGACGGTAATCCCGCTGGACAACGCCGTGACATGGCCGGCAACTCCTATCGGCAGGTGCAACGACTCAACCTGCCGCACACCGCCGCGAGTGACTGCCAAGCTCCATGTCACGGAGCACCCGTTGCTCGGGTCGTTGCATTCCCCCAGGTGTGCGATCGGAGTACGGGCCACGGACCCTGCGCTCACCGGTCCCGGGCCAACCGCCCGTATCCCGACCGACACGTCCGGGACGCTCCGGGCGAAATCGCGTCCATTCCGGCGGCTCGCCGGACCTCACGGGCCCTCCACCAGGTCCTCGGCGTCCCCCGCAGCCCTGCGTTGCACATCCTCCCGTGCCGCCTGCGCCTCGCTCCAGAGCACGTGCTCGCGCTGGGCCCATTCGCGATCGACGGAACCAGTGCGCAACCCCCGGCGCGCCTCGGGATCGTTCCACGCCATCCAGATGTGCCCAAGGGCGACCACCACGACGGCACTGGCCACCAGGTCATGCACGAAGGTGGCGCCGGTGCGGATGCTGTCGGGGAACACGTCGAAGTAGTGCAGCATCAGGCCCGTGGCCACCATCACGACCACCGAGCCGAGCACGAACGCCGAGTTCAGCTTCTGCCCCGCGTTGAACTTGCCCGAGGGCTGCCCGCCCCGGCCCAGGTCACGCAGCCAAGCCCCATCGGTGGGCAGGAACCGGTTGAGCCGACGGACATCCGCCCGGAACGCCGCCGAGGCGAGGTAGCCGACCACGAGCGGGACCGGCAGCAGGAGCCCCGCGCCGTAGTGGACGCTCGCCACCAGCCGGCGCCGACCCACCAGCGCGCTCAGCGGGTCCACGTAGAGCAGCGCCGCCGTCACGATGCACACGCCCATCAGCACGCCGAGGCCCAGGTGGATCCAGCGCTCGCCGGCGCTGAACCGGCGCACGCGCTCAGATGACCGGGTCATCGTCGCGGCCGTTGGAGCGCCCCACCCAGGCGTCGACGTCGTAGCCGTGGCCCTCCCAGTACCCGGGGACCACCTCGTCGGCCACGGTGATCCGGTCCAGCCACTTCAGCGACTTGTAGAAGTACATCGGGGCCACGTAGAGGCGCACCGGCCCGCCGTGGTCGTGGGTGACCGGGCCGCCCTCCATCGCCGTGGCCACCAGCACGTCGTCGCGGCGGGCCTGCTCCATCGTCAGCGACTCGGTGTACCGGCCGTCGAACGATCCGAACAGCACGGCACCAGCCGAGGGCGCGGCACCGACGTGGTCGAGCAGGTCGCGCAGCCGCACCCCGGACCACGCGACATCGGGAACCCGCCAGCCGGTCACGCACTGAACGTCGCGGCTGAGGTCCGTCTGCGGCAGGGCGGACAGGTCGGCCATGGTCAGGGCGCCCGGCCTCGCCACCGAGCCGTCGACCCTCAGGCGGTACTCGGCCATCGCCACGGCCGGGATCGACCCGGCGATCGAGTAGTAGCGGAACCGCCCGCTGCCCGGGATCAGCCCGGTGAGTCCCGTGGGGTCCTTGGCCACCACCGTGCTCAGTGCGGAGTTCACCCGGCTGCCGAACAGCACCCCGAGGCCGGCCAGCCCGGCCATGCCCAGTACGACCCGCCGACCCACGGGCGCGCCGTGCAGGTCCGGGTCCTCGCCGTCCCGTGGCGTGCGTGCATGCCGGCGCATCGCCCAACCATGGGCGCGCGGCGCCCCAGCCGCAACCTGTCGCGCGCCCGCCGCGGTCAGCCGAGGGCCAGCCGGGCGACGTCGGCCGGGGTGTCGCACCAGTCGTCGTGCTCGGTGATGTCGGGCACCTGCTGGCCCCACCCGGCCACCACGGCGCGCACACCAGCAGCGCGCGCGGCGGCCATGTCGGCCGCACTGTCCCCGACGTACCACACCTCCGCCGCGGGCAGCCCGAGCTGCGCGAGCGCCAGGAGCATCGACCCGGGGTCGGGCTTGGGCTCGTCGACCATGTCGGAGGTGACCACGAGGTCGACCTGCTCGTCGAAGCCGTGGGTTCCGAGCACGATCCGGGCCGATCGCTCGTCGGAGTTGGTCACCACGCCCAGGCGCAGGCCCGCCGCCCGCAGCTCGTCCAGGAGCTCGGGGACCCCCGGGTAGGGGCTGATCCCCGCCACCCCCTCGGCGAGGGCCTCGTGGAACAGGTCGTCGTCGGCGTCGGTGGCCTCGTGGCCCAGCAGGGCGCTGACCAGGTTGCGCGCCGCCCCCAGGTGAGCGACCGGCCGGATGTGCTCGTAGGTGATCTCGCGGCCGACGGTGCGCGAGTAGGCGGCCATCGCAGGGCCGAACGTGTTCAGCAGGGTGCCGTCCTGGTCGAACAGGATCGCGCGGGGCCGGGTCATACGGTGAGTATCGCGGCGAGCGGCGCCCCGACGCTGGACGGCGGACAGACCATCCGCCGCTGCGCCCGGGACTGGCCGCGACCCTCCCTCAGTCCAGCTCGGCCAGGGCCGCCGCGAGCAGGTCGCGGGAGTCCTCGAGCAGCATGACCAGGGTCTTGGACCCGGCCACGCTGGTCATGAAGTTCGAGTCCCCGCGCCAGCGCGGCACGATGTGCTGGTGCAGGTGCCCGGAGATCCCGGCGCCGGCCGCGGAGCCCTGGTTCAGGCCGATGTTGAACCCGTGCGGTGCGCTGGCCGCGCGGATCGCACGCATCATCCGGGCCTGGAAGTCCGAGATCTCGGCGGACTCCTCGGGCGTCAGGTCGGTGAAGTCCGCGACGTGGCGGTACGGGCAGATGAGCACGTGACCCGGGTTGTACGGGAACAGGTTCATGATCACGTACGTGTGCTCCCCGCGGGCCACCACCAGCGAGTCGTCACCGTCGTTGACCCGGCAGAACGGGCACTGCGGGCCGGCCTCGGAGTCCGTGGGCCGGCTCTCGCCGCGGATGTAGGGCATGCGGTGCGGGGTCCACAGCCGGTCCCAGGCGTCGGCGCCCACGGGCTCAGACCTGCCGGCGATCGTCGACGGCGGCCCGGATCTCGGCGATCGCCTCGGCGATGGGCACGCCGTTGCGCTGGGTGCCGTCCCGGAACCGGAAGCTGACCGCGCCGGCCTCCATGTCCTCGTCGCCGGCGATCAGCATGAAGGGGATCTTCTGCTTCTGGGCGTTGCGGATCTTCTTCTGCATCCGGTCGTCGGAGGAGTCCACCTCCACCCGGATCGCCGATGCGCGCAGGGTGGCCGCCACCTCCTGCAGGTAGTCCACGTGCCGCTCGGTGACCGGGATACCGACCACCTGCACGGGGGCCAGCCAGGGCGGGAACGCCCCGGCGTAGTGCTCGGTGAGCACGCCCATGAACCGCTCGACGGAGCCGAAGAGCGCGCGATGGATCATCACCGGACGCTGCCGGGTGCCGTCGGCTGCCTGGTACTCGAGCTCGAAGCGCTGCGGCAGCTGGAAGTCCACCTGGATGGTCGACATCTGCCACGTGCGCCCGATCGCGTCGCGCGCCTGCACCGAGATCTTCGGCCCGTAGAAGGCCGCGCCGCCCGGGTCGGGCACGAGGTCCAGCCCGGACTCCTCGGCGGCCAGGCGCAGCGCCTCGGTGGCCTCCTCCCACTCGTCGAGCTCGCCGACGAACTTCTCCGGGTTGCGGGTTGACAGCTCGAGGTAGAAGTCGTCGAGGCCGTAGTCCTTGAGCAGGTCGAGCACGAAGCGCAGCAGGGACTGCAGCTCGGCACCCATCTGCTCCTTGGTGCAGTAGATGTGCGCGTCGTCCTGGGTCATGCCGCGCACGCGGGTCAGGCCGTGGACCACGCCGGACTTCTCGTAGCGGTACACCGACCCGAACTCGAAGAGCCGCAGCGGCAGCTCGCGGTAGGAGCGTCCGCGCGATCGGTAGATCAGGTTGTGGAACGGGCAGTTCATCGGCTTCAGGTAGTAGTCGGTGCCGGCCCGGCGGACGTTTCCCTCGGCGTCGCGCTCCTCGTCGATGCGCATCGCCGGGTACATCCCCTCGGCGTACCAGTCCAGGTGCCCCGAGGTCTCGAACAGCTGGGACTTCGTGATGTGCGGGGTGTACACGAACTCGTAGCCGGCGGCCTCGTGCTGGCGGCGCGAGTAGTCCTCCATCGTGCGGCGCATGGTGCCGCCCTTGGGGTGGAACACGGCCAGGCCGGAGCCGATCTCGTCGGGGAAGCTGAACAGGTCCAGGTCGATGCCCAGGCGGCGGTGGTCGCGCTTGGCGGCCTCCTCGAGGAAGGCCAGGTACTGGCGCAGGCCGTCCTTGTCCGGCCAGGCGGTGCCGTAGATGCGCTGCAGCTGCTCGTTGGCCTGGTTGCCCAGCCAGTACGCCGCCGAGGAGCGCATCACCTTGAACGCGTTGGGCGCGATCAGCCGGGTCGTGGGCACGTGTGGCCCGCGGCACAGGTCGCCCCAGACCCGCTCGCCGGAGCGCAGGTCGACGTTGTCGTAGATGGTCAGCTCGGCCCCGCCGACCTCCATCACCTCGGCCCCGCCGGCCGAGCCGATCAGCCGGCACTTGTACGGCTCGCCGGCCAGCTCGGCCAGGGCGTCGGCCTCGGTGACGGTCCGGCGGACGAACCGCTGGCCCTTCTTGAGGATCTCGACCATCCGCTTCTCGATGCGCGCGAGGTCCTCGGGGGTGAACGGCTCGGGGGTGTCGAACTCGTAGTAGAAGCCGTTCTCGATCGGCGGGCCGATGCCGAGCTTGGCCTCGGGGAAGACGTCCTGCACGGCCTGGGCCATGACGTGCGCCGTGGAGTGGCGCAGCACCATCAGGCCGTCGGGGTCGCTGGCCAGCACTGGCTCGACGGTCGAGCCCTCGCGCACCGGCTGGTCGAGGTCGACCAGCGCACCGTCGACCCGTGCCACGACCACGCCGCGCAGGCCCGGAACGACCTCGGCCAGGACGTCGGCCCACGTCGTCACGCCGTCGAGGTCCCGTGCCTGTGGCTGCCCGGCGACGACGACGGTGACCTGCGCTGACATGGTTCTCCTCGGTGCTGCCCGGCACGTGTCAGCCGGGGGGTCTGGGTGCGGGGCCAGCCTACCCAGTGGGTGGGCGCCCCGGGGAATGCGCCAGTTGGGGGCCAGGGCACCACGGGACTGCGCGCCGGGCCGTTCCCCGCGCTCGCGGCGGGTCGTTGCACGCTGTCGTGGCGCATGCCGCGCCGCCCCGTCCGATCATCCGCACAGTCCCGGCCGTCCCAGCCCGGTCGACCGGACCGCCGGTGCGCGCGCGAGGGCCGCCGGGAGTAGCGTCCGGCCCAGGGACCCCGGAGGAGTTCGTGATGCGAGAGTACGTACTGGTCGTGGGGGTGTACCTCGACGAGGAGGACGCCGCCGCGGACCTGCGCGCCGTCACCGCGGGGGGTCTGGCGGAGGGCGCCGTGGGGGGTGCGGCGCTGCTGCACCGCGGCTACCGCGGCGCCTCGCTGCACACCGGGTCGGGGGGCACGCGTGCCTATGGCATCGGCACCGGGGCGGCCGTCGGCATCGCCGGCGGCGGACTGGCCGGCTACCCCTGGTGGGGTGCGGCCATCGGGGTGGTGGTGGGCGGCGTCATCGGTGATCGCAACAGCCGCCGTGAGGTCGCGGCCATGGTCGCCATGCTCGACGACATCCTGCCCATCGGCGGGATCGCCCTGGTGGCCATCGTCGATGAGGACTGCGTGCCGTTCGTGCGCGCCCGGATGGAGAACTCGCTGCGCACGACCGGCCGGGTCCTCGATGACGGGCCGTGGACCCCGCTGGCCCGGGCCATGGTCCGCGGCAATCCGGCGGTCTCCGAGGCCCTGGCCCGCCAGGCCGGTCGCGAGGACGCCCGCTGAGGCCACGCCCAGCCCGACCACCCAGCCCAGTCAGCCCGCCCAACCAGCCCAGTCAGCGAGCGGCCACCCAGCCGGTCGGCTTGCGCTCCCCCGCGGCCGGGCCCAGCAGCCGCGTCGTCATCAGCGACGCCACCGCCTGGGCCAGGATCAGCCCGACCAGGACCAGCAGCTGCACCTGTGCCGCCGTGGCCGGGCTCGCGCCGCCCAGCAGCAGCCCGACGAACGAGCCGGGCAGCAGCACCAGCCCGGCGCTCTTGGTCTGGTCCAGCGCCGGCGACAGGGCCGCGTGCACGGCCACCCGGCCCAGCGGGGCCACCGCCCGGCCCCCGCTCGCGCCGAGCGCCAGGTAGCCCTCCACCTCGTCCCAGCGCTGGATCGCGTCGTCGCGCATCCGCGCTCCGGCCAGGAGCGCGGCGGTCATCGCCCCGCCGATCATCTGCGCGGTGAAGGGCAGCACCACCTGCACGTCCCAGGCCAGCGCGCCCGTCAGGCAGACGACCCCGACGGTCAGGGCCGCGCCGGCCACGATGGCCATCAGGACCGAGCCGGACCGCCGCCACCCGCACCCGATCCGACGGACCGCCGTGGCCGTGGCGGTGGCCAGCATCACCGCCACGTAGGCCACGGCCCCCTGCGGGTGGACGAAGATCCAGCCGATCACCAGCGCCACCGCCGCGAGCTGGACCATCGCCCGACCCGCGGAGACGAGCAGCTCGCGCTGGACCGGGATCCGACCCAGGCCCAGGACGGCCACCGTGACCATGAGCAGGATCGCGATCGCCGTGGCCGTCCTCCACACCTCGACCGGCTCGCTCATCCGCCGATGGTAGGCGCCGCACGGCGGATCGGGGCCGGACCCGTGCAGCCGTCAGCACGCCTGAGGGCCGGCCCGCGTCACCCGGCGGCGACCGGCTCCCTGCCCGGCTGCGAATCCTGCCCGGAACCACGGCGCCTCAGGTCGTAGAACTGCATCGTCGTGCCGACACCTGCTCGCCGTTCGGCCCGCGCAGCACCACATCCGGACGGCCCAGAACGGTGGTCACCGGGGTCGGCCGGAACGGCTCTCCCTCGCCGCAGGGCTCGGGCTGCTCGCGCACGACGACGATCGGCGCGTAGCGCTCGGCCAGGGTGGTCGTGGCGTCCGGGGCGGCCTGCGCAGCGCCCGCGGGCAGCGCGAGCCCGAGCACGAGGACGAGTGGAGCGACCAGTGGCGCCAGCCCGGACAGGGCCCGGCGCCCGGCGGGCTGGGTGTGCGTCGGCTCGTGCATGGTGGCCTCCCACGTCAGCAGGCGGCGCGGGCGTCACCGCGCGTCGGCTGGACGGTATCCGATGGGCCGCCGCGCTCGCGGGCTCTGCGCACGTCGCCGTGGTCATGCCCGGTCGGCACCGTGCGCTCGCACGGACCAGGCGGGCGCCCCACCGCCCGGAAACGGCGCGTCCACCTTCAGTACCGTCACCTCATGACCGCGCACCTGGTGCACCTCGGCGCCGCCCTCGGCGCCGGTGCGCTGGCCCTGGCCCTGGCCCCCGCCGACGCCCCCGCACCCGTCCTCACCGTGTCCCCCGCCACCCAGGCCGGCTCGCCATGGCCCACCATGCGCCACGACCTGCGCAACACCGGAGCCTCGGACCTCATCGGCACGGACCCAGGGACTGCGCCGTGGTCGTTCACCACCGATGTCGGCATCTTCTCGACGCCCGTGGTCGCCGCCGACGGCACGATCTACGTGGGCAGCGCCGACAACGTGCTGCACGGCCTCGACCGGTCGGGCACCGAGGTCTGGCGCTTCACCACCGGGGGCATCATCGACACCGCGCCTGCCCTGCTGGCCGCCGAGCCCGGCATCGGCGACTCCCTCGTGCTGGGCTCGGGCGACGAGATCCTGCGCAGGGTCCGCACCGCCCCTGACGTGCCCGACGCGCAGCGCGTCGTCTGGGAGCTCGAGGCCCTGCCCCCAGCCGCCGGAAGCACCCAGCTGGTCTCGTGGTGGGAGGGCAGCCCCAACGTCGGCCCCGACGGCACGATCTACCAGGGCAACACCGGCGGCCAGTCCTACGCCGTCACCCCGGAGGGCCGCGTGCGCTGGGCCACGGAGTCGGCGAACGCCGTCTGGACCGTGCCCGTGGTCGATGAGCAGGGCACCACGTACTGGGGCTCGGTCGATGCCCGGATGTTCGCCCTCGACTCCTCCGGCCGCCAGCTGTGGCAGCGCACCACGCTCGGGTACGTCACCTCCTCTGCCGCGATGGACACCGCCGGGGTGCTCTACCAGGGCTCGTTCGACGGCACTCTCTACGCCCTCGACCGCAGCGACGGCTCGGTGCGCTGGACGTACCGGACCGGCGATCACATCTACGCCTCCCCCGCCCTCATCGAGGCTTCCAACGGCGCCCTCGAGCAGGTCGTCATCGGCTCCACCGACGGGCTGCTGCACTCCGTGGGCCCCGACGGGCGGGCGCTGTGGACCTACGACACCGGCGCGCCGATCCGCAGCTCGCCGGTGGTCGGACGCACGCCCGATGGGCGGCCGGTGGTCTACGTCGGCGCCGCGAACGGCCAGGTCGTGGCGGTCGACGCCACCGACGGCACGCGGCGCTGGGCCTACGACACCACCTCGACGACGCCCACGCTGGCCACGCGCAACCAGCTCAACTCCTCGCCGGCCCTGACCGCGGACGGGGTCGTGATCGGCAGCCAGGACGGCGTGATCTGGTTCGTGCCCTACGACTACTGCCTGCGCGCCACCGCCGACCCGCGCTGCGTCCCGGCCGCCGCGCAGCTGCCGGCCGAGGGCGCGTTCGTCTACGGCGTCGACGTCGGGGGTGGGCTCGTGGCCCCCGACGACGCGGCCGCGATCAGCCCGGCGGGCTACTTCACCGGCCGCCTGCTGGTCCGCGAGGACGGCCGAACGGTGCCGGCCCGCATGGTGCCCGCCCCCGACCCCCAGCAGATGGTCCGCATCGAGCCGCCGGTCGACGTCGCCGTGTCCTTCTCCGGCGACGGTCGCTACGTGTTCCTTCGACCCCGGGAGCTGCTACCGGCGGACACGACCTTCACCGTCACCGTCGAGGGAGTGGCCACCACCGGGGGGCCGCGCGTCGGCAACCTGCACCTGGGCACCGGTCCGATGCAGGCCTTCCGCGGCTCGTTCCAGGTGCGCACCGGCGGTGACGGCGTGGCCTGGGACCCGAGGGTCGGCCCCAACGAGGTCTCGGGAGTCCAGCTCTCGCGGCTGGCGGTGCCGATGCCGCCGATGCTCACCAGCGTCAACCAGATCGGGTTCGACTTCTACGACTGGATCGGCGGGGCGGTGCGCACCGACGCCGACTCCACGGTGGTGTGGTTCGTGGGCGCCAAGCCGGGACCCGGTGGGCAGGCCGTGGCCGACCCCGCTGCCCGGTTCGCCTTCCCCGTGCTCGGGACCCAACGCGGCGGCACGTTCTCGTGGACGGCGGCCCAGGTGAACCTCTGGTTCACCTTCGGGCCCGTGCCGCTGCGCCGCTTCGACCTGCGGGGCACCTTCGACGCCTCCGGGAAGGTGGGCCCCGACGCGCAGTTCCTCGCCGAGGCGGTGTGCGCCGACATCCCCGCCTACGGCGCCCAGATGCCGATCACCGGCATGTGCGACACGGCCGGGGTGATCACCGCGGCCGGCACGTTCCTGGGTGAGCAGGCGCAGTCGCCGGCGCTGCGCCGGGTGGCCGGGCTGAGCGTGGGCGAGGTCACCCAGGACGGGAGGTCCTTCTCAGCTGACCTCACCCTCGCGCCCGGTGTGTCCTACCGCCCGGAGGACCACGTCGTGTCGATCCTGCTGCTCGATGCGCGCAGCGGGGCACCCGTGCCGCTCGACTACTACCGGGACACCACCGTCACGACCGATGCCGCGGGCAACATCGCCCGGGCCACCGTGACCGTGGCCGAGGGGATCCCGCTGCCGCAGGACCTGGAGGCCGTGGTCATGACCGACGCCTTCCCCGCGGCTCGTGCGCGCCTGTCCGGGGGCGCGCGATGACCGCCCGGCAGCTGGGGCTGGGCCTGCTCGTGGGCTGCCTGGCGGTCATCGGCGCGGGCGCCGTCGGGGTGGGGATCGCCTGGCTGGTGGCCGCACTCGGGCTGACCGACACCGCCACCATGCGGCTGGGTGCCTGGCTCGCCGGCCTGGGCCTGCTCGGCGGGTGGCAGCAGTCGGTGAGCAGCGATGTTGCGGGCGGCCTGGAGTGGGCGACGTGGGTGGCCGGGGCGCCCCTGCTGGTCACGGCCGCGGCCGCGCTGCTCACCGCCGCCCTGACCCGGCGACTGCGCCTGGGGCTGCCCGGGGTGGCGGCCGCGGTCGTCGGTGCGGGCGCCGCTGCCGCGGGCCTGGTGGCCCTGAGCCAACGCACGCTGACGACCACGAACGACGCCGGAACCGTCCAGGTGACCGAGGGCCTCGCGTGGTGGTGGACCGGTGGGCTTCGACCGGGCACAGTCACCGGAGCAGCCGTGCTGGTCCTCGTGGTCGGACTCGTGAGCACGGTGGCCGCACCCTGGTGGCGCCAGGGGCGCGCCGTGGCCTGGGGGGTGGTCGTGGTCCCCGGGGTGCTGGTCACGCTGGCCGCCGCCGCGGGGGCCGCGTGGCTCACCAGCTCGACCCCGGTGGGAGTCACCCTCGCGGTGCTGTACCCGCTGCTCGGCACCGTGATCCTGCTCGGGCTCGGCGGGGCGCCGGCCGAGCTCGGCCTGACCCGGGTGACGCCCGACCCGTACGCGATCTCCACGTGGTCACGTGGCCCCGTGGTGGCGATCGGCGGCATTGTGGCCTGCCTGCTCGTCGCCGGGGTCGTCGGCCTCGTGCTGCGGGCGCGCCGGCACCGCGGATCCGCGGCGGCGGGCGTGTCGGCGACGGCGTCGCTGGCGGTCGCCGTCACGTGGGCGATGGCCACCACCGTCGACGTGCCGCCCTCGCTGGGCGGGCTGACCCGGTTGGCGACGAACCCGCTGCTGTCGGGGGTGGTCGCCGCGGCGATGGCCGGGGTGGCCGTGCTCATCCGGGGGCCTGCCCAGCGCAGGGACCGCTGACCACACGCGCCGCCACGCCCCGCGAGCCCCCGCCGGTCAGCCGAGCCGGCGCAGCACCGTGCGTGCGGCGTTCCAGCCGCACATGCCGTGCACCCCGCCACCGGGCAGCGTCGAGGCCGAGCACAGGAAGATCCGCGGGTCCGGCGTGGCCCACGGCGCCGTGGACAGCACAGGCCGGGCAGCGAGCTGGCGCCAGTCGCTGGCCCCGCCGCCGATGTCGCCGCCGACCTCGTTGGCGTTGTGCGCCTCCAGCGCCGCCGGGCCCATGGCGTGCCGGCCGATGATGCGCTCCCGGAAGCCGGGGGCGAACCGCTCCACCTGTGCCTCGATCGCACTGGTCATGTCCACCGTGCTGGCGTGCGGCACGTGGCAGTAGCCCCAGGCCGTGTGCTTGCCCGACGGGGCTCGGCTCGGGTCGGCGACCGTCGCCTGGGCGAACAGGACGAAGGGTCGCCGCGGGATGCCGCCGCGCGCGACCGTCCGCTCGGCGTCGATGACCTCCTCGGCGGGCCCACCGATGTGCACGATCCCCGCACCGGCCACGGCCGGATCCGCCCAGGGGACGGGACCATCCAGGGCCCAGTCGACCTTGAACGAGCCGGTCGCGTAGCGCCACGCGGCCAGACGGCGCCGGTAGCGAGGTGGGAAGCGCTGCCCGGTGATCGCCAGCAGCTGGCGCGGGGTCACGTCGAACAGCACCGCCCGGCTGGCCGGCAGCTCGGCCAGGGAGCGCACCCGGTGGCCGCAGCGCACCTCGCCGCCCAGGGCCGTGATCCGCGCCACGAGCGCATCGGCGATCGACTGGGAGCCACCCACCGCGAACGGCCACCCATGGGCGTGGCCCAGGGCAAGCAGCAGCATGCCCACCCCCGTGGTCAGCACCGACGAGAGGTCCAGCATCGAGTGCGCCGCAGCCCCGGCCATCAGCGCACGGGCCGATTCGTCACGAAGGGCCACCCGGTCGACCCAGCTGGCGGGCCAGACCCCCGCGGCTGCGAAGGCCAGGGTCCACAGCGGCTCGTGTGGTGGCAGGTGGGTGGGGTCCAGGACCCCGGCCAGCATGCGGTCGGCATCGGCGGCCAGTGCGCCCATCACCCGGGCCCAGCGCGGGCCGTCGCGGCCCAGTGTGTCCGCGGTGGCCCCCACGTCGGGCTGCAGCAGCGCCGAGCGTCGCGCGCTGATCGGGTGCCCGAGCGGGGCCGGGGCGTGGGCGAACTCCAGGCCCTGCCCTGCGAGGTCGACCGCCCGGAAGGCGGGCGAGGCCATCGCCATCGGGTGCGCCGTCGAGCAGATGTCGTGGCGGAACCCGGGAAGGGTCACCTCCTCCGTGCGCAGCCCACCGCCCGGTCGGTCCGCAGCCTCGAGCACGAGAACCCGCCATCCGGCCTGGGCCAGGGCCAGGGCAGCGAACAGGCCGTTCGGTCCGGAGCCGACGACGACCGCGTCGACCTCGGGGGGCATCAGCCGGACCTCGCTCGGGGCACCCGGCCATGGTGGCAGGAGCCCCGCCGCGGCGCACCGGCGCCGCGTGTGGCTGGTTGCGACCTCGCCAACTTCCACCCTGGCCGATCAGGACCTACCCTCCCGTCATCGGTGGGACCCGGAGAGGAGGTGGGCGCCATGCCCGCAGCGACTCCCGACATGCTCGTGGTCCTCGACGGCCACCCGACCTGCCGGGGTCCGTTGAGCATCGCCGAGCGCTACGCGAGCGCGACGGCCATCCTCGCCGGGTGGGAGACCGCCGACACCCTCCAGTTCGACGGCGAGGTGGTCGAGAGCACCGGATCGCAGCCCTCGGTCGTCGAGGCCCTGCGCTGTGCTGCCGAGCACCGGATCGGCTTCGTCGGCCTGCGCCGCGACCTGGCGCCGCCGCGCGAGCTGCTCACCGAGCTCCTGCAGGCGGCCGCCCCGCACACCGACGCCGACCTGCCGGGGTTCGCGGTCTTCCTCACCGGCAGTGAGCCCGCTGCGTTCCGCCGCATCCTGGCCATCGTCGACCAGCGCACCGGATCCATCTCGGGCCTCGGTGCCAACGCCGCCGTGGCCGTCGCCGTGACGGCCGGGGCGGCCCTGGACGTCATCGTGGTCGGCGCCGACGACCAGGCCCTGCCCGACGACGAGGTCGACCTGCTGCGCGTCGGGCATGAGCGCGAGCTCTTCGCGGGTGCGGTGCAGCGGATGCGCTCCTCGGGCCTGCCCCTGGAGCTGATCAGCGTCACCTGCGTCGATGACCTGTGGTCGGTGGTCGGCGACCAGCTGCGCCACCGTGACTACGACCTCGTGGTCGACGATCTCGGGGACGTGGACCTCGGCCGGCCGGTGCAGCGCCGCCGCGCCAGCCGGGCAGCCCTCGAGCCGGGCCAGGTGGGCGAGGTGCCCCTGCGCCTGCTCAGCGAGACATCACTGCCCCTGCTGCTGATCGTCGACCGGATCCGGCTGGGCACCGCCCCCGTGGCCCTGCTGCGCGGGGTGACCGTCGCCGCCCTGGCCCTGGGCATGATCACCGCCAGCAGGGTCCCCAAGCCGCCGGACGCGCCGGTGTCGGTCTCCTCCCCCACGGTGAGCCCCGGGGTGAGCCCGTCGCTGACCTCGGCGGCCTCGGCCGTCACCCGGCCCAAGCCGCCGGAGAAGCCGGCCTCCAAGAAGCTGCCCCTGGCCCGCGAGCTGCCCCCGGGGGCCGATCCGGGTCGGGAGGATCTGGGACCTCCCCTGACCTGATCGGGCCCGGACACGCGAGAAGCCCCACATCGTGGGGCTTCTCGTCCGTGGGCGATACGGGGATCGAACCTGTGACCTCTCGCGTGTGAAGCGAGCGCTCTAACCGCTGAGCTAATCGCCCGGACCCGGGCATCCTAGCAAGGGACCCCCGCCGTCGCCCAAATCGCGACCGCGGGCCCGCCTCAGGAGAACAGCCCGCGGAACCAGTCCATGACCGGGGCCACGGTGAACCCGTAGGTGGCCAGGTACCACCAGGCCACGAGCCCGGCGAGCACCCCGAGGGCGATCCCGAGCGCGAGGTTGCGCCGACGGCGCCGCGGGTCCATCGCCGCCTCCGAGGCCCGCCGAGCAGCCCCCTTGACGGGGTCCAGCGCCCGGGTGGCCCAGGTGAACTCCGAGCCCAGCACCACCAGTCCGAGGATGACGGTGGCGAACCCCGGGCCCGGGATCACGAACATGATCAGCCCCGCGACCACCAGGGTGACCCCGAGGGTGAAGACCCCGATCCGCCAGGCGGTGTCCAGGGATCGCCGCGCGCGCAGCCGTTCCCGGAAGGCCCGGATGCGCGCGCTCACGCTCGGCGGGGCGGTGGCCTCGACCTTGCGGAAGGCCGTCCCGGTCACGTCGCGCAACTGCTGGCGCAGACCCTCGTCGTCGGGGTCGTCGACCGGCGCGCCAGCATTGTCCGGAGTTGTCCGATCCTCCCCCGGATCCACCTCGCCACGTGACACGACTCACACCCTAACCGGGCTTCGTGCCACAGGGAGGGGGTACGAACGTGATGTCATACCGACACCGGCCCAGAGCCCGAGAGGTGATTCCCGATGCCGAGCAACCTTCCCACCGCAGTCACTGCCGAGTTGGCACTGCGCATGGTGGTGGACACCGACCGCACGGTCGAGGTGCCCTGCTCGCTGGAGTACCGGGCCGAGGAACCGTACGCGGTGCGCGCCACCTTCCGCACCGGTGCCGCCGACATCGAGTGGATGTTCGCCCGCGACCTGCTGGTCGAGGGCCTGAGCAGCCCCACCGGTGAGGGCGACGTCGTCATCTGGCCGGAGAACCACGGCCGTACGCCGCTGCTGCTGCTGGCCCTGCACTCCCCCTCGGGGCAGGCAGTCCTCGAGGCTGACCGCGTCGTGGTCGAGGCCTTCCTCGACCGGACCTTCGACATCGTGGCCGAGGGCGCCGAGAGCGAGGCGGTCAACGTCGACCGCTGGATCCACGCGATCCTGGGCGAGGGCCTCACCGAGGTCTGACCCACCCCGAAAGCGAGGCTGCGCACCTGACCCATCCGGTCAGGTGCGCAGTTCCATGTCCGGGGCCCGTCAGGGGTTCCAGTCCTCGGCCGCGCGCGCGGCGAACAGGGCGGCCAGCTCGGCCGTCCGTGGGCCCGGTCCGCGCTCCCACACAGCGACCCCGGCGGCGTCGAGCAGCCGATCCACGGGGTGGACGTCGCGCGTCGACGAGGTGACGAAGAGCTCCTCGGCCTCGACCACGGCCTCGATCGGGACCGCGACCTCGTCGACCTCCAGCCCGGCGCCCAGAGCCCACTCGATCGCCAGCCCGCGGGTGATCCCGGCCAGGCAGCCGCTGCTCAGCGGTGGCGTGGTGATCCGCCCGGCCATGACCAGGAAGACGTTCGAGCCCGTGCCCTCGCACACGTCGCCGGCGAGGTTGGCCAGCAGCGCCTCCCCCGCGCCGACCGCCTTGGCGGCCGAGAGCGCGAGCACGTTCTCGGCGTAGGAGGTCGACTTCAGCCCCACCAGCGGGCTGCGCTCGTTGCGCGGCCAGGGCGAGAGGGCCAGCGTCGTCGCCGGGGGCCAGGGCGAAGCCGTCGCGGCGGTGACCACGAGCGTGGCCGGGGTGGCCACACGCTCCGAGCCCAGCGGGCCGGCGCCGGAGGTGTAGGTCACGCGGATGCGCCCGCCCCCGGCGAGTTCCGGGTTGGCGTCGCACACGGCCTGCATCGCGGCGAGCACCTCGCCGGGGTCCGGCTCGGCGAGCCCGAGCCCGCGCGCCGAGGCCTGCAGACGGGCGCAGTGCCGGCCGGCAGCGAAGGGCCGGATGCGGCCATCGGCGTCGACCACGGGCTTGAGGGTCTCGAAGACGCCGTCGCCGACGGTGAACCCGTGGTCGAGCACGTCGACCCGGGCCTCGGCGGCCTCCACAAGCGCACGCTGCACCCAGTACTTCACGGAACCTCCCGATCGCCGGCGACCTGCAGCAGGCGCGCGGCCTTGAGCTGCGTCTCGCGCCATTCTGCCTGCGGGTCGCTGCCCCAGGTGATCCCCGCGCCGGTGCCGAACACCAGACTCGCCCCGTCGGCGGTGTCCTCCCGCCAGAAGGTGCGGATCGCCACCGCCAGCTCGGCCCGGCCGGTGTCGGCATCGACCCACCCGAACGCCCCGCAGTACGGCCCCCGGGGGCCGGCCTCCAGCTCGTCGATGATCCCGAGGGCGGCGATCTTGGGGGCGCCCGTCACCGAGCCGGGCGGGAAGGTGGCCGCCAGCAGCTCGAGCCAGCCGACGCGTGGACGCAGCGTCCCGCGCACCCTGGAGACCAGGTGCACCAGGCCCGGGTGGGACTCCACCTCGAGCAGCCCGGGGACGTCCACCGACCCGGTCGCGCACACCCGGCCCAGGTCGTTGCGCACGAGGTCCACGATCATCACGTTCTCGGCCTGGTCCTTGGCACGCAGGTCCTCGGCCACGACGCCGGTGCCCTTGATCGGCCGGGACTCGATCACCTGGCCGGTGCGGCGCAGGTAGAGCTCGGGTGAGGCGCAGGCGATGTGGACCCCGTGCGTGGGCAGGCGCAGCGCTCCGGAATGCGGAGCGGGGTTCCCGCGGGCCAGCAGCCCGTGGAGCGCCAGCACATCGTTGGCGGCGTCGATGGGCGTGCGCAGGACCCGGCAGAGGTTGGCCTGGTACACGTCCCCCCGGGCGATCCGATCCCGCACGGCCCGCACGCCCGCCACGTACTGCTCCTGCGACAGCGAGGTGGCCCAGGCCCCGGGGTCCGGGGCATGCCACGGGCCGATCTCGGCGGCGACCGGGGCCCGGCGCTGCCAGGTGGCGAACCGCGCGAGGGTGGCGACCCCCTCGAAGGTGATCGCCACGGCCCAGCGGCCCTGGCCGTCGAGCACGGCCGGGTCGTGGCTGACCTCGCACAGGTCGCCGGCGACCCAGCTCCCGAGGACCGCGACGGGATCAGCGGCGGTCCAGGGCATGCGCGAAAGCGTAGGCCGCGGGCGCGCTGGGGTGCGGGTCGACAGCAGTCGCACAGCCGTCGGGAACCCTCGGAGGGTGTGCTGCGGGGAGGCGAGAGCCCGCCCACTGCGCTGGGGCGACGGGCGCGCGACGTCCGTTTCGCCCGATCCCGGTGCGGCCAGGCGGCGGACCGTCGGTTTTGGCCGCGGCGCCGGGCATGGGCTATTGTTTCGCAGGTGCCCGAGGGCACATGCGGACGTAGCGCAGCTGGTAGCGCATCACCTTGCCAAGGTGAGGGTCGCGGGTTCGAATCCCGTCGTCCGCTCGCAAGGGGTCCGAAGAGGGCTCACGGTGGCGTGGCCGAGAGGCGAGGCAACGGCCTGCAAAGCCGTGTACACGGGTTCAAATCCCGTCGCCACCTCGCAAGATCCATGCAGTTGGGCGATTGGCGCAGGGGCTAGCGCGCTTCCTTGACACGGAAGAGGTCACAGGTTCGATTCCTGTATCGCCCACCAACGAGAACCCCCACCAGGTGGGGGTTCTCGCGAGGAGTCTCCACCGATACGCCGAGCACGGCCTCCTCACCAAGTACTGCGTGGGTGGTCGCCTCCGTTGGCACACCCGGGAGCTTGATTCCCTCGTCCGGTGTGGAGCGGTGCCTCGTGACCAGGGGTACGTTCCGGGTGCAGAAACGCACCGCGTCGGGGTCGTGGTCCACACTCCCGGCCACGTATCGGACCCGGGGCATGGCAGAGACCCGCACCCTGACGTTGGGGGCGGGGGTGTTCCGGGTGAAGGTCGCACCCAAGTACGGCTACAGGGCGCCACGTCCGCAGCGGTGCGGCTGGTCCGGCCCACGGTGCGGGTCACGGAGCGGGCAGTCGACAACGCCTCCCGGCTGTTCGTCAACGTCGACCCGAACAAGGCTGCCGGGTACTGGACGTTCCGGGTCCAGTACCGGCGACCCAACGGCACCTGGTGGACCCTGCCCACCCCTACAAGACGTTCGGCCCGTAAGAGACCAACACCCTCAGCCTCCGCAAGGGCACGTACCGGGTCAAGGTCAACCCGAAGTACGGCTACACCGGCGCCACGTCCAAGGCGGTCCGCCTGGTGCGCTGACGCCTCCGGGTGCTCTGTGGCGGCCGTCGGGTGTGCCGGCTCGGGTTGGGGACTTCGGCCTCTGGGCGGAGGCCGGGCCAGTCGAGTAGGCCGGTGGTGTGGGCCGGTGGTCCCGACCGTGTGGCGCGGCGGGGACGGCCCGGGAGTCTCGGAGGCCCGGCCATGAGGCGTCGCAAGGGTTGGTCAGTCGCGCTCGCGGGTACGGTTGGGGCGGGAGTGCTGGTCGCAGCACTCGAATCGGTCGCCTCGCCGGGAGGCAGGGTCGATATCACGTACGCGATGGTGGAACCTTCGGACACCGACGAGTCTCGCGCTCTCGACGCCGGCCTGCGGGAGGAGGCGACTGCCACGCCGGTGGTTGCCCCCGGGGCGGTGACGGCGGCCGTGGCTGTGCAGGCGCGCGCAGCGTCGCGGTCGCGGTCGACGCTGCTCACGCCCTACTGGACCCAGGGCCGCGCCGCGGCTCGCAGCCTGACGATGGACGCCGGGGTGTCCTCGATGAATGTCGCGCCCGGGGACGGCAACGCGGCGGCCACCTCCGCATCCGGACGGTCGGCCGTCAAGGTGACGGTGCGAGCGGTGGACAACGCTTCCCGGCTGTTCGTCGACGTCGACCCGAACAGGAGTTCCGACTACTGGCCGTTCCGCGTCCAGCGGCGGCGCAGCAACGGCACCTGGTACACCCTGCCCACCACCTACCGGACCCGGGGGACCGCGGAGACCCGGACGCTCTACCTCAACAAGGGCGCCTACCGGGTCAGGGTGAACGCCGCCTACGGATACACCGGTGCCACCTCCGCGACGGTCCGGCTACGCCAGATGGGCATCCGACCGACCCCTGCACGTGCGAGCAAGGACCTGACGCAAGCCCATCTGGATGGATGCATGATGACCTTCAAGGATGTCGTCAGTCGGGATTGTCGGTACGCGAAGGTGGGGGCTGGGAAGAAGTACGTCCTGCTCGGTGACTCGCACGCCATCCAGTGGTTCCCCGCAGCGGAGCAGGCCTCTCGCCGAGCAGGCGCTGAGCTGATCGTGTTCGGCAAGGCGGCGTGCGTGCCGATCGGCGTGGATCTGTGGGCCTACACGCTGCGGCGCGCGTACCGAGAGTGCGGGCGCTGGCAGGTTGACACGATGGCCCGCATGGCCGCTCTCCCGAGGGGCACCGTGGTGCTGCTCTCAGGCTGGCACGCCCACTACTTGGCAGTGGACAAGAAGGGGCACCGGCTCAGCGGAGGGGCCAGCCGAGCCGCTCTGAGTGCGGGGCTCGCCCGAACCGTTGCCGCCCTGCGGGCCCGCGGCTTCGTGGTGGTGGTGATCCGGGACACCCCGCGACCGCCTGATGGCAACCCGGCTCAGTGCGTGGCCGCCCACCTTTCCAGGCCGTACCTGTGCAACTTCGCTCGACCAAGAGCCAGCGCCGGGGGCTCGTGGGAGCAACGGTCCCTGACCACCGCCAAGGTGCCCGGGGACGTGCTGGACCTCAACGGCCTGATCTGCCGCCAGAAGACCTGCCCCGCCGTCGAGGACGGCATCCTGCGCTGGCGTGACACCAACCACCTCACCAACACCTTCGCCGCGAGCCTTGGGCCCACATTCTCCAGTCGCCTCCAGACGATGATCGCGCGGACGGGCGCCGGGTAGCGCTGGTGGGCGGACATCGGCTCAGCGGACCGGCCTCCTCACGGTTCCCTCGCGAGTCCGCTGGAGCCTGCGGTCATCCCCGGAAGCGGGATCGGGACCGAGGGCCCGTGAACTGCCCGACGGATGAGCCGGCCGGCCCGAAGATCGGGCGCGGCAGGGGTGCGGAGCCCCCTGTCGCGCCCACCCGCCTGAGCCGGCTGCACAGCTACGGCGAGTCGACCCGGCGGGCCGCGGCTCGCATGCCCCGGGCAAGGAACGTTCGCGCCCGGTCCAGACGGGCTGTTGGACCGGGCCCGGGGGCGGGCAGCCGCGTGAACTCGACCATCCGTTGCCCAGCGGGGTGCCCCCATGCGCCGATGTAGCGGAACGTCCACGGGGCGAACCCCGCTGCCCACTCGAGGTCAGACGCGTAGTACCAGTACAGGTTCTGCTCCGTGAGGTGGGGACGGCCTCCCTCGCGTCGGATGATGATGCGGTCCAGCGGCGTGCTGGGAGGCTGCTCGAAGAAGGTGGCGTAGAACTTCCCACCCGGCCGCATGACTCTCGCGGTGCGGTACAGGCACAACCGGATGTGGTTCAGCGACACGTGGCTGAACACCGACTGCGCGATGGCCATGTCGAACTTCACCCCGAAGTCGCCGTCGAATCGGTCATTGGCCCGGAGGTTCGAGGCGGGGAGCCGGCTGCGCTGCTCGTCGTCGAGCTCGACGTCGTAACCCGCCTGGACCAACGAGAGATTGGCATCGATGCCGTAGTAGTGGCCCGGGTCGAGGGCGTTCACCAGGTGCCGGCCGGCGCGCAGCGACCCGCAGCCGATGTCCAAGAACCTGTCGCCGGGTTGAAGGCCCTGTGCCAACAAGAAGTTGAGCTGGTGCTCACCGTGGGTGTCCCACACCCCGCCCACGAACGCGCGGTGCTTGCCCTTCGCGATATCGGCCTCGCTGAACACCCGACCCGAGTAGTCCGGGCTCACGATCCCAGATGCCTCCACGCGCTGCTCGATGGTGGCCATCGACGTCACCTCCCCTTGATTACCCCCCGACCGTACACGCCTGACCCGAAAGCCGAGGGCCCCGCCAGCCTGAATCGACCCTCATCATCAGGCGTTCCCAGCACACCTCAGCTTCGGTGTCTTGGATCGGTCTCAGCGTCGACGACGGTCAGCGAACACTCTGCCAGGATCTACACGGGCTGAGGGGTAGGTTGGGCCCGTGGATGGCGGGGCGATTCCTCCTTCACCGGTCGCCGAGCGAAGTCGTCACCCCCTGATCGGCCGCGCCGTCGCCGTGTGGATGCTGTCGTTCGTCGTGCTGGCCTGGAAGTCAGGTCGCCCCGCGTGGTCACTCGACGAGGGGGCAACCGCCATCGTCGTTCGTCGGTCCTTCTCCGAGGCGCTGAGGACGTTCACGTACGACCCAGCCCTCGAGCCCTACTACCTGATGCTCAAGGTCTTCTCACCCTTCTCCACATCTGAGCCGTGGCTCCGACTGCCCTCGGTCCTGGCGATGGCGTGCGGGGTGACCGCTGTGTGGGGTATCACCCAGCGGCTCACGGGCCAGCGCACCGGCACCTTCGCGGTGCTGGTCATGCTGGCCCTGCCGGCGACGTCCGTGACTGCCCAGACGGCCCGCCCGTACGCTCTCAGTCTGCTGGCGGTCGCGCTGATCGTGCTGTGCTGGGACCATGAGAACCTTCCCTACAGTCGACGCCGACAGGCCCTGCTGGCACTGCTGGTGGTCCTTGCCGGGGCAACTCACGCCTACACCCTGCTGATCGTGCCGGTCCTCGTCTTCGTGTCCGGCGTCGTCCCCCGCGCTGATCGGCGTCGGGAGATGGTCGCAATGGCGTCCTCCGGTGCAGTGGGAGCCCTCCTGCTGGCCCCCTTCCTGAGGGCCGTCACCCAGCGGGCCAACGGGCAGCCTGATCCCCCTCCCGTCACAGTTCAGAACGTCGCTGCGGAGGTGCTACGCCTTCCCGCAGCGGTGCTGTCCCGGCCGCTGGCCATGCCGCTGGCCGAAGTCACGCTCGGACTCGTCCTCGTAGGAGTGACGACGGGTTGGTTGGCTGGTCCTCCGACGCGCCGCGCCGCGACTCTGGCTGCGGTGTGGTTGGTCCTGCCGCCTGCCTGCCTCTGCTTCTTCCAAGGGGTGACCGGATCGCCCGGTCTGGTCGCCCGGTACTGGCTCTTCTGCCTTCCGGCCATCGCCTTGGCCTGCGCTCTTGCCCTCGACTGGCTGTGGTCGCGCGCTCGTGCGGTCGCCGCCTTCGGCGTCGTCGGCCTCTGGATTCTCGCCGTGCCGAGCCAGGTCGGGCTTCGGGGGGTCGACGGCCACTTCGGCGAGGGGTTCCGTGCGATGACTGAAGTCATGGCTCTGCCTGGCGTGGCGGACGCCCCCCTGCTGGTCCACCCGAGATACGTCTACCGCGCCGTGGTGAGCAACGACCCTGCGATGGCTGCCCGGATGCCGCTCATGTCCGACCCCGTGCCCAGTGGCCGCGTCAACCCGGCTCGTGTCCGGGTGCAGGATCCAGTCGTGCGGCCGACGCCCGCTCAGGGCGCCGGCTCGGGCCCTGGGGGCGGGTCCCACTGCGCCACTGCCGCGGCCTCGTCCCAGGGATCCGCACCGGCCAACCCCGCCAGTTCGGCATCGCCCGATCCGCCGCCCAGCAGGGCCCGGGTCAGCGCCTCGGTGTCGCTGAGCATCTCCGTCACGGCGTCGTCGAGCACCTGGTCGTCGACCACACGGCCGGCATCGGCGGCCATGAGCACCGTGCGCCGGGCCAGCTCCTTGAAGAAGCTGGCCGTCACGCCACCGCACTGGGCGGCCGCGGCGTCCAGTGCGGTGGCGGACACGGGCAGCTCCCGGGCGTAGAGGCCCAGCAGCGCCCGCCGGGCCCGCTCGTCGGGCAGGGGGATCTCGACCGCGAGGTCGACGCGCCCCGGGCGCTGGCTCAGCGCAGCCTCGAGCAGGTCCGCGCGGTTCGTGGTGAGGACGAACGCCACATCGGCCTCCGCAGTCAGCCCGTCCATCGCATCGAGCAGGGTGAACAGCAGCGGCTGGGGGCCCATGTGCATCTCGCGGTGCTCGGCGATCAGGTCCACGTCCTCGAGCACGACGATCGCCGGCTGCAGTGCGTGGGCCAGCTCGGTCGCATCCGACACCAGCCCCAGGGCGTTGCCCGAGAGCACCACGGACGTGACCCCCGGCAGCGCCCCGAGCAGGTAGCGCACCGTGTGTGTCTTGCCGGTCCCGGGCGGGCCGTAGAGCAGCAGCCCCCGCTTGAGGTGCTGACCTGCGGCGCGCAGTGCCTCCCGGTGGCGCACCGCCCCGGCGACATGGCGCTCCACGCGGCTCAAGGTGCCGTCGGGCAGCACCACCTGCTCCGCGCCGAGGTCGGGGCGCTCCAGGAACCGGATCCCACCCTCGCTCGGGCCGTACATGCCGCCCGTGAGGTCGAAGGCCAGCACCTGGCCCCGGAACACGCTGCGCTCCACCATGAGCCGGCGAACCTCGGCCAGCAGGGCCTCCGAGACCTCCCCGGTGGCCACCACCTCCAACCGGCACGCGTTGTCGTACTGCCTGTTGGCCTGGCGCTGCAGCATGGCAACCGGCGCTCCCTGGAAGCAGAACAGGTGCACGCCCAGGGCGACCGCCTCACGTGAGGACGCCGGGCCGGTGTCCACCCTCGCCCTGTCGACCGCGCCGACCGGCGTGCCCCAGGCCCCGCGGCGGGCCAGCATGTCGCCGAACGTCTGGTGGTGGCGCTGGTCGCCCCCACCGATCCCGACCAGCTCGCCCCCGCCGTGGGCCTCCAGCAGGGCCTCGACAGCCACGTCGAGGTTCACGAACTGGTGGGCGGGCACGTCCAGGCGCACCACCGGGATCGTCGACGGATCCAGCCCGAGATGGCTCTCCACCACCTCCCCCAGCATCGGCCCCGCCGCGCGGGCACCGGCCCGAACGGATTCCAGGGCCTCGTCGACGAACTGCTGGAACGACGACATCACGGCCCAGGTGCGCTCATCCATGGCGCGACGCTACTCCCACCCGTCGCCGCGGGGCAGCCCTCACCTCACGGGGCCCCCGCGTCCCGTACCCTCGCGCGGTGAGCACCCCGCCGAGCAACTCCGCCGCGCACATGACACGTGCGGCGTGGGTGCTGTTCGCGGCCATGTCGGTGATCTGGGGCATCCCGTACCTGTTCATCAAGATCGCCGTGGAGGAGCTCAGCCCCGCGGCGGTCGCCGGCGGGCGCACCCTGCTCGCCGCGCTGGTGCTGCTGCCGCTGGCCGCGTGGTCGGGGGCCCTGCGGCCGGCCCTGCGCGCGTGGCCGTGGGTGGCGGCGTTCGCACTGCTCGAGATGGCCGGGCCCTGGCTACTTCTGGGCAATGCCGAAACCCGGGTCTCCAGCGGGTTCGCGGGGCTGATGCTGGCCACGGTGCCGCTGGTCGGGGTGCTGATCGCCGCCCTGCGCGGAGACCCGACGGCCCTCGTGCCGGTGCGCCTGCTCGGGCTGGGGGTGGGGATCGCCGGAGTCGTCGCCCTCGTCGGGGTCGACTCCGTGACCGGCGAGGTCGATGGGCGCGCCGTCGTCGAGCTGCTGCTCGTGGCCGTCGGGTACGCGGTGGCACCGGTGATCGCCAACACGCGGCTCGTGGGCGTGCCGTCGCTGGGTGTGATCGCCCTGTCGGTGACCCTCGTGGCCGCCCTCTACCTGCCGGCGACGGCGCACGGGATGACCGGCGACCCGTCGGCCGCGGCGCTCGGGTCGGTGCTGGTCCTGGGCCTGGTGTGCACCGCCCTGGCGTTCGTGCTGTTCTTCCGGTTGATCGCCCTTGCCGGGCCGGTGCGCGCCACGCTCATCACCTTCGTCAACCCGGCCGTCGCCGTCGCCCTGGGCATCGCGGTGCTGGGCGAGCCGCTCACGTGGGGCATGGTCGTCGGCTTCCCACTGGTGCTCCTGGGCGCCTGGTGGGCCACCCGGACGCCCGCCGTTCAGACCTCCACCGTGTAGTTCAGCGTCATCCGACCGCCGTCGACGACCAGGATCTCGCCGGTGATGTAGCTGGCGGCGTCGCTGGCCAGGAACGCCACCGCGTGAGCCACCTCGGACGGGTCTCCGAAGCGCTTCATGGGCGTGCGGCTCATCACGCGGGTGCGCGCGGCCTCGTCGGTCAGGACGCTGCGCACGGCCATCTGCGTGGCGATCGTGCCCGGCGCCACCGCGTTCACCCGCACGCCGCGCCCGGCCAGGGCCAGGGCCATCACCCGGGTGAGCTGGTTGACCCCGCCCTTGCTCATGTTGTACCCGGCGATCGTGGGGATGGTCAGGGTGGCGTTCACCGAGCTCATGTTGACGATGGCACCCCTGCCCTGGCCGACCATGACGCGGGCCACGGCCTGGGCCATCAGGAACGAGCCCTTGAGGTTGATCCGCAGCACGTCGTCGTAATCCTGCTCGCTCATCTCGAGGATGTCCGCCGCGCGCACGATCCCGGCGTTGTTCACCAGGACGTCGATCCGCCCGTGCTCGGCGACCACCTCGTCGACGCATGCCGCCACGGACGCACTGTCGCCGACGTCGCAGTGCACGAACACCGCGCCGAGCTCCTCAGCGAGGGCCCGGCCCTGCCCCTCGTCGACGTCGGCGAGCACCACCTGCGCGCCCTGGTCCGCGAGCAGGCGCGCACAGGCCGCTCCGATCCCCTGGGCGGCGCCGGTGACCAGGCACACGCGTTCGTCGAGGCCGTAGCGGATCGCGGCGTCGTCGCCCATGGTGGCGCAGCGTAGCGAGCCGCAACGCCCGCGTGGGGGCTGTCAGCTCCCGGAGACGAAGGTGAGCACCTGGTCGGGACCCGCGAACAGGTCGAGCAGGCCGCCGTTGACCGAGTAGCCGGTGACGGTGGCCAGGGCCTGCAGGTACTTCGCCTCGGCGTCCATCGCCGCCTCGTCCCCAGCCATCTTCGTCGAGGCGATCGGCCCGAGCGTCAGGGTGCCGTCGGCCGCTGAGGTGTAGCTGGCGGTGTAGGTGTTCACGCCGGCGTTGCCGGAGGCGGTGTCGGCCGAGAACTCCAGCGTGATGCCGGTGTCGGCCAGGCTGCCGGTGGCGTAGGAGGCCCCGCTCAGGGCCCACGTCGTGTCGGCGAGCGCGGCACCGC
Source organism: uncultured Actinomycetes bacterium (assembly GCA_963777855.1). Lineage (GTDB taxonomy): Bacteria > Actinomycetota > Actinomycetes > S36-B12 > CAIYMF01 > Prado023. The sequence continues at coordinate 93,523 of CAVZRW010000011.1, read as the reverse complement.
CCGTGGGCAGCGGAGCCGTCGCGTTGCCGGCAGTGGCGCTCTGCGTGGCGGCGGGGCTGGAGCTGGCCGGCGTCGCGGTGTCGTCGGAGCTGCACGAGGCCAGCGCGGGCACGAGCAGCAGCGCCGCGGCGACCAGGCCGATGCGGGTCCTCATCATGGTCGATCCCCTCTCAGCAGTGGCGCGTCCCGCGCCATGTCGACGTACGTAACCATCGGGGAGTGTCGCGACGGAACAGCGTGGAGCCTAGCGCGTCCGACCGTGCTTGGGTGCATCCCCACACCGACACCTCCTGTGCGGGGACCCCCGATCTCGGGAGGCCCCACGCAGGAGGTTCGGCACGCTGTAACCACGCGGTTCACTGCTCTGACGGGGTGCCCGGGCCGTGCGCGCCCGGGATCTAGGCGCGTGAGCCTCACCTCGCCCGAGAAGGTGCCGAGTCGGCGTTCCGGCGCCAGACCGCCAGTTGGCCGCTGTCGACGAGGGTGTCGCCCACCACGCGCGCGATCGGCACAGCCACGTTCGTGTCGAGTGCCAGGGGCTCGGCGGGCTCGGGTCGAGTTCGCGGCGTCATCGGCGGAGTCGAGCTGTTGGTCCAGGACGGCGTACTCCGGGTCGATGGTCAGGGCCAGCCCGTCGATCCCGCCGGCCCCGCGGGCGTCCTGTTCACCCGAACGGCCGAACGGGGCTCGACCGTCACCCATTCGGGTGCTTGTGGGCGGGGTCGGTCGCGGTCTCGTGCGTCCCGTCCCCGTCGAAGGGACTGCCCACCCGCGACGATGGGATGCTGTCGTCCATGCGTGCGTGGCTGCTGGACCGACCGGGTGCGCCCGCGTCCCTCCGGCTGGGCCAGGTCGCCCTCGCCCTGGCCGCCGAGGGACCCGGTGCCGGAGGACCCGCGATCCCGGCTGCCCCGGGTCCTGATCCGGGTGGAGGCCGTGTCGTTGAACCCGGTCGACCTCAGGACCGCGGCGGTCGGTCACCCCGACTGGACCTACCCGCACATCCTGGGCCTGGACGTCAGCGGGACCGTCGAGGACATCGACCACGACGACCACCTGCCCGGTGACCTATCCTGGCTGGTGCCCGAGGTCGGCAGCCGCGTCGTCGTGCACCACGACCTGCGCCGGCAGGGTGGCTTCGCCGACCGCCTGGTCGCCCGGTGCGACGTGGTCGCACCGGTGCCGCCCACGATGGATCCCATCGCCGCGGCGAGTCTGCCCACCGCCGGGCTCACCGCCCTCGACGCGGTCGAGCGGCGCCTGCGCCAGATCTCCGGCCAGAAGGTGCTCATCCACGGTGCATCGGGGGGCGTGGGGGCGTTCGCCATCCAGCTGGCCGACCTGTTCGGGGCCACGGTCATCGCCACCGCGCGACCGGAGTACGCCTCGGCCGCGCACGCCCTCGGCGCGATCCACGTGCTGGACTACCGCGACCCCGACCTGCCGGCACGGGTCCGCGCCCTGGCACCCGACGGGGTCGACGCGATCATCGACCCTGTCTCGGCCGCGAGCGCAACCGCGGGCCTGGGCCTGCTGGCCCACGCGGGGCACCTCGTCGCCATCGCCGGACGCCCGGACCTGGCGACCATCCCGGAGTTCGGCCTGGCGCCGACGATCTCGGAGGTGGCCCTGGGTGCGGCCTACACCCACGGGGGCGTCGCGGGCCGGCGCTGGCTGCGCTGGGGGCTGCTGCGACTGATCACCCTCATCGGCGAGGGCCTGCTGCACCCGCCGGAGATCGAGGTGATCGGGTTCCGCGACATCCCCGAGGGCCTTGCACGCCTGGCTGCCGGCGAGGTCGACGGCAAGCTGGTGGCCAACCTGCGCTGGGAGTAGGCAGCGGGCCTCGCCGGGGCGAGGGTCCGCACCCCGCGCCGGGCCGTGCGGGACCCCCCACGGACGGTGCGGTCGCTCAGGCGCGTTGTGCGGGGCTCCCCGAGGGCCGTGCAGGTCACTCGCCGAGGGCTGCGAGGATCCCGACGCGGAACTCCAGCAACGTCGCGAGCTCGGCATCCACCGGCTCGGCCACCTGCTCCCGGGCCACCCCGGCGACCTGGGCCTCCACCTGCCCACGTGCCCGGGCGGCGGCGCGCCGGGCCGACCGTGCGACGCCTGCCCGCGCGAGCACCGAGAGGAGCACGCCCAGCAGCGCCCCCACGGCAAGCAGGACCGTCGGCACGGGAAGCCCGCCGACGGTGGGCGGATCGGGAGGGTCCACGGCGAGCAGGCGCAGGCCCACCAGCCCGAGCAGCCACAGGGCCCCCACGGCGGCGATCGCCGCCAACGCCCACTGGGTCACGCCCACCGCCCGCCACCAGTGGGGCTGACCCGGCGCGATCCGCGCCTGGGCGACCGCCACGTCCAGATGGGCCTCGATCCCCTCGACCGAGTCCAGCGCCACGCTGCGTGCGCTGCTCACCCACCCCGGGGGCGCACCGTGACTTGCCTCCGCCGCGAAGTCGCGCGCCGCGTTGGCCACGCGGGCCACCGACGCCGGGGAGGCCGACGGCAGCTCCGTGCGCGTCGGGCCCTCCTGCTCGATCGCGCGAGCCAGTCCCAGCCTGGCCAGTGGATCGGATCGGAGCCGACCCACCCACCGCGTGGCGGGCCACCCGGTGGCGGCGCGTCCGCGGCGGATCATCGAGGTGGTGACCGCGTCGGCCACCACCTCGGCACCGGCGGCCTGGGCCAGTGCCGAGGTCAGCCCAGCCCGAGTCCCGGGCGAGACCGGCGACAGGGGCTGGCCGGTGTCCCGGGCCTGGCTGCGCAGGTGCGCCGCACTGGCCGCGACGTCGGCGGCCAGGCGTGCAAGCCACGCTCGGCGGGCCCTGGCGCGGGTATGCAGGGCCTGCGACAGCTCGGGGATCCCCTGGCCGGTGGTCGCCGAGGTCAGGTGGATCGTCACCGGGCTGAGCCCGTCGCGCACCAGAAGCGTGCCGAGGTGGGCGACGCAGTCGCGGGCCTGCGCCTGCGAGAGCGCATCGGCGCGGTTGAGCACCACGGAGGTGACCGGGGCATGCCCGGCGAAAGCCCGCAGGTAGTCGTCGTGCACCACCGCATCGGCGTACTTCTGCGGGTCGAGCACCCACACCAGCACGTCGACGCGCGCCAGCAGCCGATCGACCTCCCGCCGGTGCGCCGCCGCGGTGGAGTCGAGGTCGGGCAGGTCGATCAGCACGAGACCAGTCGGTGCACTGTCGACCTCGTGCGAGCGCGCGACGCCCACCCACTCCAGCAGTCCCGCGGCGGCGGCATGCGGGGTCCACAGCGCGGCCAACGGCTCGGCGGTCGTGGGCCGCGTGGGCGCCACCCGTGCCACGTCGGTGCCCACGATCGCGTTGAAGATGCTGGACTTACCGGCGCCGGTCGGGCCGGCCAGCGCCACGACGGTGAGGTCGCAGGCCAGGGCGCGGCGCTCCCCGGCGCGGGCCAGCACCCCGGCGGCGTCCTCCACAGCCCGATCGGGCACGTGCCCGCTGCCGGCGCGCACCGCGGCGGTCAGGCCGGTGATCCGGGCGTCCAGCTCGGCGGCATCCACGTGCGGCTCGTCGGGCGCGCCCCGCCGACGCAGGGGTGTCATGGTCGCTCCCTGCGCCAGCGCCGCATCCCGCGCCGCGCCTGCGCCGGGACGGGCGCGGGGGGAAGGTCGACGGGGGCGGGTGCCGGGCGCGCCTGCGCCACAGCGCCGAGGGCCGCGCGCAGGGCGGGGCCGGCGGCGGGATCGACCCCGGACTCCTCGAGCAGCGCGTCGAACTCGTGCCGGTGCATCGCCAGCAGGGCGCCCACCCGCACGTCGAGCCGCTCGCGGGCCACGCTCGACATGCGCCGGACCGCATCGTCGCTGAAGACGGCCTCGAGCACCTTCTGGGCCAGGACCGCGGCCCCTCCGGCGATGCCGACCTCCGCACCGGTGATCCCCCCAGTCGCGGAGAACACGACGACCATGAGGGCCAGCGCGCTGCCATTGACCCCATAGGCCAGGGCACGGGCGGATGCCCGCCGTCCCGCTCCCTCCGAGCGGACCAGCTCCAGCACGTCCGCCTGCCAGCCGTGCACCACGTCGGCAGTCTGCTCCGCGAGGTCGGCGGGCACCGCCGCGAGGTCCCGGCCGTCGAGCAGCGCCATCCCAGCCGGGTCGTCGGCCCACGCCGCGACTGCCTGCTCACGAGCCCGGGCGACCTCGTCGACAAGCACGCCGGCCAGACCTGAGCCCAGGGCCTCGCCCACGTCGGCCGGGGCCTGCTCGCCGCGCATGGCGCGGGTGAGCCGGTCGCGGGCGCGGGCCATGCTCGACTCCAGGCGGCGGAAGGCCTCCCCCGCGCCCACGAACTCCTGCCAACGGGCGAGCACCTCCCCGCGCAGGAGCGAGCCGTCCGCGGTCAACTCCGCGATGCGGGCTGCGGCCGCGTCGAACGGCACCCCGGCGCTGCCGCCCAGCCGTGCGGCCACGAGCACCTGCCGATCGGCGGCGTCTGCTACGCCCCCCAGGTCCGCGCCCATCGCCGTCAGGGCTCCGTCGAGGGTGCGCCTGGCCACCGCCGCCCGGGACGCCGCGTCGCCGGCGAGGTTCGCCAGCCATCCCCGCACCGGGTCGATCCGGGCGGCGGGCAGCAACCCGTCGCGCAGGGCGACCTCCTCCACGACGAACAGCGGCGCAGCCCCGAGGCCCTCGTCGGCAAGCACGGCCCGCAGGTGATCGGAGACCGGCCCCACAGCTTCGTGCGGCACACGGTTGAGCACAAGCGCCACCGCGGCATCGCGGGCGACCGCCGAGCGCAGAACCGTCCACGGCACCGCATCGGCGTACCGGGCGGCGGTGGTCAGGAACAGCCACAGGTCCGCCGCCGCCATGAGGGTGGCCGCAAGCTCGCGGTTGGCCGACTCCACCGAGTCGATGTCCGGTGCGTCAAGGAGCGCAAGCCCGGCCGGGACAGCGGGGTCGGCGACCAGGCGGAGGCCAGGAGGTGGCGCGCCAGCGGGGCTCGACCCCGGCCAGCACCCCTGCGCGGGGGAAGGCGGGCCACTGACCCGGGCCAGGGCCCCGAGGATCCGGTCGTCGGCGAACCACGCGAGGTCATCGGGATGGTGGACCAGCACAGGAAGCCGAGTGGTGGGCCGCAGCACGCCGGCTGCGGTGACCTCGTGGCCGACCAACGAGTTGACGACGGTGGACTTCCCCGCCCCGGTGGACCCAGAGACGACGGTCAGCAGCGGTGCCTCGATCCGGCGCAAGCGCGGCAGCACGTGGTCGGTGATCTGGGCCGACGCCGTCCGGGCCAACGCCTGTGCGTGCGCCGCCTCCCGATCCACGAGGGGCAGCCGCAGCGCATCGAGGCACCCGCGCAGCTCCTGCAGCGCGCGATCGAGGGCCTCGTCCATGACCGCCATAGTGCCCGGTGCTTCGGGATTCGCGCGTGTCGTGGCCCACCCTGGTGAGGGCTGGCACGTAGGTGCTCAGGCGGCCTTGGTCCCATCCCCCCGCTGTACGGCACTGGCCTCGTCGACGCCGGCAACGGCCACTGCGCCCTCCGGTGCCGGGCCAGCTCCATCCGCCGGCCGGGGTTCCACTCCTTCACCTGATCCGACGCCCTGGGCGGGCGCGGATGTGTGTTGGGGTGGGTGGGTGTCGTGGGTGGTGCCGAGGGGGGTGGTCCAGCGTAGGCCGGCGTGGGGTGTCGGACAGCCCGGCCAGGGAGTCGATCGGGATGGTCACCGTGATCTGCGTGGCCACCACCACCCCGCCGGGGTTCTCGTCCCTCAGCGGCGTGGCCCTGGCCTGAGCTGTCGCGGGTGCTGGTGGCCCGGCGCAGGACGAGGTCGACCAGGGCGTCGGCGATCCGGTGGTCCATCGCCCGGGCGTGGTCCACCGTCCCGGGGTCGTCGCGCCGTCCCCGGGGTCGTCCGGGGGTCGCGCGTTCTTCGGGGCAGCCCGGGGTGGGGGGGTGGGATCGGGCGTGGGCGCGTAGGGCGGCGTAGATCCGTTCGGCGTCCTCGGTGGCCAGGGTGGCGTTCAGGTCGCTGGTGCCGTCGCCGTTGTGCGCGATCCACACCCCGCGCCGGGTCAGGGCCCGGGTGCGTCGGCGGGTCAGGGTGCCGGGGTCCAGGTGGGCGAGCAGGCGGTGCAGGTGGTTCTCCAGCTGCCGGCAGGTGTGGTCCCGGGCGTGGGCCAGGCCCGCGGCCAGCAGCGCGGCGTGGTCCTGGTCGAAGGTGGGACGCGGGACCCCGTCGGAGTCGGTGCGGGGCACCAGGAACAGGGCCCGGGCCAGGACCAGGGCCTTGGCCGGGTCCAGCTGACCACCGGCCAGCGCGGCCCACACCTGCGGCTGGTGGGTGACCGACAGCGCCTGGTCACGCAGCACCGACGCGGAACGCCGCGACCGGGCCAGCGCCACGCTGAGCTCGTCACACACCTGGTCGGTGGTGACCCCACCCGGGGTGTCCAACGCCACCGCATGCACCGCCGCGGCCCGGACCGCCGTCAACACACCCCACCCTCTCCACACCCCCGACGGCCCCACACCACCACCCGAGCCCAGGCCAGAGCGAGCCCTGCCGGGTGATGCGCGGTGACGCAGACCGCCGCAGCACAGTCACGGTGGCCAGCCTCGGCGGAGGGATCCTTCAGTACGGGAACGCCAACTGCGGGATGTAGGCCATGACCACGATCAGCAGCAGCGACAGCCACGTGCCGATCCACATCGCGCGGTGCACGTTCGGGCTGCGCCGTCGCACCTTCTCACCGAACCGGCGCAGCAGCAGCACGATGACCAGGGTGCCCATCGCCAGGCCCACCCCGAGGCCGATCTTCTCGCCCGTCGTGCCGGCGAGGCTCGAGCCGGCCATGAAGCCGATGCCGCCGAAGATGCCCAGGATGATCGTTGCCGGGATCAGGCAGAAGCCGGTGTACAGCGAGGTCCAGGTCACATCCAGCTCGCGTTGCTGCACCTCGGGCGTGGGCTGGTAGGCCTTGGCCGACGACTTCACCATTGCGCCTCCTCAGGGGCGATACACACCCGTCGGTGTCCGCAACCGCCCGGGCTGTCAGGCTCCCACACTCTCACTCGGCCCACACCTGTGCCACGCGCCCGACGTCATCGAGGATCGACTTGAGCGTGTCGAAGTCCGGATGCCGCAGCCGCACCCACGCGTTGGCGTGGTAGCCGGCCTCGACCGGTTGGGTCGCCGTGCCCGGGCTGGGGAAGTGGGACGCCGTCACCAGCGCCCCGTAGCGCTGGAAGACCTCGTCGATGCCGGAGTACCCGCTGATCGTGCCGTCGCGGTTGGGGCGCAGGGCCACGAGCCCGCACGAGTACCGGTAGCTGGGCTGCTGGCTGGGGCGGCCGTGCATCAGTGCGTGGGCCCACTCGTAGTGCAGGTCCATCTCGTTGGCCTCGTTGTACATGTCCCACTGCCCGACTCCGGGCGGGCGCGCACCGATCTCGGAGAACTTCAGCCCCTTGGGCCCGAAGAACCACTCCATGTGCGTGGCCGACGTGTCCAGGCCGAGAACGGAGATGACCCTTCGACCCATCTCCCGGACCTCCTCGTAGTCCGGGCCGAGCACCTGGTTGGTGGCCACGATCTGCGGCGAGATCCACCGCGTGCGCATCGCCTCGAGCACGTTCGGGAAGTAGTGGGAGGCGAACTCGTGCACCACATGACCGTCGATCGTCAGGGTGTCCAGGAACCCCTCGTGGCCCTCCACGAACTCCTCCAGGGCCACCGACACCCCGCCGTCGACCCCCAAGGCCGCGCCGGCGGCGGCCAGCTGCTCGTCGGTGTCGATGCGGAAGGTGCCCGCCGCCCCGGCCGCATCGCGCGGCTTGAGGATCAGGGGATAGCCGTGCTCGCGGGCGAAGGCCAGCGCCTCCACGTGGGTGTCCACGGCCGCGGAGGCCGCCGTCGGGATGCCGGCCTCGCGCAGCACCTGCTTCATCGTCGGCTTGTCCCGGCACAGGTAGGCCGCACGCGCCGACGTGCCCGGGATGCCGCAGCGCTCGCGCACCCGGGCGACCGGCATCACGTGCGACTCGATCGAGCATTCCAGCCGGTCGACCCAGCGGTGCGCCTGGGCCTGGCGCACCGCCCATTCCAGCGCACCCTCGTCGGTCACGGAGCCGATCCGGTAGTGCCAGTCGATCCACGACTTGAGCTCGTCGTCGTAGTGGTCGAAGTCGTACTCGCTGATCACCATCACGTACGCGCCCACGGCGCGCAGGGCGCGCACGAACCGTCGCTGGGTGTCGGGGAACCGGGGCTCGACGAACACGATGTTCACGCCCCGAAGCATGGCCCGCCACCGGCCCCGACGTCGCGCCGATCGCACTCCCCCGGGCCGGCTCGCCGCCAGCGCGGGCACTCACCTGGCGCGTGCCGTCACCCCGGCGCGTGCCGTCACCCGGGCGGGCACCCCCGCGCGCGGGCACTCACCCCGGCGCGGGCTCGTCGCTGCGGCGGACCACCGGGAGCACGCCGGTCTCCCCCGTCGGCTGGAACCAGCCGCGGCGCAGCGCCAGGGCCCCATTGAACGCCGCGCCCACGTGCAGGCTCAGGAACGTCACGTAGAGCCAGAACATGATCGCGATCGGCGCCGAGATGACCCCGTACACCGAGCCCTCACGGAACAGCCACGCGAAGTACCAGCGCAGGCCGAACGAGAACACCACCCAGAGCCCGAACGCGATCAGCGCGCCGGGGATGTCCGCCCACCACGGGGTCCGGTGCGGCACCGCCCAGTGGTAGAGCGAGACCACCAGCGAGAGCACGACCCCGACCTCGATGGCGACCAGCGCCACCGACATGACCGGGCCGTCGGCGCCCGGCATCACCCGGGCCAGGAAGGTGGGCCCGGCCACGATCAGCGGGATCGCCACGATCAGCCCGAGCAGCCCGCCCACGTACACCCCGAGGGAGACCAGCCGCGTGCGCACGAAGGAGCGCAGCCCCTCGCGGCGGTACACGATCGTCATGCCCACCACGAGGCTGTCGATCACCCGCGAGCCGGCCCAGATCGCGGCCACCAGGCCGAGCAGGCCGAGGCGGGTCTGGCCCTGCAGCAGGATCGAGTCGAGCATAGGGGTGAGCAGGTCGTCGATGGCCTCGGTGGTCAGCACCCGCGAGGCCACGTCGAGGATCTCGGTGCGCAGCGAGCGCAGCGCGTCGATGCCCAGCAGGACCTCGGCCTGGTGGATGCCGGCCACCAGCGCCAGGATCAGCCACGGCAGGGCGAACGTGCCCCAGAAGGATGCCTCGGCCGCCAGCCCGGTCAGGCGGGTCTGGTAGGCCACCGTGGCGGCATCGCGCAGCGCGCTGCCCGTCCGGGGCTGCGCCGCGACCTGCTGCCCGTCGTCGACCATCCGGCGATCCCTCCTGCCTGTCGGGGCGAATGTAGCGCCGCCCCGGGTGCGTGGCCGCGCGCCGGGGCGGGAGAATCAGACCTCACCGACCAGGAGGCAGGCATGGGCAAGGGCGACGTCAAGCGCGGCAAGATCGGCATCATCGGCAGTGGGTTCGTCGGATCGGCCGCGGCCTACGCGATGGTGATGAGCAACGTCGGGCGCGAGATCGTCCTGGTCGACCTCAACCGCGACCGTGCCGAGGCCGAGGCCAACGACATCTTCCACGCCGTGCCGTTCGCCAACCCCATCGAGATCTACGCCGGGGACTACACGGACCTCAATCGCTGCTCCACCGTCGTGATGACCGCGGGCGTGAATCAGAAGCCCGACGAGACGCGCCTGCAGCTGCTCGAGCGCAACGCCGCGGTGTTCGAGGCGATCGTGCCCAAGGTGCTGGAGAACGCCCCCGAGGCTCGACTGGTCGTGGCCACGAACCCGGTCGACGTGACCACGCACATGACCGCCCGGATCGCCGAGCGGTACGGCGTGCCGACCCGCCGGGTGGTCGGCTCGGGCACGACCCTGGACACCGCGCGGTTCCGCGCCCTGCTCTCGCGCAAGATCGGCGTGGACGCCCGCCACATCCACGGCTATGTGCTCGGCGAGCACGGTGACTCCGAGGTGCTCGCCTGGAGCCAGGTCACCATCGGCGGCATGGGCCTGGACCAGTTCTGCAAGCGCAAGGGCATCCGGATCACCGAGGAGGAGCGCGCCGAGATCGACCACAACGTGCGCCGCGCCGCCTACCAGATCATCGAGGGCAAGGGCGCCACCTACTACGGCATCGGCGCCGCCCTGGCCAGCATCGTGAACGTCATCATCCGCGACCAGCGCGCGATCATGACCACCTGCGGGGTGACCGAGGACGTGGCCGGGATCAGCGACGTGACGGTCGCCCTGCCGCGGCTGGTCGGCGGCGGTGGCAACCTCGACGTCTTCGAGCAGCCCCTGGCCCACAGCGAGCAGACCGCCCTGGCCCGCAGCGCCGGCATCGTCAAGGACTACATCACCTCCCTGGGCCTCTGACCCCGCCTCCCCCTCGGCGCCCGCCCCCCGGCGCCCGCCCCCCTCGGCAAGCCCTCCGGTTTGCGTTGTGGCAGGGCTTCGGGGGCTTCTCGGCGGGGCGTGGCGCGGATTACGTGTGGCGGGTGAGGGTGCCCGGGGGTGGCGCGTTAGGTTGGGCGCCGTGACCCACGAGTGCGACATCCTGATCATCGGTGCCGGGCCAGCCGGCCTCTACGCGGCCTACTACGCAGGGTTCCGCGGGTGGTCGGTCGTCGTGATGGATGCCCTGCCCGAGCCCGGCGGCCAGATCACGGCCATGTACCCGGAGAAGGACATCTTCGACGTCGCCGGCCACACCACGGTGAAGGGCCGCGTGCTCGTCGAGAACCTCGTGGCCGCAGCCGAGCCGTTCAAGCCCGAGTACCTGCTCGGTGAGCAGGCGGTGACGCTGCAGACCTCCGACGAGGGCCCGGTCACCGTGACCGGCACCCAGGGCAGCACCGTCGAGGCCAAGGCCGTCATCATCACCGGCGGCATCGGCTCGTTCACCCCGCGTGCCCTGCCCGCCGACGACGGCTGGGCGGGTCGCGGCCTGGTGTACTTCGTGCCCCGGCTGGCTGATCACGCCGACAAGGACATCGTGATCGTCGGCGGCGGCGACTCGGCCTTCGATTGGGCCTACTCGCTGGCCCCCCTGGCCCGCAGCGTGAGCCTCGTGCACCGCCGCGAGCAGTTCCGCGCACACGGCTCGATGGTCGACACGGTGCGCGAGATGGGCGTGCGGCTGTTCACCAGCAGCGAGGTCAGCGCGATCCGCGGCGACGAGTCGAGCGTGGCGGAGGTCGAGGTCACCCACAAGGAGACCGGCGAGGTCACCGTGCTGCCGGCGCAGACCGTGGTCGCGGCGCTGGGCTTCGTGGCCAACATCGGCCCGATCGCCGGATGGGGCCTGGACCTGGCCAAGCGCCACATCCGGGTCGACACCGCCATGCGCACCAGCCTGCCGCGGGTCTTCGCGGCCGGCGACATCACGACCTACGAGGGCAAGGTGCCCCTGATCTCCGTCGGCTTCGGCGAGGCCGCCCTGGCGGTGAACAACGCCGCCCCCCTGGTCGACCCGGGCATGGGCATCTTCCCCGGGCACTCCTCCGGTGGCGCCGCAGAATGAGCCAGCCACCGACCGCGAACGACGACCGATTCCCCACGGCGTCGTTCGATGACGTGCTGGCGGCCAACGCCGAGTACGCAGCGCACTTCACCGGCCTGGGCATGAGCGGCCGGGCCGCGCAGGGCCTGGCGGTGATCACCTGCATGGACTCGCGCATCGACCCGCTGCGCATCGTGGGCATGGCCCCCGGCGACGTGAAGATCCTGCGCAACGCCGGGGCCCGCGTGACCGAGGACGTGCTGCGCACGCTGGTGCTGGCCTGCTACCTGCTGGACGTGAACCGGGTGCTGGTCATGCCGCACACCCGCTGCCGGATGGTCGGAAGTGCTGAGGAGGAGATCCACGCGCTCATCGCCGACAAGTACGGCGTGGACACCCGCAGCATCGAGTTCCGCACCGTCGAGGACGAGGCGGCGGCGGTGCGCCGCGACATCCGCCGGATCCGCAGCTTCCCGCTGCTGCCGGCCGGCCTCGTGGTCGCCGGCGCGATCTACGACGTGGACACCGGCCGACTCACACCCGTGGACGACTGAAGCCGGGACTCTGCCTGCCATCCCAGATCCGCCCGCGGCCACCCGCTCAGGAACCCGCATCCGCCCCGGCCCCCCGGCCGCAAGGTGGGCGGCGCCTCCCCTTCGTCTTCGTCCTCGCGTTCGGCCGCCGCCGGGCCCGTCCGGAGGAACCACGTTCCCCTCAGTCCGGCCGCCCCTTCCACCTCCGGAGAACTCAGCGCAGGGCTCGAGCCCGGCACGTGCCTGAAGTCGAGGCCCTCGAGCGCGTACTCGGCGTGGACCGCCAGCTGCGGACCGAAGCAATCCCCGAACGAGTCCACCAACGGCAGCGGGAGCCCCTCCACCAGACCGTCGGAGTACCCGTGCGCGCGGCGCTACCCGACGAAATCGGTCACGTACTCGTGCAACCTGGGCCTCGACATCCGCAACAGGCTCGCACGCCCGTCGACCGTCACTGTCGCCCCGGCCTCCGGGTCGGCCTCGACAGCCCCGTACCGGGCCAGGAACCCCAGCCACGTCCGCCAGAGCTCGTCCTCGGTCGGAATCGGCGTCATCGGCTCCCCCGCACCTTTCCCGACCGCTCAGGCGTCGATCCTGTCGCGGTCGAGCTCGGCGGAGCCAGCCACGATGAACTCCTTGCGCGGGGCCACCTCGGAGCCCATCAGCAGGTTGAAGACCTCGCTGGCGGCGTGCGCGTCCTCCACGCGGACGCGGCGCAGCGTGCGCCGGCCGGGCTCCATCGTCGTCTCGCGCAGCTGGCTGGCGTCCATCTCGCCGAGGCCCTTGTAGCGCTGCGGGTCCTTCCACCGCCGGCCGGCCTTCGTCAGCTCGGCCAACGTCGCCTTCAGCTCGGCGTCGGAGTGGGTGTAGCGGACCTCGGCGGGCTTGCCCCCGGAGGCGATCACATCCACCCGGTGCAGCGGTGGCACCGCGGAGTAGACGCGACCCTCGGCGAGCATCTCGGGCATGTAGCGGTGGAACAGTGTCAGCAGCAGGCAGCGGATGTGGGCACCGTCGACGTCGGCGTCAGCCATCAGGATGACCTTGGAGTAGCGCAGCGACTCCAGGTCGAACGTGCGGCCCGAGCCGGCGCCGAGCACCTGGATGATGGCCGCGCACTCGGCGTTCTTGAGCATGTCGGCCAACGAGGCCTTGTGCACGTTGAGGATCTTGCCGCGGATCGGCAGAAGAGCCTGGAACTCGGAGTCGCGCGCCAGCTTGGCGGTGCCCAGCGCCGAGTTGCCCTCGACGATGAACAGCTCGGTGCGCTCCACGTCCTCGCTGCGGCAGTCGACCAGCTTGGCCGGCATCGACGAGGACTCCAGCGCGGTCTTGCGCCGCTGCACGTCGCGATGGGTCCTGGCTGCGACCCGGGCACGCATGGCGTTGGCGATCTTCTCGGCCACGGCCTTGACCACGAGCTTGTCCCCCCGCGGCGGGTTGGCCAGCCAGGCTCCCAGCTCCGTGCCCACCACCGAGGCCACGATCTTCGAGGCGGCCGGGGTGCCGAGGATCTCCTTGGTCTGGCCCTCGAACTGCGGCTCGGCCAGGCGCACGGTGACCACGGCCGTGGCGCCCTCGAGGGCATCCTCCTTCGTGACGGCGTCCTCGCTGGGCTTCAGGGCCTTGGTGGCCTTCAGGTGGTCGTTGACCGTCTTGACCAGGGCCCGCTCGAATCCGGCCACGTGGGTGCCGCCCTTGGGGGTGGCCACGATGTTCACGAACGAGCGCACGTCGGTGTCGTAGTGGGTGCCCCACCGCAGGGCGACGTCGACCACGAGCTCGCGCTCGACCTCGGTGGGCACCATATGCCCGCGTTTGTCGAGCACAGGGACGGTCTCGGTGAACCGCCCGGACCCGGCCAGGCGCAGCACGGGGCTGACGGCCTCGCCGGTGGCCAGGTGCTCGACGAACTCGGTGATGCCGCCCTTGTGCGCGAACGTGCGCTCGACGACCCCCTCGGGGTCGCGCTCGTCGCGCACCACGATCGTCAGGCCCGGGACCAGGAAGGTGGTCTGCTGTGCCCGGGCGAACACGAGGGCAACATCGACGCGCGCGTCGGCGGTGAAGATCTGGGTGTCGGGCCAGTACCGCACCCGCGTGCCCGTCTTGGACCGCGGGCACGTGCCCTCCTGGCGCAGGCCAGACTTGCGGGAGAACTCCGCGTCCGGGCCCTCGCCGTCGAACACCCCGGCCACCCCCCGGCGGAACGAGATCAGGTGCACCCGACCGTCGCGGTCGACCTCCACGTCGCAGCGCGCGCTCAGCGCGTTGACCACGCTCGCGCCCACGCCGTGCAGGCCACCGGAGGCCGCGTACGAGCCGCCGCCGAACTTGCCGCCGGCGTGCAGCTTGGTCATGACGACCTCGACACCGGTCAGCCGGGTGCGCGGCTCGACGTCGACCGGGATGCCGCGGCCGTCGTCGTGGATCTCCACGGAGCCGTCGGCGCGCAGGATGATGTCGATGCGAGTGCACCAGCCGCCGAGGGCCTCGTCGACGGAGTTGTCGAGGATCTCCCACAGCAGGTGGATCAGGCCCCGTGAGTCGGTGGACCCGATGTACATGCCCGGGCGCTTGCGCACCGCCTCCAGGCCCTCGAGCACCGACAGGTTCTTGGCCGAGTACCCCCCGGACTCGGTCTTGGAGGAACGTCGGCCCGAACGGGGCTCCACCGGCTGCGCAGTCACCGGGCAAGGGTACCGACGCCGACCGACATCCCGAGCACGCTGCTATTCCCGGCGTGGGCGGGTTGCGCGCGTGGCGAACCTCCCTGCACATGTCGGTCCCGGGTGCCACACTGGACTCCAGTGACTCGCGGCAGGAGGCCGAACATGGTGGGGACCCTCGAGATGGAGGTGGCGCTCAGCGCCGCCGACCGGTGTGATCGATGCGGCGCCCAGGCCGTCGCCCAGGCGACCATGGCCTCGGGAGCCCACCTGCTGTTCTGCGCCCACCACCTGCGTGCCCACGAGGACGGCCTGCGGGCCGCTTCGGCGCGGATCGCCCGCGGGACGCTGAGCGCGGAGTCGGCCAGGCGGGGCACGCCTGAGTGAACGAGGCCCTACTCAACGTCCTCGTCGTCATCTCGCTGCTCGTCGGGGCAGCCGGGATCATCGTGCCGATCCTGCCCGGCACCGTGCTGGTGATCGTCGTCCTGTTCGTGTGGACGCTGGTGATCGGCGGCCCCGTTGCCTGGTCGGCGTTCGCGATCATGATGCTGATCCTCGGCCTCGGCCAGGTCCTGAAGTACCTGATCCCCGGGCGGTCCATGACCGCCGCCGGGGTCCCCGGCCGCTCGATCATCATCGGGGGGATCGCCTCCCTCGTGGGGTTCTTCGTGATCCCGATCGTCGGCCTGCCCGTGGGGTTCATCGGCGGGGTCTACGTGGCCGAGCACGTGAGGCTGCGCGACTGGGAGGCTGCCCGCGCCTCGACCTGGGCGGCGATGAAGGCCACCGGGTTCTCCATCCTGATCGAGCTGGCCGCGCTGATGATGGCCGGCAGCGTGTGGGCGGCAGCGGCGGTGGCAGCCACCTGAGCGCCGGCGTCGGGGTTACGCTTCGCCTCGTGGCGAACATGACACCCCAGGCGCAGGCGCCGTTCGATCCCGCGCAGGCAGCGCACGACACGCTCGTCCTCCAGCACGACACCGTGGCGCTGCCCCGGCCCCAGGCGGGCGCACCCGCAGCGACCGAGGCCCCGGACACCCACCCCACCACCGCGCTGCCGTGGCCCGCGGCCCCCCACACCTCGGAGTCCGTGCCGGGCTGGGGCGCAGTCCAGGGCACCCCCTACGGCTGGGCGCCGGCCCCTGCCTGGGAGCTCGCCCCCCGCGCCCCCCTGGGGTCCACGTTCCCCCCCGCCTACGGCCCGCTGGGCGTCGACGCCCGGCCGGTGATCGTGATGCGCAACAACGCCGCCGTGGTGGGCGCGACGCTGGGCTCGGTGGCGCTGCTCATGTCGGTGGTGCCGATCATCGGGATCCTCGCCTGGGTCATCGCCCCGATCGGCGGCGTGACCAGCATGGTCGGGCTCTCCGCGGGGATCTCCCGGCGGACCGGCCGGTTCGCCGCCACGTGGGGCCTGCTCACCTCGGGGGCGGCACTGGCGGTGTGCATAGCCTGGCTGGGGCTTCTGCTCGCGATCTGAGGCTCACCGCCGGTCAGGTTCGCCCGCCCGCGGGCGCACCGGCCAGGAACTTCTCGATGCGGCGTGCCGAGACGGGCATCGCGGTGCGGATGTGCGGCGCGAACAGGCTGACGCGGAACTCGTCGGCCAGCTGACGGGCCGTCCGGGGCATCGGCCCCGCCGCCATCGGATCGGCCACGGGCCACCCGGGCACCGCGGGGGCCAGCAGGGCCTCGGCCTCGCGGGCCTGGTCGAGGCGGCGCAGGTCACCGCCCGGGTCGTCGGCGATCCGCGTCGTGCGCCAGGCCAGCGCCTGCAGGTAGCGGCGCAGGTCGGGCAGCCGGGCCTCCCCGATCCGCGACGCGGCTCCGGTGCCGAGCAGGCGCCCGAGCTCGGCGCGCACGTCCGCCACGGATTCGGCGACCACGGGACTGGTCAGCTCGTCGGCGGCCCGGTCGGCCTCCCACGCCGACACCAGGCACGCGACCATCTGTGCCAGCGCGGCCGCGTACCGCTTCGGCAGCTCGAGGGTGATCCGGGCCACGGCCGCCTCGAACGTGGCCTCGTCGCGCACCGCCGGCCCGGCGAGCAGCCCGTCGATGCAGGCGTCCGCCAGGTCTGCGAGCACCGCCTCGGCCCCGCCGTGCGGGTAGCGGCCCAGCGCCAGGCGCGCGGTCATGTCCAGGCCCGAGAAGCCGCGGGGCCCCGGGTTCGGCACGCGCAGCGCGACCAGCCGGCGCACCCCGCGCAGGTGGGTGCGCGCGGCCTCGTCGGAATCGGGCAGGACCACGAGGTCCACCGCCCGCCCCCGGTCGGCCAGCGCCGGGTACCCGCTCACCGGGATCCCGTTGACGACCCGCTGCACCGACTCGGGGATCTCGCTGAACGTCCAGCCCGTCGCCGCCCGAACCGTCACGTCCGCGGCCGTCCGGGCAACGAGCGCCGCACGGTCGGGGGCGTGGGCGCGCTGCAGCGCGGCCAGGTCGCGGCCCTCGCCGAGCACGCGGCCCCTCTCGTCGAGCACCCGGTAGCGCGGCAGCAGGTGCATCGGCACCCGACCCAGGTCGAAGTCCTCAGCGCGGACCCGCACCCCGCTGATCCGGCTCACCGCCGCGGCGACCCCGTCGAGCAGCGAGCGCTCAGCCAGCTCGGGGGCCTCGAGCACCGTCGGCACGAGGTTCGGCGCGGGGCCCAGCTCCCGACGGATCGCCTTGGCCGGGCTGCGCAGCAGGGCCGCGACCAGCTCGGCGCGATGCCCCGGGGCCGCGCCGGGGACCTCGGCGGGGTCGAGGTCGGGCAGGACCGCCAGCGGCACGTCGACCGTCACCCCGTCGGCGGCGGTGCCCGGCTCGAACGCGTAGCTCAGGTCCAGGGTGACCGCCGGCCCGGCACTCCAGCGCAGCGGGAAGTCCCCCTCGTCGGGAAGGGCCTCGTCGGCCACGTGGATGTCGGCGGGCGTGAGGGTGAGCAGATCCGGGGTCTGGCGCGCGGCCTTCTTCCACCACGCGTCGAAGTGGCGCACCGAGGTGATGTCGGCCGGGATGCGCGCGTCGTAGAACGCGAACAGGCCCTCGTCGTCGATGACCAGCCCGCGTCGCCGGCTGCGCTCCTCGACCTCCTCAGCGGCCCGCAGCGCGGCGGTGTTGGCGTGGAAGAACCGGTGCCGCGTGCTCCACTGCCCCTCGACGAGCGCCCCGCGGATGAACAGCTCGCGGCACAGCGCCGGGTCGATGCGCCCGTAGTCCACCGAGCGGCCGGCCACCAGCGGGATCCCGTACAGGGTCACCCGCTCCATCGCCACGGTCGCCCCGCGCCGGGCCGACCAGTGCGGCTCGGCGTAGCTGCGCGAGACCAGGTGCCCGGCGGCGGCCTCGATCCAGTCGGCGCGCACCGACGCGTTGCGCCGGGCGAACAGCCGCGAGGTCTCCACCAGCTCGGCCGACATCACCCACTCGGGGTTGCGCCGCGCCAGCGCCGAGCCGGGGAAGAGCACGAACCGGGCCCCGCGGGCGCCGAGGTAGTCCCGGCGCAGCGGGTCCCACAGGCCCACCTGCGACAGCAGCCCGGTCAGCAGGCGCGGTGGATCGCCTCGGAGTCCTCGCGGGCGCTGCTCCAGGCGATGTCCAGGCCGCCGAGCACCTCGCGGATCTGGCCGACGAGGTCCTGCCACTCGCGGATCCGCAGGTAGTTCAGGTACTCGCTCGCGGCAGGCCCGGCGCAGGCCGCTGGCCGACGAGCTCGCTGCGCAGCTCTCGGATGTGGTCCCACAGGTTGAGCAGCGTGGCGAAGTCCGAGGCCCGGTCGACGAAGCGGGCGTGCGCGGCGTCGGCCCGGCCGCGCTCCTCCTCCGGGCGCTCCCGCGGGTCCTGGATCGTGAGCCCCGCGGCGATGACCACGACCTCCTTGACGCAGCCTGCGTCGGCGGCGGCCAGCACCATCCGGCCCAGGCGCGGGTCCAGCGGCAGCCGGGCCAGGCGCGGCCCAGCGGGGTCAACCGCGGCGGCCCGTCGCCGGGGTGCAGCGCGCCGAGCTCGACGAGCAGGGCGACGCCGTCGCGGATCTGCCGGGAGTCCGGCGGGTCCAGGAACGGGAAGGCGGCGATGTCGCCGAGGCGCAGCGCGGCCATCTGCAGGATCACCGAGGCCAGGTTCGTGCGCAGGATCTCGGGATCGGTGAACTCCGGGCGGGCCAGGAAGTCCTGCTCGCCGTAGAGCCGGATCGCGATGCCGTCGCGCACCCGCCCGCACCGACCGGCGCGCTGGTTGGCCGAGGCCTGCGAGATCGCCTCGATCGGCAGCCGCTGCACCTTCAGGCGCGTGCTGTAGCGCGAGATGCGCGCAGTGCCCGGGTCCACCACGTACCGGATGCCGGGCACCGTGATCGAGGTCTCGGCCACGTTCGTGGCCAGCACGACCCGGCGGCCGCCGCCGGGGGCGAAGACCCGGTGCTGCTCGGCGGCGCTGAGCCGCGCGTACAGCGGCAGCACCGTCGTGACCCGGTCCAGCTGCGGCGCGCAGGGCGTCGGCCACGTCGTGGATCTCGCGCTGGCCGGAGAGGAACACCAGCACGTCCCCGTCGCCGGAGGTCAGGCACTCGAGCACGGCGTCGCAGACGGCGTCCACGTCGTCGGCAGGCCGACGTCCTCGGTCGGCCGGTAGCGGATCTCCACCGGGTAGGTCCGGCCGCTGACCTCGATGATCGGGGCGCCGCCGAAGTGCGCGGAGAAGCGCTGCACGTCGATGGTGGCGCTGGTGACGATGACCCGCAGGTCCGGTCGGCGCGGCAGCAGTCGCACCAGGTAGCCGAGCAGGAAGTCGATGTTGAGGCTGCGCTCGTGGGCCTCGTCGATGATGATCGTGTCGTAGCGACGCAGGTCCCGGTCGCGCTGGAGCTCGGCGAGCAGGATGCCGTCGGTCATCACCTTGACCTTCGTCGCCCTCGCAGTGCGGTCGGTGAACCGCACGGCGTAACCCGACCTCGGCGCCGAGCTCGACGCCGCACTCCTCGGCGATCCGCGCAGCCAGGGTGCGCGCGGCGATCCGCCGCGGCTGCGTGTGGCCGATCATCCCGGCCGCGCCCCGACCGGCGGCCAGCGCGATCTTGGGCAGCTGGGTGGTCTTGCCCGAGCCGGTCTCGCCGGCCACGATCACCACCTGGTGCTCGTGCAGCGCCGTCGTGATCGCCTCGACGTGCTCGGCGATCGGCAGCTGTTCGGGGACCTCGAGGCGCATGCCGGGCCCCTGCGGGCCCGCGCTCACCAGGAGCGGTCCAGCGGGCGGCCCTCGGCGTAGCCGGCGGCGGACTGCACGCCCAGCAGGGCGCGCTCGTGGAACCCGGGCAGTGAGGCCGCCCCGGCGTAGGTGCACGCCGAGCGCACCCCGGAGGTGATCGCATCCAGCAGGTCCTCCACGCCGGGGTGCTCCGGGTCGATGAACATCCGCGAGTGCGAGATCCCCTCCTCGTACATGGCCTTGCGGGCCCGGTCGAATGCGGACTCGTCAGCCGTGCGCCCGCGCACGGCGCGCGCCGAGGCCATCCCGAAGCTGACCTTGTAGGCCCGGCCGGTGGGGTCGGTCTGCAGGTCGCCGGGCGACTCGTAGGTGCCGGCGAACCACGAGCCGATCATGACCGCGCCTGCGCCGGCGGCCAGGGCGATGGCCACGTCGCGCGGGTGCCGCACGCCCCCGTCGGCCCAGACCCAGCGGCCCACCTCCCGCGCGGCGCCCGCGCAGTCGACCACCGCCGACAGCTGCGGGCGGCCCACGCCGGTCTGCATGCGCGTCGTGCACATCGCGCCCGGGCCCACGCCGACCTTGACGATGTCGGCACCGGCCTCGATCAGGTCCAGGGTGCCGGCCGCGGTCACCACGTTGCCCGCGACCACGGGCACGTGCGGGGCCACATGCCGGGCGCTGCTCACCGCAGCCAGCGCCTCGACCATCTTCTCCTGGTGGCCGTGCGCGGTGTCCACCACGAGGATGTCGACCCCGGCCGCGAGCAGCGCCTCGGCCCGGCCGCGCACGTCGCCGTTCACGCCGATCGCCGCGCCCACCCGCAGCCGGCCCTGAGCGTCGAGGGCGGGCTGGTACACCGTGGCACGCAGTGCCCCGGGCAGCGTGAGCACGCCGACCATCGCGCCCGTCGCCGTCCACGATGGGCGCCACCTTGCGCCGGGCGCGGTGCATGGCCTCGAACGCCTCGCGCGGCTCGACGCCGTCGGGCAGCGTGAACACCTCGTCGCTCATCACCTCGGCCACGCGGGAGAACCGGTCGGTGTCCACGCAGTCGGACTCGGTGACGATCCCGATCGGCACACCGTCGGCCTCGACCACCGCCGCGCCGTGGGCACGCTTGTGGATCAGCGACAGCGCGGCACCGATGGTCTCGTCGGGCCCGAGCCGCACGGGGGTGTCGTACACCGGGTGGCGCGCCTTCACCCAGGCGATCACCTCGGCGACCACGTCGACCGGGATGTCCTGCGGGATGATCACCAGTCCACCGCGCCGGGCCACCGTCTCGGCCATGCGCCGGCCCGCGACCGCGGTCATGTTGGCCACCACGATCGGGATCGTGGCCCCCGATCCGTCCGGGGCGGTCAGGTCCACGGAGAACCGGGAGGCCACCGCCGAGCGGGTCGGCACGAGGAACGCGTCGTCGTAGGTGAGGTCGTGCGCGGGCAGCTCGTGGAGGAAGCGCATGCCCGGAAGGCTACCGGCGCGCGCGGCCCGGGTGGTCCCGCCGGACGGAACTGCCCTCTCCCGCCGGCCCGGGCGGGCCTACGATCCACGGATGCGTCGCGTGGTCATCGTCGGCAACTCCGCCTCGGGCAAGACCACGCTGGCCCGCGCCCTGGCCGCCCGCCTCGGCGTGGCGCACATCGAGCTCGACGCGCTGTTCCACGGTCCCGGGTGGACGCCGACGCCGCCGCAGCAGTTCTGCACTGCCCTGCACCTCGCCCTCGACGGCGCCGACAGGAGCGCCGGAGGGTGGGTGGTGTGCGGCAACTACTCCGAGGTGCGCGCCGGGCTGTGGGCGCGGGCCGACACGATCGTCTGGCTGGACCTGCCCCGGAGCGTGGTGATGCGCCAGGTGATCGGGCGCACCGTGCGCCGCACCGCCACCCGGGCCGAGCTGTGGAACGGCAACCGGGAGTCGTGGCGGGGCCTGGTGGCCCTGCACGACCCCGAGGCCTCGATCATCCGCTGGAGCTGGGACGGCGTGGGGCGCTACCGGACCCGGTACTCCGCGGTGGCCACCGACCCGCTCTGGGCCGGCCTGGGTCACCACCGGCTGACCTCGCCCGGGCAGGTCCGCACCTGGCTGTCCGCAGTGCCGATCCGCCCGGGTCGGCACGCCTGAGCGCCCCGCCACCCGTTCGGCTCAACCCGGCGCCTGCATCTGCCGACCATCGGAGAAGGAGAGGGGGCGTCCCATGACGCGCAGGAGGCTCGGAGACACGCTCATCAGCTGGGGGGTCATCACCCCACAGCAGCTGGAGGCGGCGCTGGAGGCCCAGGGTCGCGACGGCCGCACCGTGCGCCGGCGCCTCGGCCGGGTGCTCATCGACGCCGGATTCGTCAACGACGGCGCGGTCGCGGCAGCCCTGGCCGACATGCATGGTCTGCAGGTGGTCGACCTGGACCTGCAGATCATCGACCCCAGCGTGGCCCGCCGGATCCCGGAGGTCGTCGCCGCCCAGCGGGTCGTGCTGCCCCTGACCGCGCGTGACGGCGTGCTGCGGGTGGCCGTGGCCGATCCGGTGGACGTGGTCGCCCTGGACGACCTGCGCATGCGGGCCCACGGGATGCGCCTCGAGGTGGTCGTGGCCCCGGAGGGCCAGCTGCGCGAGAAGATCACCGGCCTGTTCAGCCAGGCGATGACCGAGGACGCGCTGGAGAAGTTCGCTGCCGACCTCCCCGACGAGATCGAGATCGGGTCGCTGGACTCCAACGAGGACGCCGGTGCCGTGGCCGCCGTCCACCAGATCCTCATCGCCGCGGTGCGCGCCGGGGCCAGCGACTGCCACATCGAGCCGATGCGCGACGGCGTGCGGGTGCGCGTGCGCGTCGACGGCACCCTGCGCCCCCTGATGACCCTGCCCCGCAGCGGGCACTCCTCGATCGTGGCCCGCATGAAGATCGTCTCCGGACTCGACATCGTCGAGCGGCGGGTGCCCCAGGACGGTCGCTCCCGGCTGCGCCTCGAGGGCCGCGACCGCAACCTGCGCGTCTCCACCCTGCCCACCCTGCACGGGGAGAAGGTCGTCGTGCGCCTGCTGGCCGACCAGGACGCCCTGCCCAGCCTCAGCGACCTGGGACTCGGCCTCGACCAGGAGCTCATCCTGCAGAACGCCCTGCACATGCCCCAGGGGCTGGTCCTGATCACCGGGCCCACCGGCTCGGGCAAGTCCACGACGCTGTACTCCGGCATCCGCCAGATGGTCGACGACGAGCGCAACCTGATCACCCTCGAGGACCCGGTCGAGATCGAGCTGCCGGGCGTGGCCCAGGTGCAGGTCTCGGACAAGACCGGCATGACCTTCGCCACCGGCCTGCGCTCGGCGCTGCGCCAGGACCCGGACGTGATCATGGTCGGGGAGATCCGTGACCAGATCACCGCCGAGCTGGCCGTGCGGGCCGCGCTCACCGGGCACCTGGTGCTCAGCACGCTGCACACGCTCGACTCCGCCTCGGCGGTGCTCCGCCTGGTCGACATGGGCGTGCCCAACTACCTGGTCGCATCCTCGCTGACGCTGTCGATGGCCCAGCGCCTGGTGCGCAAGCCCTGCACGGAGTGCGCCACTCGGGCGGCCGTGGACGCCGACACACGGCGTCGGCTGGGCATGACAGAGGCGCAGGCGGCCTCGTGCGTGACAGCCGTGGGGTGCCGGGCTTGCGCGATGACCGGGTACTCCGGACGCATCGGCCTCTACGAGATGCTGCCGATCACCGCCTCCGTGCGTGCGGCCCTGGTCGCCGGGGCAGGTGAGAGGACCATCACCGAAGCGGCCAAGGCCGAGGGGTTCCGGCCGCTGCTGGAACTCGGGGTGGAGGCGGCCGCCGCCGGGCTCACCACCCCGGCCGAGCTGCTGCGCACCCTGTCCAGCGACACCGAGCTGTAGCCGCGCGGCAGGACCCGCTCACCCCCGAGGCCCGACTGCGCCCGCCAGACCACCCAGCCCGAGATCGCGAAGGTGTTCGAGCACGCGGGTCTCACGCTCGACCCAGGTCTGCGCGGACCCGCCGGCCACGACCTCCCGGTTGACCACGATCGCCTCGGCCACGGTGATCCACACGGGCCGCAGGCCCAGGTCGCGCTCGTAGGGATCCAGGCGCAGCGCGTGCTGCTGGTCGGCGACCTGGCAGCGGTAGTAGCGCGACGTCATCCGGAACATGGCTCCCGGCTCGCGTGCGACCCGGTGCTCGAGGGCCACGAGCGCCACCCCACCGATGCCGGTGACCACCCGCCCGCACTCCTCGGACACCTCGCGGACCAGCGCATGGGCATCGGTCTCCCCGGGCTCGACTCCCCCGCCGGGGAACTTCACGTCGCCGGCATCGCCGGAGCGGACCATCAGCAGCCGATCGTCGCGGCCGATCACCGCCCGCACCGCCACGCGGTCGAGGAACTCGAGCGTGCCGACGGGGACGGGGTCATGGTCGATCCGCAGGACGGGGGCCCCAGCTGTGGCCGGCCCGTGCTCGGCCATGCCCAGGTGCTCGGCCATGCTCAGGTGCCCGCCCCGCCGGCCGCGCGGGCATGCTCGGCGATGAACCCGGCCACGGCTCCGGTCCAGGCCCCGAGTCCGGCCGCCTCGAACAGCCTGCCCGGCCTCTCGTGGGCCGCGATCACATGCTCGACCTCGGCGCTGTCGGCCACGTCGTCGCTCCTCTCGAGTGCCGGGCTGCCCATCCCACACCCAGGGTGGGCGCAGCGCCAGTGGGGGCGCCCAGCCCGCAGGCCCTGGGCAAGCAGCTCACCGACCAGGGCGCGGTGTGGTCGGCCACCAGCAAGAACCCTCCGACGAAGAAGAGCCGGTAGCGGAGGGCGTCAAGGGTCGACAACATCCACATCTCGCCATCCGCCCCGATCAGCACCCGGACGGCGGTGATCATCACACCCGGGGACTGACGTGCCCGCCGTCCCGCGACCGGCCTTGCCGAGCAACGGCGGTCGGGTCCGGCACGGACTGGCCGCCGCCTGGTCTGATCTCACCGGGACCCCGGGCGGGAGCCCCGCCTTGCGCAGGCCACGGTACGCCCGATCGCGCCACGGCGAGACAGTGGCCCGGCCATACCGGTCGGGGCAGGGATTCGGTCGTGCCCCGTGCCTCGGCGCGTCGTCAGTCCAGGTAGTCGCGCAGCACCTGCGAGCGGCTCGGGTGGCGCAGCTTCGACATCGTCTTGGACTCGATCTGGCGGATCCGCTCGCGGGTGACCCCGTAGACCTTGCCGATCTCGTCGAGGGTCTTGGGCTGGCCGTCGGTCAGGCCGAAGCGCATGCGGACCACGCCGGCCTCACGGTCCGACAGCGTGTCGAGCACACCCTCGAGCTGCTCCTGGAGCAGGGTGAACGAGACGGCGTCGGAGGGCACGATCGCCTCGGAGTCCTCGATCAGGTCGCCGAACTCCGAGTCGCCGTCCTCGCCCAGCGGGGTGTGCAGCGAGATCGGCTCGCGGCCGTACTTCTGGACCTCGACGACCTTCTCGGGCGTCATGTCCAGCTCCTTGGCCAGCTCCTCCGGGGTTGGCTCGCGGCCGAGGTCCTGGAGCATCTGGCGCTGCACGCGGGCCAGCTTGTTGATGACCTCGACCATGTGCACCGGGATGCGGATGGTGCGGGCCTGGTCGGCCATCGCGCGGGTGATCGCCTGGCGGATCCACCACGTGGCGTAGGTCGAGAACTTGTAGCCCTTGGTGTAGTCGAACTTCTCCACCGCGCGGATCAGGCCCAGGTTGCCCTCCTGGATCAGGTCCAGGAACAGCATGCCGCGGCCGGTGTAGCGCTTGGCCAGCGAGACCACGAGGCGCAGGTTGGCCTCGAGCAGGTGGTTCTTGGCGCGGCGGCCGTCCTCGGCGATCCACTCGAGGTCGCGGCGCAGCTGGGAGTCGAGGGTCATCCCCGAGTTGAGCTTCTCCTCGGCGAACAGCCCGGCCTCGATGCGCTTGGCGAGCTCGACCTCCTGCTCGGCGTTGAGCAGGGCGACCTTGCCGATCTGCTTCAGGTAGTCCTTGACCGGGTCGGCCGTGGCGCCGGCGACGGTGACCTGCTGCTGGGGCTCGTCCTCGACGTCGGCGTCCGAGATCTCGAACGCCTCGGTCTCGGGGGCCTCCTCGGGCTTGGCGACCTCGGCCTTGACGACCTCGAGGTCCTTCTCCAGCTCCTCCTCGAGCTCGGCCTCCAGGTTGGCCGCCTCGGCCAGCTCGGTGGCGGCGACCTCGGGCGCCAGGGCGTCGACGTCGATCTCCTCGAGGTCGGCCAGGTCGGCCTCGACCACCTCGAGGGCGGTCTCGTCGATCTCCTCCTCGGCCTCGTCCGCGACGGGGGCCACGGCGCCGGCCTTGGCCGCGGTCTTCTTCGCCGGGGCCTTCTTCGCCGCCGGCTTCTTGGCCGCGGTAGCCCTGGCTGGGGACTTCACGGGCTTCGCCGCAGCGTCCTCGGCGGCGTCATCGGTGGACGTGGAGGTCGACGCGGTGGCGGTCTTCGTCGCGGACCTGGCCGCGGTCTTGGTCGCGCTCGCGCGCGTGCCCGCCCTGGCTGACGTGGTGGTCGGGCTCGCGCCCATCACCGCGGTGTCACTGGCTATCGCCACGCCCTCCGCCGCGCCTGACCCAGCATGCTCGGACTTGTTGGAACTCACCAGCGCTTGCCTCTCACTTCGACGTCCGGACACGTGCACGACTGCGCATCGACCGGGGAACTGGGGTCATTCTGTCACGCGGCCCACCCGCGGCAGGCACCCCTTGTGCAACGACGGATACCCGGCAGATGTTCCCTGCGCAGGGGTGGGCCAAACCCGGCAGCGGGCCTGATCAGGCCTTCACGGCGAGCACCGGGATGCTGGCCTCGAGCAGGATCGACTGGGAGTTCGAGCCGAGGACGAGCTTGCCGACCGGGGTGCGCCGGCGGATGCCGATCACGATCAGGTCGGCCTCGATCTCGTCGGCCACGTCGAGCACGTCGCGCACCGGATCCTTGCCCCGCACCAGGTGGCGCAGGTCGTGCTCGACATCGGCGTCGTGGAGCAGCGCGTGCACCCGGTCCAGGGACTCCGTGCGCTCCACGGCGGTCACGCTGTCGAGCTGCGCACCGTGGTCGGAGTAGACGACGACGACCTGGGTGGAGCGCAGCCGCGCCTCGACGATGCCCTGCCGAACGGCCGCGTCACCCTCGGCGCTTGCCACGTAGCCGACTACGATCCCGCTCATCGATGCCTCCCTGCGACGATCCCCGGCCAACCGTAGTGGGTCCGGGGCGCCGAAGGCGGGACCGACAGACCGGTCCCCCGCCCGACGCGGGGGCGCTCAGCCGCAGGCCAGCTGCTCGGCCGGCGTGTCGGCCAGCAGCCCGCTGATCAGGGCTCCGACCGCCTGCTCCTCGAGAAGGAACGCGTCGTGGCCGTGCGGGGAGTCGATGACGGTGAGGCCCTCGCAGCCGGGGAGCGCCTCGGCGATGCGCCGCTGCAGGGGCAGCGGGTAGAGCCGGTCGGTGGAGATGCCGGCCACCACCACCGGCATGTCGGCGCCGGCCAGTGCCGCCTCGATGCCGCCGCGACCCCGGCCCACGTCGTGGGTGTTCATCGCGCGGGTGGCCACCACGTAGGTGCCGGCGTCGAAGCGCCCGGCCAGCTTGCCCGCGTGATGGTCGAGGTAGGACTCGATCGCGAACCGGCCGCCGAGCAGCGGGTCCTCCCCCGGCTGGGCGGCGTTGCCGAACCGGGACTCGATCTCCGCCTGGCCCCGGTAGGTGACCTGCGCCAGCCGGCGGGCGATCCCCATGCCGAGCACCGGGCCCGGTCCGCTGTCGTGGTAGTCGCCGCCCTGCCAGGCGGGATCGGACTCGATGGCGGCCAGCTGCGCGCTGTAGGCCGCGATCTGGTCGGCATGGGCGGCAGCCCCGACCGCCAGCACGAGGGCCGAGTCGACCCGCTGCGGTGCGGTGGCCAGCCACTCGAGGACGCGCATCCCGCCCATCGACCCGCCGAGGACGCCCGCCCAGCGCGTGATCGACAGGTGGTCGGCCAGGCGGATCTCGACCGCCACCTGGTCGCGGATCGTGATCGCCGGGAAGCGTGACCCCCAGGCGTGGCCGTCCGGGGCCCGGCTCGACGGGCCGGTGCTGCCCTGGCAGCCGCCGAGCATGTTGGCGCACACCACGAACCACCGCTCGGTGTCCAGGGCGCACCCCGGACCGATCACCCCCGCCCACCAGCCCGGGGTGACGTGGCCCCGGCCGGCCGGCCCGCTGACGTGCGAGTCTCCGGTGAGCGCGTGGCAGACCAGCACGGCGTTGGTGACCCGGCCGGTGTGGTCGCGCCTGGGCGTGCCGAACGTCTCGTAGGCCAGGGTCACGTCGGGAAGGTGCCCGCCGGCCTCGCAGTCCAGCGCCCCGAGCGCGGCGAACCGACGCCGGCCGACGAGATCCCCCAGACGCCAACCGCCCAGGGCGGGCGCGCCCGGACCCACGAGGGGTGCCGGTGCGCCCGCTCCCGGGCGGCCAGGCGGTGTCATGTCACTGCGACTTCGCGGCCCGGAACCCGGCCTCGAGGTCGGCCAGGATGTCGGCGATGTTCTCGATGCCGACCGCCAGGCGCACCAGGCCCGGGGTGACCCCGGTGGCCCGCTGCTCGTCCTCGGTGAGCTGCGAGTGCGTCGTCGAGGCGGGGTGGATCACCAGGCTGCGCACGTCGCCGATGTTGGCCACGTGGCTGTGCAGCTCGAGGGCCTCCACGAACGTCCGGCCGGCCTCGGCCCCACCCTTGATCTCGAAGCTCAGCACGCCGCCGGTGCCCAGCGGGGCGTACTTGCGACCCAGCTCGTACCAGGGGCTGCTGGGCAGCGCGGCGTAGTTGACGCTCTGCACCTCGTCGCGCGCCTCGAGCCACTCGGCCACCGCCCTGGCGTTGGCCACGTGCCGCTCGATGCGCAGGCTCAGGGTCTCCAGGCCCTGCGCGATGAGGAACGCGTTGAACGGCGCGACCGCGCTGCCCAGGTCGCGCAGCAGCTGCACGCGCGCCTTGAGGATGAACGCGAGGTTGGCCCCCAGCGCGCTGCCCACGCCCAGGTCACGGGCGTAGACCAGGCCGTGGTAGCTCGGGTCGGGCTGGTTGTAGTTCGGGAACCGATCCGGGTCGGCGGCGAAGTCGAAGTTGCCCGAGTCCACGATCACGCCGGCGATCGCGGTGCCGTGGCCGCCGAGGTACTTGGTGGCCGAGTGCACCACGATGTCGGCACCCCACTCGATCGGGCGGATCAGGTACGGGGTGGCCACCGTGTTGTCCACGACCAGCGGGACCCCGGCCTCGTGGGCGACGCCGGCCACGCCCTCGATGTCGAGGATGTCGTTCTTCGGGTTCGAGATCGTCTCGGCGAAGAACGCCTTGGTGTTCGGCCGGACCGCGGCGCGCCAGCTGTCGAGGTCATCGGGATCGTCGACGAACGAGACCTCGATGCCCAGCTTCGGGAACGTGTAGTGGAACAGGTTGTACGTGCCGCCGTACAGGCTGGGGCTGGAGACGATGTGGTCGCCGGCCTCGGCGATGTTGAGCAGCGCGATGGTCTCGGCGGCCTGGCCGGAGGAGACCAGCAGCGCGGCCACGCCGCCCTCGAGCGATGCCACGCGCTCCTCGACCGCAGCCTGGGTCGGGTTCATGATGCGCGTGTAGATGTTGCCGAACTCCTTGAGCGCGAACAGGTCCGCGGCGTGGTCGGCGCTGTTGAACGTGTAGCTCGTGGTCTGGTAGATCGGCAGGGCACGGGCGTTGGTGGTGGCGTCCGGGCTCTGGCCGGCGTGGATCTGGCGGGTCTCGAAGGACCATGCGTTGTTCATCGACGTCTCCTCGTATCGGCCCCGGGGGGCTGTGCGGGTGTGACGTTGGTCCGGATCGGTTTGTGGCCCGAGCCCGAACCCCCGTCGAGGGTTCGGGGTCTTGACTGGCAAGACCCGCGCTTGCTGCGTCCTGCCGGGTGGCAGTAGCAACCAGGTCCTCACCTGGGGCACCCCACCGCGGTGGGAGGGTTGCCGCCCAGCAAGCCAGGGCTTGATGCTGGGACTCTTGACCTGCGCAGACCGTAGCAGCGCGGCGCGGGCTTGCGCAAACAACTCGCCAGCCCGCGCTGCACGACGCCGGCCGGTGCCAGAATCGGCGCCATGGCCGGCAGAACCGCATTCGTCCTGGGCGGCGGGGGGGTGCTCGGGGCCGCCGAGGTCGGGATGCTCAAGGCCCTGCTGGCCGTCGGGATCACCCCCGACCTGGTGCTCGGCACCTCGATCGGGGCCGTGAACGGCGCCCTGCTCGCCGCGGACCCCACGGTCACGGGCGTGCGACGGCTCGAGGAGATCTGGGTGCGCGCCGTGGAGGACGGCCCCCTGAGCGCCTCGATCCGCCAGCGCGTGTCCGCGATCGCCAGCACCCGTGCGCGGGCCACCTCGCACCCCGAGCCGCTGCGCAGGCTGCTCACCGAGAACCTGCCGTGCGAGCTGATCGAGGAGCTGCCCGTGGAGTTCTCCTGCGTCGCGGCCAGCATCGAGCGCGCGATGGAGCACTGGTTCACCGAGGGGCCGCTGGTGCCCGCGGTGCTGGCCTCCTCAGCGCTGCCCGGGATGTTCCCGCCGGTGGAGATCGACGGGGAGCACTTCCTCGACGGCGGCCTGGTGAACTCGATCCCCCTGGACCGGGCCCGCAAGCTGGGCGCTGAGCGCGCGTTCGTGCTGCAGGTGGGTCGCATCGAGCAGCCCCTGAGCCCGCCCCAGAAGCCCTGGGAGGTGGCGATCGTGGCGTTCGAGGTCGCCCGCCGGGCGAGGTTCCACGCCTCCCTGGCACGCTCCCAGGAGTCGATGGAGGTGCACGTGCTGCCCACCGGCGGCGCGGCCCCGAAGCCGACCGAGCGGGCGAACTTCGACCCCTTCGACACCTCCCGGGTCCGCGAGCGCATCGACGCCGCGGAAGCCGCCACCGCGGTCTACCTCGCCGACCTGGCCGGCCCCTGATGACCCTTCCCGTCCCCCCGCGATGGGTTCGGCGACTGGTGCTGCATCCGCTGATCTGGCTGGCCTGCACATGGCTGCTGACGGCGGCCCTTCCGGTGCTGCTGATCGCGGTGGCCGTGCTGTCGTTCACGCTGCCGGGCACGTGGCGAGCGCTGCGCGTGCTCGGGTTCTCGATCGTCTACCTGGCACTCGAGGTGGTCGGGATCCCGCTGGCGCTGCTCACGTGGATCGCCAGCGGGTTCGGCCACTGGATGCACACCCCCCGATTCGTGGACCTGCACTACCGGATCCTGGCCGCGATGCTCGACGTGCTGTTCTGGTTCGGCTCGCGGTACTTCTCGCTGAGCGTCGACCAGCGCGGCCCCGACCTGCCGGCCGACGACGGCGACCCGAGCACCGACGAGCATCCCCTGCTGGTGCTCAGCCGGCACGCGGGGCCCGGGGACTCCTTCCTGCTGGTCCACGAGCTGCTGTCGTGGGAGGGCCGGCGCCCGCGGATCGTGCTCAAGCACACCCTGCAGCTGGACCCCGTGATCGACCTGGTGCTCAACCGACTGCCGATGAGCTTCGTCGACCCGTCCCTCGACGGACAGCGCGGCTCCTTCGCGGCCATCGGACGGCTCGCGGCGACGATGCAGACCCGCGACGCGCTGCTGATCTTCCCGGAGGGCGGCAACGTGACCCCGACGCGTCGTGCGCGCGCCATCGAGCGGCTGCGGGCCTCCGGGCGCCACGAGGCCGCGCGGCGGGCCGAGCGCATCACGCACCTGATGCCGCCGCGACCCGGCGGGGTCCTGGCTGCCCTGTCGGCCAACCCGGACCTGCAGGTGGTGGTCGTGGCGCACACCGGACTCGACGAGCTGAACACCCTGGGCGACATCTGGCGCGAGGTTCCGATGGCCAAGACCCTGCACCTGCACTGGGACGCCGTCGCCTCCAGCACCGTCCCGCACGATCGCGACGGGCTCTCCGACTGGCTGCTCACCCGCTGGGAGCAGATGGACTCCTGGGTTGCCGAGCACCGCGGCGACCTCGCTGAGGACCCCGCTGAGGACCCGGCCGACGACGCCGCGTGACACGACCCGGGAAGGAGCGGCCCGCCTGCCCCGACCCTCAGAAGCCGGCCCCGTGGCGGCACTCCGCCTCGCTGAGCGTGCCCAGCGCCGCCGCCCAGGCGCGCGGGTCCATGCCCGCACCGATCACGCGGCGGGCCAGCTCGGCCAGGGTGTAGTCGGGGTCCTCGTCGGCAGCGCGGCCGAGGGCGAAGGTGGCCAGGGCGCCCTCGCCACGCATCCACGCCACCAGCGCCAGGATCGTCGCCACCGGCGCCGCGGACCCGACCGGCGCGCCCTGCACCGCGCGGGTCAGGCGCTCGATCGTCAGCGCCCAGCAGTCGGGACAGCCCTCCCGGGAGACGATCAGCCGGCGCAGCACGGTGTCGCGCACGCGGATGTCGGCCAGCCCGGACACGAGGTCCGCAATCTGGATCGGCGTTGCCGGCAGCGCCGAGAGCCCCCCATGCCCCGCGACACGGTGTCGCGTCGGCACGAGCAGGGCACTGCACACCCGGACCTGTCGGTCGCGCCAGGCCTCGCGGTTGCGCGGCGGGCGCCGGCGGCGCACGACCAGACCCACCCTGGTGGCCAGGCTCTCGTCGCGTGCGAGGCGCTCACCGATCGCCGCGCGGCTGGGCAGTGGCGCGACACCGGCGAAGGCGTATTCGGCGCGGACCCGGGTGACGGTGTCCGGGTCGAGGGGACCGCCGGCGGCGGGGCAGCACTGCGGGTCGCCGCACACGTGCGACCACCAGACCCGGCCGTTGGTGGTCAGGGCTTCGCGCACCTCGTAGGAGTGCCCCTCGAGCCCATCGATGATCCGCGCGAGCACCCATGCCGTCGACAACGACTCCCGTGGGGTCGCGTCCTGCTCGTCGGCCCAGGCCACCAGGTCGACCATCACCCCGTCGATGGAGGCCACGAGCGCCACCAGCTCATCGGCCAGTGAGGCGCTCGTGGTCCCGGGCGAGGCCA
The DNA here is from genome assembly GCA_963777855.1 of uncultured Actinomycetes bacterium. Taxonomy (GTDB): domain Bacteria; phylum Actinomycetota; class Actinomycetes; order S36-B12; family CAIYMF01; genus Prado023. Next base: position 60,570 of record CAVZRW010000011.1, on the reverse strand, counting down.
GGTCGATGCACAGGGCCACCGGGCCGGGGCGCCCGGGCACGCCATGGATCAGCATGACGAGGCAGTTCTCGGGCTCGAAGCCGAGGAGGGGGCCGCAGGAGGCGACCAGGCTCGAGGGGCAGGTGATCGAGGGCAGGGCGGGTTCGGCTGTCATGGGCCGACCCTCGCCCGGATCCCGCGATCCGACCCCGGGCGCGCCGGGATCTGTGGACGCCGGGACCTGCGGGCGCCGGGACCGGCGCCGGGATCTGCGGGCGCCGGGATCTGTGGGCGCCGGGCCCTACAGCTGTTCGCCGACCGCCAGGACGAGCGCCGTCCAGGTGCCCGCCGGCGCCTCGACCACGCACGAGTCACCCACGCTGTGCCCGAGCAGAGCCACGGCCAGGGGGGACGAGCTGCTGATGCGCTCGTCGTCGAGGAACGCCTCCACGGGGTCGACGATGCGCACCACGCGCCGCTCGCCGTCGGCGTCGCGCACGGCCACCCGCGAGCCCAGGGCGATGGTGGCCCCGAGGGTGGTGGTGTCGATCGTGCCCGACGTGCCCAGCAGCACCGCCACGCGGTCGTGCTCGGCCTGCACGCGCTCGAAGTCGGCCACGACGCGCTCGTCGCGCTCGTCCTCGACCAGCAGGGGACGCATCGCCGGCAGCACCTCGTCGGCCAGCTCGTCGAGGCGCTCCTGGAGCATCCGGCGCCCCTCGGCCGTGAGCATCACCTGTCCGCGCTGGGTCATCGGGGAACCTCCACATAGCCGTACTGGGCAGCCGTTCCACCCAGCGACGAGATCGGCACGATCCGCGCCCCGAGCGGGAACACGGCCAGGCCGGCGAGCTTGAAGGAGGCTACCCCGGCGGGGATGCCGATGATCGTCAGACACAGCAGCACCCCGGCGACCACGTGGCCGATGGCCATCGCCAGGCCGCCGAACACCAGCCACAGGATGTTGCCCAGGACCGACATCGCTCCCGTGGTGCCGTCGCGCACGACGGTACGGCCGAACGGCCACAGCGAGTACCGGGCCAGCCGGAACGAGGCGATGCCGAACGGGATGGTGATGATCATCAGGATGTTGAGCACACCCGCGACCACGTAGCCCAGAGCCAGCCACCACCCGGCGAGCACGAGCCAGAGGATGTTGCCGATTGTTCTCACCACACCATGGTACGTGGAGCGCCTGGCACGCCAGACCTCTCGCCGACGCCGAACGGCCCCGCGCGCGGAGCGTGGACGGGCCGGCAGGCACGTGCCCGCAGCGTGTCGGGCCTGCCGAGCGGGGACGTTGAAGGGCCCGAGTTCCCCGCGGCTTCCCCTCCGCAGAGCACCCGGGCCCGTGCTCCAGAACCTACCCGCGCGCAGCCCGAGCGCCGGGTACGCCACGCCGAGACATCGTCGTCAGGCCGGGATCGTGGACGCCTCGACCTGTGCGCAGGGTCACGCGACCGCCGGATGCGCCGCGTGGGCGCACACCACAGACTGGAGGCATGGCCCACTTCAGCACCACGATCCGTTCCGCCGCCCCCGCCCCCGCCGCCCTCGACCTGCTGGCCGACTTCGCCTCGGTGGCCCAGTGGGACCCGGGCGTCACCGAGGCGCACCTGCTCGACGGGGAGCCGGGGCAGGTCGGGGCGCGCTACCGCGTCGTGGCGGCCTTCGGTCCCCGGCGGATCCCGCTGGACTACGTGGTCACCGAGCGGGTGGAGCCCGCCGCGCAGGCGCCCGGCCGGGTGACCCTGGTGGCCCAGACCCCGGACTTCACCTCCCACGACACCATCACCGTGGCCCCGGAGGGGTCGGGCTGCGCGGTCACCTACGACGCCGACCTGCGGCTGATGGGTCCCCGCCGCGTCCTGGACCTCCCGCTGCGGCTGGCCTTCCAGGTGATCGGCCGCCGCGCCGAGGCGGGGCTGCGCACCGCCCTCAACGACCTGGCGGCCCGGCGCGGCGAGCCGGCGTGAGCGGCGCCCAGGTGGCCGGTCCCCGCGCTGTAGCCGCGCGTGCACTCGACGCGGCACTGGAGATCAGCGTGGTCGGCGGGTTCGGATCGCCGGGCATCCGCCTGCGGCGCACCGCGTTCGGCTGGGCCGACCTGCCGGCGATGTCGGGCCGAGAGGTCCTGCTGACCGGGGCGACCTCCGGCCTCGGACGTGCCGCGGCCGAGGCCATGGTGGGCCTCGGGGCACAGTTGACGATCGTCGGTCGCGACCGGGACCGAACGCAGGCCGCCGCCCAGGCGCTGACCAAGGGGGGAGGGCCTGAGGCCCACCCCGTCGCGGTCGCCATCGCCGACATGGGCGACCTGGCAGCGGTGCGGCGGATGCTCGCCGAGTACCGCGCGGGCCACGACCGCCTCGACGTCCTGGTGCACAACGCCGGCGCGATGGCCGACTCGCACACGCTGACCGCCGAGGGGTTCGAGGCGACCTACGCCAGCCAGGTGCTCGGCCCGCACGTGCTGACCTGCGGCCTGCTCGACCTGCTCCGGGCCGGCGAGGACCCTCGGGTCGTCACCGTCTCCTCCGGCGGGATGTACGCCGAGAAGCTCGACCCGACCCATATGCAGATGCAGGCCGCTGGGTACGACGGCGTGCGCGCCTACGCCCGCGCCAAGCGGGCACAGGTGGCGATGACCCAGCAGTGGGCGGCGCGCTTCCCGCTCCCGGTCGGCTTCCACAGCATGCACCCCGGGTGGGCCGACACCCCCGGGGTCCAGGAGTCGCTGCCGACGTTCCGCCGCGTGACCGGGCCGCTGCTGCGGACCCCGGCCGAGGGCGCAGACACGATCGTGTGGCTCAGCGCCGTGCGCCCGATCCCCGCCCCGAGCGGCACCTTCTGGCTCGACCGGCGCCCCCGCGGCACGGTGCGCGTGCCCGGAACGGGCGCCTCGCCGCAGGCTGGTAGCGGCACTCTGGGACCTGGTCTGCGCCCAGTCGGGGGCCAGCCCCCAGCCTGCCTGACCCGGGAGGGGAGCACGTGTGGAGCAGCTCGTGGATGACTGCGCGCGCTGCGTCGGGCTGTGCTGCGTGGCCCTGGGCTTCTCCCGGGGCGCGGACTTCGCCCTCGACAAGACCGCGGGCCAGCCGTGCGTCAACCTCGACGGCACGGACCGCTGCCGGATCCACGCGCATCTGACCACCTCGGGATTCCGGGGCTGTGTGACCTATTCCTGCTTCGGCGCCGGACCCCAGGTCACGCGCGCGTTCGCCCCACGCGACTGGCGCACCGACCCGCAGGTCGGTCAGGAGATGTTCGCGATGCTGGGCCGCCTGCGCACCCTGCACGAGCTGCTGTGGTACCTGCGCGCGGCACTGGCCGAACCGATCGGGGGCTCCCTGCGCACGGACGTGGCGGCTGCCGCCGAGCAGACGCAGGCGGCCGCGCAGCTCGATCCGCGGGCGCTCGGCGAGCTCGACCTCGAGGCCCACCGAGAGCGGGCCAACACGGTGCTGCGCCGGGCCAGCGACACCCTGCGCGGGCCGACCGCGGGCCGGGACCTGCGCGGTGCCGACCTCGTGGGGGCCCGGATGCGCGGTGCCGACCTGCGCCGCGCGAGCCTGCGCGGCGCGCTGCTGCTGGGCGCCGACCTGCGCGATGCCGACCTCACCCTGGCCGACCTGACCGGCGCGGACCTGCGTGATGCCGACCTCGACGGGGCCGACCTGCGCCGTGCGCTGTTCTGGACCCCCACGCAGCTGCGCGCGGCTCGGACAGGCCCGCGCACCCGCCTGCCCGAGCCGAGAGCCTGAGGTGCCCAGCCCGCCTGCCCCGCACCGCTTGCCCCGCACCCCCTGCGACGCACCGCCTGCGCACGCCACCGCGCCGCCGCCCATGTCGGCGTGCAGGACCAGGCACGACTGAGGGGCCCCGGTCAGCCGTCGACCGGGGCCCCTCGCGTGGCTCAGGAGGCCAGCGGTGCGATGCGGCCGCCGGTGAAGAACCGCCATGCGTAGGCCAGGGCGATGGCGGTCACCGGGAGGGTGACCAGGATGCCGATGCCGCAGAGCATCGCGCCGACAAGGTTGACCAGCAGGCTCAGGATGGCCAGGACGATCAGGCCACCCACGTTCTTGCTGGTGACCTGCACCGAGGCGCGCAGGGCGCCGATCGGGTCGGACTGCGGTGCCGTCGTGACGGCGTCGACCTTCCGGTCCACGATCGCGTACCCGAAGAACTGCAGCAGGAAGCCCAGGATCAGGCCCGGGATGATGCACAGGATCAGCCCCACGACGACCAGCACCGCGACCAGGAGGGAGGCGATGATGTAGGTGCCGATGCCGTCGGTGCTGATCAGGTCACCGATCTCCGGGCGCCGGCCGTCGACGATCGCCAGGGCAGCCCGGATGAGCCCGAGGCTGATCACCAGCGAGATGAACGCGGCGATCAGGGCGAGCACGAAGTTCAGGAACCGGCTGCTGGTACCCGACTGCATCCACGAGGTCACCAGGTTGGCAAGGACCACGACCAGGGCGATGAGGACCAGCGGCCCGATGTTGCGGGTGAACCCGTTCCAGCCGTAGCCGATCGCCTCACCCGCAGAGAACCTGCGCTCCGGGGCGGGGCCGGGGTACCCCATCGGGGCACCCGGGGGCAGGTAGCCCCCACCGGGCGGCGGCGGGGGGTACGCCCCACCAGGAGGCGGGGGGTAGGCCCCACCGGGCGGGGGCGGGGGGTAGGCCCCACCAGGAGGAGGCGGGGGCGGGGGGTAGGCCCCACCAGGCGGAGGCGGGGGCGGGGGCGGTACAGCTCCACCGGGTGCCGGTGGCGGGGTGCCGGGGGTGGGCTCGTCCGGCCCCCCGGGGCCGGGGGGGTTGGGATCGCTCATCGGTGGTCCTCGCATCTGTGGTCAGGGCGTGCGCTTTCGGGCCACGGCGCGGCCCGGTGGCCTCAGGCTAGGACCGCGCCGATCGCCTCGACGCACCGCCACGCGGGTTGCCCGACGGACGGTCCCGCGGCGGCCACCCCGGCGGCGACCTGCGGCTGCCCGGCACCTAGTGCGTCGTGCGGGTCGTGGCAGGCTTCGGGTCATGGCAGACCGTGAGCACTGGGACAGCACGCATGCGGGCAGGGACGTCGACGGGGTCAGCTGGTGGCAGCCAAGGGACTCCGTGTGGTCGGACCTTGTCGTCGGCCTGGACCTGCCCCCCGGTGCCGTTGTCGCGGATGTCGGCTCCGGTTCGTCCACACTGGTCGACGCACTGCTCGACGACGGGCGGTTCACCGTCCTGGCGATCGACCTCTCCGGCGTGGCCCTCTCCCGTGTCGCCGAGCGGGTCGGGCCGCACCCGCGCCTGACCCTCCTCGAGGGCGACGTGCGTGACATGTCACTGCCGAGCGCGGTCGAGGTCTGGCATGACCGAGCCGTCTTCCACTTCCTGACCGAGGAGTCCGATCGCGCGGCGTACCGGGCCGCGATGCGCCGGGCCCTGGCGCCCGGCGGGCACGTCATCGTCGCCACCTTCGCCCCGGACGGCCCCGAGACCTGCAGCGGACTGCCGGTCTGCCGATACGACGCCTCCGCGCTGGTGAGCGCACTGGGACTCTCTCCAGCCGAGGTCGTGGATCAGCAGCGACGGGTGCACGTGACGCCCTGGGGCAGCGAGCAGCCGTTCACGGTGGTGATCGCGCGGCCCGCCACGCGCTGACCTCAGGCCGCGCCGGACCCGCTGCCGCCGCGCCGACGGTCCGGGCCGCCCCGCCTCAGGGCTGCCAGCCGCCGGTGGCGATCAGCCCACACCCCGCAGGTGCCAGGCGAACGCCTCGTACGGGCGCAGCACGACGCAGCCGTCGAGCTCGGCCGGCGGCGGCTGCTCGTTACTGATCAGGGTCACCCGCTGCTCGTGTGCGGCCACCTCCGGGGGCAGGTCCAGGGTCGTGGGCTCGCCGTAGAAGTTGGCCACCACGAACAGCGCCTCGCCCCGCCCGCGCCGCCAGTAGGCGTACACCTGTGGGTGCTCGCGGGCGACGAGCTCGTAGGCCCCGGTGGTGATCAGCGGGACGCTGCGGCACAGGTCGATCAGGCGGCGGCAATAGCAGAACACCGAGTCGGGGTCGCCGGCAGCAGCGGGATGAAGATGTCGGCGAGCACCTTGATCCCGCGCTGCAGCGCACTGAGGTTCTCGGCCCCGGCCGCAGCCACGTCGGCCTTGCTCATCTCGCCGATGCCGGTGAGGCTGCGGATCTCGGCGACGACCTTCTCCACCGTCCCGGGCCCGATGATCACCTGGTACTGCCCCCCGGCCGCGAACGACCCCTGGACGAGGTCGTTCGCTGCCGGCGCCGCTTGGTCCGCCTTCGACTCGTCGGGCAGCGCGAAGCGCAACCGGGTGATGCAGTTAGTCACCGCGTCGATGTTGTCCGCGCCACCGACCGCATCGATGATCGCCTGTGAACCCTCCGTGTACTGGCCCATGGCCGCTGGCCCATGGCCGCTGGCCCATGGCCGCTGGCCCCTGTCTGTCAGTCGTTGGCGTACATGCCCTCAGTCGTTGGCGTACATGCCCTCGATGAGGTCGTTGAAGTGCTCCTCGACCGCCTTGCGGCGGACCTTCAGGCTGGCCGTGAGCTCGCCGGCCTCCTCGGAGAGGTCGCGCGGCAGGACGGCGAACTTCTTGATCGTCTCCCACCGGTTGAGCTGGCCGTTGAGGGTGTCGATGTCGGCCTGGAGCGCTGCGTGGACCTCCGGGGACTGCGAGAGCGTGGCGTAGTCGCCGATCAGGCCCTGGTCTGCGGCGAACTTCTCCAGCGCCTCGGGATCCAGCGAGATCAGCGCAGTGGCGTAGTTGCGGTCGCTGGCGTGGACCACCAGGTTCGAGGCCAGCGCCGAGATCACCTTGAACTGCGCGGCGATCTGCCCGGGCGCGATGTACTTGCCGCCCGAGGTCTTGACCAGGTCCTTCTTGCGGTCGGTGATCTTCAACCGGCCCTGGTCATCGAGCTCCCCGATGTCACCGGTGGCCAGCCAGCCGTCCGGGAGCAGGGTCTCGGCGTTGACCTCCGGCAGGTTCCAGTAGCCCTTCATCACGTGCGGGCCCCGCAGCAGGACCTCGCCGTCCTCGGCGATCATCACCTGGGTGCCCGGCAGCGGCTGGCCCACCGAGCCGAAGACCAGGTCCTCGGGTCGCACGACGCAGGCAGCGGCACTGTTCTCGGTCAGGCCGTAGCCCTCGATGATCGGCAGGCCGGCAGCGTCGAACCAGCGCGCGACGTCGCCGTTGAGCGCCGCCGACCCGGAGATCATGACGCGCATCCGGCCACCGGTCAGGGCCTGGATCTTGGAGAAGACCAGCTTGTCGGCCAAGGCCAGGCGGCGCCGGGGCCATCGGACCGGCGAACTGCCCGGCGCGCTGCTTGGCCTTGATCTCGGTCGAGGCGCCGAACGCCCAGTCGAAGATCTTGGCCTTGGCCCCGCCGCCGGCCTTCGCCTTGGCGTTGGCGCCCTGGTAGATCTTCTCGAAGATGCGCGGGACGCCCGCCATGACGGTCGGCTGGACCACCGGCAGGTTCTCCACGATCTTCGGCACCCGGCCGTCGATGTAGCGTCACGAACCCGACCTGGAACGCCGCGGACAGCAGCACCTTGCCGAACGAGTGGGCCAGCGGAAGCCACAGGAACTGCACGTCGTCGGGGCGCACGACCCCGAGCGCCTCCATGCTCGCGGCCCTGGAACACCCAGTTGCTCTGCGGCAGCATGACGCCCTTGGGGCGACCCGTCGTGCCCGAGGTGTAGATCAACGTCGCCAGCGAGTCTGGGCGGATCGCAGCCACGGTCTCCTCGACGGCCTTGGGGTTCTCGGCCAGCCGCTGCGCGCCGAGCTGGGACAGCTCGGCCCAGGACAGCACCCGGTCTCCGTCGCCGGCTCCCTCGATGAGGATGATCTTGTCCAGCGCGGGGATCTGGTCCAGCTGCGACAGGGCCTTGTCCGCCTGGCCCTGATCCTCGGCGACCAGGTAGCGCGACCCCGAGTCGTTCATGATGTAGGCGAAGTCGTCCTCGCCGGTGCTCGGGTAGATCGTCGTGTTCGCACCGCCGGCCAGCATCACCGCACCGTCGGCCAGGACCCACTCGACGCGGGTGTTGCTCGCGATCGCGACCCTCTCCTCGGGCTTCAGCCCCAGCGCGAGCAGTCCGGCGGCGAGGGTGACCATCTCCTGGCCGGCCTCCCGCCAGGTGCGCACCCGCCAGGTGCCGTCCGGGTTGGGCGACCCCAGGGCGGGGGCCTCCGGCGTGCGGGCGACCCGGTCGAGGATCAGCTGCGAGAGCGTGGGTGACGAGGGGGGCAGGGGGGTGTCGAGCGAACCAGAGATCTGCGGCATTACGGCCTCCGTGAGGTGGGTGGTCTGGGGTGGGTGGGGCCAGGAGTGCCCCGGGGCTACTCCTGGGTGTCGATCAGCGCCTCGTCCTCGGGGTCCCCGGACGGGGCCACGGAGTCGGCGAAGGCCTCTCCGAACTCACGGCCAGCGTGGTCGAGATCGTGTTCGATGTCCTCGGCGTGGTTACCGGTGCTGCTCATCGGCTGCTCCTCGTCATCCGTGCCGGCCCTCGTGGCCGTGCGTCCTGTGGCCGTGCGCCCTGGGGCGTCCCAGGCGTGTCCCCGACTGCAGCCGTGGACCGCTGCGGGTGGTGGCCCGGCCGCACGCCCTCAGGAGCGCCGCCGGGCCGGAAGTCGGACGACCACGCGCGTGGTCACCGGTCGTCCCACTGGAGGCAGGATGTCCCCACCCGCTGGCCGGCGCATCGCATGTGATTGATGAGATCGGGTGCGGGCGGGCCCCACATGGCGGTCGCGGCGACGGGTCTCCGGCCGGTACGGCCGGCGGAGAGCGGGGTCGATGCGTCGGCGGGGCCGGCGGCGGCCGGGCCGGCGGCGGTTGGTCGGGCCAGCGGGCGGGGTCAGATCAGGCCGAGCTCGCGGCCCCGGCGCACAGCGTCGCGTCGGGTCCGCACCCCGAGCTTGTGGTACAGCGCGCGCATGTGCGTCCGGATCGTGTTGACGCTCACCAGCTGCGCGTCGGCGATCTCCTCGGCGGTCATCAGTGTGGGCAGCTCGCGCAGCACGTCGCGCTCGCGTCGGGTCAGCGCCACCGCCCCCGCGCCCCCGTCGGGCCCGGCATCCCGGTCAACGGCGTCCCAGCGCCCCAGCACCGTGGCGACGAAGGCCTCGTGGACGCCGAGCTGCCCGCGCTGCTCCTCGAGCAGCTCGCGAACGACCGCTCCCAAGTCGTAGAAGGGGCGGATCACACCCCGGGGTTCGGCGACCTCGAGGGCCCGACGCAACCAGTCGCGGGATTCGGGCCGCCGGCCCAGCCGGGCCAGGGCCACCGCGCCCAGCAGCGGGACGACGATGTCAGTGGCCGGAACCTCCACCGCCAGCGCGCGAGCACCGACGTCCTGCACCAGCGCCAGGCACGCCTCCCAGTCGCCGCGCATCGCCTCGAGCTGGGCCAGCCCCAGCTGCGCGTCAGCCGTGCCGGGGACCCAGCTCTGCAGGTCGGCGACGGCCGCCTCGGTGCCCGCGGCGTCGCCGCGGCGCAGCATGATCCGCACCCGCTGCATGGCCGCGAAGGCACGCAGGATCGGCGTCAGCTCGGCGTTCGGACCACCCTGGGCGAAGCGGGCCAGGACGTCCATGGCGCGGGAGGGATCACCGGGCTGGTCTCCCTGCAGCATGGCCTCGACGAGGGCGACCAGGCTGGCGTAGTCCGGATCGACGTTCCCGCGCAGGGCGGTGCGTGCGCGATCGATCATCCGCTCGGCCCGGGCCGGCTGCAGCATCAGCGCTGCGGCCCACGCCCCGGCCGCATAGATGTTGGCCACGGGCGGGTGGGTGGCCCAGCCGCGGTCGGCGACGAGTCCCAGGACGTCGTCCACGTAGCGGGCCGCGGCCTCGGCCTGGCCGGCGAATGCCGGCACGGACGTCAGGGTGCTCATGCACTGCAGTGTCACGATGTCGCGCCGGTGCACGGTCGCCAGGTCGAGGGCCAGCCGCAGGTCGTCCCAGCTGGCCTGGTTGCGCCCGGTGCTGTAGTTCCACTGGCCCCGGCTGACCAGCAGCAGCAGCTGGCGGTCGAGGTCTGCTGTGTCCGGGCGCGGGTTGGCCTGCCACTGCAGCACGTCGCGGAAGGCGCCGGGCAGTTCGGGGTCGTTGGGTCGCCCCTCCAGCCGGCGCACGGAGAACTGCGCCACGCGCAGCAGTGGGGGGCCGGCCAGCTGAGGAGCGGCTGACGCCGGGTACTGGACAGCCACATCCGCGAGCAGCCGCCTGGCACCCTCGAGGTCGCCGGTGGCCACGCGCGCCAACGCAGCTAGGCCCAGCAGGTCGTCATCCCAGTGCGCGGCTCCGACGACGTCGAGGGATTCGAGGGCGACCGCCGAGGATCCCGTCACGACCAGCCGGGCCCCGCCGGTGCGCAGCAGGCCGGCGATCAGCTCCCGGTCTCCCGCGGCAACGGCGTGGGCGAGGGCCCGATCCGGCCGGTCGTGGTCGACCAACCACTGGGCGGCGGCCACGTGCTGGCGGGCGGGCCCCGACACATCGGCTGCGGCGAGCTCGGCAATGAGGTGCGAGCGCAGCAGGGAGTGGACCACGTACCACGGCTCCGTCGTGCCGATCCGACGCACCAGGGCCTGGGTGGCGAAGAGCTGCTCGAGGATCTGCCCGGCGTCGGGTCGACCGGACATGGATGCCGCCAGCCCCGGGTTCATCTCGCTGACCACGGCAGTGTCGCGCAGCAGGGACGCTGCTGCGGCCGGCAGGGTGGCCAGGATCTCCCGGGTCAGGTAGTCCGAGACCGCCGGGTCGTAGGTCAGCGGAAGGGCTCGCTCCTCGCCCAGACTGCCGCCGCGCGCGGCCATCACGCCGAGGCGGACAGCCGCGGGCCACCCCTCGGTCTGCTTGTGGAGCACCTCGGCGAGTGCCGTGGGGTCCTCGCCGGCCTCCCAGACCACCTCGGCCACCTGCTCGACTGTGAGGGCGAGGTCGGCAGCGGTCACCTCGATGAGGCGTTCCTTCAGGCGCAGGGTCGTCCTCAGCGGCTGCGGCGCGCTGCGCATGCCCAGCGCGAGGTGGACGGTCCGCGGCAGCCCCACGGCGAAGGCCTCGGTCACCGCGTCGGAGCCGGGAGCCTGAACCGCATGCAGGTCATCGAGGACCATCACCACGGACCGGGTCAGCTCGTCGAGCACCATGACCAGCTCGTCGAACACGGAGTCGATGGACTCCGGCGTGGGAATCGCGAGGTCCATCAGCCGGGCGCTGATCCCGGGCGACCACTCCTGCAGGGCCAGGGCCAGGGCGTCGCGCACGTCCACGAACAGGACGGCGGGGTCGCTGTGCCGCTCACCGCACGTGACCCAGGCCACCGGACGGCCCTCGGCAAGGCACAGGTGCGCCCACTGGGCCAACAGGGTGGTCTTGCCGTACCCGGCCGCGGCGTTGACCAGGAGCACGCGGGGCCCGTCCGAGTTGATCCAGATCCGCTCGAGGAGCTCCTCACGACGGACCGCACCCAGGGGGACGTCCGGAACCTGGATCCTCGAGCGCGGCACGCTGGCGGTGCCGACCAGCTCGGCCGAGGCCCCTGCTATGTCCACCGCCACCCTCCCTGGCCCTCCCGCCGCCCATGCTCACTGACACCCGACCACAACCACCGGTGGTGCAGCCTCGGGGCGACAGGACTGGCCAGCCTACCCACACGGGGTGTGCCCGGGCGCGTTCGCGTCAGGCATTCAGCTTGGTCCGGTGCTGGGTCGGGCGGGCCGGCACGGGAGCGGGCCGCCGGCCGCCGGGGCGGCCCCCGCCGCACAGGCTCAGGCACGACGTGCAACCGTGGACGGTCCGCCACCCAGCGACGACCGTCCACGGTTCGGTGCATCGGGTGCCCCGTGCGGGCGCCGAGGGTGTTCGTCCCGACGCGCATCCGGCCGGTGCGCTCGCGTGCGTCAGCTGCAGCCGCTGGTGCTCCCGCAGCCCTCGCAGACGTAGCAGGACCCGGCCGGACGCATCTTCGTGCCGCAGGTGAAGCACAGCGGCGCGTCCGAGGCCTTGCCGTTGATCGCCTCGAGCAGCTCGGCCGAGGAGTGCACCCCGCGCAGCGACGTGCCACCCGCGGCGTGCCCGGCGGGCAGGGGACCTGAATCGCCGTGCTCGTCCACCGGCACGGACTGGGCCAGGCTCTCGACGTCGATCTCGAGCTGCGCCCCGCCGTAGTTGACGGCCACCTGGGCTGCCCGCTCCTCGGCGGTGAAGATCCCGAGCGCCTCGCGGCTGTCGTAGTCCAGGTAGTCCAGCGCCAGGCGGCGGAAGATGTAGTCGACGATCGACTGCGCCATCCGGATGTCCGGGTCGTCGGTCATGCCCGAGGGCTCGAACCGCATGTTGACGAACTTGCTGACGAAGGCCTCCAGAGGCACCCCGTACTGCAGGGCGATCGAGGTGGCGATCGAGAAGGCGTCCATCACGCCGGCCAGGGTCGAGCCCTGCTTGCCGAGCTTGAGGAACACCTCGCCCAGGCCGTCGTCCGGGTACGACCCGGCCGTCATGTAGCCCTCGGCACCGCCGACCGAGAACGACACGGTGCGGCTCGGGCGCGCCTTGGGCAGCCGCTTGCGGGTCGGGCGGTACTCGACCTGCACCTCGGGCGCCGGCGCGTCGGCCTTCTTGGCCTTGGCATCCGACAGCGGCTGGCCGACCTTGCAGTTGTCGCGGTAGATCGCCAGGGCCTTGATGCCCATCTTCCAGGCCTGGAAGTAGATCTCCTCGACCTCCTCGACGCTCGCCGTCTGCGGCATGTTCACGGTCTTGGAGATCGCCCCGGACAGGAACGGCTGGCAGGCCGCCATCATGCGCACGTGGCCCATCGGGGTGATGGCCCGCTCCCCCATCGCGCAGTCGAACACCGAGTAGTGCTCGCGCTTGAGGGCCGGGGCGTCGATCACGTGGCCGTGCTCGGCGATGTACTCGACGATCGCCTCGATGGTCTCGCCCGTGTAGCCCAGGCGGTGCAGCGCGCGCGGGATCGTCTGGTTGACGATCTGCATCGACCCGCCACCGACCAGCTTCTTGAACTTGACCAGCGAGAAGTCCGGCTCGATGCCCGTGGTGTCGCAGTCCATCATGAAGCCGATGGTGCCGGTGGGCGCCAGGACCGAGGCCTGCGCGTTGCGCCATCCGTGCTGGGCGCCGATCTGGATTCCCTCCTGCCACACCGTCGAGGCCAGCTTCAGCACGTCGGCGTCCAGGGACGAGTACGAGCGCAGCGAGTCCGTCGCCGCGGCGTGCTTGCGCATCACCCGGGTGTGGGCGTCCTTGTTGCGGGCGTAGCCCTCGTAGGGGCCGACCACGGTCGCCAGCTCAGCCGAGCGCTTGTAGGCCGTGCCGGTCATCAGGCTGGTGATCGCGGCGGCCAGCGCCCGGCCGGCGTCGGAGTCGTAGGCCAGGCCCGCGGCCATGAGCAGGGCGCCGAGGTTGGCGTAGCCGATGCCCAGCTGACGGAACTTGCGGGTGGTGTCGCCGATCGCCTCGGTCGGGAAGTCCGCGAAGCAGATGGAGATGTCCATCGCCGTGATGATGAACTCCACCGACTTCTTGAACAGCACCGCGTCGAAGGTGTCGTCCTCCTTGAGGAACTTCAGCAGGTTCAGCGAGGCGAGGTTGCAGGAGGAGTTGTCCAGGCTCATGTACTCCGAGCACGGGTTGGACGCGGTGATGCGGCCGGTCTCGGGGTTGGTGTGCCAGTCGTTGATGGTGTCGTCGTACTGGATCCCCGGATCGGCGCAGGCCCAGGCGGCCTCCGCCATGTCGCGGAAGAGCTTCTTGGCATCGACGCTCTCGATGACCTCGCCGGTGCTGCGGGCGCGCAGGCCGAACTCCCGGCCCTCCTCGACGGCACGCATGAACTCGTCGGAGACCCGCACGGAGTTGTTGGCGTTCTGGTACTGCACCGACGTGATGTCCCGCCCGCCGAGATCCATGTCGAAGCCCGCGTCGCGCAGCACGCGGATCTTCTCCTCCTCGCGCACCTTGGTGGCGATGAACTCCTCGATGTCGGGGTGGTCGACGTCGAGGACCACCATCTTCGCCGCGCGCCGCGTGGCGCCGCCGGACTTGATGGTCCCGGCCGAGGCATCGGCCCCGCGCATGAACGACACCGGACCCGAGGCGGTGCCACCGCTGGAGAGCAGCTCCTTGCTGGAGCGGATCCGCGAGAGGTTCAGCCCGGCACCGGACCCGCCCTTGAAGATCCACCCCTCCTCGCGGTACCAGTTGAGGATCGAGTCCATCGTGTCGTCGACGCTGAGGATGAAGCAGGCACTGACCTGCTGCGGCGAGGGCGTGCCCACGTTGAACCACACCGGCGAGTTGAACGAGAACACCTGGTGCAGCAGCATCCAGGTGAGCTCGTGCTCGAAGATCTCGGCGTCGGCCTCGGTGGCGAAGTAGCCGTTCTCCCGCCCGGCACGGCCGTAGGTCAGCACGACGCGGTCGATGAGCTGGCGCAGGCCGGTCTCACGCTGGGGGGTGCCCACCGCGCCGCGGAAGTACTTGGTGGTCACGATCGTGTAGGCGTTGACCGACCAGAAGTCGGGGAACTCGACGCCCCGCTGCTCGAAGACCGTCTCGCCGGTCCTCCAGTTGGTCTGCACCACATCGCGGGACTCCCAGGCGACCTGGTCGTAGGGGTGCTCCCCCTCGGTGGTGAACACCCGCTCGAAGCGCACGTTCGGCACGACGCGCGGCCGGCGCTCCGTCGCGGGCTTGGCCTCGGTCGCCTTCTGGCTGTCCGACGATGCTCGGGTCATTCGCACTCCTGTAGATCGGCCGCGGCGCTGCGCGGAGGGCCCCGGAAACCCGGGCTGGCTCTGAACTGGCACTTCTGGGGGCTGGCACTTCTGGGGAAGGTGGTGGTGCTCGTGCGGGGGTGCAGGGGGGCCTGACGGCCTAGGGCGCGTGCGCCCCGGGACCGACCCGCTGCCCTCGCGACCCCGACGCATCGCCGGGAGCGGCCCGCAGCAGGGCGATCTCGGCCTCGAAGTCCGCGAGGGACTCGAACGACCGGTAGACCGACGCGAACCTGAGGTAGGCGACCTCGTCGAGGATCCGCAACGGGCCGAGGATGGCCAGCCCCACGTCGTGGGAGGCGATCGCCGCCTGCCCGCTGGAGCGCAGGCTGTCCTCCACCTGCTGGGCCAGGAGGGCGAGCTCGTCCTCGCTGACCGGCCGGCCCTGGCAGGCCTTGCGAACCCCCGAGACGACCTTCTCGCGGCTGAACGGCTCAGCCACTCCCGACCGCTTGACGACCAGCATGCTCATCGACTCGACCGTGGTGAATCGCTGGGAGCACGACGGACACAGCCGCCGGCGCCGAATCGCGGTTCCGTCGTCGTTGGAGCGCGAGTCCACGACGCGGGTCTCTGCTGCTCGGCAGAAGGGGCAGTTCATGGGTCTCACCTCCCTGGCACGTGGTCACTCATCCGTGCTGGACCACCGCCCCCTGGGGATCACCCTGGGGATTACCTGTCCAGAACCTGTGGATCATCAACCACAACCTGTGGATGACTTACACCGGTGTAACTACTAGATGTGGTGGAACCGTAGAGCCTGACACACCAGGATGCAAGCACTTGCGCCAACTTCTTCACACGTCCTCACCACGAGGTCGGCACGAGCAGCACCTGACCCGGCTGGATCGTGTTGGAGCGCAGGCCGTTGAGCTCCTGGATCGCGACCACGACCTCACGGGGATCGGCCTGCGGCGCGATCACCTCGGCGATCTGCCACAGGGAGTCGCCCTGCTCCACGACCACCTCGGCCGTGACGACCGTCGCACGGGGCGACTCATCGGCCATGGCCTGCCCGCGGTTCAGGACCTGCAGCGAGGCGACCAGCGTGGCCACGAGGAGCAGCCCGAGCGCAAGGCCACGCAGCACGCGGCCGCGTCGGGTCAGTCGCACCATGCCGGCGGCATCGGGAACGGACGGGCACCACATGGCCGGGGCTCCGTAGGCAGACATTGCACCCTCCTCGTTCGTACGGATGTTCGTTCGAACACCTGTGCTAGTTGTACCACCATCAGCCGACACGCTCAAGGATCAATCGAACATGTGTTTGAATCGGGGGCCGTCGCGCTGTAGCGTCTTCCCCAGGTCGAGCCCGTCGGTTCGGCTGGGAAGAGACTCTCGCGGGGGTCTGACATCGCGAGCCCTCGACCTCGTCGGTCGGGGCCCGCAGACGATTGGAGCGAGGCATGGCCACCATCCACGAGCTGCCCGAGACCCCGGCTGATGCCAGCGGGCTGACGCATCGGCAGAAGCGGGTCCTGGAGGTCATCCGCCACTCCGTCGAGTCGCGCGGCTACCCGCCGAGCGTGCGCGAGATCGGCGACTCCGTGGGGTTGAACTCCCCCTCCAGCGTGGCCCACCAGCTGAAGGTCCTGGAGGCCAAGGGCTACCTGCGCCGGGATCCCAACCGGCCGCGGGCCATGGAGGTCCTCGACCCCGACGCACTGGGCCTGGACCCGACCGACGTCGGCGATGCCACACCCGATGCGGTGATGGTGCCCCTGGTCGGCCAGATCGCCGCCGGCGGTCCCATCCTGGCCGAGCAGGCGGTCGAGACGGTCTTCCCCCTGCCTCGGGAACTGGTGGGCGACGGCGACCTCTTCCTCCTGCGGGTCAAGGGCGACTCGATGGTCGACGCCGCGATCTGCGACGGCGACTACGTGGTGGTCCGGGCCGGGCGGGCCGCGGACAACGGCGCGATCGTGGCGGCCCTGCTCGAGGACGAGGCCACGGTCAAGACCCTGAAGACCCGCGACGGCCACACCTGGCTCATGCCGCACAACCCTGCCTACGAGCCGATCAACGGAGACGACGCGGTGATCATGGGCACGGTGGTGGCCGTCCTCCGCCGGGTCTGATGCCTGGGTTCGGCTGACCCCGATCCCGGCGTCGGGACCCCGCATCGGCCTAGGCTTCAGCCATGGCCGTTCCCACCCGGCTCGACCCCGCCCAGCGCTACGAGTTGGGCCTGCAGGCGCGCAAGGCCGTCCCCCGGCAGACCCTGGCGGCGTGGACCGCGCCGGGCGATCGGGCCGATCCGGTGCAGCTGCTGCAGGTGCAGGCGCGCGACCGGCTGCCCAACCTGGTGCCGATCCGCCACGGTCGGATGAGCGAGTCCGCGTTCGCGTTCTTCCGCGGCTCGGCGGTCGTCATGGCCGCCGACCTGGCCAGCCAGCCCAGCACCGGGCTGGTCGTGCAGTTGTGCGGGGATGCACACATGGCCAACTTCGGCATGTTCGCCTCACCCGAGCGCACCCTGCTCTTCGACCTCAACGACTTCGACGAGACCCACCCCGGGCCCTTCGAGTGGGACGTCAAGCGCCTGGCCAGCTCGGCCGTGCTCGCGGCGCGCTCGAACGGGTGGGGCCGCTCGACCCAGCGGCGGATGGCCGCCGTCGCTGCCCGGTCCTATCGGGAGGCGATGCGCGGGTTCGCCGAGCAGTCCACCCTTGCGGTCTGGTACTCGCGCCTGGACGTCAGCGACCTGGGTCGAGTCGCTGCCGGGATGGCTCCCGAGGCGGCCCTGGCTCGAGTCGAGCGAAGCATCGCCGGCGCCCGGCGGCGGACCACCCTGCAGGCCATGGAGAAGCTCACCGTCGTCGAGGACGGCCAGCGCCGCTTCGTCGACGACCCACCGCTGCTCGTGCGCGTGAGCCCGGAACAGGCGGAGCTGCTCGGCACGGAGGCGATGAACTCCTACCGGCAGACCCTGGTCTCCGACCGCGCCGCCCTGCTCGACCAGTTCCACGTCGTCGACGTCGCACGCAAGGTCGTCGGCGTGGGCAGCGTGGGCACGCGCTGCTACGTGCTGCTCATGCAGGGCGTGGACGGTCGCGACCCGCTGATGCTGCAGTTCAAGGAGGCCACCGCCTCGGTGCTCGAGCCGTACACCGCGCCGAGCGACTTCGGCAACCACGGGGCGCGGGTCGTCGCCGGCCAGCGGCTCATGCAGGCCGCCAGCGACATCTTCATCGGATGGACGCGCGCCACCGACGGCGCGGGCACCGTGCACGACACCTACGTGCGCCAGCTGCGCGACATGAAGTTCGCCCCCGATCTCTCAGCCCTGGACGCCGAGGGCATGGACCTGCTGCTGCGGGACTGCGGGTGGACGCTGGCCCGGGCGCACGCACGCTCCGGTGACCGCCTGGCGATCGCGGCCTACCTGGGACGCAGCGCGCGCTTCGAGGAGGCGATCACCGACTGGGCACAGTCCTACGCCGACCAGGCCCAGGCCGACCACGCGGCCATGGTCCAGGCGATCCGCCTGGCGATCCTGCCGGCCATCACCGGCGTGTGAGGCGCCGGGCGCTCACAGATCGGCCGCCGCGAGCGTTGCATCCAGGCGCTGCAGGGCGCCGGTGACGGTGGCCAGGTCAGTGGTCCACCACAGTGGGGGCAGGCTCGCGCGCAGCCGTGACCCGTACCCGGTGGTGGCCAGGCGGGAGTCGAGCACGGCCACGACGCCCCGGTCGTCGGCGGAGCGGATGAGCCGACCCGCCCCCTGGGCGAGCATGAGGGCCGCACGCGGGACGGAGACCGCCGCGAACCCGGACCCCCCTTGGGCATCCACGCGCTCCTGGCGGGCCGAGACCACGGGATCGTCGGGTCGTGGGAAGGGGATGCGGTCGATCACCACCAGCGTGCAGGAGGGGCCGGGCACGTCCACGCCCTGCCACAGCGACAGGGTTCCCAGCAGGCTCGAGCGATGGTCGGCGGCGAACTGCGCCACCAGTCCCGCGACCGCGTCCCCGCGCCGAGCCACGATCAACGGCCGGTCGGTCCGGTCGGCGAACCGGGCCCGCACCACCTCCTCAGCCCGCTCGACGGAGCGCCAGGAGGAGAACAGCGCCAGCGTGCGCCCGCCTGCGGCGTCGATGAGGTCGGCCAGCTGCTCGAGGGCGAGGTCGCTGATGCCCTCGCGGCCCGGTCGCGGCAGGTCGGCGGCACAGTAGAGGACCCCCTGCCTGGCGTGGTCGAACGGCGAGCCCACGTCGATCCCGCGCCAGCCGGGGGCGCACCCCACGCTGGTGGCCAGCGGGTCGAACGAGCCCCCGATCGACAGGGTGGCGCTGGTCAGCACCACCGGACGCTCGGCGAACAGGTTGGCCGAGAGCAGGCCGTGCACCGAGATCGGCGCCAGATGCAGCGTGGCCGGACCGCCGGGCCGGGTCGACACCCAGGCGACTGCATCGTCGTCGAGGGCCAGCACGGCAGCCGCAACCTCGTGCACACCCTGCACCGCAGCCCGTGCCGTGGTGCGGTCGGCGGCGACGTCGGGGGCCTCGCTCGAATCGCCCTTGAGCCCGAGCAGTGCGCCGTGTCCGGCGTCCCGCAGGGCGGTGACCGCCACGATCACCGGCTCGGGCAGCGTGCGCATCCGGCCCTCCGGCAGCTCAGCCAGCACCTCGTCGAGATAGCCCCCGGCGTCCAGGAGGGGCTCCAGCAGCTCCGGAGTCAGGAACCGGCGGGCGCGGGAGGTGGCCCGCTCGACCACCGTCCCGGAGAGCTCCCGGGTCAGCGCGGTGGTCATCCGGTCGACCAGCTCATGGGCCTCGTCGACGACGACCGCCGCGTGCTCGGGCAGCACCGGCACGTCGCCCTGCACATGGATCGCCAACAGCGCGTGGTTGGTGACCACGAGGTCCGCGGCACGTGCCCGGGCCTTGGCGGCCTCGGCGAAGCACTCCTGCCCGAACTGGCAGTTCGTGGCCCCCGGGCACTCGCGCGACGAGACCGACAGGCCCGCCCAGACCCGGCCGTCGACCGGCTCGTCGAGGTCGTCGCGGTCGCCGGTCCCCGTCGTCTGGGCCCACGCGCGCAGACGCTTGGCCTGACGGCCCAACCGGGTGGTCGGAGTGTCGAACAGGGCGGCCTCGTCCGGGTCGGGCGAACCGCGGTTCAGCCGATCCATGCAGACGTAGTTGCTGCGCCCCTTGAGCACGGCGAAGGTCGGCTCACGCCCCAGGGCGGGGCCCAGCGCGGCAGCCACCACCGGCAGGTCCTTGTCGACGAGCTGGCGCTGCAGCGCAAGCGTGGCGGTGGCGATGACCACGGGCTCCTTGCCCTCGACGGCGAAGCGCACCGCGGGAACGAGGTAGGCCAGGGACTTGCCCGTGCCGGTGCCGGCCTGGACGATCAGGGTCCGGGCTCCCCCGTCGAGGCACTGCGCCACAGCCTCGGCCATCTGGGCCTGCCCGGGGCGTGGCTGCCCGCCCAGCTCCTCGACCGCGCGCTCCAGCAGCTCCTCGACGGCCGGGACGCTCACTCGGGCTCCGCCGCGGCCGCGCCTCCGGAACCAGTGGCCTCGTCCGGGTCCACCACCACGGGAGCCTCCTGCGCGACGGGAGCCTCCTGCGCGACGGCGGCCTCCCCCAGCTCGGCGGCCAGCTGAGCCCCGACCACGGCGCTGACCTGGGCCCCGTGCTCGGTGTAGTCCACCGAGACGTCGCGGCCCTCCTCGTGCACCCGGTTGACCAGGTCGCCCCGGTCGAAGGGGACCAGCACCTCGACCTGTTCCGAGGGGTCGGGGAGGTCCGCCTCGACAGCCCTCAGCAGCTCCTCGATGCCGGCACCCGTGGCTGCCGACACGACGACCGAGTGCGGCTCCCGCGCCAGCAGGCGGGCCACCACCAGCGGATCGGCGACGTCGGCCTTGTTGATGACGATGAGCTCCGGTACGTGCGAGGCGCCGATCTCGGCCAGCACCTCGCGGACCGCGGCGATCTGCCCCTCGGGGAACTCGTCGGAGCCGTCCACCACGTGCAGGACGAGATCGGCGTCGGTCACCTCCTCGAGCGTCGAGCGGAACGCCTCGACGAGCTGGTGGGGCAGGTGGCGCACGAAGCCGACCGTGTCGGCGAGGGTGAACAGGCGCCCCGACGGGGTCGAGGCCCTGCGCACGGTCGGGTCGAGGGTGGCGAACAGGGCATCCTCGACCAGGACGCCCGCGCCGGTCATCCGGTTGAGCAGGCTGGACTTGCCGGAGTTGGTGTAGCCGGCCAGGACCACCGACGGGGTCTGGCCGCCGCGACGCTGGGCCCGCATGGTGCGACGTGCGGTGGCCATCCCGGCGATCTCGCGGCGCAGCCGGGAGATGCTCTCGCGCACCCGCCGGCGATCGGTCTCGATCTTCGTCTCGCCCGGTCCGCGGCTGCCGATGCCCTGACCGCCGGCGACCCGACCACCGGCCTGCCGCGACAGCGAATCGCCCCAGCCGCGCAGCCGTGGCAGCAGGTACTGCATCTGGGCCAGCGAGACCTGGGCCTTGCCCTCCCGGCTGCGCGCGTGCTGGGCGAAGATGTCCAGGATCAGCCAGGTTCGGTCGACGACCTTGACCTTCACCAGCTCCTCGAGCCGGCGAAGCTGCCCCGGGGCGAGCTCCCCGTCGCAGATCACGGTGTCCGCAGCCCACGGCGTTGACGACCTCGCGCAGCTCGAGGACCTTGCCGGCACCGATGTAGGTGGCCGGGTCGGGCTTGTCGCGGCGCTGCACGAGGCCGTCGCACACCACCGAACCGGCTGTCTCGGCCAGTCGGGCGAGCTCGGCCAGGGACCGCTCGGCGTCGGCCAGCGTGCCCGAGGTCCACACCCCCACGAGCACGACGCGCTCGAGGCGCACCTGGCGGTACTCGACCTCGGTGACGTCCTCCAGCTCGGTGGACAGGCCCGGGACGCGGCGCAGTGCCTGCCGGTCGAGCAGGTCGGGGGTCTCAGACATGCGCGGACCACCAGTGCCCATCGATGCTCCCGCGCGCCACGATCACCGCAGGACCGGCCAGGACCACCGACGTCTCGTCGCGCCAGGTGACCCGCAGCGTGCCCCCCGGGACGTCGACCTGCACCTGCTGGCCGGTCGGGGGAACGCCCATGGCGTGGATCGCGGCGACTGCGACGGCGCACGCACCGGTGCCGCAGCTCAACGTCTCCCCCACTCCCCGCTCGAAGACGCGCATGCGCAGCCGGTCGGCGTCCACCACCTGGGCGAACTCGACGTTGACCCCCTCGGGGAAGGCCTCACCCGGCGTGACCACGGGTGCCTCCCGTAGGGGTCCGGCCTCGGCCACGTCCTGCACCCACACCACGGCGTGCGGATTCGGCATGAGCACGCCGACCGCCGGCCGGGCCTCGTCAGCCGAGGCCTCCGCGGGTCGGGCCCTCAGGTCGGCCCGGTCGAGGAACACAGCCGGGCCCATGTCGATGCTGATCTCGCCCTCGGCGCTGATCTCGACCTGGCGGGCGCCGCCCCGGGTTGCGATCTGGAACCGGCCCGGGCCCACGAGTCGCTCCTCGAGCAGGTGGGCGACGAAGACCCGCGCGCCGTTCCCGCACATCTGGGCCACGGACCCATCGGCGTTGCGGTAGTCCATGAAGTAGGGCGCGGCGCCGGCCTGGTCGGCGACCTCAGGATGGGCGCTGGTGCGCGCGACGACGAGCACACCGTCGGCGCCGACCCCGCGACGGCGGTCGCACAGGGCCGCGACCAGCGGGGCGGTGACGTGCAGCGCGCCGTCGAGGTCGGGAAGGATCACGAAGTCGTTGCCGGTCCCGTGACCCTTGGCGAAGGGGATCGGGGCGTGGGTCATGGGCCAAGGGTACGTCGATGGCGGGCCACGAGGTCCTCGACCGACGAAGCTGTGGACGACACGTTCGCGGTCGCCGGCAGCCACACCGTCCTGGGGTCCCGCCCGAACCAGCGCTGCTGGCGTCGTGCGAAGCGCCGCGTGCCCAGCACGATGGACTCCCGTGCCTTCGCCTGCGTCAGCCGGCCCTCGACCAGGTCGATCGCCTGTGGGTAGCCCAGGGCCCGGCCAGCCGTGCGGCCCTCGCGCAGGCCCCGGGACAGCAGGTCGCGCACCTCGTCGGCCAGGCCGTCGGCCAGCATCCTGTCCACGCGGCGGGCGATCCGCTCGTCCAGGACGTCGCGCTCGATGCCCAGCCCGATCGACAGGTGCGCCACCAGGCCCGGCCCGTCCGGGGGAAGCTGGGCCACGAATGGCTGGCCGGTGAGCTCGATGACCTCGAGGGCGCGCACCAGCCGCCGGCCGTTGCTGGGCAGGATGTGCGCCGCAGCCTCCGGGTCGCGCTCGGCGAGCTCGGCGTGCAGGGCCGCGGCGCCGCGCCGCTCGAGTTCGCGCACCCACCGCGCGCGGATCTGCGGGTCGCTGCCCGGGAACCGCAGGTCGTCGAGCAGCGCCCGCACGTAGAGCCCGGACCCGCCGACGACCACGGCCGGAACGCCCCGGGCCGCGAGGTCGGCGAGCGCACGCCGGCCCACCTCCTGGAACTGGGCCACGCTGAGGTCCTCACGGACGTCGACGATGTCGAGCAGGTGATGGACGACGCGCGCCCGCTCCTGCGCCGTCGGCTTCGCGGTCCCGATGTCCATGCCGCGGTACACCTGGAACGCGTCGGCGTTGACGATCTCCCCGCCGAGACGTTGGGCCAGCTCCAGGCCGAGCGCGGACTTCCCCGATGCGGTCGGGCCCACGATCGCCACCACGACCGACGGCCAGGCGCCCGAGCCGATCACCGAGGGCGGGGCGGGATGGTCGGGGCCGGGCATGGTCGGGGCCGGATTGGTCGGGGCCGGGTTGGTCGGGGGCGGGTTGGTCGGGAGCGGGATGGTCGAGGGCGGGTCCGCTGGCCCGGCCGGGAGCGTGCCCGCCGGATGCGTCGCCGAGGCCGGCTGGCCCCGCAGGATCGTCGGTCACGCCGGCAGTGCGGGCATGCCCAGGAGCACCGGCGCACCGGCGGCGGCCACGTCGCCCCCGACCGGACCACAGGATTGCTGGCCGGCCTCCCACGCGTCGCCGGCAGGCGTGCGACGCACCCGGGCGCCGACGCCGGTGAGGTGGTGCGGCGCAGCGGACTCGATCAGGACGTCCACGCAGTCACCGGGCCGGGCCTGGGCCGCGCCTGAGAAGTGCACGAGCCGCGCGTCGCGGGCACGGCCCGACTGGCGGTGGGTGGCCTGGTCCTTGCGGCCCTCACCCTCCGACACCAGCACCTCCACGACTTGCCCCACCTGCGCGAGGTTCTCCTCCCAGGAGATCTGTTCCAGTACCACCATGAGGCGGTCGTAGCGGTCCTGGACCACGGCCTTGGGCACTTGGTCGGCCATGTCGGCGGCCGGCGTGCCGGGCCGGGGGCTGTACTGGAAGGTGAACGCGGCGCTGAACCGTGCCCGACGCACCAGGTCCAGGGTGTCCTGGAAGTCCTGCTCGGTCTCACCCGGGAAGCCCACGATGAGATCGGTGGTGATGGCCGCCTGCGGGATGCGCGCCCGCACCGAGTCGAGGATCCCGAGGAACCGGTCGCGACGGTAGGACCGGCGCATCTCGCGCAGGACCCGGTCGCTGCCCGACTGCAGCGGCATGTGCAGGGAGGGCATCACGGCCGGGGTCTCTGCCATGGCGTCGATGACGTCGTCGGTGAAGTCCCGCGGATGGGGAGACGTGAACCGAATGCGCTCGAGGCCCGGGACGCGACCGACCGCGCGCAGAAGGTCGGCGAAGGCGCCCCTGGTCGCCGAACTCCGCGCCATAGGCGTTGACGTTCTGGCCGAGCAGGGTGATCTCGATGACGCCCTGGGCGACGAGGGCCTCCACCTCGGCGAGGATCTCGCCGGGGCGCCGGTCGCGTTCCCGGCCCCGCAGGCTGGGGACGATGCAGAAGGTGCAGGTGTTGTTGCAGCCGACGCTGATCGCCACCCATGCCGCGTAGGCCGACTCCCGCCGGCTGGGCAGTGTCGAGGGGAAGGTCCGCAGCGACTCCTCGATCTCGACCTGCGCCGCGCTGGCAACCTCAGCCCGACGCAGCAGCGCCGGCAGCGCGTCGAGGTTGTGGGTGCCGAATACGACGTCCACCCACGGCGCGCGCGCGACGATGCCCTCGCGATCCTTCTGTGCCAGGCACCCACCCACGGCGATCTGCATCCCGGGCCGCTCGCGCTTGACCGACGCGAGGTGGCCGAGGTTGCCGTACAACTTGTTGTCGGCGTTCTCGCGCACCGCACAGGTGTTGAGCACCACCACGTCGGCGACCTGGCCCTCGGCGGCCCGCGCGTACCCCTGCGACTCCAGGAGCCCCGCGATGCGCTCGGAGTCATGCACGTTCATCTGGCAGCCGTACGTGCGCACCTGGTACGTGCGCACGGCTGCAGTCCGGGCGTCTGTCACGGGCCCAAGGGTAGGCGCTGATGTGCCTGCCCTCCGAACGTCGGCTGCGAGCGGTGGCCTCAGCCGACGTCGTCCTCCGCCTCCGGCGACCCGAGGCCGTCGAGGACCTCTCGGACCACAACGGAGCAGATCGACGGCCCGTAGCCCTTGCGTGCCAGGGCCCCGGAGAGCCGGCGCACCTGGGTGGGTCGCGGCAGTCCCGCCAGGGACCGCGCCTTGCGACGGCCGACCTCCCGCGCGGCCTCCAGCTCGTCATCGCGAGACACCCCCAGCAGCGCCTCGGCTATCACCTCATCGGCGACGCCCCGCGTGCGCAGCTCGCTGGCGCAGGGCGCGCGCCGAGAGCTGGCGGGCAGACTGGCGCGACTCCACCCACATGCGGGCGAACAGCGCGTCGTCGATCAGCCCGACCTCCTCGAACCGATCGAGCACACGCTGGGCCACATCGGCCGGCACCGCGCGCTCGCGCAGGGTCGCGGCCAGTTGGGACCGGGTCCGAGGCGCTGCCTCGAGGCGGCGCAACAGGATCGTCCGGGCCACCTGCTCGGGGTCCGCCTGCGGGCCATTGACGTCCGCAGGCGGCTCACTGCCCCAGCGCCCCACGGGGGCTCAGACGTCGATCGGCCGTGGGGCTGCCGGAGCCTCGGCCGAGGAGTCCACCTGCGGGCCGATGCCGAGCTTCTCCTTGATGCGCTTCTCCAGCTCGTCGGCGAGGTCCGGGTTGTCGCGCAGGAACGCCCGCGCGTTCTCCTTGCCCTGGCCGAGCTGGTCACCGTCGTAGGTGAACCAGGCGCCCGCCTTGCGGACGAACCCCTGCTCGACGCCCATGTCGATCAGGCTGCCCTCACGCGAGATGCCATCGCCGTAGAGGATGTCGAACTCCGCCTGCTTGAAGGGCGGCGCGACCTTGTTCTTCACGACCTTGACCCGGGTGCGCGATGCCGACCGGCTCCGGTGCCGTCCTTCAGGGTCTCGATGCGTCGCACGTCCAGGCGGACCGACGAGTAGAACTTCAGCGCCTTGCCGCCGGTCGTGGTCTCGGGGCTGCCGAACATGACCCCGATCTTCTCGCGCAGCTGGTTGATGAAGATCGCCGTCGTGTTGGTGTTGCTCAGCGCGCCGGTCATCTTGCGCAGGGCCTGGCTCATCAGGCGGGCCTGCAGGCCGACGTGGCTGTCGCCCATCTCGCCCTCGATCTCCGCCTTGGGCGTCAGCGCCGCCACCGAGTCGATGACGATGAGGTCGATGGCGCCCGAGCGGACCAGCGTGTCGGCGATCTCCAGTGCCTGCTCACCGGTGTCGGGCTGCGACACGTAGAGGTCGTCGAGGTTCACCCCGAGCTTCTGCGCGTACACGGGGTCCAGGGCGTGCTCGGCGTCGATGAAGGCCGCGATGCCGCCCGGCCTTCTGCACCGATGGCCACCGCGTGCAGCGCGACGGTGGTCTTGCCGCTGGACTCCGGTCCGTAGATCTCCACGACCCGCCCGCGCGGCAGGCCGCCGATGCCCAGCGCGACGTCCAGGGCGATCGCGCCCGTCGGGATGACGTCGATCGGGGCCACGGCCTGGTCGCCGAGGCGCATGACGGTTCCCTTGCCGAACTGCTTCTCGAGGTGCAGCAGCGCCGACTCGAGCGCCTTGTCCCGGTCCTGTGCAGCCATTCCCACTCCTAGGTTCTGTCGGGGGCGGTTCGCCCTCGGTGTGACAGGCCGGACGCTAGATCAGCCCACCGACATCGTGACCCGATCGCCTTCTCTGCTGTGGACAACCCACGGGGGTCGCCCGTCCACCGCTGAGGCACACAGTAGTACGAACACCTGTTCGACCGCCGAGGACACGCCGTCAGGTCAGGTCGGAGGGAACGGCGACGTGGGCGCAGACGGCGCGCCACACATCGCGGGTGTCCTCTCCCTGGGCCAACGCCTGGGTGACGGTGCGGCCCCCGAGCGCAGCCAGGTGCTGGTCATCGGCCCACGACCGCGCGTACGCACCGCCGAAGGTGAGCTCCATCCGCTCCCAGAAGTCCGTGAGTCGCACGAGCACCAATGGTGCCATCCCCCCGAGGCGACCGGCACCCGCACGTGGACCCCACCGATGTCCGACCCAGGGTCCACTATTGCGACGTGGATCCGCTGGCCGCGTTCTCCGAGCCCACCCGGGCCTGGTTCCGTGCTGCGTTCGGCGAGCCGACCCGGATCCAGGCCGATGCCTGGCCGCTGATCCAGGAAGGCCGCAGCGTGCTCGCGGTTGCGCCCACCGGCTCGGGCAAGACGCTGGCGGCCTTCCTGTGGGCCATCGACCGATGCGCGTCGCCGCGGGCCCGCCGTGGGGTCCGCGTCCTCTACGTGAGCCCCCTGAAGGCCCTCGCCGTCGACGTTGAGCGCAACCTGCGCTCACCTCTGGTCGGAATCGCGGCCCAGGCCTCGCGACTGGGTGTGCCGGCCCCGCAGATCACCGTGGGGGTGCGCACTGGCGACACGCCCGCCGATGAACGTCGGCGGATGGCGCGCACGCCCCCGGACGTGCTCATCACGACGCCGGAGTCGCTGTTCCTGCTGCTCACCTCGGCCAGCCGCGAGATCCTGGCCGGGGTCGAGACCGTGATCGTCGACGAGGTCCATGCCGTGGCGGGGACCAAGCGCGGGGCCCACCTTGCCGTCAGCCTGGCCCGACTCGACCACCTGGTCGGCAGCCCAGTACCGAGGATCGGGCTCTCGGCCACCGTCCGCCCACCCGAGGTGGCCGCCCGCTTCCTGGCCGGCGATGGCCCGGTGTCGGTGGTCGAGCAGCCCGGCTCCAAGGAGTGGGACCTCACGATCCAGGTCCCGGTGGAGGACATGGCCGACCTGAGTGCGTCGGCAGACCCGCGGGAGCCGTCGACGTCGATCTGGCCGCACGTGGAGAACAGGATCGTCGACCTGGTGGACTCCCGACGGTCGACCATCGTGTTCGCCAACTCCCGGCGCCTGGCCGAGCGGCTGACGGCACGCATCAACGAGATCCATGCCGAGCGCCAAGGTGCCCTGGAACCGGTCACCGGCCAGCGTCCACCGGCCCAGGTGATGGCCCAGGCCGGCGCCAGCCAGGGCGCCCTGCCCGTGCTGGCACGGGCCCATCACGGGTCGGTGAGCAAGGAGCAGCGGGCCCTGATCGAGGAGGACCTCAAGACCGGCCGGCTTCGCGCCGTGGTGGCCACGTCCAGCTTGGAGCTGGGCATCGACATGGGCCTGGTCGACCAGGTCATCCAGGTCGAGGCACCCCCCTCGGTGGCCTCGGGCCTGCAGCGGGTGGGCCGGGCCGGCCACCAGGTCGGGGCGATCTCCGTGGGGGTGGTCCTGCCCAAGTACCGCTCGGACCTGCTCAGCAGCGCGGTCGTCGTCGACCGTATGCGCTCAGGCGGAATCGAGGCGCTGCGGATCCCGATGAACCCGCTGGACGTCGCCGCCCAGCAGATCGTGGCCTCAGTGGCCATGGACGACTGGCCGGCCCAGGAGCTGCTGGCACTGCTACGGCGCACCGCGCCCTTCGAGGCCCTGACACCCGCGGTGTTCGAGTCGGTGCTCGAGATGCTCGCAGGGCGCTACCCCTCGGATGCGTTCGCCGAGCTGCGGCCCCGGGTCATCTGGGATCGGGAGACCGACCTCGTGCGCGCCCGGCCGGGCGCCCAGCGGCTGGCCGTCACCTCGGGCGGCACCATCCCCGATCGCGGGCTGTTCCCCGTGCACGCCGTCGGCGGCGGTCGCGTCGGGCGAACTCGACGAGGAGATGGTCTACGAGTCCCGCGTCGGCGACAGCTTCTCCCTGGGCGCGACCACCTGGCAGATCGCGGAGATCACCGCATGATCGGGTCACCGTGCTGCCCGGCGCCCGGCACGCCGGGCCGCCTGCCGTTCTGGCACGGCGACTCCCTGGGCCGCCCCGCCGAGCTGGGCGAGGCCATCGGGGCGTTCACCCGGTCCCTCGTCCACGCCGAGCCCGGTGCAGCTCGCACGACCCTGGCCGGGCTCGGCCTCGACGACGCGGCCTCGTCGCAACCTGGTGGCCTACCTCGACGAGCAGGCGGCCACCGGCCACGTGCCCACCGACCGCACGCTGGTCGTCGAGCGCAGCCGCGACGAGCTCGGCGACTGGCGCATCACCCTGCTCTCGCCGTTCGGGGCACGCGTGCACGCCCCGTGGGCCCTGGTCGCCCGGGAACGCCTGCGGGAACGGTTCGGCGTCGACGCGGCGGTCCAACACAGCGATGACGGCATCGTCGCGAGGCTGCCTGACCTGCCTGAGGACGACTGGGTGGCCGAGGCCACCGCCTGCCTGTTCCCCGACCCCGAGGACGTGGAGCGCGAGGTGACCCGGCTGGTCGGCAGCTCGGCGCTGTTCGCCTCGCGGTTCCGCGAGTGCGCGGCACGGGCCCTGCTGCTCCCCCGGCTGCAGCCCGGTCGGCGGGCGCCGCTGTGGCAACAACGCCAGCGCTCGGCACAACTGCTGCAGATCGCCGCAGAGCACCCCACGTTCCCGATCGTGCTCGAGGCCGTGCGCGAGTGCCTGCAGGACGTCTACGACCTGCCCGCGCTCGTCTCCCTCATGGTGGCCGTGCGCGAGCGCCGGGTCCGGGTCGTCGAGTCCGTCCCGAGCGCACCCTCACCCTTCGCGCGCTCACTGCTGTTCGGCTACGTCTCGGAGTACCTCTACGAGGGGGACTCCCCGCTGGCCGAGCGCCGTGCCGCGGCGCTGGCCCTGGACCCCACGCTCCTCGGAGAGCTCCTGGGTCAGACCGACCTGCGCGACCTGCTCGAACCGGAGGCGATCGCCCAGGTCGTCGACCAGGTGCAGTACCTCACCGCCGAGCGCCGCGCCCGCGGACCGGAGGACACCGCCGACCATCCTGCGCGTCCTAGGCCCCCTGAGCACCGAGCAGGCCGCCCTGCGCGGCACCAGCCCGGACTGGCTCGACGAGCTCGAGGCCCAGCGCCGGGTGTTCCGCACCCGGCTGGCGGGCACCGCGGTCTGGGCGGCAGTCGAGGACGCCGCGAG
This sequence comes from uncultured Actinomycetes bacterium, assembly GCA_963777855.1. Taxonomy (GTDB): domain Bacteria; phylum Actinomycetota; class Actinomycetes; order S36-B12; family CAIYMF01; genus Prado023. Next base: position 30,306 of record CAVZRW010000011.1, on the reverse strand, counting down.
GCTGCGCGACGGCGTGGGTGCGCCGCTGCCACCCGGCCTTGCCCAGGCGCACCTGGAGCCCGTGGCGCACCCCATCGACGACCTGATGGCCCGCTTCGCCCGGACCCACGGACCATTCCGGGCCGAGCAGGTGAGCGCGGATCTCGGGCTGGCCCCGTCGGTGGTCAGCGACTGGCTGCGCCGCGCAGGCGCACAGGGGCGGCTCATCGAGGGCCGCTTCCTGGCCGAGGTCGCGGGAACCCAGTGGTGCCACCCCGACGTGCTGCGGATGATCAAGCGGCGCTCCGTAGCCCTCCTGCGCCACCAGATCGAGCCGGTGGATCGAGCTGCTCTTGCGGCGTTCCTGCCCCGCTGGCACCACATCGGGGCCGAGGGCGGGGAGCGGCTGCGCGGCGTCGACGGGGTACTCGCCGCGATCCGTGCGTTCGGGGCCCAACCCGTGCCGGCCTCCGCCCTGGAGGACTCGATCCTGCCCGCGCGGGTATCCGACTACGAGCCGGGGATGCTCGATGAGCTCACCGCGTCTGGTGAGCTCACCTGGTGCGCCACGGCGGCCCTGGTCCGGTGGGGACGGATGGGTCGCGCTGGCACCGCCGGACGGCGCGTTCCTGCTGCCCCGCGATCCGCAGCCACCCGAGGAGCCGGTGGCGCGGGCGATCCTCGAGGTGCTGGGTCAGGGTGGCGGCTGGTCGTTGGCCGATCTCGTCCGTCGGCTGGGCAGCGACGGGTACCCCTCCCCCGCGATTGCCGAACAGTTGACTGCGCTGATGTGGTGCGGCTGGATCTCCAACGACACCCTCGAACCCGTGCGGCTGCTGCGGGGGGCTCGGGGCACGCGACGACGCCACGCCCCGGCGGCCCGGCGGGGGCCGGTGCGCCCCCCTCGCGGACGGTACGCCGACCTGTCCCGGCCGCGCGGGCAGCTCGGGTCGGGATCGCCGGGCCACGACGTCGCCACCTCGCCCGCCCGCGGCGCACCCGGACCGGCCACGCTCGTCGGCCGCTGGTTCGCCCTGATCCCGGACGAGGTGCCCCCGAGGTCGCCGCGGTCGCCCGGGCGCACGCGCAACTCGACCGCCACGGCCTGGTGACACGTGGCGCCATCGCGAATGGCGGCGACCCGGGCGGCTTCGCTGCGGCCTACCGCACCATGGTCGCGATGGAGGAGCGCGGCCTTGTCCAGCGGGTCCATGCGGTCGAGGGCCTGGGCGGCGCACAGTTCGCGCTGCCTGGTGTGGTGGATCGCCTCCGGCTCACCGAGCGCGAGATCCGCGAGGCCGGCAGTGCACCGCTCGTGCTGGCCACCGCCGACCCGGCCAACGCCTACGGCGCCGCGCTGGACTGGCCGGCCAGCGAGTGGGCGGGCACCGGTGGCACTGCCCATCGCCCGTCACGCGGCGCGGGATGCCACGTGGTGCTGGTCCGCGGCCGACCGGTCCTCTACGTGGAACGTGGCGGGCGAAGCCTGTTGAGCTTCGCGGTCCCGGACGACTCCACGGGCCAGGGCCTGGGCCCCGTGGAGCCCGCGGTGCTCGACCAGGCTGCGGCGGCGCTGGTCCGGGCCGTCGGGTCCGGGGCGGTCGGCCCCTTGACCATCCGGCGGATCAACGGCCTGGACGCGCTGTCGATCGAGGCCGACCGGGTGGCCGAGGTTGGGGCGGCACTCGTGGGCGCCGGCTTCCACCTCACGCCCAACGGCTACCGCCTGCGGGGTTGACAGGCCGGAAACCCCTCCCCACGGGATGCGCCCGATCAGCCCGATCAGCGGGACGTGCCCGCGATGACACCCGTCGGCCCGGCACACACTCGCGCCCACGCCGGGCGCCACGCCCGCCTGAGTGCGGATCACGCACCCTGAGTGCGGGATCACGCAACCTGCGGGCGATCACGCAGCCTGCGCGACACCTGCCGCGGCCGATACGGCCTCGAGGGTGCTGACCTCGTCGCTCACGGAGCGCAGGAGGCTGGACAGGGGCACATCCAGGGCGGTGCAGATGGCCGCCAGCAACTCGCTGGAGGCCTCCTTCTGCCCACGCTCGATCTCCGAGAGGTAGCCCAGGGAGACGCGCGCGGTCGCACTGACGTCGCGCAGGGTCCGACCCTGGTCCTGACGCAGTCGGCGCAACTCCTCGCCGATCACGTGACGCAGGATCACCATTGCGGTCCCCTTCCCTTCACGCTGACAGACTACAACCCGATCCTCGAGTCACGCTGCCTGCATTCACTCCAACGCCACGCGGCGCGCCCTTGTTCCCCGGTGCCCTGAGCACGAACCACCCGCTGCGGGTGGTCGTTGTCACCCGTTCAGCTCAACGAGGGGGGCCCGGTGGGAGCGGATCCGGCTGCCTCCTGGGCCAGCAGCTGCCAGAGGACCTCCAGCGCAGCCCCTGCGGCCGCCGCGCGGATCTCGTCGCGGGATCCGCGCGCGTTCAGCGAGGCGACCAGGGCACCCATGGGTCCCAGGGCGGCGACGTGCACCGTGCCCACGGGTTGGCCGCTGGCCGAGTCCGGGCCGGCCTCGCCGGTCGTGGCCACGGCGTGCGTGGATCCGAGCAGCATGCGGGCCCCGCGCGCCATCTGCACCGCCACCTCGGGATGCACGACCCCCTCGCGTGCGACCAGCTCGGCGTCGACGCGCAGCACGCCCAGCTTCACCTCCGTGGCGTAGGCGACCACCGCCCCCCGCACCACGGCAGAGGAGCCGGGAACCGAGGTCAGCGCAGCGCTGATCAGGCCGCCGGTGACGGACTCGGCCAGGGCGATCGTCTGGCCGGCCTGGGCCATCCGGGCGATCACCGACGCCACGTCGCCGTGGTCGTCGCGCGCGTTCCCACCGGAGGCCGCGGCGTCCACCTAGTTCTCCCCGGACGTGCCGGCGCCATCCGCGAGGTCGGTGGTCGGTGTCGCAGCAGCACCGGCCGCGAGCCCCGCGTCCCGGTCGGCCCGGGCCTGGGCGCGTCCCGCCTTGGCGGCCTTCGAGTCCGAGCGGGTTCGGGTCGCCTTGGCGATGTAGTCCAGGCCGGTCACGGCGGTCAGCAGCACGGCGATGGCCATCACGAGGTTGCGCCCCCACCACAGCACGGTCATGTCCGCGTCGATGGGCAGCAGGAACAGCACGATCGCCACCATCTGGAAGATCGTCTTGAGCTTGCCTCCGCGGCTGGCCGGGATGACCCCGTGCTTGAGCACCACGAACCGGATCAGGGTCACCCCGATCTCGCGGGCCAGGATCAGGATCGTGACCCACCACCACAGCTCCCCCAGCACGGACAGGCCGATGAGCGCCGCCCCGGTCAAGGCCTTGTCGGCCAGCGGGTCGGCGATCTTGCCGAACGTGGTGACCAGGCCCTGCCGACGCGCCAGGTAGCCGTCCACCCAGTCGGTGATCGCCGCGACGATGAAGATCACGGTGGCCGCGAGCCGGGCCGCGGCGTTGGTGCCGTCCTGGTACATCAGCAGGTACCAGAAGACCGGGATCAGCAGGATGCGCAGCAGGGTCAGCAGGTTGGGCACGTTCCACAGCTGCGCCCAGCCGGTGACGACACGCTCGTGCATGGTCGGCGGCTCGGCCAGGGGGTCGACGGAGGACGGATCAGATGCGGACAACCGGCACCTCCACGCCAAGAAGGTCCACCCCATCGGTGGACTCCACCACGGCCCGCACCAGGCTCCCGGGCCGGACCCGCTGCGGATCGGCATCGACCAGGGCCACAGTCGTGGCGCCATCCTCGGGGCCCTGGTGCCCGGCCCGGCCGAGCGCCTGCCCCTCGGCCACCTCCTCGACGAGCACCTCGACCTCGGTCCCGATCCGCTGCTCGGCGCGCTGGGCCATCACCTCGTCGGCCAGGGCGGCCACCTCCGAGACCCGGGAGCGGATCTCGGCGGCGTCGTGCTTGCCGTCCATGCCGGCGCCCTCGGTGCCGTCCTCGTCGGAGTAGCCGAAGACCCCCACCGCGTCCATCTGCGCCTCGGCGAGGAAGGCGAGAAGCTCCTGGATGTCGTCCTGCGTCTCACCGGGGAACCCGACGATCACGTTGCTGCGGATCCCCGCCTCGGGGGCACCCGCGCGGATGGTCGCGATCAGCTCGAGGAACGACTGCGTGCCGCCGAACCGGCGCATGCGGCGCAGCAGCGGCGCTGCGGCGTGCTGGAAGCTCAGGTCGAAGTAGTCGGCCACGACCGGTTCGGCGAGCATGGCCGCGATCAGGGAGGGGCGCACCTCCGCCGGCTGCAGGTAGGACACCCGGATGCGCGCGATCCCGGGAACGGCCGCGAGGTCCGCGAGCAGGCCCTCGAGCGCGCGCGGGTCGGCCAGGTCCTTGCCGTAGGAGGTGGAGTTCTCACTGACCAGGACGAGCTCGCGCACACCCTGACCGGCCAGCCACTGGGCCTCGGCCACCAGCTCCGCTCGCGGGCGTGAGACGAAGGAGCCGCGGAAGGAGGGGATCGCGCAGAACGCGCAGCGCCGGTCGCACCCCGAGGCGATCTTCAGCGAGGCGACCGGGCCGCCTGAGATGCGTCGGCGGATCCAGGCCGGCCCGACCCCCGAGCCCGGCTCCTCGCGCCCGATCGAGATCATCGACGGCGCCGAGCCGTGGCCGGGCACGTGCACCTGGCCGGGCCGGCGGTCCACCGGCGCCAGGGGCGAGCAGCTCGCGGCGGTCGCGGGGCACATGGCTGGCCGGGCGCTCCCCGCCGATGATCGCCCCGAGCCGGGCGGCGATGTCCGGGTACGCGTCGAAGCCGAGCACGGCGTCGGCCTCGGGCAGCTCCGCGGCCAGCTGCGTGCCGTACCGCTCGGCCATGCACCCCACGGCGACCACCGCACGGTGCCTGCCGTCGGGTGTCGTGCCGGCCGCTGAGAGCAGCACGTCGACGGACTCGCTCTTGGCGGCCTCGATGAACCCGCAGGTGTTGACCAGCACCGCGTCGGCGTCGGCCTCGTCATCGACCAGGGTGAAGCCACCGGCGGCCAGGCGGCCGGCGAGCTCCTCGGAGTCCACCTCGTTGCGGGCGCACCCGAGGGTGATCAGCGCGACCCGGGGTGTGCCCACCGTTGCAGGGTAGGCCACCGGGGACCTCAGCCGCCGTGCTGGAGCTCGGCCAGCACGGAATCGAGCTCGTCGGCCTTGACCAGCACATCACGGGCCTTGGACCCCTCCGACGGGCCGACGACCCCGCGGGACTCCATCAGGTCCATCAGCCGGCCGGCCTTGGCGAACCCGACGCGCAGCTTGCGCTGCAGCATCGACGTGGATCCGAACTGGGTGGTCACCACGAGCTCGATCGCGGCCACGAGCAGGTCGAGGTCGTCGCCGATCTCCTCGTCGACGTCCTTGCGCGCACTGGTCTCGGTCAGCACATCGTCGCGGTACTGCGCCGCCAGCTGCTTCTTGACGTGACCCACCACCGCGCGGATCTCGGACTCCGGCACGAACGCACCCTGGATCCGGATCGGCTTCGACGCACCCATCGGCAGGAACAGCCCGTCACCCTGGCCGACCAGGGCCTCGGCACCGGACTGGTCCAGGATCACGCGGCTGTCGGTCTGGCTCGAGGTGGCGAAGGCCAGGCGGCTGGGCACGTTGGCCTTGATCAGGCCGGTGACCACGTCGACGCTCGGGCGCTGCGTGGCCAGCACCAGGTGGATGCCCGCGGCGCGGGCCAGCTGGGTGATCCGCACGATCGCCTCCTCGACGTCGCGCGGGGCGACCATCATGAGGTCGGCGAGCTCGTCGACGATGACCAGCAGGTAGGGATAGGGCGTGAGCACCCGCTGGGAGTCCGGCGGAACGGTCAGCGCGCCCGAGCGGACGGCGCGGTTGAAGTCGTCGATGTGCCGGAACCCGAAGTGGGCCAGGTCGTCGTAGCGGGCGTCCATCTCGCGGACCACCCACTGCAGGGCCTCGGCCGCCTTCTTCGGGTTCGTGATGATCGGTGTGATCAGGTGCGGGATGCCCTCGTAGGCCGTCAGCTCGACCCGCTTCGGGTCGACCATGACCAGGCGCACCTCGGCCGGTGTCGAGCGCATCAGGATGCTGGTGACCAGCGCGTTGATGCAGCTGGACTTGCCCGCGCCGGTGGCGCCCGCGACCAGGATGTGCGGCATCTTCGCGAGGTTGGCGCACACGTAGCCGCCCTCGACGTCCTTGCCGAGGCCGACGAGCAGCGGGTGGTGGTCGGCCAGGGCCGACGGCGAGCGCAGCGTGTCGCCCAGGGAGACCATCTCGCGGTCGGTGTTGGGGATCTCGATGCCGATCGCGCTCTTGCCCGGGATCGGGCTCAGGATGCGCACGTCGGCGGTGGCCACCGCGTAGGCGATGTTCTTGGCCAGCGCGGTGACGCGCTCGACCTTCACGCTCTGGCCGAGCTCCACCTCGTAGCGGGTCACCGTCGGCCCACGGGTGTAGCCGGTGACCTGGGCGTCGATCTCGAACTGGGTGAGCACGTCGGTCAGGGACGCCACGACCCGGTCGCTGGAGGCCGAGCGGGCCTTGGGGGCGCTGCCGGGCTTGAGCAGGGTGGGCGCGCGGCAGGCGGTAGTCCGGGGCACCCGGAAGGCGCAGCTGCTCGGGCTTGGCGATGGCCACGGTGTGGTGTCCCGGGGCCTTGGCGCCCGGCGCGCCCGGGTCCACCGTGGCGACCAGGGATGCCAGGGCGGGGTTCCCGGGGACCTGGACCGCAGGGGCGCTCGGGTCGGCGACCGGCTGCGAGCCCGCGCTGCCCTCGGATCGCCTCGGGTGCGACGCCGCCCTCTGGGAACCAGGCGCGCAGGCGTCGGCCAGGGTCTGCTCCGGCTCGTCGTCGGCGCCCGGCGTGCCCGGTGCAGTGGCCACCGGGGAGACGAACGCCTCGTCGCCGGCCAGTGGGCCGTCGTAGACCGGCGCCGGCGCGGGGCGCCCACGGCGCAGGCCCTTCCAGATCCCGGCCGCGCGGGCCCGCAGGCCCGTGGCCGGGGCGGCGGCACCGGGGGCCTCAGGCACCGCCAGCGACGGCGACCCGCTGCCCGCCACGGTGCCCGGGGCGTCGGAACCCTCGTCGGCGGGGCTCCCGGTCGCAGACGGTGCGGTCTCGTCGTCGAGCTCGGCGAACCGAGCGCCGCCGTCGAGGGCCATGCCGCCCGCGGCGGGGGCGTCCGCCGGATCCGTCGGCGTGGACCCACGCAGCAGGACGCGGTCGCGCAGCGCGACCAGTCGCGTGGGCACGGCGTGGATCGGGGTCGCGGTGACCACCAGGAGTCCGAAGCCGAAGAGCACGATCAGCCACAGGTAGGCCAGCCACGTGCCGATCGCAGAGACGATGGGGGCGGTGACCAGCCAGCCGACCCAGCCGCCGGCGGCACGCATCGCGTCGGCCCCGTCCCCCGGGGTGGGGGCGCCGTGGGCCAGGGCCCAGATGCCGCACGTGGCCGCCAGCAGCACGGCCCAGCCGATGGCCACGCGACCGGTCACCTCACCCTGGTCGGGGTGGCGCCAGAAGCGCAGCGTGGCCCAGAACAGGAACAGCGGCACGACCACGTCGAGGGCCCCGACCGCGCCCGTGACCACGGCGGTGACCACGCCGGTCATCCAGCCGTCGATCGAGAACCAGGCGACGGCGGCCACGATGATCGTCAGGGTGAACAGCAGAAGGCCGATGCCGTCGCGCCGGTGGGTGGAGTCGATGTCCCGCGCGCTGCGGCTCAAGCCACGCGCGATGCCGCCGACCAGGGCGGCCAGCAGGAACCACAGCCGCATGGACAGGCGTCCGAGCGCGCGGACGAACCGGGCGAACGGGCCGGGCCGACGCCGTGCCGAGGGCTTGGCCGCGGTGCGGGGGACCGAACGGGAGGGGGCGCTGCGGGCCTGGCCGGAGCGCGAGGACGCACCCCTGCCGCTGCCCTGCTTCGCCCGCGACGAGCCCGTCTGGGCGCGCGCAGGGGACTTGGTGGCCATGGTCGCGAGGTTACCGGGACCCCGCTCCCCCGGCGCCCACCTCGCCGCGGGCCCGACCCCGTGTCGTCCGCCCCGCGCCGCCCGCCCAGCCCCGCGCCGCCCGCCCCGCCCCCGGCCACCCTGTCCCGGGCGATTCTCCCGAACGTGCTCGATTCTCCCGTTGCTCCGGGAGAATCGAGCACGTTCGGGAGATTCTGGCCGAGGGGTGCCGAGGGGTGGCCGAGGGGGTGCCGGGAGGTGTGCGGGGTCAGGCCTCGACGACGACGGGGACGATCATGGGGCGGCGCTGTGGGTCTTGGCGCTGACCCAGCGGCCCACCTGCCGGCGGACGACCTGCTCGAGGGCGTGCGCGTCGGTGCCGCCGTGGACCAGGGCGTCCTCGAGGGCCTTGGTCAGCTGCGGGCAGCACGTCGGCGAAGATCTCGTCGTCCTCGGCGAAGCCGCGGGCGTGGATCTCGGGCCCGGCGACCACCTTGCCGGTGCTGAGGTCGACGGCGACGAACACCGAGATGAAGCCCTCCTCGCCCAGGATCCGGCGGTCCTTCAGCGAGGCCTCGGTGATGTCGCCCGACGCGAGGAGCCGTCGACGTAGACGTAGCCGCACGGCCACCGCGCCGACGACCTTGGCCCGGCCGTCGACGCAGGTCGACCACGACGCCGTCCTCGGCGAGCACGATCCGGTCGGCGGGCACCCCGGTCTGCTCGGCCAGCGCGGCGTTGGCCCGCAGGTGGCGCCACTCGCCGTGCACCGGCATGACGTTGCGCGGGCGTGACGCAGGTTGTAGAAGTAGAGCAGTTCGCCGGCCGAGGCGTGCCCGGAGACGTGCACCAGGGCGTTGCCCTTGTGGACCACCTTGGCGCCCCAGCGGGTCAGACCGTTGATCACCCGGTTGACGGCGTTCTCGTTGCCCGGGATCAGCGACGACGCCAGGATCACCGTGTCGCCGTGCCCCACCTGATCTGGTGGTCGCCGTTGGCGATCCGCGACAGCGCCGCCATCGGCTCGCCCTGCGACCCGGTGCAGATCAGCACCGACCTCGTCGTCGGGCAGGTCGTCAGGTCGTCGGAGGCTCACGATGAGCCCCGGGCACGTGTCAGGTAGCCCAGGTCGCGGGCGACGTTCATGTTGCGCACCATCGACCGGCCGACGAAGGCGACCTTGCGGCCGTGGGCGGCCGCGGCGTCGAGCACCTGCTGGACGCGGTGCACGTGCGAGGCGAAGCTGGCCACGATGACCCGGCCCGGCGCCCGGTGCGAAGACCCGGTCGAGCACCGGGGCGATGTCGCGCCTCGGAGGCGACGAAGCCGGGCACCTCGGCGTTGGTGGAGTCGACCATGGACCAGGTCGACGCCCTCGTCGCCGAGGCGGGCCAGGGCGCGCAGGTCGGTGATCCGCCCGTCCAGGGGCAGCTGGTCCATCTTGAAGTCGCCGGTGTGCACCACCGTGCCCGGCGGCGGTGCGGATGCGCCACCGCGAGCGCGTCGGGGATCGAGTGGTTCACCGCGAAGAACTCGCAGTCGAACGGGCCCGATCTGCTCGCGCTGGCCCTCGCTCGACCTCGCATCGAGTACGCCTTGATCCGGTGCTCGCGCAGCTTGGCCTCGACCATCGCCAGCGTCAGCCGCGAGCCGAGCAGCGGGATGTCGCTCGCGTCCGCGCAGCAGGAACGGCACGGCCCCGATGTGGTCCTCGTGGCCGTGGGTGAGGACGATCGCCGTCGATGTCGCCGAGGCGGTCGGCGATGTAGGAGAAGTCCGGCAGGATCAGGTCGACCCCGGGCTGGTGACTCCTCGGGGAAGAGCACGCCGCAGTCGACGACGAGCAGCGCGGCCGTCGAGCTCCAGCACGGTCATGTTGCGCCCGATCTCGCCGAGCCCGCCGAGCGGCGACGATCCGCAGGTCCCGGGCTCGAGCGCGGGGGGCGCCGGCAGGGAGGATGTGCCCGGGCCTCACGCGGTCGAACCCGCCGGCCCGCAGGTCGCGGCGCAGGTCGGCGCCAGGCGTGGCCACCTGCTCGGGCGTGGCGTCGCAGCAGCGGCAGCCGGGCCGGGCCGCAGGCAGACCGAGCTCGGCAGCGCGGCCTTGGCCAGGATCACGCCCTGGGTCCGGGACATGACCCCACGTAGACCGGGATCATCGACGGCGTTGAGCGCGGTCGCCGTGGCGACGTCACCGGCACGATGCGCGGCGACCATGGCGGCGCATCCGGTCGGCCAGCACGTGGCCCGACCACGCTGACCATGCCGACGGCGCCGATCGCCAGCAGCGGCAGGTTCAGCGCGTCGTCGCCGGAGTACCAGGCCAGGTCCGTGTGCGCGCGCATCACCCCGGCCGGCGCGCGCCAGGTCGCCCTTGGCGTCCTTGTTGGCCACGATGCGCGGGTGCTCGGCGATGCGCTGCGAACGTGTCGCGGCTCGATCGGCACCCCGGTGCGCCCGGGGATGTCGTAGGTCATGACCGGCAGGTCCGGTGGCGTCGGCGACCGCGGGGAAGTGGGCCGAGAGACCCGGCTGCGGCGGCTTGTTGTAGTAGGGCGTGACCACCAGCAGACCGTGGGCGCCGGCCTCCTGCGGCCTGCTCGGGCGAGCTCGATGGTGTGGCGCGGTGTCGTTGGTGCCCGACGCCGGCGACGATGGTGGCCCGGTCGCCCACCGTCTCGACGACCGCGCGCAGGCTCTCGGCCTTCTCCGCGTCGGTGGTGGTCGGGGACTCCCCCGTGGTGCCGTTGACGACGAGCCCGTCGTGGCCGCCGTCGTCGACCAGGTGCGAGGCCAGCGCGGCCGCGCCGTCGAGGTCGAGCGCACCGTCGGCGGTGAACGGGGTGACCATGGCGGTGAGCACGTGTCCGAAGGGGGCGGTGCGTGGTTCAGGAGCCATGCCCGCAGAGTAACGGTCCGCAGCACCGTGCCCGTCAGTGGCGCGTCGGCGGCACGCAGCGCCAGGGCCTCGCGGCGGGCCCTGCGCAGGGGGTCCGGCCGCGCACGGATCAGGGGGCCACCCGGCCGTTGGCCTCGAACGCGGCGTGGGTCAGCGGCATCAGGCGGGCCACTCCTCCTCCTATCGCTCGGCGACCATCTCGATCTCGCGCTGCGGGAAGCTCGGGAACCGCGCCTCGGCGCTGTGCTTGCGCAGGGAGAGGAAGTTCATCAGGGCCCGGGCGTTCATCGTCACGTACATCGAGGAGTAGATGGTCAGCGGCAGCACGATCCGGGCCACCTCGCGGGCCACGCCGGCGGCGAGCATCGACTCGTAGGCGGCGTAGGCCGGGCGGCAGGCGGTCTCGGTCTCGGCGCGACGATGTCGTGCTGCTGCGGCGTGCCGTCGACGAAGTCGTAGGAGCCGGGCTTGCCGACCTGGACGAGCTTGCGCTCCGGGGCCGGGACGTAGAACGTCGGGCTCGAGGACCTTGTAGCGGCCCGACTCCTCGTTGTAGGAGGCGATCCGGTGGCGCAAGTACTCGCGGCACACGAAGATCGGCGCCTGCACGAAGAACGTCATCGAGTAGTGCTCGAACGGCGAGCCGTGCCGGTCGCGCATCAGGTAGTTGATCAGGCCGGCGGACTTGGCCGGGTCCGCATCGAGGTCCGCCAGGGACTGCTCGCCCTTGGTCGACACCCGGGCAGCCCAGATCACGTCGGCGTCGCTGGCGGCGTGCTTGACCAGCTCGACGGTGATGTCGCTGCGGAATGTCAGGTCGGCCATGGGGTTCCCTCCCGGAGATCGGCTCGGCGCAGGCTACCGCGCACCCGGCCGCGGGCGACGAAGGCGCCACGTGGCCTACGGTGGGGCCAGTCGATCGGTGAGGAGACTTGCGATGTGCGGTTGCTTCGTCCTGCTGCTGGGTGCGTTCGCGCCGCGCCTGGCCCTGTTCCTGATGGCCATCTTCAACGACGAGATCACCAAGGCCTTCGACGGGTCCTGGGTGCTCCCGCTCATCGGGTTCTTCCTGCTGCCCTACACGACGCTGGCCTACGTGCTGCTGTCGTGGTGGAGCGGTGACGTGGCTGGTTTCGACTGGTTCCTGGTCGCGCTGGCCTTCGTCATCGACATCGGCTCGTACACCGGTGGCTACGCGCGGCGCTCGGACCTGCGCTACCCGAGCGCGGCCTGACCGACCCAGGCCCGGCTGACCGACCCAGGCCGGGCTGACCGACCCAGGTCCACCTGACCTACCCTGACCGGCCGTGCCCGGCCGTGCCCGTCCCCAACTCCGGGACCCGCGAGCCTCCCCTGGATCCGTGGCGAGCCCGTCACCCAGAGTTGTCCGGCCCCTCGACTGCCGGCCATCAGCCAGCAGGCGAGGCCCGAGCCCGGCCGGTAGGGTGAATGTCGGCCTGCAACGACCACTGGAAGGACGCACATGGCAATCAAGGTAGGCATCAACGGGTTCGGCCGGATCGGGCGGCTGGTGTTCCGCGCCGCCATGACCGACCACCCGGACACGATCCAGATCGTGGGTATCAACGACCTTCTCGATCCGGACTACCTGGCGTACATGCTCAAGTACGACTCGATGCACGGCCGCTTCAAGGGCGACGTCGTCGAGGGCACGAACCTGATCGTGAACGGCAACACGATCCGGCTCACCGCCGAGCGCGATCCCGCGGCCCTGAAGTGGGGCGAGGTCGGTGCCGAGGTACGTCGTGGAGTCCACCGGCCTGTTCCTCGACAAGGCCTCGGCCTCCAAGCACATCGAGGCCGGCGCCAAGAAGGTCGTCCTCTCCGCGCCGTCCAAGGACGACACCCCGATGTTCGTGATGGGCGTCAACTCCGACAGCTACGCCGGGCAGACGATCGTCTCCAACGCCTCCTGCACCACCAACTGCCTGGCCCCCCTGGCCAAGGTCATCAACGACAACTTCGGCATCAGCGAAGGCCTGATGACCACCGTGCACGCCACCACCGCCACGCAGAAGACGGTGGACGGCCCGTCGCAACAAGGACTGGCGCGGCGGTCGCGGCGGCCTGCGAGAACATCATCCCGTCCTCCACCGGCGCGGCCAAGGCCGTCGGCAAGGTCATGCCCGAGCTGAACGGCAAGCTCACCGGCATGGCCTTCCGCGTGCCCACCGCCGACGTCTCCGTGGTCGACCTGACCGTCGAGCTGGAGACGCCCGCCACCTACGACGAGATCAAGGCCGCCATGAAGGCCGCCTCCGAGGGCGACCGCTCAAGGGCATCCTCGGGCTACACCGAGGACGAGGTCGTCTCCACCGACTTCATCGGCGACCCCCGCACCTCGATCTTCGACGCCGAGGCCGGCATCGCGCTGAACGACGACCTTCGTCAAGCTCGTGGCCTGGTACGACAACGAGTGGGGCTACAGCAACAAGGTCGTCGAGATGATCAAGGTCATCGGCGCGGACCTCGCCGACTGACGCACCACCTCACGCACCGACCGACGGTGGCCGGTTCCCTCACGGGAGCCGGCCACCGTCGCGTGTGGGCAGTGCGCGCCGTCGCGCTACGTGGCTGCGGGCACGTCGGCCTGGAAGGCGCGCAGTGCCTCGTTCATGGAGGGGAACACCCGCACGGGCGAGTCCCCACCGAGCACGTGGTAGTTGGTCAGGGTCTCGCGCAGCGCGTCGTCGGCGCGGATCAGGGCGACTGTGATGCCACGGGCTCCCAGGAACTCGACGAGGTCGTGGAACTGAACGCCGGCGGAGTAGTCGACGTCGGTGATCGCGCCGCGTCGAGCACCACCCAGCGCACCGGGTCCGGCGCGCCGTCGATCAGCGCCTTCACGTCGTCGGTGAACCGGCTGGCGTTGGCGTAGAAGAGCTCGGCGTCGTAGCGGAAGACGATGAGGCCTGGCACGCTCTGCGCCCCGGGTGGCAGCTGGCACGTAGGTCGGCTCGCCATCCGACGCTTTCGCCGACCACGAAGCTGCGGGTGGTAGGCGCGGCGGACGATCTCGAGGATCGACAGCACGATGGCCAGGATGATGCCCTGCTCGACGCCGACCGCGAAGACGACGACGGCGGTGAGGCACGCGATGACGAACTCGCTGAACCGCGTCGGCCACGGATGCGCCTTCAGCCCGGCGACGTCGATCAGGCTCGAGACCGATCATGAAGACGATCCCGGCCAGTACGGCCTTCGGCATGTTCGTCAGCAGCCCGGTGAAGAACAGGACGAAGAGGAGCACGACCAAGCGACATCGTCGAGGTTGGCGACCTGGCGTCCGGCCCCCTGCTCGTCGAGGATCTGGGTCTTGGTGGGGCTGCCGTTGACCACGAAGGTGCCACTCAGGCCAGCGGCGAAGTTCGCGGCGCTCAGGCCCACGATGTCGTGGTTGATGTCCACCCGCTGGCCGTGCTTGGCGGCGAAGCTGCGCGAGGTGGCCGCGCTCTGAGCGATGATGAGCACGAAGCACGAGAAGGCGATGCGAGCACACTCGGCACGTCAGCTCCAGCTGACGCCGCCGGGCAGCCCGATCGGCGGGAAGCCGCCCTGGACCGCCCCGACGACGCCACGCCGTCGCGCGCGGCATCGATGGCCGTTGACACGATGATGGACAGCGATCACGGCGACCACCGCACCGGGGACCTTGGGCGCGAACCTCTTGAACGCCGACGATGATCGCGAGCGTCCCGACGGCGAAGGCGAAGGTCGCGAGGTTGGCGTCCGGGATCTGACTGGATCGTCCCCCACTGCTGCTGGAACCAGTTCCCCGTGCCCTTGGGCACTCCCGAGCATGTCCGGGATCTGGCCGGTGAACACCTGGATGCCGACACCGGTGAGGAAGCCGATGAGCACCGAGGCGCTGAGGAAGTCACCGAGGAACCCGAGCTTGAGCAGCGCGCGCCAGGAGCAGCATGGCGCCGCAGACGAGCGCGATGAGGCTGCAGTACGGCGAGCCACTCGGGCGAGTAGGGGGTCAGCCCGGCGACGCCCAGCCCGGCCAGGCCCGCGGCCAGGACCGCCGCGGTGGCCGAGTCGGCACCGACCACCAGCAGGCGGGACGACGCCGAGGAGCGCGAAGACGATCGTCGGGAAGATGACCGTGTAGAGGCCGGTCAGATCGGCGTCTGGGCGATGGACGTGTAGCCCATGGTCTCGGGGATGGCCACTGCAGCCAGCGTCACGCCGGCGATCACGTCGCGGCCGAGCCACGACCTCTGGTAGCCACGGAACAGCGCGGGTGTCAGGTTCATGGGCCGCAGCGTAGGGGCTGGGGCCGACAAGCGCGTGTTGCCGCGCGGTTTCACGTGTGCGAGGTCGGACGGCGTGTCACCCGTCAGGGGGTTGGCCCTGCCGCACCGGCCCTCTGGACGGGCCTGTCGAGCCAACCGTCCACGAGCGTTCCGGCGGAGCCTGACCCAGCCCGCCCTCGCCCGGTCAGAGGAAGCTGATGAACACGCCCACCACCATCAGCACGACCAGGACCAATGCGATCACCTTCACGACAGTGTTGTCCACGCCCCCATCCTCACCGTCCCGGGCGCCGACAGCGATTCGGCTCGCCGGACCGGCACCGGCCGTGCGCCCGCTGGCATGATCCACGCTGTGTCCACCGTGCGCGTGTACCCGTATCGCTGGGTGGTCCTTGCCGTGTTCACGTTGGTGAACGTCACCATCCAGACGCTCTGGATCGGCTACGCACCGATCACCGGGCCCGCCGCGCAGTTCTACGGGGTCAGCGACGTGGCCATCGGCGCATTCGCGATGGTGTTCATGCTCGCCTTCATCCCGCTGTCGATCCCGGCCTCATGGCTGATCGACACGCGCGGGTTCCGCATCGCGGTCGGGCTGGGCTCGCTGCTCATGGGCGTCTGCGGCGTGCTGCGCGGTCTCGCGGGCTCGAACTACGCCCTGGCGATGGCCGCCACGCTCGGTATCGCCGCGGCGCAGCCCCTGCTTCTCAACGCCTGGACGACGATGCCGGCCCGGTGGTTCGCCCCCGATCAGCGGGCGACCGCCGTCGGGCTGGTGACGGTGGGCAACCTCGTCGGCACCGCACTGGGAATGGTGCTCAGCCCGGTGCTGATCCAGTCGATGTCCATCGCCCGCGTGCAGCTGCTCTACGGCATCGCCGCGGCTGCCTCTGCCGCCCTCTTCGTCCTGCTCGCACGTTCGGACCCGCCGACCCCGGCCTCTCCCGCGGACCAGCAGCATCGCGCCCTGGTGCTCGACGGCCTGCGCTCGGCCCTGCGCAACCGTGCCTTCTGGGCGGTCCTGGCCATCGCCTTCGTGGGACTTGGGGTCTTCAACGGCCTGACGACCTGGGTGGAGGCGATCATCCGACCCCGCGGGTTCACCCCGTCGGACGCCGGGACGCTGGGGGCGGTTCTCCTGGTGGGCGGCCTCATCGGCGCCGTGGTGCTGCCGGCCCTCTCCGACCGGCGGGGCCGACGCGCACCGTTCCTCGTCCTCGCCTTCGCCGGGGCCATCCCCGGACTGCTCGGGATCGCCTACGCCACCTCCATGCCGGTGCTTCTGGTCTGCGGGTTCGCGCTCGGCTTCTTCCTGGTCTCGGCGCTGCCCATCGGGTTCCAGTACGCCGCGGAGGTGACCCGGCCCACGCCGGAGGGCACCTCCAACGGCCTGATGCAGCTGTTCGGCCAGGGCTCGGTCGTGTTCGTCTACGCGATGTCCGCGCTGCGCACGACGGACGGCCGGTTCACGGTCGCCCTGCTCGGCGCGGTGGCGCTGCTGGTGGTCGCCGCGCTGGTGTCCGCGCGGCTCCCCGAGCCCCGGGCCACCACTGCGCACCCGGTTGCGGCCCGGGCCGGCTAGAAGCCGAAGTCGCCGAAGTCGAACCCGCCGCCGTCGCCACCGCCCCCGTCGAATCCACCGCCGCCGAGGTCGCCACCACCGGAGTCCCCGGAGTCGCCACCACCGGAGTCCCCGTGTCGCCGCCGTCGGCGTCCCCACCACCGGCGTCCCCTGCGCCGAAGTAGTCATACCCGGCGGGCAGGTACATCGACTGCAGCAGCAGCGTGCCCAGCAGCATGTTGTTCATCATGTACATGCCCGACGCGGCGTACCACCCCCGCGCCCAGGGTGCGTACTCCGGGCCGGCGTCGTAGTAGGGCCGATCCCCTGCGGCCGTGGGCACCAGCCGGGCCTGCGGGTCCAGGCCATCGGCGATCCGGGCCTGGCAGGCGGCGCACACGGGAACGTCGCGCACGGCCCCACCAGCCGGGGCCCAGGATGCCTCCCCCACGGACACGCCGTGGCGCTGGTCGAAGAAGCACGGCGCCCGACGGCTGGGCAGCGGGCGACCCTCGCTGCGTGCCTCGAGGCGGGCCAGGGCGAAGCGGCCGTCGTCGAGCGACTTCGACACCCACTGCAGGTCGTCGGGATGGGCCGCCGCAGCCAGGGTCTCCTTGGCCCGCTCGTAGGCGGCAAGGGCGTCGTCGAAGTCCTTCGCCGCGTCCTCGTCGAGGGACTGCGGAACGGGAGCCTGGGCCACCTGCTGGCCCAACTGGGTCACGTCCTCCTCGGCGACCCGTCGCACCGCCGCCCAGCGCCGGTCGGCCAGCTCGCGGGCCTGCCGCGACTCGACCGAGCGCTGTGGGGAGCGGGAGCGCATGAGGACCACGATCGCCCCGATCAGCACGGCAATGATCAGTAACTCCATCCCGCCACGATATCCGGGGATCGGCCGCCGCGCCGCCGAACTCAGTCCGTCGCGGCCGAGGCAGCCTGCTTGGAGTAGGAGCGCACGTAGACCGCGCGCATCAGCATCGCCTCCCACGCCGGAAGGGGCTTGGCCCCACCCAGCCCGACTCCCCCGATCCAGGCGCGCGCCGCCTTCTCCAGGACCATCGCCACCGCCTCGTGATCGTCGCCGAACACCAGGGCCCCACGGCCCGGCACGAGCACAGCGTCGCTGCGCGGCCGGTGCCGCGGCGTGCGAGTGATGGACTCCACGCGTCGACCGGTCAGCTGGGCGATGTCATCGAGCACGGGCGGCAGCGGCCGGCGCAGGATGGAGTAGCGCTCGGTGAAGGGTGCCGAGGACAGCCACGCCGGGCTGCCGTCGGGCAGCGCCGTCGGCGCCACCCACGCGGGGTCCCACCGGGCATCCGGGTCGGCAGGCATGTGCGATCCCTCGCGGGGGCGGCTGACGACCACGTGCGCAGCGCAGGCTCGTTCGAGGTCGCTCACGCGATGGAAGGCCTCGTCCAGGCTGTCGCCGACCGCGAACGCCCCGTGGTTGGCCATGAGCGCCGCGTCGCCGCGCCCGAGTGCGTCAGCGGTGCCCTGGGTCAGCTTCTTCGTGCCCGGCAGGGCGTACGGGGCACAGGCCACGCGGCCGAACCCGGTGGGCACCGACACCCGCGCGGCCGCGCAGATCGACGCCGCGACCTGGTGGGTGTGCACCGCGGCGGTGACCTCGGGCCGACGGCGGTAGACCTCGGCGTGCAGGCCGCGCTCGCCGCTGGGCCGCAACTGCCCGGACCACTGGCCGGTCTGCAGGTCGACGAGGACGATCATCTCCTCGGTCAGGTCGGGGTAGGAGATCCCGCTGGGCGTGACGGCCATCGTGCGCTCGTCCAGGCGCACGCTCAGGTTGCCCCAGGTGCGCGCCACCAGGCCCTCGGCGAGCAGGCGACGGCCGGCCCGCACGAGGGCCCGCCGGGCCTCGGCCTCGTTCACGGCCGCGCCCCCTCGACAGCCGCGAACACCCGGTCGAAGCCGGCCAGCGCCTGGTCGATCGTGGCCTCGGTGTGGGCGGCGCTGGTGTAGAGCCGGGAGCCGGCGAGGGTGATCATCCCCTCGGCCGCGTAGGCCGCGCCCATCTGCTCCATGACCTCCTTGCGCGCCTTGATCTCCTTGAGCTTGCCGGGGATCTCCCAGATCCGGTTGAAGTCCACGCTGAAGTGCATCGTGCCCACGGTCTGCAGGTGCACGATCGAGCCCTGGTTGTAGGCGACGAAGGGCAGCCCGTGCCGCGTGATGGACTCGCGCAAGCCCGCGGTGAGCCGGTCGCCCATCGCCCCGGCGCGCTCGGGGGCCTTGGTGCGCTCCATCTCCACGAGCGTGAAGTACCCGGCCGCCGACGACAGCGGGTTGGCGGCCATCGTGCCGCCGACGAGGGCCTTCTTCGACCCCGCCTGGATGCCTGCGGCGAGGTACTGCATGTGCTCGCGCCTGCCGCCGAGGCCGCCGGCCGACGGGTAGCCGCCGGCCACGACCTTGCCGAACACGGTGAGGTCCGGCTCGACGCCGAAGTAGCCCTGCGCACCGGACAGCCCGATCCGGAACCCGGTGACCACCTCGTCGAAGATCAGCAGCGCGCCGTACTTGTCGCACAGGGCCCGCACGCCGGCGTTGAAGTCGCGCGGCAGCGGTCGCGTGCCGGACTCCGGCCCGACCGGCTCGATGAGCACCGCCGCCGTGCCCCCGCGGGCCCGGTTGAACCGCAGGGTGCGCTCCAGGGCGTCGAGATCGCCCGGGAAGAACTCCTGCGTGTACCGGAACACGTGCTTGGGCACGCCGTTGGCCTCGTGATGGCGGGTGCCGGGGATGCGCAGGCCGTAGGCCAGCTGGTCGGACCACCCGTGGTACGCGCCGCCCATCTTCACCACGTTGCGGTGGCCCGTGGCCAGCCGTGCGACGCGGATCGCGGCCATGCACCCCTCCGTGCCCGACCCGAGCATCCGGAACATCGGGACGGCCGGCATGTGCTCGGCGATGAAGCGCGCCAGCTTCATCTCGTACTCGTGGAACAGCCCCGTGGAGGGGCCACACGTGCGCAGCAGGTCGATGACCTGCTCGAGCACCTCCGGCGGGTTCGAGCCGAGCACCGTGGGCCCGCCGGCCTGCAGGAAGTCGAGGTACTCGTTGCCGTCGAGGTCGTACAGGTGCGCGCCTGCCGCGCGGGTGATGACCAGAGGGAAGGGCATGTTGAACGCGAGGTTGTGCTGCACGCCGCCCGGGATGTACTCCGCGGCCTGCGTGGTCATGGACTTCGAGGACTGGCAGCGCTTCTCGAAGTGCTCCTCGAGATAGGCTCTCGAGCGCCTCCGGGCGCAGCCGCCGGATGGGCTGGGCGATCAGCGCGTCCAGGTCGGCGATGACGCGCGGGACGTCCGGGTACTCGGTGATGGCGAAGCCGTCGGCCACGGGGATCCTCCTCGGGAGTCGGGTCCCATCCTTCCACCGCGCCCCCGCCGACCCCCGCCAGCCCGGCTCCCCAGCCCCGCCCCGCAGCCCGTTCCGCAGCCCGCCCCGGCAGCCCGATTCATCCTCCGTGAGGGGCAGGACCCTCCGTGAGGGACAGGGTCCTCCGCATCGCCGGGGAGGAACCTGGCTGTTGCGGAGGTTCTGCAGTGGGGGGCGCGATACTCGGGCGCTATGGGGAACCGCCGCCTGCTCGCCGTCGACCTGGGCACGACCGCGCTGAAGACCTGCCTGTACGACGTGACCCCCGACGGTCTGGCCCTGCGCGCGGCGACCTCGCGGCCGCTGACCCTGAGCGCCTCGTCGGACGGCTCAGCGGAGCAGGACCCGCGCCAGTGGTGGGCTGCGCTGCGATCCTCGGTCCCGGAGCTGCTCGACGTGGCGGGCGTGGGGCCCGACGAGGTCGACGGGCTCACGTTCTGCGCGCAGATGCAGTGCCTGGTGCTCGTGGACGCCGACGGCGAACCGGTGCGCCCGGCGCTGAGCTACCTCGACCAGCGCCCGACGGAGCGCATGGCTGCCCTGACCCGCGGCGGGCCCCGGGTGGCCGGGATCGGCGTCGGGCTCGTGCTGCCGTGGCTGCGGATCGCCGGCGGGGTGGCGGCCAGCGCCAAGGACCCGGTCTGGAAGTACCTGCGGGTGGCCGACGAGGAGCCTGCGGCCTTCGCGCGGGTGCATCGATGGCTGGACGCGAAGGACTACCTGACGGCGCGGGCCACTGGCCGGTTCACGATGAGCGTCGACTCGGCCTTCGCCACGTTCCTGGCCGACACCCGCACGGGCACCCGTGCCGGCCACCGCTGGGGTCGGGGAGACCAGCGTCTCGATGGGGACTCCGGGCAGGCCGCCGGACACAGGCGTGCGACGACCGCGGCCGGTGCCACCTCCACCGCGGACCGCGCCACCTCGACCGCGGCCGGCGCCCGCTGGAGCCCGTGGATCGTCGACCGGCTCGGCGTGGTCCCGGCGCACCTGCCCGAGATCGTGGCGCTGGCCAGCAGGATCGGCGGCCTGACCCCGCGCGCCGCGGCCGAGCTCGGCCTGCCGGTGGGCACCCCGGTCTTCGCCGGCGGCGGGGACGCCTCGCTCATCGGCGTGGGAGCCGGTGCCACCGACCTCGGGTCCACGCACGTCTACGTCGGCACGAGCGGCTGGGTCTCGACGGTGGCCGACCGGCGGATCATCGACACCCGCACGATGATGGCCACGGTGCCCGGGGCGCAGCCCGGCCGGTACAACTACTTCGGCGAGCAGGAGACCTCGGGCAAGTGCATCGAGTGGGTGCGCGACCACTTGGCCCTCGATGAGATCGGGATCTACCTGGAGACCTCAGGCCGCACGGCCGACGACGGCACCGACCCCCTGCTCGACTACCTGGGCGCGACGATCGCCGAGGTGCCCGCCGGCGCGGGCGGGGTGCTCTTCGCACCCTGGCTGCACGGCAGCCGCTCACCCTTCGAGGACCCGCACGTGCGCGGGATGTTCCTCAACATCGGCCTGGACACCGGAAAGCGGCAGCTGATCCGCGCGGTCGTCGAGGGGATCGCGCACAACAAGCGCCTGCTGCTCGAGGCCCAGGCGCGCAAGGTGACGCCGTCGCCCGTGCTGCGCTTCGCCGGGGGTGGTGCGGTCTCCGACGTCACCAGCCAGGTCCTGGCCGACGTGACCGACCACGTGGTCGAGCCCGTGGTCGACCCTCAGTACGCGGGGGCTGCCGGTGCGGCGCTGGTGGCCGCGTGGGGCGCCGGCTGGTTCCCGAGCCTGGCAGCCGCCGCGGCCACGGTGACGGTGCGCCGTCGCTTCACCCCGGACCTGCAGACCCGCGCGGTGCACGACCGGATGCACGCGGTGTTTGCCGAGCTGTACCCGGCGACCCGGCGGCTGTTCGCGGAGCTCAACGGTCCCGCACGCTGAGCCGGCGAGCCGGCGTCCCGCCCGCGGCCCGCGTCAGGCCTCGTCGAGGAACGTGCGCAGCCGGCCGACATACCAGGGCAGCTCCGAGGCCGCCTCGTGGAAGCCGACGTGACCTCCGTGCGCCGTGATCGCCCGGCGCACCGGCGTGCTCTCGGCCAGCGCCAGCCAGTCGATCGCCCGGTAGGAGGCGGCCGGGATCATCGGGTCGTCGAGGGCGTGGACGACCAGCGTCGGCACGGTGATCCGGGGCAGGAACTGGGCGCTGGAGTTCACCGCGTAGTACTCGGCGGCATCCCGCCAGCCGTTGTGCTTGGCGGTGATCAGGTCGTCGAACTCGACGATGCTGCTGGCCCGACCGACCGCCTCGCGCTCGGCCTCGGTGAGCTCCAGCCGGGAGGCCAGCGTGTCCGCGCGCAGCCGTGAGACGAGGAACTTCTCGTACAGGCCGAACATGCGCCGGCTGATGTGCTGCACTCCGGTCGAGAGGTCCAGCGGGGCGCACACCGCCACGCCGGCACGCACCGGCAGGCCGTCGAGGGGCTCGCCGAGCAGCTTGAGGGTCGCGTTGCCGCCGAGGGAGAACCCGACCAGGGCCAGGCCCTCAGCCCCACGCTCGTGGCTCAGGGCGCGCAGGACCTCGCGCAGGTCCTCGGTACGCCCGCCGTGGTACAGCAGCCGGGAGTGCTCGGCTGAGTCGCCCACCCCGCGCAGGTCCACCCGCGCCACGACGTAGCCGGCGCGCAGCAGGCCCAGTGCGGTCGCCCGCACGTATGTGGAGTCGATGCGCCCGCCCATGCCGTGCACGATCAGTACGACCGGCCGGCTGGGGTCGCGACCCTCACGGGGCCGGTGCACGCGCACGGCCAGGGCGTCGCCCGAGCCGTCGTTGAGGCCGACCACCAGCCGCTCCTCCGTGGCCACAGGGCTCAGGTGGTGGGTCCGCGGGTGCACGCGGTCGGCCACGGTCTGCAGGTTGCCGGTGATCCACGGCAGCGCCGGCGTGAACCGCTCGTTGACCAGGTCGGTCATGCCCGCACCGTCATGCCCGCACCGTCGTCGCCCGCACCGTCGTCGCCCCCACCGTTCTCCCGGCCCCTGGACCCGCGAGGGCCCTCACGCGAGGCCCAGCACGCTGGCGATCGTACGCACCACCCCGTTGTCGGTGTTCCCCGGCGCGCGGAACCGCGCACGCGCCGCAAGAACCGGGTGGGCGTTGGCCATCGCGAACGAGTAGGTGGCCTCGTCCATCATCTCGAGGTCGTTGAGGAAGTCGCCGAACACCATCGTCTGGTCGCGGGTGATCCCCAGGGCCTGCTGGATGTGGCGCAGTCCGCTCCCCTTGTTGGCGTGCATGTCCATCACGTCGAGCCAGTGCTCGCCGGAGACGACCACCTGGTGGGTGTCCCGGAAGGCCGCGAAGGCCGGGGCCGAGACGTGCTCGGATGACTCGAAGTCGTAGATGGCCACCTTGAGGATGTCGTCGTCGACGAGGTTGAGGTCCTCGACGATGCCCAGCCGGTGGTAGTACTTCTCGACCTCGTCCAGGAACGCCGCGTCGGTGCGCTCGATGTAGGCCGAGGCCTTGCCGCACAGCACCGCTCCCACGTCGGCGCCGTCGGCGTTGAGCCCACGGGAGACCTCGATGAGTTCGCGGGCGACCTGGCGGTCGAGGCAGTCCGAGCTCAGCTCAACCCCGTTGCGCACGACGTACGTGCCGTTCTCGGCGATGAACACCACTTGGTGGGCGATCGGCTCGAAGCGCTCGAGCAGGTTGTAGTACTGCCGGCCCGACGCTGGGCAGAACGTGACGCCGCGCGCGTGCAGGCCCTCGATCAGCGGCCAGAACTCGTCGTGGATTGCATCGTCGTCGTCGAGCAGGGTGCCGTCCATGTCGCAGGCGATCAGCCGGATGTCGGGGATCGGGGCGAACTCGATCGGGGCGATCCCGGGGGGCACGACCTGCGGATCGCCGTCGGCGGGTGGGGTCTGGTCGGTCACCTGTGCATGGTGCCACCCCGACGCGCACGAACGTGCAGCCATGGGCAGGATCGACCCTGTGACCGAGTCGTTCGTCAAGCGACGGTCTGGGCCCGGCGCCCAGCAGTTCCTGGCCACCGAGGCTGCGGGGCTCGCCTGGATCCGGGTGCCGGGCGGCCCCCGCGTGCCCGAGCTGCTCGCCCTGGGTCCCGGGCGGATCGAGTTGGCGCGCGTCACGCAGGGACGGCCCACGGCGGCGGCGGGGCGCCTGTTCGGGGCACGACTGGCCCGGCTGCACGCCGCGGGGGCGCAGCGGTTCGGCGCGGCACCGCCCGGTGCCCCCGGGCCGGACGGGTGGATCGGCGACCTGCCCATGGAGTACGCCGCCCACGACGACTGGCCCACGTTCTGGGCGCGCAGCCGGCTGCTGCCCACCGCGCGACGGGCCCGGGCACGCGGTGGTCTGGACACCGCGGGCACCGAGGAGGTCGAGCGGTTCTGCGCCGACCTCCTGGCGGGGGCGATCGACACCGGACCAGCGGAGCCCCCGGCGCGCCTGCACGGGGACCTCTGGAGCGGCAACGTGCTGTGGGACCCCGAGGGGCAGGTGTGGCTGATCGATCCTGCAGCGCACGGCGGCCACCGGGAGTCGGACCTGGCCATGCTCGCCCTGTTCGGGCTACCTCACCTCGAGGCGGTCATCGCCGGGTACGACGAGGTGTCGCCCCTGGCTGAGGGGTGGCATCGGCGGGTCCCCCTGCACCAGGCGTGGCCGCTGCTGGTGCACGCGGCCCTGTTCGGCGGCGGGTACGGGGCCAGCGCACTGGCGGCCCTGCGACGAGCACGGGGCTGAGGGCGCAGGCACAGGCGTCGGGGAAATCCGCGACGGGAGGGCGCCGCCGGGTGGCCGCCGCCAGGTGGGTGGGCTGGGTGGCCGCCGCCAGGTGGGCGGCGGGTCGGGCGCCGCCAGGTGCGCGGGCCGGGCGGGCGCCGCGGCGGGAGGTCGCCTCACTCCGTGGGCCTGGTGCCCGCGACGGTAGCCTGCGGTCATGGCGACTCTCGTGCTCACGGCGATCGGCGACGACCGATCTGGCCTGGTCTCCGCCCTCTCCGGCGTCATCGCCGACCACGGCGGCAGCTGGGAGCGTAGCCAGATGGCGCGCCTTGCGGGCAAGTTCGCCGGGATCGTGCTCGTCGAGGTGCCCGACGACCGGGCGGAGGCCCTCATCCAGGAGTTGGGACCGCTCGGGACGCAGGGGCTGCTCGACGTCACCGTCGAGCGCGTTCGCGACGAGGTGCCCAGCGACGCCGCCGTGACCCGGCTGAGCCTCGAGCTGGTCGGCGCGGATCGGCCCGGGATCGTGCACGACATCTCCCGGGTCCTGGCTGCCCGGCAGGTCAGCATCGAAGAGCTGCGCACCGTGACCCGGGAAGCGCCGATGGCCGGCGGGATGCTCTTCGAGGCGACTGCCACGTTGCTGGCGCCCCCGAGCGTGCCGCTGGCCGACCTCAAGGCTGTCCTCGAGGAGCTGGCCAACGAGCTGATGGTCGACCTCTCCCTCTCCGCCGACTGAACCCGCTTGCCACATGCCGAGGCGCCGCACCCCGACCGGGGGCGGCGCCTCGGGTGACCGGATTCCCCGGCCGGAGGATCAGACCAGCGCGGACGCGGCCTTCTTGCCCGCCGAACGCAGCGTGAAGGCGGCCACGATCTGCACGATGCCCAGCAGCAGCATCCACAGGCCACCGATCCAGGCAAGCGCGGTGAGCGTGATCTGCGGCCACAGCAGCACCACGAGGCCGGCGATGAGGCTGAGCACGCCGATCGTGATGACCAGGCCCCGGCCGGGCACGCCCTTGGCGGCGATCCCGTTGACCACGTCAACGATGCCGCGCAGCACCCAGCCGATGCCCACGACGATGGCCAGGATCGCGGTGGCCTGCGCGATGCCGCGGAAGGCGACCAGGCCCAGCACGATGGACAGGACCCCGGTGATGACGCTCAGGACCCGGGTGGAGGTCTGCTGGTCCGGGGCGGTGAATCCGGAGACGAGCGAGAACACCCCGCTGACCAGCAGCGACAGGCCCAGCAGGATGGCCACGACGGCGATGGTGGCCTGCGGCCATACCATCATGGCGATGCCCAGGCCGGCGGCAAGGACGCCGAAGCTGAGCAGGACACCCCAGTGGCGCCCGATGGTGGCGATCGCCTGGTTGGCCTCGGCCTCGGTGATCTCGGTCTGGCCGGTGATCTCGGCCCCGGTGATCTCGGTCTGGGTGATCCCGGACGTGGCGTCCGGGAGGTTGTACTCGGTGGTCATGTGACCCCCCTGTTCCTGGTTCGTGGTGGTACGCGGTGAGGTTCAGCAGGCGCGGTCCAGTCCGGCGCGCACGGGCCCATTATCCCGCACAAACCGGCAGGAGCCGGGCATCCGTCGCAGACCGACCGCTATCCGTGCAGCGCGATCGCGCGGCGCATGGCCTCGCGGGCCCGGCGCCGGTCACCGGCCGCGTCGTAGGCGGTGGCCAGGGTGAACCACTGCTCCCAGGAGTCGGGGTCGGCCTCCACGCCCGCGCGGACCTCGGCGAAGCGCTCCTCAGCGGCCGAGCGCACGACCCGCCCCGAGGGTCGCCGGGGCAGGTCGTCGAGGGGCAGCGCCCCCCGGGAGCCGAGCTCGGCTGCCAGCTCCTGGGTGGCTCGGCCGAACCGCCACTCCGCGGCCAGCGCCCACAGCCCGATCAGCGGCAGCACGAGGATGGCCACACCGAGCAGCACGGGCACCACTCCCCCGGCGCGGATGAAGTCGACGGCCCGGGACGCCGTGAACGCCAGGTACGCCCCGAGCAGGACGGCCATCACGACCGCCATGCGCTTGCCGGTCACGAGCGCCTCAGTCGTCGAGGCCGAGGAAGCCATCGATGCCGACGGTCAGGCCCGGGTGGGCGGTGACGTTGCGCACCGCGAGCAGGACCCCGGGCATGAACGACGCCCGGTCGTAGGAGTCGTGGCGGATGGTCAGCGTCTCCCCCGGTCCACCCAGCAGCACCTCCTGGTGGGCCACCAGGCCCTGGAGTCGCACCGCGTGCACGTGCACGCCCTCGACGTCGGCGCCGCGCGCACCGGGCAGCGCCGAACTGGTCGCGTCGGGCATCGACGCGCTTCCGGCGGCGGCGCGGGCGGCGGCCACCAACTGGGCCGTGCGCACCGCGGTGCCCGAGGGTGCGTCGGCCTTGCGCGGGTGGTGCAGCTCCACGATCTCCACGGAGTCGAAGTGGGCGGCCGCGGCGGCGGCGAAGCGCATCATGAGCACGGCAGCGATGCCGAAGTTGGGGGCGATCACCGCACCGACCCCGGGACGCTCGGCCAGCCACGCCTGCACCTGGGCAAGCCGGTCGGCGTCGAACCCCGTGGTGCCGACCACCGGGTGGATGCCGGCGCCGATGAGGAACTCGAGGTTGCCCATCACCGATTCCGGGTGCGTGAAGTCCACCGCCACCTGCGCTCCGGCGGCCACGGCCTCGTCGAGGGAGTCCCCCACGTCGAGGCTCGCCACGAGCTCGAGGTCGGGCGCGTCGTACACCGCCCGGACGACCTCGGATCCCATGCGCCCGCGGGCGCCCAGCACAGCAACGCGGATACTCACCCGCGCATTGTCCCGCACGCGCGGGGTGCGCGTCAGCCGAGGTGGAAGCGGGCGGCGTCCTCGAAGGGCCCGATCACGGTCAGGGCCCGCGGCACCGACAGGATCCGCGCCGCCTCGTCGGAGATCTGCTCGAGGGTGACCTCGTCGATGCGGGCCAGCGTCGCGTCGATGCTGGGCAGCTCACCGAGGGTCAGGTCGGCCGTGCCGAGGCGGCTCATCCGCGATCCGGTGTCCTCCATGCCCAGCACGATGGAGCCCTTCGACTGGCCCTTGCCCCGGGCCAGCTCCTCGGCGGTCAGGCCCTCGCGGGCCACCTTGTCCAGCTCTGCGCTGGTCAGCGCCAGAACCTCGTCGACCTTGCTGGGAAGGCACCCCGCATAGGTGCCGAAGATGCCGGCGTCCGCGTAGCCGGAGCTGAACGCGTACACCGAGTAAGCCAGCCCACGGCGCTCGCGGACCTCCTGGAACAGTCGCGAGGACATCCCGCCGCCGAGTGCGGTGCTCAGGATGCCCAGCGTGTAGCGGCGACGGTCGGCACGCGGCACCCCGGGCACGCCGAGCACGAGGTGGGCCTGCTCGGTCGGCCGGGTGATCAGCCGCACGCCTGAGGTGCTGGCCACCGCCGGGCCGCCGCGACGGGCGGGCAGCGGTGCGGTCCCGGGGATGCCGAGCTTGCCGGCGGCGCGGAACGCCTGCTCGACGAGGGTCACCACCTGGTCGTGGTCGACGGCTCCGGCCGCGGAGACCACCATCGCCTCGGGCCGGTAGCGCTGCTCGTAGAAGGAGGCGATCGCGTCCCGGGAGATCCCGGCGATCGTGTCGTGGGTGCCCAGGATGGAGCGGCCGAGGTCGGTGTCGCCGTACATGCCGAGCATGAACTCGTCGTGCACCAGGTCGGAGGGATCGTCGTCGCGCATGGCGATCTCCTCCAGGATCACGCCCCGCTCGGCGTCGACATCCTCGGCGCGCAGCAGCGGCGAGGTGACGATGTCGCTGATCACGTCGATCGCCAGCGGCAGGTCCCGATCGAGCACGCGGGCGTAGAAGCACGTGTGCTCCTTGGAGGTGAACGCGTTCATCTCCCCGCCGACGGCATCGAGCAGGGAGGAGATCTCCAGCGCCTCGCGGCGGGCGGTGCCCTTGAACAGCAGGTGCTCGAGGTAGTGCGCGCTGCCCATCTGGTCGGCGGTCTCGTCGCGCGAGCCCACGCCGACCCAGATCCCGAACGCGGCCGAGCGCACGCCCGGCACGGCCTCGGTGATGATCCGCAAGCCCCCGGGCAGGACGGTCCGGCGGACCAGTCCCCCCTGCTCGGGGGTGAGCAGCGTGACGGTGGAGCCCGGCTCCTGGTCCGGGTTGATGGTCCAGGAGCCGGGCATCGGTGCCGTCATCCGGTTCAGGCCTCGCCCTCGCCGGTGGCCGTGTCGGCAGCGGCGTCGGCGGTCTCCTCGATGACCGGCATCAGGGAGAGCTTGCCGCGGGGGTCGACCTCCTTGATCTCGACCAGGATCTTCTGGCCGACGGAGACGACCTCCTCGACGCTGTCGATGCGCTTCTTGCCGGGGGCCAGCTTCTTGAGCTCGCTGATGTGCAGCAGGCCGTCCTTGCCGGGCAGCAGCGACACGAACGCACCGAAGGTCGTGGTCTTGACCACGGTGCCCAGGTAGCGCTCGCCGACCTCGGGCATCTGCGGGTTGGCGATCGCGTTGATCATCGCGCGCGCAGCCTCGGCCGACTCGCCGTTGGTGGCACCGATGTAGATGGTGCCGTCGTCGGTGATGGTGATGTCCGCGCCCGTGTCGTCCTGGATGGTGTTGATCATCTTGCCCTTGGGCCCGATCACCTCGCCGATCTTGTCGACCGGGATGTTCACGGTGATGATCCGCGGGGCCAGCACGCTCATCTCGTCCGGGACGTCGATGGCCTCGGCCATGACCTCCAGGATCGCCAGGCGCGCGTCGCGGGCCTGGGTCAGGGCACCGGCGAGCACCGAGGCGGGGATGCCGTCGAGCTTGGTGTCCAGCTGCAGGGCGGTCACGAAGTCCTTCGTGCCGGCGACCTTGAAGTCCATGTCGCCGAACGCGTCCTCCGCGCCCAGGATGTCGGTGAGCGCCACGTAGCGGGTCTCGCCGTCGACCTCGTCGGAGACCAGGCCCATCGCGATGCCCGCGACCGGGAACTTCAGCGGCACACCGGCGTTGAGCAGCGACAGCGTCGAGGCGCAGACCGAGCCCATCGAGGTGGAGCCGTTGGAGCCCAGGGCCTCGGAGACCTGGCGGATGGCGTAGGGGAACTCCTCCTTGCTGGGCAGCACGGGCAGCAGGGCCCGCTCGGCCAGCGCGCCGTGGCCGATCTCGCGGCGCTTCGGCGAACCGACGCGGCCGGTCTCACCGGTGCTGTACGGCGGGAAGTTGTAGTTGTGCATGTAGCGCTTGCGGGTCTCGGGCGAGAGGGTGTCGAGCTGCTGCTCCATCTTGAGCATGTTCAGCGTGGTGACGCCCATGATCTGGGTCTCGCCGCGCTCGAACAGCGCCGAGCCGTGCGCCCGCGGGACGACCTCGACCTCGGCCGACAGGGGACGGATGTCCGTGAGGCCGCGGCCGTCGATGCGGACCTGGTCGCGCAGGATGCGCTGGCGGACCAGCTTCTTGGTCACCGAGCGGAACGCTGCGCTGACCTCCTTGTCGCGACCGGCGAACTG
>CAVZRW010000010.1:0-37046 GCA_963777855.1 uncultured Actinomycetes bacterium | reverse complement strand
TGCTCCCCCGTCCGCGCCGAGGGGTTGCGCCGTTGTCACCGAGTTACCCCTGTTACCCACTCCCGGCGGTACCAAGGGAGGGCACAGCCGTACCGAGCCCAAGCCCAATGTGACGGCACATCGCGCGATTCGGGCACCTCCCGGACCACCCCCGCCGACCCGGCCTAGACCTCGTTGGCACACCCGTTGGCACAGAAACCAGCGAGCCGGCCTCCCGTGGGGCGGGAAACCGGCTCAGTTCGTGCTCAAGAGGTGGCGCGCCTGAAGGGATTCGAACCCCTGGCCTTCTGATCCGTAGTCAGATGCTCTATCCGCTGAGCTACAGGCGCGTTGCCCCTCACGGGGGCCTGCCAAGGTTACCCGACCAGCGCCACGATGACGAAATCGCGCGCAGGCCCGGCCAGAACGCACCAGTGGCCCCGGGATGATCCCGGGGCCACCGTGCACTTGGTGCGGAGGCGGAGGGATTTGAACCCTCGATGGGGCTCTAAACCCCAAACCCGCTTAGCAGGCGGGCGCCATAGACCTGACTAGGCGACGCCTCCCCGTCCGTCGGACGCCCACAGGGTACCCGACCGGCGGAACGCCGCGGAAATCAGATCCTCAGCCGGCGAGGGTCTCCACGAGCTCGGCGTAGGCGAGCTTCGCGTCGTCGATCGAGGTGCCCTCCAGGCCCTTCCACGCGTCGAACTTGGCGCGACCGACGGGATCGGTGAACCCGGGCCGCTTGCCCTGGACGTCGCCGGTGGTTCCCTGCTTGAACAGGGCGTAGAGCTTGAGCAGCGTCTCGTTGTCCGGGCGCGCCGGCAGCGTCTTGGACGCCTCGGCGGCGGCGTTGAAGCGAGCATCGAGATCGGTTGACATGAATCCTCCTGGGTGGCGTGCGTCCGGCACATCGTGGCACGCGGGAGGCTCGCATGCCTGCCCCGAGGGCCCAGCCCCCGGGCAGGCCTCAGGCGACGACCAGCTCGTGAGCGCTGCGGTCGGCGCGGTGCACGCTCATCGCGATCCGCGCGGTCACCAGGGCGATCACGAGCGCGAAGAGCCCGGCCGCGGCGCCGGGCACGCCCAGCGTCTTGGCGATGACGGCAGTGTTGCTGATCAGCACCATCCCGCCCACGCACACGCCGAGCACCGCGGTCGGCGCCCGGTGGGCCAGGCGAGCGGCGATGGGAGCCGTGATGGCCCCGCCGAGCACGAGCCCGAGCACGGCCAGCCACGGCACGCCCGAGTCGCCGGCGCCGACCAGGAACCCTGCGGAGGCGGCCACCGCCACGAGGAACTCGGCGGCGTTCACGGTGCCCACCACGCGGTGCGGCTCGTGCTTGGTGAGCATCAGCAGCGACGGCGTGGCCACCGGGCCCCAGCCCCCACCACCGGTCGCGTCGACGAAGCCACCGATCAGCCCCACCGGCCACAGGTGCCGCGTGCGGGCCTCGAAGGCGGGCAGCACGGAGCGGCCGAACCCGAAGCGGGCGATGATCACCAGGCCCAGGGCGAACAGGATGACGGCCATCCACAGCCGACTCGCCGACGAGGCGACAGTGGTGAGGATCACCGCGCCGGTGAAGGCACCGACGGTCCCGGGCAGCCCGATGGCGAGCATGACCCGCCCGTCGACGTTGCCCACCTTCCAGTGGCTGAGGCCCGAGACGAAGGTGGTGCCCATCTTCGCCGCGTGCGTGCCGGCCGAGGCGGCGACGGCCGAGTAGCCCAGGAGGGTCAGCAGCGTGGCCGAGGTGACGCCGAACCCCATGCCCAGGGTGCCGTCGACCATCTGGGCAGCGGCGCCGACAAGGGCGAAGACGAGGACGGTCAGCATGGGGCGAGAGCATAGCCCATCTGGCCGATAGGAAATAGTGGGCCAATCGGATTCGTTCCGACGGCCATCCCGGCGCTCAGGCCTCGGGCGCCCCCGGGGCGGCGCGCAGCGTGTCCTCGGGGTGGCTGACTGTCCCGTGGCCGAGCTCCCACAGCCGGATCCCGCCGGAGATCCCGGCCTCGTTGGGCACGATGGTCACGTCCCGGCCGAGGCCGACGGTGAGCCGCGCTGCGTTCCCTCCGCCGACGAACAGCCGGTCCCAGACGAACATCGGCCGCAGGCCGTCGACCGCCTCGCGGACCCGGTTGGACCAGCGCTTGTTGCCGATCCTGCGCCGCGTGTGGTCGCCGAGGTACTCGTCGTAGATCACGCCGGCGCGCACCGGCGCCCGGGAGAGCTCGATCTTCGGCACGAGCTCGCCGTCGTCGAACACCGCGCAGCCCAGCCCCGTGCCCAGGGTGAAGGTGACCTCCAGGCCCTGGCCGGAGACCACGGCCGCGGCGTGCACCTCGGCGTCGTTGACCACGCGGGTGGGGATGCCCAGGCCCCGGGCCAGCGCGGTCTGGGCATCGAAGTGGTCCCAGCGCGCCCGCAGGTCGGGGTCGACCTTGGAGAACGGGCCCTTGGTGGTGATGTAGTGCGGGGTGGAGACCACGCGACCGTGGCGGATCATGCCCGGCATGCCGATCGTGGCCCGGTCGGCCGCGGGCAGCCGCTCGGCCAGGCCGCAGAGCACGTCGACGAACAGCTCCGGGGTCATCGGGTACGGGGTCGGGATGCGGACCCGGTCGGCCACCATCGCACCCTCGTGGTCGAGCACCGACCCCTTGAGCCCGCTGCCGCCACAGTCGATCGCAAGTGTTCGCTCCACGGGCACAGCCTGCCCGACCGGGGCAGCCCACGCTGGCCGGGGCACGGCCTGGACCTGCTGGTCCTAGGACCAAGGTCCGATGGTGGCCCAGACCTGCACGCCCACAGACTCGGGGCATCCCACCCAACCCAGGAGGACCACGATGAACACCCTCACCCGCAGGATCGGCGCCACCACGGTGGCAGCCCTGATGATGACCGGCGTGGTGGCCACCACCCCCGCGTTCGCCAAGAACGGCAACGACGGTCGCGTGATCGCCACCGGCGACTGCTCCCGGCGCACCGACTGGAAGCTCAAGGCCAAGCCCGACGACGGCCGCATGGAGGTCGAGTTCGAGGTCGACTCGAACCGCAACGGCCAGCGCTGGAGCTGGACGATCCGCCACGACGGCGTGGTCAAGAAGTCCGGCCGGCGCACGACCCACGCGCCCAGCGGCTCGTTCGAGGTCCGCCGGCTGCTGACCGACGCACCCGGGAAGCACACCTTCACGGCCACCGCGCGCAACCTGCGTACCGGCGAGGTGTGCCGGGCCCTCGTCCGCGCCTGAGCGTGCCCGGATGCCCAATCCCCCGGATCGGGCCCCGCGCGGACACAATGGGCGCGTGACCGTCCGACGCGAGGTGGCGATCTCCGCCGGACTGAGCACCGCGACCCTGCTGGCCATCGGCCTGGGCGGCTTCGTCGTCGCCCGGGCCGTGGCCACGCACGAGGCGGTCCTGCAGGCCCAGCAGGCCACCGAGCTGCTCGCCCGTGCCGTCATCGAACCCGCCATCGACGAGGGCCTCACCACCGGGGACGAGGCCTCGATCCAGCGCCTCGACGAGGTGGTCCAGGCCAACGTGCTCGGCGACCGGATCCTCGCCGCGCGGGTGTGGTCGGCCGACGGCACCGTGCTCTACACCGACGACCTGTCCACGATCGGCCAGCGGTTCCCGCTCGATGACGAGAAGTCCGAGGCGCTGGCCACCGGACGGTCGCACGCGGAGCTCAGCGACCTCACCAAGGACGAGAACAGCGAGCAGTCGGACTTCGACCAGCTGCTCGAGGTGTACGTGCCGCTGACCGACCCCGAGGACCGGCCGCTGCTGTTCGAGACCTACCAGACCACCGAGCAGATCGCGGCCAGCACCGGTCGGATCACCCGGGCCTTCGCGCCGCTCGTGCTCGGCGGCCTGCTGCTGCTGGGCCTCATCTCCGCGCTGCTGAGCTGGCGGCTGGCCCGCCGCCTGGAGCGCGCCCAGGACGAGCGCGAGCGGCTGCTGCAGGAGGCCCTGGTGGCCTCCGAGCACGAGCGGCGCACCATCGCCGCGGACCTGCACGACGGCGTGGTGCAGGACCTCGTCGGGGTCACCTACGCCCTGGACGCCCTCGGGGCGGACCCCGCCGAGGCCGGGAACGCCGACGCCCTGGCCGGCGCCGCGGCCACCACGCGGCGCAGCGTGCGCAGCCTGCGCTCGCTGCTCGTCGAGATCTACCCCCCGAACCTCGACCAGGTCGGGCTGGCCGGCGCCCTGGCCGACCTCGTCGCCGCCGGATCCGCGGGCCTGCCCGTGGCCCTGCACATCGACCCCGAGCTCGCCCTGACCCCGGCCAGCCGGGACGCGGTCTACCGCACCGCCCGCGAGGCCCTGTCCAACGTGCGCCGGCACGCCCGGGCCACCCGCGCCGAGGTGCGGGTCGAGGCCGTGCCCGGCGACCGGGTGCAGCTGACCGTCAGCGACGACGGCGTCGGCTTCGACCCCGGACAGGTGGCCAGCGGTCACGTGGGCCTGCGGCTGCTCGACGACCTGGCCGGTTCGATCGGCGGCCGGCTGGCGATCGACTCCACGCCGGGCCGGGGCACCACCGTGACGCTGGAGGTGCCCCGATGAGCCACGACCCGGGGCCGATCCGGGTGCTCGTCGTCGACGACCACGAGGTGGTCCGGGCGGGGCTGCGCCTGCTCCTCGACCGGTTCCCGGACATGGCCGTCGTCGGGGAGGCTGCCGACGGGCAGGCCGCGCTGGACAGCGTGGCCGGGGTCGACCCCGACGTGGTCCTGATGGACCTGTCCATGCCCGGCGTGGACGGGGTCAGCGCCACGCGGCAGATCAGCGCCGGGCATCCGCAGGTGCGCGTCGTGGTGCTCACGACCTTCGCCGACCGCGACCACGTGACCGCGGCGATCGACGCGGGAGCCGTCGGCTTCCTGCTCAAGGACGCCGACCCGCAGGCACTGGCTGGGGCCGTGCGCGCCGCTGCGCGTGGCGAGGCCCCGCTGGACCCGCGGGCGGCGCTGGCGCTGATCGGCCGCCGCCGCGAGGCCGACGAGCCGGCCGGGAGCTCCGCCGCCGCGGCCCCGTCGAGGGCGGGTGCGGGGGTTCCCGAGCCCGGCACGAGCCTCACGTCGCGGGAGCGCGAGGTGCTCGCGCTCGTCGGCCAGGGCCTGAGCAACCGCCTGATCGCCCGCCGGCTGGGCATCGCCGAGAAGACGGTCAAGGCCCACCTGACCAGCGTGTTCGCCCAGATCGGGGTCACCGACCGGGTGCAGGCGGCGCTCTGGTGGCAGCGCCACCAGCAGGACCCCGCCTGACCGGGGTGCCCGGTGGGCCACCAGCCGGAGGCCCCCGGCCGACCGATCAGGTGCCCGGAACCGTCCGGCGTGCCGCCTGGCCCATCGCGCGGCCGAGCACCAGCTGGCCCTGCGCCTCGGCCGCCAGCAGCGCGGCCATCGCCCCCGTCCGGGGCGGAACGAGCGCGTCGGCGACTGTGACCCCGTGCCCCGGGTCCCCGTCATGCGTGAGGCGGTCGCCGGCCGACACCGTGCCGGCAGTGAGCACGCGCAGGTAGGCCCCCGGTGCCCGGCGCTCGGTGAATCGCTTCACCCAGCGCGCCTCACCCAGGCGCCGGGCGAACGTGGCGCACGGGGTGCGCGGACCGGTCACCTCGACGGTGAGCCCCGTGCGTCCAACGACGAGGCGTTGGCCGACCTGCAGGTCCGAGACCGCCAGGCCGGTGGAGCGCAGGTTCTCGCCGAACAGCCCCGGCGGGACCTCCCGGCCGAGCTCGTCGGCCCAGGCGGCCGCGTCCTCGTCGGCGTACAGGTAGAGCGCCTGGTCGACTCCACCGTGGTGGCGGGAGTCCTTCTGCAGGTCCCCGGCCAGCCCGAGTGGGCCGACCACCACGGGGCCGGGCACCGCGCGCTTGTCGATCGCGGTCAGCCCGTCGGGGTTGGTGCGCTCGGGGTGCAGCGTGTGCACGACGCACACGGCGGTGATGACGGCCACGGGCGCAGGGTAGCCCCGGGCACGGGACTACCGGGAGCCCTCACCCGCGCGGGCGATGACGCGCGACGAACCGCAGGACCTCGTCCGCCTGCTCGGCGGTGAGCCCGACCGCCTCGTCGGGGGCGACCACCAGCCAGGGCATCGGCGGCTCGCCGTAGGTCGCCTCCCCGGCCCGGTCGGCGCCGAAGTCGTCGACCCAGGCCACCGGGTGCCCGGCGAAGGCCGCCTGGATGCCGGCCACCTTCCAGTCGGCGGTGCGGGTGGGCAGCGGCTCGGCGACGATCCGTGAGATCTCCAGGACCGGCAGCGGGGGCACGTCGGCCAGGTGGGCCACGCCCAGCACGGCCCGCTCCCACGTGGTGGCCCACACCACCGCAGCGCCCGCGGCCTGCCACTGGCGGACCACGGACCCATGGTGGGGGCTGACGACCACCCCGTGCAGGATCGGGACCGCCGAGGGGCCGGATGTAGGGATGCCGGGGCCAGGTGGCCGGGTCGAGCTCGACCAGGTGCCGCGCGAACCCCGCGGGCAGGTGGTCGCGCGCGGTGATGTTGAGCACGCCGTCGAAGTCCAGGGCGACCACCGGCTGGCCGGCGGCCAGGGTGATGCCGTGGTCGGCGAGGTCCACGCGGCGGCGGGTGTGGCGGCCCATGGCGCCTGCTCAGTCCTCGCCGAAGAGGTGGCGCAGGTGCTCGTTGAGGAACAGCCCCTGCGGGTCCACCTCGCGGCGCAGGGCCGCCGCCTGCGCGAAGCGCGGGTAGAGCTCGCTCAGCTCCGCGGCACCGAGCGGGTGCATCTTGCCCCAGTGCGGCCGGCCGTCGACCGCCGCGCACAGGGCCGCGAACTCGGCGAAGTACTGCTCGTAGGGCATCCCGGCGAACTGGTGGACGGCCACGTAGGCGTTCTCCCGCTCGAACCCGGTCGACAGCCACACGTCGTCGGCGGCCGCGAAGCGGACCTCGACCGGGAACGCCGGGCCCACCGGCAGTGCCCGGGTGAGCACCGCCAGCTCGTCGAGCACCAGCGGCAGGGCCTCGCGCGGGATCGCGTACTCGCTCTCCACGAACGGCACCGTCCGGGTCGAGGCGAACACCCGGAAGGAGGCGTCGGAGAACTCGCGCCGGGAGATCAGCCGCCCGGCCAGCTCATGCAGCCGCGGCACCTGGGTGGGCCAGCGCCGGGAAACCCGGCACATCAGGTCCAGTGCGGTGTTCTCGAGGACGACGTCCTCGAGGTAGTGGCGCACAGGCGACAGGGGCGAGGTCGACCTCACCGGGGGCCATCCGTCGCGTGGACTTGACCTGCGCGGCCTCGGCCAGGGGGAACCAGAAGAACTCGAAGTGGTCGGCCGTCAGGTGCTCGGAGAGGTCGGCCATCACCTGGGCGCGGGTCTGCGGCCCAACACCGGTGGCCAGGTCGAACGAGGGCACCGTGCGCAGCGAGACCTCGGTGACGACCCCGAACGCCCCCAGGCCGACCAGGGCCGCCGAGAAGAGCTCCGGGTTCTCGCCTGGGGCGAGCAGTGCACCTGCTCGCCGGCCGCCGTGACGAGGGTGAACGCGGCGACCTGCGCGGCCAGTCCGGCGAAGCGGGCTCCCGTGCCGTGGGTGCCGGTGCTGATCGCGCCCATGATCGTCTGACGGTCGATGTCCCCGAGGTTGGCCAGGGCCCGGTCGAGGCCGTCGAGCTGCCGGTTGAGCCGGTGCAGCGGCGTGCCGGCGCCCACCGTCACCACGTCGTCGTCGATCCGGCGCACCCCGGACAGGGCCCCCAGGTCGAGGCTGATCCCGTCGGTCGCGGCCAGCGGCGTGAACGAGTGCCGCGATCCCGCGGGGCGCACCACCTGGCCGGCCGCCGCCGCCCGGGCCAGGAGCTCGCGCAGCGACTGCACGCTGCTGGGTCGCACCACCTCCGCCGGGGTCCAGCGCACGTTGCCGGCCCAGTTGGCCTGCCCGTGCCCACCCTCGCCCCGCCGTGCTGCCATGCCTGCGCCTCCCGCGTGCTGACCCCGCCCGACGATCGTCGCACGGCCGACCGGCTTGCGGCGCGCCGCAGTAGGGTGCGCCGCGTGGAGACCGCTGCCGCACGACGGGCCCGCTACGACACGGCCGTCCGGGGCCGCCCAACGCCCCTGGCGATCCTCGACCGGGCGGCGTTGGAGGCCAACCGCGTGGATCTGGTCCGCCGGGCCCACGGCCGACCCATCCGGCTGGCGACCAAGAGCCTGCGGGTGCGTCCGGTGATCGCCGCCGTCGCCTCGTCCGTCGGGTTCCACGGCCTGCTGGCCTACTCCCTGGCCGAGGCGCTGTGGCTGTACCGCACCGGCACCAGCGACGACATCGTGGTCGCCTATCCCACGGTGGACACGGCGGGGATCCGGGCGCTGGCCGCCGATCCCGGCGCTGCGGCGGCCATCACGCTGATGGTCGACTGCACGGCGCACCTGGACCTGATCGAGCGGTCCGCGGGGCTGGGGGTGGGAGCGGCCGGGCCCGGCCCCTCCCCCCAGCCGCCCCGGATCCGGGTCGCGATCGACGTGGACGCCTCCTACCGACCCCTGGGCACCGACCGGATCCACCTGGGCGTGCGCCGCTCCCCGGTGCGCACCCCCGAGCAGGCCGCCGCCCTGGCCGCCGCCGTGGT
This sequence comes from uncultured Actinomycetes bacterium, assembly GCA_963777855.1. Taxonomy (GTDB): domain Bacteria; phylum Actinomycetota; class Actinomycetes; order S36-B12; family CAIYMF01; genus Prado023. The sequence goes on along the minus strand of CAVZRW010000010.1, from coordinate 28,443 downwards.
GGCCCGCCCGGGGCTCGTCCTCGACGGCCTGATGGCCTACGAGGCGCAGATCGCCGGCCTCGGCGACAGGCCTGCTGGCTCCCCCCTGCGGGCGGTCGCGATCCGGGCCGTGCAGTCGCCGCTCCGCACGCGAGCTGGCCGAGCGCCGGGCGGAGGTCGTGGCGGCGGTGCGGGCCGTCGCGCCGCTGCGCTTCGTCAACGGCGGGGGCACCGGCAGCCTGGAGCGCACGTCCGCCGAGGAGGCCGTCACCGAGGTGGCCGCCGGCAGCGGGCTGTTCGGCCCGCACCTGTTCGACTCCTACACCGCCTTCACGCCGCACCCGGCTGCGCTGTTCGCGCTGCCGGTCGTGCGTCGGCCCGGACCGGGGGTGGTGACGCTGTTCAGCGGCGGGTACCTGGCCTCGGGCCCGGCCGACGCCCAGCGGCTGCCGCAGGTGCACCTGCCCGAGGGCCTGTCGCTGACCGGCACCGAGGGCGCGGGGGAGGTCCAGACGCCGGTCACCGGGGCGGCTGCCGACGCTCTGCGCCTCGGCGACCTCGTCTGGCTGCGGCACGCGAAGGCCGGCGAGCTCGCCGAGCGGATGGACCGGTTCCTGGTCGTCGACGGCGATCGCGTGGTCGACGAGGTGGCGACCTACCGGGGCGAGGGCCAGAACTTCGGCTGACGGCCCGCGAGCCCGCCTGCGCGGGTCCGACCGTGCGGGCGGGTCAGCCGACGGGGGCGGCGAACCCGGGCAGGTGCGCCTCGAGCACCGGGCGCACGGGCACCGTGGCGCCCAACCCGCACAGCACCCCGACCAGGCCCAGCCAGAGGCGGTGGGTGAACAGCAGGTCGGCCGGGATGTTCAGCTGCAGGGCCACCGCGAAGTCGGGGTTGCGCGGATCGTTGACCCGACCGAACTCCTGGCGCAACCAGGCCCGGCTGAACGTGAACACGTCGTGGCGGGCCGGCTCGCTGAACGGGGACAGGTAGTCGATCAGCTTCTCGACCTCGAGGTGGGCCCCGGCGGCGATGAACCCGCCCTCGCGCAGGCGCGCCTCGACCTCGGCCGGGTCGTGGCCGAGCATGGCCCGGATCAGCCCGCCGAACGTGGGCGGCAGGCCCTCGGGGAGCACCAGCACCGACCCGAAGTCGAGCACGCCCATGCGGCCGTCGGGCAGCCTGCGGAAGTTGCCCGGGTGGGGGTCTGTGTGCAGAAGGCCCAGGCGCGCCGGCGAGGTGAGGAAGAACCGCTGGTAGGCCTCCCCGAGGGCGTCGCGCTCAGCCGCCGTGCCGCTGCGGGCCACCTCGGCGAGCCCGACCCCGCCCATCCAGTGCGAGACCAGCACGCCGCGGGTGGCCGCCACCACCGGCGGCACCCAGTAGTCGGGGTCGTCGCGGTAGGCCTCGGCGAAGGCGCCCTGGTGGGCGGCCTCCGTGCGGTAGTCGAGCTCCTCACCGAGGCGGGTGCGCAGCTCGGCCACCAGCGGCGGCATGGCCATCCCGCGCGCGACCAGGGACGTGGCCCGAAGCGCGAGCGCCAGCGAGCGGACGTCGCCGGCCACCGCCTGCGCCACCCCGGGGTACTGCACCTTCACCGCCACATCCGCGCCGTCGGCCCACACCGCCCGGTGCACCTGGCCCAGCGATGCGGCCGCCGCGGGGTGCTCGTCGAAGTGCCGGAACCGGGTGCGCCAGCCCGAGCCGAGCTCGGCGACGAGCACCGGCTCGACCTCGGCGAAGGGCAGCCCGGGGTTGTCCTCCTGCAGCGCCCCGAGGGCCTGCTGCCAGGAGCCCTCCGGGTCGGCGGGGAACAGCGCATCGACCGTCGACAGCAGCTGGCCGAGCTTGAGGGCTCCGCCCTTCAACCCGCCGAGGACGGCGCGGGTGTCCGCCGCCGTCTGTGCCCGGGCCTCGGCGCGCAGCGCGTCACGGTCGCCCCCGAGCAGACCCCGACCCGCGATGACCGCCGAGCGACCCAGCGCCCGTGCCGGAAGGCCGGCCAGGGCCAGGCTGCGCCGGATCCGGGAGGTGGGCACGGGCACGGGGCCCAGTATCGCCCCCGCCCGGACGGCGCCGGGCCCCGGGACAGGTCCCGGACCCGTAGCCGGGGCCCCGCCGGCCCTTGACCCAGCCCTGCCGGCCCCTCCTCAGGCCTGCAGGTCCGCCACGCGCCCGCGGACCGCCAGCACGACTCGGCCGTACCGCGCCAGGGACCCATCGGGCACCGCCACGACCTGGGCGCCTCGGGCCAGGGCCACCTCGATCAGCTCGTCGACCATGTCATCGACCACGCCGACCTCCTCCGGGTCGGCGGCCGGGGCGAGCAGCCCTCCGTCCGGTCGCACCGCCGGGGCGAAGGACCGCTCCACGACCAGCACCTCCGGTTCGTACTGGCGGACCGCCTGCCAGGCACCGGTCAGCCCGGCGACCGCACGGCGCTGGGCCAGGCGGACGTGCACCATGTCCAGGGCGGCTGCCGCCGCGTCGCTGACGTGCTCGGCCAGGGCGGCACGACCGCGCTCCTCCAGCTCGCCCAGGCTCATCCTCGTGCCCGTGGCGTGCACCACGGCGGCGATGCGTGGAGCGCCGCCCAGGGCGAGGAACTCCGCGGCCGTGCGCTCACCGGCGACCAGGACGACGGGCAGCTCCCCCTCGACGAGCCGCTCGCGCAGGCGTCCGGCAGCCTGGCGCAGGAAGGCCCGGGAGGCCTCGCGCCGCGCACCCGGGTCGGCGGCGGGGCGCGAGGACTCCACCGTCACGTCGCGCAGCATCGGGAAGTCGTGGGCCAGCACGGGGCCGAGGTAGCGCTGGTCGTACTCGAACAGGCGCGCCGCGCGGGAGTCCAGGGCCAGCAGGAGGAACGGCGGGTCCTCGGCGGCCGAGCGGACCAGGTCGCGGGTGGCGAAGCTCGGGTCCAGGACGACCCGGTCGCGCGGGGCGACCCGCAGGTGCAGCACGTGGGCACCCTCGGGGCTGACCAGGATGGCCAGGCCGCGGTCGGTGGGGCTGGCCACCGCCCGGGCCATGGCCGCGGCCAACCCGGCGCGCACCGCCGCCGCGGCGTGAGCGTCGGGCTCCTCGGAGAGCCGACGCGCAGCATCGCGGGCCAGCTCCTGCATCACCGTGCGGTCGCGGCGACCCATCCGCTCAGCCGGGGTGGTGGCCATCAGCAGCGAGAGGCTCAGCGGATCGGTCACCCGACCCAGGGCCTCGGCATCGGCGGCGGTCACCCGGTTGAGGCCGAACCGCGAGCGTGCCAGACCGACCTGACTCGGGGCACCGGAGCGGTGGGCCCGGCCCCGGGGCGTCGGGAGCTCGCGCGGCGCAGTGGCGCCTCGGGGGGTGTGCTGGAGGGTGGGCGACGACATGGCAGTCCTCTCGGGTTGGCGTTCCCGAGGTCTTCCCCGACCGGCAGTGCGGCCCCCGCGGCCGGTCCGATGCGGATCGGACGTGATGACGACCAGCGGGTGAGTGGGGTACTCCCCTCTGGTGAAGAATCTAGCATGAAATCTGCTGCGGTCAATAGGGCCGACCCGTGCGGAGAGTGCGCTTGTTATCCCCACCGATGGCGTGCACAATAGGTGAAGCGCACTTCCTATGTTGAGCGTGAGGACGGGCTGCCGCCGGCGGTCCACGATGAGGAGTGATCGAGATGGATGTGTCGTTGACAGTGTGGCTGGCGGTCCTGGGGGTGATCGTGGCCATGCTCGCCATCGACCTGTTCGCCCACCGGGACGCCCACGTGATCTCGGCCAGGGAGGCCGCGATCTGGTCAGCGGTGTGGGTCGCGATGGGTGTCGGCTTCGGCCTGATCATCTGGGCGACCTCCGGTGCGGAGTTCGCGGGGCAGTACTACGCGGGGTACCTCATCGAGAAGTCGCTGGCGGTGGACAACGTCTTCGTCTGGGCCATCATCTTCAGCTACTTCGCGGTACCCGCTCGCTACCAGCACAGGGTGCTGTTCTACGGCGTCGTCGGCGCGCTGATCATGCGCGGGCTGTTCATCTGGGCCGGCTCGGCAGCGATCAAGGAGTACATCTGGATCCTCTACATCTTCGGCGGCTTCCTGGTGTTCACCGGCGTGATGATGATGCGCCACCGCAACACGCACTTCGATCCCTCGAGCTCCCGGGTGGTCCGGCTGTTCCGCCGGTACGTGCCGATGACCGACGAGTACGAGGGCCAGAAGTTCTTCACCCGGCGCAACGGCGCCCTGGTGGCGACCCCGCTGCTGCTGGTGCTGGTGCTGGTCGAGTTCACCGACATCGTGTTCGCCGTCGACTCGATCCCCGCCATCTTCGCCGTCACCCAGGAGACGTTCCTGGTGTTCACCGCCAACGCCTTCGCGATCCTGGGCCTGCGCGCGATGTACTTCCTGCTGGCCGACCTGATGCACCGCTTCGTGTACCTGAAGCTGGGCCTGGGCCTCGTGCTGGTCTGGGTGGGCATCAAGCTGGTCCTGCAGGTCGACCTCTACAAGATGCCCACCGCGCTGAGCCTGGGCGTCGTGGCCACCATCATCACCGTGTCGATCCTGGCCAGCCTGCGGGCCACCCGCGGGTCGGCAGCCCCGATCCCCGCTGAGCTCGAGCCGGAGGCCCACCGTGGCTGAGTCCCGATCCTGGACCCTGCTGACCAACCACGGCCACGTGCTGGTGTTCGTCAGCCGGCAGCCGGACGCCCGCATCCGCGACATCGCCGACACCGTCGGGATCACCGAGCGGGCGACCCTGAACATCCTGCGCGACCTGGAGGAGGCCGGGTACGTCACGCGGGTGCCCAACGGCCGCCGGACGCACTACGTGGTCAACGAGCGCCGCCCGTTCCGCCACCCGGCCGAGGCCGACCACCCCGTCGGCGACCTGCTGGCCCTGTTCCAGTAGGTCGCCGACGTGGACACCCTGTCGCTGGCTGCGGCGAACCTGACCTCGCCGCCGGTGCTGGCCTTCCTGCTCGGGCTGCTGGCCACCCTCATCGGCGGCGACCTGCGCCTGCCCGAGCCGGTGTACCAGCTGCTGAGCTTCTACCTGCTGCTGGGCATCGGGATCAAGGGCGGGGTCGCGCTGAGCCAGGCCCCCGCCGGGGAGGTCCTGCTGCCGGTGCTGGCCACAGTGGCCCTCGGCGTCGTGATCCCCGTGCTGGCGTTCGGGGCGCTGCGCGTGATGACCCAGCTCGGACCGGTGGACCGCGGGGCGCTCGCCGCGCACTACGGCTCCACGTCGCTGGTGACCTTCACCGCCGCGGTCGTGTTCCTCACCTCGGCGGACATCGCCTTCGAGGGTTACGTGACCACGCTGTTGGCCGTGCTCGAGGTGCCAGCCATCGTGGTGGGCCTGATGCTGGCCGGCCGGCACGTCGCCCGGTCGGCCACCTGGGCGGAGTCCCTGCGCGAGGTGCTGACCAGCCGCAGCGTGCTGCTCCTGGTCGGCGGCCTGGCGCTGGGGCTGGTCACGGGCAGCGCCGGCTACGCCAAGGTCGAGCCGTTCTTCGGAGGTCTGTTCACCGGCGTGCTCACGCTGTTCCTGCTCGAGATGGGCGTCCTGGCCGCGCGCCGGCTGCGCGACCTGCCCGCGGCCGGGCCCGGCCTGGTGGTGTTCGCCCTCGGGTTCCCGCTCGTGGCCGGGACCCTCGGGATCCTGGCCGGCCTCGGCTCGGGCATGTCGAGCGGCGGTGCGGCGATCCTCGGCGTGCTGGCAGCGAGCGCCTCGTACATCGCCGCACCGGCGGCGGTGCGCCTGGCCCTGCCGGAGGCCAACCCGGGCTACTACCTGACCGCCAGCCTGGGCATCACGTTCCCGTTCAACCTCATCATCGGGATCCCGCTCTACCTCACGATCGCCCAGGCTTTGGGCTCCTGACCGAAGGGACACGTCGATGGACACCGAGGAGCTGATGCTGGTCACCGTCGTGGCCGAGGCGGTGCTCGAGCACAGGCTCGTACGCGACGTGGCCGCATGCGGGGCCCACGGGTGGACCGTTTGCGACGCGCGGGGCGAGGGCTCGCGAGGCGTGCGGGCCAGCGACTTCGAGGGCGCCAACGTCCGGCTGGAGACCCTGGTCTCCCCCGATGTGGCCGACCGGTTCCTGACCCTGCTGGCCCGCGACTACTTCCCCCACTACGCGGTGGTCGCGTGGACCACCGCGGCGAAGGTGGTCCGGGCGGAGAAGTACCTGTGACCGGGGGACGGTCGGGGCGGGGCCGAGAGGGGTCGGGTGCCGGGCTCGGGTCAGGGCGCCGCCCGGCCCGGGCGTGACTAGTGTGCCGGGGGTGAGCGACCCCACCTCGACCCACCAGCCCCCGACCCGCGGCCCCGGCAGCGCAGCCCTCGGCGCTGGCCCCGGCCGCATCGCCCCGGGGGGCGCGGGCGGCGCCGGTCCCCTGCTCGGCAACCGGGTCAGCACCGTCGGCGACGACGCCCTCGGCTCCGGGGACGCCACCGACCTGCTGGCCCGCCTGGCGGCACGCGAGGTCTCCCCGGCACAGGTGCGCGCCGCCGCGATGGCCCGCGCCCGGGCCGCCAACCCCGAGCTCAACGCGGTGGCCCACTGGTTCGAGGAGCCGGTCGGCACGGAGGTGGCCGTGCCCGCCGACGCCCCGCTGGCGGGCATCCCCACGTTCATCAAGGACAACGAGGAGGTCACCGGGTTCCCCACCACGCAGGGCTCGCGGGCGGTGGCCGACAATCCGGCCCGCGAGTGCTCGCCGATCGTCGCGGGGATCCTCGGCCTGGGCCTGGACCCGCTGGGGCACACGACGCTGCCCGAGTTCGGCCTGACCGCCAGCACCGAGTCCAGCCGGTTCGGCGCGACCGGCAACCCGTGGGACACCGGACGCTCGGTGGGCGGGTCCAGTGGGGGCTCCGCGGCGATGGTGGCCGCCGGCGTCGTGCCGATCGCGCACGCCAACGACGGCGGCGGCTCGATCCGGATCCCCGCCGCGTGCTGTGGCCTGGTCGGCCTCAAGCCCTCGCGGGGCCGGCTGCCGATGAACCCGATCAAGGAGCGCGTCCCGGTGCGGATCGCCGCCCAGGGGGTGCTGACCCGCACCGTGCGCGACACCGCCCTCTTCCACGCCCTCATGGAGCAGGCCGCACCGGCGCCCGGACTGCCACCGGTCGGGCACGTGACCGCCCCGGGATCGGCGCGGCTGCGCGTCGGGATGTGCCTGACCACCATCCGCGGCCTGCCCCTGTCCACCGACACCGTCGCCGCGGTCCGGGACGCAGGCGCGCTGTGCGAGAGCCTCGGCCATCACGTCGAGGAGGTCGGCCCGCCCGTCGAGGACAGCTTCGCGGCGGACTTCCTGCACTACTGGGCGCTGCTGGCCTTCGCGCTGCATCGACGCGGCGGCGCGGTGTACGGCCCCGACTTCGACGGTCGCCAGGTGGAGGAGATGACCAAGGGGCTGAGCGCCTTGATGCTGCGCCAGCTCGACCGGGTGCCCGGGTCGCTTCGCCGGCTGCGCCGGCTGGCCGCACAGCCCGAGCCCGTCTACGACCGGGTCGACGTGCTGCTCTCGCCGGTCACCGGCTACCCGGCGCCGCCCCTGGGACACCTCGGCCCGGAGGTGGAGTTCCGCACGTACCTGGTGCGGCTGATCCGGTTCACGTCCTCGACACCCGTGCAGAACGTGACGGGGGCCCCGGCGATCTCCCTGCCGCTCGGGCGCAGCGTCGACGGCCTGCCGCTCGGGGTTCAGTTCTCCGCCCCCATCGGCCACGAGCGCCGGCTGCTGGAACTCGCCTACGAGCTCGAGGAGGCCGCCCCGTGGCCGACGGTGCCGTCGGGGCACCCAGCTGGTGTTCGGCCCATGGCGAGGGCCGTCAGCGGTTGAGTCGCGCGTAGCCGAAGGCCAGGGACGTCGCCAGGCTCACCCAGACCAGGTAGGGCAGCAGCGCCAGCGCCCCGCCCCGGGTCACCGACCAGGTCAGGGCCACCAGGACCACGGTCAGCGCCGCGGCGATGCCCAACGACCACGCCGCGGCCGTCATGTCGTGGGGCACGTAGAACAGGTAGGCCCAGCGCAGCGCGAAGGCGACGCTGACGGCCGCCACCGCGAGCCACGCCGCCACCAGCCCCGGACTCCCGCGCTGGGTCACGATCACCCCCACCACCGCCAGGGCGATGAAGTTGTACGGCCAGATCAGGCCGAAGACCACGTCGGGGGGCTGCCAACTTGGCCGCGTGAGCCCCGCGTACCACCCCGGGCTGGCCGAGACCCACACCCCCGATCCGACGGCATAGCCCACCACCAGGGCCACCGCCAGGATGCTCGCCACCGCCCGCCACGCCGTCACCGGTCCAGCATGGCGGCAATCCGGGCCTCGTGTAGTCGAAACCGACGTTCAGAGCGTCGGAATCGACTGCGCAAGCCCCCCGGGTGGGCGCGAGCGCGCGGGTCAGGCGGGCGCCCAGGGTCGGGCGGGCGGGGGGAAGGCGCGCGGCGGTCGGGCGGGGGCGCGGGCGGGCCGTGACCTCAACTGACCTCGTCCAGCCACGCGGCCAGGAGGACTGAGGCTCCGGCGAGGGCCGCCGACCAGGAGGTTGCGGCGCTGTGGCCGGCGTCGTCGCTGACGGTCTTGGCCAGTCGGACCGGCACGCCGAGCCCGCTGGCCGCGGCGGCGACGGCGTAGCCCTCCATGTCGACCAGGTGGGCACGCTCGGCCAGGGCGTCGCGCGCCTCGGGCGAGGAGATGAACCGGTCGCCGGTGGCCAGAACGATCCCGGATCCACCCAGTTTGAGCACGGGCGAGGGGTCCGACCCGACCAGGGCCGCGATCGCGCGCCCGTTCACGTCGTGCTGGAGCACGGTGCCGATCTCGTGGACCACCCCGTGGGCGATGTCCGACCGCAATGCTCCGGCCGTACCCACGTTCAGCACCACCCCCGGACGGTGGGTGAGCACCGCCCAGGTGGTGGCCGTGGCCGCACGCACCTTGCCCACGCCGGTGATCAGGGTGGGATACCGCATCGAGAAGGCGCTGGCCTCCTCGGCGACGGCGACGACGACGAGCGGGGAGCCCGGGCGCGGGGCAGGGCCGAGGATGGGGAACACGGGGGCAGGCTACTGGCCCGGCCCGATGTGCAGCGACGGCCCGGAGCCCGGACTCACAGCGCCGGCGCCACCTGCTGCGCCCCGACCCGCGCGGCCCCCTCGAGGCGCACGCCAGCCTGCCGCATCTCGGCCAGGGCCGCGCGGGTGGTCGGCTCGGCTACTCCCGCGGTCAGGTCCAGCAGCACGGTCGTGGCGAAGCCCAGGTGCACGGCGTCCAGGGCGGTGGCCCGCACGCAGTGGTCGGTCGCGATCCCGACCACGTCGACGTGATCCACGCCGCGCGCACGCAGCCAGTCCGCCAGGCCCTGCTCCCCTTCGGCGCCCGCGGCGATCCCCTGGAAGCCGGAGTAGGCCGCGGCGTGGTGGCCCTTGCGGAACACCGCATCGATGCCGGAGGTGTCCAGGGCAGGGTGGAACTCGGCGCCCGGCGTCCCAGCCACGCAGTGCGCGGGCCAGGTGTCGACGAAGTCGGGCTCGGCGGCGAAGTGCGCACCGGGGTCGATGTGGTGGTCGGCGGTTGCGGCGACCACGTCGTAGCCCCCCGCGGCGACCAGCCCGCTCACCTGCGCCGCCACCTCCCCGCCGCCGGCCACGGCCAGCGATCCCCCCTCGCAGAAGTCGTTCTGCACGTCGACCACGATCAGCGCCCGAGACATGTCCGGCAGGGTAGCCGGTGGGCCCGACACCCGCTGGGGTGCGCTACTGCGATATCGGGGCCGGGGCGTTCCCCACGACGGTGCTACCGGCCGTGGCCGACTGGACCATCCGCAGCTGCAGCAGTCCGGGGTTGTCGGCCATGATCCGGGCGGCGTTGGCCAGGGCTCGCGTGGCCGCCACCTCGCTGCGGGCCCGATCGAGGGCCCCCTTGGAGCGCTGGGCCTCCAGCGCGACCTCGGCCAGCACGGTGCGCACCTCGTGCGGGACGGACAGGTCGCGCACCACCACAGCCGCCACCGCGAGACCCACGCCCTCGGCAGCCGGCTGGGCCGAGGCCAGCAGCGCAGCGGAGATCGCCACCCGATCGGCGAGCACCTCGGCCATGGTCCTGGTCGAGATGGCCTCGCGCAGGGCAACCTGGATGGCCACCCGGCCCGACCACACGCTGATGGGCCTACCTCGGCTGGGCCGACCGACCCTTCGGCAGAGGTGGGATGTCAGCGCCGCGGTGCGGCGGGCGGGCCAGCAACAAGCGGCGGGGGTGGGATTTGAACCCACGGTGGGTTGCCCCACGGCGGTTTTCAAGACCGCTGCCCTAGGCCACTAGGCGACCCCGCCCGGACACCCCGCCAGCAACGGACGGGGCACCGGGGCACATCATGGCGCACGCGCGGGCTCGGCGGGGAACCCGGGGCAATCGCCGGGCCGCCGGGCACCGGGACCACGCGGCGCTCCGGCCCCACGGCGCCCTGGGCGTCCCTGTCCCGGCCCCACGGCGCCCTGGGCGTCCCTGCCCCGGCCACGCGGCGCCGGGCTGCCTGTCCGGCGCGCACTGCCCCGGACTTCCCCGCGCTGCCCCTGGGGTTCCCTGGCCCCCGCCCGGCCCACCCGCGCGCCGCCCGCCCGCGCCACGACTCCACCACCGCCGCCGCCCACTACGGTGGGCGCTCATGGCCCGCGACATGCACACCCACGACGAGCGGCTGACCCGCATGGTCCTCACCGCGATGCACGACCGCCTGGCGATGGACCCGGTCCCCCTCGACATGCCCGGCGACGTGGCCGCGCTCGGCGCCCAGCTCGAGGGCCTGATCAACCCGACCGGCACCGACCCGCACCGGGTGATGGCCACGTGGACCGACGTGCTCGCCCCGCACGTGATGAGCTCGGACGCCTCGAACTTCCTCGCGTTCATCCCCGCCGCCCCGACGAAGGCGGCGCTGCTGTTCGACATGCTCGTCTCCAGCGCGAGCATCCAGGGCATCTCGGCGCTCGAGGCCGCCGGGGCGATCGCCGCCGAGAACCAGGTGCTGCGCCTGATCGCCGACCTCGCCGGGCTGCCGACCAGCGCCGGCGGGGTGTTCGTCTCCGGCGGCTCGGCGGGCAACCTCTCCGCCCTGACGGTGGCCCGGGACGTGGGCCGGCGCCGGCGCGGCCTGGGCCGGGGCTCGCTGACCCGGATCGCGGTGAGCGACCAGGCCCACTCCTCGATCGTCAACGCGCTGTCGATCCTGGACATGGAGGCCCTGGTCGTCCCGACCACCGACCACCGCCTGGACGGCGCCGCCCTGGCGGCCGCGCTCGACGCGGACCCCGAGCGCGACAACGTGGTCGGGGTCGTGGCCACCGCCGGCACCACGAACGCGGGGATCATCGACGACCTCGCGGGCGTGAGCGAGGTGACCCGCGATCGCGGGCTGTGGCTGCACGTCGACGGGGCCTACGGCGGCGGGGCGCTGCTGGCCCCGTCGGTGCGCCACCTCTACGCGGGGATCGAGAACGCCGACTCGTTCGTGGTCGATCCGCACAAGTGGCTGTTCGCGCCCTACGACTGCGCGGCACTGCTCTACCGCGAGCCACGCCTGGCGAAGTCGGTGCACACCCAGGACGCCAGCTACCTCGACGTGATCCACACCGACGCCGACGAGTGGAACCCCAGCGACCTCGCCTACCACCTGACCCGACGCGCCCGGGGCCTGCCGCTGTGGTTCTCCCTGGCGGTGAACGGCACCGACGCGTACACCGCGGCCGTCGAGGCTGCCCTGGAGCTGGCCCGCTGGACCGCCCGGCACATCGAGGCCCAACCGCACCTCACGCTGCTGCGCGAGCCCACGCTCGGGGTCGTGCTCTTCGAGCGGGTCGGCTGGGAGCCGGCCGACTACGACCGCTGGGCCGACACGCTGCTCACCGACCAGACGGCGCTGGTGACCTCGACCAAGTGGGAGGGCCGCACCATCGGACGGCTGGTCTTCCTGCACCCGCGCACCTCGCGGGAGCTGGTCGCGCAGGTGCTGGCGGCGATGGCCTGAGGGTCGGCCGGCGGCCCGCGGCTGGCGCAGGTTGCCCCGCGTCAGCCCGGACGGACCCAGGGGGCCGGCTGCCGGCTGAGAAACGCGCCCATCCCGGCGGCCGCCTCCGGCGAGGCGAACAGCTGCGCGGACAGCGCCGCCGTGTGGGCGAACCCCTCGGCTCGGCCCATCGCGGGCACGTCACGCAGCAGAGCCTTGGTGTGGCCGAGGGCCAGCGGTCCTCCGGCCGTCAGCGACTCGACCCACCCGGCCACGGCCGCGTCGAGCTCGGCCTCCGGCACGACCCGGTTGACCATCCCGGCGGCGACCATCCGCGCGGCGGGCACGCGGTCGCCGGTGAGGAACAGCTCCTGGGCGTCCGCGCGATGCATGCGGGCCAGGCACACCACGCTGATCACCGCGGGGGCCAGGCCCAGGCGGACCTCGGAGAAGGCGAACTTCGCCGAGTCGACCGCCACGGACAGGTCGGCCGCGGCCACCAGGCCGTTGCCCCCGCCGGCGACGTGGCCCTGCACCCGGGCAATCACCGGCTTGGGGTTGTCGAGCATCGCGGTCAGCACCTCGACGAGGGCCCCCGGCCCGGACCCCGTGAACGAGGCGGCGTCGGCGGCCGAGGCCCCGCGCAGGTCGGCACCCGAGCAGAACGTGTTGCCCGAACCTGTGACGACGATGACCCGAACGCCGTCGTCGGCCCCGGCGGCGCGAAGGTGCCCGGCGAGGGCGGCCATCCCGGAGGCCGTGAGCATGTTGCGCGCGTCGGGCCGGTTCAGCGTGAGGGTGGCCACGCCGTCGGTGACCTCGAGCAGGACCTCCGGGGCAGGTGCCGCCGCAGCCCCGGCGGTCGAGGGCACCTCGCTCACAGTCGCTCCCATCCCTCGAGCATCGAGATCACGCGCAGCATGACCTCGTCGGCCCCGCCGCCGATCGAGATCAGCCGCGAGTCGCGCAGGTAGCGCGCCGGCCACATCTCCTCGGCGTAGCCCATGCCCCCGTGGAACTGCACGGCGACGTCGGCAACCTCGCGGGCCAGCCGGCCGGTCTTGAGCTTGGCGATGGTGGCCATCTGGGTCACGTCCTGGCCGGCGCTGTAGCGCTCGGCGGCGGCGTAGTTGTAGTGCTTGAGCATGTCGAGCTCGGCGGCGAGCTCGGCCAGGCGGTAGCGCAGGTACTGGTTGTTGAGCAGCGGCTCCCCGAAGGCCACCCGGTTGCGCAGGTAGGCCGCCGTGCGCTCGAGCGCCTGACGGGCCGCGGAGGTGGCCATGTAGGCGCCCATCAGCCGCTCGTCCTGGAACTGCGACATCTGCTGCTGGAAGCCCTTGCCGACCTGGCCGATCGTGTTGGCGACCGGCACGCGGACCTCATCGAGCACGAGCTCGGCGGTGTCCGAGGAGCGGTTGCCCATCTTCTCGATCTTGCGACCCACGGAGAACCCGGGCGAGTCCGTGGGCACGATGATCTGGCTCATCCCCCGGTAGCCGGTCGCCGGCTCCTGGCCCGGCTCGACGGTGCGGGCCAGCAGGCACAGCCAGTCAGCCTGGGTGCCGTTGGTGATCCACATCTTGCGCCCGGTGATGACCCACTCGTCGCCGTCGCGCACCGCCTTGGTGCGAATCCCGGCGACGTCGCTGCCGGCGTCGGGCTCGCTGACCGCCACCGAGGTCACGACCTCGCCGCGCAGGGCCGGCACCAGGTACTTGGTCTTGAGCTCGGCGGTGCCGTAGCGGGCCAGCGACGGTGTCGACATCGTGGCCTGGACGGCGATGCCGAGCGGCACCCCGGCGATGTCGGCCTTGCCCAGCTCCTCACCGAGCACGACCGTGAATGTGTGGTCGGCCCCCTGGCCGCCGAACTCGGGGTCGACCTCGAGGCCGAACCCGCCGAGCTCGGCGAACTTCGCGAACACCTCGTGGGCGGGGAAGATGCCCTCTGCCTCCCACTTCTCGGCGTTCGGGTTGATCTCGGTCTCGACGAAGCGACGGACCGCCTTGCGGAACTGCTGGTGCTCGGAGGTGAACTCAATCATCGGGACTCCTCGACTGGGGTGCGGGTGTGGGTCGGGGCGGAGCGGGGGCGGGGGCCGGGGGCTGGGGTCGAGCCGGGTCCCGTACCGGGGCCGGGGCGGGGGCCGGGGGCAGGGGCGGAGCCGGGTCCGGGGCGGGCGCTGTGCGGAAGGCGCGCCGACAGCCCGAGCCCGCGGACCCACAGCTGGGTCAGCGTGCGCGTGGCCAGGGCCTCGTCGTGGGACTCGCCGCGGCCCAGCCAGTGCGCGGCGAACCCCTCGACCATCCCGCACAGCGCCGCGGCGGCGGTGTGGGCGTCGAGGTCGCGAGCGGCGAGGCCGTCGGACTGCAGCTTGCGGATCGCCGCTGCCACGCGCGCGACATGCGTGTCACGCAGGTCGCGCAGCACGTCGGCGAAACGGTCGTCGCCGGCGGCGGCCTCCTGGGCCACCTGCAGCAACTGGGCATGCGAGCGGTAGCCGTCGAGGTACGCGCGGTTGGCGCTCTCGATGCGCCCGATGGGGTCGCGGACCGTGGGCATCGTCATCGCCGCGTTGAGGTCCTCGCGCACGTCGGCCAGCACCGCCAGGAGGACCTCCTCCTTCGTCGCGAAGTACGTGTAGACGGTGCCGTGGGCGACGCCGGCCGCGTCGGCCAGGTCGCCCATCCGCGTGCCGGCGAAGCCCCGGTCGGAGAACACCTCGCGCGCGGCCGCCACGAGCTTGTCCCGGGTCGCCTGGCCACGGGCCGTCAGCGGCCTCATGAACCTGACGCTAGCGTCAAGTTGACACGAGCGTCAAGTTCCACCTTCACCTGCTCGGCACCGCCGCGTCGATCCGGCCCAGGTTCGCCCCCGTTGCGCGACGCCTGCGGCTGCTCAGCGGACCAGGCGCGCCCGCAGGTGCTCGGCCAGGCCCTTGGCCTGCGGATCCAGCGAGGTGGAGTCCGCCACGCCTCGACCCAACAGCCCACGGATGACCACGTTGACCGCCCGCAGGTTGAGCAGCGGGTGCACCTCGACCTCCAGGTCCGCCGCCTCCGGCAGCAGCACGCGCACCCGGTCGGGCGTCAGCCAGTGCGCCAGCCACGCCACCCGCTCGGCCACCTGGGCCTCGTCGAGCCCCGCGCTGGGACCGACCCCCGGCTCCGGGATCCACACCCCGATGTTCGCGTTGCCCCCCTTGTCCCCGGATCGGGCCCCCACCACATCCCCCAGCACCGTCCCCGCCGCGGGCCGCCAGGAGCCACCCGCCGAGTCCTCCGCGCCGGCCGCCTGGGATTTGGGCCCCGTCTCGACGTCCGAAACCCCCTCATCCGGGGCCCAAGTCCCCGAATCCTCACGCGAACGGGGCCCAAATTCCCGCCGGCGCGGGGGGCGCGGGGGGCGCGGGGGCGGGGCGCGAGCGGCTCGCCGGCCACCGTGACGGCAGCCGCCACGCGTGCGCGGTCGATCAGCGTGGGCCAGTAGATCCCGTAGGGCGTGCCCTCACCGGGGGGTGCGGTGGGGAACATGCCCGGGTAGGCCCCGAGCGCGGACTCCACCACCGCCGTCGTGAACGGCTTGCCCACCTTGCGCTGGTCGAGGTCCTTGACGGTGATCCGCAGGTGCCCCTGCGCCGCGGCGGTGGTGGCCGGGTCGTCGGCGGCCACGTCGTCGAGGGCGACGAACAGCTCGGCCACGTCCAGCGTGCTGCGCGCGGCCAACTCGGCGGGGCCGGGGGCGGGCACCCCCGCTGCGGGATCGCCGAGCGCCTCGTCGAGACCGACCCCGGCGACCATGCGCAGGGCCAGGTCGGCCTTGGCGCGGGCGTCGCGGCCGGTCAGCACCAGCGACATCGCGTTGCGGTACCCGGCCAGCAGGTTCACGGCCACCTTGAGCCGCTCCGGCGCGGGAGCGCCCCGGACCCCGGTGATGGACACCCGATCCGGGCCCGCCGGAGCCAGCGCGATGGTGTCGAACAGCGCCGTGACATCCGGGTTGGCGTACCGCGGACCGGCGATCTCGTAGACCAGCTGAGCGGTGACGGTTCCCACCGACACGAGGCCACCGGACCCGCTGGGCTTGGTGATCACGCTCGACCCGTCGGCGGCGACCTCGGCGATCGGGAACCCGGCCGGCCAGGACGGCACCTCACCGAAGAACGCGTAGTTGCCGCCCGTGGCCTGCGCGCCGCACTCGATCACGTGCCCGGCCACCACCGCCCCGGCCAGCTGGTCGAGGGCCTCCTGCTCACCGCGCGCGGCGGCCTCGTAGGACCAGCCGTGCCACCACGCCGCCGGCCCGATCACCAGCGCCGCATCGGTGATCCGGCCGGTGACCACGACGTCGGCACCGCCAGCCAGGGCCGCGGTCACCGGCGCCCCGCCCAGATAGGCGTTGGCCGTGATCAGCGGCAGCGCCCCGAGCGGCTCGCCGGTGTCCAGGTTCGGGAAGTCCGCCGGGTCGGCACGCACCGCGCCCAGCACGTCGTCGCCGCTGACCACGCCGATCCGCGGGGCCAGGCCCAGGCGCACGGCGAGCTCGCCCAGCGCGTCGGCCGCACCCTGCGGGTCCAGCCCGCCGGCGTTGGAGACCACGCGGATCCCGCGGTCCAGGCAGGTGCCGAGCACCTGCTCCATCTGGGTCAGGAACGTGCGCGCATACCCCGAGCCCGCGCCGTGCTTCATCCGCTGCCGGGCCAGGATGAGCATCGTCAGCTCAGCCAGCCAGTCGCCGGTGAGCACGTCGATCTCGCCGGAGTCGACCAGTTCCGCCGCCGCCGAGAGCCGGTCGCCGAGGAACCCCGAGCAGTTGCCGATCCGGACCGGGCCACGGCCCGCAGGAAGATCCACCACGAGTCGCAGTATGGCCCAGCCGGTGGGCGCTCTCAGGTGAGGGGGCGGCTCGGGTCCGGCTCGATCCCGACGGCCACGACGTCACCCTCGTCGAAGCCGACGCGGATCCGCTTCGGGATCGCCAGCAGCCAGCCGCGACGCGAGTCCCGCCAGGCGCTCGTGGCCCAGGTGCGGCCCTGCACCGTGGCGATCACGGGCGTGCGCCCCCACGACCCCGCGGCGTCCGGGGCGTGCTCGTCGGGGACGGCCACGAAGTACCACCCGCCCGGCTCGTCGACCCGGAACACCTCCGCGCTGAACATGCCCACGCGAGCACGCCCTAGCCCGTGGCGCCCGGCGGCACGCCTGCCGCCGGCTCGGCGAACTCCTCGGCGCCGTACACCTCCAGCGCGATGCCACGCGGCCAGGCGCCGGGGGTCAGTCGCGCCTTGCGCCACAGCGCGGCGACGAACACCGACGGCTGGGCCAGCTCCTCCCACACCGCGGGCAGGAACGTGGCGCGGTGGCCCGGGGCCGACACGGTCAGGCCCATGCCGACGGGCAGGCGGTCGAGCAGGTCGGCGTAGCTCGACGCGGGGAACGGCTCGGCGGCCGTGAGCACCGAGATGTCGATCACCATCCCTCGGGCCCGTAGTGCGTCCAGGGGCGGGAAGCGCGGGTCGCGGAACGCCGCGTCATAGGCGTGCTCGGCGACGTCGGCGGCCAGCGAGCGGGTCGGGGTCAACGACCCGATGCACCCCAGCAGCGCCCCCTGCGCCGAGCGCAGCGTGACGAACGCGGCGCCCGCCTGCGTCAGGGCCGCCTCCCCGGCCGGCAGGGCCGCGGCGTCGAACGGCGGGCGGCGCCCCGTGGCCAGGCCCTGCTCGATGGTGGTGCGCGCCAGGCCGAGCAGGGCCGCGCGTGCCGTGGGCCCGAGGGTCGCGGGCGCATCGTCGGGTCGCCCGGCACCGGTATCCACCGCGGGTGACCCGTGCTCCATGCCCGAGGGCACCGGCGCGAGCACGGCGAACGCCGCGTACCCGACCACCCGGTCCCGGTCTCCGGCCGTGTCGCCGGAGGTCCGCGCATCCAGCAGGCGCACCGACCAGTCCGCCTCCTCGGCGGCGGTGACCAGTCCCCGCAGCGGGTAGCGCCCGCACGCGTCCTGCGGGCCGATCGCCGACGCGCGGCGGTACAGCACGGCTCGGATCGTGCGGCCGTCGCGGGCCACGGCCTCGCCCTGGCTGAGGTAGTGGGAGAGGTCGGTCGAGACCACCACGAGGGTGTCGGGAAGGGCCGAGACCTGCCGGATGAGGGCGGCGACCTCCTCGGGCAGGTCGGCGCCCACGATCAGCGGCACCAGGGTCCAGCCCGGTTCCAGGACCCGCTGGAGGAACGGCAGCTGGACCTCCAGGCTGTGCTCGGGCGCGTGCGCGGAGTCGGCCCTGTGCACCACGTCGAAGGCCCGGTGCAGCTCGGTGGTGACCTCGCCGTCGAGGGCCACGTCGCCCAGCGGGGTGCGCCAGTGCGTGGCCGTGCTGAACCCGATCCCGTCCACGGGCACGTAGTGGGCCGGGCCGAGCATCACGACCCGGCGCACCGCGCCCGGATCGAGGGCCGCGTAGGCGAACCCCGCGGTGGGCCCCGAGTAGATGTGGCCCGCATGCGGGGCCACCACCGCCACGAGCCTGCTCTGCGGGCCGCCGAGCACCACGCGGTTGGCCTCCATCGCCTCCCGGGCGCGGGCCAGGTGCTCATCGACCTCCGCGGCCAGCCTGTCGGCACGAGCGGTGTAGAAGCGCCCTGCGACCGCGGGGGGCCGTACCTGCGGCTTGGCCGTCGCGGCACGTCCGGGCACCCTCATCGCCATGGTCCACCCCCACTGATCCGCACCGGCAGGCGCCGGCGGCCCCAACTGCCGACCGGCCCGTCGAAGAGTCCCGGCAGCTGCGTCCCGCAGGCCCGACAGGCGCCCCGGTCGTCGAGGTCGTAGTCGATGATGGCGTACCAGTCGCGCACGATCACCGCCGCCCCGCAGCCGGGGCAGGCGGTGGTGTCCCCGGCGCGGTCGTGGACGTTGCCGGTGTAGGCGAAGCGCACCCCGTTGGCCCGTGCGATCTGCCGTGCACGGGTCAGGGTGGCCGCCGGGGTGGCCGGCACGTCGCGCATCTTCCAGTCGGGGTGGAAGGCGCTGAAGTGCATCGGCACGTCCGGGCCGCAGTGCTCGACGACCCAGCGGGTCATCCGGTCGAGCTCCTCGTCGGAGTCGTTGCGCCCCGGGATGAGCAACGTGGTCAGCTCGACCCAGGTCCGCGTTCGGGTCGCCACGTACTCGATCGTGTCGAGCACGGGGGCCAGCGCCGCGCCGCAGACGCGGTGGTAGAAGTCCTCGGTGAACCCCTTGAGGTCGATGTTGGCCGCGTCCATGTGCCCGAAGAACTCCACCCGCGGCTCGGGGTTGATGTACCCGGCGGTCACCGCGACCGTGCGGATGCCGCGCTCGCGGCAGGCGACGGCGGTGTCGATGGCGTACTCGGCGAAGATCACCGGGTCGTTGTAGGTGAACGCGACACTGGCGCAGCCGAGCCGTTCGGCGGCTGCGGCGATGTCGATCGGGCATCGCGGACTCGGCCAGGGTGTCGGTGTCGCGGGACTTCGAGATGTCCCAGTTCTGGCAGAACCGGCAGGTCAGGTTGCACCCGGCGGTGCCGAAGGAGAGCACCGAGGTGCCGGGCAGAACGTGGTTGAGGGGCTTCTTCTCGATGGGGTCGACGCAGTAGCCCGAGGAGCGGCCATAGGTCGTGGAGACGATGGCGTCGCCCTCGCGGGCACGCACGAAGCACAGCCCCCGCTGGCCCTCATGCAGGCGGCACTCGCGGGGGCACAGGTCGCACTGGACGCGGCCGTCGGGCAGCGCGTGCCACCAGGTGGTGGGCCAGGTTGCGGGGGGTCCGGAGGAGGGCACGGGCGCCATGGACGCGGCCCGGGCCGGGCCGGTCTGCGCGGGGGCGGTGCTGCCCATGCGCCCATGGTGGACCCCCGCCGGCCAACGCGCCAGAGTCGATCGACCATGGTCGTTCGGACCTGCGCCTACTCCTCCTCGAGGACCGCCACGACGTGGTGGGCGTCCACCGAGTCGCCGACGGCCACCCGGACCTCGGCGACCACGCCGTCGCCGTCGGCCTTGATCCGGTGCTCCATCTTCATCGCCTCAAGGATCACCAGGGTGTCGCCGGCGGCCACCGCGTCGCCGGCGGCCACCAGCACGGCGGTGACCGTGCCCGGGACCGGCGTCGTCAGGCCGTGGTCATGGCCGTGGGCGGAGGCCTCGGGGAAGCGCGGGAGGACCCGCAGGGTCGTGGCGCGACCCAGGCCGGTGACCAGCACCCAGTCCCCGGCCCTGCGCACGTCGAACCAGCCGCCCACACCGTCGACCTCGACCATCACCCCGCTGCCGTGGGCCCTCGTGCGGTCGACGCGCAGGTGCGCGGGCAGGCCCGGATCGGCCGACCTCTCGTCCGGGGCCAGGGCGATGTCCACGCCGCCGGCGCGGTCGCGGGTGTAGCGCACCTCCAGCGACAGGTCCGCGCCGAGCTCGCCGTACCCGAACCGGCGCACCTCGGGCACCGCCGGGATGTTGCGCCAGCCGGCCGGGGCCAGGGCCGCCCACGGCTGGCCGACCCGCTCCTGCTCGGCCAGGCCCAGGGCAGCCGCGGCCAGGTGCAGGGCGAGCTCACGGCGCTCGACCTGCGGTGCGGCGGTCTCGGGATGCTCGTCGAGGAAGGCCGTGGTCGTGTCCCCGGCCAGGAACGCGGGGGCGCGCAGGACCGCGGCCAGCGACTCGCGGTTGGTCGGCACGCCAGCCACGCGCAGGCCCTCGAGGCTGGAGGCCAGGGTGGCCGCCGCCAGCTCCCTGGTGGCGCCGCGGGCGATCACCTTGGCCAGCATCGGGTCGTAGTACGCGCTGACCTCGGAGCCGGTCTCCACGCCGGTCTCCACGCGGATCCCGGGTGCGGGGTCGACCTCGAAGCACTCGATGCGACCCATGCCCGGCAGGTAGCCGCGCGCGGGGTCCTCGGCGTAGAGCCGCACCTCGATCGCGTGGCCGGAGCGGGCGATCGGCTCCTGGGCCAGCGGCAGCGGCTCACCGGCGGCGACCCGGATCTGCCACTCGACGAGGTCGAGTCCGGTGACCACCTCGGTGACCGGGTGCTCGACCTGCAGGCGGGTGTTCATCTCCAGGAAGAAGAACTCCGGTCCTGGCCCGCCCCGGTCGACCATGAACTCGACGGTGCCCGCGCCGACGTAGTCGATGGCCCTGGCCGCGGCGACCGCGGCTGCGTACATCCGCTCCAGCGTCGCTGGTGTGGCACCCGGCGACGGGGACTCCTCGACGACCTTCTGGTGTCGGCGCTGGATCGAGCACTCGCGCTCGAAGGCGTGCACCACGCTGCCGTGGGTGTCGCCGAACACCTGCACCTCGACGTGCCGGCCACGCTCGAGGTAGCGCTCGAGGAAGACGGTGGGATCGCCGAACGCCGAGGCCGCCTCGCTGCGCGCCGCGGAGCACGGCCTCGAGCAGGTCGTCGGCCGCGCGGACCAGGCGCATGCCCTTGCCGCCGCCGCCCGCCGATGCCTTGACCAGCAGCGGGTAGCCGACCTCGGCGCCGGCAGCGGTGATGTCCGCTCGGTGGCGTCGGCGGCGAGCTCGGCCCCGGGCACCAGCGGCACGCCGGCCGCAGCCACGAGCCGCTTGGCCTCGACCTTGAGCGCCATGGCGTCGATCGACTCCGGCGTCGGCCCGATCCAGGTCAGCCCGGCGTCGGCGACGGCCTGGGCGAACACCGGCGTTCTCCGAGAGGAAGCCGTAGCCGGGGTGGATGGCGTCGGCCCCCGACCGCCGCGCGGCGTCGAGCACCTTCTCGGCCACCAGGTAGGACTCCGCCGACGTGCGCCCGCCGATCGACACCGCGTGGTCGGCGTCGCGGACGAACGGAGCCTCGGCGTCGGGGTCGGAGTGGACCGCGACGGCCTGCAGGCCCATCCGGCGGGCCGTGCGGAAGACCCGCCGGGCGATCTCGCCCCGGTTCGCGACGAGGACCGTCGGATCGGCCGGAGGCTCGGGTTGTTCTCTGGGTCATCTCGCGCCTCACATCCGGAAGACGCCGAAGTTCGACGTCCCCTGCACCTGGTTGGAGTGGATCGCCGACAGGGCGAAGCCCAGGACCGTCCGGGTGTCGCGCGGGTCGATGATGCCGTCGTCCCACAGCGCGGCCGGTCGCGTACAGCGCGTCGGACTCGCGCTCGACCTGGCTCTCGACGGCCCTCGCGCATCGGCGGCGAAGGCCTCGTCGCTCCACGCCATGCCCAGCTTCGCGGCCTTCTGCTTGGCAACGATCTCCATCACGCCGGCGAGCTGCTTGGGTCCCATGACCGCGATGCGGTGGTTGGGCCAGGTGAAGATGAACCGCGGGTCGAACGCCCGGCCGGCACATGCCGTAGTTGCCGGCGCCGTAGCTGGCGCCGATCATCATCGTGAGGTGCGGCACCGTGCGAGTTGGAGACGGCGTTGATCATCTTGGCGCCGTCCTTGATGATCCCGCGCTGCTCGTAGTCGCGTGCCGACCATGAAGCCGGTGGTGTTCTGCAGGAACAGCAGCGGCGTGTCGTCGCGGTTGCACAGCTGGATGAACTGGGCGGCCTTCTGCGACTCCTCGCTGAACAGGACGCCGTTGTTGGCGAGGATCCCGACCGGGTAGCCGTGCAGCTCGGCCCAGCCGGTGACCAGCTGGGTGCCGTAGAGCGGCTTGAACTCGTCGAAGCGGGAGCCGTCGACGATGCGGGCGATGACCTCGCGGGTGTCGAACGGGACCGCGCAGGTCGGCGCTGGCGATGCCGAGCAGCTCCTCGGGGTCGTAGCAGCGGGCTCGGCGGCGTCGGCCGCGTCGGCGCCGGGCCGCGCTTGCGCCAGTTGAGGTGGCGCCACGATCTCGCGGCCGATCCGCAGGGCGTCGAGCTCGTCCTCGGCGAGGTAGTCGGCGAGCCCGGAGATCCGCGCGTGCATCTCGGCGCCGCCCGAGCTCCTCCTCGTCGGCGTCCTCGCCGATGGCCATCTTGACCAGCGGCGGGCCGGCCAGGAACACCTTGGCCGCGCGCTTCTGACCATCACCACGTAGTCGCTCATGCCGGGCACGTAGGCGCCGCCCGCGGTGGAGCTGCCGAACACCAGGGTGATCGTGGGGATGCCGGCCGCCGAGAGCTGGGTCAGGTTGCGGAAGCTGGCCCCACCGGGCACGAACACCTCGGCCTGCTTGGGCAGGTCGGCCCCGCCGGACTCGATCAGGTTGACCAGGGGCAGGCGATTGACCCGGGCGATCTCCATCGCGCGCAGGGCCTTGTGCATGGTCATCGGGCTCTGCGACCCGCCCTTGACGGTGGGGTCGTTGGCGCTGATCAGGCACTCCACCCCGTTGACCCAGCCGATGCCGGTGACCAGGCCCACGCCGAGCTCGTCCTGCGAGCCCCAGCCGGCCAGCGGCGACAGCTCCAGGAACGGGGAGTCCGCGTCGAGCAGCCCGGCGATGCGCTCGCGGGGAAGCAGCTTGCCGCGCTCGCGGTGGCGGGCCACGGCGGTGGCGGCCTTCGCCGGGTTCGACGAGCCGCCGCCCTGCACGACGGTCGCATTGAGCGCCCCCACCTCATCGAGGGCCTCGACCATGGCCGCGCGGTTGGCCTGGAAGGTCTCGGAGCGCGTATCCACTGACGAGCGCATCACGGGTTTCACGGAACCTGACGCTAGCGTCAAGTTGACGCTAGCGTCAAGTTCTCGCGGAGGGTCCGGGCGCAGCCGAGGGGCCGGATCCGGCCACCCCCCGGGCGATCGCGGTCAGACCCTGCGATGACTCCGTCCCGGGGCCGCCACGCCGCGCCCGGGACTACTCGCGGGTAGCTGGAACCCTGGCTCGGGAGGGGTCCATGCTGGGCGGTGTACATGAAGGAACCCTCACATGGAGCCCAGATGTTCACGACTGATGAGTCCCCCGCCCGCGTGACCGCCAGCCTGGCGGCGAGCACCGCCCTGGTCGACCTCGCCGCACGCCGCGGCGACGTCACGATCCTGCTCACCGACGACCGCGCCCGGATCCTGCCACCCGGCCAGGACGCCCCGCGTGGCACGGTCCGCCTCGGCCGGCTCGGGCCAGACGACCGGATCATCTGCGTGGCCGACTCCGCGGCGCACACCGCCTGGTGGCGCAACCGCGCCCGCATCGACCTGCTCAACCCCGGCGGCATCGAGCCGCGGATCACCTTCGACCTCACCGAGCTCACCGAGTCCGAGGTCTACGCCGCGATCGCCGCGGGCCCGCTGCCGCGTACCTGAGCCGCGCCCGGGGGCGGGATCACGGGTCGGGCGGGTCTCAGGCGTCGGGCGGGTCTCATGCGTCCCGGCGTAGGAACAGGGTCCAGGCCGCACCGA
Source organism: uncultured Actinomycetes bacterium (assembly GCA_963777855.1). Classification (GTDB taxonomy): domain Bacteria; phylum Actinomycetota; class Actinomycetes; order S36-B12; family CAIYMF01; genus Prado023. Next base: position 4,148 of record CAVZRW010000010.1, on the reverse strand, counting down.
CCACCACGAGCACCCAGGCCAGGACCACCACCGCGGCCCGGCCGTCCGCGTCGGCGGCCCAGCCCAGCGCGTTGGTGAACGGCAGGTTCTGGGTCAGCCACGGGGCCCGGCTGCCCTGAGTGCCGGTCGCTTCGTCGAAGGTGGCCAGCAGCCCGGCGAGCAGGGGCTCGAGCACGGCTGCGAGCACCAGTGAGACCACGATCCCCGCGGCGAGGTTGCGTAGCAGCGCCGTGATCCCCGCGACCATCAGGCCCCACCACACGGCCAGCACCACCTGGCGGCCGGCGACCTGGGCCACCTGCGCCCAGCCCGGGCCGGGCGTCGACGTCCCCAGATCACCGCCGCTCCCACCACCGCGACCAGCGCGGCCAGTGCCACTGCGCCGGCCACCAGGGCCCCCGGCACCAGGTTCTTCGCCAGGAACACCCGGGAGCGGGCCGGGAACTGGGAGAGGACCAGGCGCATCGTGCCGTCGCGGTACTCGTGACCGAACGCCTGGGCGCAGATCGTGGTGATCAGCACCAGCCCCAACGGGGCCGCGCCGCCGAACGAGGCCACGTCGGTCAGTGACAGCCCGCCGGTGTCGTCCCCGGCGTCGGACGCGTTGAAGATCATCGGCCCCCAGGCGACGAAGACCAGCAGGCCCATCCCCAGCAGCAGGAACACCCAGGTCGAGCGCAGCGACGCCAGCGCGGCGCCACTCGAAGGCCAGCACCCGGCTCATGCGGGCCCCGGTCCCGGTGGAGCGCCCCACCCGGTCCCGGCTCCCCGAGGCCGGGTTCACCGAGGCCGCCGGAGCCGGTCTGGAACTGCTCCTGACCCTCGGTGAGCTCGAGGAAGGCCTGCTCCAGCGACGCGCGCCGCGCGGTCAGCTCGAGCACGGGGACGCCGGCGTGGAACGCCGCGAGGCCCACCGCGCCGGTCTCGGCCCCGGTCACCGCGACGCCGTCCTCACCCTCGGCCACGGCCCCGATCCCGGCGCCGGCCAGCGCCGCCACCAGTGCGGCGCGGTCGGCCGGACGGGTCCGGACGAGCACGTCGTTGCGGGTGCTGGTCGCCACCAGCTCGGCGAGGCTGCCGTCGGCGACCATGGATCCCCGGGCGATGACCACCACGTGGTCGGCCATGAGCTGCATCTCGGAGAGCAGGTGGCTGCTGACCAGCACCGCATGGCCGCGGGCGGCGTAGGCGCGCAGGAAGTCGCGCATCCAGTGGATCGACTGGGGGTCCAGGCCGTTGGCCGGCTCGTCGAGCAGGAGGGCGTGCGGCTCGGCCAGCACGGCGCCGGCCAGGCCGAGGCGCTGGCCCATCCCGAGCGAGAACCCCTTGGGCCGCTTGCCGGCCACCGAGGTCAGGCCGAACATCTCCAGCACCTCGTCGACCCGCGAGTCGGGCACCCTGGCCTCGGTGGCCAGCATCCGCAGGTGCGCCCGGGCGGTGCGCTTCGGGTGGAAGTACTTGGCGTCGAGGTGAGCGCCCACGGTGCGGGTCACCGACGCCACCTCGGTCAGCCGGCGGCCGTCGAAGGTGGTCCGACCGCCGCCGTGGTCCAGGCCGAGCATGAGCCGCATCGTGGTGGACTTGCCCGACCCGTTCGGGCCGAGGAAGCCGGTGACCGCCCCGTCGGGCACCGTGAACGACAGGCCGTCGACGGCGCGCACGTCGCCGAACGACTTGCTCAGGGCCTCGACGCTGATCATTGGGCACCCCCCGTGGTGGGACGCCCGAGGTTGCCGGCGTTGCGGATGACCACCACCCGATCGCCGCGTTGCAGAACGCGGATGGCTCCCTCGTCGAAGCGGTGCATCTCGCCGCCCCGGATCACGCCGAGCACCAGTTCGCCCTCGGACTGGATGTCGGCCGGGGCCCGTCCGAGCTCGGCGCGGGTGATCTCCCGCTCGACGACCTCGAGGCCGCGGCCGGAGTCCATGATGTCCTCGACCATCTCCCCCACGTGGCCGCTCAGCAGCGAGAGGCCCATGAGGTTGCCGGCGGACTCGGCATGGGTGATCACCCGGTCGGCGCCGCTGTGACGCAGCAGGTCCGCCGAGGACGACTCCCGGGCGGCCGCGACGATGGTGGCCTCCGGGGCCATCGCCGAGACCCGCAGCGTCACCATGATCGCGGTGTCGTCCTGGTCGGTCGCGACGATCACGCGGGACGCGGCCGGCACTGCGGCATCGCGCAGGACCTGCTCGGTACGCGGGTCGCCGACCACGCCGGTGACCCCGGCCCGGGTGGCCTCCGCCACCGCGAAGCGGTCCTCGGAGATCACCACGATCGCGTTGGCCGGGACGCCGTGGGACAGGAGGGTGCGCAGCGCGGCCTGCCCCTTCACGCCGAAGCCGACGATCACGGTGTGGTCCTTCATGCGCTTCCTCCAGCGGGTGATCCGGGACCGTTCCCGGGCGGCCTGCGTGAGCACCTCGACCGTCGTGCTGACCAGCACGATCAGGAAGAGGAATCGCAGGGGGTGATGACGAACACGTTCGTCATCCGGGCCTCGGTGCTGACGGGGGTGATGTCGCCATAGCCGGTCGTGGAGAGGGTGACGGTGCTGTAGTAGAGCGCGTCGGTCCAGGAGATGCCGTCGTCGTTGCCGTTGTCGACGTAGCCGGTGCGGTCCCCGTAGACCGAGCACCGTGGTCGCGATGATCACCCAGGGCTATGAGGATGCGCATGATCAGCGACTCGCGTGCACTGAGTCGACGGCTCGGGGAACATCACGCGCGGTTCTGCGGACTCCTGCTCGTTGAAGAGCGTCCCGAGTTCGGCCACGGGCTGCAATGTACCGCCGGGTGAGGCGGCGCCCGGCTACAGCGGCGCGCAGCCGGAGCGGCCGTGGGGGGGGCTGCGATCCGACGGCGATGTAGGCCGAGACCACCCGGTCGCGCATCTGGAAGTCCCGGTCGCGCCAGTCGTCGCCGGTGACCCGACCGCGGCAGCGCCTAGCGCCACAGGCGCAGTCGAATCGTCGTACGGGCTTGCGTCGCACGTGCCGTTCGAAGGTGAGCTCGTCACCCTCCGCCAGGCTCGTACTTGGCCACGACGACCACCTCGCCCATCAGTGCGCAGCTGGGGTCGCACGAGTGGTTGATCAGGTCGCCGTCCTCCACCTCGGCCGAGGCCAAGCATGTAGAGGTCATCAGCGATCTGGATCGAGCGCGAGACCCGGCCCTCCTCGAAGTCCGTCAAGCTGGGCACCCGTCACGACGAAGCCGCCGAAGGCCGCGACAATGTCATCGACAATCCGGCAGTCGCGGTGATCACCACCATCGACTACGACCACCAGCAGTATCTGGGCGATACGCTGGCCCTGATTGCGGCGACAGGCGTTCCTGAAGCGTGGCCGGCCGGCCGTGATCGGCGTCCAGCCCGACGAAGCGCGCGAGGTTCTGGTGCGGGCGGCCGAACGCCTGCGCTGCCCGATGGCCGTCGCCAACCAGGACTGGCAGGCCTTCGAGCAGCATGGCCCGCTCGTCTTCCAGGTCGGCGGCCTGCTCGACCTGCCGTTGCCGCAGCTGCGCGGCCGTCATGAGATCGACAATGCTGGCAATGCCATTGCCGCGCTGCGGCTGCTCGGCGATGGCCGCATCACGGATACCCATATCGCCGAAGGCCTGAAGACCGCCACATGGTCTTACCACATGCAACGGCTGGGACAGGATCAGGGGCGTTGATGGATCTTGTCGAACTTGAACTGCGCGAGCTTTTGACCCAGTATGAATTCCCAGGCGATGATCTCTCCCATAGTTCGCGGATCAGCGCTTAAAGCGTTGCGGGAAGCCGAAGAGACCAATTCTCCCGATGTGAAATGCATCGAGGAACTCATGAAGGCGGTTGATGATTATATACCGGAACCGAAGCGCGATACAGATAAGCCGTTCCTTATGCCGATCGGTGATGTTTTCACGATTTCAGGCCGTGGCACCGTTGTAACCGGGCCGTGTTGACCGCGGTATCGTTAAGGTTGGTGAAGAAGTTGAAATCACGTTGGTATTCGTCCCACCATTAAAACCGTTGTGACGGGTGTTGGAAATGCTCCGTAAAACCCCTGGATGAAGGTAGAGCGGGAGACGATGTCGGTTTGCTGATTCGCGGTATCAAGCGTGAAGAGTGGAAAGGCATTATCGCTTAAACCAGTTCCG
>CAVZRW010000009.1:0-285466 GCA_963777855.1 uncultured Actinomycetes bacterium | reverse complement strand
GATGACGCCTACAAAAAGGCCTATGACCTTTACAATAAGGGGAATATTCCCGCGGCCCGCGAGGAGTTCAAGCGTTTTCTGGGAGCCTATCCCAAATCAAAGTACGCGGAGAACGCCCATTTCTGGCTGGGCGAGTGTTATTTTTCCGAGAAGAAATACGATGAGGCCATTCTGGAGTTTGACGAGGTCATCAAGAAGTTTCCAAAAGGGAACAAGGTTCCCGATGCGCTCTACCGTCAGGGCATGGCGTTTTTGGAAATGAAAGATACGATGAATGCCAAGCTGATCTTCAAGGAAGTGGTCAAACGCTACCCAAAGTCCGACCAAGCCACCCGCGCCCGCAAGAAACTGCAGGAACTCCCCTAAGAATTTCACAGCAGAAAAGCCATCGGTTTTTCCATTTCTTCGTAACACTTTCAGTCCGTTTCAAATAAGAGTGTCTTGCTGCCAAGTGCTTCGCAGGACCCGAAGGCCAGCCGGCCCGCTCGGAATCGATAAGTGCGCTGATTTCCCCGTGCGTTGCGGCCGGCGGAAGATGCTCCCCGCCTCCTCCGGAGGAAACCAGCGTTATCCCCTTGGCCATAGGGCCAGCCCTGAATCCGGATGCTTCCGGCGAGTTCCGTTCTGGCCTCCGGGCCCAACAGAGGTTCGGGCACCAACTCAAATTTGAAGAGGAGAGACGGCGGTTTTTATTCCAGAGGAACGATCTGGGCCCCCCGGGGGACGGGAAGGTGGAAATCCTGTTCCTCCCATTCCGGATTCAGGGCGACCTCCTGGTATTCGATCGTGAACTGGGTGCGGGCGGCAGGCGATTCGAAATGAATTTTGTGCGGAAAAGAAAAATTCGACGCCTCCTTGAATTCCGAAAAGAGAAGACGGCGGGTGACGCCTTGAAGAGGATATTCCGCGGAAAGAATACGTCCGTTTTGCGGATCGATCCCCAGGGTCTGGCGTTCCCCGCCCGAAGGGGCTTTGAGGTCGAGGAAGCCAGAGTTCCTCGCGGGCGTCGTAACGGGTGGAGGAATCTTCATAAGGGAGGAGGGGGAACCCGCCCAGGAGAATGGCGACGACTTCCTCGGGCTCCAGACCCGCGGGCAGAATGGCGGAAAGATGTCGGGCCCGGGCCGGCCCCTGATAATAGCGGTTTTCCCCGGGATGATACATGGATAGATCCTGGCCGGTGGTTGCGAAATAAAACAGCGGGGTCCCTAAGGGGCTCAAGGTTTCCAAACGCAGGAGTCCCGGGCGGCGGGCGAAGATGACCTCCTGGGTCGTAAAATTTTTCCCGGGGGCGGAAACCCGAACATGGGCCAGCCCCTTCAAACCCTGCAAGGCCTGGGAACGGGCGCGGAGCCGGGCTAGCAAATCTTCCGGGGAGGGGGCAGGGGAGGGTTCGCGGGGCAAGGTGGCGCAGGAGGCGCACCAGAGAAGACAAAAGGAAGAGGAAAAGACCCCGCTTCCTCATGGTTTTTTCTTTTCCCGACGGAGCTTTTTCAACTTCTCGGCCACTTCGGTTTTCTTGGGATCGAGCTGGAGGGATCGTTCATACATCTGAACCGCCTTGTCGCTCTGCTGGTTCTTCAGGTAGACATCCCCCAGATGCTCGGCGATGACCGGGTCCTCGGGGGCCAGTTTGTGGGCCTTTTCCAGCTCCCCGATGGCTTTATCCATCTGTCCCTTTTTAAAATACACCCATCCCAGGCTGTCGGTAATGTACCCATCATCGGGTTTGAGTTCCAGGGCGCGCTTGACGAGCGCCTCGGCTTCGTCGAGGAAGATCTCCTTTTCGGCGTAGGTGTAGCCGATGTAGTTTAAAGCCTGGGCGTGATCCGGGTTTATCTCCAGCACCCGGCGCATCTGGCGAATTCCTTCCTGCCAATCCCCGGCCTTGTCATAAAAAACCCCGAGGGTGAAAAGAAGTTTCTCGTCCTTGGGCGCAAACTCCAGCCCCTTCTTCAGGATGCGGATTCCTTCTTCGTACTGATTGCTTTTCTCGTGAAGCGAGGCCAGAAAACGGTAGAGATCCGCCTGTTCGGGTTTGGTTTGGATCGCCTTTTGGAGAACCTGGATCGCTTCGGGGATCTTATTCTGCTTTTCGAAGATATAGGCCAGGTGGACCTGCGCATCGACGTAAAACGCGGAGGCGGGCGGGGATCCGCTGGAATTCCACGATGGCCTGTTCCAGGTCTTTGCTTTCTTCGTAAGCGGTGGCCAAATAATATCGGACCCGGTCGTTTTCCGGCTGGGCCGACAAAACCAGGGAGAATTGCGCAATCGCCTCCTCCAGCCGGCCCTGTTCAAAATAGATCAGCCCGATTTTTGCGCGCACTTCGTGGTTGTGGATGGTCAGCTGGTCCACGGCCTGGAATTCCGTCAGGGCTTCGCTGAGTTTGTTCTGACGGATATAAACCTGCCCCAGCCGGTGGTGCGCTTCGGCGTGAGAAGGGTTCTGTTTCAGAAGATCCTGGTAGATCTGAATCGCTTTTTCGAATTCCTTTCTGAATTTCGTAAACCAGCGCCAAATCGAGCAGGGCCGGTTCAAAATTCGGCTTGATCTCCAGGGCGGACAAATAATGGCTCCGGGCTTCGGAGAAGCGCTTCATCTCCGCATAAACCCGCGCCAAGTAATAATGGCCCATGAGGGAGCGGGAATCGATTTCAATCAGGGTTTTGAAATGGGGAAGGGCCTTCTCGTAATTCTTTGCTTCGGCGTACAAGGTTCCCAGAAAAAGGTGGGCTTCCTGGTTTTGCGGATCGATTTGAATCGCGCGCTGATACACCTGGATGGCCTTTTCCCGCTGGTTCTGGGAGAGATACAGACCGCCGAGGAGGATATAGGCGGGAAGATGACGGGGATTGACCCGAATGGCTTCTTCCGACTCCTGGAGGGCCTTTTCCGGCTGGCCTTTCTTGAGATATAACATCGCCAACTGGGTGTGCAGAAAAGCGGACTTTTCCCCTTTGCCCAATGCCTGCCGGTAGGCCTCCATGGCCTTGTCGAGATTTCCGGACTGCTGGTACAGCTGTCCCAGAAGAAAGTGATAGTAGCTATGGGAGGTGGATCCCGCGGGGATAAAATCCTTTTCCTTCCTTACCGGCAAACCGGGTTTGACGGTGGCGCAGGAGGCCGCGAAGAAAACCAGGAAAAGAAGAAAGAAATAAAAAAAAGCCCTTCTCTTGAAGGACATACGTTTCCTTTCACCCGCCATTCTTTTCAGAGACCCTAAGTTTTAGAGTATCACCCGCTTCGGGCTTGTCAAATTTCTTTTCGGCGCCGCAAGGGGTCTTTCCGCTGATACCGCGGCGCCACGCGTAACCCTACAGCGGCGGGTGGCTATTATCATTGGCTCAAAGTCCGCTGAGGGGGCCGCAATCAAACTAGTTCCGCCCCCCGTGGCTAAAGGGGCGCCAAAGCCGGGCTTTTTCTTGACACCCCGTTTGATTGGGCTAAGATAAAGAAAACAGTGCGAAGGCCCTGTCGGGGGAATGAGAATATCTCTTTTCGCGGTTACGGAGACTTGTAGCAAGGATCATCAAGATTCTTGAGGAGGAGAAAAATCGTGATGCCCCGAATTTTAACCATTGCCGGGTCGGATTCCGGCGGGGGGGCCGGGATCCAGGCGGACTTGAAAACCATCACCCTGCTGGGGGGATACGGCATGAGCGCGGTCACGGCCCTTACCGCCCAAAATACCCTGGGGGTTTCCGGGATTCATGAGGTCCCGCCGGAATTTGTGGCGAAACAGCTGGAAGCCGTGCTCGACGGATATCGGCGTCGATGCCGCCAAAACGGGCATGATGGGCGGCTCGGGCGTTCTAAGGACCGTCTGCCGGAAGCTGCGCAAGTTCCGCGTCCCGAATTTGGTCGTGGACCCGGTCATGGTCTCCAAAAACGGAGCGAGGCTGCTGAACCCGGAAGCGGAGGACGCCCTGCGGCAGGAGCTGATTCCTCTGGCGACGGTCGTAACGCCGAATATTCCGGAAGCCGAGGTCCTGACGGGGAAAAGGATCCGAACCTCGAAGGAAATGCGGGAAGCCGCGGTCCGAATCCGGAAAATGGGAGCCCGCCACGTCCTGATCAAAGGAGGGCACCTTCGCGGTCCGGCCCTAGACCTTCTTTACGACGGCGAACGTTTTCAGGAGTTTGCCGAGGAGCGGGTGCAGACCCCCCACACCCACGGGACGGGGTGCACGCTTTCGGCGGCGATTGCCGTGGAACTGGGCAAAGGGCAGAACCTGCGGGAAGCCGTTGCGGCCGCCAAGCAGTTTCTCACCGCGGCGATTCGGATGGCCGTCCCGCTCGGACACGGCCGGGGACCGGTCAACCATTACGGGCCGATCCGGCGGGAGATCGAAAAATACGAGGTGATCCGGAGGCTCAAAGACGCCTTTCAGGTCCTTCGCCGGGGAAACATCGTGGGCCTCCTGCCCGAGGTGCAGTCGAACCTCGGGTACGCCCTTCCCGGGGCGCAGGGATTCGGGGAGGTGGCCGCTTTTCCCGGGCGATTCGTCCGCGCGGCGGGAGAACTCGTCAAAGCGGCCGATCCGGATTTCGGCGCCTCCCGGCATATTGCCCAGATCATCCTCACGGCCATGGCCCATGATCCGGAGATGCGCTCGGCCATGAATGTCAAATACGACGAAGGCATTCTGACCCGGGCCCGCAAGGCGGGGCTCTCCGTAAAACACTTCAACCGCCGGGACGAACCGCCGGCGGTAAAACGCAAAGAGGGTTCCTCCCTTTCCTGGGGGGTCCAGGCGGTTCTGAAGCGGAACCGCGAAACGCCCGATATCATTTTTGACCGCGGCGACGTGGGCAAGGAACCGATGATCCGGGTTTTGGGAAGAAACCCGGAGGAGGTGGCGCAAAAGGTCTTGCGGCTGCGGTAAGAGGCGCGGTAATGGAGGCAAGGGTCGGAACGACTCAGAATTGTCCGGCGCTTTTGCCCAAACCCCGAGAGCGGGATGAGGGAGGCTGATCGCCCGCTCCGCAAAGAATTGCACGAAACGCCAAGGTTGCCGATGGATTTCACGACTCTTTTGGGATGATACGGCAGAAAAAATCCGGGAGGGAACGACGATTTCTCAATTTTTCGGGGCTTTCTCCGGCATTCAATGGCAGGACATAGCCGATATCTTTCTGATCACCTTCATCCTTTATCGGTTGTACCTGTGGATCCAGGGAACGCGGGCGCTGCGCATCCTGATCGCCCTTGCCGCGCTGGGGCTTCTTTATTTTCTGGCCCGGTGGTCCGGCTTGGTGATCACCACCTGGATCCTCCAGTACCTCTGGGCGGTCATTCTGGTGATCGTGGTCGTCATCTTTCAGTCGGAGATCCGCCAGGTCCTGGAGCGGATGAGCCCGGTCCGGTTCTTTATCGGGCGCCCGGAAGCTCTGGACCGCCTGGTCCTCGAGGAAGTGGTCCGGACCGTCTTCGAACTGGCGCAAAAACGGATCGGGGCCCTGGTGGTCTTCCAGCGCCGGGATATCCTGGAAGACTACCTGAAAGGCGGCATCCCGCTGGGGGGCCGGGTCAGCTATGAAGTCCTGACCAGCATTTTTCTGCCCAACTCCCCCGCCCACGACGGAGCGGTCGTCATCCACGAGGGACAGATCGTATCCATGGGGTGCTATCTGCCCCTTTCGGACAACCTGACCCTTCCCCGGAATTACGGAACCCGGCATCGCGCCGGGATCGGCATCACCGAACGGGGGGACGCGGTTTCCCTGATCGTCTCCGAAGAACGGGGCGAGGTCATGCTGGCCGTCGAAGGCCGGATCCGGCGGATGGCGAACCCGGCCGAGCTTCAGGGACAGCTGGAAGACATGCTGGTCAAACCGGAACAGACCAAGGGCCGCTGGCAGGCGGCCCTGACCTCGAACCTGGTTCCCAAGATCGTTTCCTTTGTTTTGGTTTTCGCCCTCTGGCTGTTCATCGCCGGCCAGCACCGGGCCGAACTCCGCCTGACCGTTCCCCTCGAATTTCGAAACGTTCCGGCCAACATGGAAATCTCCGGCGAAGGGGCGAACAAGGTGGAGGTGGGGATCCGGGGATCGCGGGGGATGATTTTCGGGGTCACCCCCGAACAGGTGCGCGCCTTTGTGGATCTTTCCCAGGCGGCGCCCGGGCAGAATTATTTCCGGCTGACGGTGGACAACATCCGGGCCCCCCTGGGCATGGAGATCACCAAGATCAGCCCCTCTTCGATCCGCCTTCATTTGGATGCCGTGAAGACCCGGTCCGTCCCGATCAAGGCGAAACTGACCGGAAAACTTTCCAATTCCCTTTCGCTTGAAGAGCGTGGGCGTGGAACCGGCCTTCGTCATTCTCCAGGGCCCGGAGAGCGATCCTCGGCAAAATCCGCGAGGTTTTCACGGATCCCATCGACCTGTCCTCGATTCCGGAAGACCGAAAAATCCCGATCGGACTGGACATCGATTCGCCGCAGATTCATCTGGCCTCCGGCCAGCCCTCGCAGGTGACGGTGGACATCAAGCTGGAGCGGATCCCCTGAAGGCGGAAAAGGGCGACATCTACGAAGAGATGATCCAGACCTCCCTGAGGATTGCCGCCTCGTTTCCTCCCCCCCGTTTTTATGACGCCTGCCAGGAAGACCTCCGGGTTTCCGAAAATCTCTTTGCCCTGGATCCGAGGGTCCGGTGTTGCCGCGCCCACATTCGGGGAAACCTTCAGGATGATTTGGGGCACGGCGTGGAGCACGCGGAAAAGGTAGCCGTGGAGGCGGGCGCCCTGGCGTACCGGGAAGGGGCCGGGCTTTTTCCGGAAGCCTCCCGCCGCCGGGAGGCGGCCGTCCTGGCGCAGATCGCGGGGCTTCTCCATGACCTCCGCCGCGGCGAAAAGGATCATGCCCGGGCCAGCGCCCACGCGGCCGAACCCGTTCTGAGTTCGTTTTCCCTGGAAGAGGAAGAGGGGAGATGCATCCTCGCGGCCATTGCCAACCACGAGGCGTTTACCGAGCCCCAACCGCTCGCTACCGCCTGGGGGCAGATCGTGAGCGATGCGCTTTATGACGCGGACAAATTCCGGTGGGGGCCGGACAATTTCACGGTGACGCTCTGGAAGATGCTCCGTTTTTCCAAGGCGTCCATCCCCCGCTTGATTTCCCGCTTTCCCCGGGGGATGAAAGGAATCCGGCGGATTCGAGACACCTTCCGCACCGCGACCGGCAAGAGGTACGGCCCGGAGTTCATCGACCTGGGTTTGAAGATCGGAGAGGAGATCCATAAATTTTTAAAGGAGCGGTTTGCCGAGGAACTCCGCGGAGGAAGAGGAGGGATCCGGATAATACAGAAGATTGATTGTTTCTTGATGAGCTCGCAGAGAAGACGCGCAAAACGATGGTTGCAACTCGTAGGGGCGCGATGCTTCGCGGCCCGATCCGGGCACGCGCAGCGTCGCCCCTACCTATGCAAGGCGCGCGAATAATCGAGGGGCTATTCATGAATCCCAAGAGCGTTATGCCTGCAACGGCGAAGTTGAAGCGCAATCCCGCTCCGGGCGGGACTGATGGACTTTTTACGAAACCATCCACTTTTTTCTTTCTCTCCAAAAGCGACGCCCGTTTGATGGCCTCCGGTCCGAATTTGCTCCCAGATCTTGTCGACCGCCTCCAGCGATTTTTCCTCTTTTTCCCGATAGGAGTCAAACAGACCCCGCTGATGAGGGGCGTCGCGGCGGCGCAAGTTGGAGACGCCGACCCCGAGAAGCCGCGCCTTTCGCGACGCGGACCTCGGTCTTCTCCAGAAGCTTCACGGCGGTTCGATAAATTTCCATCCCGGCATCGGTGGGGAGCGGACAGGGTCTGGCTGCGGGTGATCAGGGTGAAATCGGGATACCGGACCTTCAAATGAACCGTCTGACCTTTTAATTTCTGCTTGCGCAGTTCCCAGCCGACCTGTTCCGCCTGATCCAAAAGGATCTGTTCCATGACTTGCCGATCCTGAAGATCCGGCGTGAAGGTCTGCTCCTGGCTGAGGGACTTGGCCTCCTCGTGGGGGACAACCGGGCGGTCGTCTTCCCCCCGGGCCAGGGCGAGCAGCTCCAGGCCGAATTTCCCCAGCTTTCTTTTCGATCCCTTCCGGGGGATACTGGGCCAGCTGGCCCGGCGCGCAGAATCCCCATCCCTTTGAGGACCTCTTCCGTGGATTTGCCGACGCCCCACAGCTTGGAAACGGGCAGGTTCTCCAGGAAAGCCCCGACCTCCTCGGGTTTGATTTCCACCAACCCGTCCGGCTTTCTCCAGTCCGAGGCGATTTTGGCGAGAAACTTGTTGGGGGCAATGCCCGCGGAAGCGGTCAGGCCGGTCCGGGCCAGGATTTTCCTCTTGATGGCCGCGGCGATCTCCGGGGCCGGGCCGAACAGGGTCTCGCATCCGGTTACATCCAGAAAGGACTCGTCCAGGGAGAGGGGCTCGATCAGGGGGGTGTACTCCTGAAAGATCGCGAAAATCTGGCCGGAGACCTGCCGGTAGCGGTCCATGCGCACCGGAAGAAAAACCCCCTGGGGGCAGAGCCTCCTGGCCTGCGAGGCAGGCATGGCCGAATGGACCCCGAAGGCGCGGGCCTCGTAGGAGGCGGCGGAAACGACCCCCCGCTTTTCCGCGTCCCCGCCCACAATTACGGGCCGCCCCTTCAGGGAGGGATTATCCCGCTGCTCGACGGAGGCATAAAAGGCGTCCATGTCGATATGCAGGATTTTGCGCATGCGCTAGCGTCTCCTTGGAGCGATTTTTCATGACCGGAATGGGAAAGGGAATGCATCTGGAAAAAATCCGAAATAAAAACCGATTGGCCGCAGAGGGCACAGAGTCACAGAGAATTGAAAAGCAATACCCTACGGATTTTTCGAATCCTTATGAAAAAATTCAGGCAATCGGATTTTCCGTGCCTTTGATTTTTACCCTCTGTGGACTCTGTGTCCTCTGGGCTAAAAAGTTGAAAAATTATTTTGAATTCTTCTTTTTTTTGAGGATCGCTTCTTTATATTTTTGGGCCTGTTCGTTCTGGGGGTCGAGCTTCAGAACGATTTCAAACTCCTCCAGGGCCCGGGGGTACTTTTCCATTTGTAATACGCGATGCCGAGACTGGCGTGGGCCTGATGGAAGCGGGGGTTGGATTGGAGAGCCTTCTCATACTGCTCGACGGCTGCCGGGTATTCCTTTTTGAGCAAATGGGCGTCGCCGAGGTTTTTCATGATGACCGGGTTTTCGGGGTCCCGGGCCAGAGCCGCCCGGTAGGCCCCGATCGCATCGGCGAGCCTCTCCTTCTTACGGTAGGCCACTCCCAATTCATTGAAAAAAAGGGCGCTGTCGTTTTTCCGGTCGTTCCGGGAAGGTTCGAGGAGGGCAATGACCTGGTCCGCCTGGCCGCGTTTATTGAGGAGGGTCGCTTCTTCGGCCAGACGATCAAACGGGGAAAGCTTCTCCCGCGCGGTTCCCTGGGCGTTTACCGGGCCCGGAGACAGGAGACCGAAAAGAAAAAAGGAAAAAAAGAAGAGATAAAAATAGGGGAAGAACTTTTGTCCTTCCCCTAATCTTTTACGATGCATCGTAATGGGGATTGACAACTGCTACCTATGGACGTCCGGGCTTTATCCTTACCTTACGGTCCAATGGCCTTTAATCCTTCGTCAATCGTGAATACCGCACCGCACTTCGGGCATTTCACCTTGGTATCCTTAGCCACATACGTCCCGCAACCAAAGGAAAACACCGCCAAAACCGCCAAAGCCAACACCATGCTTACCAGTTTCTTCACTCCCCTTCACCTCCTTTCGTTTAACAAATAACAGCATAAACATGGGCAACAAGGGTGTCTCTGCTGCCGGGAGAGAACGGACGAAGATGGAAGGATCAATCATCCCCTCCTCTTTTTCGATATCCACCCTAACAAAAGTTGTTTTTTTAGTCAAGAAAAAAATACAATGTTTTCCATGTCCCTCTTCTCCGTATGCCGCGCGGAGAAGGAACCATCTGGGTCATTGCCGTTCTTTTTTTCTTATGATATACAAATACTCGAAAAAATGCAAGGGCGGTTTTGGTCGGGAGGTAACCGTTCAGTCACGGGTGGCCAGCCGCTACGGATTAAGGTCGGGCGTAAAGGCAAAGTGGTCCCCTGGCCTGGGGGTCCGGGCGGTCCGCTTGGAACCATGAGGCGGTGATTTCTTCGTGGAGGGGGCGGGGGCCAAGGCCTCCCGCCTCTTCTTGCGGAGGTTCAGTACTTTCTTCGAGTCCCTGCCCATCCCGGCCGATGCTTCCGGCGCGTACCGCCCGGACCCCCAGGCCACAACAAAACCTGCCCCGGGCCCCCCGTCACTGAAGGGTTACGTCGGGAGACAGAAAAGGAGGAGATATGCCCCGGTATTTGAAGGTTTTTATGGCGGCAGCCATTCTTTGCACCCTGGGATGGGGCGCTTTTGGGGAACCCTGTCAGGCTGCATCAACCGTATTCCATGCCTATGCGAAGCCCGTTTCGCCCCCGGATTTCACGGTCGAAGACCTCAATGGCAAAAAGATCAATTTTAAAGACGCTTCCGGAGAGAGCAATATGCTGAACCAGTAGGCTACAAGGCAAATTGGCGCTGGCGGTTGCGCCGTTGCCCTTGCGGGCGGGTTGTTGTTGCGGGGTCGAGGAGGCAAGGGTCATGACTCCAGGGGGCTGGGAAGGTTCAGCGTACAGCCCGCAGCAAGCCGGGGTCGACCGGAGACGGCGGCCATCAGCCCTCCCATCAGCGCACGCGGGCAGCAGACGTCCTGCCCGGCGAGGAAGCCGCCATCGGCGTGCGCGGAACGCAGCGCATCGTTCAGGCGATCCGGTGATGCTCACAGGCCGTACATCGCCCGTGTCGGCGCCGGTGTACGTCGCGACCGACTGGGCGCTCGAACTCGTCACGAAGTTCACCATCGGCGCCAGGCGCGGGTAGTGCCGGCCGAACTGCGCCAGCAGCTCGTGCTCGATCCGCTCCTTCATCTCGACGTACGCTGCCTCGCGCGGCTCGCCGCGGTGCATGCCTTCGTGTCTCCACGCCTTGAACGCATCCGGATCTCAACCAACGAAACGATCTCGAGGAGGTGCTCGGGCCCCGCATTCGTGGCCTGGGATCCTTCAACGACGGGAACCGACACGAACACCATCGGCGCGTCGGAATCCCCGGCGGATCGCTCCAGAGCGAATCCGACGTTCCAGTCCTCGTAGATCCAGTCGTCGGCCGTGCTCGCCCCGTTGCTGGCGATGTCGCCCTCGACCCGAGGTAGAAGGGCTGACGTAACCGACCGAAGGCTCGACGGCGAGCGTCCTGCGCCCCTATGCCTGACTTCCTCCGACGGCAGCATGTGAATCTCGTGTTGCGGATGCCGGCGTCCGAAATCACGCACCGCGCGTCGATCAGCGTGCGCGCGCGATGCTGAGGCACATGTGCTTGACGCGCACCTGGGCGACTTCTGTGCCTGCACGCAGTTCGCCGCCAGCTCGCCGTGATCCGTGCGCGCGAATTTCAGCTACGCCCCGCACCGAACCACGCGCCGTCGAGGTAGCTTCCCATCGTGACCGCGTGGATTGTGAACGACGCCTCGCTGGACGGCTGCGTCGAGCCCCACTGCGCGGCCAGCAGCGCCCGCAGCTTCGGGTCGCTGACGCACTCTCCGTATCACCTCGCGCACGGTGCGACCGACCCAGCGCTCGATCTCTTTGTTCTTCCACTACATCAGGCCGCGCGCCACGATCTGCGGCATCGAGTGCGCGGGCAAAGACCGCCTCGAGCGCCTTGCGCGCCGCGCGCATCGACTCGAAGTAGCGGTCGATGCCTTCCAGTTCCTGCGGGAAGTGCGCCTTCAACGAGCCGACCAGCGTTGCGCCGGGCGCGCTCCAGCTTGAACACGAAGCCGGGGAAGTGCGCGCGGTCGTAAACGTGCGCCACGGACGCCATCGGATGTGCGCGGAGCGTGTCGAGATCTTCTTCGCGGGGCCAGGTTCGCCGTCGGCGCCGCCGATGTAATGCACGCCGACGTCTAATCGATACCCGTGGCGCTCTACGAATGCCTGCGTCAGCCGAGCTGGCGCGGTCGAGGACCATACGCGCTTGCTTTCCTTGGCCAGCGCGGCGGCCGCTGCGAGCCCGCCGATCCCCGACCCGATGACGATCACATCCCAGTTAGACACGGTGACACTCCCTGGCTGCTATGACACCGCTCAACAACGGCTGCGCGGCGTTGACGCCAGTCAACCGGCGTCGGTACTTGCTCACGGAAACGGTTCAGGCGCCGTCGGTTGCCAGCAGCGCGAACGAAGCGAGCCAGTGCGCAACGACGTACTCCTGGATGCGTGCAGGGAAGCGGCCAGGTGTTCTTCATGGTGCGCTCGACGGACGCGGAGCGACGCCTACAGCTCGGGCAGCAACTGGCGCCAGCACCATGCACGTGACAGGTTCAGGCCGTGCAGGTGGACGATCTTCGAGCCGACCGCGGACTCGCTGATCACGTGGCTGACACCCGCGCGCATCAGCGATCCGGGCGACCCGAAGATCGTCCACCTGCACGGCCCCAACCTGTCACGTGCATGGTGCTGGCGCCAGTTGCTGCCCGAGCTGCCGGCGTCGCTGGCCGGTCCGGTCGAGCGCACCATCGAAGAACACCTGGCCGTTCTCCTGCCCGCGTCCATCGAGGGCGAGTACGTCGGTACGCACTGGCTCGCTTCGTTCGCGCTGCTGGCAACCGACGGCGCCTGAACCGTTTCCCTGTTACATACCGACGCCGGTTGACTGGCGTCAACGCCGCGCAGCCGTTGAGCGGTGTCATAGTCAGGAGGTGCTCCAACCGCGTCGAACTGGATGTGATCGTCATCGGGTCGGGGATCGGCGGGCTCGCACAGCGGCCGCCGCGCTGGCCAAGGAAAGCAAGCGCGTCCTGGTCCTCGAGCGGCACCAGCAGCTCGGGGGCTGACGCAGGCGTTCGAGCGCCACGGGGTATCGATTCAACGTCGGCGTGCATTACATCGGCGGCGCCGGCGACATCGACGGCGAACCTGGCCCCGCGAAGAAGATCTTCGACACGCTCACGCCGGCCGGCATCCCGATGGCGTCCATGGGGCGCGTTTACGACCGCGCGCATTTCCCCGGCTTCGTGTTCGACTTCGAGCGCCCGGCGCAACGGCTGGTCGCTTCGTTGAAGGCGCACTTCCCGGCAGGCAGCCTGGAAGGCATCGACCGCTACTTCGAGTCGATGCGCGCGGCGCGCAAGGCGCTCGAGGCGGTCTTTGCCGCGCACTCGATGCCGCAGATCGTGGCGCGCGGCCTGATGTGGTGGAAGGACGAAGAGATCGAGCGCTGGGTCGGTCGCACCATCAGCGAGGTGATCGGAGAGCGCGCTCAGCGACCCGAAGCTGCGGGCGCTGCTGGCCGCGCAGTGGGGCGATCACGGCGGCCGTCCCAGTGAGCGTCGTTCGCGATCCACGCGGTCACGATGGGAAGCTACCTCGACGGCGCGTGGTACCCGGTCGGCGGGTCGGGCGTGTTCGCAACTGAATTCGCGCGCACGATCACGGCGGCTGGCGGCGAACTGCGTGCCGGCGCGGGAGTCGCCCAGGCGCGTCGAGGACCGCCATGTCCTCGGCGTCGCACTCACCGACGGCACGCTGATCGACGCGCGGTGCGTGATTTCGGACGCCGGCATCCGCAACACGATTCACATGCTGCCGTCGGAGGAAGTCAGCTACGAGTGGGCGCAGGATGCGCTCGCCGTCGAGCCTTCGGTCGGTTACGTCGGTCTCTACCTCGGCCTCGAGGGCGACATCGCCAGCAACGGGGCGAGCACGGCCAACGACTGGATCTACGAGGACTGGAACGTCGATTCGCTCTGGAGCGATCCGGCCGGGGATTCCGACGCGCCGATGGTGTTCGTGTCGTTCCCGTCGCTGAAGGATCCGAGCCACGATCCGGGGCCGAAGCACCGGCACACCTGCGAGATCGTCTCGTTCGTCGACCCCGATGCGTTCAAGGCATGGGAGCACGAAGGCATGCACCGCGGCGACCTGCGCGAGACGGCGTACGTGGAGATGAAGGAACGGATCGAGCACAAGCTGCTCGCGCAGTTCAGCCGGCACTACCCGCGGCTGGCGCCGATGGTGAACTTCGTGACGAGTTCGACGCCGGTGTCGGTCGCGACGTACACCGGCGCCGAGCACGGGGCGATGTACGGCCTGTCGACGTCGCCGGATCGCTTCCTGAACGATGCGCTGCGTCCGCGCACGCCGATCGGCGGTCTCTTCCTCGCCGGGCAGGACGTCTGCTGCCCCGGCGTCACCGGTGCGCTGATGGGAGGGCTGATGGCCGCCGTCTCGGTCGACCCCGGCTCGCTGCGGCTGCTGCGCTGAACCTTTCCCAGCCCCCTGGAGTCCCGATGACCCTTGCCTCCTCGACCCCGCGACGATGACCCGCCCGCAAGGGCAACGGCGCGACCGCCAGCCGCGCGACCCGCAAGACGGCCGCCGGCGACACCGCGCCGACGCTGACCACCGAAGGCATCGAGCGCTTCGCCGTCGGCGAAGCCACCGACGCGGCGCAGGAGGCCAAGCTGGCCGCGGTGCGGGACGTGCTGGACCGCACCCGGCCGGCAACGACGCCCAGAGCTGGCATCGCCGGAGGCCGTCCTCGAAGGCGCGTCGCCGGACGACGCGGCGAGCTGCGCCAGCGCGCTGATGGCGCAGCGCGCGCGCCGCGGCCAGAGCGTGGTGCAGAGCGCCGACGAAGAGCTGGCCGAGGACTGGCGCACCGGCGGCTACCCCTACAAGAACCTGATGTCGCGCAAGAGCTACGAGGAGCAGAAGTACCTTGCAGGTGGAGCTGCTGAAGCTGCAGGCCTGGGTCAAGGAAACCGGGCAGACGCGTGGTGATCCTGTTCGAGGGGCGTGATGCCGCCGGCAAGGGCGGCACCATCCAGCGCTTCATGGAACACCTGAATCCGCGCGGCGCGCGCGTCGTCGCGCTGGAGAAACCCAGCGAGATCCGAACGCGGGCAGTGGTATTTCCAGCGCTACGTGCAGCACCTGCCGACCGCTGGCGAGATCGTTCTCTTTGACCGCTCCTGGTACAACCGCGCCGGCGTCGAGCGCGTGATGGGCTTCTGCTCCGAAGCCGAGTACAGCGAGTTCATGCGCCAGGCGCCGCGAGTTCGAGCGCCAACCTCGTGCGAAGCGGCGTGTACCTGATCAAGTTCTGGTTTTCGGTGAGCCGCAAGGAGCAGCGCCGGCGCTTCAAGGAGCGCGAGACGCATCCCCTGAAGCAATGGAAGCTCAGCCCGATCGATCTGGCCTCGCTGGACAAGTGGGACGACTACACCAAGGCCAAGGAGGCCATGTTCTTCGAGACCGACACCGCCGATGCGCCGTGGACGGTCATCAAGTCCGACTGCAAGAAGCGCGCGCGCCTCAATGCCATGCGCTACGTGCTGCACAAGCTGCCCTACACCAGCAAGGTGCACGCGACAACATCGGCTCGCTCGACACCCTGCTGGTCGGACGCGCCCACGTGGTCTACGAGCGCGGTGAACACCCGGGCAGCGCGCTGCTGTAGCTCGACGGGGGCGGGGTCGGATTCGCCCTTTCCTCCGTCCGGCACACGGCCTGCTTCCGCCAACAGCACGGCGGCGGACCGTGCGGACCGAGGCGCCGCCGCGACGGGATCCTTCGGCGGCGACGATCCGTCTTCGAAGGAGCGAGCGCCGCGCACGGACGCGCGCCTCTCTTCGCTAGGCTATGCCCCTGTTGAGAAGGAGACCGCAATGAAGCGACGCCACGTCCTTGCTGCCCTCTTCGCCGCCGCGGCGGCTTCCGGCGTCGCCGCCCAGCCGTCGCCCGCGTCTGGCTGCGCTACGCCGTGCTCTCCGCGGTCGGCGACCAGATGACTGGTCGTCCGCGCGCGCACCCAGACCGGTAGCCGGCTGATCCGCAACGACCACGAAGTCGCCGCATTGACAGACCGCGCGCTCGACCGCCTCGTGCTGAAGCACGTCGACGGCGCCCTGAAGCGTTCGGTGCCCTCCGCCGACGTCGCCGCGCTGACGATAGCGAACGGCCGCCTGCTCGACGTTCAGCGCCAGGCTTCGTCCAGGAATCGCCCCTCCGACGAGATGGCACGAGCCTTCGCGGATCCTGCCGGCGGGCGGGGCCGATCGGCTGCTGCTCGTGATCAAGCATCGCGCCGAGGCGAGCATCCCGGTCGCGAGCGGAAGGATCGGCTTCGGCACGCTGGAGGGCGCCGGCTTCTACGTGGATCGGGTCACGCTGCTGCGCTCGCCGGACACCGGCTTCATCGAAACCGGATTCCTGGCGCTGTTCGCCTATGTCCGTCTAGCAAGACGCAACGAAGCAGCAAGAACAGAACCAACATCGCCGTATCGCTGGTGCCGCTGGCGGTCGCCCTGGCGTACGCCGCCTTCTGGCTGACGGTGAATATCGGGCTCGGCCCACGTTTCGCCGATCTGAGGATTCCGGTTCTCGTCTACAGCCTGGCCATCTGCATCATGGCGTCCCTCGCCGCCGGCGTCGAGCGGCCGCGTCGGAATCGGCGCAGCGCTATTCCTGGTCTCGGACATGTCCCTGGCGATGGGTGAGGCGGCCTCGACTTCACCGGACGCTCAGCGATCATCATGCCGACGTATCTCGCCGCCCAGTACCTCATCGCCACCGGATGGGTGCGCCGGGTCGACCCGGACGTCCTCGTTCCCCTCTGAGGCCCCACTACCTGGGACCCGGGCGTCGACAGACTGGCCGCGAGGTGAGGAGCATCACACCCTGCCGCAGTTTGGTCATCCGACCAACTGGGAATGAATCATGCGGGTCGCAACCCGGATGTACGAGGGGTCATCCGGGCGGCGACCCTCTTTCGCGCCCGCCGCGGAGGGCCACGTGAACGGCCCCGGATCAGGGTATCGGGCGCCCTCCACGAGAAGCCCTCGGGGCAGGTGGCGTCCTGGCGCGCACCTTGACATTCCGCCCTCTACGCTTGCCCGATCCGGGGAGGTGGGGTCATGTCGACACTGTTCGACGTAGTTCGTCCGCGGGCAGCGTGGGGCGTGGGCCTGGCTGCGCTCGCCCTGGTCGTCGGGTCGGTCGTGGCTCCTGCAACGGCATCGCAGCCGCCCCCGAGCGCGGCACCAGCGCCCACCGCGGAGCTCCCGGGCGGCGGGACCCGGATCTTCGAGGGCAAGACGTACATCGCCCTCTACGGCCACCCCGGCTCCCGCGCCCTCGGGGTCCTCGGCGAGCAGGGCACCGCGGCCACGATCAAGCGCGCCAAGAAGGTGGCGGCGTCCTACCGTCCGCACACCGACCGGCGTGTGGTCCCAGCGCTGGAGATCATCGCGACGATCGCATCGCGCTCAGCGGGCAGCGACGGCGACTACTCAGCAGAGTCCTCCGTCGCCAAGCTGCGCCCGATGGTGGATGCCGCGGGCCGCGCCGGCACCTACGTGGTCCTCGACCTGCAGCCGGGTCGCTCCACCTTCCTCAGCCAGGCGAAGCGCTACCGCGAACTGCTGCTCGAGCCGCACGTCGGACTTGCCCTCGACCCCGAGTGGAGGTTGAAGCCCAGACAGCGTCATCTCAAGCAGATCGGATCGGTCAAGGCCTCGGAGATCAACGACGTCGTGGACTGGCTGGCCGACCTCACCCGCGACGCGGGCCTGCCCCAGAAGATGCTGCTGCTGCACCAGTTCCGGACGTCGATGATCACCAACCGGTCATCCCTGGACACCTCCCGCGACGAGCTGGCGATGGTCATCCAGATGGACGGCCTCGGCTCCCAGCCGGCCAAGCGCTCCACATGGCGCGCACTGCGCAGCAACGCCCCGAAGGGGATCGCCTTCGGCTGGAAGAACTTCATCGACGAGGACCGCCCGATGCTCGGCCCCAAGCGGACCATGGCGATCAAGCCCGAGCCCCGCTGGGTGTCCTTCCAGTAGGCCGCGATGGGCCGTGGCGCGTCCCGGTGATCCATTCGGGTGCGCACCCTGGAGAGTCGCCAACCCGAATGGATCACCGGACGAGACGTGCAGCGCGACGCGCGTCAGCCGTGGGTCGGGAAGCCCAGGTTGATCCCGCCGTGGCTCGGGTCGAGCCAGCGCGAGGTGACGACCTTGCCGCGGGTGAAGAAGTGCACGCCCTCGGTGCCGTGGGCGTGGGTGTCGCCGAACAGCGAGGACTTCCAGCCGCCGAACGAGTAGTACGCCATCGGCACCGGGATCGGCACGTTGATGCCGATCATGCCGACCTCGACCTCGTCCTGGAAGCGCCGCGCAGCGCCGCCGTCGTTGGTGAAGATCGCGGTGCCGTTGCCGTACGGGCTGGTCGTTGACGAGCTCGAGGGCGGCCTCGTAGGAGTCGACGCGCACGACCGACGAGCACCGGCCCGAAGATCTCGTCGGTGTAGATGCTCATGTCCGGCGGTGACGTGGTCGAACAGCGTGGGCCCGAGCCAGAAGCCGTCGGCGTCGCCGTCGACGACTCGGCGTCGCGGCCGTCCACGACCAGCGTCGCACCGGCCGCCTCGCCGGCGTCGACGTAGGACGCCACCTTGTCGCGGTGCACGCCGGTGACCAGCGGGCCCATGTCGCAGCCGCGCCGTGCCGTCACCGGTGCGCAGCGTGGCCATCCGCTCAGCGATCTTGGCGACGAGCGCGATCGGCGACTGTCGCCGACGGCCACCAGCGCCGAGATCGCCATGCAGCGCTCGCCCGCCGAGCCGAAGCCGGCGTTGACCGCGGCGTCGGCGGCGAGGTCGAGGTCGGCGTCGGGCAGCACCACCATGTGGTTCTTCGCCCCGCCGAGGGCCTGGACGCGCTTGCCGTGCGCGGTCGCCGGTCTCGTAGACGTACTTGGCGATCGGCGTCGAGCCGACGAAGGAGATCGCGCTGCACGTCCGGGTGCGTCAGCAGCGCGTCGACGGCCACCTTGTCGCCGTGCACGACGTTGAACACGCCGTCGGGCAGGCCCGCCTCCTTCCAGCAGCTCGGCGATCCAGTTCGCCGCGGTCGGGTCCTTCTCGGTGGGCTTGAGGACGACGGTGTTGCCCGACGGCGATCGCGATCGGGAAGAACCACATCGGGACCATCGCCGGGAAGTTGAACGGGCGGATGATGCCGACCACGCCGAGCGGCTGGCGCATCGAGTAGCACGTCGACGCCGGTCGAGACGTTCTCGACGAGTAGCCGCCCTTGAGCAGGTGCGGGATGCCGCAGGCGAACTCGACGACCTCGAGCCCGCGGGTGACCTCGCCGAGGGCGTCGGAGAGCACCTTGCCGTGCTCGTCGGTGATGATCGCGGCGAGCTCCTCCTTGCGCTGCGTTGAGCAGCTCGCGGAAGTTGAACATGACCTGCGTGCGCTTCGTGATCGACGTGGTGCCCCACCCGGCGAACGCCGCCTTCGCTGCGGCGACGGCCTCGTCCATGATCCGGATCGAGGCGAAGTCGACGGTGCCGCTGACCTTGCCGGTGGCCGGGTCGTAGATGTCGCCGCTGCGCTCCGGGTCGATGAGGTCGACCGCCTTGTCGCGCAGCGCGGTCAGCGCCGCACCGACCTTGTCGGCGGGGACCTCGGCCTCGGTGGCGACGTAGGGTGCGCCGTTGATCCAGTGGGTGACGTGCTTCATGGGTGCCTCTCGGTTCGCGGGCTGGGGTAGGTCGGGTCGGTGCAGCGGGATTGGTCGTGGGCTCGCGGATGTTCCCAGTGTCGGTCATGAGTCGAAGCCGAGTCCCATCCGGTCCAGGGTGCGCAGCCACACGTTGCGCCGGCCACCGGAGTTGTCGGCGCGGTCCAGCGACCACCGGGTCAGCCCGACTGCGGGGCTGCGGAACGGCTCAGGCGGGAACGGGATCGGCTTCGTGCCCACCATCGACAGCCGGGTTCGCTCGGTCTCGCGACCGGCGAGCAGGTCCAGCATCACCTGGGCGCCGAAGCGCGTGGCGCCGACCCCCAGGCCGGTGTACCCGACGCTGTAGGCCACGCGGCCACCCATCGCCGTGCCCCAGAAGGCGCTGAACCGGGAGCACGTGTCGATCGCCCCGCCCCACGCGTGCGAGAACCGCAGGCCCTCGAGTTGGGGGAAGGTCTCGAAGAAGTTCTCGGCGAGCACCGCGCTCGTGGCGTCGTCGCGGTTGAGCGCCGGGTTCATCCGGCTGCCGTAGTGGTACATGGCCTCGAAGCCGCCCCAGAGCAGTCGTCCGTCAGCCGTGGGCCGGGTGTAGTGGAACTGGTTGTTGCTGTCGCCGACCCCGCCGCGGAAGGCCCATCCGATGCTGTCCCACTGCGCGGCCGTGAGCGGCTCGGTCATCAGCGCGTAGTCGTACACGGGGATGATGAAGGGACGGACGCGACGCAGGAGGTTCGGGAACGCACTGGTCCCGAGGGCCACCTGCCGGGCGCGCACGGTGGCGTGCGGGGTACGCACCTCGATGCCGGACTCCGTCGCCTCCAGCCCGGTCACCGGCGAGTGCTCATGCACCCGCACGCCCAGGGAGCGCACCACCCGTGCCAGCTCCCAGCTCAGCTTCGCCGGATCGACGAGGGCGACACCGTCGCGGTTCAGGACGCTTCCCCGGTACAGGGGCGAGCCCACCATCGCGCGGGTCGCCGGCCCGTCGAGGAACTCCAGGTCCTCACCGAACGGAGCCACCAGCTCCGGGAGCTCCGCGAGCTCGGCCACCTGGTAGTCCTCAGTGGCGACGTCGAGCTCTCCGGTCCGGGCGAAGTCGACGTCCATGCCGTAGCGGGCGATCGTCGCCTCGATCGCGTCGAGGTTGGCCTGGCCCTGACGGGTCAGCTCCACCATCTCATCCGGCCAGCGCGACAGCCCATTGCTGAAGCCGTGGGTGATCGACGCGGCCATGAACCCGCCGTTGCGACCCGAGGCACCCTCGGCAATCCGGTCGCCCTCGAGGACGAGGACATCCAGACCGGGATCGGCCTCCTTGGCCAGCAGGGCGGTCCACATGCCGGTGTAGCCACCGCCCACGATGACCAGGTCGGCGGTGGTGTCGGCGACCAGGGCCGGCAGTCGGCTCCGGCCGCTCGGGGCGGTCCAGCCAGAAGGGGGCGTGCGTGACGTCGGCCAACGCGCTTCGTGAGGACGGCCTGATCCGGGTACGTGAGTACGGCACCAGATATCGCACTCCAAGTCAGCCGCCCCGGGTCCTCCGGACGATACGGCCGCGCGGTCGGTGAACGAACGCCACCCGGTGAACCGCAGCCCCTGAAGTGTAGCGGCGCGCACTGGACAACGCCGCCTCGTGCTGGAGCGGTCCCAGCCGGACCCGGGACCCGTCGCGGCGCAGCCCGATCCACTAGATTGGCGCCAGTCCACATCACGCGCCGAGCGCCCGTGCAGACGGGAGGTGCCCCATGTCCGAGCCCACAGTGGGGTCGCCGCTGTCGATGCACGACCCCCGGCAGGTCGGGCCGTGGACGATCCACTCACGGCTGGGCGCTGGCGGTATGGGCGTGGTCTTCTACGCGTCCGCACCCGGGTACGAGGGTGCGGCGCTGAAGGTCATCCGACCCGGCCTGCTCGACGCCCCCGCCACCCGCGACCGCTTCCGCCGGGAGGTCGCGATCCTGCGCTCGGTGAATGATGCGCACATCAGCGAGTTCCTGGCCGCCGACCTCGAGTCCGAGCCTGCGTGGCTGGCCATCGAGTACGTGGCGGGGTCCGACCCTGCGCGATGCGATCGCTGAGAACGGGCCCCTGCCCGAGGACGAGTGGTGGAAGCTGGCCCGCGGCATGGCCCAGGCCCTCGCCGTCCTCGAGCAGCATCGGATCACCCACCGCGACCTCAAGCCCGGCAACGTCATCCTCGGCGAGCACGGCCCGGAGCTGATCGACTTCGGCATCGCGCACCCGGAGGACGCGACCTCGCTGACCGCGACCGGGCTGGTCACCGGCAGCCCGTCCTGGCTCTCCCCCGAGCAGGCGACGTTGGAGCCCACCGGTCCGCCGAGCGACATCTTCGCCCTCGGCTCGCTGCTGGCCTACGCCGCGACCGGGCGGCCCCCGTTCGGTGAGGGGGCGTCGGTTGCCGTCCTGATGAGCATCGCCACGCGCGAGCCGGACCTGGTCGGCATCGACCCGAACCGTGCCGCGCTGCTGCAGCGGATGCTGGCCAAGGACCCCGCACGCCGACCGACCGCCCGCCAGGTGCTGGACCGGCTGCGGGGCAGCACCACCGGCGGCACGACCCTGACCGACACCCCGGAGCCGACGATCGCCCTGGGCGCCCCGGGTGCGGCCGCCGCAGCCTCCCTGGCGGGACCCCCGACCACTCCCCCTGCGCCAGCCGCCCCCACGGCCCCCGGGTCGTCGATCCCGCCGGGCGCGCTGAGTGCACCCGTGGCCAACGCCGATGTGACTCCTGGGTCGGACCAGACGCTGGTCGCACCGCCCGCCAGCGTCGCACCGCCCGCACCGCACCGGCCGTCGGCACCGCACCGGCGCCGCCCCCCCTCCGACCACGAACAGCCGGCAACCCCCGGACCGTCGGCCCGCGCACGGCCGCCGCCCAGAAGCGCCGGGCCACTCGCCGCCGCATCCTGGTGGTCACCCTCGTCGGGCTGGCGCTGCTGGTCGGCGGCTGGTTCGTCGTGCAGGCCCTCGGAGGAGCCTCGACCGACAACGGCTCCGGCTCCGGGACCTCCACCGGCGCACCTCCATCGGCCGCGGACGCGCCCCCGGCCCCGGCCAAGGACCAGCTCAAGGATGGGGACTGGCTGCTGGAGACCTACCGCTACGACAACACCGCCGACGGCCTGGTCGTCTCCGGGACGGTGCGCAACACCGGCAGCAGTACTGCCGTCGGCCGACCTCACCACGTGGGTGTACCTGGGCGAGGAGTCCCTGGGGTCAGTCTCGACGACGGTGACCGACGTCCCCGCCGGGAGGTCCGTCCAGGTCACCATGAAGGGCGACGCCGTCTGGAAGAAGGGCCAGAAGGTCGTCCTGCTCCAGGCGTCCTGACCGATCGCCAACGCGTCGACCGCTGCGGTCCCGGCCTCACACCTTCGCGCGCCGGCGGCGGGCGCCGGCCACCTGGGCGACGAGCACGATCGCCAGGGCGCCGAAGAACATGATCGAGGCGATCACGTTGACCTGCGGCGGGATCCCGCGCTGGGCAGCGCCCCAGATGTACATCGGGAAGGTCACCGTCGAGCCGGAGTTGAAGTTCGTGATGATGAAGTCGTCGAACGACAGCGAGAACGCCAGCAGCGCGGCACCCATGATGCCCGGAGCCACCAGCGGCAGGGTCACGTACCGGAAGGTCGCCCTCTCGTCGGCGTAGAGGTCCATCGACGCCTGCTCCAGCCGTGGGTCCAGGCCGGACAGGCGCGCCTTGACGGTCACCACCACGAAGCTGATGACGAACATGATGTGCGCGATCAGGATCGTCCAGAAGCCCAGCGGCATCTGCCAGGAGCCCCAGTACATGTTCAGGAACAGGGCCAGCAGCGAGGAGCCGAGCACGACCTCGGCGGTGGCCATCGGCAGGAAGATGAGCAGGTTCGTCGCCGAGCGGCCCGTGAAGCGGTGGCGGACCAGCGCGAAGGAGATCATCGTGCCGAGGATGGTCCCGACGATGGTCGCGAAGAGCGCGATCGTGGCACTGACGCCCACCGACCGGCAGATCGTCGGGTCCTTGCAGATGTTCAGCCACGCATCGAGGGAGAACTCGTTCCAGCGGGTGTTCGTGCGCCCGACGGGGTTGTTGAACGAGAACAGCACCACGACCGCCACCGGGCAGGAACATGTAGATCAGCGCCAGGGCCGAGTAGATCGCCAGGGTGTGCTCGCGGAGCCACCGCACGGTGCGCTGTGCGCCGGACTCCTGGGCGGGCGGGGCCTCGAGCAGGGCGGGATCGAGCTGGTTGGTGGCCATCAGAGCAGGTCCTCCGTCCCGGCGCGCCGGACGTAGATCGTGACGAGGATCAGGATCGAGGCCATCAGCAGGAAGCTCAGCGCCGAGGCGATCGGGTAGTCGCGCACGATGATGAACTGGCTGTCGATGACCGAGCCGATCATCCGGTCGTTCGTGGAGCCCAGCAGCTTGGCGTTGATGTAGTCACCAGTCGCCGGGATGAACGTCAGCAGCGTCCCGGCCACCACACCCGGGCAGGGACAGCGGCCAGATGACCTTGCGGAAGGTCGTGAAGGGCGTGGCGTAGAGGTCCGCGCCCGCCTCGGCCAGACGCGGGTCGATCTTGTCCAGCGCGGCGTACAGCGGCAGGATCATGAACGGCAGGAAGTTGTACGTGATGCCCGTGACCACCGCGATCGGCGTGTTCAGGATCCGGTCCGCGGGCAGCAGGTTCAGGGCGTTCATCGTCTGCACGATGAAGCCCTCGTCGGCCAGGATCGTCTTCCACGCGTAGGTGCGGATCAGGAAGGAGGCGAAGAACGGCGCGACCACCAGGACCAGCAGCAGCGTCTTGTACTTCCCCGGACTTGAAGGCGATGAAGTAGGCCAGCGGGTAGGCGATCACCAGCGCCAGGAGGGTCGCCGTCCCGGCGTACACGAACGAGCGCAGGAACTGCTCGCCGTAGCGGCTCAGCGCCTCGGAGTAGTTGGCGAAGTCCCAGTTGAAGTAGTAGCCGTCGTCGGGGTTGTCGCTGACCGGCGACTGCAGCGACGTCGAGAACAGCGAGAACAGCGGGATGACGAAGAAGACCGTCAGCCACGCCATGCCCGGCAGCAGCAGCCAGTACGGCGTGGCCCGCGACGAGCGCAGGCCCTTGGCCGGGCTGGCCACGACGGGCAGGTCCAGGTTCTGCGTCTCGTTCAGGTAGGTGTCGACCGCACTTCCCGAGGCGGGGATCTGCATCGATCAGCCCCCCACGACCGGAGTCGGGGCGACGCCCGGCCTCGGCGTCGGCGGCCGTGTAGTGGCCCACCTCGAGCAGGTCCTCCTCGATCCCGGCGTTCAGGTTGTCACCGCCGTCGAAGCCGAAGGAGTGGCTGGGCTCCCAGGACATCTCCACCGTCTCGCCGACCGGGGGACGGTCGCCCGCGCTCATGTTCTGCTCGAACGCGATCAGCTCCTGGCCCCACGGGGTCGCGACCAGGTACTGGGTCGAGACTCCGAAGAACGAGGCATCGGTGATGACGCCGCTGACGGTGTTGCGCCCCTCCGGGGACTCGGCGCCGGCCCGGTGCAGGTGCAGCTTCTCCGGACGCACTCCGACGATGACCCGGTCGGAGGTCGAGTTCAGCTTCTCGGCCGGGAGCGTCAGCACCTGGCCGAACGCACGCACGGTGACCTGCTCGCCGCGCTCGACGACCTCGCCCGGGATCAGGTTCGACTGGCCGAGGAAGTTCGCCGCGAACGCCGTGTGCGGCGTGTCGTAGATCTCCTGGGGCGCGCCCATCTGCTCGATCCGCCCCGAGTTCATCACCGCGATGGTGTCGGCCATCGTCATGGCCTCCTCCTGGTCGTGGGTGACGTGCACGAAGGTGATGCCCACCTCGGTCTGGATGCGCTTGAGCTCGATCTGCATCTGGCGGCGCAGCTTGAGGTCCAGGGCACCCAGCGGCTCGTCGAGCAGCAGGACGTCGGGGCGGTTGATCAGGGCGCGGGCCACCGCGACGCGCTGCTGCTGGCCACCGGACATCTGCGCCGGCTTGCGTCGGGCCATGGCCCCGAGCTCCACGAGCTCGAGCATCTCGTTGACCTTGGCGTCGACGTTCTTCTCCCCGCGGCGGCGCAGGCCGAACGCGACGTTCTCGAAGATGTCCATGTGCGGGAACAGCGCGTAGGACTGGAAGACCGTGTTGACCGGCCGCTTGTAGGGCCGCAGCGACGGTGATGTCCTTCTCGCCCACCCGGATCATCCCGGCGGTCGGGACCTCGAGGCCGGCGACCATGCGCAGGGTCGTGGTCTTGCCGCAGCCCGACGGTCCGAGCAGGGCGAAGAACGATCCCGCGGGGATGGTCAGCGACAGGTCGTCGACCGCGTTGTGGTCGCCGTAGGTCTTGGTCAGGCGGACCAGGTGCAGGTCCTCGACCCGCTTGGGGGCTTCGGTGGCCATCGTGGTGCTCCTCCGGGTCGGGTGCTCAGTTGCCGATGAGGGTCTGGAAGGCCTGGTCGTACTTGGCCTGCTCCGAGGACGTCAGGGCCTTGAAGACGCGTCACCTTCGCCAGGTCCTCCTCGGTCGGGAAGATGAAGGGGTTGTCGACCAGGCGTCGGGTCGATCTTGCTCCATCTCCTCCTGGGCGCCCTTCACCGGGCAGATGTACTGCACCTAGGCGGCCAGCTCGTGCCGCGATCTCCGGGTCGTAGTAGTAGTCCATGAGGCGCTCGGCGTTGTTGCGGTGGCGTGCCATGGCCGGGATGAGCATGTTGTCGGTCCAGAGCATCCCGCCAGACTCGGGAAGCACGAACTCGAAGGGACTCCCCGAGATCGCGGCCACGTCGCCGGACCAGCCGATGGCTGCCACGACGTCACCGTGCCTCCATGTCGCGTGATGTAGTCGTTGCCCGACACCTGGCGGATCTGGCCGGCGTCCATCTGCTTCTGGAGCTCGGCGATCGCCGCGTTGAAGTCGTCCTCCGTGAAGTCCGCCGGGTCGTTGCCCTGCGCGAGCATGACCACGCCGACCGAGTCGCGCATCTCCGACAGGATCGTCATGCGACCCTTCAGGGCCGGGTCCCAAAGCTCTGCCACCGTCTTGATCTCGGACTTCCCGGTCAACTCCTGCAAGCAGGTTCGCGTTGAAGCCCAGCCCGGCGTAGCCGGATTGCCAGGGAAGGCGTCTGGTCCCGCTCCGGATCGAAGGGCACGTCCTGCAGTGCCGGAATGAGGTTGCGCGCGTTGGGGACCCACGCGCGGTCGAACTTCTGGGCGAAGCCCTTTCGGATCCACTCCGCGGCCTTCCAGTCCGTCAGGACGACGATGTCGCGATCGATGTCCTGCCCGGCCTCCAACTGCGGTCGGACCTTGGCGTCGAACTCGGCGTTGTCGTTGACGTCCTCCCGGTAGTCGACCTTGATGCCGGTCTTCTCGGTGAACCTGTCGAGGGTTGGCCGCGTGCCGGCCTCCTCGTCCTCGTCCATGTACCCGACCCACGTCGACCAGTTGAGTTCCTTGGACGTCGCCGACTGATCTGGCTGGGTGAGGGCAGGCACCTCCTCGGTGCCGCCGCTGCTCGCCGTGCGCGGGGGCCGGGCACCGCAGGCAGCGGCGACCATGGCAGCGCCCCCGATGCCCGCGGCCTGGAGCACGCGCCGTCGCGGCATCGGCGTGCCAGCCTTCGGGGTGGTCAGATCCGTCATGGTGTTCCTGCCTCGGGTCGGAGTCGGTCAGCGGTCGCCGAAGATCGTCCGGTGCCAGTCCTTGCGGACCTCGCCGGTGATGTCGGAGGAGACGTGCTTGATCTGGGTGTACTCCTCGAAGGAGTACACGCTCATGTCCTTGCCGAAGCCCGAGGCCTTGAACCCGCCGTGCGGCATCTCGGAGACGATCGGGATGTGGTCGTTGATCCACACGCAGCCGGCCGCGATCTCGCGGCTCGCGCGCTGGGCACGGAAGGTGTTGGTGGTCCACGCGGAGGCGGCCAGGCCGAACGGGGTGTCGTTGGCCAGCGCGATGCCCTCGTCGTCTGTGTCGAAGGGCAGCACCACGAGCACGGGCCCGAACAGCTCCTGCTGAACGATCTCGGAGTCCTGCGCGGCGCCGACGACGAGGGTGGGCGGGTAGTAGGACCCCAGCGCCAACGGTCCGGTGGGGATGCGTCCGCCGCGCACGGCGCTGGCCCCCTCGGCCAGGGCGCGCTCCACGAAGCCGTGCACCGACTCCTGCTGGCGACGCGAGACCAGGGGACCCTGGTCGGTGGTCGGGTCGGTCGGGTCACCCACGCGCACGGTGTCGAGCAACTCGGCGACCTTGGCCACGAACGCCTCGAGGTGCGGCTGCTGGACGTAGGCGCGGGTGGCGGCGGTGCAGTCCTGGCCGCTGTTGATCAGGGCCCCGGCGACCGCACCATTGGCCGCGGCGTCGAGGTCGGCGTCGTCGAAGACCACGAACGGGGCCTTGCCGCCGAGCTCGAGGTGCACGCGCTTGACGGTGCCGGTGGCCAGCTCCATGACGCGCCGGCCGACGGGCGTCGAGCCGGTGAACGAGACCATGGAGACATCCGGATGGCTGATCAGCGCCTCGCCGACGGTGCGGCCCGGGCCGGTGAGGACGTTGATGACGCCGGCGGGGATGCCGGCGGCCGCCGCGTCCTCGGCGACCATCAGCGAGGTCAGGGGCGTGATCTCGGCGGGCTTGAGCACGATCGTGTTGCCCGCGGCGACGGCCGGCAGGATCTTCCACATGGCCATCTGCAGCGGGTAGTTCCACGGCGCGATGGAGCCCACCACGCCGATCGCCTCGCGGCGGATGCTGGAGGTGTGCACGCCGTCGTACTCGGCCTGCGCCATGCCGGTGAGGATCCGCGCCGAGCCGGCGAAGAAGCGCACGTTGTCGATCGAGCCCGGCACGTCGAACTCGCGGGTGAGCTTGATCGGCTTGCCCGACTGAGCGGTCTCGACCTGCGCGTACTCCTCGGCACGCGCCTCGATCCGGTCGGCGAGGGCCATCAGCGCCGACGCCCGCTCCCCCGGGGTCGCGCCGGACCAGGCCGGGAAGGCCCGGTGGGCGGCGGCCACCGCGCGGTCCACGTCGTCGACGGACGCCTCACCGAGCGAGGCCACCACGGTGCCGTCGGCCGGGTTGTGCACCTCGACGGTGCCACCGCTGCCCTTCTCGTGCTGGCCGTCGATGAACTGACCGAGCAGCGTCATCGGCCCTCCTCGCGCGTCGCGGTCCCCCGTGCGTCCACCCCGCCTCCGGATCCAGTGGGTTCAGGGTGACGCGGGCAACGGGAACCGAAGGTTGATCTCCGGAAGCCGAAAGATAACGCATGGGTAGGGGGGTAACAACTCAGTTTTCGGTGGCCCGCCGCAGTTGTTTACACGGATTTAGCAGGGCGCGTGGGGAACCGCAGACAGGCGTGACGTCAGGTGAGCGGTCGGACCCGTTGGGTGACCGTGAAGGTGCGCGCCACGCCCGTCGGCGCAGCCGTGCCCGTCGGCGCAGCCGTGCCCGTCGGCGCAGCCGTGCCCGTTGGTGCAGCCGTGCCCGTCGGCGCAGCCGTGCTCGGCCTCAGGGTGTGACGAGGTGGGTGGGGTCGACCTCGCCCCCGCTGCCGTGCATCGAGATGTTCTCGGTGGTGACCCGCGCGATCTCGTCGAGGGCCTCCCGGGTCAGGAACGCCTGGTGCGCGGTGACGATCACGTTGGGGAAGGTCATCAGGCGGGCGAGCACGTCGTCGGCCATGACCTCGCCGGAGAGGTCCTCGAAGAACTTGCCCTCCTCCTCCTCGTACACGTCGAGGCCCACACCGCCGACGTGGCCGGACTTCAGGGCCTCGATGAGGGCCACCGTGTCCACCAGGGCCCCGCGGCTGACGTTGATGAGGATCACGCCGGGCTTCAGCGCGGCCAGCACCAGATCGTTGATGATGTGGTGCGTCTCGGGGAACAGCGGCACGTGCAGCGAGACGATGTCGGCCTCCTGGCCGATCTCGCTGAGGGTGACGTACTCCAGGCCGTGCTCGGCCGCCCACGCGGGGTCCGGGTAGGGATCCCACATGATGACCCGCATCCCGAAGCCCTTGAAGATCTGCCCCGTGATCTTGCCGATCTTTCCCGTCCCGATCAGCCCGACGGTCTTGCCGTGCATGTCGAAGCCCACAAGGCCGTCGAGGGTGAAGTTCATGTCGCGCACGCGCCGGTTGGCCTGCGGGATGTGCCGGTTGAGCGCCATCGCGAGGGTCACGGCGTGCTCGGCCACGGCGTACGGGGAGTACGCGGGCACCCGCGCCACGAGGATCCCGTGCTCCTGGGCAGCCTGCAGGTCCACGCCGTTGAACCCGGCACAGCGCAGGGCGATCATCGACACGCCCTTGGCGGCCAACTGCTCGATCACCTCGCGGTTCACCTTGTCGTTGACGAACACGCACACCACGTCGACGTCGTCGCCGACAGTCTCCACGGTGTCCGGCGAGAGCCGGAACTCGCGGAACTTCACGTCCAGGCCGGCCGCCTCGAGGGCCTTGCCGAGGTGCTCACGGTCATAGCGCTTGGTGTCGAAGACAGTCACCTTGGTCATCCCGCAACGCTAGTGGGGCCGGGCGCCCGATGCAGGGCCACGGGACCTTCACGGGACGCCGCGTGGGCCGGGTGGGGCGCGGTGGGGTGGGCGGGACCTGGCGGGGCGGGATCCTGGGGACAGGCCGGGCGGGAACCTGGGGACGAGGCCGGTCATCCCCCGCGGGACCGGGCCGGGAAACCGGGCCGGGCACGCCCCGCGGGACCCGAGCCGGGCGGCGGATGTGGCAGGGTGCCCCCGTGCGACGCTCGGTCTCCTGCGCAGCCCGGCTCGTGGCGCCCCTGCTCCTGCTGGGCGCATGCGCCACGATGCCCTCCTCCCCCATCGCGGCCGAGGCGTTCGAGCATCCGCTGGCGATCCCGGCGCTGGAGTCCGGGACGGTCGTGGGCGGCACCCGCCGGTTCGACCTCACGGTGCAGGCCGGAGGCACCGACTTCAGCCGTGGCGCCCTGACCCAGACACTGGGCGTCAACGGCACCTACCTGGGCCCCACCCTGCGAATGGCGCGCGGGGAGTCCGTGGCCGTCGACGTGCACAACACCTTGGCGGAGTCGACAACCCTGCACTGGCACGGGATGCACGTGCCCGCCCGGATGGACGGCGGCCCGCACCAGATGATCGAGCCGGGCGCCACCTGGCAGCCCACCTGGACGGTGGACCAGCCGGCCGCGACCCTCTGGTACCACGCGCATCCGCACGGTCGGACCGCCGCGCAGGTCTACAACGGCCTCGCCGGGATGATCCTGGTCGATGATCCCGCCGGCGGGCCGGACCTGCCCGACGCGTACGGCGTGGACGACATCCCGGTCATCGTGCAGGACAAGACCTTCGACGACGACGGCCAGTTGGAGTTCAACCAGACGGGCCCGAGCTCCACCGGGTTCCTGGGCCGCACGATCCTGGTCAACGGCACCGTGGGGGCCTACCTCGACGTCCGCGCCACTCTCACCCGGCTGCGCCTGCTCAACGCCTCCACGGCACGGATCTACCGCTTCGCGATCTCCGACGGCCGCGACTTCGACGTGGTGGGCTCCGACGGCGGACTGCTGGCCTCGCCGGTGCGAACCTCGGCGATCCAGCTGTCGCCGGGCGAGCGGGCCGAGATCGTGCTCGGCATGCAGCCGGGCGAGACCGTGCGGCTGCGCAGCGAGGACCCCGACTTCGGCTCGCGGGTGGGCTCCGGTTCCCGGTTCGGCGCGGGCAGCTTCGACGTGCTGGAGCTCCGGGCCGCGGCTGCCCTCACACCCAGCGGACCGGTCCCGGCGACCCTGGCCGACGTGCCGCGCATCCCCGAGGCCTCAGCCGATCGGACCCGCACGTTCACGATCAACGCGCAGATCATCAACCGCCGCCCCGTCGACCTCGGCCGCATCGACGAGGTCGTGCCGCTGGACGCCACGGAGGTCTGGGTGCTGCGCAACCGCGACCCCCAGCCGCACAACTTCCACGTGCACACCGTGCAGTTCCAGGTGCTCGACCTCGACGGCGACCCTCCCCCGGCGCAGTTCGCCGGATGGAAGGACACCGTCTACCTGCCGCCGGGATCCCAGGTGCGGATCATCGCCCGGTTCACCGACTACGCCGACCCGCAGTGGCCGTTCATGTACCACTGCCATCTGCTCTGGCACGAGGACTCGGGCCTGATGGGCCAGTTCGTGGTGGTGGCCCCAGGCCAGACTCCCACCCCCCCACCCGACCCCATGGACACCCCCTGACCCGCGGCGCGCCGCCCGCCGCCCCCGCGAGGAATCTCCCGTTTGTGCTCGAATCTCCGCGTCCTTCGGGGAGATTCGACGAGGAACGGGAGATTCTCCGCGTGGAGCGGGCGGCGGGTCGCGCGAACCAGCCCGGGCGATGCGTGGGGGGTCAGTCCTCGTCGAGGCTGATCATCACGTGCTTGATGCGGGTGTAGTCCTCGAACCCGTACATCGACAGGTCCTTGCCGTAGCCGGAGTGCTTGAACCCACCGTGCGGCATCTCGGCGACCAGCGGGATGTGGGTGTTGATCCACACCGCGCCGAAGTCCAGGTGCTTGGCCATCCGCATGCCGCGGGCGATGTCCTTGGTCCACACCGAGGAGGCCAGGCCGTAGGGCACGCCGTTGGCCCACTGCAGGGCCTGCGCCTCGTCGGCGAAGCGCTGCACGGTCATGACCGGGCCGAAGATCTCGTTCTGGATCATCTCGTCGTCCTGGAGCAGGCCGGAGACGACCGTCGGCGGCACGTAGAACCCGTGGTCGCCCTGACGGGAGCCGCCGGCCACGATCTCGGCGTGCGACGGGGTGCGCTCCAGGAACCCGAGCACCTGCTGCATCTGGCGCTCGTTGTTCATCGGGGGCACGAGCGCGTCGGGGTCCTCGGGTCCGTTGTCGTAGGTGGTGGCGGTGTTGCGGGCCTGCTCGGCCAGCGCGGCGACGAACTCGTCGTGGATGGCGTCGGCCACCAGCACGCGCGTGGCGGCGGTGCAGTCCTGGCCCGCGTTGAAGTAGCCGGCCACGGCCAGCCACTCGGCAGCGGCAGCGATGTCCGCGTCCTCGAAGACGACCACGGGGGCCTTGCCGCCGAGCTCGAGGTGCACGCGCTTGACATCGGCGGCAGCGCTGGTGGCCACCGCCATGCCCGCGCGCACCGAGCCGGTGATGGAGACCATGTCCGGCCGCGGGTGCTCGACGAGCGCCTGGCCGGTGGTCCGGTCACCGGTCACCACGTTGAGCACGCCGGCGGGCAGCGCGTCTGCGAACAGCTCGGCCATCCGCACGGTGCTGACCGGGGTGGTGTCCGAGGGCTTGAGCACCACGGTGTTGCCCGCCGCGATCGCCGGCGCGAACTTCCACACCGCCATCATCATCGGGTAGTTCCACGGGGTCACCTGGCCGATGACGCCGACCGGCTCGCGGCGGATGATCGACGTGAAGCCCTTCATGTACTCGCCGCTGGCCCGGCCCTCGAGGATCCGCGCCGCGCCGGCGAAGAACCGGATCTGGTCGATCATCGGCGGCATCTCCTCGGCGTGGGTCACCGCGAGCGGCTTGCCGGTGTTCTCGGCCTCCAGCGCCACGAGCTCGTCGGCGTTGGCCTCGACGATGTCGGCGATCTGCAGCAGGGCAGCCTGGCGCTGCGAGGGCGTGGTCTGGCTCCAGGAGTCGAACGCATCCGAGGCGGCGCGGTAGGCGCGGTCGACGTCCTCGGCGTTGGACACCACAGCCTGGGCGAAGACCTCTCCGGTCGAGGGGTTGACCAGGTCGCTGGTCTGCCCCGACACCGAGTCGACGGGCTCGCCGTTGATGAAGTTGCGGATGGTACGGCTCACGGGGATTCTCCTCCAGGTGGTCAAAGTGCCGCGGCGGTAGCGGTGCAGGCGGCGCTCGATGCGCCCGCGAGTCTATCCGACGCCCCGCTGCCAGGCAGCCTCAGGCACGATCCTATTCGTCGTCCAAGTGACCATCCGATGCGTATTTCGTGGAATCACGCATCGAATCCCACCGTTTCGCTTGCCAGCCGTGGGTGTGATGCGCTTCCATAGCGCCCATGCAGCAGTCAGCGAGGCCTCGGCCGGTGCCCCTTGACGACACGGCCAAGGCCATCGTCGAGCAGTTGCAGCAGGATGGACGACGGCCATACGCGGCCATCGGCAAGGCCGTCGGGCTCTCGGAGGCAGCGGTGCGCCAGCGGGTGCAGCGACTCGTCGACGGCGGCGTCATCCAGATCGTCGCGGTGACCGACCCCATGCAGGTCGGGTTCCCACGCGCCGCGATGCTCGGCATCCGGGTGGACGGCGACATCACGGCCGTCGCCGATCGCCTCGCCGAGCTCGAGGAGGTCGACTACGTGGTCATCACCGCCGGCGGGTTCGACATCCTCGCCGAGGTCGTGTGCGAGGACGACGACCACCTCCTGGACATCATGAACAGCAAGATCCGCTCCATTCCCGGCGTGCGGAGCACCGAGACATTCGTCTACTTGAAGCTGCGCAAGCAGATCTACACATGGGGTACCCGATGACCATCAGCGAGATGTCCTTCTCCGAGGCCGGCACCGACACGCTGGCCGAGGTGGCCCGCGACCGGCTCTGGATGCACTTCACCCGGCACTCGGTCTACGAGACCGGCGCCGGGCACGTGCCGGTGATCGTGCGCGGGGAGGGGGCGCGCATCTGGGACGACCAGGGCAAGTCCTACCTCGACGGCCTGGCTGGGCTGTTCACGGTGCAGGTCGGCCACGGCCGCGCCGAGATCGCCGAGGCGATGGCCCGCCAGGCCCAGCAGCTGGCGTTCTTCCCGCTGTGGTCCTACGCCCACCCGGCCGCCATCGAGCTGGCCGACCGCCTCGGGCAGCTGGCCCCGGCGGACATCAACCGCACCTTCTTCACGACCGGCGGCGGCGAGGCGGTCGAGTCCGCGTGGAAGCTGGCCAAGCAGTACTTCAAGCTCACCGGCAAGCCCACCAAGCACAAGGTGATCAGCCGCAACGTCGCCTACCACGGCACCCCGCAGGGCGCGCTGAGCATCACCGGGATCCCGTCGGCCAAGACCCCGTTCGAGCCGCTGGTCCCCGGCGCCCACAAGGTGCCCAACACGAACTTCTACCGGGCGCCGCACCACGCCGACGACCTGACGGCGTTCGGCCGCTGGGCCGCCGACCGCATCGCCGAGGCGATCGAGTTCGAGGGCCCCGAGAGCGTGGCCGCGGTGTTCCTCGAGCCGGTGCAGAACTCGGGCGGATGCTTCCCGCCGCCGCCCGGGTACCTGCAGCGCGTGCGCGAGATCTGCGACGAGTACGACGTGCTCATGGTCGCCGACGAGACGATCTGCGCGATGGGCCGCATCGGCGACTACTTCGCGATGAACCGCTTCGGCGTGCAGCCGGACATCATCACCTTCGCCAAGGGCATCACCTCCGGCTACGCGCCGCTGGGCGCGATGATGGTTCACGACCGGCTCTTCGAGCCCTTCGCGACCGGAGCCAATACCTTCCTGCACGGCTACACGTGGGGCGGGCACCCGGTCTCGGCGGCCGCCGCGCTGGCCAACCTCGACATCTTCGAGCGCGAGGGCCTCAACGCCCACGTGCAGGCCAACGAGGCCGCGTTCCGGGCCACGCTGGAGAAGCTGCTCGACCTGCCGATCGTCGGCGACGTGCGCGGCGCCGGGTACTTCTACGGCATCGAGCTGGTCAAGGACAAGGCCACCAAGGAGACCTTCGACGACGACGAGGCCGAGCGACTGCTGCGCGGGTACCTCTCCAAGGCCCTGTTCGACGCCGGGCTGTACTGCCGCGCCGACGACCGCGGCGACCCGGTGATCCAGCTGGCCCCGCCGCTGACCGTCGGCCAGCCCGAGTTCGACGAGATCGAGGGCATCCTGCGCGCGGTGCTGACGGAAGGCCTCAAGCTCCTGTAGCCGAGGCAGGCGTGGCCAGGGACCGCCCGGACGGCGGGGCGGCGGGGACGGCCCCGGACGGCGGGGATCTGGCCCCGATTCGAGGGCGAAACCCTCTCGACGGGGGCCCGAAGCGCGAAATGCCCACCCACGACGGGGCCCAAATCCCGACGGGGTGAGAGGAAGGAGAGCCTCCCGTGACGCAACGCACGGACACGACCGACGCTTCCCCGCCTTCCCCGCGGACCGCGCTGACCCGGATGGCCGAGCGCGGTTCCCAGGACCCTGCCGGAGCCCGAGCGATCCTGGCCTCTGCGCTGATCGGCCACGTCGCGGTCGTGCGCCCGGATGGCTGGCCCGTCACGCTCCCCGTGGCCGTCGCGCCCGACGGGGACCGGGTGCTGTTCCACGGCTCGACCGGATCGGGACTGTTCCGCGCCGCCGCGTCCGGGCTGCCGGTATGCCTCACGGTCACCCACCTCGACGGGCTGGTCCTGGCCCGCAGCGCGTTCGAGTCGAGCATGAACTACCGCTGCCTCGTGGTCTTCGGCACCGCCGTCGCGCTTGAGGGCCCGGAGAAGGAAGCCGCGCTGCGCACGCTCACCGAGCACCTCACCCCGGGGCGGTGGGACGCTCTGCGGCCGATGAGGGTCAAGGAGGTCGCGGCCACCACCGTGCTCGCGCTTCCCCTGGCAGAGTTCTCGGTCAAGACCCGCGACGGCGGCCCCGAGGACGCCGCCGAGGCGGACTGGCCCGTCTGGGCAGGCCAGCTGCCGATCCGCCTGGCGGCCGGAACGCCGGTCCCCGAACCGGGCAGCGACGCACACCGCTCCCCCGACCTCCCGGAGGCCCTTCGATGACCGACGTGCGCACGCTGTCGCTCTGGTGGGACTCGCTCGGCGAGCCGCCGGCCCCACGGCAGGCCCTCGACGGCGACCTCGACGTGGACGTGGCCATCGTCGGAGCGGGCTACACCGGCCTGTGGACGGCCTACTACCTGGCCCAGCGCGATCCCGGCCTGCGGATCGCGATCCTCGAGGCCGAGATCGCCGGGTTCGGCGCGAGCGGGCGCAACGGCGGCTGGTGCTCGGCGCTGTTCCCCGCGTCGCTGGAGAAGATCGCGCGCGGGGACTCGCGCACCGGTGCCGTGGCCATGCAGGTCGCGATGCACGAGACCGTCGACGAGGTGGGCCGCGTCGTCGCGGCCGAGGGCCTCGACGTGGACTGGGCCAAGGGCGGCACGATCAGCCTCGCGCGCACTCCGGTGCAGCTCGAACGCGCACAGGCCGAGGTCGAGCACTGGCGCGCGTGGGGCTTCGGGCCGGGCGACTACCGCCTGCTCGACGCCGACGAGGCCCGTGCCCGCGCCGGCGCCACCGACGTGCTGGGCGCCACGTACACCCCGCACTGCGCGGCCATCCACCCGGCGAAGCTGGTACGCGGGCCTCGCCGACCGCGTGGTCGCCGCCGGGGTCGCCCTCCACGAGCACACACGAGTGACCCGCATCGAGCCGGGCGTGGTCCGCACCGAGCGCGGCGACGTGCGCGCGCCCCACGTGGTGCGGGCGACCGAGGCGTTCACCGCGACCCTGCCGGGCTCGACCCGCGACGTGCTGCCCGTGTACTCGCTGATGCTCGCCACCGAGCCGCTGCCCGAGGAGGTGTGGGCCGAGATCGGCCTGGCGGCGCGCGAGACCTTCAACGACGGCCGGCACCTGATCATCTACGGCCAGCGCACCGCCGACGGCCGGCTGGCCTTCGGCGGCCGCGGGGCGCCGTACCACTTCGGCTCGCGCATCGACCCGGCTTACGACCGGGTCGACTCGGTGCACGAGGGCCTGTGGACCACGCTCACCGAGCTGTTCCCCGCCGTCGCCGGGCACCGGGTGACCCACCGCTGGGGCGGGCCGCTGGGCATCCCGCGCGACTGGTACGCCTCGTGCGGCCTGGACCGCCGCACCGGCCTGGCCTGGGCCGGGGGCTACGTCGGCGACGGCGTGGGCACCTCCAACCTCGCCGGGCGAACGCTGGCCGACCTGATCACGGGCACCCCCTCGGAGCTCACGACCCTGCCGTGGGTCAACCACCGCTCGCGTCGCTGGGAGCCCGAGCCCCTGCGCTGGCTGGGCGCGAACGGCGGCCTGGCGGTGATGAACTCGGCCGACGTCGTCGAGGCGCGCACCGGTCGCCGGGCCCGCCGCGCCGAGGTCTTCGGCCGCCTCCTGGGCCACTGACCCCTCGGTCAGCCGACCGGGGGGCAACCGGATCTCGGCACGTCGTACGATCCGCAGCACGAGGGGGGGGAGGCGACGTGGGATCGAAGGCCCGGGACGTGCTCGCGGCGGTGGAGGGATTCCAGCCGGGGTCGGTCGCCAGCATTGGGTGCCCTGTCCGCGCTGCTGGACGACATCGTTCAACTGACGCGCGTGGAACCCGAGGTCCTTGCGCTGGCGCTCACGCGGGATCAAGTGGTGACCTACGAGCTCTGGGACAGTATGAACGAGGTGCTCAGGGATCGCCGGTTGGAGCAGGCGGCCGACCGGGCCGTCCGATGGTGCGTGGAGCAGGGGACGGACCTCCCCCTCACTGATCCGGCTCAGGCCCACCTGTTGGCCGCATCTGTCCGGGCGAACTCAGACGAACGGTTCGGGGATCATCTGCTGGCTGCTCAGGCGGCCGCGGAGGCGGCGTTCACGAACGATGGACCCACCCGTTCAGTGATACTGGCCCTGCTGCCCAGCCCGGAGAACTGGCAGCGGGTCCGTGACCCCAAGATGCTGAACGAGGGTCGAGTACACACACGCCCTCGAGACTGCGGCATCGTCCTGAAGGCGCCAGACGGGCGCCCCAAGGCGCTCCGATAGAGCGTCGGCCGTGACGCTCTTGCCGGCCGCCCCACGCGCCGACAGCAGGATGACACGTGAGTCGGTCGAGCATTGAGGCACCGAGAAGAACGGGCGAACGAAGAACGTCTCCGGGGACCTCCTCGCGTAACCCAATGCGCACCTGGCCGATCGCGGTCGTGTGGGTGGCCTTCGTCCTGAGCCGCCACTACCTTGTGGCGGAGGGCAACT
The DNA here is from genome assembly GCA_963777855.1 of uncultured Actinomycetes bacterium. Lineage (GTDB taxonomy): Bacteria > Actinomycetota > Actinomycetes > S36-B12 > CAIYMF01 > Prado023. The sequence goes on along the minus strand of CAVZRW010000009.1, from coordinate 246,809 downwards.
CCCCTCACCCCAGACGGAGCGGGAAGCATGACAGAACCTCGGGAGAAGTTGTCCGCGACACAGGTACGTGACGCCAGCCTCGAGGACTGGCGGCAGATATCGGGACGCATCAAGGCTCGGTTCCGCACCGGCGACTTCCAAGCCGGCCTCGCCCTGGTCAACAGGATCGGTGCAGCGGCCGAGGCCGCCAACCACCACCCCGACATTCAACTCACGTACTCCGACGTGATTGTCACCCTCGCCAGCCACGACGTTCGCGGAATCACCAGTCACGACCTCGACCTCGCACGCCCGCTCGACCATCGGCAATCCGGCGGTGCGTCCTCCCGCCGCCTATCGCGCACGGTGGGGGCAGACGTCACAGCCCAGAGAGCTGCCCACGCTCGAAGCCCCGATCCGCTGGAGGACCGGGCCTTCGAGCATGATCAGGTCGGGGGCAACGGGGTCTGTCACGAGCCGTCCTGGAAGTTGAGGACCTGCTCGGGCAACGCCATCCCGGCCCCGAGGTCCATGCCGTGCACGGTCATCAGGTGCTCGCGGAACCACACGTCGAAGGGCTCCTGGGAGGTGGCGAGCCCGAGGAGCGCTTGAGGCAGGTCCGGTGACTCGATGAGGACGACGGCCACGTCGCCGGCCGGGGTGGACTGGATCCACACGGCCTCGCGGGTGATGCCGTGGGCACGGCGTGACTGGGTGTGCTCCTCGCGGCGCTCGCCCTGCCAGCACGAGAGCATCTCGTCGCGGTCGTGCGTCGAGGTACCGGGGAGCAACGGGGCGGCGAAGCAGACGGTCTGAGTGGTGACGCGGGTCGGACTCATGTCGAGGGTCATGGCGGGCTCCTTGTCTGGCGATCGCCGGGGATCGGCGTCGTGCTCAGCGTCGCCCGCACGCGCTGGGGCGGGCATCCCCCGGGATCTGGGATCTTTCCTGCATGTGGTAGCCCGGGGCCTCGATCGCGTGCACCATGGCGAGGTGACCCGATGGGATCCGCTCAGGCTGGCCGCCGACATCGAGCGCGTGGGCGCTCGCGGCCTGCCGTACGGGCAGCTGCACACCGAGCTCGCCGCGCGGATCCGTCACGTGATGCCCGTTGATGCGTTCTGCTGGCACGGTCTGGACCCGGACACCCGCCTGCTCACTACGGCGAATCCGGTGGAGCTGATGGCCGGCGGCTTCCTCACGCCGGAGACCGAGGCGATGGCAGCAGGCGCCGTGGTCACCAGCGAGTACCTGCGCGACGATGTCAACACCTTCGCCGACCTCGCCGCGCGCCGCTCGCCGGTGGCGATCCCCGCTCCCGTACCTGGAGTACCTCGCCCCGATCGGCACCCCCTTCGAGATGCCACCGCACGGAGGCCACGGGCGACTTCACCCCGGATGAGGCCCGAACCATCGCGCGTCACGTCCGATCGCGGAGCTCAAGGCCTCGTACCGCGTCGATGCAGCCCGTCGGCCCGATGACCCGCGGGCACCGGGCCTGCTGATCCTCGATGCGACCGATGACATCGAGCTCACGACACCTCCTGCGGCCGCACTTCTGGGGCCGCTGGTCCACGACGACCCGGCCCACCGGGAGGTCCCTGCACCGGTGCTCACGCTTGCGGCCGACGTTCGACGCCGCGGCCGGCAGGGACGCACTGCTCCGCCTCTTCACGTACCCACGTCGTCGGGATGGCTGACGCTGCACGGATCCCTGCCCGATGGCAGCGCCAATGGTCGGGTCGCGATCATCGTTGAACGGGCCGGGGAGGAGTACGCCCTGCCGCTGCGCCTGGAGGTGTTCGGGCTGACGCCGCGCGAGCGGGAGATCGCCACTCTCGTCGCACGCGGACTCGACACGGCGGCCATCGCCGAGCGACTCGTGATCAGCCCGTGGACCGTGCAGGACCACCTGAAAGCAGTCTTCGCCAAGACAGACACCCGGTCGCGGCGCGAGCTGCTCGCGCAGGTCTTCTTCCACGACCAACTTCCCGGCATCGTCGCCCACGACCCCCTCAATGCCGGCGGTCACCTCCAGCCCTCCGACGCGCTCGAGGCCCACCCGTAGCCAGATGCGCCGTCCATCCCGGGGCTGTGCGCGGCCGCCGCGAACAAGCCCGGCTGCATCTCCGGGGCAAGCTCATGGATGCGCAGGATCGCCTCGACGCTGGCCAGGCGATCCAGCCAGCGTCCGACTGGTTCACCGGCCGGCTCGACCACAGTTGCAGGCGCCGAGAGCCGAGTGAGGCGTACGACTTGGCCTCGGCCTCGACGGAGCGTTCCCGGCCCTCTGATCGCAGACTCCGCGCCTCGGATCAACACCGCGGCGCATCGCCGCGAGTGACTGTCAAGCTCTCAGCCACGTGGGGGGCCGGATGCGGGGAACGGTTGCCCTCTCCCCCACCGCCGCCAAGCCTCGGGAGACAGGCCGCACGTGCCACGTCGACCGAACGCTCGGAAAGGCTCACGGAGCACTCGTTGACTCGCTTCTCGCAGTCAAGCGTCTCACCCAGATTCTGAACTCGGCAGGTAGTGGGGTGGCGCAGCGCGGAATCGCAAGTCGCGCACGGCTCCCGGCTTGCCCATTGGGCGGGGTCAGGGCGGGGTCAGGCCGACTTCAGCGGGCGGATCGCCTCGAGGGCGGCGCCCAGGTTGTCCTTCTCGATCTCCAGGTCGTAGCGGGTCTGCAGGTTCAGCCAGAAGCGGTCCGTGGTGCCGAAGTACCGAGCGAGTCGAAGCGCAGTGTCCGCGGTGATCCGACGCTTGCCGTGCACGATCTCGTTGATCCGCCGTGGCGGCACTCCGATCTCGACTGCCAGCCGATGCTGCGTGACTCCCAGCGGCTCGAGGAACTCCTCCATCAGCACCTCGCCGGGATCATGAGCACCACAGTCACAGGTGAGGCTACCGGGTCCCTGGATGAGGCGATCGCCTTCGCCGCCGAGCACCCGGTGTGCTTCCTGGCCACGACCGACGCAGACCAGCCCCATGTCCGCGGCTGGCTGTTCTGGTTCGCCGATGAGACCGGTTTCTACTTCCAGACCCTGGAGCCCAAGGACGTCTGCCAGCAGTTGAAGGCCAACCCGAAGACGGAGGTCTGCTTCTTCAACGGCGGTGACCTGGCCACGGCGCGCACCCTCAGGGTCACCGGCGAAGTCGAGTTCCTCGACGACCCGGCCCTCAAGCATCGCCTCCTGGAGCAGGACATGCCCTTCCTGGCCCCGCTCGGCAAGGGCGCGGAGGACCCGCTGCATCAGATCTTCCGGATCCCGCACGGCCAGGCCTTCTTCTGGGGGATGGGCGACATCCTCAAGGAGCACGAGCTGGAACGCATCACGTTCTGACAAGGGCACCGCGAGGGCTGGCGGGTCGGGCCTCGTGATGGAGGGAACGCTGCAGACGGGAGCTCGGGCCGGCCGGTGCGACCGCTGCCGCACCCGCTGTGGCGCGCACGAAGGGATGGAACAGAGATGAGACCAAGAATCGCGCTGGCCTGCGCCGCGGTGGCCGCCGTGGCGTTGGCACTGATGAGCGCACCCGTATCGGCAGTCGTCAACGGCCATCCGGACGATGAGGCTGCCTACCCCTACGTCGGGACCCTGATCATCAGCGTCCCGACTGCCGACGCCACCGAGTACCACTACTGGTGCTCCGGGACCATGGTCAGCCCCACGGTGTTCCTCGCGGCGGGGCACTGCTTCGACCAGGCGTACCTGGAGTCGGTGTTCGGCTTCGGCAGCAAGATCGAGGGGATGACCCTGGACGCTGATGCCTCCGGGTTCATGCCCGAGCTGCCCGCGTCGCTGCGCACGGGCCAGGGCTTCACGGCCCCCGGCTGGCCAGGCAAGGGCTGGAAGCTGGACGTCGGTGTGTACGTCCTGGACGAGTCGGTCGACGTCGGGGCGCTTCCCACACTGCCCACCGCCGGGCAGCTCGACTCGATGCACCTGACGGGACAGCAGGCCACCATCGTCGGCTACGGGATGACCCGTGACCGGACCGGCGGCCGCAACGGGTTCTCCGACTTCAACGACGGCTACCGAACGTACGCCCCGCAGCGGATCACCGGCGTCGATCCCACGACCGTGCATCTGCTCGGGAACATCGCGGCCGGCGGCAGCGGGCCCTGCGCCGGGGACTCCGGAGCTCCCCGGATCGTCGACGTCGATGGCTCCCCGATGATCGTGGCGATCAGCCACTGGGCCGGCCCGTACTGCCAGACCCCGGAACACGCACTGCGCCTGGACACCCAGACGATCCTGGACTTCATCCACGAGACGGAATGACAGCCCATGCCACTGAGCCTCCGGTCACCACCGAGTTGGCAGTTGGCATGGCTTGACGTCGGGCACCGCCGACCGCGCCCGGGTGCTCGGTGCCCAGGCCCGCCATGAGCCGCCAAGTCCACTCCCGGGCGCCAACACCTGATTGGGGAGAGTGGGGAGCCGGAGAACACCCGATGGGTCGGATGGCGGTGCGACGCCGCCGCCTGTCGCGCGTCTACGTCATGCGAATCGGGTCCGGCGTCGCCGGACGGGCCTCGTCTCCGGCTGGGATGGTCGCGGCACCGACCTGGCGTTACCCACCTGGTGATGGGTAGGCCGATGGCCTCTACCCCATCGGCCACCTTGGTGTTGAACTGAGGTCAGAGGGAGACGGCCCACAGGTATGGGGCGCGCAGAAGCAGAGGACCCATTCAGGCCCCAATGAGAGGAGGTCGGACGAGATGGCCGACATCAGGGTGATGGTGACTGAATCAATCGGTGCGCCCGCGCCCGCGGTCTTCGAGTATTGCCGCGACCCACGCAGGATCTACGACGAGGACCCCACGTACGGCGTGGTTGAGGCCGCGGTGACCGGCGACGGTGTGGGGACAACTGCTCGGCTCGTGGCCAAGATGTTCGGCTTCCCTATCGAGAACGTCGCGATCAAGTACGTGGAAGTCGAGCCCGACCAGCGCATCGTCTTCGAGGCGCGTCCGACGATGACAATCCTCGGCCGGCGCCTGGGTGGCGAGGTGTTCACATGGACATGGACGTTCGAACCCACGGACGCGGGGACCACTGTGACCGTTGCTGGGGTAAGCCGGGGCGGAGCGAGGTGGGAGCGTGCGCTTGACAACATCTTCGGGACGCAGAAGATCGTGACCAAGCAGTTCCAGGCCCGGGTGGGCCGCATCAAGACGGCGACCGAGAAGCAGACGAGCGCCACGGCGTGACGGCCATGCACTGGCGGCTCCGGACTCAGTGTTGACCATGTCCTTGGGTGCGCCACTTCGCCGAGTGTCGCGCGCGTTGCGGCAGGCCACCCGGCCACAATGACCGTCATCTACCGTGGATGCTTCAGTGCGCGACCCGCTCGATGCGGACACAGGCGGGTTTCCACGCCCTGGGTTCTCACTGGACTCTTAACCGAAGCAGATGGCCCGCTCACCCGGGATCGCTACCGTCCTGGTGACTGCTCAGACACCCCACCAGGAGCCCACGATGCCTCGCGCGACACCCTTCGTTACGTGCACCGTCCCGACCAGATTGATGACGGTGGTCGCCCTGTGTGCCGCCGGCACGCTGACCCTCACAGCGTGCGCAAGCGGGTCCACGTCGCCGGAGTCGACCGCCACGCAGGCGCCCTCGACGGCGGCGTCGAGCACCGCCGGCACCGATGCCCCGACAACGGAGCCTGGGTCCTCAGCCGGAGTGGTTCGAGAGGCCGTGGACACGCAGACCGGCGTGGCCTACGCCTCGACGTCGCCATCCCAGACCCTGGACCTGTACCTGCCCGCGTCGGACGGCAGCACCGCCGCGCCGGTCGTCGTGCTCATCCACGGGGGAGCGTTCGCGATGGGCGACTCCGGCATGGAGGCCGGGCTCGCCCAGACGCTGGTCCAGCAGGGATTCGCCGTCGCCGCGGTGAACTACCGACTGTCGGGTGAGGCGCTGTACCCCGCCGGTGCGCAGGACGTGAAGGCCGCCGTGCGCTGGCTTCGGGCGAACGCCACCGAGTACGGACTGGACCCCGACAAGTTCGCCGCGTGGGGTCAGAGCGCCGGCGGATGGATGGCCACCATGCTCGGTGTCACCGGGGATCAGGCGACCATCTTCGATGACGACAGCCTCGGCAACCCCGACCAGTCCGATGCCGTCCAGGCGGTCGTCTCCTGGTACGGGCCGGTCGACTTCGCGACGATGGACGAGCAGGCTGCCGACGTCACCGCGTGCGCGGGGCAGTCCCAGGTGCCACGGCACGGCCGACTCCCCGGAGTCCCGATGGCTCGGCGCGGCAGTGGACTCCTCCGACCAGACCGCCTCCACCGACCTGACGTCCTACCTCGCCACGGCGGCGACCGTCCCGGCGTTCTCGCTGGCCCACGGCGACGCCGACTGCAACGTGCCCGCGGGCCAGTCCCAGCAGCTCAAGGACGCCCTTGACAAGGCCGGCGCCACCTCGACCCTGACGATCCTGCCCGGCGCCAGCCACGCCGACCCCGCCTTCGACCAGACCCAGACCGAGCCCACGATCGCGTTCCTCCAAGACACGTTCGGCATGTGAGCCCCGCCGATTCGGTTTGACACCTCGGAAGCGCTCTTCGCGCGGCTGGAGCCGGCGTTGACACGACCCGTCATGCGGCGCGCCTGGTGCCCCACATCGCCGCCTGTCGCGCACGTTGGGCGGGCATCACGCCCACAGAGATGTGGTCGCACGCGGGCAGTGCCGACAAGTCCCGGGTCCAGCCGACCGCGTGGCGGGCGGGCGGGAGCCGGGCCGGTCACGGGAGGGGCGACTGGCTGGGGTCGGATGGCACTTCTGCCCGCCACCCGCGGTCCGTAGCGTCGGTCGTGGGAGACGTGGGTTCGCACGACCCGGGATGGGGGTGCCGTCATGGAACCGCTGGTGTCGGTCGACTGGTTGGCCGAGCATCTTGATGATCCGGACCTGCGGGTGTTCGACGCGACCGTGCAGATCACCAAGCTGCTGTTCCTGCCCAGGATCCGCACCGGTGAGGGGGAGTACCGCCGCGCGCACATCCCGGGCAGCGGGTTCCTGGACCTGTTCACGGTGCACGACCCGGACCGGTCCCGCCGGTCGATGACCGCGCCCACCGCCGAGCACTTCGAAGACGTGGTCGGCGGGCTGGGGATCGGCAACGAGCACCGGGTCGTGCTCTACGACCGTCGGGAGACCATGTGGGCGGCCCGGATGTGGTGGTTGCTGCGTGCGTTCGGCCACGACCAGGCGGCCGTCCTCGACGGCGGGTGGGGCGCGTGGCAGGCCGCCGGGCGCCCCACCTGCGACCAGCCCTGCGGCTACCCACCGGCCCGTTTCGAGGCCCACCCTCGGCCGGGCCTGCTGGTCGACAAGGACGAGGTGCTGGCTGCGATCGACCACCCGCACGTGCAGCTGGTCGATGCCCTGGGTCGCAGGGTGCACCGCGGGGAGGCCAACGAGTACGGCCGCCGCGGGCACATCCCCGGTGCCGCCAACGTCACCGCATGGGAGATCCTCGACCGGGACACCGGCTGCTACCGGCCGCTGCCTGAACTGCGGGACAAGGTCGGCCCAGTGCTGGACGCCGACCGGGTGATCACCTACTGCGGCGCCGGGGCGGCAGCGTCCAGCCTGGCCAACGTGCTGGTCCGCCTGGGCCACCCAGACGTCGCCGTGTATGACGGTGGCCTGGTGGAATGGTGCGCTGACCGCAGCCTGCCACTTGAGACCGGGCCCTGACCCGCCCGCGCCCAGCAGGCTTGCCTCATCCGCGTTGAACCCCGCCGACGCCGTCGAGAAGTTGCGTCTATGCGCCGCGTGACGCGCGCTAGTGGGGGCGCCATCGCGGCCACGGGTGTCGGCGTCTGACAGGCCCACGGCCGGACTCCCACGGCTCAAAGGCGGGCGGAGCCGTGACTCATGACCAGGTCAGCCGGTGACGCCGAGAGCCGCCCGTGCTCGGCGGCTACTGTGCTTCGCCGGCCAGTGCTTCCACGTTCGCCTTGATGGCGTTCAGCCACACCGTGTAGCTCTTGTCCAGCGCCTTGCCGGTCAGCTGCTCGAGGGGGAGCAGGATCTTCGGGACTTCGTCGCGGACGTCGAGTTCCACTCGTGTGCCGCCGTCCTCGGAGCGGAAGGTCCAGGTCCACAGTGGCCCGTTGCTCACACCGAAGGGATGGCTGCGGATGACAAGTGTCTCGTTGGGAACGACCTCGACGAGCTCGTGGGTGCCTCGCTCGTAGAACACGCCCATGGTGCGCATCGAGAAGTGGTTGCTCGATCCCACCCCGTCGGGGGTCAGGCGAACGTCGGAGATCTTGACGCCGGGGAACGTGGTGAACATGTTCGCCGGGTTCTTCAGGTACGTGAACGAGTCGCCCAGGGGAGCATTGATATGCACGCTGCGCCTCAGCGTGTAGGTGGCCATAGTCCTCACCCCTCAGTCCTCTCCGGATGTGTGTCATCCGCTACACCCAAGGTGGTCCCTGGGAGACGCGATCGGTAGGGGCGAATGTCCTCGCCCAATCAGCCAGGCGTGCCGGACCGGCGAAGATGACGATGCGCCCGTGGCGACCGGCGATGCCAGCGGTCACGCCGAGATGCGCCGATTCCAGTCGGCACCGGCCGCAGTCACTCAGGCGCGAGCGTCCCGGGCCGGCGGCTCGGCAGCTTGGCCCCAGGTGGGTCCTGGGACGTCGGGGACTGGGGCGGCTGCGTCACAGTGCCGCGAGTGACTGTCAAGCTCCCAGCCACGTGGGGGCCGGATGCGCGGAACGGTTGCCCTCTCCCCCACCCCCCGCCAGACCTCGGGAGGCAGGCCCCACGATCACCCGTCCCGGGCGAACCGTCCGCAACCCGACCGATTCCGGACGCTCGCGACACGCCGCGCGAACCCGTGTCCACAACTCACGTCCACCCCTCGGACTGAGCCTCCGGGTTCCGGCCGGCAACGGACGCCCTGACCGCCCCCCGACCCCCGAAATCCCCACCCGCGCGGGACGTCTGCCGCATTGAGTCACCCGGCAGGCAGGACGACGATGGCCCCGTGGACACCTCTGCGATCGACCTGCCCGATCCCCTGCCCGACGGCGACCAGGTCACCGACCGGGCCGTGGCACGTGCCGCTCGCTGGCTGGCGCAGGCCGAACGCACCCGCACGATGCGCGAGAAGGCCAACCGCCGGCGGCTGACCCGCCTGCTGCGCGACCCCGCCGGGCTGCCGGTGACCATGGCCCTCACCGACGAGGTGATGCGCATCTCCGACCCGACCCGTGCGGCGAGCACGCTGCAGGCGGCGGCCGCGTCGTCGAACCGGCGCGCCCTGGGCCTGCGTGACCACACCGGCCTGCAGGTGCTGCGCCAGGTCTCGAAGGTGGTGCCGGGCCCATCGATGAAGCTGGTGCACTGGCAGGTCCGCGAGGCCTCCGAGGGCATCATCCTGCCCGCCGAGCGCGCACCCCTGGCCAAGCACCTGGCCAAGCGGGCTGGCGACGGGGCACGGCTGAACATCAACGTCCTGGGCGAGGCGGTGCTCGGCGAGGACGAGGCCACCCACCGACTCGAGCGCGTGATCGAGATGCTCAACCGCCCCGAGGTCACCTACATCTCGGTGAAGATCTCCGCAGTCGCCGCCCAGCTGAGCTCCTACGACCACGAAGGCTCCGTGGCGCGGGTCACCGAGCGGCTGCGCCGGCTCTACCGCGCTGCGCGCGCCACCACCCCGCCGACGTTCGTGAACCTCGACATGGAGGAGTACCGCGACCTCGCCCTGACCGTCGACGCGTTCACCGAGGTGCTCGCCGAGCCGGAGTTCGCCGACCTCGAGGCCGGCATCGTGCTGCAGGCCTACCTGCCCGAGAGCCACGCCGTGTTCGCCCACCTGCTCGGGTGGGCCCAGGCCCGGCGCGGGGCCGGCGGTGCGCCGATCAAGGTGCGCATCGTCAAGGGCGCGAACCTCGCGATGGAGAGCGTCGAGGCCCAGATCCACGGCTGGACCGCGGCGCCGTACGCGACCAAGGCCGACGTCGACGCCTCCTACAAGCGCCTGGTCGACGCCGCCCTGCGCCCGGACAATGCCGACGCGGTGCGCATCGGCATCGCCAGCCACAACCTGTTCGACCTCGCCTGGGCCCTGGAGCTCGCGGCCGCCTCGGGGCGTCAGCGGCCAGGTGGACATCGAGATGCTCGAGGGCATGGCCAACGCCGAGGCGCTGGCCGTCGTCGGCGACGTCGGTGCCGTGCTGCTCTACGCGCCGGTGACCACCACCGACGACTTCGCCTCGGCGGTCGCCTACCTGGTGCGCCGCCTCGACGAGAACACCGCGCCTGAGAACTTCCTGCGCGCCTCGTTCAGCCTGACCCCCGGCTCCCCCACCTTCGCCGAGCAGGAGCGGCGCTTCCGCGACGCGGTGGCCGCCCGGCACACCGTGGGCACCGAATCCCGCCGCCACGGCCCCGGCGCGCCCGTCGAGACCATGCCGGTCACCACCGGCCCGTTCGCCAACCAGGCCGAGATCGACATCACCCGCGCCGACGAGCGCGCGGAGATCGCCGCCGGGCTGAACCGGCACTCCCCCGGCTGGGGCCGGCCCGTGCCCGTTGTGGTCGGCGGCGACGAGCGCATCGACGGCGTCGAGGACGGGCGCAACCCCAGCGCCGACGGTGCGATCTGGTACGCGTACAACGTGGCCACCCCCGAGGTCGTCGACGAGGCGGTGGCGGTCGCCCGGGCCGCGATTGCCGGCTGGGAGGGCCGGGGGCCCCGTGAGCGCGCCCGGCTGCTCTGGGAGGCCGCGCGGGTGATGGACGAGCAGCGCCACGACACGCTGGCCACCATGTGCCTGGACGCCGGCAAGACCATCGCCGAGGGCATCCCCGAGGTCTCCGAGGCGATCGACTTCGCCCGGTACTACGGCCGCTCCGCGATCCTGACCCTCGACGACTCGGCCCCCAGCACCCCGCTGGGTGTGGTCGTCGTGGTGCCGCCGTGGAACTTCCCGTACGCGATCCCGGCCGGCGGAGTGCTGGCCAGCCTCGCCGCGGGCAACGCGGTGATCCTCAAGCCGGCCCCCGAGACCGTGGCCACCGCGTGGATCCTGGTCCAGCAGCTGTGGCGCGCCGGCGTGCCCCGCGACGTGCTGCAGTTCGTGCCGACCCGCGACGACGAGGTGGGCCAGCGCCTGGTCACCCACCCCGATGTCGACGGAGTGATCCTCACCGGCTCGTGGGCCACGGCACGGCTGTTCACCGGCTGGCGACCCGACCTGCGCCTCATGGCCGAGACCTCCGGGAAGAACGCGCTGCTGATCTCGGCCACTGCCGACATCGACGCCGCGGTGAAGGACCTGGTCCACTCCGCGTTCGGCCACGCCGGCCAGAAGTGCTCGGCGGCGAGCCTGGCGATCGTGGAGGCCTCCGTCCACGACAACCCGGCGTTCTTCCGCCAGCTGCGCGACGCGGTCACCACCGAGCATGTGGGCCCCGCGACCGACCCGGCGACCGTCATCGGCCCGGTGATCCGCCCGCCGGAGGGCCCGCTGCTGCGCGCGATCACCACGCTGGAGCCCGGCGAGTCCTGGCTCGTCGAGCCGCGCCAGCTCGACCGAGCTGGGCACGTGTGGAGCCCCGGGGTCAAGATCGGCGTCCAGCCCGGCTCCTGGACCCACACGACCGAGTGGTTCGGCCCGGTGCTCGGCGTCATGCGGGCCCCGGATCTGGACACGGCCATCACCTGGCAGAACGCGGTCGAGTACGGCCTGACCGCGGGCCTGCACGCCCTGGACGTGACCGAGTGCGAGACCTGGATCGAGCGGATCCAGGCCGGCAACGCGTACGTGAACCGCGGCACGACCGGTGCCGTGGTCAACCGCCAGCCCTTCGGCGGGTGGAAGCGCTCGGCCGTGGGCCCGACCGCCAAGGCCGGCGGGGAGAACTACGTCGCCTGCCTGCGCGACTGGGCCCCGGCCCAGTCCGCACTCACCAGCAGCGACGTGGAGTCGTGGTGGAGCACCACCGGCGGAGCGGTCCGCGACCACGCCAGCCTCACAGTGGAGCGCAACCTGTTCCGGTACCGGCCCCTGGCCAAGCCGATCCTGGTCCGCGTGGACGCGGGGACCAGTTCGGCCCACCTCGAGACGGTCCGCCGGCTCTCGGCGCGCACCGGCACCCGGATCCTGCTCTCCAGCGCGACCTCGCGGGGGGCGGACACCATCGTGGAGAGCGCCGACGCCGCGCGGGCACGGGTCTCCCGCGGCGAGGTCGCGCGGGTGCGCTGGCTGTCGTCGGAGCCCGCTGGGGACGTCGCCGTGCGCGCCCTGGAGTCGGGCACCGGGATGGACGCCCGGCCCATCGCGGCCAGCGTGCGGGTCGAGGGCCCGCGCTGGATGCACGAGCAGAGCGTGTGCGTCACGGCGCACCGCTACGGCAACGTCGGCGCCGGACCGCAGCCACGGGTCCCCGGGGCGCAGTGAGGGTGGGGTGCGCGCGTGCTGACGGACGTCGCGGACCGGGAGACACCCCAGTGGCGGGGGCCGGGCCACGCTGACCCGGGCCACGGGCGACTCGCAGGCCCCAGCCGCACGTGACGCCGAACACGCCCGGAACGCGTTTCCGGGATACCCCACCGGGGTAGTGAGGACCTGATGCAGTCCTTCCGTGCGATCTTCGCCCACCCCGGCACCGCCGCCATGAGCGCGGCGGCCTTCGTCGGGCGCTTCCCCATGGGCATGCTCGGGCTGTCCGTGACCCTCCTCGTGGTCTCGGCGACCGGCTCCTACGCGATCGCCGGTGCCGTGGCGGCGGCCACCACCGTCGCCGGTGCGTTCGGTGGGCCTATCGGGGCCCGACTTGCCGACCGGTTCGGCCAGGACCGCGCGATCCCCCCGCTCATCGGCCTGCACCTGCTCGCCCTCGCCGGCCTCACCGTGGCGGTCCTTGCGGGCACGCCGGTGTGGTCATGGCTGGCGCTGGCGACGGTCGCCGGGCTGACCGGGCCGAACCTGGGCGCCATGGTGCGCGCCCGCTGGGCCGGCATCGCCTCGGACTCCTCGGAGCTCACCACCGCCTTCGCCTTCGAGTCGATGCTCGACGAGGTCGCGTTCGTGGTCGGCCCCCCGCTGGCGACTGCGCTGGCCGTGGCCATCGCGCCGTGGTCGGCCATCGCCACCGGCCTGCTCCTGGCAGCCTCGGGTGCCCTGGCCCTGGCCGCGCAACGGCGCACCCAGCCCCCGCCCAACCCCGGGGCCGCCCACGAGGGACCGCCCATCTGGCGCAACGGGACCCTGCAGGTGCTGACGCTGCTCATGCTGCTGATGGGCGGGGTGTTCGGCGCGCTCGAGGTCAGCACCGTGGCCTTCGCCGAGGAGAGCGGCGCCCTGGCTGCCACGGGCTGGCTGCTGGGCGTGTTCGCGCTGTCCAGCGGCCTGACCGGACTGGCGCTCGGCGCGCGTCCCGGTGGATGGCGGCTGTCGAGCCAGATCCTCGTGGGCGCGGCCATGGTGGCCGCTGCCACCGCCGCGCTGCCGTTCGTCGACGGTCTGGTGGTCTACGGCGCGGCCATGTTCGGGTCCGGCCTGGGCGTGTCGGCGGTCATGATCGGGGCCTTCCAGGTCATCGAGCGGGCCCTGCCGCGGGCCCGGCTGACCGAGTCGCTGGCCCTGTCGATCTCAGGCGTGCTCATCGGCAGCGCCGCCGCGGTGGCACTGGCCGGGGCCCTGATCGATGCGCGCGGGTCCTCGTACGGGCTGGCCGTCGGCAGCGCATCGGCGGCCCTCGGGCTGCTCGTCGCCCTGATCAGCCGCCCGGCGCTGGCCCGAGCCGAGGCCCTCGGGTCGGCGGAGAGGCCCGACGACCGGCCGGCGGGCCCCGCGGCGCGCGTCGCCTCCGGGGTGCGCGCCGTCGAGCCGAGCAAGGACTCCGGCTCGCCCGGCATCGGCCCGCGCGACGACTCCGGCTCGCGCGACGTTGCACCGCGCAACGACTCCGGCTCGCCCGATGGCTTGCGGCCTACCAACTCCCCGCCCCGGGGCGTCCAGCCACGCAATGACTCCGGCACTGGGGAACCCGGCAATCTCGCCGCGGCCCCCGGCTCCCACGATCCGCACCCGGCTGCCGTCGCCAGTCACTGACGCGCCAGCGGTTGGCCGGGCGGCGCCGGCCGCCGGAACAGCCCCTCCTGGGTGATCGAGATCATCAGGTCCCCGTGCTCGTCGAACATCCGGCCGCGGGCGAATCCCAGCCCACGATCCGCGGCGGGCGACTGGGCCAGGTACAGCGACCACTCGTCTGCGCGGTACGGCCGGTGGAACCACATCGCATGGTCGAGGCTGGCCACGTCGAGGTCACCGGACCCGACGTAGTACCCGTGACGGCGCTGCACGGCATCCAGCAGGGTCGCGTCCGAGAAGTAGGTCGCCACGCAGACGTGCAGCAGCGGGTCCTCGGGCATGGGGCCGTCGGCACGGAACCAGACCACGTCCTCCCCGGGGTAGTCGCCGCCGCCGAGCTGGGTGGGATGGTCGGCGTACGCGTCCCCCCACCACTCGACCAGGCTCTCGGCGAAGCCGCGCACCGGTCGCACGTCGACCGGCAGGGTCACGTCCACCAGGATGGGCGGCAGGTGCTCGAGGTTCGGGGCCATCAGCTCGCGCAGCGACGGCAGCTCGTCGGGCGGCGGAACCGTGGGGGCGCGCATCGTGTGCACGATCGTCGAGGCCTCGGGCAGGTGGAACGAGGCGCTCATCGCGAACGTGACCTTGCCGTGCTGGTGGGCCAGGACGCGCCGCACGCTGAACCCGCGGCCGTCGCGCATCCGCTCGACGTGGAACTCCACGGGCGCCTTCGGGTCGCCGGGGCGCAGGAAGTACGCGTGCAGCGAGTGCACGTACCGCTCGGTGTCCACCGTGCGCCCCGCGGCCACGAGCGCCTGGGCGGCGACCTGCCCGCCGAAGATGCGCGTGTAGGTCACGTCGTGGCTGGTGCCCACGAATATGTCACCCGAGCGGCGCTCGAGGTCGAGCAGCACGAGCAGGTCGTCGATCGGGTACGTGGTCACGCCGCTGATGGTGGCAGACCGCGCCGATGCGGGCGCCCTCAACGCGCAACTACGGAATCCGCCAGCGACTGCGCGGGATCGGCCACATGTGGCTGATCCCAACCCTGAGGTGGCCGATTCCGTACTTGGTGCCCGTTCACCACGCCGGCCCTGCCACGTGCCCGGTCGGGGGCCCCGACCCGCGCAAGCGCCACGCCCGGCCCTCGCCCACCCGGCCCGGCCCCCACCCGCCCGGCCCCCGCCCGCCCGGCCCCCACCCGGCCGGCCCACGTCCTGATCCCGACTGGATATTGGATCCACTCTGCTAGAGTCGGCCCGCCGACCACTTCCGAGGTGACCCATGCGCACAACCCCCGCCCCCGCGACCCCCGCGACCCCCGCGACCCCCGCCCCCGCCGGTCCCGTCACCCCCGCTGCCCAGACCGCCCAGCCCGCACATGCCGGCGCCGCCCGCTCCGCCCATGCCCGCCCCGCCGCGCTGAGCGCCACTGAGCTGTACGCGATCGACACGCTGCTCACCGACGAGCAGCGCGAGATGCGCGACACCGTGCGCCGCTTCGCCGACGAACGCCTGCGCCCGCACCTGGCCGACTGGTTCGAGTCCGGCGCGCTGCCGGTGCGCGAGCTCGCCCGGGAGCTCGGCTCGCTGGGGGTTCTCGGGATGCACCTCGAGGGCTACGGCTGCGCCGGCACCGACGCGACCTCCTACGGCCTGGCCTGCCTCGAGCTCGAGGCCGCCGACTCCGGGATCCGCTCACTGGTCAGCGTGCAGGGCTCGCTGGCGATGTTCGCGATCCACGCCTACGGCTCGCAGGAGCAGCGCGATCAGTGGCTGCCCGGGATGGCCACCGGGGAGCTGATCGGCTGCTTCGGCCTCACCGAGCCCGACGCCGGATCGGACCCGGGCTCCATGCGCACCACGGCCGTGCGCGACGGCGACGACTGGGTGCTGAACGGGGCGAAGATGTGGATCACCAACGGCTCGGTCGCCGACGTCGCCGTCGTCTGGGCCCGCGCCGAGGGCACCATCCGCGGCTTCATCGTGCCGACCGAGACCCCGGGATTCACCGCACGCCCGATCCCGCACAAGCTCAGCCTGCGCGCCTCGGTCACCTCGGAGCTTGCACTTGACGGAGTCCGGCTGCCGGCTGACGCCATGCTCCCCGGCGCCCGCGGTCTCTCCGGCCCGCTCGGCTGCCTTGCCGAGGCCCGCTACGGCATCGTGTTCGGCTCCGTCGGAGCGGCCCGCGACTGCCTCGAGACGGCGATCGACTACGCGGGCACGCGCGAGCAGTTCGGCCGCCCCATCGCCGGGTTCCAGCTCACCCAGCGCAAGCTCGCCGAGATGGCCGTGGCGGTGGGCAACGGACACCTGCTGGCCCTGCACCTGGGCCGGCTCAAGGACACGGGGGCGCTCACCACCCAGCAGGTCAGCCTCGGCAAGTTCTCCAACGTCTCGGCCGCGCTGGGCGTGGCCCGCGAGGCCCGCGCGATCCTGGGTGGCAACGGGATCTCACTGGAGTACCCGGTGATCCGGCACATGGTGAACCTCGAGAGCGTCTACACCTACGAGGGCACCCACGACATCCACACGCTGGTCATCGGCCAGGCGCTGACCGGGATCCCCGCGTACCGATGAGCGGACCCGACGGGCCCGCCGCGCCCACCCACCACGCACCCGGCGACGCGACCGCTGCCCCGCCGGCGCCCACCCCCACCGGACCGCTGGCCGGGCTGCGCGTCGCCGACTTCAGCCGGGTGCTCGCCGGTCCCTACGCCACGATGATGCTCGGCGACCTCGGCGCCGACGTGGTCAAGGTGGAGCGCCCACCGCGCGGTGACGACACACGCGCCTGGGGCCCTCCGCTGGCCCCCGACGGCACCGCCACCTACTTCCAGTCCGTGAACCGCAACAAGCGCACGGTGTGGCTGGACCTCGCGGACCCCACGGACCGCGCCGAGGCACGCGCCCTCGCCTGCGGCGCGGACGTGCTCATCGAGAACTTCGCCCCCGGCAGGATGGCCCGCTTCGGCCTGGACCACGCCACGCTGGCCGCCTCGAACCCGGGCCTCATCTACGCGTCGATCTCCGGGTTCGGCACCGGCGCAGGAGCAGCGATGCCCGGCTACGACCTGCTCGTCCAGGCGATGGGCGGGCTGATGAGCATCACCGGACCGGCACCTGACCAGCCCACCAAGGTCGGGGTGGCCCTCGTCGACGTGCTGACGGGACTGCACGCCACGGTGGGGATCCTGGCGGCGCTGGCCGAACGCGAGCGCAGCGGCCTGGGCCAGCGCGTCGAGGTGAACCTGCTCAGCTCGACGCTCTCGGCGCTGGTCAACCAGGCACAGGCCGTGGTTGGCGCCGGCGTCACGCCGCGGGCGATGGGCAACGCGCACCCGAGCATCGCCCCGTATGAGACCCTGCCCGCCGCGGACGGCCCGCTTGCCGTGGCCGTGGGCAACGACCGGCAGTTCGCCGCCCTGTGCGACGTCCTCGGTCTGGAGTTGGCCACCGACCCGGACTACGCGACCAACCCCGCGCGCGTCGCGCACCGCGACGCCCTGGCTGGCCTGCTGCGTGCGCGGCTGGGCACCCGACCCGCCGCCCAGTGGGTCCGCGCCCTGACGGCCGCCGGGGTCCCGGCGGGGCCGGTGAACGACATCCCGGCTGCGCTCGCCCTCGCCGGGGCGCTGGGGCTGGCCCCGGTCGCCATCGCAGGTGGCATCCCCACGATCGCCAACCCGATCACGCTCTCGCGCACCCCCGTGGACTACCGGTCGGCCCCTCCGGCCGGCCACCCCGGGTATGGGCAGGAAGACCCCGAGCCGCATGGCGCGCACCCCGGGAGTGGGCCGGAAGTCCCCGAGTTGCAGGGCGCGCACCCCGGGCGTGAGCCTGAAGACCCCCAGCCGCATGGCGCGCACCCCGGGAGTGGGCGATGAGCGAGTTCCAGCGTCCCCCCACGGCTCAGGAGGCGGTGCTCATCGAGTTGCGGGCCCGGATCCTGGGCGGCGAGCTCCCCGCCGGCTCGGCGTTGCGCCAGGAGGACCTCGCGGCCTCCCTCGGGGTCAGCCGGGTGCCCGTGCGCGAGGCGCTGCGGATGCTCGAGTCCGAGGGTCACGTGGTGTACGCGGCGCACCGGGGGTACCGCGTGGCTGAGCTCAGCGGCGCCGACCTCGAGGAGATCTACGCCCTGCGCGCTGTGATCGAGGACGACCTCGCCGCACGCGCCATGCCGGCGATGACCGCCGATGATCTCGCCCAGATCCACGCCGCGTACGCCGTTCTGGCCGACGCCGAGTCGTCGGCCGCGTGGCTGCGGGGCACGGGGGGCTCGGCGCACAGACCCGCCCCCAAAGGCCGGGCCAGCGCGGACGCAACCTCCCCGGGTCAGGCCAGCGCGGACGCAACCTCCCCGGGTCAGGCCAGCGCGGACGCAACCTCCCCGGGTCAGGCCATCCCGGACGCAACCCGCACGGATCGAGCCGACCCCTCCCCGGGCCGGGCCAGCGGGGATCCCCGGCCCGCCGACCGGGGTGGGATCGCCGCCGCGAACCGCGCCTTCCACTGGGCGATCCTGCGCCCGACGCCCCGAGCCGACCGGATCCTCACCACGCTCTGGGATGCCTCCGACGCGTACCGCGCCCGCTGGTTCGCCGACCCCGCCAACGTGGCTCGCGGAGCACACGACCACCGCGAGATCCTCCACGCCGTCGAGGCAGGGGACACCTCGCGCCTGGTCGCCGCCCTCACCGCTCACCGCAACGCAGCAGTCACCGCCCTGCGCACGGCCCTGCCCCACTGACCCTCTCGCGCTCGGGCTCCCCGCACCCGGGCGCCACTCCCCGCCTCCCGGAGACTCTCCCGTTCGTGCTCGATTCTCCGCGTGCAACGGGGAGAATCGAGCACCTTCGGGAGAGTCTGCGAAGGGTGGGCACCCCCCGCGTGGCCCCGGCGCGTGGCCAGGGGGCGCCCGCGCGGCTACACCGCGCCGGCGTGGCGCTGGAGCAGTGGCGTGATCACGTCCAGCACGCCCATGTCCTCGATGGTCGAGGGCACCGGCTCGTCCCGGCCGTCGGCGATGTTGCGCATCGTCCGGCGCAAGATCTTGCCCGAGCGGGTCTTCGGCAGGCCGGGCACGATCACGACCTCCTTGAACGCCGCCACCGGTCCGACGCGCTCGCGCACCGCGGCCACGATCTGCGCGGTCAACTCGTCCGGGTCGATCTGCACGCCGGACTTGAGCACCACCAGTGCCCGGGGCGCCTGGCCCTTGAGGTCATCGGCCACGCCGATGACGGCGCACTCGGCCACCGCCGGGTGGGAGGCGACCACGGCCTCCATCACGCCCGTCGACAGCCGATGCCCGGCGACGTTGATCACGTCGTCGGTGCGGCCGAGCACGTACAGGTACCCGTCGGCGTCCTTGTACCCGCCGTCACCGGTCGTGTAGTAGCCCGGGAAGGCGCTCAGGTACGAGTTGACGTAGCGATCGTCGTCACCCCACAGGGTGGGCAGCGTGCCCGGCGGCAACGGCAGGCGGATCACGATGTTGCCCTCGGCTCCGGGCTCGACCTCGACGCCGGACCCGTCGAGCACACGCACGTCGTACCCCGGCACCGCCACCGACGGCGAGCCCTCCTTCAGCGGCAGCGCCTCCAGGCCCCGCGGGTTCGCCGCGATCGGCCAGCCTGTCTCGGTCTGCCACCAGTTGTCGACCACCGGCACGCCCAGCGCCCCGGTCGCCCAGTGGTAGGTGTCGGGGTCCAGCCGCTCGCCGGCCAGGAACAGCGTGCGCAGGCTGGAGATGTCGTGCCCGGCGATGAGCGCCCCCTGCGGGTCCTCACGCCGGATGGCGCGGATTGCGGTGGGTGCGGTGAACAGCGCCTTGACCCCGTGCTCAGCGATGACTCGCCAGAACGCCGCAGCGTCGGGCGTGCCCACCGGCTTGCCCTCGTACACCACGGTCGCGGCCCCCACGATCAGCGGCGCGTAGACGATGTACGAGTGCCCCACGACCCAGCCGACGTCGGAGGCCGCCCACCACACGTCACCGGGGCCGATGTCGTACACGTTGGCCATCGACCAGGCGAGGGCCACCGCGTGCCCGCCGTTGTCGCGAACGATGCCCTTGGGCCGGCCCGTGGTGCCCGAGGTGTAGAGGATGTACAGCGGATCGGTCGCCGCGACGTCCGTGCAGCCGACCGGCTCGGCGGCGGCCACGAGCTGCGCCCAGTCGTGGTCACGCTCCCCCATGGCCGCGGCCAGCTGGGGCCGCTGCAGGATGACGGTGGCATCCGGCTGGTGGGTCGCCAGCTCCAGGGCGTGATCCAGCAGCGGCTTGTAGGCCACCACCCGGTTGGGCTCCAGGCCGCAGGACGCCGACAGGATCACCTTCGGCTGCGCGTCGTCGATGCGTACGGCGAGCTCCTCGGCCGCAAACCCGCCGAAGACCACGGAGTGCACCGCGCCCAGGCGAGCGCAGGCCAGCATGCCGATCACGGCCTCGGGCACCATCGGCATGCTCAGGACCACCCGGTCGCCGGCCCCGACGCCGAGGCCGGCGAGGACTCCGGCGAACCGGGCCACCTCGTCGCGCAGCTCGGCGTAGGTGTAGGTGCGCTGGGTCCCGGTGATCGGGCTGACGTGCACCAGCGCCGGCTGGTCCCCGCGACCGGACTCGACGTGCCGGTCCAGGGCGTTGTAGCAGGTGTTCAGCCGGGCGTCGGGGAACCAGCGGTAGAGCGGCGCCGCACTGGCGTCACACACCACCGTCGGCGGCGTGCTCCAGGTGATCGCCTCAGCGGCCCCACCCCAGAAGGCGTCCGGATCGGCGATGCTCGCGGCGTACTGCTCGGCGTACCTGCCCATGGGTGGCCTCCCGGCGGTGAGGGAACCCCCTCAGTGTGGACCGCGCCCCCGCCCTCGATCGCCCCCATCGAGGCGACCTGCGACGAGCGGGCAACCCCGTCGATGAACGGCACCCCCGGCCCCCTTCCCCCACTCCGCGCCCCTCACCCCAGATCCGCCAACGCCTCCCCAGATCCACAGCCGCCGATCCGCGAACCCTCCCCCCGATCCGCAAACCCTCCGGTAAGGGTCAGATTCTCCCCGTCGTCGCGGAGATTCCGTGCACAGACGGAGGGTTTGCGGGGCGAAGGGCGCGAGGCCGCGCGGGGCGAAGGGCGCGACGCGCGCGCGGGGCGAAGCCCGGCGCGCACCGCCGGCGCGCGGGCCCGGCGCGCACCGCCGGGGCTGGGGGGCTCAGGTGGGGTTGACTGCCGCCAGCTGTCCGCAGGCGCCGTCGATCTCGCTGCCTCTGGTGTCGCGGATCGTCGTCGGGATGCCGCGGGCCTCGAGCGCGGCCACGAACGCGCGCTCCACGGCCGGGTCCGACGCCGTCCACTTCGACCCCGGGGTCGGGTTCAGCGGGATCGGGTTGACGTGCACCCAGCCCCGGCCGCGGGCGTTGAGCAGCTTGCCGAGCAGGTCGGCCCGCCACGCCTGGTCGTTGATGTCGCGGATCAGCGCGTACTCGATGGAGACCCGCCGCCCGGTGGCCTGCGAGTACTCGTAGGCCGCATCGAGGGCCTCGCCGACCTTCCAGCGGGTGTTCACCGGCACCAGCGTGTCGCGCAGCTCGTCATCCGGGGCGTGCAGGCGACAGGGCCAGCGTGACCGGGACGCCCTCGGCCGCCAGCCGCCGCATCGCGGGCACCAGCCCCACGGTCGAGACCGTGATCCCGCGTGCGGACATCCCGAGCCCGTCCGGGCGCGGGATCGATCAGCCGACGCACCGCGGCCACCACCACGCTGTAGTTGGCCAGCGGCTCGCCCATCCCCATGAAGACCACGTTCGAGACCCGCCCTGGCCCGCCGGCCACCTCCCCGCGGGAGACCGCCCGCGCCCCGGCGAGCGACCTGCTCGACGATCTCGGCCGTCGACAGGTTGCGCGTGAGCCCGGCCTGGCCGGTGGCGCAGAACGGGCAGTTCATCCCGCAGCCCGCCTGGCGACGAGACGCACATCGTGACCCGCTCGCGGCTGGAACGGGTGGCCGGGTAGCGCATCAGCACCGACTCCACGAGCGCCCCGTCGTGCAGCCGCCAGAGCGACTTCACGGTCAGGCCGCCGTCGCAGGTGATGTCGCGCACCTTGCCCAGCAGCGGCGGGCACAGGCTCGCCGCCAACGGCTCGCGCATCGCGGCCGGCACGTCGGTCCACTGCTGGGGATCGTCCACCAGCCGCGCGAACCAGTGGTGGCTCACCTGGTCGGCGCGGAACCGGGGCAGCCCGGCAGCCACCACAGCCTCGCGGCGATCGGCCAGGGTCATGTCCGACAGGTGCCGCGGCGGCTTGCCCCGGCGGGGAGCCTCGAGGACGATCAGGCCCGGGGGCTGGCTCACGTCAGCTGACCCCACCGAGGAAGATCGCGAAGAGCGTGTAGGCCACGACCGTGTTCGGGATGATGCTGTCCAGGCGGTCCATCAGCCCGCCATGGCCGGGCAGCAGGTTGGACATGTCCTTCAGGCCCAGGTCGCGCTTGATCGCCGACTCGATGAAGTCCCCGAGCGTCGCGGTCACCGTCATGATCGCGCCCACGATCGCGCCGATCCACCACTGGGAGTCCAGCAGGTTCACGAACAGCAGCGAGCCCAGCAGCACCTGCAGCGCCACCGACCCGGCGAACCCCTCCCAGGACTTCTTCGGGCTGATCCGCGGAGCCATCGGGTGCTTGCCGAACAGCACGCCGGCCGCATAGCCGCCGATGTCACTGGCCACGCTGAGCACGATGAACGTGACCACCAGGTCCGGTCCGTCCGGCATGCCGTCGATCAGGGCGGCGAAGCCACCCATGAGAGGGGCGTAGGTGAGCACGAAGCCACTGGCCGTCGAGTCGCGCACGAAGTCCTCGACCCCGTGCCGGAACAGCCGCCACACCAGGGTGAACAGGAACAGCAGGCCGAAGGCCATCAGCACCTGGGCCGCGCCGGCCCAGTACCCGAGCACCGGCAGGATCACGGCGGCGGCCAGCAGCGGGATCTTGGTCAGCGAGATGCCCTTGGCGCGCATGGCCGAGGCCAGCTCGTCGGTGGCGATCGTGATCGCGGCGACGACCAGCACGATGAACAGCCACGGCTGCCAGTACAGCGACCCCAGCGCGATGACCCCCAGCAGCAGGCCGACGCCGATCGCCGCGGGGAGGTTGCGCCCCGCTCGGGACTTCTTCTCCTCGCCCGGCGCCGACTCCTGCGGCTGTGCTGAGCCTGTCGATCCGGACATGCGAGCCCCTTCCTGGGCGGAGGTCAGATCTCGAGGAGCTCGGCTTCCTTGTGCTTGAGCAGCTCGTCGACCAGGCCCACGTGCTTGGAGGTCAGCTCGTCGAGGGCCTTCTCCGCGCGGCGCACGTCGTCCTCACCGGCGTCGCCGTCCTTGCTCAGCTTGTCCAGGTGGTCCTTGGTGTGCCGGCGGATGTTGCGGATCGACACCTTCGACTCCTCGGCCTTGTGCCGGGCGAGCTTGATGTACTCCTTGCGCCGCTCCTCGGTGAGCACCGGCAGCACCACGCGGATGACCTGGCCGTCATCGACCGGGTTCACGCCGAGGTCGGAGTCGCGGATCGCCTTCTCGATGTTGTGCATCGAGCTCTTGTCGAACGGCGAGATCAGGATCATGCGCGCCTCGGGGGTCTGGAACGAGGCCAGCTGGTTGATCGGGGTGGGTGAGCCGTAGTAGTCGACCAGGACCTTGCTGAACATCTGGGGGGTCGCGCGCCCGGTCCGGATGGTCGCGAAGTCCTCCTTGGCCACGGAGATGGCCTTGTCCATCTTCTCCTCGGCCTCGAACAGCGCCTCGTCGATCATCGGGTCTCCTCCTGCGTCGGCGCGCCGGTGGTCGGCGCGATCAGGGTGCCGATTCTCTCACCCCGCACGGCCCGTGCGATGTTGCCGGGCACGAGCAGGTTGAACACGACGATCGGCAGGCCGTTGTCCTGGCACAGCGAGATGGACGTGGCGTCGGCGACCTTGAGCCCGCGGGCCAGCACCTCGGCGTGGTCGAGGTGCTCGAAGCGCACCGCGTCGGGGTTCGTGCGCGGGTCGGAGTCGTAGACCCCGTCGACACCCTTGGCCATCAGGACCACCTGCGCCCCGACCTCCAGGGCCCGCTGGGCCGCGCAGGTGTCGGTGGAGAAGAACGGCACCCCGAGGCCCGCTCCGAAGATGACCACGCGCCCCTTCTCCATGTGACGCACCGCCCGGCGCGGGATGTAGGGCTCGGCGACCTGGTTCATCGGGATCGCGGTCATCACGCGGGTGTCGATGCCCTGCTTCTCCAGGAAGTCCTGCAGGGCCAGGCAGTTCATGACGGTGCCGAGCATGCCCATGTAGTCCGCGCGAGAACGGTCCATGCCCCGCTCGTGCAGTTGCGCGCCGCGGAAGTAGTTGCCGCCGCCGATGACCACCGAGACCTCCGCGCCCGTGCGCACGACGTCGGCCACCTGCTTGGCGATGCTCTGCACCACGTCCGGGTCGACGCCGAGCGAGCCGCCGCCGGCGAAGGCCTCGCCCGAGAGCTTGAGCAGGACCCGATGCCACCCCCCCTGGGGGGCCTCGGCCCAACGGTCGACGGTTCCCTCGAGGGTCGGCTGGTCAACGGTCACGGGGTGCAGTCTGCCCTACCCCAACGCGACGACGCCCCCGGAGGTGGTCCTCACGGGGGCGTCGCCGGCGTGCTGCGCGGGCGCTGGGCTGGAGGCCTCAGGCGCCGATCTCGATGCGGGCGAAACCGGTCACGGTGGCGCCGTTCTCGCTCGCGTAGGCCTTCACGGTCTTCTTGCTGTCCTGCACCGAGGACTGCTCGAGCAGCACGCGATCCTTGAAGAAGCCGTTGACCCGGCCCTCCACGATCTTGGGCAGCGCAGCCTCGGGCTTGCCCTCCTCACGGGCGGTCGCCTCGGCGATCCGCCGCTCGTTGGCGACCACGTCGGCGGGCACCTCGTCGCGGGTCAGGTACTCCGGGCGCATCGCGGCGATCTGCATGCCGACGGCGCGCGCCGTGTCCTCGCTGCCCTCGTAGGCGACCAGCACGCCCACCTGCGCGCGGCAGGTCGGCGGCGCGCTTGTGCATGTAGGTGGCGATGGTGCCCTCGAGGCGCTCCACACGGCCGAGCTCGAGCTTCTCGCCGATGACCCCGGACATGGCGGCGACGGCCTCGGCGACGGTGTCGCCGGAGGGCAGTGCGGTTGCGGCCAGGGCGTCGCGGTCGGCGATCGCACCGGCGTCGGCCACGGCCACGACCTGCTCGGCCAGGGCCTGGAAGTCGGCGTTCTTGGCCACGAAGTCGGTCTCGCAGAGCAGCTCGACCAGCGATCCGCCCTGAGCAGCCACGAGGCCGTTGGAGGTGGTGCGCTCGGCGCCGCGCTTGGCGGCCTTGGCGGCACCGGAGATGCGCAGGATCTCGACCGCGGCGTCGAAGTCGCCGTCGGCCTCGGTCAGGGCCTTCTTGCACTCCATCATGCCGGCGGAGGTGAGGTCGCGGAGCTTCTTGACATCCGCAGCGGTGATCGCAGCCATGGGCTGTCCTTTCTCAGGTGGGGCATGCGCTGCCCCGGGGTTTCAGACGTGGGGGCCGCCGGGCCGCCCGGAGAGTTCTCTCCAGGGGCCCGGCGGCGGCGCCGGATGCCGGCGCGGGTACGTGCTACTCGGTCGCGGTGCCCTCGACGGCCTCGGCGACGACGGCCTCAACCTCGGCGACCACGGCCTCCTCAGCGGCGATCTCAGCGACCTCCTCGGCGACGACGGCCTCAACCACCGCCTCCTCGGCCACGGCCTCGGCGACCACGGCCTCCTCGACGGCGACCTCGGCGACCTCGACCGGGACCTCGCCCAGCTCGGCCTCCGCCACAGCCTCCTCGGCCACGGCCTCGGCGACCACGGCCTCCTCGACGGCGACCTCGGCAACGGCCTCAGCCACGACGGCCTCCTCGACGGCGACCTCAGCCGCCGCCCCGGCCAAGACGGCCTCCTCGGCAGCATGGGCGGCCAGGAGCTCGGCCTCCCACTCAGCCAGGGGCTCGACGGTGCCGCTGGTGGCGCCGCTTGCACGGGCCACGAGGCCCTCGGCCACCGCGTCGGCGATGACCCGGGTGAGAAGGCCCACGGCGCGGATGGCGTCGTCGTTGCCCGGGATCGGGAAGTCGACGACGTCGGGGTCGCAGTTGGAGTCGAGGATCGCGATCACCGGGATGCCCAGCTTGCGGGCCTCGCCGACGGCGATGTGCTCCTTGTTGGTGTCGACGACCCAGATGGCCGAGGGCACCTTGCTCATGTCGCGGATGCCGCCGAGGGTGCGCTCGAGCTTGTCCTTCTCGCGACGAAGGACAAGCAGCTCCTTCTTGGTCATCCCGGAGCCGGCGACGTCGTCGAAGTCGATCTGCTCGAGCTCCTTGAGGCGCTGGAGCCGCTTGTGCACCGTCTGGAAGTTGGTGAGCATGCCGCCGAGCCAGCGCTCGTTGACATAGGGCATCCCGACGCGCGAGGCCTGCTCGGCCACGGCCTCCTGGGCCTGCTTCTTGGTGCCCACGAACATGACCGAACCGCCGCGCGACACCGTCTCCTTGACGTAGGAGTAGGCGCGGTCGATCGCGGTCAGGGACTGGGTCAGGTCGATGATGTAGATGCCATTGCGCTCGGTGAGGATGAAGCGCTTCATCTTGGGGTTCCAGCGCCGGGTCTGGTGGCCGAAGTGGACACCGCTCTCCAGCATCTGGCGCATCGTGACGACGGCCATGGGTATTCCTCTTTCGTGCGCGAATTCCCGCGCAGTCGGTTGTCACGCACCGTCGGGCGACGGTGGCGTCCTGATGTCCCGGAGTGACCGGGCTGCCGGGGCAGACCGATCCGGACACTCCACGTGCTGGGACATGCGAATTCGGGCCCGAGGACCCGTGTCGGCATTCTACGCCGGAACGGCCGGAGTGTGGAAATCCCCGCGTCGAGGGCGAGGCATCCACAGATCGCGCTGGTCGTGGCAGCCGCAGGCCGGACCCGGGCCCAGCATGTGCCCATGCTCAGTGCCCTTCTCCTCGCGCCCCTGCTGCTGTACCCCGACGGCCCGATGCCCGTCACCGGGGACGAGGTCGCGGTGGTGGCCGCAGGCGTCCCCGGCGCGGGTTCGGGTTCGGGCGGGGTTCGGGTGCCGGCTGGGGCGCGGGCTGGGGTCGGGCGCGGGCGCGGGTGCCGGCTCGGTGACGGGCCCGCGGGCCCGCTCGGTGGGCTGGCTGCCCCCGGTGCTGCCCCTGCGGGTGGTCGGCGCCTTCGCCCCTCCCGAGCACCCGTGGCTGCCCGGGCACCGCGGGGTCGACCTGGCCACGACCACCGGTGCGGTGGTGCGCGCGGCAGCCGACGGCCGCGTCAGCTTCGCCGGTCCACTGGCCGGGCGGGGCGTCGTGGTGGTCGACCACGGTGGCCTGCGCACCACGTACGAGCCGCTGGACCCCTCGGTGCAGCCCGGCCAGCACGTTCGGGCCGGGCAGGCTCTTGGCGTGATCTCCCCCGGCACGGGACACTGCGGGTCCGGCCGGTGCCTGCACCTGGGCCTGCGGCGGGGCCGTGAGTACCTCGACCCCCTGCTCCTGCTGGGCGACGCCGAGGCCCGACTGCGGCCCTGGTGAGCGGTCCGGACCGCAGGCCTCGCCAGGCCCACAGCCGAGCCCGCTCGACGTCCACGCGGCGCAGGTGGCAGCGTGCACGCTGATGACCCGTCGCGATCCTGACCAGCCGGCCACGCCGACCCGGTGCACTGCGCCCCCGTCGGCGTCCGGACGCAGCCCCGGCAGCAGCCCCGGCGGCAGTTCCGTGGCCCGTCTGCGCGCCGCCGGCTGCGTCTTCGCCGAGGACGAGGCGGCGCTCCTCGACGAGGCGGCCGGCGGCGACGATGCGGCCCTGGACGCCCTGGTCGCCCGGCGGGTGGCCGGTGAGCCGCTGGAGCTCATCGTGGGCTGGGCCCAGTTCCGCGGCAGGCGGGTCTCGGTCGGCCCCGGCGTGTTCGTCCCCCGCGCCCGCACGGAGTTCCTGGTCGACTGCGCGCTGCAGGCCCTGGCGCCCTGCGCGCGGCACGGCCAGTGGCGCGCGCGCTGCCCGGGGGCGCGGCCCGATCGGTCACCGGTGGTCGTGGACCTGTGCTGCGGGTGCGGGGCGGTCGGGGCAGCGATCGCCGCCGAGCGACCGGGGATCAGGCTCCACGCCGCCGACATCTCGGCGGCTGCCACCGCCTGCGCGCGGCACAACCTCGCCGGCACAGGGGCCCTGGTGCACACCGGCGACCTGTTCGAGGCCCTGCCCCGCACCCTGTCCGGACAGGTGGACCTGCTCGTGGCCAACGCGCCCTATGTGCCCAGCGACCAGATCCCCTTCATGCCGCGCGAGGCCCGCGATCATGAACCGCTCCAGGCTCTCGACGGCGGACCCAGCGGCGTCGAGGTGCACGCCCGGATCGCGGCGCGGGCGCCGCAGTGGCTGGCCGTCGGCGGCACGCTGCTGATCGAGTCCAGCCCGGCACTGGCAGCGCGCACCTCGCAGGTCCTGGCCGACGCGGGCCTGCAGGTGCGCACCCTGCGCTCAGTCGAGCACGATGCGGTCGTGGTGGCTGGGCGCACTCGCTGCACCGCCCCCGGTAGCTCGGCAGGACTCGCCAGTGCATCGACTCCTGCGCAGCCGCCGGTCGCTCGGGGCGACGCCGCGTCAGTCGTCCTCGCTGATCGAGCCCATGCGGGTGCGCATCTGCATCATGGCCTTGGTGTGCAGCTGGCAGATGCGGCTCTCGGTGACCCCGAGGACGAGGCCGATCTCCGAGAGGGTCAACCCCTCGTAGTAGTAGAGCGTGACCACGATCTGCTCGCGCTCGGGCAGGGTGTGGATCACGCGCGCGAGCAGGAAGCGGGTCTCCTCGTCGTCGAGGGCGTCGCCAGGGGCGTCGGTGCGCTCGTCCTCGAGGCGGTCGCCGAGGGTCGAGCCGTCACCGCGCTCGGAGGCGTTGAGCATCTCGTCGAGGGCGGCCACGTGCACGTACGAGACCTGGCTGAAGACCCGACGCAGGTCCGAGACGTCGAGGCCCAGCTCCTCGGCGATCTCCGACTCCGTGGGTGTGCGCTGCAGGCGCGCCTCGAGCCCGGCGATCGCGCGCTCGACGTCGCGGGCCTTGGTGCGCACCGAGCGCGGGATCCAGTCGATCGAGCGCAGCTCGTCGATGATCGCGCCGCGGATGCGGTTGATCGCGTAGGTCTCGAACTTGATGGCCCGCTCGAGGTCGTACTTCTCGATCGCGTCGATCAGGCCGAACACGCCGTAGGACACCAGGTCGCCCTGCTCGACGCTGGGCGGCAGGCCGACGCCGACGCGGCCGGCCACGTAGCGGACCAGGGGGGCGTACTGCAGGATCAGCTGCTCGCGCAGGTTCGGCGCCGCGCTGGCCTTGTAGTCGCGCCAGAGGCTCTTGATGGCCTCGTCCGCGTCGGCGAGCTCCTCGATCGCCTCGTCCGGATCTATCGGATCCAGCACCTCCTCGACCGCGGCCAGGGGGGCGCCGGTGTCAGGCGCGGGGATGGGCCTGCTCATAGCTGCTCCTCAGTCGCTCGATCGAGACATGGGTGTAGATCTGGGTCGTGCCGAGACTAGCGTGCCCAAGCACCTCCTGAACGGAACGAAGGTCCGCGCCGCCCTCGATCAGGTGAGTGGCCATGCTGTGGCGCAAACCGTGCGGGCCGAGGTCCGGCGAGCCGCCGACGTGGGCCATCAGCGCGTGCACCGCGCGACGCACGACTCGCGGGTCGATCCGGGCTCCGCGGGCCCCCAGGAACAACGCATCCCCGCTGGACGGGTCGGCCAGGGCGGGGCGCCCGGTCGCCAGCCATCGCCGCAGGCTGGCCGCGGCCGGCAGCCCGAACGGCACGACTCGCTCCTTGGCCCCCTTGCCCATCACGCGCACGGCGTTGCGGCTCCAGTCGACATCGGCACAATCCAGGCCGGCCAGCTCGGAGACGCGCATCCCGGTGGCGTAGAGCAGCTCGACCATCGCGGCATCCCGCCGGTGGACGGGGTCGTCGTCATCGGCCCGCAGGTCGGCGAGCTCCATCAGTGCGGCGGCCTGGGCGGGCCGAAGGACCTCGGGTATGGCGCGTCGGGCCCGGGGGGCGGCCAGCCGCCCGGCCACGTCGACCTCCACGAGCCCGCGGCGCAGCGCCCAGGCTGTGAACGACCGCGCGGCGGCGACTCGGCGGGCCAGCGTCGAGCGGGCTGCTCCCCGGCGGTCCATCCCGGCGAGCCAGGCGCGCAGCATCACAAGATCGACGTCGGGCAGGCTCGCAGCCCCCGACTCCGCGGCGAACTCGAGCAGGTTCGTCACGTCCCCGAGGTAGGCACGCACCGTGTGGGGGCCGCGACCCCGTTCGTCGCGCAGGTGCTCGGCGAAGGCATCCCTGGCCTCGGCCAGGGCGCTGGGCAGCACCATGGCCACATGCTGCCCCACAGGTCACCCCGTTCGGCGCCAACCTGAGCGTGAGCGCGTCACGAGTCCTGCCAGCTCCAGCAGGCCGAGATGGGCCAGGCACTGGGCCGAGGTCATCCCGGATCGCGCGGCGATGGCTCCGGTCCCCCGTGCAGTGCGTGCAGGAACCTCGGCGAACACCGCCATCGCATCCTCGGGCAGGCCGGCGGGGGAACCCGGCCGAGCGCCGGGACCGAGGCCGGCACGGCGCCCCGCGCCAGGACCACCGGGACCGTTCCCCTGCTCAGCGAGGGTGTCGGCTGCCCCCGGCGGGGACAGCGCTCCCCCTGCGGGCAGGGCCTCCGGCGCGGCTTCGGCCTCCACAGCCAGCCCGAGCTGCATCGCCGCCGGACCTGCCAGCAGGGCCACGACCTGCTCGGCATCGACAACGGCGCGCGCGGACTGCTCGTGCAGCATCCGGTTGGTGCCGCCGCTGGCCATGGAGGTGACCGGCCCGGGCACCGCCATGACCACCCGGCCCACCTCGTGGGCACGGTTGGCGGTGGCCATGGCCCCGCTGCGCAGGGCCGCCTCGACGACCACCGTGCCCCGGGTCAGGGCGGCGATCAGCCGGTTGCGCGCGAGGAAGCGATGGCGCAGGGGCGGGCTGCCGGGCGGCAGCTCGCTGATCACCAGCCCGGTGTCGGCGATCCGGCACAGCAGGGCGTCGTGCGCCCGCGGGTAGGCGACGTCCACCCCGCAGGCGAGCACCGCGACCGTGGGACCGCCCACGCCCAGGGCCGCCCTGTGCGCGGCCGCATCGATGCCGAACGCCCCACCGGAGACCACCGCCCAGCCCTGCTCGGCCAACCCGGCGGCGAGGTCCGCGGTGACCCGCTCGCCGTAGGCGGTGCAGGCCCTGGCCCCCACGACGGCGGCCGAGCGCAGCGCCGTGGTCCGCAGGTCCAACGGGCCGCGCACCCACAGGGCCAGCGGTGGTTCAGCCAGGTCCTGCAGCTGGCTGGGGTACTCCGCATCCCCGGCGACGAGCACCCGCACGCCCTCGTGCTCCATCCGTTCGAGCATGCCCGGTACCTGGTCGGGCTCCAGCCGGCCGACGACCTCAGCGGGGTTCGCCGCCCCCGCGCGCACCACCTGGCGCAGCACCACCGGTGCGCCGAGCTCCTCGACCGCCTCGGCGACGCCGGCCGTGCCCGGCTCGACCGCGCAGGCAAGCGCGATGCGCGCCATCCTCTCCTCGGGACTCATGCGGCCTCCCGCAGGGTCATCGCCCGGCCCACGTGGTCGAGGCCGGGGCGGTCCACCTCGTCGAGGTCGGCCAGGCTCCACGCGACGCGGATCACCCGGTCGGCACCGCGGGCGCTGAGCCGGCCCGAGGAGATCGCCGCGGACAGCATCCGGGCCGCCCCCTCGGCCGGGGCCAGGCGCCCGCGCAGGGCGCTGGCCGGATAGGCGCCGTTGGCCATCGGTGGAAGCCCCACGCGGAACGCCCGGGCCCGCCCACGCTCGCGCGCAGCGACCACCCGGTCACGCACGACAGCCGAGTCCACGGCATCCTCGGCGGTGTCCCACCGGGAACGACCAGGTGGGCCGAGCGCCAGACGCACGTCCACGCGGTCCATCAGCGGGCCGGAGAGCCGCGAGAGGTAACGCCGCCGGTCGGCCGACCTGCAGGTGCAGGCCTGGCCGGCCCCGTCGCCCATCCCGCACGGGCAGGGATTGGCGGCGAGCACGAGCTGGAACCGCGCGGGCATGTGCGCGGTGAAGCCCGCCCGGGCGATGCTGACGACCCCGGACTCCAGCGGCTGGCGCAGCGCCTCGAGGCAGGCCGAGCCGAACTCGGCGGCCTCGTCGAGGAACAGCACGCCCCCGTGGGCGAGCGTGACGGCACCCGGGAACGGCTGGCCGCCGCGCCCCCCACCGACCAGGGCCGCCACGGTGGCCGTGTGGTGAGGAGCCTGGAACGGGGGCCGGCGGACCAGGCCCCGCACGTCGGCCACGACCGAGCGGATGGCGGTCACGGTCAGGGCGTCGTCGTCGGTGAGGTCCGGCAGGATCGTGGGCAGTCGCTCGGCCAGCAGTGTCTTGCCGACCCCGGGGCGACCCACCATGGCCATGTGATGGCCGCCCACGGCCGCCACCTCCAGGGCGGCGACCGCCTCCGGCTGGCCGATCACGTCGGCGAGGTCCGGCTCGGGCGCCCGAGCCGGCGAGTGGCCCGGCTGGGCTGAGCCCGCCCCGCCCTCCCCCGCGGACGGCCCCGGCCGCTGAGCCACCCCGTCGCCCGGCTGCGCCACGGCCCCGTCGTCCGGCTCCTGCTCCCCGCGCAGGACCGCGGCCCAGTGCACCAGCGACCGGACCCCGACCGCCCCGACGCCGGGCACGACTGCGGCCTCACCCGCATTCTCCGCGGCGACGACCACCCTCGATCGCCCCGCTCGGGCGGCCGCCACGGCCGCGACGACCACGCCGCGCACCGGCCGCACCCGCCCGTCGAGGCCCAGCTCGGCGAAGAGCACCATCTCGGCCAGGGCCTCCCCCGGGATCTGGCCGTCGGCGGCAAGGATCGCCGCGGCGATGGCCAGGTCGAGCCCGCTGCCGCGCTTGTGCAGCGAGGCGGGCGAGAGCCCGACGGTGATCCGCTGCTGCGGCCACCGCGCCCCGCTATTGAGCACCGCGGCCCGGACCCGGTCACGGGCCTCACTGACGGCCGTGTCGCCGAGGCCCACGATGCTCATCCCCGGAAGGCCTGCCGACAGGTGCGCCTCGACCTCGACGAGGTGCGCATCGACCCCCGAGATGATCACGCCGTGCGCCCGGGCCAGGGACATCAGCCGACCCCCCGCAGGTGCTCGATGTGGCACAGGTCATCGGCCTGCCACAGGATGCCCACCACATCCAGGCGCACCGGACCGGCGTGCCCGCCGTTCTCGGCCAGCCAGAGCGAGACCAGGCGGCGCATCCGCGCGTGCTTGGCATGGGTGATCGCGGCCAGCGGGCCACCGAAGCCCATCCCCCGGCGGGTCTTGACCTCGCAGAACACCAGCGCGTCGCCGTCCCGCGCGACGATGTCGATCTCCCCGGACCGGCAGCGCCAGTTGCGCTGCACCACGCTCATCCCGCGTGCGGCCAGGAACTGCGCCGCCGCCTGCTCACCCCACCTGCCGAGCTCGATCCGCTCGTCCACGTGCACCACCCCCCGGGCACACCATGCCCGCAAGCGGCGCTTCCCGGAACCCCGTCAGGCTGAGGCTGTGGACAGCCGTGCGGCAGCACCCGTGTCGGCCGGTCCGGCACCCGCCCAGTCCGACCTCGTCGGATCCGCATCCTCGGCCTCGCAGGCCAGACCGGGGAGGTTCCACGAGCGCCGGTGCAGCGGGCTGGGCCCCAGCCGGCGCAGCGCGTCGATGTGCTCCGGGGCGCTGTAGCCCTTGTTGAGCGCCCAGCCGTACTGCGGGTGGGCGCCGGAGAGCCCGACCATGATCGCGTCCCGCTCGCACTTGGCCAGCACGCTGGCCGCCGCCACCCCGGCGCAGGTCATGTCCGCGCGCACCCGGGTGGTCACCGTCCGGGGCAGCAGCTGGTGGTCGGCGAGACCCTCGGCGACGCTGGCCCGCGGGTCGGGGAACAGCCCCTCGGGCTGCTCCGGCACGGCCAGCCAGTTGTGGCTGCCGTCCAGCAGTGCACCGTCCACCTCGGTCCCGAGCGTCGCGAACGCCCGCGCAGCGGCCACCCGCAGCGCGGCGATGATCCCGACCGCGTCGACCTCCTCGGCCTGGGCATGGCCCACAGCGCCGGCCACAGGCCAGCGCCGCAACCGGGGCAGCAGGTCCAGCCGTGCCCGTGGGGTCAGCAGCTTCGAGTCGCGCAGGCCCGTGGGCGCCGAGCCCACGCCGAGGTCCAGCACGACGACCCCGACGCTGACCGGTCCAGCCAGCGCCCCACGGCCCACCTCGTCGATGCAGGCCAGGCGGGCCAGGCCCGAGCGCATCAGGGACCGTTCGAGGCGCAGGGTCGGGGCAGCGCTCACGAGCCGTCCTGCACGTCCTGGTAGTCCGGGAGTGTCGCCCAGCGCGACATCGGCCACATCACGACGACGGCACGACCGACCACGTTGCCCACGGGCACCGTGCCGTCCTGCACGTCGAGGTGGAACCGGGAGTCCGCGGAGTCCCCGCGATGGTCACCCATCACGAAGAGCCGGCCCTCCGGCACGGCCACCGAGAACTCGACCTGGTCGGTCGGCTCGCCGGGGTAGATGTAGGGCTCGTCGAGGGGTTGGCCGTTGCGCTCGATTCGCCCGTCGGGCGAGCAGCACGACACGGTGTCCCCACCGACACCGATGACCCGCTTGACCAGGTCGTCGCCGGTGGACGAGGGCATGATCCCCACGAACGTCGCGAACCTGGTCACCGCCGCGCGCCAGCCCTCCGGCGCGACCGGGTCCGCCAACCAGTCGGCAGGGTCCTTGAACACCACCACGTCCCCGCGACCGGGCTCGCCGCCGGGCTTCCAGACCATGATCCGGTCCCCGCGCATGAGGGTGGTCTCCATCGACCCGCTGGGCACCCAGAACGCCTGCAGCAGGAAGGTGCGCACCAGCGCGGAGATGACCAGCGCCGCGACCACCACGATCGCCATCTCGCGCAGCGCGCGCAGGAACCCTCCGCCGCCGTGGGGCGGGGGGTCGACAGGTGCCGGCCAGCTGAGCCGGGCTGCTCCCGCGACCTCCCCCACCGGCCGCACCGAGGAGGCACCCTCGGCGACCACGGGCTCGGCGGGGTCGACCGGATCGGTCGGCTGGGTCATCGGGTCCCTTCCGTTCTGCGCACAGCCGGGGGCCAGATGACCGCCTCGACCGTGCCAATGATGCGTGACGCGGGCACGTTACCCCCGCCCGGGTCCCCCGGATGCATCCGCGCGTCGCCGGAGTGCTCCCGGTCGTCGCCCATCACCCCAGTGGTGGCCCCACCGCACAGGCCAGGACCCCCGTCCGGATGATCCGGCGGGGGCCCTGGTCGGCAGTCACACGGGGCAGCCTAGGCGGTCTCACGCTTCTCGCGGATCTTCGCCTTCTTGCCGCGCAGCTCGCGCAGGTAGTACAGCTTGGCCCGGCGCACGTCGCCGCGGGTCACGACCTCGATCTTGTCGATGATCGGGGTGTGCAGCGGGAAGGTGCGCTCCACGCCGGTGCCGAAGCTGACCTTGCGGACCGTGAAGGTCTCGCGCAGGCCGCCGCCATGACGGCGGATGACGACACCCTGGAAGACCTGGATGCGGGAGCGGTTGCCCTCGACGACCTTCACGTGGACCTTCACGGTGTCGCCGGGACGGAAGTCGGGGATGTCGGTGCGCAGCGAGGCGGCGTCGACGATGTCGAGCTTGTTCATGATCGCTTCCTGGCGGGAGCCACAGGTCGCCCGCGGATGTGGGTCGGATGGGTGCCGGGGTACGGATCGCGCCTCCCCTGTGGCGGCGGCGCGCGACGTCCGGCCCGCCAATTCTGCCACACCGGCCATCCCGCCGGGAAATGCGCGGACAGGGGCCGCCCGCAGGCCGGCCTCCCTGCCCACGGGGACCTCAGCGCCGCAGGTCGGGCCGCATCTGCGCGGTGCGCGCCTCCGCCTGCTCACGCCGCCACCGGGCGACGGCGCCGTGGTCGCCGGAGGTGAGCACCGCGGGCACGGCCATCCCCTCCCAGACCGGCGGTCGGGTGTAGAGGGGTCCCTCGAGCAGGTCCTCCATGCCGCCCGGGGCGAACGAGTCGTCGGCGTGGCTGGCCTCGTTGCCCAGCACCCCGGGGATCAGCCGCGCGACGGCCTCGACCATCACCAGCACCGCCGCCTCGGCACCGGCCAGCACGTAGTCGCCGATCGAGACCTCGTCGACCTGCACGGGCGCACCACCGGCGGTCAGGGTGCGGGCCCATGGCCAGACCCGGGCGTCGATCCCCTCGTAGCGCCCGCAGGCGAACACCAGGCGTGGCTCGCCGGCCCACGCCACCGCCGTCGCCTGGTCGAAGCGCCGACCGCTGGGCGTCGGCACGACGATCCGCACCGGGGCCGCCGGGTCGCCCTGGCCGAGCACGTCGCGCAGGGCCTCCCCCCACGGCTCGGGCTTCATGACCATGCCGGGCCCGCCGCCGTACGGGGAGTCGTCGACGGTGCGGTGCCGGTCGTGGGTGTAGGCCCGTAGGTCGTGCACGGCCAGATCCAGGACGCCCTCGGAGATCGCCCGGCCCACCAGAGAGAGCCGCAGCGGCTCGAGGTACTCGCCGAAGATCGACACGACGTCGATGCGCATCAGCCCGACCCCAGCTCCTCGAGGCCCTCGGGCAGGTCGACGACGAGGAAGCCCGCCTCGAGGTCGACCTCGGGCACCATCTGCGTGACGAACGGCACGAGCAGCTCGCCACCCCCGTCGCGGGCGACCGCCAGAACGTCCTGGGCGGGCAGGTGCAGCACCTCGCCGACCCGGCCGAGCTCGGCCCCGGAGACGTCGCGCACGGCCAGGCCGACCAGGGCGAGGTCGTGGTACTCGTCGTCGGCGACCTCGGTGACGTCCACCTCGGCCTGCAGCAGGGCCCCCCGCAGGGCCTCGGCAGCCGTGCGGTCCTCGACACCGAGAAGGCGCAGCACGAAGCGGGCGTTCTGCCACCGGTACCCGGCGACGGTGACCTCGGAGGGCCGCCCGGGCTGGGGGTCCAGGAACAGGACCGCCCGCGGGGAGAACCTCTCCTCGGGGGCGTCCGTGCGGACCTCGACGGTCAGCTCACCGCGGATGCCCTGGGCCCGGCCTACGCGGCCGACCACCACGCGCATCAGCGCTCGTCGGCATCCAGGAAGTCCACGCGCACCGGGCGGCCGCCCGAGATCGCGCTGACCACCGTGCGGATGGCCGTGGCGGTGCGCCCGCCACGGCCGATCACGCGGCCGATGTCCTCGGGATGGACCCGGACCTGGTAGCTCGAGCCGTTCCCACGGTCGTTCGGGCCCCGACGCGACGAGCGGGCCCGGACCGTGACGTCCTCGGGGTGCTCGACGATGCCCTTGACCAGGTGCTCCAACGAGTCCTCGATGACGGCGCTCATGCCGAGGGGGTCTCCTCGGCGGCGGCCTCGACGGCCTCGGCGGCGGGCTCCTCGGCCACGACCTCGGCGGCGGGCTCCGCCACCGGGGCAGCAACCACGACCTGGGGCTTGGGCGCCTTGGCCTTGGGGGCCTTGCCGGCCTCCTCGGCCGAGCGCACGGCCGCCTCGAACGCCAGCTGCTTGTCCGCCTTGGGCTCGGCGACGCGCAGGGTGCCCTCAGCGCCGGGCAGGCCCTTGAACTTCTGCCAGTCGCCGGTCACCTTCAGGATCGCCAGGACGGGCTCGGTCGGCTGGGCGCCGACGGACAGCCAGTGCTGGGCGCGCTCGGAGTCCACGCGGATGAGGCTGGGCTCCTGGCGGGGCTGGTAGATGCCGATCTCCTCGATCGACCGGCCACCGCGAGCGGTGCGCGAGTCCGCGATCACGATGCGGTACTGCGGGTTGCGCGTCTTGCCGATGCGCTTGAGCTTGATCTTGACGGCCACTGTGTGTCGTGTCTCTTTCAGTGCTGGTGTGGATCCTGGCTCGCGAGCATGGGGTTACCCACGGACGAGGACCGCATGGAACGCGACGACCGATGGTTGAGAGGGACCACGGACGTCACGGGACGGTTCATTGTGCCATCCCGGCCTCCGAATTCTCAAAGGCACGCCCCCGGGGGGCCGGGCTGCCACCGCTCAGGTGCCCGCCACCTCGCCGGCCAGCGGCGCTGCGAGCGCACCGACCGGTGCCACCTGCACGTCGGGCACCCCGAGCCACTGCCCCAGGGCACGCAGCTCCTGGGCCAGGGCGCGCACCGCCGGGGCGGGGACCTCCCCCTCCGGGTGCGCCGAGCGCACCAGCAGCCGGCCCGTCGCGCGGTCGGCCTTCAGGTCCAGTCGGGCCACCAGCTGCTCGTCGTGCAGGAAGGGCAGCACGTAGTAGCCGTGCACCCGCTGGGCAGCCGGCACGTAGATCTCGATCCGGTAGCGCATCCCGAACAGCCGCTGGGTGCGCGGGCGGAACCAGACCAACGGGTCGAACGGGGCCAGCAGGGCGCTGGCGGCGACCCGGCGCGGCACGCTCAGCCCGCGGCGGGGCGTAGGCCGCCGGCCAGCCCTCGCACCGTCACGGGTACCAGCTCCCCGAGCCGAGCAGGTCTGCGACGGCGGCTCGGGTCTCGGCGGTGGGCATCCGGAAGTAGTCGGCGAGGTCCGCCACGGTGGCCACGCCCAGGGCGCGGGCCGCGTGGGCCACGAGCTCCCGGTGGGCCTCGGCCGGCTGCGGGGTGGGCGCCGCGAGGACCGCGCCCGGCAGCACGGCCTCGGGGGCGGCGTACCGGCGGCGGAAGGCCGAGTCGCGCCCGGCCGAGGTGATCTCCCCGGCCCAGAACAGGTACTCCACCGCCCGCTTGACCGCCGACCAGTTCCAGCCCCAGTGCTCCCGGGGGCCCCGGTCGACGTGGGCGAAGACCTCCTCGAGCTCGGTGGCAGTCATCGGACCCAGGGCACGCACCACCGCGGCGACCTCCCGGACCAGCCCGGGCTGCTCGCGCTGCACCCGGACCATGCCACCCCAGGCATCGTCGTGGACGCGGTCCATCCGCCAGCGCATGAGTCGGTGCATGCCCACCGGCAGCAGGGCGGCCTCGTGGCCCCAGTACTCGAACATCGAGCGCGGGGCGCGCCCCGAGCAGGCGTCCAGCAGGGCCCGGTCGTACCCGCCCAACCGGGAGAACACCGGCAGGTAGTGGGCCCGGGCGAGCACGTTCACGGAGTCGATCTGGACCACGCCCAAGCGCCGGACCACCTCGCCGAGCTGACGGGTGCCCACCGGGGCGACGGGCCGGGGCCGGGCGAACCCCTGGGCGGCCAGCGCCACGCGACGAGCCTCCCGGGAGCTGAGGCGTTCGCGCGGCACCCGCCGATCCTGCCACGATGGCCCCATGACCATCGCGCGCGAGGCCGCGGCCACCCGCAGGCCGTGGGCGGCGGTCCCCGCGCGGGTGGCCGAGCCGCTGGCCGGCGCGCTGCCCAGCGCCATCGAGCACGTCATCGAGGTGGTGACCCGGGAGGTGCCGGCGTACGCGGGCCAGAACGCGGTGATCGCCGCCACGCTGCGAGGCGGTGTGGGTACCGCGCTCGGCCGGCTGGTGGACCTGATGGGCACCGACGAGCCGGCGCTCGGCGACGCGGCCTCGGTCTACGAGCAGATCGGCGCCGGGGAGTACCGCTCCGGGCGCGGGCTGGCCGACCTGCTCTCGGCCTACCAGATCGGCGCCCGGGCGGCGTGGCAGTCGATGAGCCGGGCCGGGGTGGCGGCCGGCGTGTCGCCGCGCGAGGTGGCCCAGCTGGCCGAGGCAGTCTTCGCCTACATCGACGAGCTGTCCGCAGCCTCGATCGCTGGCTACGCGCAAGCCCAGGTGGCCGATGCCGGGCGCCTCGAGCAACGCCGCTCGGACCTCGTCGAGCGGATCCTGGCTGGTGAGTCGGGCTCGGAGCGCGTCGCCCAGCTGGCCGCCGAGGTGCACTGGCCGCTTCCGGAATCGGTGCTGGCGCTGCTGCCGCGCGGCGACGAGCTGCCGGCCGTCGTCCCCGGGGGCCTGGTCG
The DNA here is from genome assembly GCA_963777855.1 of uncultured Actinomycetes bacterium. Taxonomy (GTDB): domain Bacteria; phylum Actinomycetota; class Actinomycetes; order S36-B12; family CAIYMF01; genus Prado023. Next base: position 206,607 of record CAVZRW010000009.1, on the reverse strand, counting down.
GGCGCACCGAGCGCGGCCCGGTCGCCCTCCTGGCGGGACCGCTGACTCCTGCCCTGCGGGCCTGGCTGGGTCGCAGCCCGCAGCCGCTTGCCGTCGGGCTCGAGGTCCCGCTGGCCGCCGCGGGACGCTCCGAGGCCCTGGCCCGCGCGCTGCTGGACCTGCCCAGCCCGGGCACCCTCCTGGCCGGCGACCACCTGGCCGACCTCGTGGTGCGCGCGGACCCGGCGCTCGGCGCCGCGCTGCGGGCCCACGTCCTGGCCCCGTTCGACGCGCTGCCCCCAGCCCGGCGCGCACCCCTGCTGGCCACGGTTCGCAGCTGGCTGCTGCATGCGGGCAACCGCGCCGACGTCGGTCACGAGCTGCACGTGCACCCGCAGACCGTGAGCTACCGCATCGAGCGGGCCCGCGAGCTGCTCGGGGACCGCCTCGACGACCCCCAGGCGCGCTGGGAACTGCTGCTGGCCCTCATGAGCCAGCCCACCGACTGAGGCACGCTCGGCCCGCCAGGGTCGCGCACGTGCGTCGCACGTCCGAGTCCGCCCAGGTCGCACTCCCTGGAGCCCCGGGGCCCAACCCCGACCGAGGCACCGTCACCGACGGCGACGGTCAGCGCCCGCCGAGCAGGTCCTTGAACGCCGGGGGCAGGTCGCCCATCTTCTTCAGGGCCTCGGGGTCGAGCATGCTCGGGTCGAAGGCGGCCGGATCGAAGGCGCCGGGAGCACCCGGCAGCCCCGGGGCCGCCGCCGGCGCGGACTGCTCGATCGCCCGCTTGGCCGGGTTGCCGCTGCGCGACTTCTTCCTGACCTGCTGCTGCTGGGCGCGGCCCTTGGCCTTCTTCGACCCGCCGCCTCCCGGCATCCCGGGCATGCCCGGCATCCCCATGCCGGAACGCATCTGGCGCATCATCTTCTGCGCCTCGCCGAAGCGCTCGATCAAGCCGTTGACCTCGCTGACCTGCACGCCCGACCCGCGGGCGATGCGGGCGCGCCGCGAGCCGTTGAGGATCTTCGGGTCGGCCCGCTCCGCGGGGGTCATCGACTGGATGATGGCCTGCACGCGGTCGATCTCGCGCTCGTCGAGGTTGTCGATCTGCTCACGGATCTCGCCCATCCCGGGCAGCATGCCCAGCAGCTTGCCCAGGCTGCCCATCTTGCGCAGGGCCTGCATCTGGCTCAGGAAGTCGTCGAGGGTGAAGTCCTCGCCGGCCATCACCTTGCCGGCCATCTTCTCGGCTTCCTTGGCGTCGAACGCCTTCTCAGCCTGCTCGATGAGGGTCAGCACATCACCCATGTCCAGGATGCGCGAGGCCATCCGGTCGGGGTGGAACAGCTCGAAGTCGCTGAGCTTCTCGCCGGTGGAGGCGAACATGATCGGCACGCCGGTGACCGTGACCACCGAGAGGGCTGCGCCACCGCGCGCGTCGCCGTCGAGCTTGGTCAGCACCACGCCGTCGAACCCGACGCCCTCGTGGAAGGCCACCGCGGTGTTGACCGCGTCCTGGCCGATCATCGCGTCGACGACCAGCAGGGTCTCGTCGGGCTGCACCGCGTCGCGGACCTGGCGCAGCTGCTCCATCAGGGCCTGGTCGATCGCCAGGCGTCCGGCCGTGTCGACGATGACCACGTCGTGCTGCGCGGCCTTCGCGACCTCGACACCCTCACGCGCGACGGCGACCGGGTCGCCCCAGGTGCTCTGCGGATTGGCTCCGGTGTTGCCCGGCTCGGGGGCGAACACCGGCGTGTTGGCCCGCTCGCCGACGACGGCCAGCTGGGTCACGGCGTTCGGGCGCTGGAGGTCGGCGGCCACGAGCATCGGGGTGTGGCCCTGCTCGCGCAGGTGCACGGCGAGCTTGCCGGCCAGGGTGGTCTTGCCCGCGCCCTGCAGGCCCGCGAGCAGGATGACGGTCGGCGGGGTCTTGGCCAGGGTCATCCGCCGGGTCTGGCCGCCGAGCAGCTCGATGAGCTCCTCGTGGACGATCTTGACGACCTGCTGCGCGGGGTTCAGCGCCCCGGAGACCTCAGCACCGACGGCACGCTCCCGCACGCGATCGGTGAAGACCTTCACCGCGGGCAGCGCGACGTCGGCCTCCAGCAGGGCCACCCGGATCTCACGGATCGTGGCGTTGATGTCGGACTCGGACAGCCGGCCCTTGCCGCGCAGACCCTTGAAGGTCGCGGACAGCCGGTCGGACAGGGATGCGAACACGAGAGCGAATCCTACCGGCGTGCGCGCCCGACCCGGGCCTGTCGGGTCAGGCGCCCGCGGTCGCCCGCGCGGCCCGCGCCTGCTCGACCCGCCACCAGACGAAGGTGAGCACACCGAGGCTCACCTGCGGGATGAACGACGCGGTGCGCCAGACCAGCGTGGAGGCCACCGCCTCGGTCTGCGAGAGGCCGAACGTGACCAGCAGGGCGATCAGGGCGGCATCGACTGTGCCCAGCCCGCCGGGGGTGACGGGGATCATGCTGGCCATCCGGGAGAGCGCGAACGCCGCGAAGGCGCCGGCCATGGTCAGCGTGGTGGGCTGGTCGCCGACCACGCCCCGGATCGCGAACCAGAGCACCGCGAACTGGGCCAGCACGACGAGGTAGTTGGAGACTGTCACCCAGCGCCAGTGCTCCAGCAGCACGTCCTTGGTGCTGTTGCGCAGGTCCAGGACCATGCCGGTGGCATCCAGCGGGTCGGCCCGGCGGCGGTTCACCGGGGCGAGCAGCCGCTGGCCGAATGCGCCCACCCGCCGGGCGGACTCCTCGCTGCGCAGGATCAACCAGAGCGCGATGATCGACACGACGGTGGCGATGATCCCGGCGACGGCCACCCAGACCCACTGGGACTGCACCTGCCCGGTGGTCAGCGCGGCAAGCACGCCGAACACGGGCAGCGTGAGCGTCATCAGCAGGCTCCACAGGCTGGTGACGGCGATGCCGGCCGTGGCCGCGGCGCCGGGCACGCCGTAGCTGCCGAGCATCGCGTACTGCAGGGCCAGGCCCACCGCTCCCCCGGCCGGGATCGCGTTGCTGATCATGAACGAGGTCTGGCGGATGATGAAGGCCGGCCGGTAGGCCAGGCCCGGGATGGCCGCCTGGTAGGGCAGCACGTAGAGCACGAGCATGACGAGCACGCTGGCTCCCAGGGCCAGCAGGGAGGCGGCCGACATCTGCTGGATCGCGGCCCAGGCGTCGGCGTAGCTGCCGAACTTCGGGATGATCCCGACGAAGACGATGAGCAGGGTCGCGACAGTGATCAGGCCGCCGATGATCGTGCGGCGGCGGTCGAAGGCCTCCCCCACCTCGGAGGTGTCGACGGCCCGCACGCCGGGATGGCCCGCGGCGTCGGGGTCGCCCGGGGTCGGGTCGCCCGGGGTCGGGTCGCCCGGGGTCGGGTCGCCCGGGGTCGGGTCGCCCGGGGTCGGGTCGCCCGGGGTCGGGTCGCCCGGGGTCGGGTCGTTCACCCGCCGACGTAGCGCGCGGTGGCGATCGCGTCGATCGTCTGCTGCACGTTGAACGAGGCCGAACCCGCGATGGTGGGCACGAAGCCGACGAGCATCCCGTCGGCCATGACCTGCGCCTCCAGGCCTGCGGCGCCGTCGGTGTCCCAGAGCGCCTCCGAGCCGCCGGGCAGCACCACACGCACACACACACGGTTCAGCCCGGGACGGAACACCGAGGCGATGAACCCCCGCTCGTTGAGTCCTTCGACGACCTGCTCCACCTCTTCGACATCCATGGTGCCGAATCCTGACACGCCGGCGGCACTTGCGCGGCGGAACTGGTCACCCGACAGGCCGGGCCGTGACGGCCGCGGCATGGGCGCGCCCGGGGAATGCGGCGCCCCGGAACCGAACGCCCCCGTGCCCGGACGTTGCCGGGGTTCCCCACCCGGGGGATGCTGGGCGCCTGGACGAGTCAGGTCAGGCGGTGAGCGTGGGCGGGCGAGCGGGCACGCGGGTGAGCGCGGTGCTCGCATGCGTGCTCATCGTGGGCGGTTGCACCTCCTCGCGGACGCCCGCAGCTCCCCCGCAGGCGGCGGGCGAGCAGGCAGGCACGACCCGCGCGGAGTTGGACGGGGTCAGCACCGGTGCCGCGGGCCCGACCGGGCCCACCAGTCCGACGACCAGCGCGGGTCAGCCCTCGCTGGGGGCGTCCGGCGCTGGCGGAGCGGCCGGTGCGGGCTCGGACCATGCGGCTCCGGACGATGCGAACCGCGACGATCCGGGTCGTGACCGCACGAACCCCGACGATGCGACTGCGGTCCCGCCCGGCCTCGAGCGCCCGGCCCCGGCCGCCACAGAGACCTCGGGGGTGTCGAGCGACCCCAAGTCGCTGGCGATCTTCTACCTGACCGACACCGGCGCCGGGCTGCGCCTGGCCCGCGAGTTCCATTCGCTGCCCTCCCTCGACGAGCCCGCCAGCCGGGCCCAGGACGCGCTCATCGAGATGCTCCACGGACGACCCCGGGACTCCGACTACGCCAGCCCATGGCCCCGCGACACCCTGGTCCGCGATGTGCGCGTCGGGGACGGGACCATCACGGTCGACCTCGCCGGCACCGGCCTCGGCGCCCGCGTCGGGGACGCCGCCGCGGAGCTGGCCGTGCAGCAGCTGGTCTACACGGCCACGGCCGCCGTGGGCCGCGACGACCCGGTCCGGCTGCTCATCGACGGCCGTCCGGCTCGTGACCTGTGGGGCGGGGGGTCCTGGACCGAGCCGGTCAGGCGCGCCCCGGAGTCGCAGGTCCGGCTCCTGGCGCAGGTGGACCTGCCCGCCGATCGGTCGAGCGTGGGACGCCGCTTCGTCGTCACGGGTTCTGCTGCCACCCTCGACGGTGCCGCGCAGTGGAGCCTGGTCACACCCGAGGGACGGCTGGTGACGGCGGGCACGACCCAGCCGGCCGCGGCGCAGCGCCTGTCGCCGTTCCGGTTCGAGGTGTCCCTGCCCGCCGGCGAGCCCGACGGGCAGTACGTGCTCAGCGTGCAGGCCGAGGACCCCCTCGGCGCCCGGCCCCCGATGCGCGACGACAGGACCCTGCAGATCGGCTGACGATCCCCGGGGTGGCCCCCACTTCACCGCCCCCACTTCACCGCCCCCACTTCCCGCCCCGCGCAGGTGCCCCGCCCACACCAGGGGCCCCGCCCGCCCCTCCAGCCGCGGGCCGGCGCGGATCGCTCCAGATTCTGGGTGCCGAACCCGCAGCAGACCTGGAGCGATCCGCGATCCGGTGCGCGAATCTGGATGGACCGCGGCGATGCGCGCCGCCGCCTAGACTCAGCGCATGAGCACCACCGTGGTCGAGTCCGTGCACATCGCCGCCGATCCGCACGTGGTCTACGACCTGGTGGCCGACCGCGCCGGCGTCGGGGCCATCTCCCCGGAGGCTGTCGGCGCCCTCGGCGCACCGACCCGACCCGGGGTCGGGGACACCTTCTGGGGGATGAACCGCCGCGGACCGTGGGTCTGGGCCACCCAGTGCCACATCACCACCGCGGACCCGGGCCGCGCGTTCGCCTTCGACGTGGCCTTCGGCCCGTTCCCCGTCTCGTCGTGGTCCTACACGATCGAGGCCACCGACGAGGGCTGCACCGTGACCGAGACGTGGGTCGACCGGCGCGAGGGCCGGCGCGGCGCGTTCCTCTCGGCCGCGGGGTCGCTGATCATCCCCGGCCCGCGCGACGAGCACAACCGTCGCAACATCATCGCCTCGCTGGCCTCGCTCAAGGCCGCCGCGGAGATCCCGGCCGGCTGACCGCTACCCCTGCAGCGTGACCCCGGTGGGCAGGGCCAGCCGGTACTTGCCCATCAGGCCCTCATCAGCCAGCAGGGTGCGCGTGGGCCCGTCGGCGACGATCGCCCCCTGGGACATGACCACCGACCGCGGGCACAGCTCGAGGGCGTAGAGCAGGTCGTGGGTGACCATGAGGATGGTCACGTCCAGGGAGTTCAGGATCGCAGCGAGCTCCGCCCGGCTGGCCGGGTCGAGGTTGCTCGACGGTTCGTCGAGGACGAGGATCTCGGGCTCCATCGACAGCACGGTGGCCACGGCCACGCGGCGCCTCTGGCCGAACGAGAGGTGGTGCGGGGGCCGGTCGGCGAACTCGGTCATCCCCACCAGGTCGAGGGCGTGCGCCACCCGCGCGTCGAGCTCCGGGCCGCGCAGGCCCATGTTCGCCGGGCCGAAGGCCACGTCCTCGCGCACCGAGGGCATGAACAACTGGTCGTCGGGGTCCTGGAACACGATCCCGACCCGGCGGCGCACCTCCTGGAGGACCGCGCGGTCCTCACCGTCGACCCGCGTTCCGGCGACCGACACCTCGCCCAGGCCCCCGGAGAGGATGCCGTTGAGGTGCATCACCAGGGTCGTCTTGCCGGCGCCGTTGGGCCCGAGCAGGGCGACCCGCTCCCCCCGGCCGATCGTCAGGTCGACGCCGAACAGGGCCTGGTGGCCGTCCGGGTACGAGTAGGCCAGGCCGCTGACCTGCAGGCTGGCCGGCGCACCCGCCTCGGGTGTGGGCTCGCTCACTATCAGCGCCTCTCCTGGGGCCCGCTGGGGGCCGTTCATGACTGGACCACCCACGCGGCCACGCAGATGACCAGCCCGATGGCCGGCAGGGCCAGGGCCGTCAGCCACTGCCGCCGGGTGGCGTGCAGGTCGTCGAGCACGGGCATCGTGCCGGTGTACCCGCGGCTGAGCATGGCCAGGTGCACCCGCTCGCCGCGCTCGTAGGAGCGGATGAACAGCGCTCCCCCGGACTGCGCGATCACCGGCCAGGACCCGATCCCCGTGGCCTGGAACCCACGCGACTCGCGGGCCACCTTCATCCGCGACATCTCGTCGGAGACGACGTGCATGTAGCGCAGCATGAACGAGGCGATCTGGACCAGCAGCGGCGGCACGTGCAGCTCGCGCAGGCCGGTCAGCAGGTCCCGCGACGGTGTGGTGGCGGCCAGGATGATCGCGCCGAGCACGCCGATCGTGCCCTTGGCCACGATCCCCCACGCCGCCCAGAGGCCCGGCTCGGAGAGGGTGAGCCCGGCGACCTGCACCTGAGGATCGGGACCGGTGAACGGCATCAGCGCGGCGAACAGCAGGAACGGGACCTCGACGACCATCCGGGGGCGACCACCCGCGCTGGCAGCTGGGCCACCCGGGCGACCGCGACCAGGATCGCGAAGTAGACCGCGAAGGCCCACATCTGGTGCACCGGGGTGGCCACCACGATGAAGATGAAGGCGACCAGCGCCACGATCTTGACCTCGGGGGCAGCAGGTGCACGGGCGTGTGCCGGTGCAGGTAGAGCTGCTCGCCGACGTCGTGGCCGTGCCGGTGGTCGACCGGTGCGGTGGTCGACATCAGCCGCCCAGCATCGGGCCGGAGGCGGCATCGGACTGCTGCGACCGCCGGAGGCGGCGTCCCGCCCGGAGGCGGCGTCCGTGGTCACCCGGTCGCCGTGCCCGGGGCCATCGCCCGGCCCGTGCCCTTCGCCGGACCCCGGGCCATCCTCGGACCCGGGTCCATCGAGACTCGAGGCACGGCCCCGGCGGCCGAGCCACAGGAACAGGCCGAATGCGAGTGCTGCGGTGACCAGCACGCCGATGATCCCCGCCAGGCCGCCGGCGATCCGCTCATCGGCGATACCGGTGACCTGGTAGTCCGACAGGGGCGAGTCGGCGATGGCCGAGTCGCGCGCCGATTCCCCGAAGCCGATGTCGTTGGCCACAGCCTCAAGGCCGTCCGGGTGGCTGCTCGCGTAGTAGCTGACCACGCCGGCCAGCAGCAGGCTCACGCCGATCCCGACACCGATCAGGATCCACACGTTGCGTCGCATCCGGGCCTCCTCAGGCAGCCTGCGGCGCGGGCCGCAGCTCGGGTCGGGCAGCAGGTCGCGCACGCCCCGGACGAGGTCGGGGCGCACGGCGAGCACCGCGCCGACGGTCAGCGCCGTGATCACGCCCTCGCCGATGCCGATCACGGCGTGGACGCCGACCATCGCCGCGAGCACGGTGCTGACTGAGAACGTGCCAGTGCCGCCGATCGCGTACTCGACGACGAACGCCAGCGCCGAGGCCGGCACCGACAGGAACGCGGCCAGGAACGCCGCACCCATCCAGACGGGCCGGCGCCGGGGCAGGGCCTTGGCGGTGATCCGGAACACCGGCCATGCCACGGCCACCGTGACGAAGGCCATGTTGATGATGTTCAGGCCCGTGGCGCTCAGGCCCCCGTCGGCGAACATCAGGGCCTGGATGAGGATCACCACCGAGACTGCCAGCGCCCCGGTCCACGGACCGACGAGGATCGCGGCCAGCGCCCCGCCGAGCAGGTGGCCGCTGGTGCCCGCGCCGATCGGGAAGTTGAGCATCTGCACGGCGAAGATGAACACCGCCACCAGCCCGGCCATCGGGGCGGTGCGCTCGTCGAGCTCCCTGCTCGAGCGCTTGAGGGCCACGCCGATGCCGACCACGGCGATCACGCCGGCGGCGGCCGAGACGGGGGCGTCGATGAACCCGTCGGGAATGTGCATGGGAGCCTCCTGGTGTCGGGGCCCACTCTAGGTTGTTGCGAACGTTTCGCAACAGCGCTGGCGGGCACCCCGACCGTCCACGCGGTGCACGGTTGGGCATCGGCACCACGGGTCGGGTGCGGGTCAGCGGGGTGCGGGTAGGGGCGCTGCACGCCCCTCGGCTTCGAGGGCTACCCGAGCGCCCGCATCGCCGCCAGCGTGGCCCTCACCCGCGCGACCTCGTGGGTACGCAGCACGTTGGCCCGGCCGAGGCTGGCCAGCACCGCGAAGAAGCCCTCCGCGGTGCGGTACTCCTCCTCGAACAGGTCGAAGGCATGCGGCAGCGCCTGGCAGATCGGCACCCCCAGGGCTCGCAGTCGGAACGAGTTGAGCAGCACCTGCCCCTGGTGGCGGGCCCGGGTCATCGGGTCGGTCAGGTTCCCGTAGTAGAAGCCCAGGCCCGGATCGATGACGATCTCGGTCACGCCGTGGGCGCGGGCGTGCTCCAGACGCGCGGCGAAGTAGTCGAGCAGCACCGGCATCGGGTCGCGGTCGAGGGTGACCTCGCCGACGTCACGCGCGGTGGCCCCCGGGATGAAGCACATGATGACCGCGGCGTCATGCTCGGCGGCAAGGCCGTAGATCGCCTCGAGGTCGGCGCTGCCGGTGAGGTTCACCACCTGCGCCCCTGCGGCCAGGCAGGCCCGGACCACCGCCGGGGAGTACGCCTCGACAGAGACCGGGATCCCCTCGGCGGCCAGCGGCTCGATGACCGGCACCAGTGCGGCGATCTGGGCCTGCGAGTCCACCCGGGAGGCGCGCAGGGTGGTCGACTCCGCACCCAGGTCGACCAGACCCGCGCCCTGGGCGTGCATCGCCCTGGCCCGGCGCAGCGCCGAGGCCGTGGAGATGGCGATCGACTCGCGGTAGGTGGAGTCCCGGGAGAGGTTCACCACGCCCATGAGCAGGGGGTCCGCGTCGAGGTCCAGGGTCCGGCCACCGATCACCACCGGCGCCACCGGATGGGCCAGCGCCTCGGGGTGGGCGTCGGCCAGCGCCGCGAACGTGGGCAGGTCGAGCATCTAGCGCTCCTCGGCGCGCAGGTGGCGGGTGAACAGGAAGCCGTCGTCCTCGAGCAGCTGGGCCAGGCGCATCCGGTGCAGGACGCCCGGGCCGACCGCCTCCGGGCGGTGTCCGGCGACCAGCGTCGGCGAGAGCGTGAGGTCGACCTCGTCGATCAGGTCGCCGGCCACGAGCTGGGCGATGAGCGTGCGCCCACCCTCGGCGGTCACGCGGGTGAGCCCGCGCTCGGCGAGGGCGTCCAGGGCGGCGACCAGGTCCACAGTGCGCTCCCCGGCGATGACCACCTCGCAGCCCTCCTCGGCGGCGCGGGCACGAGCGGCGGGGTTCGCGGCCTCGGTGGTGAGCACGATCGGGACGTTGTCGGAGTGCTGGAAGCGCGCCGCCGACCAGTCGAAGTCACACGAGCCGGAGACGACCGCGAGCGTCGCGGCGCGAGCCTGCCCCCGGCTCGCGCGCTCGGCTTCGTGGGCAGGCTTGGCGTGCACCGGGGAGTACCCCTCGGCGCGGACGGTGGCGGCGCCGACGAGGTAGGCGTCAGCCGTGGCGCGGGTGGCGGCGAGCACGACCCGGTCAGCCGGCGAGGAGATCGTCCCGGACAGTCCGTCAGGCCCGGCCAGGCCGCCGTCGAGGCTCATCACCAGGCACGCGCGGACCCAGCGCGGCCGGGGCCACCCGTACAGCGCGGCGAGCCCGGCCACATCAACATCCCCCGCCTCAGGCAGCACCATGCGCACCGGGCCAACCTAACCGCCCCCTGGGCACACCGCAGCCGCACCTCGGCCCTTGTGCAGTCGAAATCGACCGTCAGGACGTCGGAATCGACTGCACCAGCGCGGGATGGGGCCGCGGGTGAACGGTGGCGGGGTGGTTGCCGAGGCGCCCTCTGCCGTCGTGCAGTCGAAACCGACCGTCAGAACGTCGGAATCGACTGCACGAAGGCGGCGTGGGGCCGCGGGTGAGCGAGAGGTCGACGGCCACAGGTGGCGGGGGCCGCTGCCCGGTGGGAGCATCCGGGCATGGGCGACTCCGACCTGCTCAGCGCCGCCACCCTCGCCGGGCACCTGACTGGCCTCGGCGGCTGGACGGGCGACCCCAGCGGGATCGCGGCCAGCTACACGATGGAGAGCTTCCCCGTGGCGATCGCGCTGGTCGAGCGGGCTGCCACATCGGCCGAGGCGGCCAACCACCACCCCGACATCGACATCCGCTGGCGCACGGTCACGTTCCGGCTGGTCACGCACGACTCCGGTGGGGTGACGATGCGCGACGTCAACCTCGCCCGGCGGATCCAGTCGCACGCTGTCTCGCTGGGCTGGGTCGTGCCCTGATCCTCCCCGCGTGGGCAGCGCTGCGGTCAGGCGGCCGGAAGGCCGACTCATGCGCGCGCGCCTCTGCCACGGTTCCGGGCGACCGCGTCGGCCAGCGGGGTGACGTCGACCTGCGGGAACCGTGCACGGAAGTCCGCGTCGTCGACGACGAAGGGATCGGTCCACTGGTAGGCGATGGCCAGGGACTCGCGCGAGATCCGGTGGAACGGGGCAGCCAGGCGCAGCATCCCGGTGCCGACCACCCCGGTCGGCCGTGGCTGGGGCAGGGCGTCGTTGACCAGGCCGAGGAACGCGGCCCCCGTGACCGCGGGCGCGTGCGGCAGGTGCCACACCCGACCGGTCACGTCGGCGGCCGTGCCCAGGGCGACGTAGGCGCGGGCCACGTCGGGCAGGTAGGCGCACGAGTGCGGCGCGTCGAGGGTCCCCATCCAGCGCAGCTTCCCCGAGCCCGCCACGGGGTCGATCGCCAGCGCCGTGATGCCCGAGTTCTGGGCTCCGGGGCCGAAGTAGTCCGAGGCGCGCCCGATGACGACCTCCAGCCGGCCGGCGGCGTGCGCAGCGAGCAGGGAGTCGGCCATGGCCGCGCGGGTGCGGCCCTTGGCGTCGGTGGCGCGTTGGGGCGTCGCCTCGGTCATCGGCGAGGAACCGGGGCCGTAGGCGTAGAGGTTGTCCACCATCACCAGTCGCGCCCCGACCGCAGCGGTGGCTGCGACGACCGCATCGAGCATCGCGGGGAACTCCTGGGGCCAGCGGTGGTAGGCGGGCTGGGCGGCCATGTAGACCGCGGTCGATCCGGCCAGCGCGGCGCTCAGGGATGCCGAGTCGGTGGCATCGGCGGCGACCATGCCGACCGAGGCAGGCAGCTCGGCCCGACCCGAGCGCGTGACGGCGCGGACCTCGAGGCCCTCGGCGAGCAGGGCGTGCACGAGTGCGGTGCCGGCTGAGCCGGCGGCTCCGAGAACGGTGTGTGTGGTCATGTGACTGACGATACGCGAACAGCGTTCGCATTGCAAGGGATGTTCGCGTTAGGGTCAGTCGCCCGCTAGGCTGGGCCTGTGACAACCACTCGGCGTGAGCGAGCGCGCACCTCCACGGTGGCGGAGATCAAGGCCGCCGCCCTGCGCCAGGTGGCCACGGAGGGCGCCCCTGCACTGTCGATCCGCGGCGTCGCTCGGGCGATCGGGATGAGCCCGGCGGGGCTCTACCGCTACTACGACGGCCGCGACGCGCTGCTGACCGACCTGCTCGTGGACGCCTACAACGATCTGGCCGACGCCGTGGCCGCCGCCGGTGGCCTCACCGGCGCAGTCCTGAGCGCCCCATCCGCCGCGAGCATCGGGCCCGGGGGCCAGTCCGACGGGGGCCAGTCCGACGGGGGCCAGTCCGACGGGGGCCAGTCCGACGGGGGCCAGTCCGACGGGAGCCGTGCCCGGATGAGGGACCCGGCGACCCGACGGCCGCCCTCCTGCGTGCGATCGAGGCCTACCGTGCCTGGGCCGTGGCCAACCCGGCCCGCTTCCTTCTCATCTTCGGCACGCCGGTGCCCGGCTACGAGGCGCCCGAACAGGGCCCGACGGTGGAGGCCAACCGCCGGATGGGGGCGGTCTTCTTCACGCTGGCCGCGTTGGCCTGGCAGGCCGGACAGGTCGCAGACCCGGGCGCGGGGCAGCAGCCCGCGCAGGGCGAGGGCCAGGTGCTCGACCAGCTGCGCGCCCTGGCACCCGACTTCCCTGCCGGGCTCGTACCCCGCATGCTGGCCGGTTGGGCACTCTGGCACGGCCTGGTCACCCTCGAGGTCACGGGCCAGCTGCACTGGATCTACCCGGACCCCGCCGCCTTCTTCAGCGAACGCATGGCCGCATGGGTCGCAGAGCTCGGGGGCCCGTCCCGAGCCTGACCTGCTCGACCCCGCCTGATTCGGGGCCGCGAGTGCGGTAGCCGCCGTCCGGGGCCAGCCACCGCACTCATCTCGTCGAGTCGGCATCACCGCGCCCCCACGGGCACCTGTGCGTCGTACACCGACCCGCCCGGCGCGTACGCCGCCAGACTCGACGGCCCCGCAGACCCCGGCCGCGCCGCGGCAGGCACCTGCGCGTCGTACACCGACCCGCCGGGCCGGTAGGCCGCCAGGCTCGACGCCCCGGCACCTGCAGGCACCTGCGCGTCGTACACGGACCCGCCCGGGGCGTAGGCGGCCGCACCAGAGGTCCTCGCAGAGGTGCTCGTCGACGCCGGGGCGTCCGCGCCGAACCACGAGGTGAGGGCCAGCACTGCCAGTGCGGCCACGGCCAGGACGATCAGGGTGAGCCCCCGGTTGGTGGTGTGCGCACCGTCGCCAGCTCGCTTCGGGGTCCCGAGGTCGGTGGATGCCATGGTCTGCTCCTTCGGTGTGGGGCCCCGAGGTTCGGGGCCGGCAGCCATGACGCTGATGCGCGTCGGTATCAGTGGGCACCGCACTGCGGTATCAAGGCGGTATCAGGCCCGTTGACCGGTGTTGGCACGTGCCCCCACACTGCGAGCACGGAGGTGGTGGGTATGGGCGTCCAGCTCCTGGGCCCGGCTCAGATCAGTGGCGTCCAGGGGCGCCTCGGTCCCCGCGACCGCGTGATCCTGAGCGCCCTGTGCGTCGAGCCGGGCAACAGCGTGCCTCCGGACACCCTGGCCGAGGCCCTGTGGGGCGATGAGCCTCCCAAGTCGTGGAGCAAGGTCGTGCAGGGCTCGGTGATGAGGCTGCGCCGGGTACTGGGCACGGATGCGATCCTGACCACGGCCCTCGGCTATCAGGTCCCGGTCGACCGCGTCGATCTGGACACGGTCGAGTTCGAGCGCCTGGCAGCGCGGGGCCGCGAGTTCCTGGCGCTGAACCAGCCCGAGCGCGCGGCGACCACCTTCCGCGCCGCCCTGGCGCTCTGGCGCGGTGACCCCTTCCCCGAACTCGCCGACTGGCCACCGGCCCAGGCGCAGGCCGCACGCCTTCTGGAGCTGCGCCGCGCCGTTGAGGAGGACCTCGTGGCTGCGGAGCTGGCCGCGGGGCGGGCGATCGAGGCCGCCGCCACGGCGGGACCCCTCGTGGCCCGCGAGCCGTTCCGCGAGCGTCGGTGGGCCCTGCTGGCGACCGCGCTCTACCGTGGCGGCCGGCAGGGCGACGCGCTGGAGGTCCTGCGCCGGGCAGCCACCACCCTCCGGGAGGAACTCGGGCTGGACCCCAGCCGGGACCTGGTCGATCTCGAGCGCCGCATGCTGCGGCAGGACCCGGCCCTGCTCGAGGTGCCCACGCGCGGCGGCGGATCGACCGAGACGTGCCCCTACCGGGGCCTTCGTGCCTTCGAGGCCAAGGACGAGGACTTCTACTTCGGCCGCAGGGCTACCGTCGAGGACGCCCTGCGCCGCCTCGACCGGTCCTCGCTGCTCCTCGTGGTCGGCCCGTCCGGGTCGGGCAAGTCCTCCTTCGTCCGCGCAGGGGTGGTGCCGGCTCTGGCCCGCACGGGGCGCACGGTGACCGTCCTGACGCCAGGACCCGATCCCGTGGCGACCCTGTCTGCCGCCGTCGCGGCGCTCCCCACGGGAGGCGTGATGGTCACCGACCAGCTGGAGGAGGCATTCGCCCTGCACCGGCCCGAGGACTCGAGCCTGGGCACCTACCTCGACCGCCTCGCCGACCTCGTGGACTCCGGAACCCCTGTCATCGCGACGCTGCGTGCCGACTACCTCGGGTCGCTAGGGGTGAGTCCCCGGCTGGCGCGCCTGGCAGAGCAGGGCCTGCTGCTGCTCACGCCGCTCACCGACGAGGAGCTCCGCGAGGCCATCGAGGGCCCGGCGCACCTCGTCGGGCTGGTCCTGGAGCCCGGACTGGTCGACCTGCTCGTCCGGGACGTGCAGGGGGCACCGGGCGGGCTGCCCCTGCTCTCGCACGCACTCGTCGAGACGTGGGCGCACCGCGAGCGAACCGTGATGACGGTCGAGGGCTACCGCGCCACGGGCGGGATCCACTCGGCGGTCGCGATCACCGCGGAGCGGCTCTACGAGTCGCTGGCACCCGAGGATCGCGAGGTCCTGCGCTCGGTGCTGCAGCGCCTGGTGACCACCGGCCCCACGGGGGATCCGGTTGTGACACGCGTGCCCGCACGGGTGTTCGCCGGCACCCCCGATGCGCCGCGGATCCTCGACCTGCTCGTCCGCGCCCGCCTCGTCACGACAGCCGAGGACTCGGTGACCGTGGCCCACGAGTCGCTCGTGCGGGCCTGGCCCCGGCTGCGCACCTGGCTCGACGACGACGTGGAGGGCCTGCGGATCCTGGCCCACCTGCAGGTGGCTGCCGACACCTGGCAGGTCCTGTCCCGACCCGACGAGGAGCTCTATCGGGGTGCACGCCTGGCTGCGGCGCGCGAATGGCAGGCGCGCACCAGAGCGGTGCTCGCGCCCGTCGAGGCGGAGTTCCTGTCCGCCTCGACCGCTGCGGCCGAGGCCGAGCAGGTCCGCGAGCACCGGGCCCACGCGGCCCAGGTGCGCCGCAACCGGCAGCTCGCCGGCGCGCTCACAGCCTTGGTGGCCCTGCTGATGGCCTCCCTGCTCGCCGGCACTCTCGCCGGCCTGCGGGGGCGCCAGGCGCAGCAGGCGGCCGCCCGGGCCGACGCTGCCGCCGTGGACGCCCGGGCTGCACGCCTGGGCACGACGGCGATCGCCGAGCCCAGCACCGCACTCTCCCTTCTCCTGGCCCGACAGGCCGTCGCCCTCTCCGACGCGCCCGTCACCCAGGGAGCCCTGCTGCAGAGCCTCATCAAGGCGGGCGGGCTCGCCGGCCTTGCCGACGCCTCCACCTCGCCCCCCTCCACCGTCACGCGCGACCACACCGTCAGCCCCGACGGCAGCAGGCTGCTCGAGCTCAATGCGGACGGCGCCATCCACCTGCTGGACACGACCACCGGAAGGAGCCTCGCCGGCCCCTTGGCAGGCTCAGACGACCAGACCTGGACCTACCACCCTGCGGGCCTGGTGGACGGCGGTAGGACCGCGCTGGTGGCGGCGCCGACGACGTGGCGGGCGGCCACCCAGACCCCGCCCACGGACGCGTCCGCCGTCGCGGATCCCGCCGAGGAGGGCGCGGCCGTGCTGGTCGCCTTCGACACGACGACGGGCACGCAGTCGGGGCCGGCACAGCCTGTCCCGGGTGCCCGCGCTGCGGGGTTCATGGACCTGGACCGGATGCGCGTCTCCGCCGACGGGCGCACCCTCGTCTCCGTACTCGATGAGACGGCGCGCATCTGGCACCTGCGGGAGGGCTCCTGGGAGGGCCCGGTCACGGTGCGCCTGAGAGGCCTTCCCGTCACGGAGCCCGGAACGGTGTTCACCACGGGCCTGACCGTCAGCGCCGATGGGACGCACGCGCAGATCCAGATGATCGGCCAGAACGGCGAGTACGGCGCCCAGCGGGTGGCGGTGGTGGTCGACACGGTCCAGCCCCGCCAGGTGGGCCCCGTCCTGGCCTCGGCGCGCCAGGGCTCGGGGCTCTGGCAGACCGCCATCTCCCCCGATGGGTCGCGGACCCTCGCCGGCGAGCTCGGCACCGGTCTTGTCCGCGTGCTCGATGTCCGCACCGGACGGGCCCTGCTCAGCATCCCGGGCGACTCCCCGGCCAGTGCCCTGGCGTGGTCGGCCGACGGCCGACAGGTGGCCATCGGCCGGATCGACGGCACCCGCGAGGTCTACTCCCTGGCCCCGCTGCAGCAGGTCGCCCGGCTCTCGGGCAGCGAGCTCGTGGTCTCGTTGGCGTTCACGTCGGCGGGCCTGGTCTCCCAGGACATCGTCGGTACGATCGCCCGCCTCGACCTGACCTCGCCCGCACCCGTGATCAGGGCGGTGCCCGCCGAGCGCATCCACGCGGTCGCCACGGCAGGCACGACCATCGCGGCCGGGGGTGGGGACGGACGGGTGACGCTGTTCGACCGCAGCACTCTCTCCACGCGCGGAAAGGAACTCTCCCTAGGCCCGTACCGCACCCCGGACACCTCGACGGTGCCGGCCATCCATCGCCGGGTCACCGCCCTCGCCTTCCTGCCTGACGGCTCCGCACTGATCGCGGCCGACCGCACCGGCCACCTGCGGATGTGGTCGCTTCCCGATCGGACGGTGAGGTGGTCCCGCGACGACGTGCCGACCTCCTGGCTGGCGGTCTCCCCGGACGGCCGCTACCTGGCCACCGCTGGGTTCACCCCCGCCGACGACAGCCCCGACGGTGCCGCCGAGGAGACCCGACTGACGATCTGGGACCTGGCCACGCGCACACCGGTGTTCGTCGACGACTTCACCGACCGGGATGTGAACGCCGACGCCCCGTCACCTCGGGACCTCGTGTTCTCGCCGGATTCCCGGAGGCTCGCGGTGTCGTTCAATGCCGACCTGGTCCGCCTGTACGACGTGGATGCGCGCGTGCGCACGGCCGGCATGTCGACCAATGCGGAGTCGATGGACTTCACTGCCGACAGCGCGCGCCTGGTCGGAACCAGCCGGGGCCTGGGCAAGTTGGTCGTGTGGGACGCCGTCACCGGTCGCCCGCTGGAGTCGGCCTGGGCACCGCGGGCCACCGAGTTGTCCCGGATGCGGTTCACCGGGGACGGCCGTTGGTTGGTTGCCTCGCACGACCGGTCCGTGACCATCCTCGACGGGGCAACGCTCCAGGTGGCCGTCTCCGACCTGGCGCTGCCGAACGACGGGACCGGCGACGCCTTCGCCCTGGCGCCGACCGCCGACGGCCACATGCTCGTCGGCACCCAGACGAGCCTGGTCGAGATCGACCTGAACCCCACGGCGTGGGGGCAGACGGCGTGCCGGCTGGCCGGGCGCCGATTGACCACGCTCGAGTGGGAACGGTTCCTCCCCGCGCTGGCCTACCACCCCGCCTGCTGACCACCCCACCCCAGCCCGGCCCTCACCCCCCACCCCCACCCCGCCCAGGCCCGCCCCGGCCCGCCCGGCAGGTTCTCCCGTATGTGCTCGTTTCTCCCGGAGGTACGGGAGAAACGAGCACATACGGGAGATTCTGCGATCAGGGGGGCGGGGGCGGGGGGGCGGGGGCGGGGTGGGGGGTCAGGCGGCGCCGGGGTCGGATTCGGCCAGGACGTCGGCGACGGCTTCCGCGACTGCCCCGGCCAGCTCCGGCACCAGCGGCTGGCCGTGCCGGTCGACGAGGTAGAACACGTCGACCACCTCGGAGCCGAGCGTGGAGACCCGCGCCGCCGTGATGTCCGTGCCTGTGGCCGCGATGGCCGTGCCCACCCGGTGCAGCAGCCCCGGGGCGTCGTGGGCGCGCACCTCGAGCACCGTCGCACGGCTCGATGCGCCCTCGATGATGTCCACACGCGGCCCGGCCGTCCCGGGCCGTGGCTGGGACTCCTCCCGCCTGGCCAGCCGGGCTGCGACGTCGAGCTGGCCGTTGAGCGCGCGGCGGATGTCCTCGCGCAGCCGCTCGACGGCCGGTGGCTCGCCGAACATCGGATGCACGCTCCACACCTCGACCGCCCGCTCCCCCACGGTCTCGGTCAGCGCCGAGCGCACCTCGAGGCGGTGCATCGACAGCACTCCCGCGACGAGCCCGAGCAGGCCCAGCCGGTCCGGCGCCGACACGGTCACGTCGTAGCCGGTGTCCGTGCCCTGCAGAAGCACCCGCACCCCGTCGCCGCCGGCCATCGCCAGCTGGTCCTCACTCAGGCGGGGCTCGGCAGGCAGCGCCACGCCGTCCAGCTGCCCGCGCACCCGCGCGACGAGGTCGGCCACCAGGGCGCGCTTCCAACCGGTCCACGCCAACGGGCCGGTGGCCAGGGCGTCGGCCACCGTCAGGCCCGCCAGCAGGTCGAGCAGCTCGGTGCTGCCCAGCGCGTCGGCGACCGTGTCGATGGTCTGCGGATCGTCGAGGTCGCGGCGGGTGGCCGTCTCGGCCAGCAGCAGGTGATAGCGGCACAGCTCCACGAGCATGTGGCTGTCCTGGGGACTGAAGCCCAGGTGGGGGGCGATCTCGGCGACGAGCTCGATCCCGACCTCGGTGTGGTCCCGACCGGGGCGGCCCTTGCCGATGTCGTGCAGCAGGGCGCCGACCAGCAGCAGGTCCGGGCGCTGGACGTCGCGGGTGAACGCGCAGGCCTGCACCGCGGCCTCCAGCAGGTGCCGGTCGACGGTGAACCGGTGCACGGGGTTGTGCTGCGGCGCCGAGCGCACCACATCCCAGTGCGGGATCAGCGTCGTGATGATCCCTGCCTGGTCCAGGGCCTCCCAGACGGGCACCGCGTGGCGACCGGCGCCGAGCAGCGACACCAGGGCGTCGCGAGCGCCCACCGGCCACGGCACCGGCATCGCAGCGGACTCTGCCGCCAGACGCTGCACGGCGTGGCGCCCGAGCAGGATCCCGGACTGCGCCGCCGCGGCCGCCGCACGCAGCACGAGCACCGGGTCGCGCTCGGGTCGGGCGTCGGCGGCCAGGACCGCCTCACCGTCCTGGAGCACCACGCCCTCGGCCAGCGGGCTGCGTTCGGCGCTGCGCACCGCCAGGCGCTTGAGGCCCAGCTTGCGCCGCGAGCGGGTGGTCCGCTCGACCTCGCGCCAGGCGATGTCCGAGGCCACCCCGACGGAGCGGCCCGCGGCGCTGACCGAGCGCAGGAGCGCATCGGAGTCGGGCAGTCCCAGGTGACGGGCAACGGGGCCCTGCTCCTGCTGGGTCAGGCGATCGGTCGGCCGGCTGGCCACGCGGTGCAGGGCATCGCGCACGTCGAGCAGGAACTCCTTGGCACTGGCGAGCTCCGCGTGCGGCACGTCGGTGACCCACGAGGCGCTGATGGCTCGCAGCACGGTCAGCTCGCGCAGGCCGCCGTAGGACTCCTTGAGGTCCGGCTCGAGCAGGTGCGCCAGATCGCCGTGGGTGCCGGCGCGGTCACGCACCGAGGCGTGCAGGTCGGGCAGGCGGCTCGGCGCCAGGGCACGCCAGTCCGCCAGCACGGAGGCCTTCAGCGCGGAGGTCACCGAGTCGTCGCCGGCCAGGGTCCGGGCGTCGAGCAGCCCGAGCACCGCACGCACGTCGGCGGCGGCGACACGGCGGGCCTCGGCGGAGGTGCGCACGGAGTGGTCCAGGCGCAGGCCGGAGTCCCAGATCGGGTACCAGAGCAGGTCGGCGACGTCGGAGATCTCGCCGCCGGGGTGGACCAGCAGCAGGTCGAGGTCCGAACCGGCGCTGAGCTCGCGGCGGCCATGGCCGCCGACGGAAATGAGCGTGGCGCCACGGGTGGCCGCTCCACTGGCCCGGTACAGGCCCAGCAGCCAGTCGTCGGTCAGCTGGGTCAGGGCCCGGCGGGTGCTGGCGGAGGGCCGGCCCGGCGCGGCGAGCAGCTCGGCACGGGCGGCCAGGAAGGCGCTGGCCGGCGGGAGCGCGGAGGTCTGGGCCGTCATGGCGTCCTCTCGGGTGAGCGGGCGGGCAGTGGGAGGTGCGGGCAGGGTGCGTGGGGACGGGGGTCGGAGCACGTGATCCGCCGCCCGGAGGGTCTCCGGGCGGCGGATCACTGGGGTGCCTGCCGGCCTAGAGAGCGGCCGGGCCGCGCTCGCCGGTGCGGACCCGCACGACGGAGTCGACCGGGATGATCCACACCTTCCCGTCGCCGATCCGGCCCGTCTGGGCGCTCTTGGTGATCACGTCGACCACGCCGGTGGCGTCGTCATCCTCGACCAGCACCTCGATGCGCACCTTCGGCACCAGGTCGACGGTGTACTCCGCCCCCCGGTAGACCTCGGTGTGGCCGCGCTGACGGCCGTAGCCGCTGGCCTCCGAGATGGTCAGGCCGTGGATCCCGTAGGCCTCCAGGGCGTTCTTGACGTCCTCGAGCTTGAAGGGCTTGATGATCGCGGTGATGAGCTTCATGCCTTCACCTCCTCCTTGGAGCGCGTGTCGATGGTGCCGCCGCTGAAGTTGCCGGAGAACATCCCGCCGCCGCCGGAGTTGCCCAGCTCGTAGGCGCCCTCCGCGTGCTCGGCCAGGTCGATGCCGGCCACCTCGTCCTCGTCGTCGATGCGGAAGCCCATCACGGCCTTCAGCGCGTAGCCGAGGATCAGGGTGATCACGAACGAGTAGGCCAGCACCGAGAAGGCACCGATGGCCTGCTTGCCCAGCAGGTCGAACCCGCCGCCGTAGAACAGCCCCACGCCCGTGCCGTAGCCGGACCTCGGGGTGGCCAGGAAGCCGATGAACAGCGAGCCGACGAGACCGCCGACCAGGTGGACGCCCACCACGTCGAGGGAGTCATCGAAGCCGAACCGGTACTTCATGCCCACGGCCAGGGCGCAGAGCACGCCCACCAGCAGGCCCAGCACGACTGCGGCCCAGGGGACGATGAACGCACAGGCCGGGGTGACCGCGACCAGGCCGGCCACCGCGCCGGAGGCGGCACCCAGCGAGGTCGGGTGACCGTCGCGGATCTTCTCCAGCAGGGTCCAGCCGATGATGCCGGAGGCCGTGGCGACCATGGTGTTGGTGAACGCGATGGCCGCGGTCTGGTTGGCACCCAGCGCCGAGCCCGCGTTGAAGCCGAACCAGCCGAAGTACAGCAGGCCGGAGCCGAGCAGCACCAGGGGCAGGCTGTGCGGCTTCATCGGGGTCTTGGGCCAGCCGACGCGGCGACCCAGCACGATGGCCAGGGCCAGGCCCGCGGCGCCGGCGTTGATGTGCACCGCGGTGCCACCGGCGAAGTCCTCCACGCCCATGCCCGCCAGCCAGCCGTCACCGACGCCGTCGAGGGCGGCGCCGCCGAAGTCGAAGACCCAGTGCGCGACCGGGAAGTAGACCACGGTCACCCAGATGGCCACGAAGACCGCCCAGGTCGAGAACTTCGCGCGGTCGGCGATGGCGCCCGAGATCAGCGCCGGGGTGATGATGGCGAACATCAGCTGGAACATCGCGAAGACCAGGGCCGGGATCGGGTAGTACCCGCCGTTGGCCGCCGGCTTGCCGATCAGCTCGCCGAGGCCCAGGTCACCCAGGCCGCCCCAGAAGCCGTTGCCCGTGTCGCCGAAGGCGATCGAGTAGCCGTAGAGCACCCAGAGGATGCTCACGATGCCGATCGTGATGAACGACATCATCATCATGTTGAGCACGCTCTTCGTGCGGACCATGCCGCCGTAGAAGAACGCGAGGCCTGGCGTCATGAGCAGGACCAGCGCAGCACTCATGAGCAACCACGCGGTGTCGCCGGTGTTGATGTCCGGCATGGGCGATCACTCCCTCTCCGTCGTGAGAGACCCCGCTCGGGGTCATGCCCGGAACAGTGCATGCAGCGTGTTGCACGGGCGGGCCAGTCGTGTTTCGTGGGGATGACGTTGGGGGCGCCTGCGTTACGAACAGATTGCCGGGGTCGGGTTCCGGGTCGGTCTACGCTGGGCCGCATGACCCCCGCGCAGACCCCGGACCCGGTGCATCGACCAGCAGATCCGCCCGCGGGATCGGCGACGCCGTCGCAGGAGTCGGCGGCCACCGTCGGTCGCGACGCGCTGGCCGCCTGGCTGGCCGCCCAGCCCACCGACCTGTTCGCCGACGACGCCGACATGGCCGCGCTGATCACCCACCACGGGCTGGGCGAGCGCCGGGAGGCCCTGCACGCGGCCGGCCGGGCCGTCGCGGGGCCGCTGGACCGGGCCGCACGGACCAACGACCTGCGCGGCAACCACCCGCAGCTCGACGCTGGGACGGGATCGGCCGGCACACCGCCGGCGTCGCGCACCACCCGGCGCATACCGAGGCCGGCCGGGCCATCTACGGCACCGGCATCATGTCCGCGTACGCCGAGGTCGGGGTCGACGGCCGGGCCGGGGGCACGTCACCGCGCCGGCCGGTCGCTGCCGCCCCGCATCGCTACATCCTCACGCTGTTCTACCTCACCGCCCAGGCCGGCGAGGCCGGCCACAACTGCCCGCTGGCCTGCGACGCCGGGGCGATCCGCACCCTGCAGCACCTGGGCACCGCCGAGCAGCAGTCGGCGTTCCTGCCCGGCCTGCTCGACCCGGACTACGACACGAACCTGACCGCCTCGCAGTTCCTCACCGAGGTGCAGGGCGGCTCGGACGTGGGCGCGAACGCGGTGCGCGCGGTCCCGGTCGGCGACGCACGACGGCGGCCCGGGCAGCCCGTGGCTGGTCAGCGGCGAGAAGTGGTTCTGCTCCAACGCCGACGCCGACGTGTTCCTGGTGACCGCCCGGGTGGCCGACCCGGCCACCGGCACGAAGGGCCTCGGGCTGTTCCTGGTGCCCCGCCTCCTGCCCGACGGCACGCTGAACGGGTTCTCGCATCCGTCGGCTGAAGGACAAGCTGGGCACCCGGTCGATGGCCAGCGGCGAGATCGACTTCGTCGGGGCGCGGGCCACCGCGCTGGGCCGCGTGTCGCGACGGGTTCCGGAACGTGATGGAGCTGGTGATCACCACCTCGCGGCTGTTCAACGCCGCCGGCTGCGCCGCGCACGCGCGCCGGGCGTGGGTGATCGCCGCACCTACGCCGCGCACCGCACCGCGTTCGGCCGGCCGATCGCGCGAGTTCCCGCTGGTGGCCGAGACCCTGGCGTGGATCCGCGCCGACGCCGTCGCCGTGCCTGGCCTCGACCCTGATGCTCGCCGGCTTGCAGGAGCAGATCGACGCGGCTCGATCAGCGACAGCGACGCGGCGTTCTTCCGGGTCGCGGTCAACCTGAACAAGCTGCAGACCTCGGTGCTGGCCCACGACGCGGTCAACCGCGGCATCGAGGTGCTCGGCGGCAACGGGGCCATCGAGACCTTCAGCGTGCTGCCCCGCCTGCTGCGCGACAACGTCGTCTACGAGAACTGGGAGGGCAGCCACAACGTGCTGCGCGCCCAGGTGCTGCGCGACTGCGCACGGCTGGGCGTGCACGCGGGGCTTCTTCGACGCGCTGGTCGCCCGGCTGGGGCCCGGGGACGAGGCCGCGCTGGCGGCGGACCGGGCCGAGCTGGACGGCACTGCTCGGCTGCACCCGAGGCCGTGCGCGACCTGCGGTTCCGACGGCTGGGCACCCGGATGGCGATCTGGGTGATGCTCGCGGCCATGGCCCCCGTGGCGCAGCTGGCCCCTGCGGCTGCGCTGACCCGTCGGCACCTGGCCGAGCTGCCGATCGACGAGGGGTACCTGGCGGCCGTGACCGCGCTGCAGCGCTGAGCGCTGACGGCGGACGCTCGGCGATGGCCTGGCCCTCGCGGCTGGGGGAAGGGCCGGCCCTCAGCCCATCGAGGGTTGGCAGCGCGGGCACCAGTAGGTCGGTCGCTGCTGCGGGGCGAGCCCCACGCGTCCGGCGCGCAGCACGGTGCCGCACCGGCGGCACGGCTGACCGGCGCGCTCGAACACGGCGAGCTCGCGGCGGCCCGGTGGCGCCACCACGGCCCGCTGCATGCGCGCCCGGAGCGACGCGAGTTCCGGGGCCAGCCCCTCGACCCGCGCCGTCGACCCGAACGGGTCGGCCCGCGCGGCCCACGCGAGCTCCGCGGCCCACATCGTGCCCAGGCCGGCGACCAGCCGCTGGTCGAGCAGGGCCTGCACCAGCGGCCGATCCGCTGCCGCCAGCCGGGTGGCCACCTCGGCCGGGTCGAACTGCTCGGCCAGGATGTCCGGGCCCAGATGGCCGACCCACACCGCCTCCTGCGCGGTCGGTCGCACCTCGACCTGGTGGATGTGCACTCCGACGGCCTGGGCCTGCTCGGCGCCCAGCCACGCCCGCACCTGGTGCGCCGGGCCGCCCGGACCACCGGGCGGCCCGGTGCGCCAGGAGCCGTCCATCCGCAGGTGTGAGTGCAGCGTCCAGGCGCGGTTGCCGTCGGCCATGCGGGTGAGCAGGTGCTTGCCGACCACGTGCGTGGCCAGGACGGTCAGCCCACGCAGGTCGACCGTGGCATACCGGGGAACACGCAGCTCGGCGCGCACGAGCACCTGCCCGGCCAGCGCCTCGTCGAGGCGTCGCGCGGTCCGACGCACTGCGTCACCCTCGGGCATGGCCCCATGCTGGCCGAGCGGACCCGGACGCTGCAGCGCGGGGCCGGGTCAGGTGCCGGTGCCCAGCGCGGGGGCCGGGTCCGGTCAGGCGTCGAGCAGGGCGTCGACGAAGTCGCGCGGCGTCGAACGGGGCCAGGTCGTCCGGGCCCTCGCCGAGGCCCGACCAGCTTGACCGGGACGCCCAGCTCGCGCTGGACCGCGACGACGATGCCGCCCTTGGCGGTGCCGTCGAGCTTGGTGAGCACGATGCCGGTCACGTCGACCACCTCGGTGAAGACCCGGGCCTGGGTCAGGCCGTTCTGGCCGGTGGTGGCGTCGAGGACCAGCAGCACCTCGTCGACCGGGCCGTGCTTCTCGATCACCCGCTTGACCTTGCCGAGCTCGTCCATCAGCCCGACCTTGGTGTGCAGCCGGCCGGCGGTGTCGATCAGCACCACGTCGGCCTCGGCTCGATGCCGCTGCTTGCACCGCGTCGAACGCGACGGAGGCCGGATCGCCGCCCTCCGGCCCGCGGACGACGGTCGCGCCGACCCGGTCGCCCCAGGTCTGCAGCTGGTCGGCGGCGGCGGCGCGGAAGGTGTCGGCAGCGCCGAGCACCACGTGCGAGCCGTCGGCGACCAGCACCCGGGCGAGCTTGCCGGTGGTGGTGGTCTTGCCGGTGCCGTTCACGCCGACCACCAGGATCACGCCGGGGCGCCCGTCGTGCCGGGCGGCCAGGCCGCGGTCCATCGTGGGGTCGACCAGGGCGAGCAGCTCCTCGCCGAGCATCGCGCGCACCCGGCGCCGGGTCGCTGCTGCCCTCGACGCGGACGCGCGTGCGCAGCCGGTCGACGAGCTCGGTGGTCGGCCCGACGCCGAGGTCGGCCTGCAGCAGCAGGGTCTCGACGTCGTCCCAGTCGGACTCGGTGAGCCCGTCGCGGGAGAGCACCGCGAGCAGGGCCTTGCCGACGGCGCTCTGGCTGCGGGCCAGGCGCGCGCGCAGGCGCACCAGCCGTCCCGCGGTGGGCGCCGGAACCTCGAGGCCGGGCAGTGTCGGGCCGGTGGGCAGGGGGGTGCTCGGCGCCGGGATCTGCACCGGCGGGGCGGTCGTCGTTCCCTGGGTCGGGATGGTCACCTCGCCCGGCGGGAGCTGGGGCGGTGCGCCGCGGCGGGAGCGGACGAGGGCGACCCCGCCGACGACGGCCAACAGGACGATGGCCGCCGAGATCAGGATGTACGGGAGTGTGTCTTCCACAGCACGTGCCTATCGATGAGGGGGCATCGCAGGCGCCCGTGGACACCTGCCTGGCGCTCATTCTCCCAGAGTCCAGACACCGGCCGTGACCGTCGGCCGACCAACTCCGACCGCCCGGGCGACGTGCACGAGCCTCAGACGGCCTCGCGCTCGCGCAGCCGCTGGCTGATCACGTGCGTCACACCGTCGCCGCGCATGCTCACCCCGTACAGCGCGTCGGCGATCTCCATCGTGCGCTTCTGGTGGGTGATCACGATCAGCTGGCTGTCGGCGCGCAGCTCCTCGAGCACGTCGATCAGGCGGCCCAGGTTCACGTCGTCGAGGGCGGCCTCGACCTCGTCCATCACGTAGAACGGGCTCGGCCGGGCCTTGAACAGCGCCACGAGGAACGCCACCGCCGTGAGCGAGCGCTCGCCGCCGGAGAGCAGCGACAGCCGCTTGATCTTCTTGCCCGGCGGGCGGGCCTCCACGTCGATGCCGGTGGTGAGCATGTTCTCCGGGTCGGTGAGGATCAGCCGGCCCTCGCCGCCGGGGAACAGCCGGGCGAAGATCGTCTCGAACTGCGCAGCGGTGTCGTGCCACGCGGCGGTGAACACCTCCTCGACACGGGCGTCCACGTCGTGGATCAGGTCCATCAGGTCCTTGCGCGAGCGCTTGAGGTCGTCGAGCTGCTCGGTCAGGAAGCGGTGGCGCTCCTCCAGGGCGGCGAACTCCTCGAGGGCCAGCGGGTTGACCCGGCCCAGCAGGGCCAGCGCCTTCTCCGCGGTGCGCAGGCGCCGTTCCTGCTCGGCGCGCACGAACGGGTACGGCGCCGGCTCAGGGGCGTTCGGGTCGATCTCGTCGCCGGGGGCGCGCAGCGAGGGCGGCACGAGCTGGTCGGGTCCGTACTCGGCGAGCAGGGCCTCGGGCTCCAGGCCGAAGTCGCCGAGCGCACGGGCCTGCAGGGTCTCGATGCGCAGCCGCTGCTCGGCGCGGGCCACCTCGTCGCGATGCACCGTGGAGGTGAGCTCGTCGAGGTCGGCGGTCAGGGCACGGATCCGTGAACGCAGCTCGGAGAGCTCGGCGTCGGCCTCGGCGCGGGCCTGCTCGGCGGCGGTGCGGGCCTGCGCCGCCTGCGCCACGGACACCTCCAGACGCGCGAGCACGACCCGCCCGCCCTCGGCCACGGCACCCGCGGTGGCAGCCGCTCGTGCCCGGCGCTCGCGGCGCTCGACCGCCCGGCGGCGGGCTGCGCGCTCGGAGGCCGCGGCCCGCTCGAGCTGCTCGGCGCGCCCCGCGATGGCCCGCACGCGCTCCTCGCTGGTGCGCACGGCCAGCCGGGCGTCCACCTCGGCACGCCGGGCGGTCTCCGCGGCCACCGCGGCCACGTCGCGGGCCTCGGGCGAGGGCTCGGCGTCGTCCTGCGGACCGGTCTCGGCCAGCGTGAGCCGCTCGGTCAGCTCGGCCAGGGTCGCGCTGTCGGAGGCCAGCGCCTGCTCGGAGGCGACCAGCATCCGGTCGATCCGCTCGGCCTCTGCGAGGGCCGAACGCGACTGCTGGCCCAGATTGCCCAGCTGTTCGGCGACCGCGGCCATCCGCGCGTCGGAGTCGTGCAGGCGGTCCAGCGCCTCGTCAGCCACAGCTGCGGCTGCCTGGCGCTCGGTGCGCCGACCGGCCAGCTCGAAGCGCAGTCGCTCCCCCTCGTGCAGGGCCTCGGCGAGCTCCTCGCGCGCCTGCTCCAGCGAGGCGGTCACCTCGATCCGGCTCGGGGCGCCCTGCGCGCCGCCGACGACCATCCCACGGCCGACCAGCTCACCGATCCGAGTCACCACCAGCACCCCCGGGTGCGCGCTGGCCAGGGCCGCTGCGAAGGCCAGCGAGCCGTCCACGACGGCCACCCGGTCGAGCAGGCTGGTCAGCACCGGCTGCACCTGTGGGCCCGCGGAAACCAGGTCCACCGCCCACCGGGCACCGTCGGGAAGCGCCGACCAGCCGGACCGATCCGTCGCCCCTAGGGCACCCACGAGGACGGCGGCCCGGCCCCTGCCCTCCTCGGCCAGCCAGCCCAGCGCCGCAAGCGCGGCGTCGGTGCCCTCGGCCAGGGCGGCGTCGGCCGCAGCCCCCAGTGCCGCCCCGACGGCGACCTCGAACCCGGGCTCGACGCGCAGCACCTGGGCCAACGTCCCGGAGACCCCGTCGACCTTGCCGGAGGCCAGCTCCCCGCTCGCGTCGGCGACCGCGATCATCGGGGCCAGCGCCTCCACGCGGGCGGCCAGCCCGGCCCTGGTCCGCTCGGCCTGCGCCTCGCGCGCGACCAGCTCCGCGATCACCGTGTCCACGGCCTCCAGCGCGGCCTGCGCGGCCTCGTAGCCCGAGTCGAGGTCGACCTCGCCCTCGTCGAGGCCCGCGATCGAGGACTCGAGGGTCCGGAACTCCTGCTCCGCGTGGGCCGCGCGGGCCCGGGCGGCGTCGGCCTGGGTGCGTAGCCGCTCGATCTCCCCGGCCCGGGCCTCGGTGCGTGAGCGTGCCGCGTTGACCTGCCCCTGCAGCCGGACCAGCCCCTCGCGGCGGTCCGCGGCTGCCCGCACGGCAGCGCGCAGCTCCTGCTCGGCGGTGGCCAGGGCCGCCTCGGCGGCGGTGCGGGTGGAGACGGCCATGCTCAGCGCGGCCCTCTGGTCCTCGACGGCGCGGTTGAGCTCGGCCTCCTGGCCGCGCATCGTGCGCGCCTCGGCCTCCATCTCCTCGGGGGCCCGGCCGCGGCGCTCCTCCTCGGGCTCCGGGGCCAGGCTGCGCACGCGCTCGCCGGCCATGCCCACAGTGCCGGCCAGGCGCTCGCGCAGGCTGGAGAGGGCGAACCAGGTCTCCTGCGCCGCGGTCAGCGCCGGGGCGTCGGCAAGGGCCGCAGCCTCCCGGACGGCCTCCGCGGCCTGGGCGTTGGCCAGCTCCGCCTCCACCAGGGCCCGGCGCTCACGCACCGCGGACTCGTCGGCGATCTCCTGGGCGTACTGCTCGGAGAGGGTGTGCAGGTCGTCGGCAAGCAGGCGCAGGGCCGCATCGCGCACGTCGGTCTGGATCACGTTGGCCCGCCGGGCCACCTCGGCCTGCTTGCCCAGCGGGGTCAGCTGGCGGCGCAGCTCGGTGGTCAGGTCCTGCACCCGGTTCAGGTTGGCCGACATCGCCTCGAGCTTGCGGACCGCGCGCTCCTTGCGCTTGCGGTGCTTGAGCACGCCGGCGGCCTCCTCGATGAAGCCTCGGCGCTCCTCAGGGGTGGCGTGCAGGATCTGGTCGAGCTGGCCCTGGCCGACGATGACGTGCATCTCCCGGCCGATGCCGGAGTCCGAGAGCAGCTCCTGGATGTCGAGCAGGCGCGCGGACTGGCCGTTGATGGCGTACTCCGAACCGCCGGAGCGGAACATGGTGCGGGTGATCGTGACCTCGGCGTAGTCGATCGGCAGGGCGCCGTCGGTGTTGTCGATGGTCAGCGAGACCTCGGCGCGACCCAGCGGTGCCCGGCCGGAGGTGCCGGCGAAGATGACGTCCTCCATCTTGCCGCCGCGCAGGCTCTTGGCCCCCTGCTCGCCCATCACCCAGGCCAGCGCGTCGACGACATTGGACTTGCCCGACCCGTTGGGGCCCACGACGCAGGTCACCCCGGGCTCGAACACCAGGGTGGTCGCGGACGCGAAGGACTTGAAGCCCTTGACGGTCAGGCTCTTCAGATGCACGGAGCGAAACCTACGCGATGGTCGTGCTCAGCCGGAGCAGGCCCGGGCTCGATCATGCGTGCGTCGCCGGGCCGGGGCCCGGGTCGGCGCTCAGACCAGCGCGGACTCGTTGGACGACAGCAGCGCCAGGTCGATCTCGGTCTCGACGAGGGCCGCGGCCCGCAGCTGGGCCACCTCGTCCTCGAGCTGGCGCACACGCGCGCGCAACGACGCCAGCTCGGCCACCGTCCGGGGGTCAGGACCGCCCAGTACGCCGTAGATCGCCTTGCCCATGAGACTCCTGCCGCATCAACACTCGACCGCATCACCACCGGACCGCATCCCACCGGATGCGTGGACCGCATTCAAGAGTGACAGCCCGAGGGGCGCGGGTCAAGCGACACGATATGTCGAACCGATAGATCCCCCGATCAGTGCACGGGGCCAGCGCTACCGACAGGTGAACGAGCGGAATCCCCCACCGGCTGGGCCCCATCGGGTGTCTATCCGGTCGACCCGGCCGGGCCGGCGCACCAATCGCGACCCGGTCCCGCCAAGCCAGTCGAGCAGCTTCTGGCAGTCCTCGCGCGAGCCCTCTGCGACGACCTCCACCCGACCGTCGGGCAGGTTCTCGGCAACGCCGACCAGCTTGAGCGTCATCGCGTACGCGCGGGTGGACCACCGGAAGCCCACGCCCTGGACGTACCCGTGGACGGCGGCGGTCAGGCGCACCGGGTCGGCGGATTCCATCGGCCTAGTGTGACCCGCGCGGCGGGCGCTGACACGTCGGGCAGAGGTGGCTGGAGCGGTTCATGAACCGCTCGCGCAGGATCGGCGTGCCGCAGCGGGCGCACGGCAGGCCCTGGCGGCCGTATGCCTGAAGGCCCCGGCCGAAGTACCCGGAGCGACCGTTGACGTTCACGTACAGGCTGTCGAAGGAGGTGCCCCCCTCCGCCAGCGCCTCGGCCATCACGCTCGCCGCGTGCTCGAGCAGACCCACGACCTGGCCCTGCGGGAGCCGGTCGGCTCGCCGACGCGGGTGGATCCCGGCCCGCCACAGCGCCTCGTCGGCGTAGATGTTGCCGATCCCCGAGATCAGCGACTGGTCCAGCAGCAGGCGCTTGACCTCCACCCGATGGGTGCGCATCCGCCGGGCGGTGACAGCCGGGTCGAACAGCGGATCGGCCGGGTCGCGGGCGATCCCGGCGACCACCTCGGGAACCCGGTCGCCGGAGGGGCCGTCGACCAGGTCGGTGGCCAGCAGCCAGCCGAACGTGCGCTGGTCGAGGAACCACAGGGTGCCCCGGTCGAGGTCGAACCGGGCGCGTGCGTGCGGATGGGCGCCCGGCACGGCGACCGCGGGATCGCCCGGGGCTGCCGGGCCGGTGGCGGCGGCTTCGACGGGCTGCGTGGGCTCGTCCGACCCGACCTCGATCACCGCTCCGGTCGGGTCGTCCACGCGGAACTGCCCGCTCATCCCGAGGTGCGCGGCGAGCACCAGGTCGGGGTCGTCGGTGGTCAGCCAGAGGAACTTGCCGCGCCGGCCGGTGCCGGTCAGCGTGCGCCCGGTCAGCCGGGCCTCGAACTCCGCGGCTCCCCCGGCCTGCCGCCGGGTGGTGCGCGGGTGCAACGACCGCGCGGCCAGCACCCGGGCATCGGTCACGTGGGCCGCGAGACCGCGTCGGACGACCTCGACCTCGGGCAGTTCGGGCATGGCGCGGTGGGTCAGCCCGCGGTGGCGCCGTCGACGACGAGGCTCAGGGCCGCGTAGGCCGCGGCGGCGGCATGCTGCTCGGCGTGCTTCTTCGAGGGCCCGACACCCTCGCCCTGCACGTCGTCGCCCACGCGCACCAGCGCGTGGAATGTGCGGGCGTGGTCCGGACCGGTCGAGGTGACCTCGTAGGCGGGCACGCCGGCCCCGCTGCGGGCGCCGAGCTCCTGCAGCGAGGTCTTCCAGTCCAACCCGGCGCCCAGGCTTGCGGCCTCGGCCATGAGCGGGTCCACGAGCCGGTGCACCAGGCCGGTGGCCTCAGCCAGGCCGTTGCTGATGTACACCGCGCCGATCAGGGCCTCCGTGGCATCGGCCAGGATCGAGGACTTGTCCCGGCCGCCGGTGGCCTCCTCACCGCGGCCGAGCAGCAGGAACTCCCCCACTCCCAGGCCCCGGGCGATGTCGGCCAGCGCGCGGGAGTTGACCACGGCCGCGCGGAACTTGGCCAGCTTGCTCTCCGGCAGGTCGGGGTGGGTGCGGAACAGCGCATCGGTCACGACCAGGCCCAGCACCGAGTCGCCGAGGAACTCGAGGCGCTCGTTGTGCGGGATCCCGCCGTGCTCGTAGGAGTACGAGCGGTGCGTCAGGGCATGGCGAAGCGCCTCGTGGTCGATGGGGACCCCGAGGCGCGTGGCCAGGACGTCGAGATCGTCGCGTGCGGACACGCGCCGGCTCAGACGTCGAGAACTTGGCGCTTGGCGTAGGTGCCGCAGGTCGGGCACGCCGTGTGCGGCAGCTTCTGGGCCTTGCACCGGTCGCACAGCACGAGGGTGATCGGGGCCGCCTTCCACTGGCTGCGGCGGGCGCGCGTGTTGGAGCGGGACATCTTCCGCTTCGGAACAGCCACGTCAGTCTTCCTTCTCAGTCGTATCCAGGCCGGTGAGCGCTGCCCACCGGGGGTCGATCAGGTCGTGCCCGTGGGACGGGTCGTCGGCCAGTCGTGCTCCGCACTCCACGCACAGGCCGGGGCAGTCCGGCCGGCACAGCGGAGCCAGCGGCAGTGCGAGCACCACGGCGTCGCGCACGACCGGCTCGAGGTCGAGGAAGTCCCCGTCCAGGACGGGCAGCTCCTCATCCTCGGGATCCGGCTCGTAGAGGAAGAGCTCGGTGAACGGAACGGTCTCGTCCCACTCGACCGGATCCAGGCACCGCGCACACTCGCCGGTGACGGTGACCGACGAGGTCCCCGACACCAGCACGCCCTCCACCACCGACTCCAGCCGCAGGACGAGTCCCACGTCGGAGCCCGTGGGCACCACGGCCACGCCACCACCGAGCTCGGCGGGTGCGGGGACCGTGCGGTCCACCTCCATCATCGACCCGGCACGTCGCCCGAGGTCCCGGACATCCAGGACGAGCGGGTTGCGCGGATCGAGGCTGGACATGGACCTTCCCGATGGCATCACACGAATGGCCCTCGGCGTGAGGGCCACCAGTCAAGGGTAGCGCAGGGGCTGCTGGCCTGCGAAATGCCGAGCGGGCCGCAACTGCGGTGCCCCGCAGGCGGCGACGATGCGCCCCGGGGTGCCAGCCGCCTTCCGGATCAGCTCTCGTAGCCGTCGCCGGGAGGCGTGTACCCGTAGCGCTCGCGGATGCGCTCGCGGCCGCGCTGGACCGCCGAGAGGGTCTTGGTCAGGCTCGCCTCGAAGGCCGCGAACTTGTCCTCGACGTAGCCGTCGACCTCCTGGCGCATCTGCTCTGCCTCGGCGATGGCCTGCTGGCGGATCGCGTCGGCCTCGACGATGGCGGCCTGGGTCACCTCGTGGGTGCTGACCAGCCGGGCCTGCTGGGCCGAGCCCTGCTGGAGCAGCAGCTCGACCTGGCCGTTGGCCTCGGCGATGATCCGCTCGGCCTCGCGGTAGCCCTCCTCGACCACGCCCACCCGGTCGGCGAGCAACTCCTCAGCCTCCTGCACGGAGACGGGCAGCATCTGGCGGATGGCGTCGAGCAGGTCGAGCACCTCGTTGCGGTTCACGACGCACTTGTCCGACATCGGCATGGCGCGGGCGGCCTCGACCATGTCGGACAGGTCGTCGAGGACGGTGTAGACGTCCGCCGTGCGGGGGTCCAGCCCTCCGGCCGCGTCGTGGCTCATCGTGCTCCTCGGGTCACAGGTCTGCGAGCTTGGCCTTGAGCGCGGCGTGGACGCCGTCGGGGATCAGGCCGGTGACGTCACCACCATACGTCGCGACCTCCTTGACCAGCGAGGACGACAGGTAGGAGTACAGCGGGTTCGTCGTGACGAACAGGGTCTCGATCCCGGCCAGGCCGTGGTTCATCTGGGCCATCTGCAGCTCGTAGTCGAAGTCGGTGATCGCCCGCAGGCCCTTCACGATCGCGCTGATCTCGTGCTCGCGGCAGTAGTCGACGAGCAGGCCGTGGAAGCTGTCGACGCGCACGTTGGGCACGTGGGCCAGCTCCCGGGTGAGCATCTCGATGCGCTCCTCCACGGAGAACAGCGAGGACTTCTTCTTGTTGATCAGCACCCCGACCGTCACCTCGTCGAACAGGGCCGCCGCCCGGGTGAAGACGTCGATGTGACCGTTGGTCACAGGGTCGAAGGATCCCGGGCACACAGCTCGGCGCATCATGGGTCCTCTCCCTCGGGCGCACGCTGACCGTACCAAAGGACCGTCTCCCCGTACGTCGATCGGCGCAGCGCCACGAGCCCGTCGGGCCAGCCGAACTCCCCGCCGCGCGTGGCTCGCTCCACGACGACCACGGCGTCCGGGGCCAGCCACCCGGCCACGAGCCGGGCGAGCACCGCCTCGACCTCGGCGGCGGTGACCGCGTACGGCGGGTCGGCCAGCACGAGGTCGAACTCGCTCGGGGCCCCGGACAGGAACGCCGAGACCGGGCTGGCCACCACACGCATGCCCGGCGCGCCCACGACCCCCGCGTTCGCGCGCGCCACCGCGGCGCTGGCCCGGTCGCGCTCGACGAGGAGCACCTCCGTGGCCCCGCGGCTGGCGGCCTCGAGGCCGAGGGCGCCGGAGCCGGCGAAGAGGTCCAGCACGCGCAGGCCGCTGAAGCCGTCGAGCATGTGGTCCAGGGTGGCGAACATCGACTCGCGCACGCGGTCAGGCGTGGGCCGGGTCCCGGCAGGGGGCACCTTCAGGCGGCGCCCCCGCGCGCTGCCGGCGATGATCCGGGTCATCCAGGGGCACCGCGCGCCGGTGCGGTGGCGCTGGTGGGCGATGCCTCGGCTGCGGACGTGGCCGGGCCCTGTCCGCGCGCGGCGTCGGCCGGGCTCCGGCCGGGCGCCGCGTTGGCCGGGCTGTCGTCAGGAGGTCCGCTGGCGCTGGCGGCCGTTGGCGCGCCGCCCCCTGCCGCTGAGGGCTGGTCGGTGCCTGGGCTGCCCGGTTCGGCGAGCTCCGCGGCCTCGGCGAGCGCCGCAGCGTGGTCGCCAGCAGCGATCTCAGCGGCACGCTGGGTCATCCGGGCACGCACCGTGGCGCGATCCAGGCGCATCGGCTCGGTCGAGTCCAGGAAGCCGTTGAGCACCCGGGCGAACCGCGCGGGCTCGTCCATGTGCGGGAAGTGCTCGGACTGCTCGAAGATCTCCAGCACGCTGCCCGGGATCACCTCATGGGCGTGGTGGGCGTGCGCGACAGGGATCACCGTGTCCCGGGCGCCCCAGACGATCAGCGTGGGCCGACCCTCCCCCAGGTAGAGCCGGTCGACGGCCGTCACCCGCTGGCCGCCGGGCTCCACGACACTGCGCAGGGTGTGCACGAAGGCGGTACGGGCCGGGCTCTCAGCCAGCGTGGAGTAGCCGCGGGCCACCTCGACGGCCGAGGGCCGCGGCCGGGGCCGCATCGGCAGCCGGGAGAGCGCATGGCTGGCAGCCATCGCGGCGTTGCGCACGTGCCGGTTGGCGATCACCGGCAGGATCAGCTCGACCCCGGGCATGGTGCCGGCGCGCAGGGCCATGCTGACCTCACGGCCGAAGCCACCGCTGTCCACCAGGACCAGCCGCTCGCAGTGCTCGAAGTACTGGTAGGCGAACTGCATGGCGACGCCACCGCCGAGCGAGTGGCCCACGATGGTGGCCCGGTCGTGGCCGAGGTGCTCGAGCAGGTCGCGGACCTGGGTGGCGAATCCGCCCAGCGAGTAGTCGGCCCGGGGGTTGTCGGAGTCTCCGTGGCCGAAGAGGTCCGGGGCGATCACCAGCGAGTGCGCGGCCAGGGCCGGGATCACCGGCTCCCAGGTGGCGCTGCTGCTGGTGATCCCGTGGATGAGCAGCAGCACGGGCCCCGCCGGGTCACCTGCGGTGCGGTAGGCCACCCGGTGACCGTGGATGCGGGCCATGACCCGCTCTGCCTGTGCCTGCGGCATGGCGCCTCCAAGGCTGGGTCCGTCTGGTCCCGATGCCCCAAGAGTGCCAGCGCCCCGCCGCGGGCCGTGCACTGCCCCCACCGCGGGCGTCGTCTGGACCGTGGCCGACCCCCCAGGGACCGGCGGATGAGCGTTGGCCGAACCTTCGGTGACGCACCCCCCGGCCGGGCTGATCGGCGGCTACGGTCCACGACGTGAACGACCGCCTCCCGTTCGCCGACACGACGATCGCGCTGCTCGGCGGCATCGCCGTCTTCCTGCTCGGCCTGGACACCCTGACCAGGGCCCTGCAGGCCCAGTCCGGCGACGGCCTCAAGCGCCTGGTCGGCCGCCTGACCACCAAC
Organism: uncultured Actinomycetes bacterium; assembly: GCA_963777855.1. Lineage (GTDB taxonomy): Bacteria > Actinomycetota > Actinomycetes > S36-B12 > CAIYMF01 > Prado023. Next base: position 170,314 of record CAVZRW010000009.1, on the reverse strand, counting down.
CGGTTCACCGGGCTGCTCACCGGGGCCGCGGCCACCATCCTGCTGCAGTCCTCGACGATCACCACCGTCATCGCCATCGGCCTGGTCAGCGGCGGGATGCTGACCTTCACCCAGTCGCTGGGCGTGGTCCTGGGCGCCAACGTGGGCACCACCTTCACCGCCCAGGTGATCGCCTTCGACACCTCGCTGCTCGGGATGGCGATGCTGTTCTGCGGCTACGTGCTCAGCCGGCTGGCCCGCGGGGGCGCCGGGCGACTGGTCGGCACGGTGGTGCTGGGCCTGGGCCTGGTGTTCCTCGGCATGGAGCTGATGGGCGAGGCGGTGCGACCGCTGCGCACCTTCGAGCCGTTCCTGTCGGCCATGGAGTCGCTCTCCTCCCCCCTGCTGGGCGTCCTCGTGGGCGCGGCGTTCACGGCGCTCGTGCAGTCCTCGACCGCCGCCACGGGCGTGGCGATCGCCCTGGCCAGCGAGGGCCTGATCCCGCTCGAGGCCGGGGTGGCGATCATCATCGGCTCGAACATCGGCACGTGCGTGACAGCGGGCATCGCCGCCATCGGCAAGCCTCCTGAGGCTGTGCGCACCGCGGTGTTCCACGTGCTGGTCAACGTGCTCGGCGCGCTGGTGTGGCTGTTCTTCATCGACGTCCTGGTCGACGCGGCCGTGGCCCTGTCCCCCAGCCATCCCGAGCTCAGCGGCCTCGAGCGCCGGGCCGCCGAGACGCCTCGCCAGTTCGCCATGGCCCACACGGTCTTCAACCTGTCGACGGCCCTGGTCCTGATCTGGTTCCTGGGCCCGATCGGTCGCCTCATCGAGCGGCTCGTCCCCGATCGGGCCCCCGGCCGGCGGCCCGAGGACGCCGAACCTGACCCGGCGCAACCTCCGGCTGCCGAACCGGTGCAGGCCTAGAACACGACGGCAGATTAGTCCAGGGACTCGAGGTCGGGCGGTCCGCCTGACAGGGCGCCCGCCTGCCACGTGTGGGCCAGCCTGACCAGGGGGTGGGTGGCGAGCAGGGCCACGGCCAGCGGCAGCGCCACGAGTGAGACGACGCGGGCGACGAACTCGAGGACGAGCATGCCCGCGGTCGACGTCGCCCCGAGGAGGCCGGTGCCGAAGGTGAGCACCACCGTGCCGAGGGTGATCCTGAGCAGTCCGACGCCGAGGAGGGCCAGGCCGGCCAGGAGGTGGGCACGGGGCGAGGGACTGCTGAACGGGCGGGCCAGTGCGCGCGCGACGAGTGAGGCGGCGATCAGCGTCGCCCCGGTCGGGGCCATGATCCGCCCCGCCACCTCGTACCCGGCGAAGAGCCCGAACCCGACCGTGACGCTTCGCCTGATCAGGTAGTCGGTGACGTAGACGGCCACCAGCGCACCCACGATGAGGCACACGCCGGCCACGCGGGTGGACCGCTCCACGCGGGCGCCGCGATCCCTGATGGGGCTGACCTGATCCACCCTCAGACCAGCATCATGCCCATGACCGCGAACAGCGCGGTGTAGATGACCATCGGGACCGCCGTGGTCCGGATGATCTCGCCCTCGCGGCCCAGCAGCCCGCCGACCGCGGCCACCGACACCACGTTGACCACGCACACCATGTTGCCGGCGTTGGCTCCACCCACCTGCTGGGCCAGGACCACCGTGGGATCGACCCCCACCGACGTCGCCACGGACTCCTGCAGGGAGGCGAACATCAGGTGGCTGAACGTGGCACTGCCCGACACGAACGAGCCCAGTGCCCCCACCCAGGGGGCCGCCAGCGGCCAGGAGCTGCCGACCAGGGTCGCGGCCGTGTCGGCCAGCTCCAGGGGCATCGAGGCCAGGCCGGAGGTGTTGGTGCCGGAGTTCAGGAACACCCGCACGATGGGCACCGCCGCGCCGAGCACGATCGCGGTGCCGAGCACCGCCACCCCGGTCTGCCGGGCCGCGGGTTTCAGCGCGTCCCACGAGACCCCGTGCAGCCATACGGTGAGGGCGCTCACCACCAGGAAGATCACCCCGGGCGAGTACAGCGGTGCGTACCCCGCCGCGATCCCGGTGCCCAGGATGTCCTCGATCCCGACCTCCGGCCCGTTGAGCAGGGTGGCCAGCTCCTCGATGATCCGGGTCACCAGCAGCAGGACCGTCAGCAGGATGTAGGGCGCCCACACCTGCAGCGGGGACAGGTGGGCCGCCTCGGCCTCCTCGGAGGTCCGGGCCACCATCTCCTCGAGCTCGGCGTCGTCGATGTAGCCCGCCGTCACCGACCAGGCGGCCTTCGGCACGAGGATCCCGAACCGCACGAATCCGTACATGATCGCCATGCCCGTGGCCGCGCCCAGGATCCCGCCGAACTCGACACCGAGCGTCGCGGTCCACAGGTAGGCGGGGATCGAGAACGACAGCGCGGCCACGATCGCCAGCGGCACCATCTCGACGAAGGGCTTGCGGCCCTTCTCCTCGGCGAAGACGTTGGTGAGCAGGTAGAGCATCACGACCGGGATGGTCATGCCGGCGATGATGTCGATCGCCGCTGCCTGCAGCGCCACCCCGGTCAGGAAGTCGGCATCAGCCGGGTCGGTGAAGTCGCGGCCCGTCCCCTGGCCGATGCCGATGATGATCGGCGTGCCCACGGCGCCGAACGTGACCGCCGAGACATCGGCGATCAGGGCCAGGCAGACCGCGGCCATGGCCGGGAACCCGAGGGCGATCAGCAGGGGCGCGGCCACCGGGGCCGGTGTGCCGAAGCCGGCCGCACCCTCGAGGAAGCAGACCAGCAACCAGCCCACGAACAGCATCTGGATCCGGCTGTCGGGGCTGACCTTGAGGAACTCCAGGCGGATCAGCGACAGGCTGCCGCTGGCGCGCATCACCCCGAGGAAGGACAGGGCTCCCAGGACGATCAGCAGCACCGACGAGGCGATGACCAGGCCCTCGACGATCGAGGCGCTGATCTGCCGGCCCGGCACGCCCCAGACGAGCATCGCCAGCACCACAGTGATCACCAGGGACAGGGGCATCGCGCGCGAGGCCGGCATGCGCAGGCCCACCAGGAGCACGGCGACGGACAGCACTGGCATCAGCGCGGTGATCCACTGCATCACGTTCATCAGGCCCGCCCATCCCTGTGAGGTGGGCCACACCGTAGTGCCTCACCGCAGCGTCTCGCCCCGCCACCGGGCGGCCGCGGTCACGTCTTCTCGAGGTACTGCGCGTGCTCGGGGTCGAACTGGCGGGCAAGCGCCTCGGCCAGGGCGGGATGCCCGAGCAGGTCGGGATCCTCGGCCACGAGGGAGGTGGCCTCGGTGCGCGCCCGGAGGATCTCGTCCTCGTGGTCGAGCACCGACAGCAGGCGAAGCGAGCGCCGTGAGCCCGACTGGGCGGCCCCGAGCACGTCGCCCTCCCGGCGCGAGGCCAGGTCGAAGCGGGAGAGCGCGAAGCCGTCGGAGGTGGCGGCGACCGCCGCCAGCCGCTCCCGCCCGGGTGAGTCCTCAGCGGCGCCGGTGACCAGCAGGCACAGCCCGGCATGGCCGCCGCGGCCCACGCGCCCGCGCAGCTGGTGCAGCTGCGAGACGCCGAACCGGTCGGCGTCCAGCACGATCATCAGGGTGGCATTGGGCACGTCGACCCCCACCTCGATGACGGTCGTCGCGACGAGCACGTCGATGCCGTCCGGGCGCTGCGGCTGCAGGAACCGGGCCATCACGTCGTCCTTCTCGGCGGCGCCCAGGCGCCCGGTCAGCGCCGCCAGGCGCAGGCCTGCCAGCGGGCCGGCCGCGAGCTCGGGCAGCACCTGGGAGACCGCGGCTGACGGACGTTGCGCCTCGGTCGGCTCGGGCAGGTCGGCCGGGTCAGGAGCGTCGGAGTCCCGCCCGTCGGGATCCGCGCCCGGCTCGGCGGCGTCGATGCGTGGGCACACGACGTACACCTGGCGTCCGGCCGCCACCTCCTCCCTGGCCCGCTGCCAGGCCCGGGCCAGGTAGTCGGGACGCTCCAGGGCCGGCACCACGTGGGTCACCAGCGGGGTGCGCCCCGCGGGCAGCTCGCGCAGGGTCGAGGTCTCCAGGTCGCCGAACACGGTCATCGCCACGGTGCGCGGGATCGGGGTGGCGGTCATCACCAGCGTGTGCGGCCTGGCCGACTCGCCGGCCTTGGCCACGAGCGCGGCGCGCTGCTCGACGCCGAACCGGTGCTGCTCGTCGATGACGACCAGGCCCAGGTCGGCGAACTGCACGCGGTCCTCGAGCAGGGCATGGGTCCCCACGACGATCCCCGCGTCCCCGCTGGCCGCCTCGAGCAGGGCCGCACGGCGCGCGGCCGCTGCCTGCGAGCCGGTCACCAGCGTCACCCGGGTCGCGTCGGCCGAGCCGCCGAGCATGCCGCCCTGGGCCAGCGGCCCGAGCAGCGCGGCCAGGCTGCGCGCGTGCTGGGCGGCGAGCACCTCGGTGGGGGCCAGCAGGGCGGCCTGCCCACCGGAGTCGATGACGCGCAGCATCGCCCGCAGGGCCACCACGGTCTTGCCCGACCCGACCTCGCCCTGCAGCAGCCGGTGCATCGGATGCGTGGCGGCGAGCTCGTCGTCGAGCACCTCGCCGACCTCGCGCTGCCCGGCCGTCAGCGTGAACGGCAAGCTGGCGTCGAAGGCGTCGCGCAGCCCGCCGGGCGCGCCCGGGCCGCGGCACGGCCGGCGACGCGGTGATCGCAGCCCGGCGCTGCGCCAGCACCACCTGCACCCCGAACGCCTCGTCCCAACGCAGGCGCTCCCGGGCCCGGCGCACCTGGCCGCGGTCGGCCGGCCGGTGGATCCACGTCAGGGCGGTCGGGCGCGGGATGACCCCGGCCCGGGCGCGCAACTCCTCGTCGAGCGGGTCGGGCATGTCCTCGGCCAGGGGCAGGGCGGCGCGCACCATCTTCGCGATCGTCCAGCTCGGCACCTTCTGCGTGGCCGGATACACCGGGATCAGCTCGGCGGCGTAGTCCGCGGCGAGGCCGTCGGCTCCGTCCTCGTCGACGAACTCGTGGTCGGGCTGCAGCAGCTGCCGCTCGCCCTTGAACAGCCCCACCGTCCCGGCGAACAGCCCCAGGCGTCCCTCGCGGAAGCCCTTGGCCCGCCACTCCTGGTTGAAGAACGTCAGCGTCAACCGACCGGTCCCGTCGGTGACCACCACCTCGAGGATCGAGCGCCGCCGCTGGCCGGGGGCGCTGGGCAGGGGCCGGGTCCTGGCCGAGGCCACCCGGGCCATCACGGTCACCTGCTCGCCCACGCGAAGGGAGGCGAGGTCGGTGAGCTCACCGCGCTCGGCGTAGCGGCGCGGGTAGTGCTCGAGGAGGTCCTCGACCGTGGTGATGCCCAGGGGTGCCAGGGCCTTGGCGGCCTTCCCCCCGATCGCGGCGACCAGTGAGGTCACGGACCTACTCCACCCCGATGATCGCGTGCCAGCGCGGCTGGCCACCCTCGTAGCCGACCACCTCGACGCCCGGGTGGTTGCGCTCGACCCACCGCTCGATCCCGTCGAGCAGGTCCTCGGGGGCGTCGGCACCCAGCACGATCGTGACCAGCTCGGACCCGCCGCGGGCCAGCATCCGGGTCAGGACCGCGCGGGCCACCTCCGCGACGTCCGAACCGATCTCGCGGATGTCACCGGAGATCACGCCGAGCTCGTCGCCCACGTGGCAGCGCCCGGCGGTGGTCACCGCATCGCGCACGGCGGTGGTCAGCCCGGCGTACTGGGTGGCCGAGGACGCCCGGGTCATCGAGACCACGTCGTCGTCGAAGGCCTCGGAGGGGCTGTGCACGGCGACGGCTGCCAGGGACTGCACGATCGAACGGGTGGGGATCACGGCCACGCGGTGGCCGCTGTCGCGCGCGGCGAGCGCGGCTGCCTCGGCCACCGGGCGCGAATCCTTGTCCCCCGGCAGCAGCACGACCTCGCGGGCGCCGGAGGCCTGGATTCCCTCGAGCATCTCGGCCGTGGAGGGCCGGCCGAGGTCGGGGGCGCGCACGACCGTCACGCCGCTGGCCTCGAGCAGGTCGGCCACGCCGTTGCCGTGGGCCACCACCACCAGCGCCCGGCCGCTTGGCTGGGCGCCGGCGTCGACGACCTCGGCCAGGTAGGTGATCCGGATCCGGTGCGGCATCCCGATGGCCAGCGCGGCCTCGATCGCGGCCCCGGCGTCGTCGACGTGCACGTGGATGTTCCACAGGGTGTCGCCGCCGACCACCACCAGCGAGTCCCCGAGGCCGGCCAGGCGCGCCTTGAGACCGGGAACGGCCTCGTCGGGGGCGTCGAGCAGGTACATCACCTCGTAGGCGGGCCCGCCGTAGCCGTGGACCATGTGCTCGGGCCCGGACAGGGAGTCGGGCTCCGGAGCCAGGCGGGCGAACTCCGGCAGGTCACGATGCACGCCGGTGACCACCTCGAGCAGCGAGTCGGTGAGCACCACGTAGCCGCGGCCCCCGGCGTCCACCACGCCGGCACGGCGCAGGGCCTCGAGCTGGTTGGTGGTCTCGGCCAGGGCGGTCCGGGCCCCCTGCGCGGCCGCCTGCGCGACGGCCAGCAGCTGCCCGCCGGTCTCCTCGGCTGCGGCCGCGGCGGCCTCGGCGGCGGCCCGGGCCACGGTCAGGACCGTGCCCTCCTTCGGGTTGGCCACCGCGCTGAACGCCGCGGACGACGCCCGGGCCAGGGCGTCGGCGAGCCACGAGCCGTCGAGGTCACGCTCGAGGTCGGCCGCGCGCGTGGCGGCCACCCCGCGCAGCAGCTCGCTCATGATCACCCCGGAGTTTCCGCGGGCCCCGAGCAGCATCCCGCGGGCAAGGGCGGCCAGCCGGGCGTTGCCCGGTGACGGCGCCTCGGGCTCGATGACGCGCATCGACTCCACGCCGGCCTCGAGGGTGAGGTACATGTTGGTGCCCGTGTCGCCGTCGGGCACGGGGAAGACGTTGAGGGCATCGATGGCGCGCCTGTGCGTGCGCATCCCGTCGAGGGCGACGACGGCCCACTGGCCGAGCGCCTCGGCATCGAGCAGCGTGCGCATGAGCCTCCCTCTCGCGTTCGCGCCTAGGCTAGTGCTGCGCCGCCCGCCCGTCGCGGAATGCGGGCCCGCACGTCCTCGGCGCCTGCCCGCGCCGCGGGTGAGCGCGGTGATTTGGGCTCGTGCGGCCGGGTCGGATATCCTTGTGGCCGTATCGTCTGGGCCCGACCCCTTGTCCTGGGTTCGGAGCCCGCATCCCCTTCGGAACTGGAGTACGACATGGCTGCCAACTGCGACGTCTGCGGCAAGGGCCCCGGTTTCGGCCACAGCATCTCGCACTCCCACCGGCGCACCAAGCGCCGCTGGAACCCGAACATCCAGTCGGTGCGCGCGGTCGTCGCCGGCTCCCCGAAGCGGGTCAACGTGTGCACCTCGTGCCTGAAGGCCGGCAAGGTCTCGCGCGGCTGACCCAGCCCGCACTGCCGGACCCCGGATCCCCCAGCGGGACCGGGGTCCCGTCATGTCCGGGGTCTCCCGAGTCGGGTCGCCCAGCCTGGGTCGCCCACCCTGACCTCTGGTCCCGCCGTGGCCCTGTGCGGCCCCCCGGGCGCACTTCAGGGGCGTTCGCGCCTACGTCGCCCAGCCGTGTAGCCCAGGCAGGCTTCCGTACCCGACGTGCCCCGTGCGACCCCCGCCGGCCGCAGTTCCCGGGCGCTCAGCCCAGGAAGTGGTCGTGGCCACCCGCTCCGCGGGGCACACGCCCGGCCACCGTGACCCCCGGGCCCTCGAGCACGGGGACGTCGACGAGGTCGGCCACGGTCCCGATGGCGGTGAACCCGGCCGGCAGCGCGGTGCCCGCCGGGAAGGTCGCGGCGACGGCGTGGTCCTCGCCACCGGTCAGAACCCACACCAGGGGGTCGGCGTTGAACGCCGCAGCCGCCGAGGCCACCGGCTCGGCGACGACCAGCAGCGTGGGGTCGATCTCGATGGCCACGCCGGACGCCCGGGCGATGTGCCCGAGGTCGGCGACCAGGCCGTCGCTGACGTCGATCATGGCCGTGGCACCGGCCGCAGCGGCAGCGCGCGCAGCCTCGTAGGGCGGCTCGGGCCGGCGGTGGGCGTCCACCAGCGCACGGGGGGTGCGGAAGCCGCGCGAGAGGATCGACAGCCCCGCCGCCGCCCAGCCGAGCCGCCCGGCCACCGCCACGACGTCACCCGGCTGCGCGCCGGTGCGGACCACCGGCTGCGCGCCGGCCAGGGAGCCGATCGCGGTCACGGAGATGACCACGCGCTCGCTGCGCACCAGGTCCCCGCCGACGATGGTGGCCCCCTGCGCCTCGGCCTCCGCGCGCAGCCCGGCGTACAGCTCGGTGACCCAGTCCACGGCGATGTCCGCGGGCAGGCCCAGCGCGACGACCAGGGTGGTGCCCCGGGCTCCCATCACCGCGATGTCGATGAGGTTCTCGGCGGCGGCCTTGACGCCGATGTCGTGGGCCGTGGACCAGTCGCGGCGGAAGTGCCGGCCCTCGATGAGCATGTCCGTGGAGACCACGATCGGCGACTCGGCCGACACCACCGCGGCATCGTCGCCGATCCCGAGGTGCACGCCGGCGGCGTGGTGGCCCTCAAGGGCGGCGGCGATCCGCGCGATCAGCCCGAACTCACCCACCTCGCTGATGGTCGTCGCCGTGCCACTCATGGGTCCTCCTCATCCGCCCGCCCGCAGGCGGCCGGTCGTCACGCCTCGTATGTCCCCCCGCACGCTAGTCTGAGGCCAGCGCCGCCCGGGAGCCGGGTGGCCGGCAGAGAGGGGCCAGCATCGTGGTGCACGCCTACATCCTGATCCAGACCGAGGTGGGCAAGGCCCCGTCGGTCGTCGCGGAGATCGGCGCGATCGACGGCGTCACCGTCGCGCACGACGTCACGGGCCCCTACGACGTGATCGTGCAGGCCCAGGCGCCGTCCATCGACGACCTCGGTCGGCTCGTGGTCGCCACGATCCAGAAGGTCCCGGGCATCATCCGCACGATGACCTGCCCGGTGGTCAACCTCTGAGCGCACGACCGACGCGGCTGAGCGCCCGGCCGCTGCGACTGGTCGCCCTGGCAGCGCTGCTGCTCGCGGGCTGCTCGCGCCCGGTTGCCGTCGAGGCGCCGTCGCCACCCACGGGCGACCCCCAGGCATGCCAGTCGTTCACCGACGCCCTGCCCGCGGCCCTGCCGACCGTGGGTGAGCGCCGGGACGTGGACCCGTCCTCACCGCTCACGGCCGCGTACGGCGACCCCCCGGTCGCGATCCGGTGCGCGGTGCCCCGGCCGGCGGCGCTGACCGCCACCTCGCTGCTGGTCACCGTCGACGGCATCGACTGGTTCGCCGAGGAGCTGACTGGCGGATGGCTGATGACGACCGTCGGGCGGGCCGCCAACGTGGAGATCACGGTCCCCGCCGCCCAGGGCCCCGCCCCCTCCGTCGCCGCCGACCTCTCCCCCACGATCACCGCCACCCTGCCCGCCGACTGACCCCCGCACGCCCCTCGAAGCCCAGCAGATCCGCGCAGGTTGCCCATTCCTCGAGCGTGTAGTCAATTCGGTCGGTTGAATCGACGGAATCGACTACACGCGTCGACGGCGTCAGGGCCTCGGGTCGGGGCCGATCCGCCAGACCAGGCCGTGGCCGGTCTCGCCGGGGGACGTGGCCTCGCGGGCCTCATGGTCGACCAGGCGGTAGCCGCAGCGCGGCGGCACGGCGGCGCTGCGCTCGTTGGCCTCGTCCATGCGGATCTCGACGTGGGTGATGCCCGGGTGCGCGAGCAGCACCTGGCTCAGTGCACCGACGACGCGGGTCATCAGGCCGCGGCCCTCGGCGTCGGCTGCCAGCCAGTAGCCGATCTCGATGCCGTCCGGTGCGTGGGTGCGGTTGGCGTGGGCACCGGTACCGCCCACGATCCGCCCGTCCTCGAGGATCCCGTAGACCACGGACTCCCCGGCCACCCGTTCCCGCTCCCAGTCGGTCATCAGGCCGATGCGGCCGGCGAGGTCCAGCGGCTCCTGGGCGACCCACGGCAGGAACGGGCGCAGGTGCTCGAGGTTCGCGCTGATCGCCGCGCTCAGGGCCGGGGCATCCGCCGGGCGCCAGGTGCGCACCTCCAGGCCGGGCACCTCCACGCGCTCGGGCAGCGGCGGGCGCCCGGCACCGGCGGCGTCCCCATCCAGCCCTCGGGCGTCCGCGACCGGTCCTGGTGCCTCCTCGGCGTCCGGGGCCTGGCTCACCGCAGGCCCGTCCCCCGGCGCAGGGCGTCGGTGATCAGGTGGTCGATCAGCTGGGGGTAGGACATGCCGGTGGCCTGCCACATCCGCGGGAACATCGAGATGGAGGTGAACCCCGGCATGGTGTTCACCTCGTTGACGATGGGCCGGCCGTCGGCGGTGATGAAGAAGTCGACCCGCGCCAGGCCCTCACAGGTCAGCGCCTCGAACGCGGCCACCGCCTGGGCGCGGACCTCGTCCTCCACGGGGCCGGGCAGGTCCGCGGGCACGATCAGGTCGACGGCGTCGTCGAGGTACTTCGCCTCGAAGTCGTAGAAGTCATGGCCCTCGCGCACCACGATCTCCGCGCACAGGCTGGCCCGCGGGCCGTCCGGGCCGTCCAGCACCCCGCACTCCACCTCGCGCACGTCGCTGAACCCCGCCTCGACGATCACGCGCGGGTCGTGCACGCGGGCCGCCTCGATCGCGGCCTCGAGCCCGCCGGCGTCGACGACCCGCGTGATCCCGACGCTGGATCCGGCCCGCGCGGGCTTGACGAACACGGGCAGGCCCAGGCCGGCCAGCCGGTCGAGGACACCCGCGCGATCGTCACGCCACTGCGCCTCGGTGACCAGCCCGTAGGGGCCGACCTCCAGCCCGCCGGCGGCCAGCACGGCCTTCATGTGGCCCTTGTCCATAGCCGCCGCCGAGGCGAACACCCCGGAGCCGACGTACGGGATCCCCGCCAGCTCCAGCAGGCCCTGGATGGTGCCGTCCTCACCGAAGGGCCCGTGCAGGACCGGGAAGACGACGTCGACGTCGGTCAGCGCCGCAACGCCGGCGGCCCCCTCGCGCACGTCGAGGCCGCGATGCGTCGGGTCACCGGAGAGCACCACGTGCGCGCCGTCCACCTCCACCGCCGGCAGCACCCCGTCGGTGATCCGCAGCCGCTCGGCGTCGTCGTGCTGCACGACCCAGCGGCCCTCGGCTGTGATGCCGACCGGCACCACGTCGTAGCGGGTGCGGTCGATCGCCCTCAGCACGCTGCCTGCGCTCACGCAGGAGATGGCGTGCTCGCTGCTGCGCCCGCCATAGACCACTGCCACCCGGATCCGCCGCTGCTCGTCCACGGCGACGACCCTAGCCGTCACAGGGCCGATAGGCTGCGGCGGCATGGCCGTCGATCCTGAGCTCTCCCCCGCCACGTTGGCCGTCTCGGCGGGCCGCCCGCCCCGCGATCCCGGGGCCCCGGTCAACGTCGCCCCGGTGCTCAGCTCGACCTACGCCGCCGGCGGCGACTACTCCTACGCCCGGGTCGGGAACCCCACGTGGAGTGCCCTCGAGGAGGTCCTGGCCGCGCTCGAGGGCCCGGGCTGCCGTGCGCTGGCCTTCGCCAGCGGCATGGCCGCGATCAGCGCCGTCGCGGGCCTGGCCCCGGTCGGCGGGACCGTCGTGGTGCCCACCCTGGCCTACAGCGGCACCCGCGCGCTGCTGCGCAGCTGGCACGAGTCGGGCCGGATCGTGCTGCGTGAGGCGGCGCCGGACGCGACGAGCCTGCTGGCCCGGGCCGAGGGGGCCGACGTCATCTGGCTCGAGACGCCCGCGAACCCCACGCTCGACGTCACGGACATCGCCGCCGTCGCCGCGGGCGCCCCCGGCGCGCTGCTCGTGGTGGACTCCACCTTCGCCACGCCCCTGGGCCAGAAGCCGCTGGACCTCGGCGCCCACGTGGTGGTGCACAGCGCCACGAAGTACCTGGCGGGGCACTCCGACGTGCTGCTCGGGACGGTCGCGGTCCGCGACGGCGCACTGGCCGAGCGCCTGGCCGGGGCTCGGACGCTCGGTGGGGGGATCCCGGGGCCGATGGAGGCGTGGATCGCGCTGCGCGGCCTGCGCACGTTCCCGCTGCGCTGGCAGCGGGCCTGCGCGAACGCGGCCGACCTCGCGCGTCGCTGCGGCGGGCACCCGGCGGTGGCGCGGGTGCGCCACCTGTCGCTGCCGCAGGACCCCGGCCACGCCCTGGCCACGCGCCAGATGCAGGCCTACGGGGCGATCGTCAGCCTCGAGCTGACCGGAGGGGCTCCCGCGGCCGAGCAGGTGGCCCAGCGCACCCGGGTCTGGCTGCACGCCACCAGCCTCGGCGGAGTGGAGTCCACGCTCGAGCGGCGTCGGCGCTGGCCCGAGGAGAGCCCTGACGTGCCCGAGGGCCTGCTGCGCCTGTCGGTCGGGATCGAGGACGTCGAGGACCTGTGGGCAGACCTGCGCACAGCCCTGGACTCCGTGACGTCCCTCTGAGACCGCGCCAGCCCGTCCGAACCGGCGTTGCCCCTCTGAGCCGACGCTCCCGTCCGAGCCGACGGCGCATCTGACCCGGCACTACCCATCCGAGCCGGCGCTGGCCGCTGGCTCAGTCGGTCGCGCCCATCTCCGGCTTCGTCTCCCGGCTCATGAGCGCCCCCAGCATCTCCGCCGGCGACATCGCGTTGTGCACGACCTCGACGACCTGCTCGGTGATCGGCATCTCGACTCCGTGGCTGCGCCCGAGCTCGAGGATCGGCTGGCAGGACTTCACGCCCTCGCAGGTCTGCTTGGTCACCGCGATGGTCTCGTCGACGGTGAGTCCCTTGCCGAGGTTCTCGCCGAAGGTGCGGTTGCGCGACAGCGGCGAGGAGCAGGTGGCGATCAGGTCGCCCATGCCCGCCAGGCCGAGGAACGTCATCGGGTTGGCCCCCAGGGCCACGCCCAGCCGCGACATCTCGGCCAGGCCGCGCGTGATCAGCGAGGCCTGCGAGTTGGCCCCGTAGCCGAGCCCGACGGCCATCCCGTTGGCCAGCGCGATCACGTTCTTCACCGAGCCGCCGATCTCGGCACCGACCACGTCGGTGGTCCAGTAGGGGCGGAAGTAGTTGGTGGTGCACGCGTCCTGCAGCCGGCGCGCGGAGTCCTCGTCAGGACAGGCGACGGTCGTCGCCGCCGGGGCGCGCTGGGCGATCTCCCGGGCCAGGTTCGGTCCGGAGACGACGGCCACACGCTCGGCGGGGATCGCCCCGTCCTGGGCGATGACCTCGCTCATCCGGCGCATGGTGCCCAGCTCGATGCCCTTCATCAGCGAGACCACGACCGAGTCGGGCTCCATGAGCTCGCGCCACGCCTGCAGGTTCATCGCCAGCGTCTGGGCGGGGATCGCCAGGATGACCAGCTCGGCACCGTCGAGGGCCTCTGCCGGGTCGCCGGTGGCGCGCATCTGCGGCGGCAGCGCGACCCCGGGATGGAACAGGTCGTTGGAGTGCGTCGTGTTGATCGACTCCTGGACCTCCGGCTCGCGGGCCCACAGCACGACATCACCGCCCGCGTCGCACAGGACCATGCCGAACGCGGTCCCCCAGGAACCGGCACCCATCACAGCAACGCGGGCCATCAGCTCTCCTCCTCAGTAGCGGCGGCGCGTCGCTTCTGCTCGGCCGCCCAATCCAGTCGCGTCTCCGGGGCGGTCTCGCCGCGGAGCGGCTCGAGCAACGCCGTGATGGCGTCCATGAGCCGGTCGGTGCCCTCTTCCAGCAGCTTCTTGGTGATCCGCCGACCGCGCAGGTCGTCGATGTCCAACGGCTCACCGGCGGTGACCTGCATCTTCTTCGGCGGCAGCAGCCACATCTCCTTGGAGTAGGGGGCCATCACCTTGTTGGCACCCCACTGCGCCACCGGGATCAACGGGGCGCCGGTCTCCAGCGCCACGCGCAGCGCGCCGGTCTTGCCGCTCATCGGCCACACGTCCGGGTCGCGCGTGATGGTCCCCTCGGGGTACATGACCAGGCACTCACCGTCGCGCACGGCCTGCGTGGCCATCGCCAGCGCGGCGGACGGATCCGAGTCGCGGGTGACCGGGATCTGCCCGGCGCCGCTGATGATCTGCCCGACGACGGGGACGTCGAAGACCGCCTGCTTGCCCATGAAGCGCGGTGGCCGGCCGCTGTCGTGCAGGAAGTGCGCGATCACCAGCGGGTCGAACCAGGAGATGTGGTTCGGCGCCACGACGATGCCCTGGCCGTGCTGCCCCAGGTTCTCCTGGCCGTGCCAGTCGCGCCGGGTGAGGGCCATCATCCACGGCCACAGCATGACCTCGGCCGCGCGGTAGGGGACGCCGAGGTTCATGAACAGCGTCCTCGTGCCCACCATCCACCTCCCGCCGACCCGTCAGTGGCCGCCACCGTATACCGGATGCGGGCCCGGGTGCCGGATCAGCCGAGGCCTCTCGGGTGGCCCCGATCCTCGCCCTCCTGCGAGCGAACGCACACGGCTGCGCACCCGGGCGGTGACCCCACCCGGTGCGCAGCCGCACTGCCTGCCGGTGCGCCCTACTCCGACGCCGGCGCCTCCTCGGCGACCGGGGCCGCGGGAGCCGCCTTGGCCGGGGCCTTCTTCGCTGGCGCCTTCTTGGCCGGAGCCTTGGTCGCGGGTGCGGCCTTGGCGGGAGCCTTCTTCGCGGGGGCCTTCTTCGCGGGGGCCTCGCCGCGGGCAGCCTCCGCCGCGGGGGCAGCCTCCGCCGCGGGAGCAGCCTTGGCCGGGGCCTTCTTCGCTGGCGCCTTCTTGGCAGCCGGCGCCTTCTTGGCCGCGGGGGCCTTGGCCGCGGGTGCCGCCTTCTTGGCCGCGGGCGCGGCAGCAGCCTTCGTCGCGGGGGCCTTCTTCGCGGCCGGCTTGCCGGTCACCCGGCGCACCAGGGTGTCCGCAGCGTCACGGACGTCGTCCCCGGCGTCCTTGGCGGCCTGCACGGCCATCTCCGCGACGTTCTTCTCCCCGGCCACGAAGGCCTTGAAGTCCCCGCCTGGGCGGAAGCGCGGCACGTTCGTCGCGACCTTCTTGATCGCCTCGCCCGTGGAGGGCTTGCGGTAGGTCCGCGCCGGGCGCGCGGCCTTCTCGAAGACCCCGAAACCGCTGATGGAGACCTTCTGGCCCTTGGCCACGGCCTCGGTGATCGCATCGACGACTGCCTGGACCGCCTCGCCGGCGTCCTTCTTGCTCGCGTCGATCCGCGCCGCGACGACGTCGATCAGTTCCGCCTTGTTCATTCGCACACCCTTCGCGGATACGCGCCGGTTCACGGTCCGGCCCGATTGGTTCGTGTCGCGCGGGCCACCCCCGCGCGTGGGGGTCAGGCTACGCGGTGCGCGGCGCGAACGCCGGGCGGTTGGCCTCGAAATCTGCGATGAGTTCAGCACTTTGGAGGGTGATGCCGATGTCGTCGAGCCCCTCGAGCAGCCGCCAGCGCACGTAGTCGTCGATCTCGAAGGGCGCCGCAATGCTGCCGCAGGTCACCGTGCGGGCCTCGAGGTCGACCGTCACGGGGGTGCTGGGGTCGGCCTCGGTCGCCGCCCACAGCGCCTCGACCACCGACTGGTCGACGACCGCCGTGAGCAGGCCGCCCTTGCCCGAGTTGCCACGGAAGATGTCGGCGAACCGCGAGGAGAGCACGACGCGGAAGCCGTAGTCCTGCAGGGCCCAGACCGCGTGCTCGCGCGAGGAGCCGGTGCCGAAGTCCGGTCCGGCGACCAGGATCGTCGCCCCGGCACGGGCCGGGTCGTTGAGGACGAAGTCCGGGTCGCTGCGCCAGGCCGCGAACAGCGCGTCCTCGTAGCCGTGGCGGGTGATCCGCTTGAGGTAGCGCGCCGGGATGATCTGGTCGGTGTCGACGTTGCTGGCCCGCAGCGGGACGGCGGTTCCGGTGTGCACGGTGAACTTCTGCATGGGATGTCCTCTCGTAGGCCAGGTCGGCCGGGGAGCTCAGGGTGCCGCGCACCGCCGTGGCGGCGGCGACCTGCGGGGAGACCAGGTGGGTGCGACCGCCCGGGCCCTGGCGGCCCTCGAAGTTGCGGTTGGAGGTCGACGCGCTGCGCTCCTGCGGGGCCAGCTTGTCGGGGTTCATGCCGAGGCACATCGAGCAGCCGGCCTCGCGCCACTCGGCGCCGGCCTCGGTGAAGACCTGGTCGAGGCCCTCGGCCATGGCGGCCAGGCGCACGCGCACGGACCCGGGCACGACCAGCATGCGCACGCCCTCGGCGACCTGCCGGCCCCGGATCACGTCGGCGGCTGCCCGCAGGTCCTCGATGCGCCCGTTGGTGCAGGAGCCCAGGAAGACGGTGTCGACGGCGACCTCGCGCATCGGCGTCCCCGCGGTCAGGCCCATGTACTCCAGGGCCTTGGCCGCGGCCGCCTGGTCGGAGGGGTCGGCGAAGTCCGCCGGGTCGGGCACGGTCGCCGAGCAGGGGAACGCCCTGGCCGGGGTTGGTCCCCCAGGTGACGAACGGGCTGAGCTCGCTGGCGTCGATGACGACCTCGGCGTCGAACGTCGCGTCGTCGTCGGTGACCAGCGTGCGCCAGTAGGCGACGGCGGCGTCCCAGTCCTGCGCCCTCGGGCGCCTTCGGTCGCGGCCCTCGATGTAGGCGAAGGTCGTCTCGTCGGGGGCGATCATCCCGGCGCGGGCGCCGGCCTCGATCGACATGTTGCAGATCGTCATCCGCGCCTCCATGCACAGGCCCCGGATGGCCTCGCCGCGGTACTCCAGCACGTAGCCCTGGCCGCCGCCGGTGCCGATCCGGGCGATCACGGCCAGGATCAGGTCCTTGGCGGTGACGCCCTCGGGCAGCGCGCCCTCCACGGTGATCGCCATCGTCTTGAAGGGCTTGAGCGGCAGCGTCTGGGTGGCCAGCACGTGCTCGACCTCGGAGGTGCCGATGCCGAAGGCCAGCGCGCCGAAGGCGCCGTGGGTGGAGGTGTGCGAGTCGCCGCACACGATCGTCATGCCCGGCTGGGTCAGGCCCAGCTGCGGGCCGACCACGTGCACGATGCCCTGATCGGCACTGCCCAGTGAGTAGATCGGCACGCCGAACTCCGCGGCGTTGGCCCGCAGGGCGTCGACCTGGGCGCGCGAGACGGGGTCGGCGATCGGCTTGTCGATGTCGATGGTCGGGACGTTGTGGTCCTCGGTGGCCAGGGTGAGGTCCGGCCGGCGGACCGGGCGGCCGGCCGCGCGCAGACCGTCGAAGGCCTGCGGGCTGGTCACCTCGTGCACCAGGTGCAGGTCGATGTAGAGCAGGTCGGGCTCCCCCGGCGCGCTGCGCACCACATGGGCGTCCCAGACCTTCTCCGCCAGTGTCCGACCCATCACGACCTCCTGCTCCGACGTTTGACGTCTCACATGGTGAAACGGCAGTATCACCTTGTGGACGAATCATACTCCAGCGGCGTCGGCGTCATCGACAAGGCCGCCATGCTGCTCGACGCACTCGAGGGCGGACCGCTGTCACTGGCCGGCCTGGTCGCGGCGACGGGCCTGGCCCGGCCCACCGCGCACCGCCTGGCCACCGCCCTGGAGCACCACCGACTGATCGCGCGCGACGTCAGCGGGCGCTTCGTGCTGGGCCCGCGGCTGCCCGAGCTGGCGGCCGCGGCCGGCGAGGACCGGCTCGTGGCCGCCGCCGGTCCGGTGCTCGCCGGGCTGCGCGAGGCCACCGGCGAGAGCGCCCAGCTCTACCGGCGCCAGGGTGACCGGCGCATCTGCGTGGCCGCCGCCGAGCGGCTGACCGGCCTTCGCGACACGGTGCCGGTGGGCTCGGTGCTCACCATGCACGCCGGGTCGGCCGCACAGGTGCTGCTGGCCTGGGAGGACCCCGACCGGATCCACGTGGGCCTGCGCGACTCCACGTTCACCGCGGCCACGCTGGCCGGCGTGCGCCGGCGCGGCTGGGCGCAGAGCGTGGCCGAGCGCGAGCAGGGGGTGGCCTCGGTCAGCGCCCCCGTGCGCGGGCCGTCGAACAAGGTCGTGGCGGCGGTGTCGGTCTCCGGGCCGCTGGACCGGATGGGCCGCGTGCCGGGCCGGCTGCACAGCCACGCAGTGCTCAACGCCGCCGCGAAGCTCACCGAGGCGCTGCGCCGGGACTGACCGCCCTGGTGGAGGTCCCGCCCAGGCCCTGTCCCGGACCTCCCAGCGGGAGGTGCAACCATGTGGGAACATGCTGCAACCGCGCGGCCACGCGCGTGACCACCATCCCGAGCGCCCTGTTCGCCCTGAGCGGCACCTCGGCCTTCTGGGCGATCATGGCCGCCGCCGGATTCGCCCTGCTCGTCATCCTGCTGCTGTGGAACGGCCGCGCCAGCGAGTTCTTCAGGACCAACTGACCGTAGACCTGACGCGCACGCCTGCACCAACGCAAGCCGCACCAACGCAAGAGGGACCCCCCTGCTGGGAGGTCCCTCTTCTCGCGTAGCCCCGACGGGATTCGAACCCGCGCTACCGCCTTGAGAGGGCGGCGTGCTAGGCCGCTACACAACGGGGCCGTGCGGTGATGCTCACCGATCACTCGGTGTTGCGTGCTCATCCTACCCAATCGGGTGGGGGTCACACGTCAAGCTGGGGTACCAGGACTCGAACCTAGACTAGCTGAACCAGAATCAGCCGGGCTGCCAATTACCCCATACCCCAAGGGCAGGGGAAACTATACCGGCCAGTTCGCACAGTCCCAAAATGAGCACGAACGGCCCCCTCGACAGCGCCCACGCACCCCGACTGTGCAGTCGAATGTGACCGTGCCGAGGTCGGTTTCGACTGCACCGCGGTGGTCGGGGCTCAGCGGTGTGGGGCTACGGCAGGGCCACGGGGTGGGTGTCGAAGCGGGCCTCCAGGTCGCGGCTGACGGCGTCCATCACGGCGAGCACGGTCTGGTCGAAGGTGGTGCTGGCGATGACCGGCACGCCGTGGCGCTGGCACTGCTCGACGATGTAGTCGTCGAGCTCGCGGATCGCGTCCATCCGCTCGAGGTACTCGGTGGGCTTGCGGTCGCCCTCGAGGAAGCGCCGGATGAACCGGCCGCGGTGCTCCTCGGGGCTGGCAACGGTGAGCACGTAGGTCAGCAGCGGCAGCGCGGGCTCGACCTCCATCAGCCCGGGCACGACGTGCACCCCGTTGATCATCACCTGCTGGCCCTCCTTCACCGAGCGGCGGGCCAGGGCCGCCGCCCCGTGCTGCACGATGCGCGCCTGCTCCTCGAAGGCGAACAGCAGCCGGTTGCCGGTCAGGTTGCTGCGCAGCATCTTGGCCGCCGAGAACGAGCTCTGGTGCAGGGCCGGCAGCAGGTCCGGGGCCAGGACGCTGCGGATCACGGCGCGCACCTGGTCGGTGGAGATCACCACGGAGATGCCCAACCGGTCGGCGACCTCCTGGCTGACCGTCGACTTGCCGACGCCGGAGGAGCCGCCGATCGCCACGACGAACGGCTGGCCGCTGGTGCGCACCCACCGCCGGATCCGCACGCGGCGCTCGACGTCCACCAGGCCGTAGGCCAGCAGGACGTTGCTGATCGCCAGGAACACCTCGTCGCGGCGGATGGTGTGGCCGTCGGGGCTGGCCAGGGCCTCGTCGGCGTGCAGCACGGACAGGCCCTCGACGACCTCGTTCGCGGCGGCCTCGGCAGCCTCGGAGTCCATCCCGGCCTTCATCATCCAGCGCGCGATCATGCCGGCCGAGAGCGGGACGCGACGCTCGTCGAGGTCGCGCATGAACAGGCGCAGGTCGCTCACGGCGCCCAACCTAGCGGCGCAGGTGGCCCCGGGGCTCCCTCATCACGCGTCGCCGCCCACTCAGGCCCGTCAGGCCAGTGCCGCGTCGACCCGGGCCAGGGTGCGCTCGCGGCCGAGCAGCTCGATCGACTCGAACAGCGGCGGCGAGACCCGCCTGCCCGTGACGGCCACCCGCACCGGGCCGAAGGCCAGCTTCGGCTTGAGCCCGAGGCCCTCGATGAGCGCCGAGCGCAGGGCCGCCTCGATCGAGGCCGCGTCCCACACCTCGACGCCCGCGATGGCCGAGCGGGCAGCCGCCAGCGTGGCAGCCGAGCCCGGGCCGAGCAGCGCGGCCGCGTCCTGCGGGTCGGGGGTGAACGAGGCCTCGTCGACGAACAGGAAGCCGAGCATCCCGACGGCCTGGCCCAGGGTCTCCATGCGCTCCTGCACCAGCGGCCCGGCGGCGGCCAGCGTGGCCGAGTCCGCGGCCGAGACCGGCTCCGTGAGCACCCCGCGCTGGACGAGCATCTGCTCGGCACGCGCTGCGAACTCCTCGGCCGGCAGCGCGCGGATCCAGTCGGCGTTGATCGCGGTGCACTTCTTCAGGTCGAAGCGCGCCGGGTTCGCGTTGACCCGCTCGAGGCTGAACGCGGCCGCCATCTCGCTCCTTGTTGAAGAACTCGCGGTCCTCCCCGATCGACCAGCCCAGCAGCGCCAGGTAGTTGAGCAGCCCCTCGGGCACGAACCCCTCGCTCGCGGTAGTGGTTCAGGCTCGACTGCGGATCGCGCTTGGAGAGCTTCTTGTTGCCCTCGCCCATGACGTAGGGCAGGTGGCCGAAGCGCGGCACGGTGCCGTCGGCGACGCCGATCTCGGCCAGCGCGTCGTAGAGCGCGATCTGGCGCGGCGTGCTGGAGAGCAGGTCCTCGCCGCGCAGCACATGGGTGATGCGCCATCAGCGCGTCGTCGACCGGGTTGACCAGCGTGTAGAGGGGCTCCCCGTTGGCCCGGACGAGCACGAAGTCGGGCACGTGCTCCGGGCCGAAGGTCACCTCGCCGCGGACCAGGTCGTCCCAGCCGAGCTCGGTGCCGGGCATCCGGAAGCGCAGGACGGGGTTGCGGCCCTCGTCCCGGTAGGCCGCGCGCTGGTCCTCGGTGAGCTCGCGGCAGTGGCCGTCGTAGCCGGGGGTGCGGCCCTCCTTGCGGGCCTGCTCGCGGCGGACCTCGAGCTCCTCGGGCGTGCAGAAGCACTCGTAGGCGCGGCCGGCGGCCAGCAGGTCGCGAGCGGCGGTCGGCGTAGTGCTCGAGGCGCTGGGACTGCCGGTAGGGACCGTGCGGACCGCCGAGCGTGGGGCCCTCGTCCCAGTCGAGGCCGAGCCAGCGCAACGCCTCGAGCAGCGCCTCGTAGGACTCCTCGGAGTCGCGCGCGGAGTCGGTGTCCTCGATCCGGAACACGAACGTGCCGCCGGTGTGCCGGGCGTAGGCCCAGTTGAACAGCGCGGTGCGGACCATGCCCACGTGCGGGTTGCCGGTGGGCGAGGGGCAGAACCGCACCCGCACGTCGGGGTCGCTTGCGCGGGCGGGCAGGTCGGCAGGCGCGAGGACATCGAGGGGCTCAGACATGGTGCGCCGGATTCTACCGGGGCCCCCGCCCGCCCCCCCACCCCGAAGATTCTCCCGAACATGGCACGTTCTCCCGGAGCTGACGGGGGATTCCGCAAGGTTCGGGAGATTCTCAGCGGGGGCGGGGGCGGGGGCGGGGGCGGAGGCGGGGCGAGCGGCGGGGCGAGGGCGGTCAGCGGACCGGGTTGACCAGCGTGCCGAGCCCGGCGATCGTGACGGCCACCTCGTCGCCGGCCCGGATCGGACCGACGCCGGCGGGCGTCCCGGTCAGGATCACGTCGCCCGGCAGCAGCGTCATCACCGCCGACACGGCCTCGATGAGCGCCGGGATGCCGTGGATCAGCTGCGCGGTCGATGCCGCCTGGGTGACCACGCCGTTGACCTCGCACTCCACGAGGACGTCGGAGGGATCCAGCGTCGGTGTCGATCCACGGGCCCAGCGGGCAGAAGGTGTCGAAGCCCTTGGCGCGGGTCCACTGGCCGTCGGCGTGCTGCAGGTCGCGCGCGGTCACGTCGTTGGCGCACGTGTAGCCGAGGATCACCTCGGCCGCCCGCTCGGCGGGCACGCCGCCGGCACAGCCGACCGATCACGACCGCGAGCTCGGCCTCGTGGTGGACCTCGCCGGACTCCGGCGGGATCACGATCGCCTCGTCGGGCCCGATCACGGCCGTGGTCGGCTTGAGGAACATCAGCGGCTCGCTCGGGCGCGGCACCGCCCATCTCGGCGGCGTGGTCGGCGTAGTTCTTGCCGATGCCGACGACCTTGCTCGGCAGCACGGGGGCGAGCAGGCGCACCGCGTCGAGGTCGTGCACCTCGCCGGTGGTCTGCAGCGGCTCGCCCGGCCGGGCGAAGGGGTGCCCGCGCAGGGCGAGCAGCTCGGACCCCTCGACCACGCCGTAGCTGACAGCGCCCTCGTGGCTGAAGCGCGCGATCCTCATGCCGGCACCACCTCGGCGGCCGGATCGGCGACGCCGGTGATCTCGGGAACCGCCACCCCGGCGCGC
Source organism: uncultured Actinomycetes bacterium (assembly GCA_963777855.1). Lineage (GTDB taxonomy): Bacteria > Actinomycetota > Actinomycetes > S36-B12 > CAIYMF01 > Prado023. The sequence goes on along the minus strand of CAVZRW010000009.1, from coordinate 147,945 downwards.
ATCAGGCCGTAGTCGACCGCGTCGACGATGGCCAGCCATGAGGCCACGATCACGTTCTCGTCCACGCCCACCGTGGACCAGCTGCCCGCGGCGTCGTCGGTCTGGATCAGCACGCGCGTGACGGCGTCGGTGCCCTTGGCCCCGGGCACGATGCGCACCTTGTAGTCGACGAGCTCGAGTCCGTCGACCTCGGGGTAGATCTGGGCCAGGGCGCCGCGCAGGGCGTTGTCCAGGGCGTTGACGGGGCCGTTGCCCTCCCCCACCGAGACGATCCGCCGACCGCCGGCGTGCACCTTGACGATGGCCTCGGAGCCGTGGCCGTCGCCGTTGACCTGCGGGGAGACGATCGTGCGCCAGGACTCGACGTCGAAGTAGCGGCGACGCTCGCCGGGCAGCTCGTCGCGCATGCAGCAGCTCGAAGGAGGCGTCGGCGGCCTCGTAGGTCCAGCCCTGGGCCTCGCGGGACTTGACCGTCTCGACGACCCGGGCCAGGGCCCCGGGGTCCGAGGCGATGTCGCACGCCGAGCTCGCGGCCCTTGAGCTCCACCGTCGCCCGACCGGCCATCTCCGTGACCAGGATCCGGGTGTCGTTGCCGACCAGCGCGCGGGTCGATGTGGCTGTACAGGGACTCGGTCGACCTTCAGCGCGGAGGCGTGCAGGCCGGCCTTGTGCGCGAACGACGAGACCCCGACGTAGGCCTGGTGGGTGTCCGGGGGCAGGTTGGCGATGTCGGCCAGCGCGTGGCTGATCCGCTTGGCCTCGCGGAGGTTCCCCGGCGGCAGCGCCCGGATGCCGAGCTTCAGCTCGAGGCTCGCGACGACCGAGAACAGGTCGGCGTTGCCGGTGCGCTCGCCGTACCCGTTGGCCGTGCACTGCACGTGGGTGACGCCGGCCTCGACGGCCGCGAGGGTGTTGGCCACCGCGCACGACGGTGTCGTCCTGGCAGTGGATGCCCAGTCGTCACGCCGGAGCGCTCGAGCACGTCGGTGACCACCCGGTGGATCCCCATCGGCAGCATGCCGCCGTTGGTGTCGCACATGACCCCGACGCTGGCGCCGGCGTCGAAGGCGGTCCTCAGCAGCGTCACGCCGTAGTCGCGGTCGTGCTGGTAGCCGTCGAAGAAGTGCTCGCAGTCGACGAACACCCGTCGGCCGTTGCGCACGAGGAAGTCGACGGTGTCGGCGACCATCGCGAGGTTCTCCTCGTTGCGTCGTGCGCAGCGCCTCCTTCACGTGGCGCACGTCGGACTTGGCCACCAGGCACACGACCGGGGCCTGCGAGTCGAGCAGGGCCCGGACCTGGGCGTCGTCGGCGGCGCGGATCCCCGGCTTGCGGGTGGCGCCGAACGCGACGAGCTGCGGCGTTGTGCAGCGTGAGCTCACCGGCCGCGGCGCGGGCGAAGAACTCGGTGTCCTTCGGCATGGCGCCCGGCCAGCCGCCCTCGATGAAGCCCACGCCCAGCTCGTCGAGCAGCCGGGCCACGGCCAGCTTGTCGCTGACCGAGTACGAGATGCCCTCGCGCTGGGCCCCGTCGCGCAGGGTCGTGTCGAAGACGTGGAATGCGTCGCGGTCCATGGTGCCCCTCCAACAGAAAACCCCCTGGCCCGAAGGCGTAGGGGGTTGGCGCGCTGCGTCTGTGTCAGACGCGAGCGCGCTCGCCAATGATGATCGCCGTTGCGGCCATGGCGGCATCATGCCACGACCCCCTCCCCGCGTGCGAGCCTCCCCGGCGATTCCTCACCCACCATGGTGCCGGCTGCGGTCGGCGACGGCGCCCCCACCAGATGAGGACCCCGCCGACCACCACGGCGACCAGTGCGACGAGGAACAGCGCCGCGGCCGGTCGGCCCTCGGCGCCCCCGAGGAACGCCAGGTACAGCAAGCCGATGGCCAGGAGCGCACCTCCGGTGGCCTGGATCCGGTGCTCGCGCACGCCCATCAGCGGCCAGCTCAGCCGATGCGGTGGATCCAGCCGAACGGGTCCTCGCGCGCGGCCGGTCTGGATGTCGAGCAGCGCCTGGCGCAGCCGCATCGTGACCGGGCCGGGCTGGCCGTCGCCGACCGTCCACTGCGCCGTGGCCGACTTCACCGAGCCGACCGGGGTGATCGACGGCGGCCGTGCCGCAGGCGAACACCTCGGTGATCTCGCCGCTGGCGTTGCCGGCCTGCCAGTCCTCGATCGAGATCCGGCCCTCCTCGGCGGGGATGCCCAGGTCGGCGCGCGAGCGTGAGCAGCGAGTCGCGGGTGATGCCGGGCAGCAGCGTGCCGGTCAGCGCCGGGGTCACCAGTCGGGCGCGACTCCCCGGAGCCGTAGACGAAGTACGAGGTTCATCCCGCCCATCTCCTCGACCCAGCGGCGCTCGATCGCGTCCAGCCAGACCACCTGGTCGCAGCCCTGCTCGGCGGCCTGGGCCTGGGCGACCAGCGAGGCGGCGTAGTTGCCCGAGCACTTCGCCTCGCCGGTGCCGCCCGGGGCGGCGCGGACGTACTCCGTCGAGAGCCACACCGAGACCGGCTTGACCCCGCGCGGGAAGTAGGCGCCGGCCGGGGAGGCGATGAGCAGGAAGGTGTAGGCGTTGGCCGGGCGCACGCCGAGGCCGACCTCGGTGGCGAACTCGACGGGCCGCAGGTACAGCGACTTCTCCGGGTCGTCGGAGACCCAGGCCGCGTCAGCGCGCACCAGCGCCGCGACCGCGCCCAGGAAGATCTCCTCCGGCAGCTCGGCCATGGCCAGGCGGCGGGCGCTGCGCACGAAGCGCACGGCGTTGGCCTCGGGCCGGAACGTGTGCGAGCGAGCCGTCGGTGTGCCGATAGGCCTTGAGGCCCTCGAAGATCGACTGGCCGTAGTGGATGAACATGGCGGCCGGGTCCAGCTCGAGGTTGGCGTAGTCCAGGAGCTCGGGCTCGCTCCAACCGTCGCTGGCCGACCAGTCCGCGCGGACCAGGTGGTCGGTGAAGTGCCGGCCGAAGCCGGGGTCGGCCAGGATCGCCGCACGCTCGGCGACGGCGCGCACCGCGCCGCTGGAGCGGTCGGCCACCTTGGCCACAGCACGCTCGCCCACGGGGTACAGGTCGATCCCGGCGGCCGACATCTCGGCGGCGGAGCGGTAGGTGGATGCGGTCGCGTCGCTGCTCATGGCCGGCAGTATCCCCGATTCCACGATCCGGGCGCGAGGGTGTCTGAGTGGTGAAGGGTGAAGGCGCGGGCTGCGGACGGTTGGTCGTCGATTCCGTGGACCAGATGGAGTGGAGCGACGACCGGCCCGGGGCAGGTGCGGACCCGGCTGGGCTTCGGCCCGGATGGCTCCGGCCTGAGCCGTCTCAACTCGCCGCGCCAGCGGCCAGGGCGTCGCCGATCTGGCTGGTGGAGCGCACGGCGGCGCCCCGCGTGGCGAGGTCGGCGGAGACCGCGGCCTCCACCCGTGCAGCGGCATCAGCATGGCCGAGATGGGCCAGCAGCATCGCCACCGACAGGACCGTGGCGGTCGGGTCGGCCTTGCCCTGGCCGGCGATGTCCGGCGCGGACCCGTGGACCGGCTCGAACATGCTCGGGTTGACCCCGCTGGGGTCGATGTTGCCGCTGGCCGCCAGCCCGATGCCGCCGGCGATGGCAGCACCGATGTCGGTGAGGATGTCGCCGAACAGGTTGTCGGTGACGACCACGTCGAACCGCTCGGGCTGGGTCAGGAAGAACATCGCCGCCGCATCCACGTGGCAGTAGTCGGTGCTGACCGTCGGGAACTCCGCGGCGACCTCGTCGAAGGTGCGCTGCCACAGGGATCCGGCGTGGACCAGCACGTTGGTCTTGTGGACGAGCGTGACCTTGCGCCGGGGACGCGCGGCGGCGCGCGCGAACGCGTCGCGCACGATCCGCTCGACCCCGTACGCGGGTGTTCAGGCTCTCCTCCGTGGCGACCTCGTGCGCCGTGCCTCGACGGAGGAGTGCCACCGGACCCCACGTACGGGCCCTCGGTGCCCTCCCGGCAGACGACCATGTCGATGTCGGCGGGGCCCTTGCCGGCCAGCGGGGTGGCCACGCCCGGGAACAGCTTCACGGGCCGCAGGTTCACGTGGTGGTCGAGCTCGAAGCGCAGGGGCAGCAGCACCCCGCGCTCGAGCACCCCGGGCGGCACGCTCGGGTCGCCGATCGCACCCAGCAGGATCGCGTCGTGCTGCGCGGAGCTCGGCCAGGACCGCAGGCGGCAGTGTCTCCCCGGTGGCGTTGTAGCGGCGGGCGCCCAGGTCGTAGTCGGTGGTCTCGACGGACAGGCCGGCCGACGGGGCCACGGCGTCGAGCACCTTGAGGCCCTCGGCGACGACCTCGGTCCCGATGCCGTCCCCGGCGATGACTGCAAGCTTCAGCGGATTCACGGGACGCAAGCCTAGTGCGGGTGACTGTCCGCCCGGGACCGGCGTCGCGCGGACCCGCGCTACCCGGCGCTGTCCTGCGCGACGATCGCCGTGAGTCGATCGGTGAAGGTGGGTCCGAGGCTCTCGGAGAAGGTGTTGCTGATGTGATTGTTGTCACGCCAGCGCAGGATCCCCTCAGCCACCGCGGGGCACGTCTTCTGCCCGCAGATGTCGCTGTTGAGGTCCAGCACCTCGCCGGGGACCCCAGCAGCGTCCAGGGAACGCTGCTCCCACGAGTCTCCGGCGCTGGCCGGCGGCCGGGGGAAGTCGCACTCCTGCGGCGCGGACGGGTCCGCGGCAACGCACTGGGCCGGGTTGCCATCCGGGGGCAGCGGGGTGTCCCGGATCGGTACCACCACGAACCCGCGGTCCTGCAGGTCGGCGACCGTCCGGGCGTATCCCGCGCTGATGAGTGCGTCGCTGGCGGCGGCGTCGAGCCTCTTGCCGTCTGCATCGACAGCCCGGTAGTGGTCGTGCCAGCCGGCGAGCAGGACCACCGTGCCGGTAGGCAGGGCGCCGACGCGCTCCCAGGCGTCCCGCTGCCAGGTACCGCACTCGTCGTAGGCACGATCGAGCTTGTAGGACCAGAGGTCCACGTCGACGGGCATGCACGCGGACTTGCCGAAGACGAGCAGCTCCGCGCCGGCGCGGCGGGCGGACTCCTCGGCTGCCGGGAACCATTGGACCGCATGGGAGTCGCCGATGAGGACGTACTTCTGCGCCGACCCCACCTCGGCGTAGCGGCAGTCCTTGTTGACCAGCCCACCGAATCCGGTCAGGCAGCCATCAGCGTGGGCCTGGGAGAGATCCTTGGCTGCCAGGACGGGGTTCGGGCGGATGCCGGTCTCCTGCCCCGTGGCGGTGTGTCCGAGCAGCAGCCCCGAACCCACCCCGACCGCGATCAGGAGGCCGCCGAGTGCCAAGCTGCGACGCGCCTTCGCGGCAAGCCACCGGTTGCGACGCATGGGATCCTCGACGAACCGGAAGGTCAGCTGCGCGGCGAGCAGGCTGGCGAGCACCACCAGGGGGGTGGTCCAGGCGTTCAGTGGCCCGATCGCGGCCGGAGCGAGGATCAGGAACGGCCAGTGCCACAGGTACCACGAGTAGCTCAGCCGGCCGATCCACATCATCGGACGCACGCCCAGCCACCTTCCCACCCCCCTGCGGCCGGGACCACCAGCACCGGCGAGCAGGACGGCAGCTGTGCCGAGGACCGGCCCCAGGGCTGCCGATCCGGGGAACGGGGTCTCCTCGGTGATCAGGACCGCCGAGGCGACCACAGCGGCGATCCCCCCGTAGCCGACGGGTCCGGCCAGGCCGGCCGGCAACTGGTACCCGCGCGCCAGGACCAGCGCGAGCAACCCGCCCACCGCCAGTTCCCACGCCCGCGACAGCGTGCTGAAGTAGCCGGCGGTCGGCTCGGCGTGCGTGAGGTACAGCGACCACAGGAACGACACCGTCCCCACAGCCGTGAGCACGAGCACGGCGGGACGGACGGCCCTGGACACCGTCCAGCCCCGGCGCCGGGCGAGCAGCATGACCATCACCGCGAGGAACGGCGGCCACACCATGTAGTACTGCTCCTCGACGCTCAGCGACCAGAAGTGCTGCAGCGGGGAGTGGGCGATGTCGGCCGCGAAGTAGTCCGTGGCCTGGGCGGCGAACCACCAGTTCGCGACGAAGGCCGCTGCGGCGATCGTGTCGCTGCCTGTCTGGGCCTGCTGGACCGGGTCCACGAACAGCCAGCTCGCGAGGGCCACGACCACGAGGGTCAGCGTCGATGCCGGCAGCAGGCGCCTGGCCCGGCGGGCCCAGAAGTCCGCAAGGAAGATCGAGCCCTCTCGGTGGATCTCCGCCACCAGGAGGCGCGTGATCAGGAACCCGGAGAGGACGAAGAACACGTCGACGCCGATGAACCCGCCCGGCAGGCCACTGAACCCGGCGTGGAAGATGACGACGAGGAGCACGGCCACCGCGCGCATGCCCTCCACGTCGGGGCGGAAGTCGCCCGGACGCACGCCGTGCGCACCGGCGGTGACCTGCGGCCCGGCCAGGGTCGGAACGGCCATGGCAAGACCTCCTCGTGACGCGCAACGTCCGGGGACGCGCTCCATGGCTGACAGGCGCCCATTCTACCGGCGCACGCCCCATCGCCCGGGAGATCGACGCGCTCCGGGGTCAGCGTGGCCACCCCCGGAGGATCCATGCGCTATCCTGTGCGCGATGTTCGCTTCGCGACTGCTTCTTGGTAGCCGCGGCGGGGCCTGATCAGACCGGCTCCCCTGCCGCGGGTGATCGCGTGCGCCGGTTCGAGACCCCACGGGTCGAACCCCCCACACATCCCAGGAGCACCGAGATCATGAGCACCCCCTCCCCCGCGCCGTACGCCCAGCGCACCGCCCAACAGCCCTCACCGATGGCCTGGCGCCGCTACGCACCGTTCACGCCGATAGACCTGCCGGACCGGACGTGGCCCGCCGCCACCATCACAGCCGCCCCCCGCTGGTGCGCAGTCGACCTGCGCGACGGAAACCAGGCGCTGATCGACCCCATGACCCCCGATCGCAAGCGCGCGCATGTTCGAGCTGCTGGTGCGGATGGGCTACAAGGAGATCGAGGTCGGGTTCCCCTCGGCCAGCCAGACCGACTTCGATTTCGTGCGCCAGCTCATCGAGGAGGACCTGATCCCCGATGACGTCGTCATCCAGGTGCTGACCCAGGCCCGCGAGCACCTGATCGAGCGCACCTACGAGTCCATCCGCGGCGCCAAGCAGGCGATCGTGCACCTGTACAACTCCACCTCCACGCTGCAGCGCCGGGTGGTCTTCGGCCTGGACCGCGACGGGATCCGCGACATCGCGGTGCACGGCGCGCAGCTGTGCCTGAAGTACGCCGAGCAGATCACCCCGGACACCGACGTCCGCTACGAGTACTCGCCCGAGTCCTACACCGGCACCGAGCTGGAGTTCGCCGTCGAGGTCTGCAACGCCGTCAACGAGGTCTGGCAGCCCACGCCCGAGCGCAAGGTGATCATCAACCTGCCGGCGACCGTCGAGATGGCCACGCCGAACGTGTACGCCGACTCCATCGAGTGGATGCACCGCAACCTGCGCATGCGCGACTCGATCGTGCTGAGCCTGCACCCGCACAACGACCGCGGCACCGCCGTGGCCGCAGCTGAGCTGGGCTTCATGGCCGGGGCGGACCGCGATCGAGGGCTGCTTGTTCGGCAACGGCGAGCGCACCGGCAACGTGTGCCTGGTGACGCTGGGCATGAACCTGTTCAGCCAGGGCATCGACCCGCAGATCGACTTCCGCGACATCGACGAGATCCGCCGCACAGTCGAGTACTGCAACCAGCTGCGGGTGCCCGAGCGCCACCCCTACGGCGGCGACCTGGTGTTCACCGCGTTCTCCGGCTCGCACCAGGACGCGATCAACAAGGGCTTCCGCGCGATGGCCGTCGACGCCGGCGCCGCAGGCGTGCCCGTGGCCGACTTCCGCTGGGAGGTGCCCTACCTGCCGATCGACCCCCTGGACATCGGCCGGACCTACGAGGCCGTGATCCGCGTCAACAGCCAGTCGGGCAAGGGCGGCGTGGCCTACATCATGCGCACCGAGCACGGCCTCGAGCTGCCGCGGCGGCTGCAGATCGAGTTCTCGCAGGTGATCCAGCGGATGACCGACTCCGAGGGCGGCGAGGTCGCCCCGCAGCAGATGTACGAGATCTTCGCCGACGAGTACTTACCCGTCCCCGAGATGCCGTGGGGCCGGCTGAAGCTGCGCCACGTGCTGGTCGAGTCCGATGTCGACGGCGAGACCATGGTCCGCACCGTCATCCGCGACAACGCCCACCACGCCCGGGAGTTCGAGGGGGTCGGCCACGGCAACGGCCCGATCGCCGCGTTCTGCGACGCGCTGGCCGCCCACCACATCGACGTCCGCGTCCTGGACTACTCCGAGCATGCGATGTCCGCCGGCGGCGACGCGAAGGCGGCGGCATTCGTGGAGTGCGCCATCGGCGGCCGGGTGCTGTGGGGAGTCGGGATCGACTCGTCGATCGTGACGGCCTCGCTCAAGGCGATCATCTCGGCGGTCAACCGGGCCCAGCGGGACTCGGTCGGGTAGGGGCGCCCGGACCGGCGGGGGTGGCAGGGTGGGTTGGCGCGGTGACGGGCGCCGGCGAGGCTTGGGGCCGTGGGCCTGGCGCCCCTTGGCATGGTAGGCGTCCCGCTACCATGACCGCCATGGCAGCCCAGCATCGTCCCGTCCGCCTCACCTTCCCCCATACCCAGGTCCGGGAACCCGTCGTGTACCACCTGGGCGTGGACCATGGGGTGGTCACCTCAATCCGGCGGGCCGCGATCGAGGACCACTTCGGCTGGATGGTGCTCGAGATGACCGGGGAGCCCGAGCAGCTCGATGCGGCGGTGGCATACCTGGAGTCGCTGGACATCCAGGTGGACCTAGTGCCGGGGGACATCGTTGAGGGGTGACGGGGATCAGGGGGCTGGGCAGGTCAGTCTGACGATCGCAGTAGCCACCTACAAGCGCCCCGAGCTCCTCGCGGCGTTGGTCCCCGAGTTGGTCGCCCAGGCGCAGTCCGTGAACCTCCTCGGAGTCCACGCGGACGTGCTCGTCGTCGACAACGACCCCGCTGCCAGCGCCGGGCCCGTGGTCGACGAGATGATTCCACGGATCCCCGACGGTCTGCTGCGCTACGCGCACGAGGTCGAGCCGGGGATCACGGCGGCCCGCAACCGTGCACTCGCCGACTGCGCAGACTCGGACTTCCTCGTGTTCATCGACGACGACGAGCGCCCGGGCGTCGACTGGCTGTGCCTGTTGGTGCAGACCCAGCGGGAGCATGGGTGCCAGGGTGTGCTGGGGCCGGTGCTGGCCGAGTACCAGGGGGAACCCGATCCCTGGATCCTCGCTGGAGGCTTCTTCGTGCGGCCCCGGCAGGCGACCGGGTCGACGCGCGACGTGGGCTTCACCGGGAACCTTCTCCTGGACCTTCATGCCGTTCGCGGACTCGGCTTGACCTTCGACGCCGAGTTCGGCCTCACCGGCGGGGAGGACAACCTCTTCACCTCTCAGATGACGCGCGCTGGCGCAACCATCGTCTGGTGCGACGAGGCCGTCGTGTATGACCTGATCCCCGTGGACCGGATGACCAGGCGCTGGGTGCTGACACGTCGCTTCCGGGCGGGCACGAGCCACAGCCGCGTGGCCCTTCGCCTCGAGGGCTCCCCGTGGGGTCGCCTCGGCCGACGGCTCGTGCTGGCCAGTGGCGGTGCTGTCCGCGTGGTTGGTGGCAGCCTTCGCTACTTGGTGGGCGTGATCTCGGCGTCCGACCGGCATCAGGCTCGCGGGTTGCGCACGGCGTCCCGGGGCGCCGGAGTCATGGCCGGCGCCGTCGGGCACATCCACCGCGAGTACCAGCGACCGACCCCGCTCACCCAGGCCCCCGGGGCCGGCGCCCTCCAGGGCTGGTCCGAGGTTAGTTGAGTGTGCCGTAGTGGCGGGTTCCGGCGGGGATGTAGGTGTTGATCACGTTGTTGGTGGGGACGGGGGCGGCCTGCGAATGCGCCCCGTTGAGTGCGCTGGTGGGGGTTCCGTCGGTGGTGACCCAGCCGGTGCCCGCCTTGGCGTTGGTCTCGGCACTGAGCCCGTAGTAGCTCGAGCCCAGGCCGCTGGTCCCGCGCAGCCCAGCCAGGTCGGTGGCCAGGAACCCGCCGGTCTGCCCCGAGTTGACGTGGGCCTTGGCCAGGTAGTCACTGTGGTCTGATACACGTTGCCGTTGATCACGCTGCCCTTGTGGAACACGGTGTTCATCACGGCTTGGACCCCACCACCGGCCGTGGTGTACCCCGCCACGCACAACGGCACGACGGCCCGCACCGCCCGGTCCCCGACGGATTGGCCAGCACGTTGTTGACCATCATGTCGATCCCTGGCATCCACGTCAGCCCCGGGGTCTGGTTCGTCGCCGCTACGCCCCGGGACGGGCGTAGTCGAAGTCCGATCCCATCCCGACGCACACCCCGACGAAGTCCCCACCCTGCCCATAGCGCGCCGTGTGCTCAGCGCACGACCGGTCCGCGGTCCCATCCCATTTGCAGTCGTACTTCTTGGACCGGGTATCGGTGACCACCTCGACCACAGCCCGCCACCCACGATCGTGTTGTTCACCAACCGGAACCCCGAGGACCCCGCCGCCTTCACCGCCGCATCCGGCTGTCGGTCGCGATCCGGTTGTTCACCATCGTCAACCCATGCGAGATCTCGAAGAACACCGCCGGTCCGGCATTGCTCACGAACCGCGTTGGCCACCACCGCCTCGTACTACGACTGATCCCACCACAACGCATGGCCCACATTGGCGCTCGAACGCACGTCCACGACCGTCGTGCGATGGGTCTTGGTCATCTTGAGCCCACCCGACTGCGGCGACGAGCGAACTCCGCCGCCGCGTTCGACCCGCGGACCAGCGCACCCGACACCCGCCACCCATCGGTGTACAACGCCACCGCCGCCGACCAACCCGACCGCAGCAGGCTCACATGATCACACCGACTCCCGCACCAATGCGACCCACCACCACCAGACCCACCCGCCAACTTGACCGTGATCGCCGTGTTCGAATCGAACTCCACATCCCGCAGCACCAGACCATCGACACCGGTCGTGGCCACCAACGCATACGAATGCCACGCCGGCGAATGGAACCGAACCCGCACCCCCTGCACCCGCACACCATCAGCACGCACGATCAGGAAGTTCCCCTTCGACGAACTGACCCGCACCAGCGACATGTCACCGGCATCAGCCGCGCTCAGGTACAACCGACTCACCGGCGGCGCCGCATCCGTGGCCGAGGACCGCTCCACGAAGAACGTCCCCACCGACACCCGAGACTTGTCCACCACCTGCGTCAACGCCCGACCAGCCACCCACACCTGATCCGGGAAGAACCCCGTCACCACCCGCGCCACCGCCGACCCCGAACACCCATCCGGATCCGACCCGGTCGGGTTGGGTCTGGTGTAACTCCGAGCTCCCGTAACGCAGCGCCACCCCCGCCTCGCGGCCAGGCCGGTCGGTGCCGACCCCGCGAACGTCGCCACCGGCAGGCTGGACAGGCTCAGGCCCTCACCGATCCCCGCCGGCATCGGCTGGTAGGAGAAGAACCGCAACCCACCCTCGGCGGACACCGACATCGGCGCCGGGATCGACCCATCGAACACCGGCACCTCCCCCGGATAGGCCACCACGCTCAGGTTCGGCACGTCCACCGTCACCGAGCCCGTGATCGGATACGTCCCACCCCGCAACACGATCGTGTCACCCGCAGCCGACACCGACTCCGCCTTCACCAACGTACGCAACGGCGACGCCACCGACCCCGACCCCGAATCCGACCCCGACGGCGACACAAACCGCACCACCCCACCCAACGAACCCAACGAATACGACACCGGAAGACGCGCACCACGACCTGGCGCTGACTCGGTCGTCGTTCGGGGTGGCGTGGCGGTCGGGCTCGGCGTGGGCTTCGGGCTCGGCGTGGGCTTCGGGCTCGGCGTGGGCTTCGGGCTCGGCGTGGGCTTCGGGCTCGGCGTGGGCTTCGGGCTCGGCGTGGGCTTCGGGCTCGGCGTGGGCTTCGGGCTCGGCGTGGGCTTCGGGCTCGGCGTGGGCTTCGGGCTCGGCGTGGGCTTCGGGCTCGGCGTGGGCTTCGGGCTCGGCGTGGGCTTCGGGCTCGGCGTGGGCTTCGGGCTCGGCGTGGGCTTCGGGCTCGAGGCAACCGGGTCTGCGGCGGGCTTCGGGCCGGACGCATGCAGGTTGTCGAAGGCGACGGTCGTGCGCGTGCCGCGGCGTGAGACCTCCGCATGGAGGCCGACCCCTCCCGCGCGTGTCACACGCTGGGGTGCACGGTCGACGCGCACGAGCCAATGCGTGGGGCTCGGCTTCCCGCTCCGCCAGGCCCGGGCGGCCAGGCGCACCTGTCGGGTTCCCGACACGCGCAGTCCGAGCCGCCACCAGGAGCCGGCCCGCATCTTCCTGGTCAGCAGGTGGGGGGAACCAATGTCGATGCTCCGGCCCGACGGGGCGATGCGCGAGAGGGTCAGGGTCGCCCGACCCGTCGCGTCGACGCGCACGGACGCGCGGTAGGACGCCCCGCCAGCGGACTGTCGGGCATCGACACCCACCCGGATCGAGCCGCGCTCGGGCAGCGCCCCCACCCGGAACGACACCTGCGCATCTGTATCGGCCAGCGACAGGCCGTGCAGGCGTGCATCGCGGCTCCTACCGGGTGGAGTGGTCACCAGCCCCTTCGACCCGTCCATCCGGAACGAGCCAGCCTCCCCGAACAGGCGGTAGTGCCGGCCCGCTGAGGCCGCGCCGAACCCGGCGCTGACCGTGCGGTCCATCCTGTCGACCACTCTCACCGTACGAGCGGCGGTCACCTCGTCGGCGGTCTGCACCACTTGGGCGGCTGCCGGGACGATGCCGGCCACGACGAGGATGACCGCACCTGCGGCGAAGGCCGACAACCGTCGCCCCACACCCACCCCGCAGCAGCGATGACCCGTCATGCCCTAGGTCATCGGCGGCCCCCCGGCCCGACTTCAGCCCGTGTCACCTCAGTGGCGACCCCATCAGCGGATCAGGCGAACGGACTTGGACATCGCGCCCGAGTAGCCGTACTTGGGGCGCACCCACACCCGGTAGGTCCCCTTCGGGAGGTTCAGGAGACGGGTCTCCCGGGTGCCGTACGTGCGGTACGTCGACAGGGCTCGCCACGACCCGTCCGTCCGCCGCTTCTGCACCTGGAAGGTCCAGTAGCCCCTGCCCTTGTTCGGGTCCACGTCGACCCACAGCCTCGAGCGCCCCATGGCCGCCCGGACCACCACCGTCGGTCGTGGCCGGGGCTTCACGGTGATGTCCCGGGACGCAGTGGCTGTTGCGCCGAGGTTGTCGGTCACCGTGAGGCTGACCCGGAACGTGCCCGCCGAGCCGTAGGTGTGCGAGGTCGCCGCCGCCCTGCCGGTCGTGCCGTCGCCGAAGTCCCACAGCCGTGACACGAGCTGGCCGTCAGGGTCCTGCGAGCCCGCCGAGTCCAGGCTCACCTTCAGCCCGGAGACGGCGCTCGTGAATGCGGCCGAGGGCGCGCGGTTGGCAGACGCAGGCACGCTCACGACCTGGGTCGCGGACGCTGCATCGCCATCGTCGTCGGTGACGGACAGGTACACGCGGTACTTGGCCCCGGGCTGGTAGCTGTGGCTCGCGGTCATCCCAGTGGCCGAGTGACCGTCCCCGAAGTCCCAGTACACGTCAGTGATGGTCCCATCCACATCGCCCGAGGCGGATGCGTCGAAGGACGCCACTGCGCCCACCAGGTGGATGCTCAAGGAGGCGGTGGGCGGGGTGTTGGCCCCCGCCGGTTCCGCGGGTGTGCGTCCGCTGGTGGTGTAGTGGGTGGTGATCTGGGTGGGGGTCAGGGCGGTGGGGTAGACGGCGACGTCGTCGATGGCGCCCTTGAAGTAGCGGCTGGTGGGCTGGTTGGGCCATCCGGTCAGGGTGTCCCCGCCGATCTTCCACACGCCTGTGTAGTAGCGGCCGGCGGTGGTGTCGGTGCGGCTGCCCACCCGCCGGCCGTCGACGTAGAGTCGCATCCCGCTGGGCGCCAGGGTGCCCACGACATGGTGCCAGGCGCCGTCGTTGAGCCCGGCTGCCGAGGCCAGGACGCGGTTGGTGTCCTGGTAGACCCCGAACAGGACCCGCCCGGCGTTGTCCATGTACAGGTGCCGGTCATTGCCCGCCGAACCCGAGACTCCGACTGGCCAGCCGGAGTAGCCCACGATCTTGCCGCCCGTGGTGCTCGTGGTCTGGAACCAGGCCTCGACACTGAACGTGTTCGGCCCGTACTGCGACACCCGCCCCGCAGCAGTGCCCGTCGTGGTGCCGGAGAAGGAGGCTGCGGTGTTCGAGCTGGCGGCGAACGCACCCGGGCTGCCGAGGGTGACCCCAGCGTTGGGGACCATCGTGTCCGATCCGGCCAGGTCGGCCAGGGTGGTGGCCCCGGCGGCGTCCCCGAGCCGGTAGTACGCAGTGGCCCCGTCCCGCAGCACACCCGAGGCGTAGGCGTCTACCTCCGAGGCCTGTCCCGCCACGGTGATCGTGGCCGCGGCCCCGGTCACCGAATTGCCGAACGGGTCGAACGCATACACCCGATAGCTGTAGCTCTGCCCCGGCACCGCCGTCGTGTCGGTGAACGACAACGACGGACGCTTCCAGAACGTCGAGTTCACCGTCGCCTGGTACACCGGAGTGTTGGCCAGGCTCGTGAAGTTGCGGAACACCTTGTACGTCAACGCCTCATTGTCCCGGTCATAGGTCGCCTGCCACCCCACCCGAACCGCACCCGCAGCCACCGACGCCAACGCCGGGGTCAACCCCGCATCATCATCGAAGGGCTTGTCCTTGTTCGGCGCGACATCCGACGTCGCGAACCTCACCAGACCCTGCTGACCCACCCCATTGACCCGCAGGAACTCCCCGCCGTACAGCACATACTTGCCCGTCCCCGTGATCGACCACCCCGCCTGCTTCGACGAGGTCACCGCACCCGGGGTGAACGTCGGGAACCAGTTCAACACCGAAGGCGCCGGATTCCCCGCCCAGTTGAAGTACCCGTACACATCCGGCGTGATCGTCTGCGTCGCCTCAAGGCTGAACGCGATGCCGTGATGGGGCGTCTGGGGGTTGGTCTGGCCGAAGCTGTTGACGTTGCCGCAGTAGTGATGATGCCCGGTCTGGTAGACCACATCCGCACGCTGGTAGACGCTGTACGTGTCCCCATGGCAGTCCTCGATCCAGATCACCTGACCGGTCTCGTTGTCCGCCCGGAATACCCCCTCCAGGTTCCCCCCGACTCCGTAGTGGTAGGCCCCACCGAACACCCCATCCCGCGTGGCGATCAACGAGCTGACGCCGGCGTTGGGCCCGGCGTTGCGGACCAGGGTCGTGGTCGCCCACGGCAGCACCGCCCCGGACACCGGATCCGTGGCCGCCATCCCATAGGCCGCCTGCCCCCCCACATTCTGGAACCGGCCCCCGATGATCACCTTCGACCCCGAACTGTTCAACGTCACCGCATTGGCATACGCATCCGCCGACGGATTCCACGGCAGAACCGCCCCATTCGATGTCTTCACCGCCGCCGCAAAATTGCGCGCCTGACCCCCCACACTCGTGAACCCACCCACCATGTACAACGTCGAATTCGTCGCCGCCAACCCACGCACCTGCGCATTCGTCGTCGGCACGAACCCACTCAACAACGCCCCCGTGGCCACATCGAACCCCGCCACCCGATACCGGTTGAGCCCATTGACCGTCGTGAACTCCCCCGCCACGAACACCTTCGACCCATCCGGAGACGCCGTGATCGCCAACGCCTGCCCATTGAGCACCGGAGCGAACGACGGATCCAACACCCCCGTCGTCAGGTCATAAGCCAACAGATTCCCCCGCGCCACCGTATCCACCCCCGGCGCCGCCCCCGCCGGCCGCGCCGACGAGAAACTCCCCGCCACAAACACCCGACTGCCCACCACAACCTGCGACCACGCCACCCCATCGATCTGCGTCGTCGGCAACGGATCCGAGGTCACCGTCACCGGCGTCCCCACCACCGGCGGCGCCGAATCCGCAACCACCGGACCCGCGGGCCCGGCGAGCATGCCCATCAGAAGCCCCACTGCGACGCCGACCGCCGCTGTCCGGCTGCCCATGGGCCCACTCCCCCTCGCACTCCGATTGCCGCACCGCATGGTGCAGGCCGACGATGCGTCAACCCTGCTCTCGATTGTGGAGGATGCTGGCTGTCGATGCGTCTCAGCGGGTCACCATCAAGTCACCCGTTCGGGTGTATACGACTAATCGGGCGACAGTGATGCCGTTTGAACCGCGATCAGTCGGTTAGTTGAGTGCCGTAGTGGCGGGTTCCGGCGGGGATGTAGGTGTTGATGCGTGGTGTCGGTGGGCACGGGGGCGGCCTGCGAATGCGCCGCGTTGAGTGCGCTGGTGGGGGTTCCGTCGGTGGTGACCCAGCCGGTGCCCGCCTTGGCGTTGGTCTCGGCGCTGAGCCCGTAGTAGCTCGAGCCCAGGCCGCTGGTCCCGCGCAGCCCAGCCAGGTCGGTGGCCAGGAACCCACCGGACTGCCCCGAGTTGACGTGGGCCTTGGCCAGGTAGCCACTGCTGGTCTGGTACACGTTGCCGTTGATCACGCTGCCCGGGTGGAACACCGTGTTCATCACGGCTTGGACCCCACCACCGGCCGTGGTGTACCCCGCCACACACAACGGCACGACCGGCCCGCACCGCCCGGTCCCCGACGGATTGGCCAGCACGTTGTTGACCATCATGTCGATCCCTGGCAGGAACGTCAGCCCCGGGGTCTGGTTCGTCGCCGCATACGCCCCACCACGCGCGTAGTCCAGATCCGATCCCATCCCGCCGCACACCCCGACGAAGTCCCCACCCTGCCCATAGCGCGCCGTGTGCTCAGCGCACAACCGGTCCGCGGTCCCATCACCATTTGAGTCGTACTTCTTCGACCGGGTATCGGTGACCACCTGGACCACATCCCGACCACCCACGATCGTGTTGTTCACCAACCGCAACCCCGAGGACCCCGCCGCCTTCACCGCCGCATCCGGACTGTCGGTCACGATCCGGTTGTTCACCAGCGTCAACCCATGCGAGATCTCGAAGAACACCGCCGGACCGGCATTGCCCACGAACCGCGAATTGGCCACCACCGCCTGGAACGACGACTGATCCCACCACAACCCATGGCCCACATTGGCCTCGAACGCACTGTCCACGATCGTCGTGCGATGGGCCTTGGTCATCTTGAACCCACCCGACTGCGGCGACTGCGCGAACTCCGCCGCCGCGTTCGACCCCCGCACCAGCGCACCCGACACCCGCCACCCATCGGTGTACAACGCCACCGCCGCCGACCAACCCGACCGCAGCAGGCTCACATGATCGAACACCGACTCCCGCACCAACTGCGACCCACCACCACCAGACCCACCCGCCAACTTCACCGCGATCGCCGTGTTCGAATCGAACTCCACATCCCGCAGCACCAGACCATCAACACCGGTCGTGGCCACCAACGCATACGAATGCCACGCCGGCGAATGGAACCGAACCCGCACCCCCTGCACCCGCACACCATCAGCACGCACGATCAGGAAGTTCCCCTTCGACGAACTGACCCGCACCAGCGACATGTCACCGGCATCAGCCGCGCTCAGGAACAACCGACTCACCGGCGGCGCCCCATCCGTGGCCGAGGACCGCTCCACGAAGAACGACCCCACCGACACCCGAGACTTGTCCGCCACCTGCGTCAACGCCCGACCAGCCACCCACACCTGATCCGGGAAGAACCCCGACACCACCCGCGCCACCGCCGACCCCGAACACCCATCCGGATCCGAGGAGCTGACCACCGGCTCGACATACGAGCTCGACCCGGTCACGCAGGCCCAGCCGCGCTCCGCTGCCAGGCCGGTCGGTGCCGACCCGGAGAACGTCGCCACCGGCAGGCTGGACAGGCTCAGGCCCTCACCAATGCCCGCCGGCATCGGCTGGTAGGAGAAGAACCGCAACCCACCCTCCGCAGACGCCGACATCGGCGCCGGGATCGACCCATCGAACACCGGCACCTCCCCCGGATAGGCCACCACGCTCAGGTTCGGCACGTCCACCGTCACCGAGCCCGTGATCGGATACGTCCCACCCCGCAACACGATCGTGTCACCCGCAGCCGACACCGACTCCGCCTTCGCCAACGTCCGCAACGGCGAGGCCACAGACCCCGACCCCGAATCCGAACCCGACGGCGACACATAACGCACCACCCCCGACAACGACCCCAACGCATACGACACCGGCAACCGCGCACCACGACCGGCAACAGGCGAACCGCTGGGCAACTCGGTAGGGCTCGGGGATGCCGTAGGACTCGGCGTGGGACTCGGCGTGGGGCTGGGGGCCGTGGGACTCGGCGAGGGCGACATGCTGGCCCCAACGCTGGGGCTCGGCTCCGGCGTCGCCGGCGCCGTCGGGCTAGGGGAGGGCGACGCCAGCGACGGGCTCGGCCAGGGCGAGGCCACGACGCTCACCGAAGGACTGGCCAGTGGCGAGGCCACCGTCGGGCTCGGGGATCCCGAGACGCCGGCCGAGGCCGACGGCGTCACCCCCACCGGCGAGGCGGTCCCTGAAGGTGGCGCCGTGGGCGTCGTGGACCCGGGGGTGGGGGACGGGGACGTAGTTGGCGATATCGGCGCCACGGTCAGGCTCGGGCTCACGGTCGGACTCGGCGCCACGGTCGGACTCGGCGCCACGGTCGCGCTCGGGCTCACGGTCGGACTCGGCGCCACGGTCGGACTCGGCGCCACGGTCGGACTCGGGCTCACGGTCGGACTCGGCGCCACGGTCGCGCTCGGGCTCACGGTCGGGCTCGGGCTCACGGTCGGACTCGGGCTCACGGTCGCGCTCGGGCTCGGGCTCACGGTCGGACTCGGACTCACCGTCGGGCTCACGGTCGGGCTCGGGCTCGTCACCCGCGGCGTCGGCGTCACGGTCGGGCTCGGACTCACCGTCGGGCTCGGGCTCACGGTCGGGCTCGGGCTCACCGTCGGGCTCACGGTCGGGCTCGGGCTCGTCACCCGCGGCGTCGGCGTCACGGTCGGGCTCGGACTCACGGTCGGGCTCGGGCTCACGGTCGCGACTCGGGCTCGGGCTCACGGTCGGGCTCGGGCTCACGGTCGGACTCGGACTCACCGTCGGGCTCGGGCTCGTCACCCGCGGCGTCGGCGTCACGGTCGGGCTCGGACTCACCGTCGGGCTCGGGCTCACGGTCGGGCTCGGGCTCGTCACCCGCGGCGTCGGCGTCACGGTCGGGCTCGGACTCACCGTCGGGCTCGGGCTCACGGTCGGGCTCGGGCTCGTCACCCGCGGCGTCGGCGTCACGGTCGGGCTCGGCGATCGGCGGATCGGGGGCCGAGGCGCCCTGGCGCCTCCAGTGCCCACTCCGGCCTGTGACGTCACGGAGGCGGGGGCCTGGCGCACGTTATCGACCGCGAATCGGGTGAACCCTGCGCGCCGAGTCACCTGTGTGTGCAGCCCCAGTCGTCCGGCACCTGTCAGACGCGACCGCGACCGATCCAGGTACGTAGTCCAGCGTGTCGGCGAAACCCCGCTCGCCCACGCCTGGGCCTCGACCTTGACCGGGCTCACCCCAGTGACCCGTGCGCGGACATGCCACCACCGGCCGGGCCTCACCCTGCCGGGAAGGACCACGCGATCGGTGAGCAGTCGCGCGGCCCGACCACGGGCCGTGCGCCATAGGCTCAGATCGGCAGTCCCGTCCTTGAGCACCCGAACCCGGGCACGGTAGGAGTCGCCCCGGGCGTTCGTGCGCACATCCAGGCCGAACCTGACCGAGCCCTTGCGGGGAAGCCGGCTCACCACAAAGGCGACTTGGGCATCGGCATCTGCAGCCACGGGTCCGCTCAGGCGCACCAGGCGGTAGCGACCGGAGGGGTTGCTGATCCAGCCACGCTCGCCGTCGACGGAGAACGGGCGGGCCGACCCCTTCACCTCGTAGGCCTGTCCCGCTCCTGCTGCCCCAAATCCCGTGGACACCCGCCGCTTCATCTGGTCGGAGAAGATCTGCTGTGGAGCGGCCACGGAGCCGCTCAGGGCTGCCAAGGATGCGACATCGGACGAACCTGTCGAGGTCCCATCAGCCGCTGCTGGGCCAGCGCCTCCCAGGAGAGCGGCAAGCAGGATCCCAGACGTGGCCAGCGACGTGCTGCTGCGGCGCCATCCGACAGGAGAAACCCACCCTGAACCACTCATGCGGCCTAGATCGGCCGCGAGATGCGAGGGATTCAGCAGCGTTCCGGCCGGTGGCAGGTCCTATCTCGACCAATCCGACCTGCCACCCGCACGAGCGCGCCCGATCCCGGCCGTGCGGGCTCAGGGGCAGTTCACCCGTTCAGAGGACCAACCGCGACCGGATCGGGATGGGTCTTCCGTACGGGAGCACGCCACCATGTGAGCAGCACGATCGCGACCACGGGACCGAGGATCCACACTGCGCGCGTCGAGGTCAACAGCGTGGATGCGCCAGGAACGGGATAGATCACGTACACCCCGAGGGCGGTGTAGCTCAGCAGGTGGGCTCCGCGCCTCGTCGCCAAGGAGGACACAGCGGCCAACAACAGTGGCCACAGCGCGTACCAGGGCCAGAACCGTGGAGCGAGCAGGGCCAGGGCCAGCAACACCGCACCCGACGTGGACACGGCCCCGCTGACGGTCGGCCGGCGCCAGGTCGCCACGCAGCCGACGACAAGCGCGGCACCGCACAGCACCTTGCTCACCCACTGGGACAGGACCAGGGCACTGTCCGGCGGAATGCTCCCCAGCAACGGCACTGACTCGGGCAACCTGGGCAGGAGCATGGCTGCCAGTTCGGCGAACGAGTTGACGGCCCCGGCACCGGCTGCGGAGAAGGGCGCGGTCGCTGCGGTGAGCATGTGACCGAACGGGAGGAAGGCCAGCAGGCACAGACTCGCCACGAGGACCAGCAGCTCTACCCCGGTACGGACGCGAGCCCGTGCCGTCGGAGGGCTGGCGACGATCGCTACACACACAAGGACCACCGGGACCACGGCAACCCACTTGACAAGGGCCGCGGCCACCAGGAGCACCACCCCCGGCGCGGGGCGAGCCCGGGCCAGCAGCACCATCCCCCAGCCCATGAGGCCGAGCATCACGAAGTCGTTGTGAATGGCGCTGGCCTCAATCAGGGTCAGCGGGTTCCAGGCAAAGAGCAGAGTCCCAACCAGCTGCATCCTCGGCCGCCAGATGCCCAGCAGGAACCAGAGCGCCGCCACGGATGCCACCAGCCCGGCCAATGTCACCGCCCGGTACAGGGCCTCATAGGTGCCGTACTGGCCGCCGAGGACCTCGGCACACCGGGTCAGGGCCGCCGAGACGGCGTTCCACACCGGACCGTAGACCGAGACGGAGTCCCGGTAGCGGGCCTCCATCAGGCTCAGGAAGGGGTCTGTGGGGAACTGCTCGGGAGCGACAGCCATCGGATTGGCCCCATGGATGGCCGCAACTCGCCCGTACATGATGTAGGCGCTGGCGTCCGAGGAGAAGGTGCGCGGGGCTAGAGCGGGGATAAGGGACAGGGCCACAGTGCCCCCGACGACGACCCCCAGTCCGCCCCGAGTGACGGACCTGCCGCGGCACCGCACCAGGAGCGACAGGTGCACCACGATGCACGTTGCGAACACGCCCGCAAGGGCGAGTCGGGCGGCCCATCGGGTGTCCGGAAGGAGGTCGACCCAGCGGGTCCACCAGGGACCTGCGACGTCCCACACCTCGATCAAATGCGGGACGGGTCGGTGCATCAGCCCCGCCAGGAGCAGCAGTGCGCCCGCCATGAGAAGGGCGTGGAGAAGCAGGACACGCTCAGCGTGGCGTGCAGGTGAACGCATCGGCCCTCCCGCCGGGTTCAGGCTGTGGGCACCGAGCCCTCGAAGACCGCGATCGGCGTTCCGGCCCGGTAGCTGACCGTGATGGTGACCTGGTCGCGTTCGTCGGGGGGAACCGTGAACAGGTAGACCCCGGTGGCCGTTCGCCCATCCGCCAGCTGCCCCCGCAGCCAGTCCGCGGAGGGATCCCCTAGCAGCGGCGACGCGGGGGTGTCGTCCGCGCCGTAATAGGCGTTCACCACGACGGAATCCATCGACAACGGTTCACCGGTGTCGTTGGCGACCTTCACCCTGACCTGCACCGCCGGGGCATCCAAGTCCCCCACGCCCTGTCCATTGCCGGCCACGGCCGCAACGCCCACGATCTGGGCCGTGACGCCGCCGCCGAAGTCTGCCGGCTTCTCGATCGGCACCGGGGGCAGCGCTGTCTCATCGGGTGCGACCGGAGGTCTTGTCCGGGTCGGCGTGGGTCCACGTGTCGACGCCGATGCACTTCCCGAGCGCGAGGGAGTGGGGGACCCACCCTCGGGCGCCGTCGCCGTCAACGTCTCCTGTGGGAGCGACGTCGCACTGCCGCTGGTGGGTCCCGCTGACGACGAGGGACTCGCCGTGGCATCGCCGTTGTCGCGATTCACCAACCACAGGCCGCCGAGTCCGAGCACAGCGACCGCCGCCACAGCGGCAGCCAACCAAGGCCATCGCCGAGGGGGCCTGTCACCCTCCAACTCCTGCGCCACAGGTCGCATAGTAGGCCAATCCGTGACAATCGTCCTCAAGGCGACCCGGGCTGGACCCGCCCGGGTCCCGCCGGACCCGTCACGCGGAACCCCGATTGCGTCGAAGCGCGGTGGTGGCAATCTCAAACACCGCCGTCATGTCCGCCCGTATGGCCCGAATGGCCAGGTAGCCCAACCCGTAGACGGCCAGGGCAGCTGCAGTTCCGGCCATGAGCGCCAGAAGTTCGGGCGCCGGCACCTGCACCGCCACGCGGGCTGCCACTGCGGCGAGGAACGCCAGGCCGAGCATCCGCCCGGCCCCGAGCGCCAGGGCCCGCACTGGGTACCTGGTGATCCGCGACAACCACCACATGGACGCAGGCCACATCAGCCCCGGACCGACCACGACACCCCACGCCACCCCAGCCACGCCCCAGTGGCTTCCGATCAGGATGCAGCTGATGCGCACCACTGAGGAGACCATCGAGTACCGGAACAGCTGTGCGGTGAGCGCCCGGGCCAGGTACACCCAGTAGCCGACGAAAGCGACGGTCTGGAACACCCCCGCGATCGCAAGCGTCGCGAACAGGGAGGCCGAGGCCGACCACTGGTCCCCGAGGACGAACGGGATCAGCACGGGGGCAGTCCCCGCCGCCACCGCCAGCCCGGGGATCACCGTGTACCCCAGCGCCTGCTGGCCGCGAACCACGAACCGGTCGAAGCGCGCGGGATCGTCATGGAGCTTCGAGAGCACCGGCAGCGCGACCGTGGTGGTCGGCGTGCGGACCTGGGCCAGGGGGAGCATGAGCACGCGATAGGCCCGGTCGTAGAGTCCCAGCTGCACAGATCCGAACCGTCGGCCGATGACGAGGGTGTCGACGTTGTTCGTCGCATAGCCCAGCAGTTGGGTGCCCACCAGGTGCCAACCGAAGGTGAAGAAGCCGCCCATCGGCTCGGCGCGCGAGGGCAGGGCCGGAATCCAACGACCGGCGACGACGACCTGGAGCAGGGCCGTCATGCTGATGGCCAACTGCATGCCGGCAAGTGCCCAGTAGCCGGCTCCGGTCAGGGCGAGGCCGACCCCCACGACCAGGCCGACGGCCTGCGCTGCGACGTCGGTCACCGCCAGTCTGCTGAACCGCATGCCTCGGTTCAGCCCCGCACGGTACTGGGTCGCAAGGCCGTTGAGCACGAAGGTCAGGGACAGCAGCCGGGTCAGGTCCACCAACTGGGGTTCACGGAAGAAGTGGGCCACCAGAGGCGCCAGGGCGAACACCAGCACGGTGAGCGCGGCCCCGATACCCGCATTGGCCCAGAACAGGTTGCTCCGCTGGCGGTGGCTCAGTGTCGGAGCCTGAATCGCGGCCGCGGACAGGCCGAAGTCTCGGAAGATCTCGGCGATGCCGGCCACGGTCATGACCATCGCGATCAGGCCGTAGTCATGCGGGGTGAGCAGGCGCGCCAGTATGACCAACGACGCCATCTGGATCGCCAGGCGGGAGCCTTGGCCCGCCAGGGTGGCAACTGCTCCCCGCGCGGCCCTCTGCCCCAGCCGGTCGCCGGTCGCTGGCGTGCTCACAGGCGCGCTCCGGTCACGTCCACGAGCATCCCCGGAACCTCAGCCAAGGCACCGTGGGCGCGAGCAAGCAGCTCGTCGCATCCCGAATTGTCCTCGGCGGCCCCGAGGCACCCGAGCAGGGTGCGTGCCGGGTCGGGATCCGTGGTCAGGTCGACGGAGTGCTGCCAACCCAGATCGGCCAGCAGCGGTGCGAACTTCCGCGAGTAGGCCAGCGGCACCGCCGGCGTCCCGCTCGACAGGCTGTTGAGGCACATGTGCATCCGCGACCCGATGGTGATGTTCCCCCCTGCCACGATCCGACGCAGGTCCGTCAGGTCGGCGGGAATCACCACCTCGACGGCACCTGCGTCCAGGCTGGCCACGACGTCATCGAGGATCACGACGTCGTTGTCGCGGGAGGGTGAGTCGAGCACGTGGGGAACAAGAGTGACGGTCCGGCCGGCCGCCACGAGGGCGCGAATACACCGGAGCACCGTGCGCCGGTACTCCCCCGCGTCCACATGGGGACCCTCCTGCCACAGCAGGCCTGAGACGTTGAACAGCACGTCCCGGTGCGCTGTCGGCTCCGAGCGTGGCAGCGCGAACACGACATCGGTGGCCCGCACCACGTCCGGACGCCCCAGACGTGCCGCCTCGGCAGCGCTCGCGTGATCCCGGGCCATGACCAGGTCGGCCCATCGCAGGGAGCCCCGCGCCAGCCAGGTGCCCGGCCTGCTCCGGAAGGGCCCGATCGTCTGCGGCCCGAGCACCATGGGAACGCCCGAGCGGCGCACGGCATCGGCGAGGGCTGTCATCACGGCGAGACGATTGGTTCCGTAGATGTCCGAGAAGCTGTCACCGGACCTGGTGTCGATGATCAAGTCGAAGGAGCCCAACCAGGGCACGAGGCCGCCGCGCCCGGTCACCCGCTCTCGGGCCGCGTCACGCAGAGAACCCACGCGCACCGGCGCGGATCGCGCACCGTAGTTCTGGTGGACCACTTGGGCGTCGGGCCATGCGGCCCGGACCAGCGCTGCCGAGCCAGCGGCCAGGGCACGGATGCCGAGGTTCGGGGAGGCATCATCAGCCCAGAGCACGAGTGCCCTCACCGGACACGCCCCGCGTCGGCATTCTGCGACTGGCTCCCTGCCATGCCCCACACCCTAGTGACCACGACCGGCGGCCTCTGCCGCCCTGCTGTCCCGTCGGACCGGGAGTCCCCGCAGGGCGCGGACCAGTCGCAGGCCGTCGCGCGTCCCCCGCAGTGCCGCCAGCACCGGGCGCGGTGAGCGCAGGAGCTGTCGGCGGCCGCCACCTCGCCGCAGCACCTCGTACGCGGCTGGGGCGCTGGCCCGGATCCAGCGGCGCACGTCCTCATCGGGCAGGTGCTTGGCGGCGTAGAGAAGGCGGTTGCGGATGTTGTAGTAGTAGTAGACCTCCGACTTGGCCGTCTGGCTGTCGCCCGTGGCGTGGGAGCCGCCCTCCTCATGGACCGCGATGGCGTCGTCGGCCACCAGGAGGCGCCCCCCGGCCCTGAGTACCTTCATCGAGAGGTCGACGTCCTCCCAGTAGAGGAAGTAGTCCTCGTCGAAGCCCCCGACCGCGCTCCACAGCTCGCGGGTCATCATCAGGCAGGCGCCGGTCAACCAGGGCGCGCGACGTTGTGTCCGATCCCTTCCCCTGTGGCGAGCGGCGCTCATCTGGCCTGTGTCGAGCAGGAGGTCCACGCCGGCGAACCACAGGGAACCGTCGGGACGCTCGATCCTCGGCGCTACGAGGGTCATGGGGTCCCCGGTTACGTGAGCCCTCAGTGCGCGCACCGCCGTGGCCGGCAGAGTCGCGTCCGGATTGAGCAGCAGCAGCTCGGTGGCACCACGATCCAGGGCATGTGCGACACCCACATTCATGCCACCCCCGAAGCCGAGGTTCTCCGGTGGGAAGATCGCCTGCCAGCCCCACGCGCCGGCCAGCTTCTCGACCTCCCGGCGCTGCGTGGGTGTGCCGGTGTTGTCGACCACCACGATCTCGACGCCGGGCAGTGACCTGCCCACCTGGACCAGGTTCTGCTCCAGCAGGTGCGCGGTGCCGTAGTTGACGACGACGATCGCGAGGCCCTCCACCCCTCAGGCCTCCTGCGCGCCAGCTCCGACGAGAACGCGCCGGCGTCCCCGCAGCGCGAGCGCCTCCCGGTAGGCCCGCACGTGGGCCGCCGCGGATTCCGCCCACCCCCGCGCCGAGAGGTCCGGGCCGTCGGGCCCCGCACCCTGAGCCTGGCTCCGGACCTCCCCGAGCGCCCGTCGGAGGACCTGCGAGTCGAGAGTCCCGCTGAACCGCAGCACCCAGGAGCGGCCCACCTCGGCGGCCAGGGCCGCATTGACCTCCGTGTCAGGGACGAGGATGGGTCGATCGAGGGAGAGCGCTGCCAACGCGGTCCCGGAGTTGTGCATGTCCTTGTACGGGAGGACGACCAGCGAGGCACCGGTGACCACCTCGACGAACTGGTCATCAGGGAGGAACTCCAGGCGGGCCTCGATCCGGGCGTCGGCCCTGGCAGCCCGCTCCACCTCGTCGGCGAGCGCGGGACTCGACGGAAGCCCGGCGACGACCAGGCGTCCCGACACCTGCGGGTCAACGGCACGGAACGCCTCGAGGAGGTCCTCCACCCCCTTGTAGCGTCGGATCCGCCCGGCGTAGGCGACCGACCCCGCCTGGGCCTCGCGCCGCTCGTAACGCGCGAACCAGTCCCGGTAGTGCCCATGAGGGATCAGCGCGTGGGGTTCCCCGGGGGGCACCGGAGTCTGCTCGTTCAGGATGATTCGCAGGGTCGTGCGCCGGTCGGCCAGTCCCAGCAGCCATCTCTGTCGCCTGGACAGACCGTCCGGGAGGTGCAGGTTGTGCACCGTCCGGACCCACGGGCGCCCTGTCACCGACAACCGGGCCAGCAGGAGCAGGAAGAGGCCCTGGCGGGCCAGCGCGCGCATGGGTGTCCGACCTGCCACCAGGGTCTCGGGCCAGTGGACATGGAAGATGTCGTAGTCGTCGAGGAGCGCAGAGCGCCAGCTGAAGTTGCGCACCTGGACGCCCGGCATCGCCGCGAGGCTCTCAGTGAGCATCACGGTGTAGGGGTTCACCACCGCGCGGGGCGGGGGGAAGGACAGCTGCACGACCAGCGGAGCATCGGTCATGTCACACGACCCCGCTGCGGTGGTGGAGGTCGACGGGATCGGCCGCGCGGGCGATGCCCTGCCCGCTGCCGACCAGCGGCAGCGACATCGCCAGGGCCAGCACGATGTCCCCCGCGCTCGTGTAGAAGGGGCCGAAAGCCACGAACCACAGCGCGACCACGCACATGAAGGTGACGACCGGGCGTACGGCGACCTCCTCGGCCGGGCGCGTCAGGCCCCAGACCAGCACAACACCGATCAGCAGGCCGAGCGCCAGGCCGAGCAGCCCGAACCAGGCCCACAGGTCCGCGATCACGGAGTGCAGCTCGAATCGACCGCCAAACATGTAGTGCTCCACGTAGCCGTTGCTCCCGGAGATCCCCACGGAGGCCAGCCCGCCCTTCGCGACGATGACCTCCTGCAGGGTCGGCACCGCCCCGAGGCCGAACCCGAACGGAAAGTGGGTCATCAGTTCAGCGCTGGCCGCCCACTCCGGCCGACCACCCAGCAGGAGGCCTCCACCTGCCTGCACCTGGTTGAGGGAGCGCTCCTGATTCTCACTGCCCAGGTACCCGGCGACCATCGCTGTGGTGGCCAAGAGGTACAGCGCATAGGCCCCCACCGCCCCGAATACCAGCGCTCGCAGGCGCGCACCGCGCCTGCTCAGGCCATGTGAGCGCGCGTGCCACACGAGGACGAGGGACGTGAGCAGGCACACCCCGAAGTAGGAGCGGTGATCCATGAGGATCCCCGCAGCTCCGAGGCCCCCCAGAGCTACCACCCACAGGGTCACGGACCGTGTGCGGCCCACGACGGCGAGAACCACGAGGCTCACGGGGATCGCGAGGAAGTACTTCCATGGATTCGGCGAACCGGCTGCCGAGGGAAGCGCGAAGATCAGGGCGCCCAGGCCGTAGGCCAGGACCATGGACAGCACGCCGACGACGCTGCGTGCCCAGAGCAGCACCCCGAGGCTCCCGATCGAGGTCAGCAGGAGCACCGCCGTCCCCCTGGCCTCGGCGACGTCGACGATCCGCGTGTCGGGCCCGTAGGTGGACATCAGCACCCCTGCCAGCAGGGCGGCACACGCAAGGAGAATCAGGGCAACGGCATTCCGGTACCGGCTGAGCACCCCCACCCAGACCGGCAGGAGCACGACCGCGGCGATGGTCGCCGTCGTCATCCGCATCGCCAGGGGCACGTCGGCTCCCACGAGGAAGGCGACGAGGAGCGCCACCCACCGGTCAGTCGCCCGCCTGGTTGCCGGAGCGCCGTCCGGTGCCAGCTGCGCCGCCTCGTCCAGGCCCGGGGCCCGGACGGTCATGGGGTGGACGACCCCATCTCGAACTGCCCCCGCTGGGGCCCGGAGGCCGTGGACCCAGGAGCCCCTGGGTTCCCCGGGGACTGGGCCGGAGACTGGGGGGCGCGATCGGCACCGTACGTCCCGTAGTAGGTCGCGCCGGTGACGGTGGCCTGGTTGAGCACCACACCATGAATGTGGGCCCCAGACCTCGCGAAGGTGCGCAGACAGTCGGAGAGCTGGCTTCGGGTCGTCTTGCGGGCGTTGACCACGATGATCGCACCACCGGCCATCCGGCTCAGCACCGCGGAGTCACTGACCGGCAGCACTGGCGCCGAGTCGATGATCACGAGATCGTAGCGCTCGGTCATGGCGCGGATCAGGTCGGCCATCGCCGAGCTTCCGAGCAACTCCGCAGGGTTCGGGGGAACGGATCCCGAGGCGAGCAGGTCGAACCGCCCCCGTTTCCAGGGCTGGATGGCCTCCGCCACGGGCACCCGGCCGGAGAGCACCGTCGACAGACCCACAGATCCGTCGACGCCGAGGAGGTCGGCAACGCGCGGGTTTCGCAGGTCCGCGTCAATCAGCAGGACCCTCTGGCTCTCCGAGATGGTCAGTGCGAGGTTGGCCGCTGTGGTCGTCTTCCCCTCCCCTGGCAATGACGAGGTGACAACGAAGGAACGGACCTGACCCTCGTAGTTCAGGAACTCGAGGTTGGTCCGCAGTCGGCGCATCGCCTCAGCACGCTGGCTGCGGTCGTGCACCTCGAGCATGGGCGAGCGACTCACGGTCGAATCGTTGCCGATGAGGCCGAGCACGGGCGTGTCCGTGATCGCGTGGACGTCCTCCTCCGACCGGACCTTGACGTTCAGCACCTCACGCAGAACCACGAAGGCCACGCCGCCGAGCAGCCCCAGCAGGAGGCCGAGGACCATGTTCTTCCGGGTGTTGGGGGTGACCGGGTACGACGGAGGCGTCGCCTTCGCCACGGTGGTGGCCTGCACCTCGAGGCCACTGGATCCGCCGGCCTTATCCGACGAGAGGGTCGAGACCAGGTCTCCCAAACGGGTCCCGACCGCGTTCGCGACAGCGGCCGCGGTCTCCGGCGACTCCGAGGTCGCCGAGATGTTCAGCAGGACCGTGTCAGCCGGAGCATCGGTGTTGACCGTCCGGGCGAGTGACTTCGCTGAGATGTCGAGCTTCAGCTCGTCGATCACGGGGTCGAGTACCGCGGGCATCTGTGCCAGCAGCGCGTACGTGCGCACCTGGTTCTGGCTGAATGTGGACCCCTGCAGAAGCTGGCTGACGGAGTCCCCGCCCACGACGGAGAAGAACACCGAGGTGGTGGCACGGTACTTGGGGGTGGCCGTCACCGAGTACAGGGCGGCACATCCCATGCCGAGCACCGACGCCAGGAGGATCGGGAGCCAGCCCTTGCGCAGCACCTGCAGGTACCGAGACAGTTCCATCGGTTTCGAGCCCTCCCCTTCGTGCCCGACTCGCCGCGACTCATCCGGCCTCGTGCTCGCGGCGGAGTCTAGGCATCAGGTGACGCCGATTCCACCGTGTGACGCCGGTGCAGCCCATTCGGAGCAGCACGGGCGCCATCGTAGACCACAGGTCATGACCGCCGGGCGGAAAAGTCGTCCACGGTCAGTGTCACAGGTGCGTTCGTGGCCGAGCCCGACAGGTAGAAGTACATGCCCACGGAGCCAGCGGTCTGCAACCCGCCGGTCTCATCCGTGGTCGAGATCGCCCAGGAGCCGGGCTCGCTCGTGCCCGAACGCCAGGCCTTGAGCTTCAGCGCGGTCGGGGCACCCCCGACGGCCTGCATCCGGACCGAGAGCACGTCGCCCGGTGCATAGGTCCCCGTGAGCTTCGCCGACCCGAGCGTCGTCTCGACCCCTGCGACCAGCTTCACCAGGTAGACCGTGACCGCACCGCTCGGGAAGACCTGGACCTTGCCCCGGTAGGCGCTGGTGCCCACCACGCGGCCGTTGAGGGCGAAGTACGTCCCTCCGCCGGTCGCAGGCTTGTCCCACGAGGCATCCGCCTGGACGTCGGTGTCAATGGAGGCGACGGTAGCCAGGTTCGCTGAGCGGGCCGCCCCCGCGGTCGGCAGGGTCACCCGGCCCTTGCCGCCGGAGACCGAGAAGCTGGAGGCTCCGCCGCTGGTGGTCCACGCGCCACCAGTGTCCGCGGGGCCGAAACCTCCGCTGACGACCCGGTCGAAGGCATCCCGGGCGAGGAACCCGCTCACGACGACCGGCTTGGTGAGCGTCGTGCTGGCGCCATCGTTGTCGGTGACCGTGAGCGCGACCTGGTAGGTGCCACCCGTCGAGTACACATGGGTGGTCTTGGCCCCGGAGCCCCCAGGGCTGCCGTCACCGAAGTCCCAGGAGAACCCGGCGAGCGAGCCGTCGGAGTCCGAGGATCCAGCCGAGTCCAGGGCGAGGGTCAAGCCGCTGGTGGTTGCGGTGAAGTTCGCCACCGGACGGGCATTGGCCACGACGACGACGTCCTTGGTGAGCGTTCCGGTGGCACCGTCGTCGTCGGTCACGGTCAGCACGACCGGGTAGGTCCCGGCAGCGCCGAACACGTGCGTCGGGCTGGGGCCCGTGGCAGTCGTGCCGTCGGAGAAGTCCCACGCGTACGACGCGATGGTCCCATCGGCGTCGGTGGATCCGGTGGCGTCGAATGAGGCCGAGAGCTTGTCGACGGTGGCGCTGAACGACGCCGTCGGTGCTGAGTTCGGCGGCTCGGTCACCGTGACCGTCTGCGAGCTCACGGCCGCGGCGCCGTCGTCATCGGTCACCGTCAGCTCGACCGTATAGGTGCCGGCCGCGGAGTACGTGCGCGTCGTGGTGGCACCAGAACCCGTCGTCCCATCACCGAAGTCCCACGCCCAGTCGGTGATCGTACCGTCGCTGTCCGTCGAGGTCCTGGCGTCGAAGGACGCCTTGAGATCCTTGACTGTCGAGGTGAAGACTGCCGAGGGCGCCACGTTCGGCTTCGGAACCGTGCCCAGGGCCCAGAGCTGGCCCGCCTCGGACGCGCTGAGGGCGCGACTGAACACCGAAGCCTCGTCGAGAGATCCCGCGAAGTAGTTGCTTGAGGAACCCCACGTCACATCGCCACCGATCCGCCAGTAGCCGGCGTAGTTCTGCGCCGCGGTCTGGGGGTGCGTGCCGGCGAGCGCACCGTCCACGTACAGCGCCATCCCATCGGGGCCCTGGGTCGCCACGACCAGGTGCCACCTACCGTCGTTGTAGGGGTTCGCCGAGGTGATGGTGTTCTGGACACCTGTGTACGTGCCGAACACGAGCCTGCCGTCGTTCTGCATGTACACGTGCCGGTCGTAACTTGTCGACTGTCCCGAGGGTGCGTTGCCGAAGCCGATCAGCTTCCCGCCCCGCGTCGTGGTGGTCTTGAACCACACGGCCGTCGAGTAGCGTCCGGGACCCGAGGTGGGCGTAGTCGAGACGACGGCGGCGTTGGTTCCGTTGAGAGTGGCCGAGGTGGTCGCCTGTCCGTAGAGGGCCCCCGGGCTCGCCCAGGTCAGGCCACCGATGACGCTTCCGGTGTTGCCTGCCGGGCCGGAGTCCTTGGCCGTGCTCCCCGATGCCTCGTCCAACCTCCAGAAGAGGTCGGGATCCAGCGCCACGACTGCCTTCCCATAGACGTCCGTGAGGGCGGCCGGCGTGGTGGGCGTGCGTCCGCTGGTGGTGTAGTGGCCGGCGATCTTGCCAGGGCTCAGGGCGGTGGGGTAGACGGCGACGTCGTCGATGGCGCCCTTGAAGTAGCGGCTGGTGGGCTGGTTGGGCCATCCGGTCAGGGTGTCCCCGCCGATCTTCCACACGCCTGTGTAGTAGCGGCCGGCGGTGGTGTCGGTGCGGTTGCCCACCCGCCGGCCGTCGACATAGAGCTGCATCCCGGTGGGCGCGAGGGTGCCCACGACATGGTGCCAGGCGCCGTCGTTGAGCCCGGCTGCCGAGGCCAGGACGCGGTTGGTGTCCTGGTA
The DNA here is from genome assembly GCA_963777855.1 of uncultured Actinomycetes bacterium. Classification (GTDB taxonomy): domain Bacteria; phylum Actinomycetota; class Actinomycetes; order S36-B12; family CAIYMF01; genus Prado023. The sequence goes on along the minus strand of CAVZRW010000009.1, from coordinate 115,174 downwards.
GACCCCGAACAGGACCCGCCCGGCGTTGTCCATGTACAGGTGCCGGTCATTGCCCGCCGAACCCGCATCGGCCAGCGGCCAGCCGGAGTAGCCCACGATCTTGCCGCCCGTGGTGCTCGTGGTCTGGAACCAGGCCTCGACACTGAACGTGTTCGGCCCGTACTGCGACACCCGCCCCGCAGCAGTGCCCGTCGTGGTGCCGGAGAAGGAGGCTGCGGTGTTCGAGCTGGCGGCGAACGCACCCGGGCTGCCGAGGGTGACCCCAGCGTTGGGGACCATCGTGTCCGATCCGGCCAGGTCGGCCAGGGTGGTGGCCCCGGCGGCGTCCCCGAGGCGGTAGTACGCAGTGGCCCCGTCCCGCAGCACACCTGAGGCGTAGGCGTCTACCTCCGAGGCCTGTCCGGCCACGGTGATCGTGGCCGCGGCCCCGGTCACCGAGTTGCCGAACGGGTCGAACGCATACACCCGATAGCTGTAGCTCTGCCCCGGCACCGCCGTCGTGTCGGTGAACGACAACGACGGACGCTTCCAGAACGTCGAGTTCACCGTCGCCTGGTACACCGGAGTGTTGGCCAGGCTCGTGAAGTTGCGGAACACCTTGTACGTCAACGCCTCATTGTCCCGGTCATAGGTCGCCTGCCACCCCACCCGAACCGCACCCGCAGCCACCGACGCCAACGCCGGGGTCAACCCCGCATCATCATCGAAGGGCTTGTCCTTGTTCGGCGCGACATCCGACGTCGCGAACCGCACCAGACCCTGCTGACCCACCCCATTGACCCGCAGGAACTCCCCGCCGTACAGCACATACTTGCCCGTCCCCGTGATCGACCACCCCGCCTGCTTCGACGAGGTCACCGCACCCGGGGTGAACGTCGGGAACCAGTTCAACACCGAAGGCGCCGGATTCCCCGCCCAGTTGAAGTACCCGTACACATCCGGCGTGATCGTCTGCGTCGCGTCCCTGGTGAACGACGTCGCGTAGTACCGGTTCCACGGGTTGGTCTGGCCGAAGCTGTTGACGTTGCCGCAGTAGTGATGATGCCCGGTCTGGTAGACCACATCCGCACGCTGGTAGACGCTGTACGTGTCCCCATGGCAGTCCTCGATCCAGATCACCTGACCGGTCTCGTTGTCCGCCCGGAACATCCCCTCCAGGTTTCCCCCCGCCCCGAACACGTACCCGCTGCCGTAGACCCCGTCGGGGGTGGCGATCAACGAGTTGATGCCGGCGTTGGGTCCGGCGTTGCGGACCAGGGTCGTGGTCGCCCACGGCAGCACCGCCCCGGACACCGGATCCGTGGCCGCCATCCCATAGGCCGCCTGCCCCCCCACATTCTGGAACCGGCCCCCGATGATCACCTTCGACCCCGAACTGTTCAACGTCACCGCATTGGCATACGCATCCGCCGACGGATTCCACGCCATCACCGCGCCCATTCGATGTCTTCACCGCCGCCGCAAAATTGCGCGCCTGACCCCCCACACTCGTGAACCCACCCACCATGTACAACGTCGAATTCGTCGCCGCCAACCCACGCACCTGCGCATTCGTCGTCGGCACGAACCCACTCAACAACGCCCCCGTGGCCACATCGAACCCCGCCACCCGATACCGGTTGAGCCCATTGACCGTCGTGAACTCCCCCGCCACGAACACCTTCGACCCATCCGGAGACGCCGTGATCGCCAACGCCTGCCCATTGAGCACCGGAGCGAACGACGGATCCAACACCCCCGTCGTCAGGTCATAAGCCAACAGATTCCCCCGCGCCACCGTATCCACCCCCGGCGCCGCCCCCGCCGGCCGCGCCGACGAGAAACTCCCCGCCACAAACACCTTGCTCCCCACCACAACCTGCGACCACGCCACCCCATCGATCTGCGTCGTCGGCAACGGATCCGAAGTCACCGTCACCGGCGTCCCCACCACCGGCGGCGCCGAATCCGCAACCGCCGGACCCGCGACGACCAGCAGCGAACCAAGGAGCGCAGCAGCCCCCATGACAACCGGAACCATCGTCGTCCGAACCCTGACCATGCTGACCCCTGCCTCCCCGACCGGCTCTCCCCGAGCGATGTGTGACTACGTTGTGTGGTCACTATCGCGTCACTAAGAGTCAGTATAGGGAGGGTCTCGCGCTTGGGAAGCCCCCCGGCGTCCCTCGGGCCGCATACACCCGAACGGAGGAACGGTCGAGCCAGCAGTCACCTTGCGTAGCGCGCCGGGAACTCGTCCCTGGCGCTAGCACCGGTCAGCCCAGTGCTCCGTAATGGCGGGTGCCAGCGGGGATGTAGGCATTGAGGGTCGCGTCGGTGGGCACTGCCGCGGCCTGCGAATGCACCGCGTCGAGGGCACTGGTGGCGGTCCCGTTGGTGGCCACCCAGCCGGTGCCGGCCCTGCCGTTGGCCTCCACGCTTAGTCCGTAGTAACTAGAGCCCAGGCCGCTGGTCCCGCGCAGCCCAGCCAGGTCGGTGGCCAGGAACCCACCGGACTGCCCCGAGTTGACGTGGGCCTTGGCCAGGTAGCCACTGGTCGTCTGGTACACGTTGCCGTTGACCACGCTGCCCTTGCCGAACACGGTGTTCATCACCGCCTGGACCCCACCCCCGGCCGTGGTGTACCCCGCGACGCACAGGGGGACCACCGGACCGCACCGCCCAGGTCCCGACGGATTGGCCAACACGTTGTTGACCAGCATGTCGATCCCCGGCAGGAACGTCAGCCCAGGCGTCTGGTTCGTCGTTCCGTAGGCCCCGTAGCGGGCGTAGTCCAGATCCGAGGTGGACCCGCCGCACACCGAGGTGTACGAGCCGCCAAGTCGGTAGCGCGCAGTGTGCTCAGCGCACAACCGATCCGGTGTGCCGTCCCCGTTCGAGTCGTACTTCTTCGACCGCGTGTCGGTCGTGAGCTCCACGACGTCCCGCCCCCCAACGATGGTGTTGTTCACCAACCGCAGCCCCGAGGCCCCAGCCGCCTTCACCGCCGCATCCGGGCTGTCGGTCACGATCCGGTTGTTCACCAACGTCAACCCATGCGAGATCTCGAAGAACACGGCCGGGCCGGTGTTGCCGACGAACCGCGAGTTCGCCACCACCGCCTGGAAGCAGGACTGGTCCCACCACAGGCCATGGCCGACATTGCCCTCGAAATCCGTGTCGATGAACGAGGTGCGGTCTGCCTTGGTCATCTTGAACGCACCCGATTGAGGGGCCTGCGCGAACTCGGCTGCCGCGTTCGACCCTCTGACGATGGACCCCCTGACCGTGACGTCATCGGTGAGCAGGATCACGCCGGCCGACCACCCCGAGCGCAGCAGGCTCACGTGGTCGAGGGTCACCTTCTTCACCAGTTGACCACCTCCGGCAGCCTCGCCACCGGCGAGCTTGACCGCGATGGCCGCGTTCGAGTCGAACTCCACGTCGCGGACGACAAGCCCGTCACCGGCATTGCCCACCACCATGGTGCGGTAGTTCCAGGCGGGTGAGTGGTAGCGGATCCGGAGCCCCTCGATGCGAACGTTGGCCGCCACGACCTGGACGAAGTCACCCTTCGACGAACTCACCCGGACCTGGGACATGTCAGCTGCGTCCGTCGCGCTCAGATAGAGCCGGCTGACCGGCGGCGCCGCATCGGTGCCCGAGGATCGCTGCACGAAGAAGGTGCCCGACGACACCCGGGACTTGTCGGTCACCTGTGTCAGGGCCCGGCCCCCGACCCACACCTGGTCCGGGAAGTACGCGGCGATCACACGCGGAGAGGCCGACCCGGTGCAGCCGTCCGCGTCCGAGGACGTGACGGCTGGCGCGACGTACGAAGTAGACCCGGTCACGCACGCCCACCCGCGGGCGGCGGCAAGTCCCGTGGGCGAGGACCCGGAGAACGTCGCAGGAGGCAGGTTGGTCAGGCTCAGGCCCTCACCGATGCCCGCGGGCATCGGCTGGTAGGAGAAGAACCGCAATGCACCCTCGGCGGTCACCGAGCCAGGCGCAGCGATCGACCCGTCGAACACGGGCACCTCACCGGGGTAGGCCACCACCGTCAGGTTCGGCGTCTGGATCCGAGTCTCGTTGGAGGTGATGGGATAGGTGCCCCCGCGCAGCACGATCGAGTCGCCGGAGTTCGACAGTGCCTCAGCCCTGGCAAGCGTGCGCAGAGGTGCGGACGCTGTCCCCGTTGCCGAGTCCGACCCTGTCGGGGACACGTACCGGACCGTCCCGGTGAGCGAGCCGAGGGAGTGCGACACCGGTAGCCGAGCGCCGCGGGCCGACGACTGGGGCGCCGACACCGTCATGGTCCGGAACTGGACTGCGGTGGCCCCCGCGTTGTCGGTGACAGTCAGACCGACCTGGTAGCTGCCAGCCGCAGCATAAGTGTGCGTCGCGCGGGGACCGGACCCGCTGGACCCGTCCCCGAAGGCCCAGGAGTAGCCGGCGATCGAGCCGTCCGGGTCCGAGGAGGCCGCGGCGTCGAGGGTCACGGCGAGGCCGGCCGCTGCGCTGGTGAAGGAGGCGACGGGTGGCTGGTTGGCGACCCCCGTGGTGGCGCTGAAGTCATCGACAGCGATCGTCGTGGAACCCGACTGCTTCGAGGACACGTAGGTCACCACACCCACGGAGCCGGCCGCCGTCAGGCGGTCGGTCGTGGAGTCAGACCCAACGACCAGGTAGCTCGACGGCTGCGTGGTGCCCCGCTTCCAGGCCTTGGCTGAGACGCTCACCGGGTTCGACCCCTTCACGTCAAGAACTGCGCTGACCCAGTCGCCCTGAGCGAGGGTGAAGGGCAGCTTCACGTCCGCCCCCAGCGTGGTCAGTGCTGTTCCGACCACCCGGCGCACCTCGAGGGTGGCAACACCCCCCATGCCCACGATCACGCGTGCTGCGTAGGCGCTGGTCCCCACCTGCCGAGCGCGCAGGGACAGGTAGTGCCCGTTGCTGACCGTGGGCAGGGCCGAGACCTGGAAAGATCCCTGCACTGTCGCATCGGAGGTGCCGACACCCAGCAGCGCAGTCCGGGTCGCGCCGGCAGGATTGACGATGCGCGCGGCGGCACCGTCAACGCTCATGCTGCTCGCGTCAGGGCCCACGCTCCACGCACCACCCACCGGAGCAGAGCCCCACCCCGAAGCCACGGTGCGCGTCATGGGGTCGGAGGCCAGGGTGGTCGTTGCAGCGGAGACAGCGCTTGGCGCCACCACCCCTGCAAGGCAGAGGATGGGCACGAGCGCGGCGCGCGCGATTCCCACGATGGTCGGGTGCATTGTTGGTGAATCCCCTCGCGATTGTGCGGGTCCATTGCCCGCTGACGTCCATTCCATTGCTGCGACTGCAGCCACACGTTGCATCGGTGTCGGCGGACGACACCATGGTGCCCCCGAGACCAGATATTCAAGAATATCCGACACGCATTAACAGATTCTTATGTCTGGCCTATCAGTCCCCGGGCGGCCCGCGCTCCCGGGGCCGGACGCAGGCCGCAGGCTCCCTGCTGTGCTCCGAACGGGGGTTCTTCAACCGCGACGGGCAGGCTCCTGCCCGTGAAGGTGACACATTCATGCCAGAATCCACGGATCAGAGTCGGGGAGGATCGCGGGTGACCACCCACACGGCGTCGACGTCACGAAGGCCTCTCGGGTATTCCGAGGCCTATCAGCAGTTGAGGGGCGCCCAGAAGTCCGGTCGCGGCGCACCCGGATACTCCCGCTGGGTCAACCGCCCCATCGGCCGTGTACTGGCCGCCAGCGCCTACCGACTCGGCATGACCCCCAACCAGGTGACCGGTGTCAGCGCCCTGTTCACCTACTCCGGTATCGCGCTCCTCGCCCTCGTCGCACCCTCGACGCCGATGTCGCTGCTGGTCGCCCTCCTGCTCCTCGTCGGCTACGCACTCGACTCGGCCGACGGCCAACTGGCTCGCCTCACGCGGATGGGCCGCCCCTCCGGAGAGTGGCTCGACCACGTGATCGACATGGGCAAGCTCTGCCTGCTGCACGGCGCTGTGGCGGTCTCCTGGTTCCGCTGGGGAGTGCCGGGTCGCGACGTGGGCGCGTGGGCCGTGGCAGTCCCCCTGCTCTTCCTCACTGTCTCGGTGGTCAGCTTCTTCGGCTGGCTTCTCGCCGACCTGCTCATCCGGGTCGCTCGAGCCAGCGCCGGCCCCGCGACCGAGCCGCGGGGGCGCCACGCCGCCCAGCTCCGGCGCTGCGCTCCCTGCTGCGCCTGCCGAGCGACTACGGCCTTCTGGCCCTCACCTTCGTGTGGTTCGCCACGTCGCTGTTCCCCGTGACCTACGCCGCCCTCCTGGTCGCAAATGCCGTGATCCTCGCGGCGGCACTGCCGATCTGGTTCCGTCAGGTCCGAGCGAGCGAGGAGGACCCGTGAGTCGGATCGTCGGGTACGTCCCCGGGGCCTGGGACATGTTCCACATCGGGCACCTGAACATCCTCAAGCACGCGCGGCCGCACTGCGACTGGCTGATCGTCGGCGTGGTGACCGACGAGGCGGTCCGGCGGGTCAAGGGCAAGGAGCCCGATGGTGCCCCTGGCCGACCGGATGGCCATCGCTGGAGGAGATCGACCTCGTGGACCAGGTGGTCGTCGACGACTCGACCGACAAGGTCCAGATGTGGCATCGCCTGCACTTCGACGTCGTCTTCAAGGGCGACGACTGGAAGGGCACACCCAAGGGCGACCAGCTGGAGGCGGGCATGGCCAGCGTGGGCGCCAGGGTCATCTACTTCCCCTACACGCCCGACATCTCGAGCACCGAGATCCGGCGTCGGCTCACCCAGGAGTCGGCGGGTGCTGCAGCCCGGGTCAGCCCAGCGGAGGGTGAGGTCGAGTCTCCGGGGCCTGCGCGGGGCAGAGCACTGACCGCGGATCGGACACTCGGCGTTGCTCGCCAGGTCCAGCGCGCCGAACGCATCGCAGACCCGGAATGCACGACCGGGAGTAGAGCTGCTCGTAGCGCGAGCCGAGCCGAATCCGCCGCCGACTTCGACCTCAGCCCGGGTCAGCGACCCCAGACGTCCGCGCAAGGGCGCCGGACGTCCCCGGCGGCGACGAGCCATCCCGCACCGTCCCGGACGTCTCCAGGAGCCCCCCGTTGCCGACGCGACGACGGGGCGCGCACGGGCGAACGCCTCGATCGTCACCAGCCCGAACGGCTCAGGCTGGTCGACGGCACGATCATGACGTCGGCCGTCGTCGATCACGGGCACCGACGTCCGGTCACCTCACCTCGGATCTCGATCGTGTCGGGCCTGCGACTGGCGCCACGGACCAGCCGGACGTCGACGACTCCACCCATCGCCGGTGGGCCGCCGAGGATGACGAGGGTGCCCGGGCAGTCCGCGGCATCCCACGCCCGGATCAGGACCTCGTGGCCCTTCCACGTGTTCCAGCGGCTGGCCGTGACGAAGATCAGAGCGGCCCGAGTGGTCCTCGCACGGGGACCACGTTCTCCGGCTCCGCGGTGCCGTTGGGCACCACCACCGTCCGCTCCTGCAGGTCGCTCGGGCAGGCTCGCCTTGGAGGCTTCGGAGATCGCGATGATCCGATCCACCCGCGCCGCCAGGCCGCCGAGGACGCGGCCCTCGCGCCCCTGCCACACCTCCTGCATGTGGAGGAACACCCGCGTCGACTGCCCCGCCGCCCGAGGAACGGCGCGATGCGGGAGGACCGCCGACGTCGCCAGGATGATGTCGCTGGGATTCATCTCCGCCAGCAGCCGGCGCGTCTCGAGGACCCGGCCGCCCATGGCCGACAGGCCACTGGCGTTGAGGTACCGGCGCCGCAGGATCGGCAGGGGCAGGTGCTCACAGTTGATGCCGCCGGCCGCGAGCTCCTCGCACAGCGGGGTGGGGCCGTGCTCGTAGTCGGTCGGCAGCCAGACCACGACGCGCGCCCGGTCCTCCGCCGACAGGGCGCCGATGACCTCGAGCACCATGCGATCCGCGCCGTACATGTCGTCCGAGGAGTGGATGATGAGGATGGGCCGAGTCGTCCGGTGACTCGCGTGAGGTCGATCACCTCGCCGCACATCGACGGGCGTCGGGCCCTCGGGAAGCAGGGCCTGGCGGGCTGCGCGCCGACACTCAGTGCGCGCCATCAGTACGCCCCCTCGCCCGAGACGACGGCCTTGGGGGTCCGAGCCAGGATCGACACGTCCATGGCCGGGGCTCCACTGCTCGACGTAGTGGGAATCGAGGCGTACCGACTCGTCGGGATCGATGTCCGAGCGCCCGCTGACCTGCCAGAGCCCAGTCAGGCCCGGGCCGCACGCAGAACCGGCGATGCGCGTCCACCGGGTAGTTGGCCACCTCCTCGGGCAGCGGCGGCCGGGGACCGACCAGCGACATCTCGCCCCGCAGCGACGTTGATCAGCTGGGGCAGCTCATCCAGGGAGAACCTGCGCAGGACGCGGCCCGACGCGAGGTGATCCGCGGATCGTCCGGGATCTTGAACAGCGTGCCACCCGAGTGGGTGTTCAGGGTCCTCCAGCTCAGCACGGCGCTCCTCGGCGTCGCGTGTACATGGTGCGGAACTTGAGCATCTCGAACTCGCGGCCGCGCAGACCGACCCGAACCTGGCGGAAGAACACCGGGCCCGTCGCGAGGTGAGCTTCACCGCCAGCGCCGTCGCGATGACCACGGGAGCGCCAGGAGCACCAGCACCATGAGCGCAAGGACCTTGTCGATCATCACCTTCGTCAGCCCGACCTCGGCGCCCATGTCGCGCGCGGTGAAGGACAGGACGGGAACGCCCTGTCGCCGGGAGGCGTGCGACCTCGCGGCTGGGCGACGTCGGCCACCACCGGGTCACGAGGTAGACGCCGAACCCATGGCCCTCGAGTCGCCAGATCATCCGTCGGAGCTCGTCGGAGGACTCGCGCTGCGCACCCACGAGCACCACCGAATCGACCTCGCCATGCCAGCGCCGCCTCGACAGCGTCCACCGAACCCGGCAGCTGGTCCAGGCCACTCGGTCGCACTCCTCCGGCAGCTGCCCCTCGGTGATCTGCACTGCCGACGCCTCGAACGGGCCGGCCTCCTTGTCGAGGCGCTCGAGGAACGCGGCCACGTCGTCGGCATCACCACGGACGAGCACCTTCTCGGCCGTCCTCGGTCCACTCCCGACCACCGACGTTGCCCCAGAGCCGACGGCCCAGGATCGTCAGAGCCGGCCACGACAAGCGCCGGTGCTGACCACGAGGCCGACGTCGAGACCGGAGAACGCGACGGACAGCAGGGCGACTGCGGCGCTGAACGTGACCAGCGCCTTGGCGACCGTCCGGATCGATCGCACCTCGGTGCGGCCCCTGCGTCCGGCCGTATGCCACCGGCCGAGGTGCAGGGCAGAACAGCCACAGCGCGACCACGGCAAGCCCGCCTGCCGGGCCTGCGCCGCCCAGCAGCAGCGCAGCCGACGACCAGAAGAGCGCCAGACCCGTGTCCAGCAGCGGCCAGTCGCCACAGGGTCAGCCGCCACATGGGAGCGCACGTCAGCTCGGGCGGCCGTGGAGCTCGCGACCCCAGGCGCGCTCCGCTGACCTCACCCGACCGGCGCGGGCTGGGAATCGGAGCCGTCCGCCATCCGAGGCCGAACCGCTCCCGGAGGTCGATGACCGTCATGCGACCGACCCCCTTCTATCCCGCTGCTCGTCCGCCGATCTTGGACAGTTCGGCCTTCTGGCACTCACGCAACGTGCGTTGACTACTGCGTACTTGCGTTGCTACACGGACGAGAATACTCAGGAACGACTACGGACGGTAGACAGCCAAGGCTCGCTTTCACCCGAATGGGCGAACGCTGAGCACGAATCGAAGTTGTGACAAAGCACACATGTGACCCCACACGTTACACAATCGTAACGGTGCGTAATCAGCCGCTTACCCAGCACACCCTAAGCTGCCGGCAGGTCACCGGGGACGCGCCAGCCGGCTCAGCGATCGGACACGGCCCGCACGTCCGATCCGGCCACCAGCGGTAGCGACATCGCCGCGGGACACCACGCGCCAGGCCCCCGGACGGCCCGGGCCGACGCAGTCAGACCAGGTCGACGCTCTCCACGAGGTCGGCCTCGATCTCGCGGGCGATCCCGGCCAGGACCTCGGCCCCCGGGGACGCGTCCACGGTGAGCACCATCACGGCCTTGCCCGCCGACAGCGTCGCGCGAGACCTGCATCCCGCCGATGTTGACCCCGGCGTGGCCCAGCGCCCCACCGACCGCGCCGACGACACCGGGACGATCGGCGTAGCGCATCACGACGAGGTGCTCGGACAGCGGCACCTCGAGGTCGAAGTCGTCGATCTCGACCAGCTTGGCGATGTTGCGCGGGCCGGACAGCGTGCCGCCGACGCGCAGCGAGGTGCCGTCGGTCAGCGCCAGGCGCACCCGGACGAGGTTGCGGTGGTCGCCCGGCGTCCGCGTCGGTGATCAGCGTGGCCTCGATGCCGCGGTCCTTGGCGATGACCGGTGCGTTGACGTAGGAGACCTGCTCCTCGGACAGCGGCGTGAACACGCCCTTGAGCGCGGAGAGCTCCAGGATCTTCACGTCGTTCTCGGTCACCTCGCCGCGGACCTCGGTCTCGACGGCCGCGACCGGCGCACCCGCCAGGGCGCTGGCGATCTGGCCGAGGGCCTCGGTCAGCGGGCAGCATCGGGCGGACGTCGTCGGCGATGGCCCCACCCTTGACGTTGACGGCGTCGGGCACGAGCTCGCCCGCCAGCGCCAGGCGCACGGACTTGGCCACGGCGATGCCGGCCTTCTCCTGGGCCTCGTCGGTGGAGGCGCCCAGGTGCGGGGTGACGACGACCTGCTCGAGGCTCGAACAGCGGGCGAGTCGGTGCACGGCTCCTTGGCCCACACGTCGATGCCGGCCCCGGCCACCCGGCCGTCGACGATGGCCTCGTAGCAGCGCCGCCTCGTCGACGATCCCGCCGCGGGCGGCGTTGATGATCCGCACGGTCGGCTTGACCTTGTGCAGGGCCTCGTCGCCGATCAGGCCGATGGTCTCGGGGGTCTTGGGCAGGTGGACGGTGATGAAGTCGCTGGTCGGCGAGCAGCTCGTCGAGGGACACCATCCGGATGCCCATCTGCGCGGCGCGCGCGGGCTGCACGTAGGGGTCGTAGGCGATCAGCGTGACGCCGAAGGCGCTCAGTCGCTGGGCGACGAGCATGCCGATCCGGCCCGAGGCCGACGACGCCGACCACCTTGTCGGCGAGCTCCACGCCGGTGTACTTCGAGCGCTTCCAGGCCCCGCCCTTGAGCGCGTCGTTGGCCGGGGCGATGTGCCGGGCGGAGGCCAGCAGCAGCGCGATCGCCAGCTCGGCGGCCGAGCCGATGTTCGAGGTGGGGGCGTTGACGACCATCACGCCGGCCTGCGTGGCCGCGGGCACGTCGACGTTGTCCAGGCCGACCCCGGCGCGGGCGACGACCTTGAGGCGGCGGGCAGCGGCGAGCGCCTCGGCGTCGACCTTCGTGGCCGAGCGGATGAGGATCGCGTCGACGTCGGCGATCGCCGACAGCAGCTCGGCGCGGTCGGCACCGTCGCAGTAGCGGATCTCGAAGTCGGGGCCGAGGGCCTCGACGGTGGCGGGGCTGAGTTCCTCGGCGATCAGGACGATGGGCTTGCTCACGGTAGGCACCCTCTTGACGGACCCACGGGGTCGATCCCCACGGCTGGGGCAATTCTAACGACCCGCCGGCGGCGGCCTCCGGCACCCCGAAGGTCCCGACCGGGCCTGCGAACGGCCCCCGTGCCCCACTGCGCTGCGGATGCGCACGACGCCCGCGCCGTTCATCCTGTGCTCCATGGACCGCCAGCCCGTGGACCACCGCAAGAGCGCGTCAGCCAACGCGGCCCTAGTTCTGCTGGCCGTCCTGATACCTGTCGCCGGCGCGATCGACCGGACCCCGCTTGGACCACACCGAGGTGCGACCGTGGGGCTGCCGGACCTGCCCGATCCCGGTGCCGACCAGCGACGACGGCACCGGCTGAGGATCAGCGGGCCGCGGTGCCCTCGACGTAGTCGGAGTCGGAGGTCTTCACCCACGACATCAGCTTGCGCAGCTCGCGGCCGGTGGCCTCGATCGGGTGCGCCTCGCCCTCGGCGCGCAGCGCGGCGAACTCCGGGGCCCCGGCGTCCTGGTCGGCGATGAAGCGCGCGGCGAACGCGCCGGACTGGATGTCGGCCAGCACGGCCTTCATGTTCTCCTTGACGTGCTCGTCGATCACGCGCGGGCCGGAGACGTAGTCGCCGTACTCGGCGGTGTCCGAGACGCTCCAGCGCTGCTTGGCGATGCCGCCCTCGTACATGAGGTCGACGATCAGCTTGAGCTCGTGCAGGCACTCGAAGTAGGCGACCTCGGGCTGGTAGCCGGCCTCGGTGAGCACCTCGAAGCCGGTCTGGACCAGCTTCGACGCGCCGCCGCACAGCACGGCCTGCTCGCCGAACAGGTCGGTCTCGGTCTCCTCGGTGAACGTGGTCCTGATGCCCCCGGCGCGCAGGGCGCCGATCGCCTTGGCGTAGGACAGGGCCAGGGCCCACGCGTTGCCCGTGGCGTCCTGCTCGACGGCGACGATCGCGGGCACGCCGCGCCCCGCCACGTACTCGCGGCGCACCAGGTGCCCGGGGCCCTTGGGGGCGACCATGCACACGTCGACGTCGGCCGGCGGGGCTGACGTAGCCGAAGCGGATGTTGAACCCGTGGGCGAAGAACAGCGCGTCGCCCGGCGTTGAGGTTCGGCGCGATCGCCTCGGCGTACAGCCCGCGCTGGGCGGGGTCCGGGACCAGCACCATGATCAGGTCGGCCTCGGCGCACGCCGTGGCCGGGTCGACCACGCGCAGGCCCTCGGCCTCGGCCTTGGCGCGGCTGCTGCGAGCCCTCGGCCAGGCCGACGCGCACGTCGACCCCGGAGTCGCGCAGGCTCAGCGCGTGGGCGTGGCCCTGGCTGCCGTAGCCGAGGACGGCGACCTTGCGGCCCTGGATGACGGAGAGGTCGGCGTCGTCGTCGTAGAACAGCTCAGCCACGGTGGGGCTCCTCGGGTGTTGCGGCGCGGGTGCGCCGGGGATCGTCTGGCGGATTGTCTCAGGTTCAGCAGTGGTGCTCGCCGCCGGTCATGCGGCCCACGGGGGGTTGTGCAGTCGATTCGAACGCTCGGCGGCGGTTTCGATGCCGACGCCGCCGGCGCGGGCGCAGTGGCGTGGCGGTGCCGGGGCGCGAGCGCTCGGGGCGGTTAGGCGGTGCGGTCGACTGGGCGCAGGGCGCGCTCGGTCATGGACTTGGAGCCGCGGCCCAGGGCCACCGCCCCGGACTTGACCAGCTCACGGATGCCGAACGGCTCGAGCACCCGCAGCAGCGCGTCGAGCTTCTCCCGGCTGCCGGTGACCTCGATCGTGACCGCATCCGGTGCCACGTCGACGACCCCGGCGCGGAACAGCGCGACGGTCTCGAGCACGTGGCTGCGGGTCGTCGACGTCGGCGCGGACCTTGACCAGCATGAACTCGCGCTGCACCGAGGTGCCCGGCTCCAGCTCGACGATCTTGAGCACGTTGACCAGCTTGTTCAGCTGCTTGGTCACCTGCTCCAGCGGCAGGCCCTCGACCTCGACCACCAGGGTGATCCGGGAGACCGACGGGGTCTCGGTCGGCCCCACGGCCAGGGACTCGATGTTGAACCCGCGCCGGGAGAACAGCCCCGCGATCCGGGCCAGGACGCCCGGGCTGGTCCTCGACCAGGACGCTCAGTGTGTGACGGCTCATCGCTCAGTCCTCCCGGTCCCACTTCGGCGCCATGTCGCGCGCGAACTTGATGTCGGAGTTGCTCGTGCCCGCGGCCACCATCGGCCACACCATGGCGTCCTTGTGGACCCGGAAGTCCACGACGACGGGGGCGTCGTTGATGCTCATGGCCTTCTCGATGGTGGCGTCGACGTCGTCGGCGGCGTCGCAGCGCAGGCCCACGCACCCGTAGGCGTCGGCCAGCTTCACGAAGTCCGGGATCGCTGTGCGAGTGCAGGTCGGTGTTGGAGTAGCGCTCGTTGTAGAACAGCGTCTGCCACTGGCGGACCATGCCCAGCGCGCCGTTGTTGATCAGCGCGACCTTGATCGGGATGTTGTTGATGGTGCAGGTGGCCAGCTCCTGGTTGGTCATCTGGAAGCAGCCGTCGCCGTCGATGGCCCACACGGTCTTGTCGGGGGCGCCGACCTTGGCGCCCATCGCCGCGGGCACCGCGAAGCCCATCGTGCCCAGGCCTCCGGAGTTGATCCACGAGCCCGGCGTTCTCGTACTGCACGAACTGCGCGCGCCCACATCTGGTGCTGGCCGACGCCGGCGACGTACAGGGCGTCCGGGCCGACGATCTGGCCGAGGCGCTCGATGACGTACTGCGGGGCGAGCGTGCCGTCTGCGGGGAGGTCGTAGCCCAGCGGGTACTTCTCCAGCCAGCGGTCCAGCTCCGACCACCAGTCGGCGATGTCGAACGCGCGGCCCGCGGCCAGCTCGGCCTGCAGGGCCAGCGACCAGCTCGGAGATGACCTCCTTGGCATCGCCGACGATCGGCACATCGGCGCGGCGGTTCTTGGAGATCTCGGCGGGGTCGATGTCGGCGTGGATGACCTTGGCGTTCGGCGCGAACGTCGACAGCTGGCCGGTGACCCGGTCGTCGAACCGGGTGCCCAGCGCGATCAGCAGGTCCGAGGACTGCAAGCGCGCCGACGGCCGCCACGGTCCCGTGCATGCCGGGCATGCCCAGGTTCTGGGGATGGCTGTCGGGCAGGGCGCCGCGGGCCATGAGGGTGGTCACCACCGGGATGCCGGTGAGGTCGGCCAGGGCGCGCAGCTCGGCCGCGGCCCCCGCGCGGATGACCCCGCCACCCACGTAGAGCACGGGCTTGCGCGACTCGAGCATGAGGCGCGCGGCCTCGCGGACCTGCTTGGTGTGCGGCCTCGTCGTCGGCCTGTACCCGGGGAGGTCCAGGCGCGAGGGCCAGGTGAACGTCGTCTGCGCCTGCAGCGCGTCCTTGGAGATGTCGACGAGCACGGGTCCCGGTCGGCCGGTGCCCGCGATGTGGAACGCCTCGGCGATCGCCCGGGGGATGTCCTCGGCGCGGGTCACCAGGTAGTTGTGCTTGGTGACCGGCATCGTGATCCCACGGATGTCGGCCTCCTGGAAGGCATCGGTGCCGATGGCCGCCGAGTTCACCTGGCCGGTGATCGCAACCATCGGCACCGAGTCCATGTACGCGTCAGCGATCGGCGTCACCAGGTTGGTGGCTCCCGGCCCGGAGGTCGCCATGCAGACCCCGACCCGTCCGGTCGCGTACGCGTAACCCGCTGCTGCATGCCCTGCGCCCTGCTCGTGGCGGACGAGGATGTGCCGGACCTGGGTGGAGTCCATCAACGGGTCGTATGCGGGCAGGATCGCGCCACCGGGGATGCCGAATACCGTGTCGACACCTGCGGCCTCCAGCGAGCGCACGAGGCTGCTGGCCCCGCTGATCGTGGTGGTGGGTGGTGTGTGTGGCGTCGACATCGTCGGTCCCTTGCTCTCGGTTCGGGTTGTCGGTGGTGATCCTGCCAGTGCGGTGCTGGTGCAAATGAAAGACCCCGTGGCCCGAAGGCTCACGAGGTCACGTCGGAGTAGGGAACAGTCAGGCTGGGGTTCCCACCCCGGCGTGAGTCGCTACTACGATAATTCGCACGCGCTCATGGTGCCCCTGCCCGCAGGGATGCGCAACCCCGGCGCGGGATTGTCCACACTCTGAGACGCAGCGTCCACCCTCGGCACGCGTCCCCACACACCCCCGCGCCCCCACGCCCCCGCCGGCTCGCCCCCCGCACTCACGCCCCCACGCCCCCGCCGGCGAGGATTTCGGCCCCGTCTCGAAGGCCAAATCCATCGAGACGGGGCCCAAACCGCGCGTTGGCCCCCCAAACGGGGCCCGAATCCCGGGGCGGCGGGGTGGGCGGGGCCGCATGGCGGGGTGGCAGGGTGCGGGTTGTGCGTGTGGGCGGTCAGTCGCAGACGGCGCCGCGGGAGGCGGAACCCACCAGCTTGGCGTACTTGTGCAGCACGCCGCGGTCGTAGCGCGGCGGCAGCGGCGCCCAGCCGACGCGCCGGGCGGCGAGCTCGGCGTCGTCGACGAGCAGGTCCAGCGTCCGGCCCGGGATGTCGATGCGCACGCGGTCGCCGTCACGGACGAACGCGATGGTCCCCCCGTCGACGGCCTCCGGGGCCACATGGCCCACGCAGAGCCCGGTGGTGCCGCCGGAGAACCGGCCGTCGGTGATCAGCAGCACGTCCTTGCCGAGCCCGGCGCCCTTGATGGCGGCGGTGATCATGAGCATCTCGCGCATGCCCGGGCCGCCCTTCGGGCCCTCGTAGCGGATGATCACGACGTCGCCGGCCTGGATGGAGCCGTCCTCCAGGGCGTCCATCGCGGCCCGCTCGCGCTCGAACACCCGCGCCGGGCCCTCGAACACCTCGACCGGGATGCCGGCGTTCTTGACCACGGCACCCTCGGTGGCCAGGGACCCACCCAGGATCGTGATGCCGCCCGCGCCGCCCATGGGGTCGGCCATGGCCCGCAGGATGACGCCGTCGGGGTCCGGCGGGTTCACCTCGGCCAGGTTCTCGGCCACGGTCCGGCCGGTGACCGTGAGGCAGTCGCCGTGCAGGAGGCCCGCGTCGAGCAGGGCGCGCATCACGACCGGCACTCCCCCGACGCGGTCCATGTCGCTCATCACGTAGCGGCCGAACGGCTTGAGGTCGCCGAGCAGCGGGACCCTTGCGCCGATGCGCTGGAAGTCCTCCATCTCGAGGTCCACGTCGGCCTCGTGGGCGATCGCCAGCAGGTGCAGCACCGCGTTCGTGGAGCCGCCGAGGGCCATGACGACGGCGATCGCGTTCTCCAGGGACTTCTTCGTGATGATGTCTCGCGTGGTGATGCCCTGGCGCAGCATCTCGACGACGGCCTCGCCGGATCGGCGGGCGAACCCGTCGCGGCGGCGGTCGACGGCCGGCGGGGCGGCCGAGCCGGGCAGGCTCATCCCCATCGCCTCGGCGGCCGAGGCCATCGTGTTCGCGGTGTACATCCCGCCGCAGGCCCCCTCGCCGGGGCAGATGGCCCGCTCGATCTCGTCGACCTCCTCGCGGGTGATCAGCCCGCGCGCGCACGCGCCGACCGCCTCGAAGGCGTCGATGATCGTCACGTCGCGATCCCCCACCCGCCCGGGCAGGATCGAGCCCGCGTAGACGAACACCGAGGCCACGTCCAGGCGCGCCGCGGCCATCAGCATGCCGGGCAGGGACTTGTCGCAGCCGGCGAAGGTGACCATGCCGTCGAGTCGCTCGGCCTGCATGACCGCCTCCACCGAGTCGGCGATGATCTCGCGGCTGACCAGCGAGAAGTGCATGCCCTCGTGGCCCATCGAGATGCCATCGGAGACCGAGATCGTGCCGAACTGCAGCGGGTAGCCGCCGCCGGCGTGCACGCCCTCCTTCGCCGAGCGGGCCAGCCGCTCCAGCGACAGGTTGCAGGGGGTGATCTCGTTCCAGCTCGAGGCGATGCCGATCTGCGGCTTGGGGAAGTCCTCGTCGGACATGCCCACCGCGCGCAGCATCCCGCGGGCGGCGGCGCGCTCGAGGCCGTCGGTGACGGTGCGCGAGCGAGGCTTGATGTCGGGCTTGGCGGGGGTCTCGGTCATGGGCGCAAGCGTAGTGGGCGTGCACGGGCTCCCCTCCGAGCGATCCGCGCCCCCTCGCGGCCAGCGCCCGTCGGGCCCGCTCGGCGATCGCGGTCCGAGGGCCCGGCGACGACCCCGCCCTGCCCGTCCGGCGCGGCTTCGGGAGCGACGTCCGGCGGGTCCGTGTGAGGGCACCCATTCCGATCGCGGGTCGATGTCGGCGCCGGGGACGAACGGCTCTGGCCCCCCACTCCCCCGTGCTGTAGTCCGGAGATGTGGGACGGCTCACCGCGCTCCCCACCGATGGGGGTTGGTGCACGGCCACCCGAGCGGCGGTCGGCATGGTTGCCTGCGCCCTCGTCGCAGCGACGGGCGGCTGTGGAACCAGTACGCCGAAGGCCGAGGGTCCCGTGTGGGCCGCGGCCGCCGAGGCTTACGCCACCGCGCTGTACGACGCCTTCCGGGAGGGCATCACCGACGCCATGCCCTTCTACGCCCCAGGGACCCACGTAGACAAGCGATTCGTGGACTACGAGGGCATCGGGCGCCCCGGGTTCGCGCAGACGCTGCGCGACAACTCGCAGTTCCCGCCGGTGTGGTTGGGAGGTCACGACACCTCGGACAGCATCGACCTGGTCCCCACCGAGCCCCTCTACCTGTCACGCGACGGCTTCCTCGACCCCCTGCGCCTGCTGAGTCTCGCGATCGACCCGAGCATCGACGTGGCGATCCTCGACACGGTCGGAGCGGCGGGCATCACCGACGAGATGATCCCTACGTCCGCCGAATCCGGCCAATGGACGTCCCGGGGGCCCACCTCCGGAGCGGTCCTCGCGCTGGCCAGCGACTACCTCGAGGGGTGGGCGTCGGCCGATCGCAGCAAGCTGCTGGACCACTATGCCGCCGACGCCACGCTGACCGATTCCCTGTTGGGACTCGAGCTCAGCGGGGCGACAGCGATCGCCACGGCAGGGGTCGGATCGTCGCCGGTCTCGTTGCGCGGCGCCACGCTCCACGAAATCCCCGACGGGGCGGGGCCGGCCGCCTACACCAGTGGGGCCTACGGCATGGGAATCTCCGGGGTCGATCGGCTGGTCCTGCTCATGGACGTGACGGTTTCGGGTGACTGCCCGGGGGATGTCGCCACCGTCCTCTGGCTGGATGCCGCCACGCGCATCACCCGGGAGGAGCGGCTGCACCGCATCGACTCGGTTCGGCGCTGCACGCCTGCCGACCAGTTCCCGGGCGGCTGGTGGGACACCGTCGCACAACCCACGACACCGCCGGTGACGCGCACGGGGACCCTCAACCTCGGTGGCCACGACATCGCCGTCTGGAACGGTGATCCGCGCATCGACCCGATCCTCGACTGGGCCCAAGAGCGGTTCGCGCAAGTGGGGCTCCCCCCGCCGGGGCCGACATCGGTCACCTTCCTCCCCCGGGTGGACGGCGACCGGTGGGACGCCTTCGGATTCATGACCGGGTCGGACGCGCCCGACCTGGGTCTTCCATTCACTGCTGACGAGGCCTGCCCCCACGGGCCCTGCCGCTGGCCCACCGCCGTCCGGGCTGCGACCCTCCACGAGCTCGCCCATCTCTGGCTGGCTCCGTTGGTGTACCGGGGACGGCCCGTGTACCGAGCGACGGGGCGCCGGGTGCAGGAGTTCCTCGCCGTCCATGAACTGGCCTGGCACGACGCCGACCTGCCCTGGGCCCAGCAAGGCGCCGAGCGCGCCGCCGAAACCGTCGCGTGGGGCTTGATGGACCAGCCCTACTCGGTCGACCCCCGTCTTGGCCCCCTCACCTGCGCCGAGCTCACCACGGACTTCCAGACCCTCACCAACACGATCCCCAACCCCCGCGCCTGCGCGGAGCCCTAGGGCGGAGAGGGAGGCACCCCGTGACCGGCACCGGTACCCACCGACGCCGACCGAGGAAGGCGCTCGTCCTGTTCTCCGTGGCGTTGTCCCTGGCGGTGACTGCCGCCTGCCCGTCCTTGTCAGGGGATCCCGCCGAGCCCGATGTCCGACCAGCGTTGTCGTGGTTCGCCGCCTACCAATCGGCCCTGCACCAGGGGCTCTTCACCCTGCGCTCGTTCTACACCGAGGACACGCGCGTCGACCTCAGCAGCCTTGGAGTTCCCACCGTGTCCGGCCGCGACCCAGCCCTGCAGGCGATCGGCGGCACCTTCGTGCCCTCGGGCTCGGCGCCGTCTCCTGAGCAGCAGCGGATCTACCTGTCACCCACCGGTGCGGTCGAGGCCGCGCCCATCGAGGAGTCCGCCTCCGATCCCCATCGGCTCGTGGCGATCGACGAGATGGGAGCCACCGGGCTGGTGCGCCAGGTGTTCGCGGTGTCGGAGCTGGCATGGCGGGCGGGCTTCCCGGACGACCCGAGGACCCTGACCGTCCACCAGCTGGCCCAACGCTATGCACAGGCGTGGGCGGCAGGATCCTCGACGGCCGTCACCCGGCTCTACTCGCAGGACGCCACACTCGCTGACGGGCTCGACGGTGTCTGGGCCTCCTCGCGGGAGGCGATCGCGGCCCTTGCGTCACGCGGGCCGCTCGAGGGCGGGCTTCCTGGCGTGGCGATCGACCAGCTGCCCGACCTGAGCGGACCCGCCGTGTTCGCCGTGGTCACCCCCGACCTGAAGCACGCCTCCCCCGCGCGATCAGCGACCCTGCTGGTGACCGCGCGCGGGCCGGACGGCTGCCCGGGGCATATGGCGGTCACCCTCGGGCTCGACGCCCTCGGGACAATCACGCGCGAGACGAGGTACCACCGCACCGACTCCCTAGCGGGGTGCGTGCCATCGACGCCGGCAGGTGGGGGTCCGGGCGAGGGTGGCCCAGCGGTGCCGTGGTGGGAGTCCATCACCATCCCGCCCGCAGTCACCAAGGTGAAGACCGCCGAGGTCACGATCGGGGGTGCCACCGTTCCCGTGTTCAACAGCACCCCGGGGATGGAGGGGCTGGTCACCTGGGCCGCGCAGAGGTTCAGCAGCGCCGGGTTGGTCGCCCCCACGCTCACCGAGGTCGCGTTCTACGACCCACATGCCGACGTCTGCCGGAACGTGAGGGGGTTGGCCCTCGGCGGCTCGGTGACCATGTGCTTCATCGCCCAGAACGCCTGTGCGGATGCCCGCTGCAGCCGATGGACGCCCCGCGCCCGCAGCACGATCCTGCATGAGCTCGGCCACGTCTGGATGTCGCAGGACAAGTCCGTGGACTCCGAGGTGACGGCGGCCTTCACGGAGAAGGCCGGGCTGGCCAGCTGGGCCGACACAGCCGACCACTACGGCCAGCGCGGTGTGGAGCTGGCCGGGGAGACGATCGCGTGGGCCCTGATTGACGAACCCGTTCAGGTCAACCCCGACTTCGGGGAGCGCTCCTGCGAGGAGCTCGCTGCCCTGTTCCAGACGTTGACGGGGAAGCCGGTCCCGCAGGCTGCCCCGTGTCAGGCGGACGCCGTTGGGAGGGACGTGTCCCGGTGAGGGCGCAGCACGCGTGCGCGGACCTCGGGCGCGTTGGGTCATGTGGTGCTCCCGGGCCGGCGGAGCGGGGCCGCGTGGTCAGGGCGCGGCCGCGGGCCCCGAGACCACGTTGGCCAGGGGCTCCCCGGCGAGGTGGCGGCGCACCTGGTCGGCCACCAGCCGACGGGCGCGCGGCAGGAACGCGGAGGTGTTGCCGCCGACGTGGGGGCTGATCAGGACACCCGGGGTTCGCCACAGCGGGTGGTCGGCCGGCAGGGGTTCGGGGTCGGTGACGTCCAGCGCCGCGCGGGTCCGGCCGGACGTGCACGCCTCGAGCAGGGCCTCGGTGTCCACGACGGGGCCGCGTGCGACGTTGACCAGCAGGGCGCCGGGCCGCATCCGGGCCAGGAAGTCGGCGTCGACCAAGCCGCGGGTCTCATCGGTCAGGGGCAGGATCAGGATCACGACGTCGGCGCAGGGCAGCAGCGCGGGCAGGTCGTGAAGGGCGTGGACCGGCATACCGTCCTCGTCCCGGGCAGTGCGGGCCACGGCGATCAGCTCGACCTCGAAACCGGCCAGCCGGCGGGCGATCGCGCGCCCGATCGCGCCGAACCCGACGATGAGCACGCGCTTGTCGGCCAGTGCCTCATGGCGGTCGTAGAGCCAGCGACCCTCAGGCATGGCGCGGGCGAACTCGTCGAGGTGGCGCAGGCTGGCGATCGTCAGGCCCACGGCCAGCTCGGCGGTCGAGGCGTCGTGGACCCCGGCGGCGTTGCAGAGGGTCACCCCCTCGGGCAGAGCGGCGAGCACGTTGTCGACGCCGGCGGTCAGGGTCTGCACGACCCGCAGCCCGGGCAGGCGGCGCATCAGGGTGAGGTCAGCGGCGGTCGCCGTGTACGGCGGGACCCACAGGTCCACGCCCGCGGGATCGGCCGGGTCGGGGTCGCCGCTGTCCCAGGGCTCGGCCGGGCCGGCCACGTCGGCGGGCAGGCCCTCGAGGATGTACGGCGGGGCGAGGATCGTCACCCGTGGACGGTATCGGCGCGCAGTGCGGGGATCCACGCCACGGCGGGCGGGAGCGGGTCGGCGGGTGGTCGGAGGGCGCAGCGGGCCGGCGGGCGCAGGGCGTCGGTGGGTGGGCGTCGAGAGCAATGCGTCGGTGGGTGCGCGGCGGGTCGGCGTCGTCGGCCGACCACACCCCCGCACGGGAGCCACGCCGTCCCTCCCCCGTGGGCCCACTCCCACAGGCCTGACGCCATGATCCGTGCGGGTTGGGTCACCTAGACGTTGGCCAACCACCACGGTTCGCGGGGGCGGGACGGGCCGGGCGCCGTGGGCCAGACCGGGCGCGCGGGTCCTGCTAGCCGACCCCGGCGCATGGGGTGACCAGGGTGGACCCGGCCGGGTGGGCCACCCGCTTCCCGTGGCCCAGGACCCAGACCGACTGCCGGCCCATGACCGTCCACTCCTCGGGCCCGCCGACCAGGGCGGTGTCCTCGTCGATGCCCAGGACCGTGACGCCGTCGGGAGCGTGCAGCAGCACGCGGGTCAGCAGGTCCGGGGCCCAGCCGAGCATCTTGTCGAAGTGCGGGATCACCCTCAGGTGCGGCAGAAGCCCCAGGCCGGGGTCGACGGGTCGGTGCAGGGCGCGCACGTGCGGCACCCAGCCGGTCATCGCCATCGCCCCGGCGCTGCAGCCGGCCAGGGCTGCCCCGGCGCGCCAGGCCTCGAGGATGGCGGCCCAGACGGCCGAGTCGCGCAGCGAGGTCGACAGGTGCGCCGGGTTGCCCCCGGAGAGGTAGACCAGCCCGGCGCCGGGGACCTGGGCTGCCACGGCGGGGTCGTCGGCCTGCGTCCGGTCGTGGATGACCAGCGGCACGGCCTGCACGCCGAGCCGATCGGCCTGCTCACGACCCAGGCGCGTCCACTTCTCCAGGACGGCGGGGCCCTCGGGTGCCGCGGCGGTGGGGATCTGCACGTAGCGGGGCGGGCGCCCGGCCAGCAGCAGGCCCTCCACCTGCGCCATCTGGGGCAGGTACTCCCCCGAGCCGACCAGCGCGATCGGCCCGGGCGCGGTGGGCAGGGTTGGCGTCACCTCCACTGCCATGTCGACCCCTCCCGGGTGTCGCGGACCTCCGCGCCGAGCTCGGCCAGGGCGTCGCGCAGTTCGTCGCTGGCGGCCCAGTCGCCCGACGCACGGGCCCGGGCGCGCAGGTCGACCACCAGCTGCACCGCCTGGGCCGCGAGCTCGCGGTCGTGGGTCTCGGCGGCGTCGCGGGCTGTGCTGAGCAGCGCGACCAGGGCAGTGCGCGCCTGCGCATCGGACTCGGGCAGGCTTGCCAAGACGACGCGGGCGAGGCCGTCGGCGTCGACCTTGCCGTCGGCGTCGGGGCCCTCAGGGTCCGTCTGCCCGCGATCGGTTCCAGCCCGCTCCCGCTCGGCCTCGCCCCCCGGCTCGGCCCTCGACGGCTCGGCGCCCACCGGCTCCGCACCCTCTGGCTCCGCACCCTCTGGCCCGGCACCCACCGGCTCCGGACCCGCCGGCTCCGCACCCGCCGGCTCCGCACCCACCGGCCCGGCGTTCGACAGCTCCCTCACGATCGCCTCGACCTCGGCCACTGACGCCTGGCTGCCAGCAGCCAGCACCCGCTCGCGACCGGCCACGCGCACTGTCATCCCCCCGCGGCCGGCGACCCGCAGGCGCCCCGCATCCAAGTCGATCAGCACCGCCGTGTGCTCGTCGACGCCCAGGATGAAGCCGCCCACCAGCTGGTCCTCGATCCGGCGCAGGCGGCGCTCGCCGAGGTAGCAGTACCGGGTGTCGTGCGTGCCGCCCTCCTTGTTGTCGTAGTGGGGCACGACGGCGCACCGCCAGCCGAGCACCGCGGCCATGAGGCCGAGCCCGGGCTCCCAGTGCGGGTCGGCGCCGACCTTGTAGATCTCGTAGACGGGCAGCGACCAGTCCCCGAGGGTCACCGCGGCGGCGGAGGCGAACACCAGCGCGCCGGAGGTCCGCGCGCCGGGGTCGGATCCGGGCACCCCAACGGATCCAGGCTGGCCGCGGTCAGATCCGGGAGCCCCGGCAGCCGGACCCGCCCCGACCACCCCCGCCAGCGCCTCAGGAACCGGGGTGCCGGCCCACGCGCGCCGTGCATAGCTCGGGGAGCCCGGACCGGCGAACACCCAGTCGGCCGAGCGGATCTCGGCCAGGGCCACCTCCACCTGCAGGGGGTCGGCGCCCGCGGGCAGGGTCACCGGCTCGACCTGGCGACCCAGGGACTGCGCGAAGTATCCGGAGATGCGCTCGATGAGCTCGGCGGCGTTCTCCTGGAAGGCGAACGGGCTGTCCATCAGCCGGCACCGCGCCTGCTCCGGGAGCCCGGCGAAGACCTCGCGATGCACCCCGAGCATCCCGGCAGTGGTCTCGCCCGAGCCCATGATCACCACGGTTCGCGTCACCTGCGCAGCCTAGTGCGGGGTGGGCGAGCCCGCCCGTGGCCGACGGGCCGCCCGGCCGACCTACACCGGCGCGCCTGCCGACCCGGTCGGCGCTGCGTGGCAGCGCTTCCACTTGCGCCCGGAGCCGCACGTGCACGGGTCATTGCGCCCGCGAACGGCATCCGCGGCGGCGTACCAGTCGCGCAGTCCGGTCGCATCCCGCCCGGCCCGCAGCAGGTCGGCCATCACCCGCATCGGGGCGTCGACGTGGCCGAAGAATGCCTTGTACCCGGCACACAGGTGGTGCAGCCCGGGCTGGCCGTCCGGCGTGGTCGCGAACCGGTCCTTCGGGCAGCCCCCGTTGCAGGCGAACCGCACGTCGCAGTCCAGGCAGTACTGGGGCAGGGTGTCGAGCTTGGCGTTGCCGAACGCGACCTGCTGGGGCGAGTCGACGAGGTCGAGCAGCGGCCGGCCGTCGGTGATCGAGCCGAGCAGGTACTCGGGCTCGACGTAGTGGTCGCAGGAGTACAGGTCCCCGTTGTGCTCCAGCGCCAGCGCCGACCCGCAGGTCCTCGCATGCACGCACAGGCCCACCTGGTCCAGGCCCATCCAGTGCGCCAGGGACGTGTCGAACATCTGCACGAAGACGTCACCGACGTCGTGGCGGGCCCACTCCTCGAACACGTCGATCAGGAACCGCCCGTACTGCGGGCCCGTGACGCTGCGGTGGGTCACCGCCGACCCGACCTGTCGGTACAGAGGGCGGTCCTTGGCGCGCACCCCCCAGCCGGCGTCGGCCATCGGCAGCATCTCGGGGGTCATCCGCTCCACGATCGGGATGAACTGGATGAACCCCGCGCCCAGCTCGTCGCGCAGGAACCGGTAGACGGCCAGGCCGTGCTCGGCGTTGGCGGCGTTCACCGTCGTCAGGGCGTTCCACTCCACGCCGTGGCGGCGCAGCACGTCCCAGCCCCGGAGCACCCGGTCGAAGGTGGGCTTGCCGCCCTTGTCCACCCGGTAGGCGTCATGCATGTCCCGTGGACCGTCGATCGACAGGCCGACGAGGAAGCCGTTCGCGGCCAGGAACTGCCCCCACTCGTCGTCGAGCAGTGTCCCGTTGGTCTGGATGGTGTGCAGGACGCGCTGCCGGGGCCCGGCCAACCGTGCGGCGAGCTCCACGGACCGGCCGAAGAACTCAAGGCCCATCAGGGTCGGCTCGCCGCCCTGGTAGGAGACGCTGACCTCGGCGTCGGCGGGGTGCGCGGCGAACAGCTGCGCCAGGTAGGCCTCGTGGACCTCGGGGGCCATCCGGAAGTCGCTGCCGGGGTACATCTGCTCCTTGGACAGGAAGAAGCAGTACTCGCAGTCCAGGTTGCACACCGCGCCGGTCGGCTTGGACATGACGTGGAAGACGCGCGGGTGGTGGGTTGGCTGAGCCACAGGTGCCTCCTCGCCGTGCACGGTGCCGGATCAGGGCGGCCGCCCTGGAGGCGGGAGCGCCGAACCGGGCTCACGCAGGCTACCCGGTGGGCGAGTCGGTCTGCGCGGAAGCGGCGTCCGCGCGCCGGGCCCTGAACCGATCCGGTCCACGCGCGTCCGCGCGGGCGCAGCGTCACCAGCGCGAGGTGCCGCGGTCCAGGATCGCGCCGTCGACGGTCACGTACGCCCAGCTGAAGGAGCGCGCCCGCAGCCGCAGGTCGAGCACCCCGTTGGTCCGGCAGTTGAAGAACCGGCTCCAGGTGCGCCCGGCGTTCGTGGTGCCGCAGCGCAGCTCGGCACCCCCGGTGCCCACCACGAACGCGGGCAGCCGGCTGGCCCTGTTGCGCACAGGGATCGACATGCGCTCGTAGTCGTGGTCGTGGCCCCAGAGCAGCAGCTTCACGTCGCGGTCGCGGCGGACGAGGTTGTACAGGGCGGTCGTGTCGCGCTGGTCGGAGTGCTCCCCGCGCGAGTAGCGCGGCCGGTGCCACATGACGATCGTGGGCACGCCGTTGTACCGGCGCAGCGTGCGGCGCAGCCAGTCCTGCTGGGCGGTGCTGGACACGCGCTCGGAGTCCAGGCCGATGACCCGCCAGCCGCCCACCTTGCGCGACCAGTACAGGCCGCCGGTCTCGGCGAAGTAGGCCCGGTAGCCCGCGGCGTGAGCAGTCCGGTACTCGTGGTTGCCGGGGACCGGTAGCAGGATCGAGCGGAACTGACCCCAGTGGGGGTCGAACCACCTGGCGAAGTCGGCGGCGCTGCCGTTGGGGTACGCGACGTCCCCGGCCAGCAGGACCTTGCTGGGGCGCAGACCGGCGACGAGGCTCGCCGTGCGATCGACCGGACCGCCCGGGAACCCGACGTCGCCCACGGCGACCACGTGTGCGCCCGACCCACTGGCACCGGTGACGCCGGCGATCGAGCCCGGCACCGGGGCCGCGCTGCTCATGAGAGCGCCTGCCAGCAGGCTGCCGGCCGCGAGCCCGAGCGCCACGGGGATCCATCGACGGGTGCGCACGTCGCGATGCTAGACGCCGCTCGGGTACCCGCGGCACCAACCGCGCCGGGGTCCACCCGGTAGGCTCACCGCGATCGCGCTGATGTGGGCGTCGGCGCCGGAACAGGAGAAGTGCTCATGTCCGTGGCAACCCCCGCGGTGCTGGCCGATGCGTTCCCGCGCAGCGCCGTCCGCAACCTCGTGCTCGTGGTGGCCGGTGCCGCCTTCGTCGGGCTCTCGGCGCAGGTGTCGATCCCGCTGCCGTTCACCCCGGTCCCGCTGACCGGCCAGACCTTCGCGGTCCTGCTGACCGCGGCCTCGCTGGGCATGTGGCGGGGCGTGGCGTCGATGGCCCTCTACGCCGTGGCGGGCCTGGCCGGCGTGCCGTGGTTCGCCGATGGCTCGAGCGCGTTCAAGGGTGGCGTGCTCGTCGTGAGCTTCGGCTACGTCCTGGGCTTCATCGCCGCGGCCGCGCTGGTCGGCTGGCTGGCCGAGCGTGGCGCCACCCGGACCGCCCCCCGGACCGCCGGGCTGATGATCCTGGGCAACGTCGTGATCTACGCGATCGGCGCCACCTGGCTCGCCGCCGCGCTCGACGTCTCGCTGGCCAAGGCGTTCGACCTCGGCGTGCAGCCGT
This sequence comes from uncultured Actinomycetes bacterium, assembly GCA_963777855.1. Classification (GTDB taxonomy): domain Bacteria; phylum Actinomycetota; class Actinomycetes; order S36-B12; family CAIYMF01; genus Prado023. The sequence goes on along the minus strand of CAVZRW010000009.1, from coordinate 87,455 downwards.
TCCTGATCGGCGACGCCCTCAAGGTCGCCCTTGCCGCCGGCCTGTTCCCCCTGGCCTGGCGCGCGGTGGACAAGTACACCAAGGGCTGATCACAGCCCCCTCAACGTGGAGAGGCCGGTCCCCAGGCGGGGGCCGGCCTCTCCACGTCAGCCCTCTCCCCGCCGTCCCGCCCGCCTGCCCGTCCGCCTGTCTACACCGGCGAATCTCCCGTTCCTTGCCGAATCTCCCCGGAGTCCCGGGAGATTCGGGCAAGACCTGGAGAACCTGCGGCGTTGGGGGCGTGGGTGGGGGTTAGGGCTGGACGTCCAGGCGTTCGAAGATGAGGGCGCGGACCCGGGCGGCGTCGGCCTGGCCGCGGGTGGCCTTCATGACGGCGCCGACGATGGCGCCGGCGGCCGCGACCTTGCCGCCACGGATCTTCTCCGCGACATCGGGCTGTGCGGCCAGGGCTTCGTCGATCGCGGCCAGCAGCGGACCGTCGTCGGAGACCACGGCCAGGCCCCGGGCGCCCACCACCTCGGCGGGCGAGCCCTCGCCGGCGAGCACTCCCTCGATGACCTGTCGGGCCAGCTTGTCGTTGACGGTCCCCGCGGCGACGAGGGCTTCGACCTCGGCGACCTGGGTCGGCGTCACGGGCAGCTCGGCCAGTTCGACGCCCGCGCTCCTTGGCGGTGCGGGCCAACTCGCCGGTCCACCACTTGCGGGCGGCGGCCTGCCCCGCGCCAGCGGCGATGGTCGCCTCCACGAGGTCCAGCGCCCCGGCGTTGACCACGCCGGCCATCTCCAGGTCGCTGATCCCCCACTCGGCGGCCAGCCGGGTCCGGCGCATCGCCGGGTTCTCCGGAAGGGTCGCGCGCAGCGACTCGACCCACTCCCGCGACGGGGCGATCGGCACCAGGTCGGGCTCCGGGAAGTACCGGTAGTCCTCGGACTCCTCCTTGATCCGCCCGGAGGTGGTCAGGCCGGTGTCCTCGTGCCAGTGGCGGGTCTCCTGCACGACCGTGCCTCCGGCGGTGAGCAGCGCCGCCTGGCGGCTGATCTCGTAGCGCACCGACCGCTCGACCGAGCGCAGCGAGTTCACGTTCTTGGTCTCCGACCGGGTGCCGAACGGGTCGGCCGGCGTGGGCCGCAGCGAGACGTTGACGTCGCAGCGCAGCGACCCCTGCTCCATCCGCACGTCCGAGACACCGAGCGCGCGCAGCAGGTCGCGCAGCGCGCCCACGTAGGCCTTGGCGATCTCCGGGGCGTAGCGACCAGCGCCCTGCAGCGGCTTGGTCACGATCTCGATCAGCGGGATCCCGGCACGGTTGTAGTCCACGAGCGAGTAGTCCGCGCCGTGGATGCGGCCGGTCGCCCCACCGACGTGGCTGTTCTTGCCGGTGTCCTCCTCCATGTGGGCCCGCTCGATGCCCACGCGGTACGTCTGGCGGCCCTCGGGCGTGTCGTAGTCGACGTCGAGGTAGCCGTCGAAGCAGATCGGCTCGTCGTACTGCGAGGTCTGGAAGTTCTTCGGCATGTCCGGGTAGAAGTAGTTCTTCCGCGCAAACCGACACCAGTCCGCGACCTGGCAGTTCAGCGCCAGGCCGATCCGCATCGCGGACTCCACGCCCACGCGGTTCAGCGCCGGCAGCGCCCCGGGAAGGCCCAGGCACACCGGGCAGACCTGGGTGTTCGGCGCTGCGCCGAACACCGTCGAACAGCCGCAGAACATCTTGGTCGCCGTGTTGAGCTCGACGTGCACCTCGAGGCCCAGCACCGGGTCGAAGCGCTCCATGGCCGCGTCGAAGTCCATCAGCTCGGTCGTCGCCTGGCTCATCGCGCCGGCACCTCCTCGATCAGAAGCCCGCCCCAGCGGGTGAACAGGGCCTGTTCCAGCGCACCGCCCACGCGGTAGAGCCGGTCATCGGCCATCGCCGGGGCGATGATCTGCAGCCCGACCGGCAGGCCGTCCTCGGGGGCCAGGCCCACCGGCAGGCTCATCGCGGCGTTCCCGGCGAGGTTGACCGGGATGGTCGCCACGTCGTTGAGGTACATCGCCAGCGGGTCGTCGAGCTTCTCGCCGAGCTTGAAAGCCGTGGTCGGTGCGGTCGGCGAGATGAGCACGTCGACCTGGGCGAACGCGGCGGCGAAGTCGCGCTGGATGAGCGTGCGGACCTTCTGCGCCGAGCCGTAGTAGGCGTCGTAGTACCCGCTGGACAGGGCGTAGGTGCCCAGCATGATCCGCCGCTTGACCTCCGCGCCGAAGCCAGCCTCACGGGTCAGGCTCATGACCTCCTCGACCGAGCGGGTGCCGTCGTCACCGACCCGCAGGCCGTAGCGGATGCCGTCGAACTTCGCCAGGTTGCTCGAGGCCTCGCTGGGCAGGATCAGGTAGTAGGCCGCCAGTGCGTAGTCGAAGCTCGGGCAGGAGACCTCGACGACCTCGGCGCCCAGCCTCTGGAGAATCGCCACCGCCTCGGCGAAGCGCTGACGCACGCCGGCCTGGTAGCCCTCGCCGCCGAGCTCCTTGACCAGGCCGATCCGCATGCCGGAGACGTCGGCGCGCTTGGCGGCGGCCACGACATCGGGCACGGGCTGGTCCAGCGACGTGGAGTCCATCGGGTCGTAGCCGGCGATCGCCGCGTGCAGCATGGCGGTGTCCAGCACCGTCCGCGCGCATGGACCCGCCTGGTCCAGCGAGGAGGCCAGAGCGACGAGGCCGTAGCGCGAGACCGCGCCGTACGTGGGCTTGACGCCGACCGTGCCGGTGACGGCCGCCGGCTGGCGGATCGAGCCGCCGGTATCGGTGCCGATGGCCAGCGGTGCCTCGAACGCGGCCAGGGCCGCGGCTGACCCGCCGCCGGAGCCGCCGGGGATCCGGTCGAGGTCCCAGGGGTTGCGGGTGGGCCCGTAGGCGGAGTGCTCGGTGGAGGAACCCATCGCGAACTCGTCCATGTTGGTCTTGCCGAGGATGACGATCCCGGCCTCGCGCAGGCGCCGGGTGACGGTGGCGTCGTACGGCGGGCGCCAGCCCTCGAGGATCCTCGACCCGCAGGTGGTCGGCAGGTCCTTCATCGTCAGGACGTCCTTGAGGGCCAGCGGGACCCCGGCCAGCGGGCCGAGCTCCTCACCGCGGGACCGGGCGGCGTCGATCGCGTCGGCCGTGGCCAGCGCACCGTCGGCGTCGACGTGCAGGAACGCGTGGATGTCCTCGTCGACGGCGGCGATCCGCTCCAGGTGGGCGGTGGCCACCTCGCGCGCGGAGAGGACACGATCGCGCAGCAGCTCCGAGATCTGGGCAGCCGTCAGGTGGGTGAGGTCCAGGCTCGGCATCGGCGCGCTCATTCCTCGTCCAGGATCCGCGGGACGCGGAAGCGGTCGTCCTCGGCGGCGGGTGCGCCGGAGAGTGCCTGGGCCTGGGTCAGGCTGGGTCGCGGGACGTCATCGCGGAACACGTTCTCCAGCGGCATCGGGTGCGAGGTGGCCGGCACGTCCGGGGTGGCGACCTCGCTGACACGCGCCACGGCGCCGAGGATGTCGGCGAGCTGGCCGCTGTAGTGGTCGAGCTCGTCCTCGGTCAGCGACAGCCGCGCCAGCCGACCCAGGTGGGCCACCTGCTCGCGCGTGATCGCGGTGGGGTTCTCAGGCATGGGCACATCCTAGGTGGGGCGCCCCGTGGGCCCGAACGTGCCGCGGGGGTCGGCGACGTGGGGTTGGCTGCCAATCCGGCACCTGGCGACATCCCCGACTGGCTCGGTCCAGGGGGATCCTGCGACCGATCGCCTGTGCCCTACCCGCCGATCCGGGCGACCCCGGCCGCCGACTCCGGGCCGTGCTCGAGGAGCACCGTGAACCCATCGGCGTCGAGCATCGGCCGGGCCAGGGCGATCGCCTTGTCGGCCTTCGACCCGGCGTTCTCCCCGACGACCACGAAATCGGTCTTCTTCGACACCGACGAGGCCACCTTGCCTCCGCGCGAGGTGACCGCCTCGGCGGCGCTGTCGCGGGTGAAGCCGGGCAGCGATCCGGTGATCACCACGGTGAGCCCGGCCAGAGGCTGGGGGCCGGTCTCGACGACCTCGTCAGCCATCCGCACCCCGGCCGCGCGCCACTTGGCCACGACGTCGCGGTGCCAGTCGACGGCGAACCACTCGACGACCGCCTCGGCGATGATCGGCCCGACTCCCTCGGTGGTGGCCAGCTGGTCGACCGAGGCGCCGACGATGGCGTCCAGCGAGTGGAACTCCCGCGCCAGGGCCTGAGCGGCGGTCGGACCGACGTGACGGATCGACAGTGCGACCAGCACCCGCCACAGCGGCTGGGACTTCGCCTTCTCCAGCTGGGTCAGCAGCACCTCGGCGTTGGCGGTCAGCTGGGGGCCGACCTCGCCAGGCTTGGCCGCGCGGGTGAAGAACGACACGGTGCCCAGGGTGGCGGCGTCCAGGGCGAACAGGTCGCCCTCGTCGGTGACCACGCCGGAGTCGAGCAGGGCCACGCCGGCCTTCCAGCCCAGGCCCTCGATGTCGAACGCCCCCCGCGAGGCCACGTGGAACACCCGCTCACGCAGCTGAGCCGGGCACGAGCGCGTGTTCGGGCAGCGGATGTCGACGTCACCCTCCTTGGCCGGGGCCAGGAGGGTGCCGCACTCGGGGCAGTGCGTGGGCATCACGAAGGCACGCTCGACGCCCGTGCGCTCCTCCACCACCGGGCCGATCACCTCGGGGATCACGTCTCCGGCCTTGCGCAGGAACACCACGTCGCCGATCAGCACGCCCTTGCGCGCGACCTCGCTGGCGTTGTGCAGGGTCGCCATCTCCACGGTCGACCCGGCCACCTTCGCCGGCTGCATCACTGCGTACGGGGTGACCCGGCCGGTGCGGCCCACGTTGACCCGGATGTCGCGCAGCCGCGTGCGGACCACCTCGGGTGGGTACTTGAAGGCGATCGCCCATCGCGGGGCGCGCGAGGTGGCCCCCAGCTGGCCCTGCAGCTCCAGATCGTCGAGCTTCACCACGACGCCGTCGATCTCGTGCTCCACGTCGTGGCGGTGCTCGGCGTAGTACGCCACGTACTCGCGCACCGCATCGAGGTCGGCCACGACCCGGGCCCGGTCGGACGTGGGCAGGCCCAGGGCGCGAAGCACGTCGTAGCCGTGCGACTGGGTCTCGACCGCCAGCCCGTCACGCGCCCCGACCCCGTGCACGGTCAGTCGCAGGCGGGCCATGTTCGCGCGCACCCGCCCGACCTCGGCGGCCATCCGTGCGACCCGACCCTCGGCCCGGGCCAGCGTCGCCTCGCCGGCCCCCCGCGCACGGGCGGCGTCGAGGGCGGCCTGCGCCCTGCCGAGTTCCTCCTCGCGGCGGTCGATGCGCTGGCGCAGGGTGCCGGCGGCGGTGTTGCGCGGGTTGGCGAACGGGGAGCGGCCCAGCGCCAGCTGCTCGTCGTTGATCCGCTCGAAGTCGGCCACGGGGAAGAACACCTCACCCCGGACCTCCACCAGCGCCGGGACCGGCGCCCCTTCCGCGGGGGTCAGCCGCGCGGGGATGGCGTGGATGAACCGTGCGTTGTAGGTGACGTCCTCGCCCACGCGGCCGTCTCCGCGAGTGGCCACGGACACGAGCCGGCCGGCGCGGTAGACGATGTCCACCGCGAGGCCGTCGATCTTCAGCTCGCAGAGCACCGGCGGGAAGGACCCGATCGCCCCCTCGACCCGCTCGGCCCACGCCACGAGCTCCTCGTCGGAGAACGCGTTGTCCAGCGAGTACATCCGCTCCAAGTGCTCGACCGGCTCGAACATCTCCGAGGCCGCGCCACCCACCGACTGGGTCGGCGAGTCCTGGCTGACCAGCTCCGGATGCTCTGACTCGAGGGCGACGAGCTCGGCGAACAGCCCGTCGTACTCGTCGTCGGCGAGCGTGGGCGCATCGCGCTGGTAGTAGGCGGCGCGCGCGGCCTCCACCCGCTCGACCAACGTCGTCCACCGGGTGCGGGGGTCCTCCGGGCTCGTCACGTCGGCAGGGTACCGGCCCCCACCGACACCCGGGCGCGGCTCGACGGCGGGTGTGGGCGCCTCGGGCAGCCTCGAACGTGGGAATCGCCCATGCACGGGGATCGCTCCACGTCTCGACGTCCCCCGGCCCCCGAAACATGGATCGATCCGGTTGTGCTTCAGCAGACTTGGATCACCTTCTCCGGCCGCGTCGCGGCTGGCGGGGGTGGACCTGGGCAGCGCCGGGCGAGCCGCCCCTACTCCGCCGAGTCGAGGAGGCGGGCTGTTGCGCGCAGGACGCCTCCGGTCGAACGTGCCCACGCGGGCGAGGCGCCGGCCATGCCGCAGGTCGGGCTGAGCCACGTGCGCTGGCCCACGTCGGCCATCCCGAAGCCGATCCGCCGCCACCGCGCCTCGACAGTGCGCGCCACGGCCTCTGCGCCCAACCCGGCGGTGTCGACCGCCGGCGCCTCACCCAGCACGACCACCCCGCCGCGGTCCCACCAGGCGCCGAGGTCCTCGTCGGCCCGCGAGCCGAGGAGCAGCGAGTCGATCGAGACGGCCTCGATGCCGGCCCGCGCGAACAGGTCGAACGGGACCTGGCGCGCACAGCAGTGGGCGATGGCGAACACGGCCCCGGCCCCACGTGCAGCCCCGGCCACCGCCGCCAGGGCCCCGACGAGCTCGGGGTCCTGCGGGGCCCGGACCGCCCCCCGCCCGCTGGCCGTGCGCAGGTGCCCGGCGCGGACCGCCGGCAGCGTCGGCTCGTCGAACTGCACGACCACGCGAGCCGCCGGCACCCGGCGGGCCAGGTCGGCCACGTGCCCGGCCACCGCATCGCAGAGCGCCGCCGCCAGATCCGCGCAGGCCCCGGCGTCGGCCAGCAGCCGGGTGCCGCGCACGGTCTCCACGCCCGCGGCCAGCGACCACGGCCCCACGACCTGCACCTTCAGCGTGCCGGCGAACCCCTGCAGTGCGTCCTCGAGGCGATCCGCGTCCTCACCGAGCCACGCGGAGCCGCGGCGCATCTGCCGCCCGAGGTCACCGCCAGCCCGCACGCCCGCCAGGCGCCACCCGTCGGTGGTGGTCTCCGCGGCGAACTCGCCGGTCGCCGCGGACACCAGCGCGAGGGTGCGCCCGATCATGTCCGCTCCGGGACCGCGCGCGGGCAGCTCGACCAGGTGGGGCACGTCGAACTCGCCGGCCACGATGCGCGCGGCCTCCGCGGAGTCCGTCCCGGGCATCGAACCGACTCCGGTGACCAGGACCGTGCTGGGGGTCTGCATGGGCACAGTCTGGCCCTTCCCAGCGGGTCCGGGCGCCCGCCGCCTGCCACGATGGACGGCATGGAACCCGTGCGCATGGCCGTCGTCGGCACCAACTGGATCACCGGGGCCCTGATCGACGCAGGTCGCACGGTCGAGGGGTTCGACGTGGTGGCGGTCTGCTCACGCTCGGAGGACTCCGGCCGGGCGTTCGCCGACCGATACGGCATCGCGCGCGTGCACACCTCGGTGGAGGCGTTGGCCGAGGATGCCGACGTCCAGGCGGCCTACATCGCCAGCCCCAACTCCCTGCACGCCCAACAGGCCATCACCCTCCTCCAGGCCGGCAAGCATGTGCTGGGCGAGAAGCCGCTGGCGGCCAACGCGAGGCAGGTCTCCCAGATGGCGGCCGTGGCCGAGGAGTCCGGGACGGTGCTGATGGAGGCCTACGTCGCGCCGTGGGAGCCGAACGTGATCGCGATCCGAGAGGCGCTGCCGCAGGTGGGCGCCGTCCGCCGGGTGGTGCTGACCAAGGACCAGTACTCCTCGCGCTACGACCTGCTGCGCGCCGGCGAGCTGCCCAACGCGTTCAACCCGCAGTTCGCCGCCGGCGCCCTGATGGATCTGGGCGTGTACGCGGTGGCCCTCTCACTGCACCTGTTCGGCCCGCCGAACTCTGTGCGGGCCACGGGTGTGCTGCTGCCCAGCGGCGTCGACGGTCAGGGCACGCTGCTGCTCGGCTACGACGGCTTCGAGGTGGTGTGCCTGCACTCGAAGGTCGCTCCCGGTGGGGTCGGGTCGCAGATCGCGGGCGAGGCGGGAGTGATCCTTTTCGATGACTGCAGCGTGCCCACGAGCGTGGGCCTGATCCCGCGCGGCGGACCGCCGCAGGACCTCACCCGCGCCCAGTCACCGCTGCACATGCGCTACGAGGTGGAGGAGTTCCTCGCGTGCGTGCGAGCTGGGCAGCAGTCGCAGGTGTGGCCGGTGGCGAACTCGCTGGCGGTGCTCGGCATCCTCGACGAGGCGCGACGCCAGGTCGGGGTCCGGTTCCCGTCGGACGGGTAGCGGAGGGCGCCGGCGGCGGGCGACCCGGGCGGCGGCGGGTCCCGGCGCGGGGCGCGGCGGGCGACCCTGGAGGCGGGGCGGATCCCAGCGCGGGGCGGGTCGGGTCCCGGCGCGGTCCATGATCCGTGTGGGTTGCCGAACCTAGAGCAGGTGCAAGCCACACGGATCATGGGGAGCCGGGCGCTCCGGCACGACCCGGACGTGCTCGCCGGCCGCCTCAGCCGAGGGCGCGCAGGAGCGCGGCGGTGGCCGCCGCGGAGAGCACCACCACGAGGAAGGGCGCGCGCAGCAGCAGCGCGACGACGGCGACGCCGACCCCGGCCACGCGGGCGTCGACCGTGAACCCCTGCGGGCCTCGGAACGTCTGCACCGCGAGCAGGGCTGAGAGCAGCGCGATGGGAAGCAGCGCGGCGGCCCGCCGGACGAGAGGGCGCTCGAGCAGGGACTCGGGCAGCAGGTGGCCGGCCCACTTCGTGAGGAAGGAGGACAGGGAGGCGAGCAGCACTGCGGGCCACATCAGCGCCCCCTCCCGTCGTCGACGGAACCCGGGTCAGCAGCTTCCGCCGGCCCGGCCCCCGGACGCTCGCGGGTCCACCACAGTGCGCCGGCGACGGCGATCCCGGCCGCGGCCAGCACCGGGATCCCGGGCCGCAGCACCGGGGAGAGCACCAACGCCAGCACCCCCGATGCGCCGGCCAGCGCCCACGACGTCCGGTCCACCAGACGCGGCCAGAGCAGCGCGAGGAATCCGGCGGGGATCGCGGCGTCGAGGCCGAGCACCCGCGGGTCGCTGACCGATGCGGCCCCCAGCGCGCCCAGCAACGTGCCCAGGTTCCAGAGCACGAACACCGACCACCCCGTGGCCCAGAAGGCGCGCCGCGACTGCTCGCGGTCGGCCTCATAGGCCAGCGCCATCGCCGTGGTCTCGTCGATGGTGAACTGCGCGGCCCCGACGCGACGCCAGCCGCTCAGCCGTTCACCGGGGCGGGCCCCCGGGCTGAGCACGGTGGCCAGGTGCAGCGCGTAGAGGCCGTTGCGCAGACCCAGCAGCCAGGCGGTCACGACCGCCGCCACCAGTCCTCCGCCGGCGGCCACGACCCCGACGAACGCGAACTGCGACGCCCCGCTGAACAGCAGCGCCGAGAGGGCCTGGGTCTGCCACACGTCCAGGCCCGCTGCCACGCTCACGGCGCCGAAGCTGATCGCGTAGGCACCCACCGCGATCCCGATCGACAGCGCGCGCGGAACGATGGGCGCCGGAGTCTCCACCACGTCCAACGCAGCCCCGCCCGACAGTGCCCGGGACGACTCCGGGGACGGCTCCCCCGCAGCCCCACCCGGCCTCGCGGCCCCACCCGACGACACCTCACGCGCCGGCTCCTGCGCGGCCTCCGACGACCGCTCCTCGCCCCCGGGCCCACCGGCCATGCTCACGCGCCCAGCCTCGCCAGCGTCCCGGACCCCACCACGCGGGTGCCCGCGTAGAGCACCGCCGCCTGCCCGGGGGCGATGCCCCGGATCGGACGATCGAGCTCGGCCACGAACCCGTCGTCGCTGGCCCGCACGGTCGCCGGCACCTCCTCGCCGTGCGCCCGCACCTGCACCCCGAGCCGCGCGGGCAGCTCGGGCACCGGCCCGCACCAGCGTGGGCGGATGGCGTGCAGCACGTCGGTGTCGAGCATCGCTGCCGGGCCGACGGCCACCCGCCGCGACGCGATGTCGACGTCGACCACGTAGCGGCGCGCCCCGTCGGCAGCCGGGCGGCCCAGCGCGACCCCGCGGCGCTGCCCCACCGTGAACGCGAAGGCCCCGGAGTGCTCGGCCAGGACCTCGCCCGTGACCGCGTCGACGACCTCACCCGGGGCCTCGCCGAGCCGATCGCGCAGGAACCCGGCGGTGTCCCCACTCGGGATGAAGCAGATGTCGTGGCTGTCGGGCTTGGCGGCCACCGAGAGACCGAGCGCGGCCGCCTCGGCGCGGACCTCGGTCTTGGTCGAGCCCTCGAGCGGGAACAGGCAGCCGGCCAGCTGCTCGGCATCGAGCACCCCCAGCACGTACGACTGGTCCTTGGCGGGGTCGGCCGAGCGGTGCAGCTCAGGGCCCGACGGCCCCTCGACCAGCTGGGCGTAGTGCCCGGTGGCCACCGCGTCGAAGCCCAGGGCCAGGGCGCGGTCGAGCACGGCGGCGAACTTGATCCGCTCGTTGCAGCGCAGGCACGGGTTCGGCGTCCGGCCGGCGGCGTACTCGGCCAGGAAGTCGGCCACGACCTCCTCGGCGAACTCCGCCGACATGTCCCACACGTAGAACGGGATGCCCAGCACGTCCGCGGCGCGCCAGGCGTCGCGGGAGTCCTCGATGGTGCAGCACCCGCGGGCTCCCGAGCGGTAGGACTCCGGGTGCCGGGAGAGGGCCAGGTGCACGCCCGTCACCTCATGGCCGGCGGCCACCATCCGGGCCGCGGCCACAGCCGAGTCGACGCCGCCGGACATGGCGGCCAGAACGCGCACGAGCTAGGCCCCGTCGCGAACGGCTGCTGCCAGCTGCGGGCTGATCCGCACCTGGCCGGCGCGCCGGGCACGCTCCACGACGGCGGGCAGCGCGTCGAGCAGCGCCTCCACGTCGGCCGCGGTCGAGCTGTGCCCGAGGCTGAACCGCAGCGACGAGCGGGCCAGCACCGGGTCGATCCCCATCGCGAGCAGCACGTGGCTGGGTTCGGGCACCCCGGCGCTGCACGCCGAGCCGGTGGAGACCTCCACCCCGGCGGCGTCCAGCAGCATCAGCAGCGCGTCACCCTCACAGCCCGGGAAGGACAGGTGGGCGTTGCCGGGCAGCCGCTGGCCGGGGCCGCCGAGCGCGCCGTTGACGATCGCCTCCGGGCACACCTCCAGCACGCCGGTGAGCAACCCGTCGCGCAGCTCGGCCAGGCGCGCGGCCCGCTCGGGAAGGTCGCCGAGCACGTGCTCGATGGCCGCCGCGAACCCCACGACCGACGGGACGTCCACCGTGCCGGAGCGAACCTGGCGCTCCTGGCCGCCACCGTGGGTCAGCGGGGTGAGGTCCAGCCCGCGCCGGGCGACCAGCACACCGGCCCCCAGCGGCCCGCCGAGCTTGTGGGCGGAGATCGCCATCGTGGTGGGCAGGCCGGCGTCCACGGGGATCGACCCGAGGGCCTGCACGGCATCGACGTGCAGGGGCACGTCGGCCTCCGCGCACAGGGCGGCGACCGCCTCGATCGGCTGTACCGTGCCGACCTCGTTGTTGGCCCACATGACCGCCACCAGCGCGACGCTGCGCGGGTCCTTGGCCAGCTCGGCGGCCAGCTGGTCGACATCGACGCGCCCCAGTCGGTCGACGTCGAGCCAGACCACCTCGGCCCCCTCGTGCTCGCCGAGCCAGTGCACCGGATCCAACACGGCGTGGTGCTCCACCCGGGCGGCCAGCACCCGACGCCGGGCGGGGTCGGCGGCCACCCGCGACCACCACAGCCCCTTGACGGCCAGGTTGTCGGCCTCGGTGCCCCCGGAGGTGAAGATCACCTCGCTGGGGGTCACCCCGAGCCGGCTGGCGATGACCTCACGCGACTCCTCGACCCGTCGGCGGGCTGCCCGGCCGGCCGTGTGCAGCGACGACGCGTTCCCGGTGAACCCGAGAACCCCCACCATCGCCTCACGGGCGCAGTCGAGCAGGGGCGTGGACGCCGCGTGGTCGAGGTAGGTGCGCATGACGGGCTCCATGGTAGGGCGGGACGCACGGAGGGGCCCGACCTGCGTGGTCGGGCCCCTCCGGTGTGCGTGCGGAACGCGAGGGCAGCTCAGCCCTTGCGCTTGGTGATCTCCTCGGTCAGCTGCGGCACGACGGCGAAGAGGTCGCCGACGACGCCGAAGTCGGCCAGCTCGAACAGCGGCGCCTCGGGGTCCTTGTTGACCACGATGACCGTCTTCGAGGTCTGCATGCCGGCGCGGTGCTGGATGGCCCCGGAGATGCCGTTGGCGATGTAGAGCTGCGGGGCGACGGTCTTGCCGGTCTGCCCGACCTGGAACTGGTGCGGGTACCAGCCGGCGTCGGTGGCCGCGCGCGAGGCGCCGACCGCGGCACCCAGCGAGTCGGCCAGGGCCTCGACGACCGCGAAGCCCTCGGCCCCGCCCACGCCGCGACCGCCGGAGACGACCACGGCCGCCTCGGCCAGGTCCGGGCGACCGCCCTTGGCCTGCTCCACCCGCTCGGTGATCCGGGCCGCGGTGGCGCCGGCCGAGAGGGTGACCGCGACGTCGGCGCGGGCGCCGGCGGCCGGGGCTGCCTCGGGGGCGGTGCTGTTCGGGCGCACCGTGATGATCGGGGTGCCCACGGACACCTTCGACTTCACGACCGTGGCACCGCCGAAGACCGACTGGGTGGCGGTGGCGTCAGCGGCCACGTCGACCGCGTCGGTGATCAGCCCGGAGCCGGAGCGCACCGCCAGGCGGGCGGCCACCTCCTTGCCCTCGGCGGTGCTGGCGATGAGCACGGCCGCCGGGGACTTCTCGGCCACGAGCGAGGCGAGCACCTCGGCCTTGGGGGCCACAGGGTGCGCGCTGAGCTCGGCGGCGTCGGCCACGTAGACGGTGGCAGCGCCGTGCTCGGCCAGGACGGGCAGCGCGGCGTCAGCGCCGGCCCCCACGAGGACGGCCGACGGCTCGCCGATGCGGCGGGCCAGGGCGAGCAGCTCGAGCGTGACCTTCTTCACATTGCCGTCGACATGCTCGACGAGCACAAGGACCTCAGCCATGGCGGTCTCCTAGATGAACTTCTGCGCGGACAGGAAATCGGCGATGGCCACGCCACCGTTGCCGTCGTCGGGGACGATGGTGCCCTTGGCCTTCGGCGGCCGGGCGGCGAACTCCGAGACGACCGACCACGCGGCCGGCCAGGCCCACCTGGTCGGGGGTCAGGCCCAGGGCGGCCAGGTCGAGGGTCTCGACGGGCTTCTTCTTGGCCGCCATGATCCCCTTGAACGAGGGGTAGCGGGGCTCGTTGATCTTCTCCACCACGCTGACCACCGCCGGCAGCGACGCCTCGACGACGTCGTAGCCGTACTCGGTGACCCGCTGGGTGCGCACGGTTCCACCGTCGACCGTGACCTCGCTCGAGAAGGTCAGCTGCGGCAGGCCCAGGCGCTCGGCGACCATCGCCGGCACGACCGACATGCGCGCGTCGGTGGACTCGCAGCCCAGGATCACCAGGTCTGCGCCCCGGCTGCCGATCGCCGTGGCCAGTGCCAGCGACGTGGCGACCGCGTCCGAGCCGTGCAGGGCGTCATCGACGATGTGGATGCCCGCGTCGGCACCCATCGACAGGGCCTTGCGGATGGTGTCGGTGGCCTGCGACGGGCCCATCGACAGGACGACGACCTCGCCGCCATGGGCCTCCTGCAGGCGCAGGGCCTCCTCGACCGCGTACTCGTCGATCTCATTCATCACGGCATCAACCGAGCCGCGGTCCAAGGTGCTGTCGGCGGGGCTGAGCGTCTTCTCCGCCCAGCTGTCCGGGACCTGCTTGACACAGACAACGATCTTCATGGTCGCGCTGTCGACCTCCCTATTCACCCGGTACGCGTAGGCGTGCGCCGGTGGGCCAGTTCTTCCGATCCGGTGGGCGATCCGAGCGCCCGCAGGCCATGTTACCCGCGAACCTACCCGCGAGTAACAAGCGCTGTTGATCGGGTCAACTGTAGGCGTCGGTCCCGGCCGGCGGATCGGCACCCCCGGGTTCGCGCCCCGACCGGGGCCCCGGCGGACCTCAGCCCGCCGCGGCCGGCTGCGCTCGGTGACTGCGGCTGCCGGATGCGTGAGCACGCCGTACGATTCCGACCGCGATGCGGATCCTTCACCTGGCCTGGGAGTACCCCCCCGTGATGTACGGCGGTCTGGGGCGGCACGTGCACGCCCTGGCCACCGCGCAGGCCGCCAACGGCCACGACGTGACGGTGATCACCCAGTCCGCGCCCCGGCTCGACGGCGCCCCGGCCAGTGCCGACGGCGACCTCGACGGGGTTCGCGTCATCCGCGCCTCGGTGGACTCCGCCACCCACGAAGCCGGGGACCTGCTCGGCCATGTCACGCGCATGGAGCAGGCCTTCACCGCCGCCGGCGCGGCGCTGCTCGAGGCCTGGGAGCCCGAGGTGATCCACGCCCACGACTGGATGGTGGCCCGCGCCGGAGTGGCGCTGCGCAGCCTGTGCGGGGCCGCGCTCGTCGCGACGATCCACGCCACCGAGGCGGGCCGGAACCTGGGCTGGGTGTACTCCGACCTCTCGACGGCCATCCATGCCCGGGAGTGGTGGCTGGCCAACACCAGCGACGGGCTGATCACGTGCTCGCACGCCATGCGCGACGAGGTCCGCACGTTGTTCGGCGTGGAGGCCTCGGCCGTCATCGCCAACGGGGTCCACGTGCAGCAGTGGCAGGCACCGCTGGAGGCCGCGGGGCGCATCCGGGCCGAGCTGCCCGGGCCGCTGGTCAGCTTCACCGGCCGGGTCGAGTGGGAGAAGGGCGTCCAGACCCTGCTCGCGGCCGTGCCGGCGCTGCGCCGGGCCCACCCCCGCCTGCGCGTGGCGGTGGCCGGGCGCGGCAGCTACCTGCCGGCACTGGCCGAGCAGGCCGAGCACCTGGGCGTCGACGACGTCGTGGACTTCCTGGGCTGGGTCAGCGAGGACGACCTGCGGGCACTGGTGACGGCCTCCGCGGTGGCGGTGACCCCCAGCCTCTACGAGCCGTTCGGCCTGGTGGCCCTCGAGGCAGCGGCCCTGGGCACCCCGGTGGTGGTCTCGCGGACTGGCGGCCTGGCCGAGTTCGCCCGTGACGGCGAGCGGGCGGCCGTGTTCCATCCCGGCGACCCGGGCAGCCTGGCGCAGGCGGTCCACGACGACCTCGTGGACCCCGCCGCCGCACATGCGCGGGCCGAGCGGGCCAGCCGCGCCCTGGTCAGCGACTACAACTGGCGCGACCTCGCGGCCGCCACGGTCGAGGCCTACCGGTGCGCCATGGTGCGGCTCGGCTCGGGCGGGGACGATCCGCACCGCGAGCGCGCCGCCCGGCGCCACAGCCTGCAGCCTCCGCACTTCGTCGCCCCGCTGGGCCGGCTTCTCGAGGTGGGCAGTTGAGTCCCGGTCCGGGGGCGGGAGGCACGGCCGGCGAGATCGGGGACGGGAGCGGCGACGGGCAGGGGGCAGTCGCCGCTGCGGCTGCCGTGGACCGGACTCCCGGTGTGGGCCGGCGCGGCGTGCCCCCGGCGGGGCTCACCCGTGGGCTGATCGTCGCCGAGATCCTCATCGTCCTGGCACTCTCCCTGGGCCGCTCCGGGGTCTTCTCGATCGTCAGCTTCCTGGCCGACCTGACCAGCGGGGAGCCGCTGGCCGGTCAGTCGGCGATCCTCAACGACTCGCTGGCCCCCGGCCGGCCCCTGCTCGACCTGGTCCGCCAGGTGCTGCGCATCTGTTTCGCCCTGGCTCCGGTGGCCCTGGTCTGGTACCTGCTGGTGCGCTCGCGGGAGGGCATCCGGGCGCTGGGCGTCGATGCCTCGGCACCGGGGCGCGACCTCGGTCGAGGTGCCGTGCTGGCCGCCCTCGTGGGCTCGGTGGGCCTGGCCGGCTACCTGGTGGCCTACCGCTCCGGGGTGAACCTGGCCGTGGTCGCCCAGGACCTTCCCGAGGTGTGGTGGCGCTGGCCCGTGCTGATCGGGGCCGCGGCGCAGAACGCCGTCGTCGAGGAGGTCGTGGTGGTCGGCTTCCTGATGCGCCGGCTGACCCAGCTCGGCTGGGGACCGGCGGCCGTGATCGCCACCAGCGCCCTGGTGCGCGGCAGCTACCACCTCTACCAGGGCGTGGGCGGACTGCTGGGCAACATCGCGATGGGCGTGCTGTTCGCGTGGCTGTTCCAGCGCTGGGGCCGGGTGCTGCCGCTGGTGATCGCGCACGCGCTGATCGACATCGTCGCGTTCCTCGGCTACGCGGCCCTGGCCGGCAGCGTCAGCTGGCTGCCGGGCTGACCCGCGGAGCTGCTGGCCCACGGACCTGCTGGCCCACGGACCTGCTGGCCCACCGACCGGCTGGCCCACCGACCTGCGGAGCCGGGTATCGGTGCCACCAACCGGACAGGTGGCCCACCCCGGTGGCAGCATGCACGTGGAGGTGTGCGCCCATGGCGATCGACGGAGGTCCCGACCTCGTCCAGCTGCTGACCCCCGAGGGCGTGTTGGTCGAGCACCCGCAGTACGCCCTCACGCTCACCGACGACGGGTGGCGCGAGCGCTACGCGGCGCTGGTGATGGTCCGCCGGCTCGACGCCGAGGCAACCGCCCTGCAGCGCCACGGCGAGCTCGGCCTGTGGGCGCCCTGCCAGGGCCAGGAGGCCGCCCAGGTGGGCGCCGCCCTGGCCACCCGCACGACGGACCGGATCTTCCCCACCTACCGCGAGCACGGGATGGCCTTCGTGCGCGGCGTCGACCCGGTGACCCTGCTCGGGCTGTTCCGGGGCACCACGATGGGCGGCTGGGACCCGGCCGAGCACGGGTTCAGCCTCTACACGATCGTCATCGGCGACCAGACCCTGCACGCGGTCGGCTACGCGATGGGCATCCAGCGCGACGGCACCGACGACGCCGTGCTGGTCTGCTTCGGCGACGGCGCCAGCTCCCAGGGCGACGTCGCCGAGGCGTTCGTCTACGCGGCGGTCAACGACGCACCGGTGGTGTTCTTCTGCCAGAACAACCAGTGGGCGATCTCCGAGCCGCTGGAGCGCCAGACCCGGATCCCGCTGTTCAAGCGTGCCGCCGGCTACGGATTCCCCGGGGTGCGGGTCGACGGCAACGACGTGCTGGCCGTGCAGGCGGTGGTCACCTCCGCCCTGCAGCGGGCGCGCGCGGGCGGCGGGCCCACCCTGGTGGAGGCGTTCACCTACCGGATGGGCGCACACACCACCTCCGACGACCCCACCCGCTACCGCACCACCGCCGAGGGTGAGGCGTGGCGGCTCAAGGACCCCATCGAGCGTGTGCGCGCCCACATCGTGCGCTCCGGGATCGCCGACGCCGCGTTCCTGGCCGAGGTGGATGCCCGCGCCGAGGCCCTCGGCGAGCACATGCGCACCGCGTGCCGGGCGATGCCCGACCCCGCGCCCATCAGCATGTTCGACCACGTGTACGCCGACAGCCACCCCGTCATCGAGCACGACCGGGCCTGGCTCGGCGCCTACCTCGCGAGCTTCGCCGACAGCCGGGGGCACTGACATGGCCGTGCTGACGATGGCGAAGGCGATCAACGCCGGCCTTGGCGCAGCGATGCGCGACAACCCGCGGGTGCTGCTCATGGGCGAGGACATCG
This sequence comes from uncultured Actinomycetes bacterium, assembly GCA_963777855.1. Taxonomy (GTDB): domain Bacteria; phylum Actinomycetota; class Actinomycetes; order S36-B12; family CAIYMF01; genus Prado023. The sequence goes on along the minus strand of CAVZRW010000009.1, from coordinate 69,799 downwards.
GCAAGCTCGGCGGCGTGTTCCGGGTGACCGACGGCCTGCAGGCCCGGTTCGGCGAGGACCGCGTGATCGACACGCCCCTGGCCGAGAGCGGCATCATCGGCACCGCCGTCGGGCTGGCGATGCGCGGCTACGTGCCGGTGGCCGAGATCCAGTTCGACGGGTTCATCTTCCCGGCGTTCGACCAGATCACCACCCAGGTGGCCCGCATGCACCTGCGCTCGGCCGGGACCCTGTCGATGCAGATCGTGATCCGCGTGCCCAGTGGCGGCGGGATCGGCGCGGTGGAGCACCACTCCGAGTCCCCCGAGGCCTACTTCGCGCACTCCCCCGGCCTGCGCATCGTCAGCCCGAGCAACCCGGTGGACGCGTTCACGATGATCCGCCAGGCGATCGCCCACCCCGACCCCATCCTGTTCCTCGAGCCCAAGCGCCGGTACTGGGACAAGGCCGAGGTCGACGTCGAGGCCGGCCTGGCCCCCCTCGACGAGCTGTTCCGGGCCCGGGTCGTGCGCCGTGGAAGCGACGCCACGCTGCTGTGCTGGGGGCCGATGGTGCGGGTGTGCCTCGACGCCGCGGAGGCCGACACCCGCGACCTCGAGGTGATCGACGCGCGCAGCCTTGCCCCCCTGGACCTGGCGACCATCGTCGAGTCGGTGACCCGGACCGGGCGGCTGGTAGTGGTGCACGAGGCGCCGGTCGTGGGCGGGCTGGGCGCGGAGGTCGCGGCCTCGGTGGCCCAGGAGTGCTTCTACCAGCTCGAGGCACCGGTGTTGCGGGTCGGCGGCTTCCATGCGCCGTACCCGCCGGCGCGCATCGAGGACATCTACCTGCCCGATCTCGACCGCGTGCTCGAAGCGGTCGACCGGGCGATGGCGTACTGAGGAGGAGCCGTGCTGCGCGAGTTCCGGATGCCGGATGCCGGCGAGGGCCTGACCGAGGCGGAGGTCCTGGGCTGGCGCGTGGCCGTCGGGGACGTGGTGACGGTCAACCAGGTGCTGCTCGAGGTGGAGACCGCCAAGGCTGCGGTGGAGCTGCCCAGCCCGTATGCGGGCACGGTGGTGGAGCTGCTCGCGGCGCCGGGTGACGTGGTGCCCGTGGGCGAGCCCATCATCCGGATCGACGAGCCGCAGCGGGCTGGGGCGGACGGCGCTCCAGCGCCCGGTGGGGCAGCCGTGGCGGAGCAGGAGCCGGCGGGGCCGGCGGGTGCAGCCGAGTTGGCGGGAGCGGTGGGAGCAGCCGGGTCGGCGGGAGCAGCCGCGCCGGCAGTCCCGCCAGCTGCCGACGTCGGGCCCCCGCGCACACAGGACGTTCCGACCGGTGAGCGTCAGGCAGTTCTCGTGGGGTACGGGGTGAAGGCCGCGCAGGCCCCGAAGCGGCGCCCACGGATCACCCCGCACGGGGCGGACCACGTCGAGGCCGGTCCACCCGGCGAGCCGGCTCGCCCGGTGCGCCACGGTGGCCTCGAGCTGGGTCGGGCGGTGGAGGCGCGGCTCGGCGGCGAGCAGGTGCGGGCCAAGCCCCCCGTGCGCCGGCTGGCGCGCGACCTCGGCGTGGACCTCGCGGGGGTCGTCCCCAGTGGGCCGGACGGTTCGATCACGCACGAGGACGTCACCCGCGCGGCGGCCGGCGGACCTGCGGCTCACTCCGGGGAGCTCGCGCCGGTCGGTGCGGCAGGCCACGGTGCCGGTGGGCACGGGGTCGGTGGGCACGGGGTCGGTGGGGGCGGGGATCCAGCCCTGCCGGGTCGAGCCCGGTCGGGTCCGGCGCCGGCGCGGGGCCCGGCGGACTCCCCGGGGTGGCTGGAGGGCCCACCGGGGAGACCGAGGTCATCCCCCGTTCCCACGTGGCACGGATGATGGCCAGGGCGATGACCGCCTCGGCGTTCAGCGCCCCGCACGTCACCGAGTGGGTGGACGTCGACGTCTCGGCGATGACCGCGCTGATCCGCACGGCCCGGGCGCGCGAGGACCTCGCCGGCCTGTCGATCACGCCCCTGACGTTCGCCGCCCTGGGGTTGGTCCGCGCCGCGCGGCAGTTCCCGCACGTCAACGCCAGCCTGGACGACAGCGGCGAGAACCTGCTGGTCCACCACAGCGTCCACCTCGGGATCGCGGTCGACTCGCCACGTGGGCTGATCGTGCCGAGGGTCGCCGAGGCCCAGGCCCTGGACCTGCGCGGGATGGCCGACGCACTGGCCCGCCTGGTGGCGACGGCCCGGGCGGGCCGCTCGCGCCCCGAGGACCTGCGCGGATCGACGATCACGATCACGAACGTGGGGGTCTTCGGCGTCGACTCCGGAACGCCCATCCTCAACCCGGGAGAGGTGGCGATCCTGGCCCTGGGCCGGGTCCTGGCCCGGCCGTGGGTGGTCGACGGGCGCATCGAGGCCCGTGACGTGGTGACCCTCGCTCTGTCGTTCGATCACCGCGTGGTCGACGGGGCCCTCGGCTCACGGGTGCTGCGCTCGGTGGCCGACTTCATGGCCGACCCGGCGAGCGCTCTGGTGCTGGGGTGAGCGGCCATGGCTGACCGGCCGCCCGAGGCCCCGAGGCCCCGCCCGCGGACGCTGCGCGAGCTCGAGGCCCAGACCCGGGTGCCGATCGAGCAGCAGACCCCCTTGCAGGCCCAGCCACCGGACCTCGACGAAGGCCTCCAGTGGGACGAGGGGCACCGGCAGACGCGGCTGGCCGGCGGCGCCTGATCGCCACGCCCCTGGTCGACTAGGCACGCACCTGCACCAGCGAGGGTCCGTCGGCGCGGACACGGCGCACCGACAGGCGCTCGGCGATGCGCTCCTTCAGCTCGGGCACGTGGCTGACGATTCCGATGACCCGGCCATTGCCGCGCAGGTCGTCGATGACGGCCATGACGTCGTCGAGGGTGTCCGGATCGAGGCTGCCGAACCCCTCGTCGATGAACAGGGTGTCCAGCTGAGCACCGCCGGCCTGGGCGACCACCACGTCGGCCAGGCCCAGGGCCAGGGCCAGGGAGGTGTAGAAGGACTCCCCCCCGGAGAGGGTGCCCGGGCTGCGCTCGCGCCCAGTGTGCCGATCGAGCACGGCCAGGCCGAGGCCGACCCGGGCATCGCGGCGGCTGCCCGCGTCGAGGCGGATCAGCTCGTACTTGCCGCTGGACATCGCGTCCAGGCGGACGTTGGCAGCGGCGACAACCTGCTCGAACCAGTACCGCAGCACGTAGGTGACCAGGCTCATCCGGGGACTGCCGGCCATCCCCCGTGCGTACTGGTCGAGGGCCACCAGTTCCTCGACCACGCCGGCCCGCTCGCCGCGCTCGTCGCGCGCCGCGCGCACCTCCCGGACCCGGTCAGCGAAGCGCTGCGCCTGTCGCTGGGCCAGGGTCAGGACCTCGGATGCGGACTCCAGGCGGGCCGCGGCCTCAGCCGCAGCCACGGCCGCGGCCTGCAGGACGGCCGTCGCCTCGTCGGGGTCGAGCTCAGCGACGGCGCTCAGCGCGGGCTCGGCCAGAGCGGCCTCAGCCGCAGCCACGTCCGCGTCGAACCGCGCGAGCTCGGCATCGAGGGCGGCCAACTGCTCCGGTGACAGGATCGCCTCCTGCGCCTGCTCCAAGCCCGGGAACCCCGCGACCCGGGCTTCGGCCAGCGCGGTCTGGTGCGCCTGCTCCCACTGGGCCAGCGCGGCCTCGACGGCCTGAGCGGCGACGGCACAGGCCTCCAGGGCATCTGCTCGGGCAGCCAGGTCGGCCAGGCGGGCTGCCACGCTCGCGAACCCGCCCGCAGCCTCGGCCACCAGGTCCGCGCGCTCCTGCCAGTGCGCCCGCTGTGCCTCGGCCTGGGCACGGGCGGTGGCCAGCTGCGTGGACAGCGCCAGGACGGACGCCGCCGTCGCCTGCTCCTCATCGGCCAACGCCTCGGCCTCACGTTCCCACGCCGGAAGTAGCCCGGCGGCCCGGTCGCCTGCCGCGATCTGGTCGTCGATCTCGGCCAGCTCCTGCACGCACTCCTGGGCTGTGCGCCCCTCAGCCAGCGCCTGGTTGACCTCGATCGCGGCCTCAGCGCGTGAGACGGCCCGCTCGGCCTCGTCGAGGACGTGCTGCGCGGAGTCGCGGTCGGCCGCCGCCTGGCGCACCTGCTCCTCCGAGACACCTCCGATCGAGGAGTCCGCAGGTGCGGGGTGCTCCGGCGACCCGCAGACCAGGCAGGGATCCCCGCTGACCAGCCGCGCGGCCAGCGCTCCTCGCAGGTCGGACCACCGCGCCTGCTCGAGAAGGTGGTGGTGGTCGCTTGCCCGGCTGTGCGCCCGACGGGCCGCCAGCCTGGCCTCCCGCGCCGAGGCCAGGCTGGCGGCCAGGCTCACCAGGGCTGCGGCAGCCTCGGACTGGCGCAGCACCACCCCACGCATCTGCGACACACGGGCCCCGGCGAGGACGTCGGCCCTCGCGGCCTCGATGCGTGCGCGGCACCCGGCCAGCTGCTCGGGCAGGTGAGCCGCGCGCTCCTGGTCCGCGCCCAGGGACGCCTCGAGCACATCGGCTGCCCGGACCGACTGGGCCAGCTGCGCGCTCTCCGCGGCCAGCGCCTGCTCGACCACCAGGACATGGGCGGCCTCATCGGCGCTGCTGCGCAGCGCCCGGGCCTGCGCAGCGAACGTGGCGGCCTCCGGCTGATCGAGGGTCTGCGGTCCCGGCCGTGCCTCGCCGGACGCGCCGAGCAGGCCCGCGAGCTCCTGGCGCCGGCGCGCCAGCGTCGCCGCCGCCTCAACCATGAGCCTGACCAGCGGCCGGACGGGCTGGACGCGGCGCGCCGCCGCGGCCCGCTCGCGACGCTCCTGCTGTTCGGGACGGCCCGCCTCGGCCAGGGCCAGGGACTCGAGGGCCGCGGCGCGCCTTCCCATCGCCTCCACCACCGCCTGCGCCCCACGCTGGGCCAGGAGGGCCGCCTCGTGGCTGGCGGCGGCCTGCTCGGCGGCACCGCGCGCACTCTCGGCCTCCGCGGACAGTGCAGCACCGACCTGCTCGAGGTGGGCGACGCGCTCATCCAGGCCCATCTGCGCGAGCAACGCATGCTCCCCTGAGTCCATCCCGGCGGCCTCGCACGCAGCCGCCACCCGGGCAGCGAGGGCCGAGTCGGCGCCGGCGAGCACCCGCGAGGCCTCCTGCGCACGGGCCTGCAGCTGGTCGGTGATGCGTCGGTAGAAGCCGGTGCCGAACAACTTGGCCAGCACCTCGCGACGGCCGTCATCGTCGGCACGCAGGAACGTCGCGAACTCGCCCTGGGGCAGGAGCACGACCTGCCGGAACTGATCACGGTTGAGGCCGAGGACCTCGCCCACCAGGGCGCCGACCTCGTCCTTGGCGTGCGACCAGCTGGCCCACGCGCCGGCCTGCCACCGCTCGAGGTGGACGGCCGACTTCTCGCGGGTCGTGCCCTCACCTCGCTTCTTCGGCCGGTCGAACTCCGGCGAGCGGGTGATCCGGTACCTGCCGCCGCGAACCGAGAACTCGAGGCGGACCTCGGGCCGATCCGTCGGTGCCGCGAAGTCCGAGCGCATGCGGGCAGCATCGCCGGAGTCGCTGGCAAGGCCGCCGTAGAGGGCGAAGGTGAGTGCATCGAGGATGGTGGACTTGCCCACGCCCGTGGGGCCCTCGAACAGGAACAGGCCACCGGCTCCCAGCCGATCGAAGTCGATGACCTGCTCGTCGGCGAACGGGCCGACCGCGCGCATCGTCAGCTCGTGCAGGCGCATCAGGCCACCGCCTCCGTTGCGCGCACCGCGTGCACCGCCTCGCTCAGGGCCTGCTCCTGGGCGGCGCTGGGCGGCGCGCCGGACACCACGCTCACGAAGTCGGCGCAGATCCGCACCGGGTCGCTGCCCTCGCCCACCCGCGCCAGGGCCGGGGAGTCGAGCTCGGACCGCTCCGGCGCGAACTCCAGCACGAGCGTGTGCGGCCAGACGGCGCGCAGCTTCTCCATCGGACTGGCCAGTCGCCCCGGATCGGTCAACGTCACCTTCACCCAGGCCTGGGCCAGGTGGGCGAGCTCGCCCTCGGCGCGTGCCAGCACCTCATCCAGGCGACCAGTCACCTGCACCAATGAGCGTGGCACCGGGGTCGGGATGCGCGTCAGCGCCACCGATCCGGCTGCGTCGATGTCGACGAGCGAGACCGAGGTCGTGTGCACGCGCTCGGAGAACGAGAAGGCCAGCGGCGACCCCGAGTAGCTCAGGACCGTCGAGGACCCGGCCAGGGAGATCTCCTGGGGGCCGTGCAGGTGCCCGAGCGCGACGTAGGTCACCCCGTCGAAGACGGTGGCCGGAGTGTCGCCCACCCCACCGACGCGGATCTCGCGCTCGGACTCACTCGCGCTGCCCCCGGTGACGAACGCGTGGGCCATGATCACGACCCGATCGATGCCCCGCGTCGTCGCGTCCCGGCGGATGCGCCCGACCAGGCAGTCGAGCACAGCGGCGTGGGACCGCGGCACACCGAGCTCCTCGGTGACCGCGTCGGGCAGCAGGAACGGGATCGCGTACACGGCCACCGGCCCGTGCTCCTCAGCCAGGATCACCGGCTCCACCACCTGCGCCAGCTCCGTGCGCAGGTGCACCCCCGCCGCTGCCAGCACCTGCCCGGCGTACTGCAGGCGCACGGCGCTGTCGTGGTTGCCACTGGAGATGACCAGTGGGATGCCGGCCGAGACGAAGGCGGCCAGCGTGCGGTCCATGAGGCGGATCGCATCGGCACCGGGCTGAGCACGGTCGTACACATCGCCGCTGACGAGCACCGCGTCCACGGCGTGCGTGCGTGCCTGCTCCACCAGCCAGTCGAGGAAGGCCGCTTGGTGCTCCAGGAGGTCCTCCCCGTGCAGACGACGGCCCAGGTGCCAGTCGGAGGTGTGCAGGAATCGCATGTCCCACACCCTGACACGGACCCCTGACACTGCGACCGCGCCCACGCCGGGCGCCGGTACCCTGCCTCGCGGAGGCACCCGTGACCCAGACCACACCCGCGAACCCGACCAGCCCCGGGGAGCCCGACCTCGGGTGGCTGCGCGCGGCGCGCGCCCGCAGCCTGCTGCTCGATGACGTCGGCGCGTCCACGCCCGTCGGGCCGGCCCCGGCCGTGGCCGACGTGGTGCGCTGGTTCGGCGCGATGCAGGGCCAGGACCTTCCCGGGGTGATCTGGTCGCTCGGGGTGCGCACCGGGGCCTCCCGCGACGCGGTCATCAGCGCCCTGGGCACCGGGGAGGTGCTGCGGACCTGGCCGATGCGCGGCACCCTGCACGTCGTCCCGGGCCGCGACTCCCGCTGGATGCTGGCCCACCTGGGCCAGCGCGCGCTGGCCGGGGCAGCCGCCCGGCGCGCCTTCCTGGGCCTCGAGGAGGCCGACGCCGACCGCGCCTGCGACGTGCTCGGCCAGGCCCTGGTCGGTGGGCGGGCACTCACCCGGGCCGAGTGCGTGGCCACGCTCGAGGACGCCGGGATCCCAGCGGCGGGGCAGCGTGCCTATCACCTGCTCTGGTACTCCAGCCAGCGCGGCGTCACCTGCGTCGGGCCCCAGAGGGGCAGCCAGCAGACCTTCGTCCTCCTCGAGGACCACGCCCCGCCGGGGCCGGATCTCGACCGGGACGAAGCCCTGGCGGTGATCGCGCACCGGTTCCTGCGCAGCCACGGCCCGGCCAGCGTGCACGACCTCGCCCGGTGGGCCGACCTGACGATGGCCGATGCCCGGCGCGGCATCGCCGGTGCCCCGGGAATCGTCACGATCACGGTCGCCGGCCGTGAGCTGCTGATGGCCGAGGAGGTGCTCGACACCGGACCCCTCGCAGCGCCTGACACCCTGCCGGCCCGCGCCCTGCCCGGCTTCGACGAGCTCGTCCTGGGCTACCGCGACCGCACCGCCCAGCTCTCGCCGGCCGACGAGGCCCGCGTCGTCCCGGGCGGGAACGGCGTGTTCGCCTCGACGCTCGTCGTGGCCGGGGAGGTGGTGGGCACCTGGCGCCGGCGTGAGCTGACCCGCCGCGTCGAGATCACCGCCACGCCCTTGCGCGCGCTGCGCCGCGCCGATCGGTCGGGGCTCGAGGTGGGGCTGCGGGCCTACGCCGCCCACCTCGGCAAGGAGGCCACGATCACCTGGGCAGCGGAGGCCTGACCGCCCACGCCCACACCCCCACACCCCCGCCCCCACGCCCCCACGCCCTCCACGCCCCCGTGATGGCGGCTTGGGCCCCGTATGAACGCCTGAATCCGCCGAGCCGGGGCCCACGTCCCCGGCGGCGCCCTCAATCGGGGCCCACATCCGCCGCCGGGCACCCTCGGTGCGCCGTGGCGGCCGGCTGGCGGCGGGCCGGCGGCCGCACGGCCGGCGGATTCGCGCCCGGACTGCGACACGTGCCCTGAACGCCCACAATGGCCGGATGCGCGCCATGTGGAGCGGGAACGTCACCTTCGGGCTGGTCCACATCCCGGTGAAGATGTACGCCGCCACCGAGGACCGGGACGTGGCCTTCCACCAGGTGCACGTCGCCGACGGCGGGCGCATCTCCTACCAGCGCCGCTGCCGCTCCTGCGATCAGGTCGTCACGTTCGCCGAGATCGGCAAGGGCTTCGAGGACGAGACCGGCCGTCGGGTGATCGTCTCCGACGAGGAGCTCGAGGGCCTGGCCGTCGAGCACGGTCGCGACGTGGAGATCGTGGAGTTCGCCCCCGCCGAGCAGATCGACCCGATCTACTTCGACAAGGCCTACTACCTGGAGCCTGCCACCGGGGCGGCCAAGCCCTATGTCCTGCTGCGCCAGGCCCTGGAGCAGACCGACCGGATCGCCGTGGTCATGATGACCATCCGCAAGCGCACGCGCCTGGCGCTGCTGCGGGTGCGCGAGGACGTGCTCGTGCTGCAGACGATGCTCTGGCCCGACGAGGTGCGCGTGCCCGACTTCGAGGGCATCGGCGACGACGACGTGACGGTGCGGCCCCAGGAGCTCGGCATGGCCGGCTCCCTCGTGGAGTCCCTCAGCGCCGACTTCGACCCGGCGGCCTACCACGACGAGTACCGCGAGGCCGTGCTGGCGCTCGTGACCCAGAAGCTGGCCGGTCAGGACGTGATCGTGCCCTCCGAGCAGGCGGCCTCCGAGGACTCGGGCACCGTGATCGACCTGATGGCCGCGCTGCAGGAGTCCGTGCGGCGCACCCAGGCCGCACGGGCCTCCATGGCCGAGTCCGACCCCGCCGACGCCGTCGACCCCGCCGCGTCCGACTCACCGGGCGGCACCCCGGCGGAGGCCCCCACCGGGACCCCCGCCGAGACGGACGCCGAGGCCGACGACCCCGCGCCCGGCCCCGCTGCCCCACCCGCGAAGCGCCCACCGGCACGCAGGTCGAGTGCGAAGAAGGCGGCGGGCTGAGACATCCCGGGGATGTGACTCCCGCCCGGACATGCCAAGATCTACCGACCGGTAACCACGACGAAGGGACCCACAATGGCGAAGTACGACCTCACCACCTCCACCCTCGGCTCGCTCCTGGACGACCCCGACGTCGTCGCGATCATGGAGAAGCACGCCCCGGGCATCACGACCAACCCGATGCTGGGCATGGCCAAGGGCATGCCGGCCGCGCAGGCCGTGGGCATGGCCGGCGGCATGATCGGCCAGGACGCTGTCGAGGCCATCACCGCCGAGATCGAGGCTCTCTAGCACCACCCGACGAGCGGCCACCGGGGATCACCCCGGTGGCCGCTCGCGTGCATCTGGCCGCGACGCCGGGCGAGGCACGCAACCACGCGTCGGCCCCCGCCCCGGGGAGCAGTGCCCGGGGCCACCGCGGGCCCCCGGCGCGCAGGGCTCAGAAGCGGACCGCCGGCGGGGCCTGGTGGGCCTCGGGAGCCTCGTAGAAGTCGCGGGCGTGCACGTTGGCCATCCCGGTGAACCACATGCCGGGGATGGTGCGCACGCTGGCGTTGAGCTGGCTCACGGCGTCGTTGTAGTACTGGCGGGCGAAGGCCAGCTGGTCCTCGGTCTCGCCGAGCTGGCGCTGGAGGTCCACGAAGTTCGCCGAGGCCTTCAGGTCCGGATAGGCCTCGGCGACGGCCATCACGTCGACCAGCGCCCGGTCCAGCGAGGCCGACGCGGCGGCCCGGTCGGCCACCGAGGCCCCGCCCGCCGCGGCGCTGACCGCGGTCCGGGCACGGGTGACCTCCTCCAGCACGCCGCGCTCGTGGCTGGCGTAGCCCTTGACCGACTCGACCAGGTTCGGGATCAGGTCCGCGCGGCGGGTGAGCTGCACGTCGATGCCGCCAAGGGCCTCCTGGGCCCGCACATCGAGGCGGCGCAGCTTGTTGAAGGCGAGGATCGTCCCGCCGACGAGCACGACCAGCACACCCAGGATGACCCACTTCATCGCGCTACCACCTTCATCATCAGTTGTCCTGATCCTGCCACCGTCCCCGCGGCGGGGATCACCACGAGCCGCCGCCCCCGCCCCCGCCGCCGCCGAAGCTCCCGCCGCCACCCGAGGAGTGCGTGGACGCCGAGTAGGCGCTGATCGACCCGGACACCGCCGCGGAGAACCCGCCACCGGAGGAGTAGAGGTCCGACCGCCCGCCGCCCATGGCGTAGGCCGGGTACCACATGGGCACCGGCGGCTCCTCATGCACGGCGGCGCGGTACCTGTCGGCCCACCGGTCGGCCACCCCGAAGACGATCGCGTAGGGGATGTAGGCGATGAACAGGTCCTTGCGCGCCGCGAAGTCGAACCGGTCCTGCGCCGAGGGCGTGGACAGCAGCCGCTCGAACCCCCCGACGCGCGACCACTGCTCACGCCCGGCCGGGGTGCGTCGCTGGCCGACTCCCGTGGAGAACAGGCTCAGGCCGCCGATGACGAACGCGGCGAAGGGCATTCCCCACATCGTCGGCGTGCCCAGCAGCAGCGGCAGCCCGACGAACCCCACCCCGGCCAGGACGATGCACCCCACCAGCACGGCACGCCCGGTCCGTTCGGAGGCGGCCGCGGTGACGAGGCCCGAGGCCCGCGCCCATTGGGCGACGTCTCGCTCCAGGTCCGTGGCCGCCGTGCCCAGCGCCTTGCCGGCGGTGGTCGACGAGGAGTCGGCGGTGAAGGTTCCGCCGTTGGCCAGGCCCAGCGCGCGGGCCACCGCGGCGGTGGCGGGGTCCACGGATCGCCAGCGGTCGGGGTCCGCGACTCCCGTGACGCGCCACCGGTCGCTGGTCTCGCGGTCCAGGCGCACGAGGCCGCGATCAGCCATGTGCATGATCGTGGCGACCAGGGCCTCGCCGCCGACCGACTCGGTCATGACGTAGTGGGCCTGGGCCGGCCCGAGGCCGGTCGGTGGCGCGTACTGCACGGGCAGGCCGGGGGGATCCTCACGGGCGCTGCGCGCCCAGCGCAGGCCCACGACCAGCCCCAGCACGCTGAGCACCGCGACGAGCAGGGCCAGCACGCGCGAGGAGCCGAGCACCTGCTCCCAGGCCACCGACCACGGCCGCTGCTCGCGCGGGGGCGCCGGGGTCGTCAGTGCGGCGCGCAGGACGACCCCGGTGCGCGGCGGCAGGCCCTGCGCCGTGACGGTCACCCGGTCGGTGCCCGCTCCGGTGATCGCGCACGGCGCGTCGGTGTCGACGGTGGCGCACTGCACGAGCCCCGTGGGCCCGGGCAGCGTGATGCGCACCTCGGCCCGGGCGATGGCCATGTCCCAGCCGCGGGCCACGACGTCCCACAGGAACGCCGAGCCCGGTGACGGCGGGCCGCTGCCGACCGAGGTGTCGTAGGGCAGCCGGCCGCCGGCATCGGGCGGCGAGAGCACGCCGGGCACCGTGTAGCTGATCCGGTAGCGGTGCGCGCCCGACTCGAGCAGGCGATCCGGGTCACCGATCTTGGCCACGAGGAACCGCCCGGACTCCCAGTAGGTCCGGTAGGGCACCGCCGCGCCGTCCATCGTGATGGACCGGACCTCGGGCACGTAGCGCACGTGCGGATCCGCGGAGTCCGCGACGTCCCAGTAGCGGAAGATGCCGTGGCGCCCGCCGGGGAACTGGGCCGTGATGTCCTCGACGGCCGCCAGGGTGCCGGAGGCGTCGACCGCCAGGTCAGCGCGGTAGTCGCTGATCGTCACGGGGTCGTCGGCAGCCCCCGGTGATCCGAGCTGGCCCACCAGGGGCCACAGCAGGCCCGCGAGGGCGAGCAGCACCGCGACGACCCGTGCGATACCCCACCCGATCCGGCTGCCCACTCCTGGAAGGCTAGCCCTGTGCCCGCCCAGCACCCAGCGCCGGCCGCGGCGTGGCGGGGCCGGTCACGGCGTGGCGGGGCCGGTCGCGGCGTGGCGGGGCCGGTCGCGGTGTGGCGGGGCGCCCGGTGGGCCGGCGTGCGGTGTGGTCGGCCCCGGGGCGGGCGGATGTGGGCGAGAATCGCTGCATGCCCCCCACCTCGGCGCCGACCTCGCGCAGCCGCTCCGGGCCGGCCGGTCGGTCGCGCGGGCCCCGCAGCGCACCTCGGCGGCGCACAGCGCGCGGGCGCGGGCGCGGCTGGGTCTCCGCCCTGACTGTGGGACTCCTGGCCTTCCTCGCCCTGGGCGCCACGGTGCTCAGCGCCGCCGGAGGGGTTGCGTGGTCGCTGTTCCCCGCGATCGAGACCGGGCCCGAGGGGATCACCGGGATCCCGGAGCCGACGCCTGTCGCATGGAACGGGAGGCAGCCACGCACGGGCGTGGACATCAGCTACCCCCAGTGCGGCCGCACGCTGCGTGACCTGCCCAACGGCTACGTGATCGTCGGACTCGACGGGGGGATGCCCGGGCGAGCGAACCGCTGCTTCGCCGAGCAGTGGCGGTTCGCGCAGCGGCAGGCGGGCGCGGCGGTCTACGTCAACACCGCCGACAACGGCCGCGGGGACCCGCTGGCCCTCGGCCGGCGCAACGCCCGCGGCGACCTGAAGGCCCTGCGGGCCCACGACATCGGCCCCGGGACCCCGATCTGGCTGGACGTGGAACTGCCCACCGCCTGGCGCGGTTCGCAGGCCCGGCACCGGGCCGTGATCACCGAGCACCTGCGCGTGCTGGCCGAGGCCGGCTACCCGGTCGGGATCTACACCGCCCCCGCGCTGTGGGAGGAGATCACCGGCGGGGCACGGGTCGACGTGCCCACGTGGGTGGGCATCGGCGCCCAGTCGGCTGGCCGGGCGCGGGCCACCTGCCAGGCCCGCGTGTTCGGCGGGCGAACCCCCTCGATCGTCCAGCGGATCGGCACCGGCAGCGACGGTCGCCCGCTCGACCGCAACCTCACCTGCCCCGGCGTCGACCTGACCGGCCTGGTCCGGCCCACGTCCTGACCGGGCGTGCGCGCCGGCGGCCATGACCCGGCGTGGGTGACTCGGGGCCGGTGACCGGGCGTGCCCGACCACGGCCCGTGACCCGGCGCGCGCGTGACCGGGCGTGCCCCGCCGGGCCGGAGCGGGACCTGCGCCGGCACGCGACCGGGCGCATGACCCAGACCGCAGGTAGCCTCGTCGCCATGTCCAGCACCCGCCCCGGCCCCGTCGAGGGGCTGACCCTGCGCCGCCAGTCGCCCACGATGTTCTGTGCCGCGGTGGACGCCACCGACGTCGGCTGGCTCCGGCTGGCAGCCGCCGACGGCGTCTGGGAGATGTTCTCCACCTCGGTCGAGCCGGCGTGGGAGGGCCGCGGCATTGCTGGCGCCCTGGTCCGGTTCGCCCTCGACGCCGCCGAGGCTGAGGAGGTGACGGTCATCCCGAGCTGCTGGTACGTCGACGTGGTGATGACCCGGGACTCCCCGCGCTACGACCACCTGCGCTCCGGGCGCTCGGTGCCCGACCCGGAGGCGGACCCCACGCGCGACGCCTGCCGCGTCGCGCCGGCCGTCCTGCCCCAGTAGCCGCCGCGCTCAGCCCAGCAGGGCCTCGATGCGCGCCGCCAGCTCGGCGGGCACGACCGTGTCGGGGTCGCGCATGGTGCCCAGTGCCGCACGGGTGCCCACCAGCGCGCTGTACAGCGGCGGGCACGTGGCGCATCCGCCCAGGTGGGCCTCGAGTGCGGCCGCCGGCCCGGGATCGAGGTCCCCGTCCAGGTAGTCGCTGACCTGGGATCGGGCCTGCCAGCACCTCATCGGGACACCTCTCGTGCGTCGATCGCCCTGGCCCTCGGCCAACCCGCTGACCAGGAGCATGCGCCCGCGGCGGATCCTCTGCTTTGCCGCAGCCAGGCCGACGCCGGTGACCTGCGCCACCTGCGCCGCCGTCATGGCCTCGGCATCGTGGAGGACCACCGCGGTCCGGTAGATCGCCGGCAGGTGGGCCAGCGCGTCCAGGAGGTCCTCGCGGTCCTCGGCGCGCTGGAGCACCACCGCGGCATCCACCGTGTAGTCGTCGTCGCGCCAGCGCGCCTCCACCAGCTCCACGACCTCGTCGCTGGCGTCCTCGCGGCGGGCCCGGACGCGATCGACCCAGAGGTTGTGCATGATCCGACGCAGCCACGTCACCAGCGACGAGCGGCCGTCGAAGCCCTCAGAGCGCTCGAGGGCACGCACGACGGTGTCCTGCACCAGGTCCGCGGCATCATGCTCGCTGCCGGCCAGCATCCGGGCGTAGGGCAACAGGGCAGGCAGCGCCCCCGGCAGCTCGGCACGCATGCGGGAGTCGTCCACAGGGGCTGATCCTGCCCCGGATCAGCGGTTGTTGACCGGGCAGGTGTTCAGGCCCAGCACACGGTACAGCGGGCAGAAGCCGACGGCGGCGGTCACCAGCAGCACGGCGGCGACGACCGCGAGCACGATCCCGCCGACGGTGCCCAGGCCCAGGGTCAGGGAGCCGAGCAGGGCGGCGATGCCGAGCACGGCGCGGATGACGCGGTCGATGGTGCCCTCGTTGGTGGTCATGGTGTCTCCTCGTGTCAGTGGGCGCCAGTGCGGCGCCACGACATTCAGACGGATGCAGCGCAGGAAGGGATACCGCGACGTCGAGTGACTCGGCTCACACACGCCGGCCCGGGCGGGGTGAGGCGCGCCCTGCGACTCTCCGCACGCCCCGGAGCAGATCTGCACCCATCTGGTTACTTGGTGGCCTAGACTCCAGTCCGTTCGCACACCACTCACGAAAGGCACCACCATGTGGGACTTCAACTCCGGCAGCTTGTGGGACGCGCTGCTCTGGATGCTCCTCCTGTTCGTCTGGATCGCGTTCATCTTCATCTGGGTCCGCTGCGTGTTCGACCTGTTCGCCGATCACGAGCTCGGCGGCTTCGCCAAGACCCTGTGGGCGATCTGCTTCATCTTCTTCGCCCCCATCACCACGCTGGTCTACCTCATCGCCCGCGGCAAGAGCATGGGTGAGCGCCAGATGAAGCAGATGGCCGACGCCCAGAAGGCCCAGGCCGAGTACATCCAGAGCGTGGCCGGCGCCGGCAAGAGCCCCGCCGAGCAGATCTCCGACGCCAAGTCGCTGCTCGACTCCGGCGCGATCAGCCAGGCCGAGTTCGACGCCCTGAAGACCAAGGCGCTGGGCTGACCTGCCCCTGCACCACGCGCTCGACCTGAGTGCACGAGGAAGGGCCCGGGATCCGATCCCGGGCCCTTCCTGCATGTCTGGGCGCACTCAGCCGAGGTGCGCCACCCGGACGATCTGCGGGCGCGGCACGGCTGGCGTGACGTCGGGATCGACGGGGTCGAGCCGCAGCACGTCCCGGGGCAGGACGTGGGCCCAGAGGTGCAGGTCCGCGCTGAGGACCACGCCCGCAACGGGGTACCCGCCCATGGTGCCGGCGTCGGGTCCGAGCACCATCCAGTCGCCCTGGGCAAGCACCTGGATGGTCCCGGGGATCACGCCCAGCGACGGCAGGTCCACCCCGCTGGGCGGGGATCCGGGCACCAACGATCCGCCGGCGGGGCGCACGCGCACGCCGATCCGCGAGGTGTCGACCACCGTCACCACCGTGGTCGACATCGGCAGGTGCGGCCCGGCCACGACGCGCACGGGCACGGCCGAGGCAGCGATGCGGCCCGAGGCCCCCGGGCGCGCGAAGTCTCCCGCCGTGACGGTCGGGGCGGTTCCGGTCAGGGGCAGGACGTCGCCGAGGCGCACGACCGGGGGGCCCAGCGGGCCGAGCAGGCATGTGCTGCGCGAGCCCAGGACCGCCTCGATGGCGAACCCGCCGGCCACGGCAAGGTAGGCGCGGCCGTGCGCCTCGACCTGCACGCGGGCCCCGGCGGGCACCGCCAGCACGGTCCAGGTCGGCGCCTCGCGGTCGTCGACCCACACACGCGCCCGCCCGGTGACGGCACAGGCCAGGGTGGGGCCCTCGCCCAGGGTGACGCGCCCGACCACCTCGAGCGTGGCCTGCTCGCAGGTGCCGCCGAGCAGCACGGTGGCGGTGTCGTGGGCCACGCGGTCGAAGGCCCCGGAGACCGGCACCCCGCTGCTCACATGGCGGCGGCCCGCGTCCTGGAACAGCGCAGAGCCGCGGAGCTCCACGACGCGCAGCCCGACGGGCCTCACGGCGCCTCGGCGAAGGCCACCCGATCGCCGACCGCGAGCAGCGCCGGCGGGTCGGCGGCGGCGTCGAAGAGGACCGCAGCCGTGGTGCCGATCAGCTGCCACCCACCCGGTGAGGCCGAGGGGTACACCGCGCACATCCCGGCTGCCAGGGCCAGCGACCCCGCGGGGACCCGGGAGCGCGGATCGGCGCGACGGGGGATCCGCGCGAACAGCGGGTCGGGGCAGGTCAGGTACCCGAACCCCGGCGAGAAGCCGACAGCCGCGACGGTCCACGGCGCGGCTGCATGCCGAGCGACGAGCTCGGCACTGGCCACCGCGAGGTCCCGCGCCACGGCGACGAGGTCCGGGCCGTCGTAGGTCACGGCCAGGGCGTGCACCCGACCCCCGCGCACCGCATCGACGTCGGGTCCGGAACCGTCGACCGTGGAGGCGAACGCGGCCAGCGGGGGGCGCAGCCCGGGCTCGGCGAACACCACGAGGACGCTGGCCAGGCCCGGCACCACCTCGGCCCCGGGCCAGCGCACGCGTGCCATCCCGGCCACGCGCAGCACCCATGCCGTGGCCGGCCTGCGGATGCCGGGCGCCTCGAGCAGCACCGCACGATCGCCGAACGGGGTCACCTCGACGCGCGGGCCGCTCATCCCGCACCCCCCGGCCCGCGCCCCCCGGCCCGGCGCCCCCCGGCCCGGCGCCCTCGTCGTTGCCCCGCCGGGGCGCCGCCACCAGCCACCCGTCGGCCTCCAATGCCCCGCGCACGGCGCGAGCGGCGGCCACCGCACCGGGGGTGTCCCCGTGCAGGCACAGCGACACCACCTCGATCGGCACCTGGTCACCTCCCACCGCACGCACCCGCCCGCGGGCCAGATCGAGGGCCTGGGCGACCATCACCTCGACGGAGGTGTGCACCCCGCCCGGCCGGCGGCGCGGCACGAGCCTGCCCGTGGACTCGTAGCCCCGATCGGCGAAGCCCTCGGCCAGGACCGGCAGGCCGGCGGCGGCGGCCCACACCGCCAGGCACCCGCCGGGCTGGGTCATCACGGCCACGGCCCTGCCGAGCTCGTCACTGGTCGCCACCACCGCGCGGCCGACAAGCTCGGCGGCCAGCGCGTCGACCACCGCCTCGTTGTACAGCGACCCGTGGGGCTTCACGTGGTCCAGGTGCGCCCCGTGGTACTCGGCCTCGGCGGCCACCACTCGCACCTGGCCCACCAGGTCCGCGACGAACGCCTGGCGGGAGTCGGGTTGCTGACGCAGGACCGCGAGTCCCGAGGCGCGACCGAAGCCGGCCCGGTCCCGGTACGCGGGGTGGGCACCGATGGCCACGTCGCGACGCGCGGCGGCCAGCACCGCATCGCGCAGGACCGCCCCGCCCCCGGCATGGGCCCCGGTGGCGATGCTCGCGGAGGTGACGACCCCGAGCATGGCCACGTCGTCGCCCACGCCCTCCCCGAGGTCGGCGTTCAGGTCGATGGAACGAGCCACCTCAGCCTCCAGCCCGCGTCGGTCCCGGGCGCCCGACCACGGTTCTCCCGGCGTCCATGTGGCTCCCTCCGGCGTCGCGGGTCCGACACACCGGACCCAGCATGGTGGGCCTCGCAGGCCCGGTCAACGAGGCTGCTGGTCACCCGGATGGCGCAACGCAGCGGCACGGATGCCAGACGGTGCCCGAATCCCGGCCTACAGTGTGTGCGTGGACGAGCTTCGGCACGAGTCGATCGGCATGGCGGGGCGTGTGCCTGCCTTCGGCGGGCACAGCGCGGGCCTGCCGTCGGCCCATCACGGCGCGGCCCCGGCGGCACCAGCCGTCACGGACCTGCCCCCCAGGGGGTCGGCCGCCGCAGCCGCCACAGCCGTCGAGCCCCTCACCCCAGGCGCGCCAGCCTCCGACGCCCCCGCGGGCATGGCCGTGTGCGACCCCGGCGGTCACCTGGTCTGGGTCGGCACCGGTGCCGCCGCCCTGCTCGACCCGCTGGCCGCCCTCGACTCGCTCGTGGGTCGCGGCCTGGCCGACCTGGTCCACCCCGACGGTCGCGCCGAGGTGGCCGGGGCGCTGGCCGGCCTCGTCGACGGCACCGGCGGCACCGCCCGACTGCGGCTTCTCGGCCGCGACGCGACGCACTGGCTCGACCTGACGCTGAGCCGTGGCCCGGGTGCGGCGATCCCCGCCGAGGCGCAGCCCGCGGTCGCGGCCGCCTTGGTGCTGGTCCACGTGGCCGACGCCACCGACGACATGGTCGCCCGACAGGCCCTCGGCGTCCTGTCGGAGAACACCCTGGACATCGTGGCCCAGATCGACTCCGGCGGACTGGTCACCTGGATCTCGCCGTCCGTGCGCTCAGCGCTGGGCCGCGACCCGCGCACCCTGATCGGCCAGGAGCTGACCTCCCTGGTGGCCTACGAGGACCTCCTGGGGCTGACCGACGCACTGGCCGGCGCCGAGCCCGGCCAGGAGCCGACCACCCGGGTGGTGCGGTTCCGGTCAGCCAGCGGGGCCTACCGCTTCATGTCGGTGACCGCGCGGGCCGCCGAGCCGACCCACTCGGCGTCCGGGTCGCTGACGGCGATCGGCATGCGCGACGTCACCGAGGAGCTGCGCGCCAAGCGCGAACTGGCACGCAGCGAGGAGCAGTTCCGGATGGCCATGCTCGGGGCTCCCGAGGGCATGGCGGTCACCGACTCCCAGGACCGCATCGTCCAGGCCAACCCGGCACTGTGCGAGCTGCTCGGCGTGAGCACCGTGGCGCTGATCGGCCACCGCTTCCGTGAGTTCATCCCGGCCGAGGACCGCGAGCAGGTCGACCAGTGGCGCGAGCGCCTCCTGCGCGGGCAGGCCTCGATCGAGCGCTGCCAGCACCGGCTGACCGGGCCCACCAGCGAGGTCTGGGTCGACCACTCGGTGGGCATCATGCGCGACGACCTCGGAAACCCGCAGCTGTTCGTCCACCAGTTCGCCGACCGCACCGCGGCACGGCGCCTCGAGGCCGACCTCGTGTACCGGGCCAGCCACGACGTGCACACCGGCCTGGCCAACCGCGACTCGTTGATGACCCGCCTGGGCCAGCGGCTGGGCAGCCCCCCGGAGGCCTCGGCCGTGGTCGGGGTGCTCTTCTGCGACATCGACAACCTGAAGCCGGTCAACGACCGGTACGGCCACCTGGTCGGCGATGCGGTCATCTCGACGGTCGCCAACCGCCTCGAGCGCGCGGTCCGTCGCCAGGATGTCGTGGCACGTGTGGGCGGTGACGAGTTCGTCATCGTGCTGGACCACTGCCAGACCCTCGAGGAGCTCACGATCGTCGCCCGCAACGTGCAGACGGCTGCCAGCCATCCGGTGGAGACCTCCGCCGGTCCGGTGGATGTCACCATCACCGTGGGTGCGGTCCTGGCCGCCTCGACCGCCGACACCGACCAGGCCCTGGCCTGGGCCGATCAGGCCCTCTACCGGGCCAAGGGCGAGGGCCGCAACCGGTTCACCGTCGAGGACGTCTCCGGGGTCTGAGGCCGCTGCGCACGGGGCCGGCACGCCGGCTCCGGCACGATCTCGGGGGCTTTCGCCGTGCGGTGGAGCCTGCGAAATCGCAGCAGGGCCATTGCCTGAACCGCTTGTTTCCAGCATGTGACCTGCGACGTCGATGTCCGGTTTGTGCCCCGACATGCCCGCCCTCTGGCGTTTCTGTGCCGAATGGGTGACGATACGGGCAATTGGCCCCTGAATCATGGAAAGCCCTTAACGCTGCGCTATCGTGCGATTACTCACAGAAGGGAGTGACGGATGGCTGAGCCTTCTCACCGCAGCCGGTGGGCCTCCGGTCCGTTCGTCACGACCTGGGTCATCAGCGTCCTGGTCGGCTGGGGCCTGGCCATCGGGTCGATCGCCTGGTTGACGCCCTCCGGCTGGGCTCCGATGATGCCGGCCCTGCTGATGATCGGCGGGCTGCTGCTGCTCAGCGAGTTGCGCCCCATCGTGATGCCCGCCCTGCCCGGCGACCCGGTCTCGATCGCCCAGGCCTTCGTCTTCGCCACGATGTACATCTGGGGTCCCACGCCGGCCTTCATGCTGATGGCCGGCTCCGTGCTCTTCGGCGAGTTCCTCGAGCGCAAGGTGCTCTGGAAGCGCCTGTTCAACGTCGGCCAGTACACCCTGTCCGTCGGCGCCGGGTGGCTGGTGCTGGCCGCGGCCGGCTGGCAGGCCTCCCCAGCGCCCCCAAGGCCGACATCGCGGCCACCGACCTCGTGGCCATCGTGGCCGCGTGGGTCGTGTACCACCTGGTCAACCTCTCGCTCGTGGCGGGCGTGTCCACCGTGGAGACGTCGTGGTGGGAGTCGTTCTCCGAGGACTTCTGGTTCTACACGATCTCCACGATGGCAGCCCTGGCACTCTCCCCGCTGATCGCCGTGGTGGCTGTGGCTCACCCGTGGTCCTGGACCCTGCTGCCGGTGATCATGATCCCGCTGCTGGCCGTCCAGCGGACCGCCCAGATGTCCATCGAGCGCGAGCACCGGGCCCTGCACGATCCCCTCACCGGCCTGCCGAACCGCCAGCTGCTCACCGACCGGATCGAGGTCGGGCTGGCCCGGGCTCCGCGCACCGGGGGCCGGCTGGTCGTCATCTTCCTGGACCTCGACCTGTTCAAGGTGGTCAACGACGGCCTCGGCCACGCGGTCGGCGACACGCTGCTGGTCGACGTCAGCCGTCGGCTGACCGGCGTCGTGCGCTCCGGCGACACCCTGGCCCGGTTCAGCGGCGACGAGTTCGCCGTGGTCTGCGAGGCCATCCCCGATGCCGAGATCCAGTCCCTGGTCGGGCGGATCCGGGACGCGCTGCTGCCCCCCTTCTCGTTCGGCAGCCACGAGGTGACGATCACCGCCAGCATCGGCGTGGCCACCGCGACCCCGGGCTCCACGGCGCAGAGCCTGCTGCGCGAGGCCGACTCGGCGATGTACCGGGCCAAGAGCGCCGGGCGCGACCAGGTGGCCCACTTCCACCAGACCATGCACGACCAGGCCACCGCCCGGCTCGACGACCACCTCGGACTGCGCCGGGCCCTCGAGCGCGACGAGCTGCGCGCGCACTACCAGCCGATCGTGGACCTGGTCACCGGCGAGGTCGTCCGGCATGGAGGCCCTCGTGCGCTGGGAGCACCCGGAGCGCGGGATGATCCCGCCGGACCAGTTCATCCCCCTGGCCGAGGAGACCGGGCTGATCCTGCCCCTGGGCGCATGGATGCTCGAGCATGCGCTGACCCAGCTGCAGCGCTGGCGCCAGGAGGTGCCCGAGGCACGCAACCTGTGGATGGCGGTCAACCTCTCGCCCCGGCAGCTGGCCGACCCCGACCTGATCCACAAGATCTCACGATCCCTGCGCGAGACGGGCATCCCGGCCGCCAGCCTGCACCTGGAGATCACCGAGACCGCCGTGATGCGCTCGCTGGACCGCTCGACCACCACCCTGGAGGCGCTGCGCGCCCTCGGGGTGCGCCTGATCATCGACGACTTCGGCACCGGCTACTCGTCGCTGGCGCGGCTCAAGCGCCTGCCGGTGACCGCGCTGAAGGTCGACCGGACGTTCGTCGACGGCCTGGGCAGCGACGTCTCGGACCTGTCCATCGTCGATGCGATCATCAACCTGGCCGACTCGTTGAACCTCGACGTGATCGCCGAGGGGGTCGAGACCCGCGAGCAGCTGGAGATCCTGCAGTCCCTGGGCGCCCAGATGGGCCAGGGGTACCTGTGGTCGCGCGCCCTGCCGGCCACCGACCTGGCGCAGTGGATCCGCTCGGTGCCCGAGCACGACGACCTCGCCGAGTACCGCGCCCTGATGGGCCGCTGAGGCGCACACCCCCGCTGCGCCCACCTACCCGAGGGTCACCTCGACGCGCACCACGCTCCCCCGCGGCGCCGACGGGATCGGGGTGCCCGGCGCGACGGGCCGTCCGTCCACCCGCAGCGCGGCAACCCCGCGCGAGACGTGCCCGGGGTTGCGCACCTCGATCAGGTAGGCCGCCCCGCGCCACTGCGCCGCACCTCGAAGCCGTCCCAGTCCCTCGGGATGCACGGATCGACCACGAGCCCGTCGAGGGTCGAGCCGCACACCGAGGATCCACTTCGTCACCGCGGTGTACATCCACCCGGCCGTGCCGGTGAGCCACGGGTTCTGCGCCCTGCCGAACCACTCGTGGTCGCGGCCGTAGAGGAACTGCACGTAGGCGTAGGGCTCGGCGCCGCGGACGTCGATGTTGTCGTTCTGGTGGTACGGCAGGATCGAGTCGTAGAACGCCACGGCCTCGTCGCCGCGGCCGAGGACCGCCTCGGCGATGATCGGCCACGCGTTGGGGTGGCTGAAGATCGCGGCGTTCTCCTTGATGCCCGGGTAGACCCGCGTCACGAAGCCCACCGAGTCGTCGACCTTCGTGAAGGCCGGCCAGTTCAGGTGGGTGCCGTACTGCGAGCCGAGCAGCTCGCGCACGGAGTCCATCGAGGCCTCAGCCACGCTCCTGGCGTGGTGATCCCGGCGATCACCGGCCACGCCTGGTGCTCCAGGAAGATCCGGCCCTCCTCGTTCTCGTGCGAGCCGATCGTGACCCCGTCGCGGGTGTAGCCGCGGATCCACCAGCGCCCGTCCCACAGCTGCTCGTCGGCGACCCGCGCGATCCGCTCGAGCTCGGCGGTGTAGCGCGCCACGTCGTCGGCTCGGCCGAGGGCTCGGCGACCTCGAGGAACGCGCCGGATCGCCCACGCGTGCAGGAAGGTGACCAGCGCGGTCTCGCCGCCGCCGAGGTTCAGGCAGTCGTTCCAGTCCGCGCGCAGGCCCAGGGCCACGCCGTTGGCGCCGACCTGCTCCGCCGAGAAGTCCAGGGCCGCCTGCAGGTGGTCGTAGACCGTGCACGGCACGTCCGGGTCGGGGCCCTCGGCGAACGGCACCTCGAGATCGAGGAAGGCCAGGTCGCCGGTCTCCTTGACGTACTCGACGATCGAGGGCACCAGCCACAGGTGCGAGTCCGACGAGGTGTCCTCCAGCCCGTGGATCAGCGAGGCCCCGGCCGGGGTGGGCACGACCGTGGGCGACGGGATGTCCGGCAGCGGCTCGGCGTCCGGGTCGAACGCGCGCGGGTCGAACAGGTGCAGCCCGTAGCCGGCCTCGGGTCTGGGCGCGCAGCAGCTCCATGATCCGCGCGCGCGCCTTGGCCGGGTTGGAGTGGATGCACGCTCATGACGTCCTGCGCGGTGTCCCGGTAGCCCAGGCCGGTGCGCCCGCCCACCTCGACGAAGGACGCGAAGCGCGACCACTGCACGCAGGTCTCGGCCTGCAGCAGCGTCCACGTGTTGATCATCGTGTTCATGCCCTCGTGCGGGGTTCGGATGCGCAGGGCGTCCTGCTTGGCCCGCCAGTGCGCCCGCAGCCGGGCGAACTCGGCGTCGACGTTCGCCGGGTCGGCGTACTTGGCCCGCATCGCCCGACCCACCTCGTCGCGGGTGCCGTGGCCCAGCACGTAGGACAGACGCATCGTCTCCCCCGGCGCGAGGGTGATCCGGTGGAACAGCGATCCGCAGTGGTTCCCGGTGGTCGCGCTGCGGTTGGACCCGTGGCCGCGCTCGACGGCCAGGGGGTTGGTCTCGGTGCGGTAGGGGCCGAGGAAGCTGTCCCGCAGCGAGTCGTAGGAGTCCGGCTGCCGGCTGGAGGCGAAGTAGTGCGCCGTCCAGGGCTCGTAGTGGAAGTCGTACTCGATGATCCCGTCGGCGTACGAGGACCCCGAGGCGTACAGCGACATCTGCAGGTTCTGGTTGTCGATCGTGATGGTGTGGAAGCTGAACTCCACGTAGGTCGCCAGCGTCAGGGTGCGCTGCGAGTCGCCGGTGTTGGTCACGTGGACGTCCCAGACCTCGCAGGCGTCGTCCAGGGGCACGAAGATCGTCTGGCTGGCCTCGATGCCGCGGTAGGAGGCCTCGAAGCGCGAGTAGCCCATGCCGTGGCGGGCCGTGTGCACGGCGCCGGTACCCGACCCCGTCGCCCGCCAGGGGCTTGCCGACCGGCTGCCAGGACACCGACCAGTAGTCGCCGTCGGCGTCGTCGCGCAGGTAGACGTAGTGCCCCGGGCGGTCCAGCGGCACGCCGTTGGGGCGGAACCGGGTGACCCGGCCGTTCTGCGGGGAGCGGTAGTAGGAGTACCCGCCGGCGTTGTGCGAGAGCACCACGGCGTAGTCCCGGCTGCCCAGGTAGTTGGTGAACGACACGGGCACGTCCGGCCGGTCGATCACGTACTCGTCGGTGGCGGTGTCGAAGTGCCCGTAGCGCATGGCGATGTCCTCGGTCGGGGTCGATCTCAAGTTCCTAACGATTCGTGTCGATATCGGATTGCGACCAAGCGACTGCATAGAGTGAGCGCCACGGTCCTACCGGGTTACGTCATATGCGTTCTACTGAGGAGAGGCACACATCAATGGAAGAGACACGCAAGCGCCGGTTCGCGCGCGCATCCGCGGTGCCGATCGGCCTCCTGGCCTCGGGCGCGCTGGTGTTCGCCGGATCGCAGGCCGCGTTCACGGCCACCACCGACAACAAGACCAACACCTGGCAGGCCGGCAAGGTCATGCTGAAGAACGACGGCGCCAAGGGCACCGCGGTCTTCGACGTGAGCAGCACGCCCGCGGCCTTCCCGGCCTCGGGCACGGCGAACATGGCGATCAAGCCCGGCCAGTCGGGCACCAAGTGCATCGTGGTCGAGAACAGCTCGAACCTCGACGGTGAGGTGCGCTTCTACGTCCCGACCAAGGGTGGGGTCGCCCAGTCCCCCGGCACCGCCGCACTGAGCTCCGAGCTGCTGGTCAAGGTGGAGTTCGCGACCGGCACCTACGCCAGTTGCGCGTCCTACCCGGCAAGCCCGCAGGTCGTCTTCGGCGGGGCCACGGGTGCCATCCTGGCCGGCGCTCCCGCCACCTGGGCCGCCGCGGCCACCGGGGTGTGGAGCCCGACCGGGGACACCACGAACGACTACGGGACCTACCGGATCACCTGGTCGCTGCCCAGCGCAGCCACCGACGCCGTGCAGAACGGCACCGCGACGGCGGACTTCCAGTGGGAGATCCGCAACACCTGATCGCCCCCGTGACGTGTCAGGGCCCGGCCTCCGCAGGGAGCCGGGCCCTGACACGTACGGTGAGCACAGGGATGCGCTGAGCACACGGCCGGCGTGTCCGTTGTAGCGTGCGCATCCACGCGCCCGACAGGCGAGCCAGGCGGCAGGAGGTGAGTGCCCTGGAGCAGATGGAGGCCGACGACCCCGCGGCCACGTCCCCGGCCCCGGGTCCGCACACCCCTGCGCAGGAGGCACTCGACCCGACATCCGACCCCGGGTCGGCATCCGGCGACGTGCCGGAGTTAGCCGCGGAGCCGGCGCCGTCCCCATGGTGGGTCGCCCTGGCCGGGATCGTGGGCCGGCTGTGGCTGGCCCTGGTCACCGGCGCCCTGCTGTTCGCCACCGTGCCCGCGCTGCTGCCGGGGTGGTCGGCGCGCGTCGTCGTGTCGGACAGCATGGCCCCGCGGATCAACGCCGGCGACGTGGTGCTCTCCCAGGCCCGCGACGACTACCAGCAGGGGCAGGTGATCGCGTTCAACTCCGGGGATCGCGGCGCCGTCACGCACCGGATCGTCTCGGTGCAGGACGGCGCCTACACCACCCAGGGCGACGCGAACCCGACCCCCGACAGCGACCCGGTCCCGGCCGGGGACGTGCTGGGCCTGGGCCGCGTCCTGGTCATGTTCGCCGGCCTGCCCTGGCTGTGGGCGCACACGGGCCAGTGGGTGCCGCTGCTGGCCTTCGTGCTCTCCCTGCTGCTGGCGGCGGCGGCGGTGGCCGCGGACCGTCCGCCCGCCGACGAGCGACGCGGCGCCCGCTCCGACGGGGACGCCGGTGGTCGACGCCAGGGCCCGCTCGACCCGTTCATGGACGACGAGGACTCCCCGGGCGACAGCGACGGCGATCCTGAGCCGGTGTGGGGGCCAGCGGCGTTCGGGGCGCGGCCCACGGCACGCCCCGACTGGCCGGGCTGGGCCCTGGGTGCGATCCCGGTCCTGGGCAGGGTCCCAGTCCTGGGCAGGGTCCCAGCCCTGGCGGCCCGGCCCTGAGCAGGGTCCCGGCCCTGGGCAGGTCGCCCGGGTTGCGCGCCAGCGCAGGCCCGCGGGGGTGGCGACCGGTCGTCGCCGGGCCGCTGGCCGTCGTCGCCGGGGCGGTGACGCTGGTGGCGATGAGCCTGCCGGCCACGTCTGCCGCGTTCACGGCCCGCACGACCAACCAGGCCAACACCTGGCGCGCGGCGCTGACCTACGCCGCCACGATCCTGGCCGACTCCCCCTACCTGTACCTGCGGCTCAACGAGGCGCAGCCGACCAACCGGGCCACGTACCCGGCCGTCGATGCCAGCACCAACGCATTCAGCTACAACTACACCCGCGCCTCCTCGGGCACCTTCGCCGCCTCCTTCACCCTCGGCAGTCCCTCCAGCGCGAACATGAGCCCCCTGCCCAACACCAGCGCCAGGGTGCTGCAGGACGGCGCGTGCATCCTTCCGGGCACGTCCCAGCCCTCGCTGTCCTCCCCCCAGACGTTCACCGTGGAGGCCTGGATCCGCACTACCGCCGGGTCCACCGCGGGCGGCAAGATCATCGGGCTTCGAGAACTCCCGGACCACCACGCTGGCCAGCCAGTACGACCGGCACCTGTACATGGACGGCTCGGGCTACGTGTACTTCGGCATCTGGACCGGCTCGGCCACGGTGGTCCGGTCCAGCGCCGTGCTCAACGACGGCAACTGGCACCACGTGGTGGGCACCCTCAACGGGGCCGGTGGCACGATGCGCCTGTACGTCGACGGGGTGCAGGCAGGGCAGCAGAGCGCCATCACGGCCGAGACCCTCACCGGGTGGTGGCGCGTGGCGTGCGGCAACCTCAGCGGCTGGACGACCAGCCCTGCCTGGTCCGGGACGGTGCCGACCAACCTCTCGGCCAACCAGTCGTTCATCGGCTACCTCGACGAGGCTGCTGTCTACCAGAGCGCGCTCAGCGCGGCCCAGGTGCTGGCGCACTACGAACGCGGCAGGCCGTGACACCTACCCGCTGAGGCATCGCGGGCCCGACGCCGGGGCCCGCCGTCGCCCCAGATCGGGTCGCGCGTGGACGTTCGCCCGGGATCGCCGGCCCGGCCCAAGTCGCAACAAACCACCCATTCGGCCCATGGTTTCCCGACGCACCCGTGCGGTGCCGCGCTCCTACCCTGTGCTCGTGAGGCTGATGTCCGATTCCGGCACGACGAGGCCGGCGGTGCGCGTGGAGGCAGAGCTCTTCGAGCGCGCCGCGATCGGGATGGCCGTCGTGGGCCTCGACGGCCGGCTCCAGGCCGTGAACCCGCGACTGGCCCAGATGCTGGGCCGCACCCCGGGCGACCTCTCCTCGTCGAACCTCCTGGACGTCACGCACCCCGAGGACTGGTGGCCGGTGCGCCAGGCCCTGGCGGAGATGGACCGCGACGAGACCCGCGAGTTCCGCCAGCGCCAGCGCTGCCTGGCAGCCGGGGGCGCGATCATCTGGGCTGACCTCGTGCTGGGTGTCACCCCCCGGCGGGCGGGGATGCCCGGCCAGTGCCTGGCCCAGCTCATCGACGTGACGGCAGAGGTGACGCACCTGCAGACCCTCGAGGCGGCGGTGCGGCACTCGAAGGTCCTCAGCGAGAACTCCCGCGACATCGTGGCCCAGACCGACCCGCAGGGCGTGATCCTGTGGGTCTCGCCGTCGATCACGCGCGTGCTCGGCTGGGAGCCGAGCCTCATCACGGGCAACAGCCTGGCTGCCCTGGTCCCCCAGCAGGAGGCCGCGGGCTTCACCGAGCAGATCGCCTCCGTGCGCGACGGCGCCGACATCGCCGACGCGGTCCTGCGGGTGCGCTCCACCTCAGGGGCCTACCGCTACATGTCGGTCAGCGCCCGGCCGCTGTTCTCCGACGACGACCTGGTGACCGGCATCGCCGTGGGCATGCGTGACGTCACCGAGGAGCTGCGGGCAAAGCGGGAGCTGGCGCGCAGCGAGGAGCAGTTCCGGCTGGCCATGCAGGGTGCCCCGGAGGGCATGGCGGTCACCGACGGGCAGGACCGCATCGTCCAGGCCAACCCTGCCCTCAGCGACCTGCTCGGCGTCGACGTGGAGTCCTTCGTCGGCCACCGCGTGCGCGAGTACCTGCCCGCCGAGGACCGCGACGTCTTCGAGTCCCTGCTCAGCAAGCTGCAGCAGGGTGATGTCGAGACCGTCCGGGTCGAGCACCGCCTGATCAGCACCCTCGGCGAGGTGTGGGTCGACCACGCGGTCGGGATCCTGCGCGACGAGCGCGGCCGGCCGCAGCTGTTCGTCCACCAGTTCGCCGATCGCACGGAGACCCGGCGCATGCAGGCCGACCTGCAGTTCCGCGCGACCCATGACGCCCAGACGGGCCTGCCGAACAAGGCCAGCCTGAAGAACCGCCTCGAGGAGCGCCTGGGCGTGCGCCGGCAGCCCTCGGACAAGGTGGGCATCCTGTTCGTCGACATCGACAACCTCAAGCCGATCAACGACGAACTCGGCCACCACGTGGGTGACGAGGTGATCGCCGCGGTGGCTGCCCGGCTCCAGAGCGCGGTGCGCCGCCAGGATGCGGTCGCCCGGTACGGCGGGGACGAGTTCGTGATGCTCATCGACGAGGTGAGCACCTGTGCGGAGCTGGCACTGGTGGCCAACACCGTGCACACCTCGGTCGGTGGCCCGGTCGACACCGACGACGCCCAGGTGCTGGTCACGGTCTCCATCGGCGCGGCGATGGCCGACGCGAGCACCGACCCCGACGTGGCGCTGCGTCGCGCCGACGAGGCGCTCTACCGGGCCAAGCGCTCCGGGCGGAACCTGATCTCGATCGACTGCAACGAGCAGGACCACTCGCCGGCGGGCCCCTTCCCAGTCGGCCTGACGGGGCTCACGGGGTTCACCGGGACGCTGGGGGCCTGAGCGGGCCACCCGGGCGCCCGGACGGGCAGGGTGGCAGGGCAGGATCTGCCCCGTGCTCGTGCTGCTGCCGCCCAGTGAGGGCAAGACGGCCCCCAGGTCGGGCCCCCCTCTGGACCTGGGCGCCCTGTCGCTGCCCAGCCTCACCCCTGCCCGGGAACAGGTGCTCGACGACCTGGTGACCCTGGCCCGGGGTGACCGGGAGGCGGCGCGCGCCGTGCTGGGCCTGAGCCCCGGACTCGCCGACGAGATCGACCGGGACGCCGCCCTGGGGACCGCGCCCACGGCGCCCGCGAGGAGGGTCTACACGGGCGTGCTGTTCGCTGCGCTCAACCCCGCGGGAGCCGACCGACGCACCCGCACGCGGCTCACGCGCTGGGTGCTCGTGTGGTCGGCGCTGTGGGGGGCGGTGCGCCTGGACGACCCGATCCCCGCGTACCGGCTCTCCGGCGCGGTGACCCTGCCCGGGCCCGGGCGCCTGTCGGCCTTCTGGCGGGCCCCGCTGGCCGAGGCGCTCGATCCGCTGGCCGACGGGCAGCTGGTGTTCGACCTGCGCTCGGCGACGTACGCCTCCTCCTGGCCCGGCCCACCCGGCACGACCGTCACCGGACGCGTGATCCACGAGCACGGCGGCCAGCGTACGGTGGCCAGCCACTTCAACAAGGCGACCAAGGGTCGCGTGGTGCGGGCCCTCGCCGAGTCAGACGCCCAACCCCGCACCCCGAGCGACCTGCTCGAGGCCGTGCGCGCCTGCGGCATCCGGGCCGAGCTGTCCACCGTCCAGCGCGGGGGCGCCCGCGCCCACCCGACCCACCTCCTGGACCTGGTGGTCCCCACCCTCTCTGACCCCGCCCCGCCCACGCCGCGGCCTCAGCTCAGATTCTCCCCACGATGCTCGAATCCCCCGTTCATACGGGAGAATCGAGCACATCCTGGAGAATCCCGCGATGGTCCTGGGCCGTGGGCCGTGGGCCGGGGCCGGGGCGGCGACCCGGACCACGAGAGGTGCGGGCACCGAGCGTGAGGAGTCGTCCATGACCACCAACCCGGTGCGTGACCTGCTCGGCCGACGACTGCGGCTGGCTGTGGTCGGCGGGGGGCCGGGCTCGTTCATCGGCGCCACCCATCGCCGGGCGGCGCGCCGCGACGACCTGTTCGAGATCGTCGCAGGCGCGCTCTCCTCGGACCCGGCCCGCTCCCGCGCGGCCGGGCGCAGCCTGGGGATCGCCGAGGACCGCGCGTACGGCAGCGCCGAGGACCTGGTCACGGCCGAATCGGCGCGTGCCGACGGCGCTGACGTGGTGGCGATCATGACGCCCAACGACAGCCACTTCGACTACGCGATGGCGGCCCTGGCTCACGGCTTCGACGTGATCTGCGACAAGCCGATGACCAACACGCTCGCCCAGGCCGAGCAGCTGCACGCGGCTGTCGAGGCCAGCGGCCTGGTGCTCCGGCTGACGCACAACTACACGGGCTACCCCATGGTCCGCCAGGCGCGGGCGATGGTGGCCGCCGGCGAGCTCGGAGAGGTCCGCCTGGTCCAGGTGGAGTACGTGCAGGGGGGCCGGGCCACGCTGGCCGCGGACGCCGGCGCCGGATCCCACTGGCGATCGGATCCCGAACGCGGGGGCCCCTCGCTGGTCCTCGGGGACATCGGCACGCACGCGCACAACCTGGCCCGCTTCATCACGGGCCTGGAGGTCAGCCAGGTCTGCGCCGAGGTCGGCACGATCGTTCCCGGGCAGCGCACCGACGACTTCGCCGGGGCCCTGCTGCGCTTCGACAACGGCGCCCGCGGCTCGTTCTGGGCCACGCAGGCCGCCACCGGGGTCGAGAACGCGCTGCGCATCCGCGTCAGCGGGTCGCTGGCCAGCCTCGAGTGGCAGCAGGAGATCCCCCAGGCGCTGCATGTCACGCCGCTGGACGGGCCCCGCCAGTGGCGCACCCCCAACGGTCCCGGGACGCTACCCCTGTCGGCACACGCGACCCATCTGGTGCCCGGGCACCCCGAGGGGTTCCCCGACGCGTTCGCCAACCTCTACTCGGATACCGCCCTGGTCATCGCCGCCCGTCGGGCCGGCACGACCCCGGACCCCCTGGCCGGGCACGTGCCGGACTCCTACGACGGGCTCATGGGGGTGCGGTTCGTCGATGCCGTGGTCCGCTCCCAGCGCGCGGGGAGCGCCTGGGTCGACTGCTGACCCGCGGGGCGGGCCACGGCGGCCCGTCAGCGGCCCAGCCGGAACCTCCACACGTCGTTGTCGACGCGCAGGTAGTTGCCGGGATCGGTGAAGTCGAAGGTCTCCCGGTCTCCCCCGAACGTGTAGATCGCCCGACCTCCGGGGCCCCCGATCACGGCCGTGTCGAAGTCGTACTTGATGCCGTCCGGTCCGGCGTTCCACGCTGTCCCCGGCAGCTGCTGCCAGCTCCGGCCGTTGTGGCTGAGCCAGACGTCGGTCGGGTTGGTGGGCTGGCCGAAGCCGCCGAAGCAGATGATCCGGTCGCGCAGGACCTCGCACTTGTGGCCTGGCCGCGGCGACCACCCGGCCGAGGCGGTGAGCTGCGTCCAGTGCCGACCGTCACGCGTGCGCCACACGTCGTTGAAGTACGGCGGCGTGCACCCCGGCTGCGGCTGGCAGACGAACCCGACCTCGCCGCCGAGCAGGTAGATCGCCCCGTCCTTGACGGCCACAGCCGCCCCCGCACGCTTGGCCCACGGGGCCGCGGCCGTCACCTGCGTCCAGTGCCGACCGTCCCGGGAGCGCCAGACGTCGTTGAAGTACTCACGCACCGGGGGCCCGCCGATCACCGCACTGTCGTCGTTGCGCGACCCGCCGAACACGTAGATCTGCCCGCCCAGGACCGCGGCGCTGAGCCCGGCCCGACCGGTCCACGGCGCGTTGGCGGTCATCTGGGTCCAGTGCACCCCATCTGCGCTGCGCCAGACGTCGTTGAAGAACTGCGAGCTCGACACCACCGGCGGGCAGTCCGGGGCCACCTCGGGCGGCGGGCACGGGTTGGGCGTGACCCGGAAGTCCTGCCCTCCGATCACGTACATGAACCGGCCCTTCGTCACGGCCGAGAAGTAGCCCCGCGGGGCCCACATCCCCGCCGCCCCGGCCGGGACGAGGTTGGTCCAGGTGGCGCCGCGGTCCGTGGAGGACCACACGTCGTTGAGCAGGGTGCTGTCGCCCGGGATGGGCGGGAAGCTCGGGGGTTTCGGCACCCGGCCGCCGAGCACGTAGACGGTGTTGTCCAAGGTGACCGCCTGCAGCCCGGCGCGCGCCGACCATGGGGCGTCGGGGTTCACCTCGGTCCAGCTCGACTCCAGCTGCGGCCACGGATGCCCCCCGTGACCGGATGCGACGGCGGGCAGGGCCGAGGCACTCAGGGCGGCCAGGCCCAGGGCGAGCGCAGAGGCAGCGAGTCGGATCGTCGGGATGGCCATGGCGCGATCTCCCCTCATGAGGCGTCCAGCGGGATCCGCACCGTACGCCCGCACCCGTGCGCCCGCGCGCTGAGCGGCACTGGGCCACCGCACAAGGGCCACGAACCGGGTCATAGCGGGCCTGCCCGACCCCGGTCCCGGCCAGCCCGGGTGGCGGACACCCCGCGAACGCCCCGGTCGCAGGTCACGGGCGAGGCCCGGGACGACGGAATCCGCACCCGGAACGGGTCGCCCAACACCGCTGCACGGCAGGGGTCAGACCCCAGCCGGGGGCTACCCTGCGCTCGCCGGGGCCAGTCTGGGCGCCGACGGACGAAGGGACGGCGCATGGCTGCGCATCAACCCGGCGGCATCATCGGCTTCCCCGAGCTGACGGCCGACAAGGGCCTGAAGAAGGGGGCCCTGGGACTCTTCGCCAGTGTCGTGATGGGGCTGGCCTCGACCGCTCCGGCCTACAGCCTGGCGGCATCCCTGGGGTTCGTCGTGGCCACCGAGAACGGGGACGGCATCGTCGGGGTCAAGGCGCCGGCGATCATGCTGCTGGCCTTCATCCCGATGTTCCTCATCGCCATCGCCTACCAGGAGCTCAACAGCGCCGAGCCCGACTGCGGCACCACCTTCACCTGGGCCTCGCGCGCGTTCGGCCCGCGGGCCGGCTGGATGGGCGGGTGGGGCATCATCGCCGCCGACGTCATCGTCATGGCCAACCTGGCCCAGATCGCGGGCTCCTACACGTTCCAGCTCTTCGGCCGCGACGACCTCGCGGCCAGCACCACGGCCAGCACGATAGCCGGAGTCATCTGGATCATCCTGATGACCTACATCTGCTTCCGCGGGATCGAGGTCTCGGCCCGCATGCAGTACGGCCTGCTCGGCATCGAGCTGGTCATCCTCGCCGTGTTCTCGGTGATCGCGCTGTTCAAGGTCTACGCCGGCTCGGCTCCCGAGGGTTCGCTCACCCCGAGCCTGTCCTGGTTGTGGCCCTCGGGGCTGTCGCTGGGGTCGATGGTGACCGCCACGCTCATCGCCGTGTTCATCTACTGGGGCTGGGACACCGCGGTCAGCGTCAACGAGGAGAGCGACGATCCGGCCAGGACTCCCGGGAGAGCGGCGATCATCTCCACACTCCTGCTCCTGGTGACCTACGCGCTGGTGTCGGTCGCGACCGTGGCCTTCGCGGGCGTGGGTGACACCGAGTACGGCCTGGCCAACCCCGAGAACTCCGACGACGTCTTCGGTGCGCTGGGTCCGGCAGTCTTCGGCGACAGCCTGATCGGCCGCGGCTTCGAGTTCCTGCTCATCATCTCGGTGCTGACCTCTGCCTCGGCCTCCACCCAGACGACCATCCTGCCCACGGCGCGGACCTCCCTGTCGATGGGCGCGTACAAGGCTCTGCCGAGCGCCTTCGCGAAGGTGCATCCCCGCTACCTGACCCCCTCGGTCTCCACGATCACGATGGGCATCGTCTCCATCGCGTTCTACGTGGGCCTCACCGCGGTCAGCCAGAACATCCTCGCCGACTCGATCGCGGCGGTGGGCCTCATGATCGCCTTCTACTACGGCCTGACCGGCTTCGCCTGCGTCTGGTACTACCGTCGCGTGCTCGGTGACAGCACCCAGAACCTGGTGCGCAAGGGGATCCTCCCGGGCCTGGGCGGGCTGATGCTGCTCTCCGCGTTCACGATCGCCTGCATCCAGTACGCGGACCCCAACTACGGCGAGACGACAGTCGCCGGGATCGGCGGGGTCTTCATGATCGGCATGGGCGCCCTCGCCACCGGATTCCTGCTCATGGTCCTGTGGAACGTGATCGCCCCGGCGTTCTTCCGGGGCGAGACCCTGGCCAAGCACGGTGACTCCGACCTCGTCCTGGTCACGGTCGACATGGAGGGCGACACCCTGCGCCTGCCCGACTCCGGTCTTCCCGACATCGTCATCGCCCCGGACCTGTCGAACCTGCCCCCCGGCATGGTCGCGATGGACCTCGAGACCGGCCGCGAGCTCGACGACACAGGCGAGCTGCGCAAGCTCGACATCGAGAAGGGGCTGCCGCCCGGCCCACCGCAGGATCCGACGGCCACGACACCGGGATCGGACAGCCCCGGGCCGGGCGCCGCGGACCGCGCGGGCGAGGACGGTCCGGGATCGGACGCCGACCGCTGACGCGACGCCCGGGGACCCGGCCGTGAGATCCGGCCGGGTCCCCGGGCGGATCTGGGGGCGTGCGGCGCAGCGCTCCTGCGCCGGGCCCCGGGCGGGGCTCAGCCGGCGGGACGCCACCCCTCGATGTGGGGGGCCAGCACGTCGGCCAGCGTGGGCGAGCCCACCTCCCGCAGCGCGTAGGTGGCGCGCAGCATCGGGTGGCCCGGGTCGATGAGCCGTCCGAGGTCCATCGGCGTGCCGGAGACGACCACGTCGACGGGAGCGGCGCGCAGCGTCGCCTCGAGGTCCGCGAGCTGCTGCGGGCCGTAGCCCATCGCCGGAAGGACGGGCCCGGTGGAGGGGTACTTGGCGTAGGTGGCAGCGATCGAGCCCACGGCGTACGGCCGCGGGTCGACGATGTCCGTGGCGCCCGCCGCACGTGCAGCCACCGTCCCTGCCCCGAACGGCATGCCGCCGTGCGTGAGGGTCGGGCCGTCCTCGATGACCAGGACCCGCCGCCCGGCCAGGGACTGCTCCGTGGCCAGCGTGACCGGCGACGCGGCACGCACGACCACGGCCTCGGGAACGACGCGCGTGACCTCCGCGACCACCCGCTCGACATCGGCCGGGTCGGCGCTGTCCACCTTGTTGACGACCACCACGTCGGCCATCCGCAGGTTCATCTCGCCGGGGTGGTACCCGGTCTCGTGACCCGGCCGCAGCGGGTCGACGACGGTGATCATCAGGTCCGGGCGCACGAACGGGAAGTCGTTGTTGCCCCCGTCCCAGATGATCACGTCGGCCTCGGCCTCGGCGGCGCGCAGGATCTGCTCGTAGTCCACGCCGGCGAACATCAGAAGGCCCATCTCCACGGGTGCCTCGTACTCCTCGCGCTCCTCCACGGTGGGGTCGCTGGCGTCGATGTCGGCCAGGGTGGCGAACCGCTGGACGCGCATCGCGTCGAGGTCGCCGTAGGGCATCGGGTGGCGGATCAGGGCCACCCGCAGGCCCGCATCCTGCAGCAGGCGCCCGACCGTGCGGGTGGTCTGGCTCTTGCCGCAGCCGGTGCGCACCGCACAGACCGCGACCACGGGCTTGGTGCTGGCCAGCATCGTCGAGCGCGGCCCGGCCAGGCGGAAGTCCGCTCCGGCGGCCATCACCGTCGAGGCGGCGTGCATGACGTCGGCGTGGGCGATGTCGGAGTAGGCGAACACCACCTCGTCCACCTCGTGCTCGCCGATCAGGGCCACCAGGCGCTCCTCGGGCACGATCGGGATGCCCGCGGGGTAGAGCGGGCCGGCCAGGGTGGCCGGGTACGTCCGGTCGTCGATGCCCGGGATCTGGGTCGCGGTGAAGGCCACCACCCGGGTGCTCGGGTCATCGCGGTAGACGGTCGAGAACACGTGGAAGTCGCGGCCACCTGCACCCATGATCAGTACGTTGCGCATGCTGCCATCCTGCTCCTTGCGAGCGGTCCGCAGCGACGCGGCGGGGCCTGCGGGCAGCCGTTGCGGGCCGGCGCGGGACCTGTGACCCGGTCACTGACCGCTGAGCGGCTCTGCGTGGGCGTGCAGAACGTCCGCGCGCCGGTGGGGGTCACTCACCCGGCACGAACGAGGAGGCGGGCGACCCACAGGTCCTCGACCGGCCAGCGCATCCCCCACTCCCGCTCCGCGATCCCGTAGTAGTCGGAGGCCGCCGTCCCGCTGCCCTGCGCGTCGGTCGCCGGGGCCGGGCCCATGGCCGGCGCGTGCAGCTCACGCAGGCCCTCGATGGCGAACCCGTGGCGCAGCAGCGTCTCGATCCAGGCACCGTGGCCGAGGTGGTGCTCGACACCGCCCCCCGGCCAGCGCACCTGGCTGAGCTCAGCAGGGCCACGCAGCAGCCGCTCCCCCGCGGGCCCGCCGTCGGCCGGGACGCACATCGCCGACAGCGGGCTGTTGGTCAGGAACACCAGCCGACCCCCGGGGCGCAGCAGCCGGGCCGCCTCGCCGATCCACGCGTCCGGCTCGCACCAGGCCGGCGCCCCGTGCTCGGAGACGACCAGATCGGCACAGCCCGAGGCCAACGGCACCTGCTCGCCGTTGGCCTGGATGAGCCCGAAGCGCAGACCGTGCTCGGCCTGGGCCTGCGCAGCCGAGCGCAGCTGGCCCCCGGACAGGTCGAGGGCCACCACGCGGGCACCCCGGCGGGCCAGCCAGGCCGAGACGTGGGCGGCGCCGCAGCCGAGCTCGATCACGTCGAGGCCCGCCACGTCACCGAGCACGCCCAGTTCGGCCTCGGGGATGCCGAAGATCCCCCACACGATGTCCTCGCGCCGCCACAGCGCGGCGCCCTCGGCCCCGCTGAACTGCTCGTTGACCACGTCCCACAGCGCCCGGTTCAGGGCGAGGTCCTCGACTCCCGTCACGGCCCCATCCTCCCAGCCTGGGGGCGGTGCACGTCCTGCCCGGCAGCCCCAGCGGCCTGACCACCATCGGCGCGCAGTTCCTGACCGCGGCCGACGTCGCCGGGGCGACCATGCCCAGCCACCAGCGACCCGCTCGACCGGCGGGAGGTGGCACTCACCGCCAGATCGCTGCCGGGATCCCGTCGCTGAACACCTCCGGAGGGTCCGGCACGCTCATGGCCTCGCCGCGGGCGAACCGCCGCGCAGTCCAGGCCACCGCGGCCGCGTCGAGCACGTCGTCGACACCGGCCGCGCGCCCCGCGGCCCCGAGGTTGTCGGGCAGTGCGATCCCCCGCGCGGCCAGGAGGGTGCGGCGCTGGATGGCGCCGGCCCAGCGCCGCTTCGGGGCCTCGAGGGGCTGACCGGCCATCGTCTGGAAGGCCAGCTCGGGGTGCACCTCGAGCACCTCCGGCCCGGCGGCATCGGCTCCCGGCTGCCGGTGAGCACGCAGCCACGCATCCACCTCGAGGATCCGCGGCCGCAGCGCGAAGGCCTGGGCCGAGATGCCCCGGCCCGTGAGCTCGCGGTTGCGCTGGGAGGCACGGGCATGGGTGGGCTCGGCCAGGGCGGAGCGCACCGGGGTCAGGAACACCGTGGAGGCACGTCTCCCCAGCAACTCGCGGGCAGCCAGATCCGCGGCACGGTCAGTCCGGTCGGCCAGCCCGATCGGCATGTCGATGCCCACGACGTCCAGGGGTGCCGCGCCCGGGCGGCGCGGACCTTGCCCGTCGACCGATCCCGCCCCCGCCGCCCGCTGGACCGCCCGCTCCAGCGACGCATCGACGATCGCGCCGACGTACCCGGCCTCGTCGAGCAGGATCCCGACCCATCCGTCACGGAAGCCGTCGAGGCCCAGGACTCGCACGCCCGGTCCGTCAGCCGGCGTCCGGGGCCGACCGGAACCCGCCCGCCACCTGCTCCAGGCGATCGGCGTACGACCCCCACCACGAGGCATCCACCGGCGGCAGGTTCGTGCGGCCCTCACGCAGCCCGACGGCACCGTCGATGAGCTCACGCACGATGTCGGCGTGCCCCGCGTGCCGGTTGGTCTCGGCGACCACGTGCACGAGGATCTCGTGCAGCGTGACCACGCGCCGTTCCTCGGGCCACCACGGCACCGTTCCCAGCGCATCGAGGGAGAGCCGGTCGATGGTGGCATCGGCGTGCGCCCACACCCGGCGGTACAGGGCGATGATCTGCTCGCGGGACTCCTCGGGGGTCGCCCACATGTCGGCGTTGACCTCCGCGCCCTCCTCGAACCAGGCCAGCCGCTCGGGGAAGGGGCGGTCGAAGCAGGCCCCGAAGTACTCGGCCTCGACTCCCGAGAGGTGCTTGACCAACCCCAGGAGGTTGGTGCCCGTGGGCACGAGCGGCCGGCGCACGTCGTACTCGTCGAGTCCGTCGAGCTTCCACACCAGCGCCTCGCGAGCCGAGCCCAGGTAGCGCACCAGGTCGGACTTGGGGTCAGCCATGGGCAGAACTATGCCCGCTCAAGGCCGCGGATCGGGCGTTCACACCCTCCCCTTACCGAGACCTCAGGGGACTCCTACCCGGGGCGGCAACAGTGGGTGCACGGCCGCAGAGCGCGGCCAGTCCGAACGACGAAGGAGCACCACCATGAACCGCATCTCCAAGCTCGGTGCCGGCGCCGCCGCCGGTGCAGGCGCCCTCGGCGTCGCCCTGGTCCTCGCGCTGTCCGCCCCGGCCACGGGCATCACCACCACCGCCGACGCGACGCCGAACCCGACCACGTCGACCGGCGCCGACTCCTCGACCGACACCCCGAAGGGCCCCGGTACGGGTGAGACCCCGCTGACCGGCGACGACGCCACCCGGGCCACCGCCGCGGCTGAGGCCGCCGTCGAGGGCGGCACCGTCATCCGCGTCGAGACCGACGCCGACGGCACCTACGAGGCCCACGTCCGCAAGTCCGACGGCACCGAGGTCGAGGTCAAGATGGACGCCGACTTCACCGTCACCTCCGTCGAGGCCTTCACCGGCGGGCGCGGCGGCCACCGAGGGCACGGCGGACCCGGCGCGGGCGAGACCCCGCTGACCGGCGACGACGCCACCAAGGCCACCGCCGCGGCTGAGGCCGCCGTCGAGGGCGGCACCGTCATCCGCGTCGAGACCGACAACGGCGGCACCTACGAGGCCCACGTCCGCAAGTCCGACGGCACCGAGGTCGAGGTCAAGATGGACGCCGACTTCACCGTCACCTCCGTCGAGGCCTTCACCGGCGGGCGCGGCGGGCACGGGGGCCCCGGCCGCGGCGACAGGGACGGCGACGGCCCCGACGACAGCGACGGCTCGTCCGACGCCCCGAGCGCGGCTCCGAGCGCGACCGCCTGAGCTGAGGGCAGACTGTTGCCCGTGCAACCCCATGTGCTGGTGGCCGACGACGACCGGGCGATCCGGGAGTCGTTGGCCACCGCGCTGGAGCTCTCCGGCTACCGCGTCACGCGGGCCGCGGACGGTGTCCAGGCCCTGGCCGCCACCCGTGCCGAGGCCTTCGACGTCGTGATCCTCGACGTGATGATGCCCGGGGTCGACGGCCTCGGGGTCTGCGCGGTGCTGCGTGCCGAGGGAAACCGGGTGCCGATCCTGATGGTCACCGCGCGCACCGAGACCGCCGACCGGGTGGCCGGCCTGGACGCCGGTGCCGACGACTACGTGGCCAAGCCCTACGACATCGACGAGGTGCTGGCCCGGCTGCGCGCCCTGCTGCGACGGGCCGACACCATGCTCCCCGCCCCGCCCGCCGCCGTGGAGGCGGCGCGCGACGACACCCTCGAGGTGGGCCCGGTCCGCCTCGACCCGGCCGCGCGGCGGGTGTGGGCCCACGGCGCGGAGGTCAGCCTCTCGCGCACCGAGTTCGACCTGCTCGAGCTGCTCATGGTCAACGAGGGGATCGTGATGGAGCACCACGTCATCTACGACCGGATCTGGGGCTACGACTTCGGTCCCGAGTCCAAGAACCTGGCGGTGTTCATCGGCTACCTGCGCCGCAAGCTCGACCTGCCCGGTGACACCCTGATCCGCACGGTGCGTGGGGTCGGGTACACGATGCGAGCCGACTCGTGAGGTTGCAGAGCCGCCTGGCGCTGCTGTTCGGCGCAGTGGTGACCGCGGCGGCGGCCCTCATGGGGCTGCTGTCCTACGCGGCGATCGCCGGACGGCTGACCGCCCAGGCCGACGAGTCGCTCCTGGCGGTCTCGGCGCCTCTGGCCCACGACCTGGCCGAGGGCCGGCGCGCCGACGATGTCGCCGACGATCGCGGCCGCAGCGGCCCCGGGGACGGCCGCGGTGAGCGCAGCAGCCCCGAGCTCGTGCTCCCCACGCAGGTCCTGCTGCCCGACGGCACGACTGTGGCCGACCCCGCGGCGGAGGTCACCCTGCCGGTGGACGTGTCGGACCTGGCGATCGCCCGCTCGGCCTCGCCGGCCATCGTCTTCCGTGACGCCACTATCGACTCACGCCCCTACCGCGTGGTGACCCAGTCCGACGGGGGTGCCCGCGGGGCGGTGCAGGTGGGCCGCGACGTGAGCGAGAACGCGGAGGTGCTGGCCTCCCTGGCCTGGCTGCTGACCCTCATCGGCGCCGCCGTGGCCCTCCTGGCAGCCATCGCCGGCTGGCTGTTGGCGCGACGCAGCGCCACGCGCCTGGTGCAGCTCACCGAGGCCGCTGAGGAGGTGACCGCGACCGGCCAGCTCAACGCCGAGGTGCCCACAGCCGGATCTGACGAGATCGCCCGGCTGGGCGTGGCGTTCAACGCGATGCTGGTGCGCCTGGGACAGTCCCGCGAGGACCAGGCCCGCCTGGTGCAGGACGCCGGCCACGAGCTGCGCACGCCGCTGACCTCACTGCGCACCAATGTCGCGCTGCTGCGCCAGTTCGACGCGATGCCCCCGGAGACCCGCGCCCGGGTGGTGGCCGACCTCGACGGCGAGACACGCGAGCTGACCCACCTGGTCAACGAGATCGTCCACGTGGCCAGCGCGACCCCGGCCGATGCCCCGGCGGAGCCCGTGGAGCTCGCCGCAGTGGCGCGCGCGGTGGCCGGGCGGGCCCAGCGCCGGACCGGGCGGGTTCTGCTGCTGAGCACCGACTCCAGCGTGGCGATGGGCAGCGCGGCCGCCCTCGAGCGGGCGACGTGGAACCTGGTGGAGAACGCGTGCAAGTTCTCCCCCGACGGATCCCCGGTCGAGCTCGTCGTCAACCGCGGAACCGTGCTCGTGCGCGATCGCGGCCCGGGCATCGATCCCGCCGACCTGCCCCACGTCTTCGACCGGTTCTACCGGGCCACCGCGGCGCGGTCGCAGCCCGGCTCCGGCCTGGGCCTGGCCATCGTCCGTGACGTCGCCGAGGCCCACGGCGGGCAGGTGCTGGCCGTCAACCGGCCCGACGGAGGCGCGGAGCTCGGCTTCCGCGTCCCAGTGCTCCCCACCTGAGAGCCCGCCACACCCCCACACCCCCACACCCCCTCACCCCCTCACCCCCTCACCCCCACCCCACAGCCGGACACCGGGACGCCACAGCCTCCGGCCGGGGCGGATGGACAGGATCGTCCCGGCGTGTGGGACGGTTGCCGCTCACACGTGGATGCCGGAGCCTGAGCGTCCCGAGAGGAGCGCACATGGGAATCGAGTTCGCGAAGTCCCACCGGTCCCGCCTCGGGATCGAGTGGGAGCTGGCCTGCGTGGATCGCGCCACCGGTGAGCTCACCCCCGCGGCCCCGGAGCTGCTGGCCCTCACCGGGGACTTCGACGGCTTCCCCCTGGTCACCGGCGAGCTGCTGACCAACACCGTCGAGCTGGTCAGCTCGCCGAGCCCCACCGTCGGCCCGGCCGTCGCCGAGCTCAGCACCCTGCTCGACACCGTGGTCCCGCTCGCCGACAGCCTGGGCATCGACCTGATGAGCGCCGGCACGCACCCCTTCAGCCGGCCGGTCGACCAGGAGGTCACCCCGGACAACCCCCGTTACGACACGCTGCTCGACCGCACCCAGTGGTGGGGCGAGCAGATGCTCATCTGGGGCGTGCACGTGCACGTCTCGGTGGAGGACCGCGCCAAGGTGATGCCGCTCATCGACGGCCTGCTGACCTACCTGCCCCACCTCCAGGCCCTGAGCGCCTCCAGCCCGTTCTGGGAGGGCCGGGCCACCGGCTACGCCTCGAACCGGGCCATGCTCTTCCAGCAGCTGCCGACCGGGGGCCTCCCGCCGCAGTTCTCCACCTGGGAGCAGTACGAGTCGATGGTGGCCGACCTGCTGCACGTGGGCGTGATCGACGTGGTCAGCGAGCTGCGCTGGGACATCCGGCCCTCACCGCGCTGGGGCACGATCGAGGTGCGGGCCTTCGACGGGGTCTCCACCACCGGAGAGATCGCGGCCCTGACGGCGTTGACGCAGTGCCTGGTCGAGCACCTGTCCCGCGCCCTGGACTCGGGGGCGGGCGTGCCCCGGATGCAGCCCTGGTTCGTCCGGGAGAACAAGTGGCGGGCCGCGCGCTACGGGATGGACGCGATCCTGATCCGCAATGCCGACGGCGACGAGCGACTGGTCACCGAGGACCTCGAGGAGCTGCTGGTCACCCTGGCGCCGGTGGCCGAGGATCTGGGCTGCCCCGCC
This sequence comes from uncultured Actinomycetes bacterium, assembly GCA_963777855.1. Classification (GTDB taxonomy): domain Bacteria; phylum Actinomycetota; class Actinomycetes; order S36-B12; family CAIYMF01; genus Prado023. The sequence continues at coordinate 26,613 of CAVZRW010000009.1, read as the reverse complement.
GAGCTCGACCTCGTGCGCAGCATCATGGAGCACGGCGCGGGCTACCAGCGCCAGGTGCAGGTGGCCGCGGCCCACGACGACGACCTGCGGGCCGTGGTCGCGCACCTCGTCGCCGAGCTGCGCGACGGCCGCTGAGCCCCGATCTCCGCGGTTGGCGGGCCGTGGATCGCCCATACCGGATCGACAGTCCGTGCCTGAGCGCACGCCCGGTGCGCAGCCCTAGCGGATCCGCACCCGGGCCACCACGCCCGCGTGGTCCGAGGCCCAGATGGGCCGCGGTGGCAGCGTCTGCGCGCGGAACGGGGTCGTCCCCACCACCTCGGCGGCGACCGCCCTCAGCGGACCCCGGGTCAGCACCAGGTCGATGCGCGAGCGAAGCTCGGAGTCCACGTTCGTCAGGGTCGCGTTCTGGCAGCAGCTCAGGCCGGGGGCGTCACCGTTCACCGACCATGCATCGCTGAACGCCTGGGGTGCGGTGAGCTGGGCGTAGGACGTCGTGGTGCTGCCGTCCGCCGCGGAGTTGAAGTCGCCGGTCGCGAGGGTCTGCCCACCGCGCGCCGGCCCGGCGAGGAACTCGGCGGCCTGCGCCTGCTGGACGGCCGGGAAGTCCTCCGTCTCCAGGTGCGTGTTCACCATCCGGAAGCTCTTGCCGAGGTAGCGGGCCTCGACCGAGACCCAACCGCGGTCGAAGGACAGGGGCCCTGCGGGCGTGGTCAGGACCTGCTGGGCGGTGTAGCGGCCGGTTCGCGCCCCACCCACGGTGAGCCCGGCCGTGGCGTCGTTGACCAGGATGGCGTCACGGTCGGCGAACGTGACCACGCAGTCAGGCACTGGCGCCACTGCCGCGCACCCTGCCTCGGGCGATACCAGCGGCACCGGGCCGATGAGGGCGTTGTCCACCACCCCGGCAACGGAGTAGTGCAGGCCCTTGTCCGACAGGGCCTGCATCAGCAGCGTGAGGAAGTCGAAGTCAGGCGCTGCCGCACCAGGGTTGCCCACCGGCGTGACGGTCCAGTCCGAGACCTCCTGCAGGCCGATCAGGTCCGCATCCGCGGCGGCCACCTCGTCGGCAATCGCGTGCGCCCGTGTCGGGAAGTCGGTGAAGACCGCGGTGCCGTAGATGGTGGCCACGGCTCCGACGAACTTCGCACCCGCGTTGGGGTCCGAGGGGTCGATCTCGATCGCGGGGGCGAGGCTGGAACCCAGGTACAGGTTGCGCGTCATCACTGTGAGCTCGGGGTGCGGGCTCGACACAGCCGGGCCGGCGGGCGTGCCCAGCGCCATGGCTGCCACCACGGTCGTGATCAGCCCGAGCCGGGCGCGGTGTGTGGCGGCAGACGTGTGGCTCGTCATGGGACCCCCTCAGGGCGGGCGGCGCCGCGGTGGCGCGCGGCACGACGCTACGCCCGGCGGGCCGGGTGACTCCACACGATCAGGTCACCGCGGGACCCCGCATGGCGTTCCCGGGCCTCGCGTGTCCCTTTCGTCCTGGTCCGCAGAAATCCGCGCGGCTGATTCGCGGGCACGGCACGGCCAGGCCACCCCTCGCGCGCGGCCCGTGACCCGGAACGGCGAGTCGACTCCTGCGTGCTGGACCGAATCGACGCCCCTCCCCTGAAGGTCGGCTACGCGCGCTCCACCCATTCCGCCTCGCCCGAGCCGAACCGCTCGACGAGCAGGCCGTGACGCAGGCCACGGTCGCTGACGGTCAGACGGTCCTGGCCGAGCTTGTCCATGACCGTGCGCACCACGCACGCCCCGGCAAGGATCACCTCGGCACGCTTGGGCTGCAGCCCGACGATCTACGCGCCTGGCGTCGGCGTCCCGGGTCCGGTACAGCTCGATCTGGCGGTCCACCTCGGCGCGCTCGAGGATCGCGCCCTGCACCGCGTCCGGGTCGTAGGTCTCCAGCCCGAGGTCGCACGGCCGTGATGTTCGTGACGGCCCCGCCCATCCCGACCAGCGCCTCGGGCGCCGGTCGACCGTCGAGGCGCTCGAGGTCGGCCGCGATGGCGGCCAGCGCCTCGGCGAGCACCTCCGGGCTCACCGCCCCACCGAGACCGAAGCGCTCGGTGTAGCGGGCCGCACCCACGTTGACGCTGAACCGCTCGGCGACCTGCGGGCCCTCGCCGAAGGTGAACTGGGAGCTGCCCCCACCGGTGTCGAAGACGACCACCGATCCCGTCGCCAGGCCCAGGCCGGCAGGCCGCCGCCAGGTACGCCAGCCGGCTCTCCTCCTCACCGGAGATCACCTCGACGACCACCCCGGTCTGCGGCCTCGATGGCGGCCAGGACCTCCGCGGGTTGCTCGCCATGCGCAGCCCCGCGGTGCCGACGGCGGCGATCTCGCGCACCAGGTGGGCGCGTGCCTCGTCGACCATCGCGTCGATCGCCGCCACGGTCCGGGCCGTTGCCTGTGTGGAGATCACCCCCGAGGCCGCCAGTCCCTCGCCGAGCTGGGTGACCTCGGCCCGGTCGACCAGGGTCTGCCACACTCTCCCGTGCTGGGGCTGGCCGATGTGGAACTTCACCGAGTTGGTGCCCACGTCGATCGTCGCGTAGCGCGGCGGCTCCCCGTCGAACAGCGCGCCGAGGCCACGCGGGTAGCTGGTGTTGACCCGGGCGCCCAGGCCCACCACGCGCACCGCGTTGGCCACCGCGGCCTGGTCCTCGGACTCGATGGCGATGGTGCGCAGTGGCCAGGCCGTCGACCTCGACGTCGGTGAACTCCCCGGTGCACCCCTCGATCGTGTAGCGCACCCGGTGCTTGCTGACCGGCACCGCGCGGATCCCCGGGTGCGGGTCGGCCACCTCCCGAAGGAACTCCTCGAGGGTGTACTGCTCCCGCGCCAGCTCGGGCATCGGCACGCGCAGGGCGGAGAAGACGGCCCCGATCGGTTCGTGGCCCAGCGGGAACTCGGCCTTGAGCACCGGTTCCCAGCGCTCGAGGCCCGTGCGCGTCGACCTCGCGCAGGAGCTTGATGTCCATCAGGTCGGCGCGGACCTTGACCGTGTCCCCCGTCGGCGGAGATCAGGTACAGCTCCTCGCTGTCCTGCACACCGGTCGGGGTCAGGCCGGCCAGGTACTGCCTCGGCCGCACCGAAGTGCGTGCCGAACGTGCGCCACTCCCAGCGCGGGATGATCTTCGCCCATGGCTGTGCTCCCGTCCGGCCCTCGTGCGCCTAGTCGTCGAATCCCTTGCCGGTGGTGAAGTAGGTCAGCGCGCCACGGGTCTTGGTCTGCATGTCGCCGCTGACGTCGAGGCCGAGGACTCCTCGAGCAGGTCGAGGAACTCCTCGGAGGCGGTGGTGGCCTCGCCCGGCTCGACCTTGATCGAGAGCTCCACCAGGTCGGAGCGGTCAGGCAGCAGCCAGCGCTCGACCACGACCTCGTGGCCGAACTCCTCCCAGTCCGACCTTCCACTTGCTCACGTCGATCGGGCCCATCACCGACAGGTCGTCCCAGCCGACGTCGGCGGGACCGAACTCGGTCGATGAGGCGCTCCTGGAGCTCGGAGAACAGCTTGCGCAGGGGGCGCTCACCGGCCACGACCTCGTCGATCTCGTCGCGGTCCTGCACCGCGCCGAGCTTGGCCGAGATGACCTCGGTCTCCCCGACGCGATCCATCTCGATCTCGAACTCCTCGGTCCTGGCCCAGTCCACCTGGATGGTCGCCGGATCGACCGGGCGCAGCTTGACGGTGCTGTCGTCGTCGTCCCTGCGTTCTTGCGCGCGCGCAGGACCAGGCCCTTGTCGAACAGCGCCAGCTCCGGGGTGTCGAAGAAGTAGACGGTGCGGTTCTGCGGCTCCTCGCTGGCCTTCTGCATCAGCGCGAGCACCGTGTCCTCGTCCTCGACCCGGGCCGTGATCTTCACCTCGACGGCCCGCACCGCGGGGTCGATCGAGACGGACGTCTTGAGCGGTTCGTCGGCCATGCCGGCACCCTCCTTCTCGTGTGGGGCGTCACGGCGCCCGTCGGGACCCGGGGCTGTCTGGCCGTCTCAGGCCGCCGTCGGCTAGTCCCGGCAGGGACCGTGGCGCGCCGGCCCCACGGCCAGCAGGGGGACAGTACCGAGCAGCGGGCGGTGGAGTCCGCCCGAGCCGGACCCGCTCGACGCCCGGCATCGACCGTCCGCCACCCTCCGCCGCCACGGGCCACCGACCGATGAGCCCGGGCATGACGGGGCCTCTGCCACTACCTTCAGGCCTCGTGGACCTCGCCACCGTGGGACTGCTGATCGCCGGATTCGTGCTGCTCGTCGCCGGCGGAGAGCTGCTCGTGCGCGGCGCCGGGGAGCTGGCCACGGCCCTGGGCATGTCGCCACTGGTGGTCGGCCTCACGGTGGTGGCCTTCGCGACGTCGGCTCCCGAGCTGGCTGTCACCCTGCGGGCGGTCGCCGACGGCAGCCCCGACCTGGCCGTGGGCAATGTCGTGGGCTCCAACATCGCCAACGTGCTGCTGGTGCTCGGGATCGCGGCGCTGATCGGACCGCTGGTGGTGCGCACCCAGCTCGTGCGGGTGGACGTGCCGGTCATGGTGGGGATGGGCGTCCTGCTGCTGCTCGTGAGCCTGGACGGCCTCATCGGCCGGGCCAATGGTGCGCTGCTGTTCGCCTGCCTGGTGGCCTACGTGGCCACCGCGGTGATGATGGGCCGGCGCGGGCAGGCGCACGATCCGACAGAGCTCACCGTCGGCGCCGGGGGTCCGGCGACCCCCGACCTCCCGCCGGCCCCCGACCTCCCGCCGGCCCCCGACCTCCCGCCGGCCACAGCCGGACGCCACGTGCGCAACCTCCTGCTGGTGGTGCTCGGCGTTGCGCTGCTCGTGGTCGGCGGCGGGTGGCTGGTCGAGGGTGCGACCCGCATCGCCACCGAGCTGGGCATCCCCGAGATGGTCATCGGCCTGACCGTCGTGGCCATCGGAACGTCACTGCCCGAGCTGGCGACCACGGTCATCGCTGCGATGCGCGGGCAGCGCGAGATGGCGGTCGGCAACGCGGTGGGCAGCTGCATCTTCAACATCGGCGCGGTCCTGGGCGTGAGCAGCCTGCTGGCCCCCGCCGGCATCCCGGTCGCGCAGTCGGCCGTGCGCGTCGACATGCCGATCATGATCGCGGCGTCGGTCGCCCTGCTGCCGGTGATCTACACCGGCTTCGAGATCCGCCGGTGGGAGGGAGCCCTGTTCGTGGGGCTCTACGCCGCCTACACCCTGTACCTGCTTCTCAACGCCACCGACCACGAGCGCCTACCCGCCTACTCCGCGGTGATGTTGTGGTTCGTGCTGCCCACGATCGGGGTGTCGCTGGGTGCCATGGCCGGCTTCGATGCGGGCCTGCGCAAGGGACGAACGGAGGGCCGAACGGAGGGCCGAACCTCCCCGGCCGACGCCGCTCACCCGGACCCGACCGGCTGATCCTCGCTACGCTGCCGCGGGGCACGGCGTGAGGCGGTGAGGGCGGGTGGACGACCGGGACGGGACACAGCCCGACACGGGACCCGCCGACGCCCTCCCGACCCGACCGGACGACCCTGCGCCCGACTCTGCGCCGGCCGCACCCGCCCGCCCCGAGCCCGCGGTTCCGGTCCCGGCCCGCGGACCGGTGTTCGTGGCCCCGAAGCGGGCCGCCTCCCGCTGGCACCTCGTGCCCCTCGTCGGCCAGCTGCACGGCTACTCCAGCCTGCGCGGGGACCTGCTCGCCGGGGTGGTGATCGCCGCCCTCGCGGTGCCCCAGGCGATGGCCTACGCGCAGACCGCCGGGCTGCCGGTGGTGGCCGGGCTCTACGGCCTCGTGCTGCCGCTGATGGTCTATGCGGCGCTGGGCTCCTCCCGGGTCCTGATGGTCGGGCCGACCACCACGGCCGCCCTGATGGTCGCCCCCGTGCTCGGCGCGGTCAGCGACGACCCCGCCGACTACCCGGCTCTCGCGGCCATGCTCGCCCTGCTGGTGGCGGTTGTCTTCGCGCTGGCCCGCCTGGCCCGCCTCGGGTGGATCGCCGACTACTTCTCCTCCGCCGTCCTGCTCGGCTTCCTCACCGGCCTGGGCCTGACGCTGATCGCCGGCCAGATCGGCGTCCTGCTCGGCGTCGAGGTCGAGGGCTACACGCCGTTGCAGCAGTACGGCTCATTCGTCAGCAACGTCCTGGGCGGCGTGCACTGGAACACCGTCTCCATCGGCGTCACGAGCCTGCTGATCCTTCTGGCCGGCGCTCGCTGGGCCCCGCGCTTCCCGATGCTGCTCGTCCTGACCGCCGCCATGATCACCCTGTCGTGGGCCCGCGACCTCGCGGCCCAGGGCGTGGCCGTCATCGGCGCGATCCCGCCCGGCCTGCCCCGGCTGGCGTGGCCGTCGGTGGGCTGGGAGGACGCAGTCGCGATGGTCCCGGGCGCGGCGGCGATCGCCGTGGTCGCGTTCTCCGACGCCATCCTGACCGCGCGCAGCCTCGCCTCGACCACGGGCACGACCGTGGACGCCGACCAGGAGCTGCTCGCGCTCGGGGCGCACAACCTGGCCGCGGGGCTCTCGCAGTCGTTCCCGCTGGGTTCCAGCGGCTCCCGCTCGGCGGTCAACGCCGGCCTGGGCGGCCGCACCCAGGTGGTGAGCCTCGTCCAGGCGGCCACCGTCGTGATCGTCCTGCTGCTGCTGACCCCAGCCCTGGCCCTGCTGCCCCGCTCCGTGCTGGCCGCGGTGATCATCTTCGCCGCGCTGCGCCTCATCGACCTGCCCGCATGGCGAGCCCTGGCCTCCGGCTCGCGCAGCGAGCTGCTCATCGCGGCCGTGACCGTGATGGGCATGCTGACCGTGGGCCTGCTGCCCTCGCTGCTCCTGGCGGTCCTGCTGTCGCTGGTCGACGTGGCGAGCCGCAGCGCCCAGCCCCGTGACGCCGTGCTCGGGTGGAGCGCCCGGCACGGCCGGTTCGTCGACCTCGAGAAGGACCGCGAGGGCCTGCTCGTCCCCGGGGTCGTCGCCTACCGCATCGACGATCGGCTGTTCTTCGCCAACGCGCACTACTTCCGCGCCCGGGTCGAGGAGGCCATCAACGCCAACCCGACCACCGTGCACGCCGTGGTCCTGGACGCCGAGGCGGTCACCCACCTGGACTCCTCGGCGGCCCAGGTGCTGCGCGAGGTGATCCAGGACCTCGCCGATCGCGGGATCCGGTTCGTGGTGGCCCGGGCGCGCAGCACCTTCGTCGACCAGATCGACCGGTTCGGCCTCGGCGACGTGATCGGCCCGGACGACCGGTTCGCCACCGTGCGCGCGGCGGTCCGCGAGGTCTCCGGGGATCGACGTGGCCGAGGCCGCTGGAACGGTCCCGGAGTAGCCCGGCGCCTGCGCGGCACGACACCTGCGCGAACCCACCTGCGCGCCGGTGGCCGCGTCAGAGGAACTCCAGGGGGTCGAACTCGGCGATCGGGATGATCCGCACGCGCGGCAGGCGCACGTTGAACGCCTTCACGTCGTGCTCGAGGTCGAGCAGCTCCAGGCCCTTGCCGGCGAGGGCCTGGAATCCGCGGTTGCGGAACTCGGGGAACCCGACGGCCGCCACCCGTCGGCCGTCGCAGATCCCCTCGAGCTGGGGCAGGAAGTCCCCGTCATGGCTGGCCAGCACCACGTCGCCCGGGCGGTCGGCGAGCGCCTCCAACGTGCGCTGGATGGCGATGTCCACCACCTTCTCCTGCGGGCCGCCGGACAGGGGGATCGGACGGAACCCCATCGCGATCAGCGCCTGGACGAACTGGTGCGGCAGGTCGCCGTTCGCGGCGAGGAAGAACAGCCCGGTGACCGGCTGGGCCCAGCGGGCCTCGACATAGGCCAGGAGCCGATCCCAGCGCGGCCGCTCCTCCGGGTTCGGGCGGTGGCCCAGGATGTTGCCCAGCGTCGCGTCGATGTTCTCGCCGTCGACGAGCAGGTACGTGCGCTGCGGCTGGCTCATGGCCGTGACCCTAGGGGCTGCGGGGCGACCGGGGGTGCCCGGGGGACGCCGCCCTGCCTCGTGCGCCCGGCACTACGACCTCACCGGTCCGTCGGCCCCGGCCCCTGCCCTCGTCGGCTCGGGCTCGTCGCCTGGGGGCCCGTCGCCGTCCTCCGACCCCTGCCCCGGCCCCGCGTCCGCCTGGCCCTGGCCGTCACCCGCCTCGACCTGCGCCCGGTACGCCGCGAAGTACGTGGGCACGATCCGCGGCTCGTGCTCCTCGGCCTCGCTGTCGTACCCCCCGGAGGCGTCGACCACGCCCTCCTTGAGCCCGTAGTGGATCCGGGCCTCACGCACCCCCTGGCTGATCGTGTGCCACATGTGGTCCTCGCCGATCTTGGCCACGAACCCCGCCCTGCGCAGGATCACCCGCACCGGGTACATCACCCGCACGAGGTAGAGGTCCACGCAGCGCACCCGCAGCGCGGCCAGCAGCGACTCGAGCATGTCGATCGTGGTGGTGTCGATCTGGTTGGTGCCCTCGATGTCGACGACGACGGCCACGATGTCCTCGTCCACCCACTTGCGGGCACCGTCGACCCGGGCCAGGATCGCGTCCTTGATCGAGGCCGAGTTCACCCAGAACAGGGGCACGTCCACGCGCAGCACGAGGATCCCCTTCACCGGCCGACGCTCCGGGTGGTTGCGCATCCCACCCCAGCCGGCCTTCTCCCCCGGGATCCGGCCCATGACCTCGACGTCCACCCGGCTCGAGCGGTAGACCAGGCCGAACACCGACAGGACGATGGCCAGCACCAGGCCCTGCAGCGGGCCGAGGACGAGCACTCCGAGCGCGGCCACAGTCGCCGCGATCACGTCGTTCCTGCGCAGGTACGCGTACCGGCGCATGGAGGCGAAGTCCAGCAGCCCCCACACCGCGTGGATCACGATGGCCGACAGGGTCGCCTTGGGCAGCGGCGGCCAGGGCCGGCGCCAGCACGAGGATCGTGGCCAGCGCGAGCCCCGCGGTGGTCAGGCTGGCCACCTGCGTGCGGCCGCCGGCCCGGTCGACCGTGGCGGTCTTGGACAGGCTGCCCGCGACGCCGAACCCGCCGAAGATCCCCGAGCTGACGTTCCCCACTCCCACCGCGAGCAGCTCCTGGCTCGCGTCGACCCGGGCGTCCTCCGTGGCGTAGAGCCGGGCAGCGCTCAGGCCCTCGGCAAGCCCCACGAAGGCCACCGCCGCCCCGGCGAGCAGCACCTGCCCCCAGTCGGCCAGCGCGATCCCGGGCAGCGCCGGTGTGGGCAGTCCCTGGGGCACGGTGCCGACCACCCGCACGCCGTCGGCGGCCAGGTCGAGGATGTTCGAGGCGACCAGCCCGACCACCAGGGTGACCAGCGCCCACGGCACCTTGGGGGCCAGCTTCGTGCCGCCGAACATCAGGGCCAGGCTGACCACGCCCACGACCACCGTCTGCGGGTGGATGTCGTCCAGGCCCGTGAAGAGGTTCGTGATGCGCGCACCGACGTCGGACGTGGTCGGTCCGGGGATGCCCAGGATGTTGGGCAGCTCACCGAGGATCACCAGGATCGTCAGGCCCAGCACGAACCCTGTGACGATCGGCTTGGACAGGAACTCCGCGACCCAGCCGATGTGCAGCGCGCTGGCCACGACCAGCACCACGCCGGCTGCGATCGCCATGGCGGAGGCGAGGGCCATCGCCTCGGCCGGGCCGGTTGGTTCGAACCCCGCGATGAGGGATCCCGGTCAACAGCGCGACCGTGGAGACCGGGCCCACGATCAGCAGCCGGGAGGACCCGAGCAGGGCGTAGGCGACCAGGACGGTGGGCAGCGAGTAGAGGCCCGCCTGCACCGGCAGCCCCGCGATGCTGGCGTACCCGAGCGACTGCGGCACGGCCAGCGCGGCCACCACCGACCCGGCGATCAGGTCGCCCTTGAGCCAGCGGCGCTCGTAGGTGGGCAGCCACCGCCGGACGGGAAACCACTCTCGGGGCTGCTCGCCGAGTCGTAGGGGCTTCTGCGCACGGGCCATGACGCGAGTCAGGCTACTCCGGGCTGGGCCCGCGAAGGCCGCTGGCGGAGCAGGCTTTCGGGTGATTCACCGCAACCGGGCAGGCCCCGCGGGGCGCTCCCCTTCGCCCCGCGACTGGGGGCGCAGGTGCCCCCGCCATACTGGGGACCGTGCCTGCCCACGACCACCCACTGTTCACCCGGGTCTACGAGGTGATCTCCCAGATCGGCGAGCACTCCGAGCTCGGGCCCGCCCGCTCGTCGGTCCTGGCCGGCGCTCATGGCCGGCTGCTCATCGTGGGACTCGGGCCGGGGCACGACCTGGATCACCTGCCCCCCGCCGTCACCTCGGTGGTCGCGATCGAGCCGAGCGCCTCGATGCGTGCCGCATCGATGCATCGGGTGCGGGCCGCCCGCGCCCGCGGCGTCGAGGTGGAGCTCGTCGATGCGGTCGGCGAGCGGCTTCCCCTGCCCGACGACTCCATCGACAGCGTCCTGTTCGCCTATGTGCTGTGCTCGGTCGACTCCGTGGGCGACGTGCTCGCCGAGGCCCGACGCGTGCTGCATCCCGGTGGCACGGTCTGCGTCCTGGAGCATGTGCGCGCCGCCCCGGGCAGCTGGACCGAGCGGCTCCAGCGCGCGGTCTCCGTGGGCGGGCTGTGGCCACGGCTTGCGGGGGGCTGTCGTTGCCATCTGGACACCCGTGCTGCCCTGGCCGGGGCAGGTTTCCACGTGGACGACCTCGTCGAGCAGACCCTGGTGAACGTGCCGGTGGTCAGTTGGACGCTGATGGGGTCCAGCCGGCCGTGAGCGTGCAGTCGCCGCCCGCGGGGGGCCGGGGCCCGGCCCGGCTCAGCTCACCTGGTCCTCGACGCGGGCCAGGATCTCCTCGCACAGCAGGTGCGTCGCCAGGGCGTCGGCGCCGTCGAGCACCTCGCCCGCGCGCACGGACTCCAGGAGCGCCCCGACCATCGCGGTGAAGCCGCGCTGCTGCGCGACGGGGGCCCAGTTGTCCGGCTGCCGGTGCTGCGCCGCACCGCCCACCCGGTCGACCACGTCCACGAGGTCGGTCACGGTGCGCGCCCGCCCGGGCGCCATCGCCTCGAGGATCTCGATCGTCTGCCCGCTGTCCCGATCCATGATCCCGATGCCGAGGCGCCCCTGCTGGCGCAGCGTGATGGCCACGCGCGCCACGGTGCCGTCGGCCCCCGGGCGGGCCACGACCTGCACGTGGTCGGGGTCGGGGGCGACCAGGAACCGCAGCGTGTCGACGACGTGGACGAAGTCGTCGAAGACCACCAGTCGCGGGTCGTCGGGGAGCCCGACCCGGTTCTTGGTCAGCACCACCGTGTCGAGCCCGGCCCAGCCGTGGACGTCGGCGTAGGCCGGGGCGAACCGCCGGTTGAAGCAGACCGCCAGGCTGACGCCCGCGGCCCGTGCCCGGGTGATCACCGCATCAGCCTCGAGGGCCGTGAGCGCCAGAGGCTTGTCGATGAAGGCCGGGACGCCGGCGTCGACCAGCCTCACAGCGATCCCGGGGTGCGCCCGCGTGGCGGCGTGGACGAAGGCCGCGTCCAGGGGCGATGCGGATTCCAGTGCCTGCTCGACGGTGGCGTACCCCTCGTCCACGCGCCAGGCTGCCTGCAGCGCGGCGCAGTCGCCCGGGGTCGCGGGTGACCAGCACCGGCTCGACCCCGGCGTCAGCGGCCAGGACCGGCAGGTAGGCCTTGGCGGCGATGTCCCCGAGCCCGATCAGTGCCACCCGCAGTCGACGTGCGCCCATGGCCCCATCCTGCCCGGAGGTGGGTTCCGGGACCAGGGCACCACCGGCACTCATCGCCATCGCGGACCTGAGGGCGGGGTATGGTCGAGGTGGGCGCGCCGCGCTCCGACGGGGTACGAGATGGACCGTGACGAAGCACGTGAGCGGCGTGGTCGCCTTCAGGGACGTCGCCTCCGGGACCCCCGAGCCGGTCGTCCGTGCTTGTCGCACCGTGACGACATGGTGGTGCGGGGGCACCCAGACAGGGAGTTCGGATGCATGATCCGCTGGGTGGACTGACAGGTCGGGATCTCGAGGGATTCCACCGTGGCACCGACACCGCCTGCTGGCGGTCCCTGGGCTCGCATGTCGTCACGCTGCCTGATGCTGGGCGTGGCGAGGTGCTGGGAACCCGGTTCGCACTCTGGGCGCCGAACGCACAGGAGGTCCGGGTCAAGGGCGACTTCAACTCCTGGGCGGGGGATGCGATGTCCTTGGTTCCCGGCTCTGGGGTGTGGGCCCGGTTCGTGGAGGGCGTCTGCGAGGCAGCCCTGTACAAGTACGACGTCCTGGGCGCCGATGGCGTGTGGCGGGAGAAGGTCGACCCGATGGCCCGCTTCGCCGAGACGGCCCCGTCGAACGCCTCCATCGTCCACGAGAGCCAGTACACCTGGGGCGATGACCAGTGGATGGATCAGCGCCCGTCCCGCGCTGCGCACGCAGGCCCCCATGGCGATCTACGAGGTGCACCTGGGCTCATGGCGGCAGGGTCGGACCTACCTGGACCTCGCCGACGAGCTGGTCGAGTACGTCACCTCGATGGGATACACCCACGTCGAGTTCATGCCGATCACCGAGCACCCCCTGGTGGCCTCGTGGGGGTACCAGGTCACCGGCTTCTTCGCGCCCCAGTCGAGACTGGGCCGCCCCGACGAGTTGCGCCACCTCGTCGACCGGCTGCACCAGGCCGGCGTCGGCGTGATCCTCGACTGGGTGCCGGGCCACTTCCCGAAGGACGGCTGGGCGTTGGGCCGCTTCGACGGCACGGCGCTCTACGAGCATCCCGACGAGCGACGGGGCGAGCACAAGGAGTGGGGCACCTACGTCTTCAACTTCGGCCGCTACGAGGTGGCCTCGTTCCTGCTGTCCAGCGCCCTGTACTGGGTGGGCGAGTTCCACTTCGATGCCCTGCGCGTGGATGCGGTGGCGTCGATGGTGTACCTGGACTACGGCCGGCAGCCGGGCGCGTGGGAGCCCAACAGCCACGGCGGCAACGAGTACCTCGAGGCCATCGACTTCCTGCGGACCCTCAACCAGCAGGTGTCCGAGACGGCGCCCGGGGTGATGATGATCGCCGAGGAGTCGACGGCGTTCCACGGCGTCACCCGGCCGGTCTCCGAGGGTGGCCTGGGCTTCGACTTCAAGTGGAACATGGGCTGGATGAACGACACCCTGCGCTACTTGGCGCTGGACCCGTTCCACCGCCAGTACGACCACCACGACATGACCTTCGCGATGCTCTACCAGTACACCGAGCACTACATCCTGCCGATCAGCCACGACGAGGTCGTCCACGGCAAGGGCTCGATGATCAACAAGATCCCGCAGGACCCGTGGCGGCAGTTCGCCACCCTGCGCGCCTACTACGCCTTCATGTGGGCATTCCCGGGAAAGAAGATCCTGTTCATGGGGTGCGACTTCGGCCAACGGCGCGAGTGGAGCGAGGAGGCCAGCCTCGAGTGGTGGGTCACCGACCTGCCGGAGCATCGCGGCCTCCAGCGACTGGTCCGGGACCTCAACGCCCTGTACCGGGCCCATCCGGCCCTGTGGCGGCTCGACAGCGACCCGGCGGGCTTCCAGTGGATCAACAACCACGACGCCGGCGCCAACACGTTCTCGTGGCTTCGTCGCGACGCCGCGGGTGAGCAGGTCGCCTGCGTCATCAACTTCTCACCACAGCCCTGGACCCAGCACCGCATGGGGCTGCCCGAGGCCGGCACCTGGGTGGAGATCCTCAACTCCGACGACGCCGGCTACGCCGGGACCGGCAGGTTCAGCAACGCAGGGCCCATCACGGCCAGCGCCGACCCCTGGGACGACCTGCCGGCCAGTGCCACGATCGTCGTCCCACCGATGGGGGCGGTGTTCCTGACCCGCCTGGACGCGAGCTGAGCGGGTCGCCGCCCGAGGTCGCTACCCGTCGATCGTCGCGAGCAGTGCCACCGGGCGGGTGCCCAGCATCGGGGCCAGCGCGCGGGGTCCGGCGTCCATCGGCACTGCGCCGGGGCCGTCCAGGACGTTGCGCCACCGGCCCTCGGGCAGGACGACGATGTGCTCGCGCCAGCCACCCGATCGGGTGAGCGAGGCCGTCAGACGGCTGACGAGGGTGACCGCCCGAGGCTGGTGGCCCTCGGTCCGGGCGAACGCGACGGCGTGGGCGGTGGAGGTGGCCACGGGCAGGTACCCGGCGCGCGCGCCCACGAAGGCGCCGGGGATCGCCCGGCGCAGGCGCAGCGCGGCGGCGGTGACCGCGAGCTTCTCGTCGGCGAGACCCGGCCGATCCGCCACGGCACCGGCCCCGGCATCCATCCGGCGCAGCCGCTCGGCCAGGCCTGTCACGTCGACCGGGCCGCGGTTGTCGGGGTCGACGAGGGCGATCACCTGCGATTCGGTTCCCTGGTAGACGTCGGCCACCCCCGGCAGGGTGAGCTGCACCAGCTTGGTCCCGAGGACGGTGGCCCGCACGGCCGGCGCCGTCCGGGCAACCCACTCGTCCAGGGCACCGACCACGTCCGGGTCGGTCACCGCGCAGGTGACGAAGTCGCTCAGCGCGTCCTCGGCGCCCTGGTCCGGGTCGGACCACGAGGTCCAGGTCTTGGCCTCCCTGCTGGCCTTGACCAGGAAGGCCGCCAGCCGGCCAGAGGCGATGGGGCCCTCCTCGGTCCACGTCCCGGCCAGTGTCTGCCACAGGAGGTTCTCCGACCTGCCGTCGAGACCGCGGGGCCGGCACTCGACGGTGAGCTGCTGCAGTCGGCCAACCAGCTCGACCCACTCCGCGGAGAACTGGCTCAGGACGCCCAGTCGAGCCCGGACGTCCTCACCGCGCTTCGTGTCGTGGGTCGACCCCGCGGTCATGGTGGTCGGCGTCGAGGAGCAGACGCCCCGGGCCCAGGTGTGCAGCGCGTCCGGAGTGATCGCGAAGCGCTGGGGGGCTCCCCCGACCTCGCACAGGCTGACCAGGTGTGTCCACCGGTAGAAGGCGGTGTCCTCGACGCCCTTGGCCATCACCGCGCCGGTGACCTGCTGGAACCGGATGATCATCTCCGCGCGCGCCGGGTCCATGCGCGCCTCGGCGCCGGCCTGCCGGCCCAGGAGCAGGTCGACGACAACGCGGAGGGTGTCGTGGCGCTGCGGGTCCACCTGGTCGCGGGCGCGGCGCGCGGCGGCAGTCATCACGTCCTCGCTGAGCCGGCTCGGCGCCTCCCCCGGCACGACGTAGGCCCGGTACCGGTCGAGTTCCACGAGCAGGGCTGTGGCGCAGTCGCGGATGGCGCCGGGTGCGTGGACGCGCAGCCGCTCGTCAGCCGAGAACACGGCGATCAGCAGGGAGGTCAGCCGATCCACCTCCGCGTGCATCACCGTCTCGACGATCTCGCGCTTGGCCTGCCTGACCATGCCCGGCAGGTCGCCGCGCTCGTCCCCGGTGAGCTCCTCCATGAGGCCGCCCAGGCGGTGGTCCCCGGCGGGGTCCACGAACAGCGACTGGATCCGCCAGAGGGCGTCGTAGCCCGTCGTCCCGGCGACCTGCCACTCGGCCGGGACCTCCTCGTCGGCCTCGAGGATCTTCTCGGCCACCACCCACGCCCCACCGGTCGCCCGAGCCATGCGCGCGAAGTACCGGCGCGGGTCGGCCAGCCCGTCAGGGTGGTCGACCCTGAACCCGTCGATGTGCCCGGTGCCGAACAGCTCGAGGAGCAGGGCGTGCGTGGCGTCGAACACGTCGTCCGACTCGACGCGCAGCGCGGCCAGCGCGCGGACGTCGAAGAACCGACGGTAGTTCAGCTCGGTGTCGGCGGTGCGCCAGAACGCCAGCCGATAGTGCTGGCGGTGCACCAGCTCAGCCAGGGGCAGGGCCTCGGTTCCGCGCCGCACCGGCAGCACATGGTCGTAGTACCGCAGGACTGTCCTGGGCTCGGCGCCGTGGCCCGGGATCGCGAACGTGTCCGTCGACAGCTGGCCGGTCCTCAGGACCTCCTCGACGCTCGCCCCGAGGATGGGCATCAGGACCCGGCCTCGCCCCGCCGCCCAGTCGATGTCGAACCAGGAGGCGTACGGCGAGTCCATCCCCTCGGCGAGCACCGACCAGAAGGCCCCATTGTGGTACTCCGGGGTCGGGATCCCCATGTGGTTCGGGACCACGTCCACGATGATGCCCAGGCCCCGGGCGTGAGCGGCCTCGGACATCCGCTCGAATGCCAGCCGCCCGCCCATGACCTCGCTGAGGTGAGCGTGGTCGACCACGTCGTAGCCGTGGGTGGAGCCCGGCGCGGCCCGCAGGATCGGCGACAGGTAGAGGTCGGTGACCCCGAGGGCCACGTAGTAGTCAAGCCGCGCCCGCACGTCGTCGAAGCTGAGGTCCGGGCCGAGCTGGAGCCGGTAGGTCGAGGTCGGCACACGTGCTCCGGCTGCGGGGAGTGCGCGCCCAGTCATGGATCAGTCGTCCATCGAAGGATCAGACACCCGGGGACGGCCCGGACAGCACCACAACGCTGTGGGCCTCCAACCTGATCCCCGCGCCCGCCAGGGCCACGGTGCCGGTCCTGAGGCGCAGGTTGGTGTCCAGCACCACCGACCAGGTGGCGCCGTAGTCCAGGGGCGGGAGGACGAACCCGAGGGGGTTGGCGTCCGCGTTGAGCAGGATGAGCAGCGAGTCGGCGACGATGCGCTCACCGCGGGTCCCGGGTTCGAGGATCCGGTCACCGTTGAGGAACACCATCACAGATCGGGCGAACGAGGTGTTCCAGGCTTCGTCGGTCATGTGACCGGCGTCGGGGGTGAACCACGCGATGTCGCCGAGGTCCGACTCGCCCCCGTGGGAGGCCGCACCCCGGAAGAAGCGGCGCCGGCGCAGCGTCGCGTGGTCCTTGCGCATCTGGACCACCCGACGCGTGAACTCCAGGTGTGCGGCATCCTCCTTCGACAGGTTCCAGTCGATCCAGGTGAGGTCGTTGTCCTGGCAGTAGCCGTTGTTGTTGCCGCGCTGGGTCCGACCGAGCTCGTCGCCGTGCGAGAGCATCGGCACGCCCTGCGAGAACATGAGGGTGGCCAGGAAGTTGCGGCGCTGGCGGTTGCGCAGGCGCACGATGGCGCGATCGCGGGTGGGCCCCTCGGCCCCGCAGTTCCACGATCGGTTGTGGTTCTCGCCGTCGACGTTGCCGTCCCCGTTGGCCTCGTTGTGCTTGTGGTTGAAGGAGACGAGGTCCGTGAGCGTGAAGCCGTCGTGGGCGGTCACGAAGTTGATCGAGGCGATGGGCTTGCGCCCGGAGTGGCCGTAGAGGTCCGAGGACCCCGTGATGCGGCTGGCGAACTCGGCCAGCGTGGAGGGCTCGCCCCGCCAGTAGTCGCGCACGGCATCGCGATAGCGGCCGTTCCACTCGGTCCACAACGGGGGGAACTGACCCACCTGGTACCCACCGTCCCCGACGTCCCAGGGTTCGGCGATGATCTTGACCTGGGAGATCACCGGGTCCTGGTGCACGAGGTCGAAGAACGCCGACAGCCGGTCCACCTCGTGGAACTGGCGTGCCAGCGTCGCGGCGAGGTCGAAGCGGAACCCGTCCACGTGCATCTCGGTCACCCAGTAGCGCAGCGAGTCCATGATGAGCTGCAGGACGTGCGGGCTGCGCATGAGCAGGGAGTTGCCGGTTCCCGTCGTGTCGAAGTAGCGCGAGGCGTCACCCTCGACCAGGCGGTAGTAGGCGGGGTTGTCGATGCCGCGGAACGACAGCGTCGGGCCGAGGTGGTTGCCCTCCGCCGTGTGGTTGTAGACCACGTCGAGGATCACCTCGATGTTGGCCGCATGCAGGGCCTTGACCAACGACTTGAACTCCCCGACCTGCTCGCCGCGGCTGCCCACCGAGGAGTACGCGTTGTGAGGGGCGAAGAAGCCGATCGTGTTGTAGCCCCAGTAGTTGCCCAGGCCACGTCCCTGCAGGATCGGGTCGTCGACGAACTGGTGGACCGGCATCAGCTCCACGGCCGTGACCCCGAGGTCCGTCAGGTGCCGGATCACCGCAGGGTGGGCCATGCCCGCATAGGTCCCCCGGATCTCCTCGGGGATGTCCGGGTGCCGCATCGTCATCCCCTTGACGTGGGCCTCGTAGATGACGCTGTCGTGGTACTCGTGCTTCGGGGGGCGATCGTGTGCCCAGTCGAAGTACGGGTTGATGACCACGGCCTTCATGGTGTGCGCCGCGGAGTCGCTGGTGTTGCGCTCATGCTCGGCGCCCCGGCTGTACGAGTGCAGCGACGGGTCACCGTCGACCTGCCCGTCGATCGCCTTGGCGTAGGGGTCGAGCAGCAGCTTCGAGGGGTCGCAGCGCAGGCCCGCGCCCGGGTCGTACGGGCCATGAACACGGTAGCCGTAGCGCTGGCCCGGGATCACCGCCGGCAGGTACGCGTGCCACACATGGGCGTCGGACTCGGCCACCTCGATGCGCGTCTCCACGTCATCGTCGTCGAACAGGCACAGCTCGACCCGCCCGGCCACACTCGAGAACAGGGCGAAGTTGGTACCGCTCCCGTCATACGTCGCACCCAGCGGGTACGAGCGACCGGGCCAGACCTGCATGCCCGCATGATCCCACGCGGGTCGTCGGGCCGGGGACCCGAACGGGCTCGGCTTCCGAGCTCCTTCGCGGGGCCCGACCTCCCGGGCGGCGAGGGTAGGGTCTGGCGCATGCGATCGGCCGTGGCCCTGCTCCTGGCGGGAGTGGCCCTTGCCGGCTGCACGAGCGGCACACCCCGCACCGATGGCTCGGGGACCCCGGCTCCCGCGCCGCCGGGTGGCGCCGATGCGGTCGCTGCGGCCATCGCGCCGGGGCCGCTGGAGACCGTCGAGGCGTCCTACCAGCTCCCTGACCTGCGGATCCCGGGGCTGCGCGCACCGGTCGAGGTCGAGGGTCACGTCATCGGGCCCGTGGGGGCCGACGGTCCACTGCCGTTGGCCGTCCTGCTCCACGGCTACACGGCGTCGTGCTGGAATCCTGCTGATGGCAGCTCCACCACGCAGTGGCCATGCACCGATGGGTACCAGCCGATCCCGAACTGGCGCGGGTTCGACTACCTGCAGCGCCACCTCGCCTCGCAGGGGGTCCTCACCGTCTCGCTGAGCGCCAACGGGGTCAACGTGATGGCCACCGAGATGGCCGACGACGCGGGCGCCGCGGCACGCTCCGAGCTCGTGCGGCGCCACCTCGACGCGTGGGCCAGCGGCACGGTCCCCGGAGTCGAGCTGTGGCCTGACGTCGACGTCACCAACGTGCTCCTGGTGGGTCACAGTCGCGGCGGCGAGGGAGTCGACCGGGGCACTCGCGAGCGGCCCAGCGACGCTGCCTGGACGATCCGCGGTGAGGTGCTCGTGGCACCGACCGCCTTCGATCCGGGTGCGCGCGGCTCGGTGCCCCTCGTGGCGATGACCGGGTACTGCGACGGCGACGTCGGTCCCGGAGCTGCCCAGCGGTACGTGGACCGGGCCGCGGACCCCGCGCTGCTGCGCTCGGCGGTGATCGTGGAGGGCGCGAACCACAACTTCTTCAACGCGCAGTGGGTTCCCGGGGAGTCGGCGGTGCCGGGGGCCTTCGACGACGCGTACCTCGAGGGTGGTGAGGTGGACCCGCTCTGCGCCCCAGACTCCCCCACACGACTCACGGCGAGCGAGCAGCAGGACGTGGCCGTGCGGATCCTCGGGCTGGCGGCGGCCGCGTTCCTGCGTGGCGAGCAGGCCGCGGCCGACGTCCTGGACGGCCGGGTCGCGCTCCCCACGGCCGCCGGCACCCGGGTTCGAGTCGCCGCGACAGGCCGGGGCCGCACGACGCTGACCTACAGTGACGGCTTCACCGGCACCGGTGAGGGGTCCGTGTCCGTCGAACCCTGCGACGGGATCTCCGAGACCGAGGATGCAGCAGACTGCGGCGCGTTCACCGGCGAGGGCGTATCCGTGCACTGGCCGGCCGCCTACCGGGATCCGGTGGTTCGGCAGTACCTCGAGGTGACCTGGCAGGAGCCTGAGGGCGCTGCCCGCCTGGACCTCACCTCCCCGCTGGACCTCAGCGCCGCGGCCGGCATCGCGGCCCGGATCGCCCTGGCCCCGGAGGGCTCACCGGCCGCGTTCGACCTGACCATCGAGGACGCTGCAGGGGGCCGCGAGACCCTGCCCGCCGGCACGCTCGAGGCGTTCCCGCAGGGCCAACTCCTCCCCTCGAGGCGCTGGGGCCAGCAGCTCAACGCGGCTCTTGACGCGGCGACCGGCGTGGACCTCACCCGGATTGTGGCCGTGTCCCTGGAACCCCGATCGCCCCGGGGCAGGGCGTGGATCATCGACCTGAGCGCCCTGCCGAGGATCACCGACGGGTGAGTGAGAGGCGGAGTTCGACCGCCAGCCTCGCAGGTGGTGGCGCGCATCGCTACCCCCCGTGACCGACCACGTTCTGGGCCACGCAAGGGATCGACCGACCCCTGGGCGCCATCGGCTGGCACGCGTCTCCACCAGACCCAGACCACCCTGGCGCCCAAGCACCGGGCACCCACGTCGGATGTCACCAAGACCGCGGGCCAGCACCGAGGCCGCAACCCCCGTTGGCTCATGAGGTCCTGAACCAGCCTACGGTTCGACGATGAGCAGTGTCTCCCATCCTGACACACCAGACGGCTGCAACCGGAGGGTCGAGATGCCACACAACACCGAGATCGCCCGCCGATTCGGATACCAGGCGCTCGTGTCCAGCGGGCAGGGCGCGGGGCAGACGATCGGCAGCGCGAGTTCGTGATCGCCATCCAGTTCCTTGGCGGGTACTCACAGAGACTCACGCGATGGCCCCTTCATCAGCCGGACCGACACGAACCGGCCAACGATCAGGAACCCGAGTTACACCACACGGGGGGACGCGACCCCGTCGCAGCTGCTGGCGCGGCTGCCGGTGTCTACATCATTGGCAAGCAGTTGAGACGGCAACGACTGCGAACAGACCCGGATCGGCAGCAGTGAAGAGCCCACCACGCGGTTCCCCCACCCGGCTAGACAACGGCCTCGAAGGACCACAGGAACAACGGCGTCACCGGGCGGCCGCACACCCATTCTCAGCCCGGAACGGGCGGCCCACCGTTGGCACTTTGGCTAGACAGTCCAGAAACCTAGGCAGGGAACGGCGTGTTCAGTTCTCAGGCACGCTCAGGCACCCACGGAAGCGTCAGGAGAGCCCGACGGGGACTTGTCCGGGGACCTTGATACACCTCAGGATGCTGCGGGAGGTGGCCGAGTTGACGGGCCTGGCCGATGGGGTCACCACCGCGCTGCTCGACACCTATCGAGGGCTGCCGGTGCATGCCCCGGGTCGGGTGTTCGCGGACCTGGCGTGCGCGGTCGCTGACGGCGCGGATGCGATCAGCGGGATCGCGGTGCTCGGTGACCGGAAGGATCTGTTCGGCCCGGTCGCCTCGATGCCGACCACGTGGCGGCTGCTGTACCGAATCGACGCCGCGCATCTGCAGCGGGTCCGACAGGCGCGGGCCGCGGCCACCGGCTGTCCAAACTGCTGCTGCGTCATGGCCTGGTCTATGGCGACGGTGACGCGTGGACGGGGAAGCACGATCTCTGGCTGCGTCGGGAGGCGCTAACGCCCGCGCCTCGAACGCGACCCGGCTGGCCTTCGACTCCGACTACAAGTGGGTCACGTTCATCGACCGGCGCAAACGCAACACCGCGGCCAACGTCGCGATCGCCACCGACTGGCCGGCTGGTGCAGGTCTCTGGCCGTGGTGGCGCATATCAGTCTGACCGGGCGTCGCCAACGACATGCTGACCACCCCACGCACCGCCGGTCACCAGGAAGAAGTGCCCCGCCCGCACGAACAACCCCGGGCGGGGCCCTCACTGCCCACTTGACAGCAGGCCACTCCATATCAGGGGTGAGCAGGCAGGGCCTGCGGCGAACAATCAGTGACGGCGCCCTTGGGTCAGCGCACCAGAGTCACGGACGAGGAGGTCGCCCCGAGGTAGCCGTACTTGCCGGCGACCGCCACGCGATACGTCCCGGCCGATAGGTTCAGGGAACGCGTCTCCCCGCTGCCTTCCGTGCGGTACTGCGTGGACAGGGTTGCCCAAGACCCGTCCCACCGGCGCTTGAGCAACCTGAAGGTCCAATAGCCCGTCCCGCGGTTCGGATCCACGTTGACCAGGAGCCTGTCCCGGGCCGAGTCTCGCGTCGCGCGCACCCTGACTGTGGGTCCCGTCAATGACACCGCGGGTGAGGTCTTCCCCCAGGTAGCCGTACTTCGGGTTGACGATCACCCTGAAGACCCCGGCACCCAAGGTGATCCTGCGCGTCTCCGCGGTTCCGATCGTCGCCAGGGTGCTCGTCACCTTGGTCCAGGTGCCGCGGTCGTTCTGCTTCTCGACCTGGAAGGTCCGATACCCCCGCTGCCCCGGTCGGGGTCGACGTCCACCGACAGGACGTCGCCGTAACCCGACCGGGCGGCCTTCACCTTGACAGTTGGGTCGGTCAGGACGAGCACCCGAGACACCGCCAGCCCGTAGCGGCCACTCGCCGGCACGACCACGCGATATGACCCCGCGGCCAGCGTCAGCGTCCTGGTCTCTGCGGAGCCCAGGGTCTGCAGCGGCTCCCCAAGATCCATGAAGTCGTCGCCCTCGGGGGCAAACTGCACCCGTACTGTGTGCGAGGCTCTCCCCCGATCGGGGTCGACGTTCAGCCTTTCAGGACGTTCCCGTAGCCCGAGGCGGCGACGGACACCTTCACCCGGACCTGAGGAACGACAGCCTCCGAGGCCGACGAGTCCGGACCCCGACCCGACGCGTTCTTCGCAGACACCGCGAAGGTGTACCTGCGCCCATTCGTCAGGCCGGTAACCGTGCAGGACGACCCGTCGGTCCGGCAAGTCTGCCCGCCTGGTTTCGCCGTGACTGTGTACCCAGTGATGGTCGAATGTCCGGGCCACTCCGGTGCCGACCACGTCACCGTTGCGGATGCGTCGCGGCCCGCCGCGACCACCGCGCGCGGTGCCCCCGGGACGTCGCATGATGCGGCGATGTAGGTGGGGGGGAGTACCGCACCGACGGTGCATCCATGGCGAGCGTCCCGGGGGGCCGTTCCCACCGGCCCGGGCAGCGACAGGTGCACCCTGGTCACGCCAGTTGGAGCCGACCAGGTCCCGACTGGCACTCCGTCCACGAGCACAAGACCGGATCCGTCAGCCACGGCGGACTCGAGGCGGACTTCCACGTCGAGGTTCGATCCGCATCCCGGAGCGAGGACACGAGCGCCGGGCAGCGCCGCCGCACTCCAGTGGGCGGCGACGTCGGCCGCGGATAGCGGCGCGTCGTAAACGGCGGCGTAGATCGATCATGCCGGTGACGGACTGGCGTGCACCTGCCTCGGGCCACCCTCGCAGGGAATCGGCGCCAATGCGCCAGTAGCCAGCATAGAACCGGCTGTCGCGCGCACCAGCATCTTGTGCGACTCGGTCGCCATCCACGTAGAGCGCCATGCCTACTGAGGGGTCCATCGTCCCCACCACATGGTGCCAGGTTCCGTCGTTGAGCGGCCCCGGCGACGCAAGGGTCTTGAAGCCCGACGCCGCATTGATTCCGAAGCGAACGCGTCCGTCCAGTCCGATGTAGAGATGCCTATCGCTGTGGCCCGGGTAGACTCGATCCCACGCGCCTGTCGCTGAAGCCCCAGGATCCGACCACCGGCCGTGGTGCGGGTGCTCACCCAGGCCTCGATGGAGAATGACCGGGGCGCCACCACACGGTCCGGAGTGTAGGCGATTGCGCTGGCGGCTCCGGAGAACGTGGAGGCCGTCGGGCCAGCGCCCGAGACGGCCCCCCGAGCGGCTCGGGTGATTCCGTAGTCCACCGTGAGCCAGGATCCTCCCGCGAGATCCGGGGAGATCGACCCCGCGCCAGTGCCGAGCTGCCAGTAGTGGCGCGGACTGTCGGCCAGAACGGCTCGGGCGTACGCCGACGGGGCCGGCTGTCCTGCCGCGGGCAGGGTGATGCTGGCGGGCAGCCCCTTGACCAGGTTCCCGTCGTCATCGACGACGCGGACCCTGTAGGTGTATGTCGTGCCGGGCGTGAGTCCCGTGTCGGTGAAGCCCATGCTCGGCCGGTCCCAACTCTGCGAGACAGTTGTCACCTCCCGGATGGGCGTCGGCCCTGCGTCATCCCGGACGAGCCGGTAGCGCAAGGTGGCGTCATCGCGGTCCCACGTGCTCTGCCACTGGACCCGGACCTCGGCCCGCCTGACCCGCGGTAAGCACTGGGCGGAGGTGGTCATCCCACTCCGGTGCCTTCTTGTTGGGGGCGTGCGCCCTGATCGAGAACCTCACCAGGCCCTCCTGTGCCATCCCATTCACGGCAGGGAACTCTCCGCCGTACGAGACATACTCCGCGTTACCGGCAATCGACCAGGGCCCTTGAGCCTGACCGGTGAAGGTCCCGGCCGCGATCAAGGGCCAGAAGTCCTGCACGGATGGGGCGGGGGCGCCCCTCCCAGTTGAAGTACCTGGTGGTCAGGTCACGAGTGATGGACTGCGTCGCGTCGTACGAGAAGCTCATGGCCCGCACGTAGGTGCGCCCGCGGAGCGTGCTCTCCGGGTACGCCCGGATGTTGTTGCATGCGTGCGCGTGCGACGCGGTCAACACCGACCGGCCGATCACGAATACGTCGACGGTGTCTCCGTGACAGTCCTCGATCCACACGATGTTCCCTGTCGTGGGGTCGGCTGAGAACGCACCCTCCAGGTTTCCACCGGGCGTACTCGTACCCGGTGCCGTAGATCCGTCTTCCGTCGCTGCGCAGGCTTGTGATCCCAGCGTCCAGACCGGAGTTCTTTATCCTCTGGTTGGCCGCGAAGGGCAGCGTCCTTCCGGTGTGCGCGTCCACGGCTCCCAGCCCCTTGGCCTCGATGCCGTTCAGCGAGGTGAAGCGTCCGCCCACGATGATTCGGGAGCCGTCCGGGGAGGCCACCATGGACTGGACATTGAAGTTGTCGGCGGTGGGACGCCACGCTAGCAGGGTGCCGGCGTGAGAGAAGGCGGCAGAGCCGGGTCCGCGCCTGCGCGTCGGCTGATACGAACCCGCCCCCCACGTATACGGCCTCATCAGTCACCGCGAGTGCGGTGACACTCCCGGAGATGCTTGGCGCGAAGGATCCGATCAACTGTCCGGTGGCGGCGTCGAAGGCAGCCAGCCGGTTGCGGTTCGCACCGTTCGCAACGGTGAAGTCACCACCGACGTAGATTCGCGTGCCGTCCGGCGAGGGCTGAATGGCACGGCCCTGACCGTTCAAGGAAGCCCGGAAGCCGGTGATGCGCTCCCCGGTACGGATGTCGAAGGCCAAGATGCTCGAGGCTGGCGCCTCGTTGACGCCGCGCTTCGCGCCAGCGGGTCTGGCCGAGGTGAAACTGCCGGTCGCATAGACCGTGTTGCCAATTACGGCCTGAGCCCACACCACGCCATTGACCTGCACCGTCGGGAGTGCGTCGGCCGTCACGGCCGAAGTGCTGTCCGGGACCGCCGCCTCGCTGGGCGCCATGGGCGCCGCAGCCAGCACCCCTGCCACAAGAGCTGCCGCGAGCGCAGCAACTCCGAACGTTCCGCCTGACGCTCATCGTCCACCTGCTCCCTTCCTTGCGTGCACCCGACCGTGAGGGCCCCAACAGGTGGTCCGGCCGTCACCGCAGAGCCGAGGGCCGCGAAGCGCGTCGGCTCCCACGCGTGCTGAGGTGAGCCGCGGACTCCGCGCTTGACTAGCATGGCGGTTGCGCCTGAGACCCGTCGCCCCGTCCGCCTGAGCTTTCCGCACACCCAGGTTCGCGCGCCCGTGGTGTATCACTGGAGTCGACTTCGGGGTCGTCACATCGATCCGTCGCGCAGCCATTGAGGACCACATAGGCTGGATGGTGCTCGAGATGACCGGTGATTCCGCGCAACTCGATGCCGCTGAGGCCTCGTGTCGGGGCCAGTGATATGGCGTTGGCGGCAGCAGGCTCTGAAGCGTGCTCGGCGGAACCGCACCCCGTGAGCGCCACAACAAGCAGGCTCCACGTCGCCACCCTGAAGGTCGGGCTTCCAACCAGCACTCAAGCCCCGAATCCGCCAGCGCAAGCGCTGGCTCCACTCTCTGTAGTCAGGGACAGTAAGCCGCGACACAAGCAGTGTCTCGTTCGGTCTTCGGAGGTTGACCCGAACGGGTGACAGCAGGCGTTGTCGAAGCTGACTTGAGTCGCCTCGTCGCGGTTGTCGCCGACAAGACGGTACTAGCCTGAATCCACCCGGGTGCCGGGTTGGTTGATCGGGTCCTGACAGCGGAAATGCCCTTCTGGTGGGCAGTATCGGGGAGGTGACGTCCCGCCGCGTGGTGTAACTGCCGGTCGTGTGTTCGGCTTCGCGGTGGGTCGGGTCTGACTATGACGCGATGAGCTCGGTGGCGGCGACCTCCTGGGTGATCTCGAGGGTGGGCTGCTCGGTGGACTCGGCGTCGATGAGTGCCGTCGAGCCTTCGGAGAGGTAGCGGCGTTCGGAGACCTGCCACTCGTCGTGGACCTCGATCAGGACGCAGCCGGCCGGCGTAGGCGATTGCCGGGTTGGGGGAAGACGCCGA
>CAVZRW010000008.1:0-443707 GCA_963777855.1 uncultured Actinomycetes bacterium | reverse complement strand
CAGGTGGTGCCGTGGGGCCAGGGCTGGGTGTGGTCGAGGTCGCAGCGGTGGGCGGGTTGACGGCAGCCGGGGAAGCGGCAGTGGGGTTCGCGGGCGCGGACGAGGCGGGCCAGGGCGGTGGTGGGGGTGTAGGTGTGGGTGCTGGTGGCGGTGACGGTGCCGGTGGCGTCGGTGATCCAGGCTCGCCAGCGGCTGTCGGCGGCCAGTGCGCGGGCGATGTCGGCGGGGATCGGGCCGAGTCCGGGGATGTGGGCGGGGTCGGCGCTCAGGCCGAGCAGGGTGTCCAGCGAGACGATGACCTGGACCTGGACGTCGGCGGCACGGACCCGGACCGGGGCGCCGGGGGGTGGGGCTCCCGCGGCGGCGGGGCCGGGGTGGGCCGGGGGTGGGGTTGGTGTCGACCGGTGGGCTCGTGGCTGGTCCTGTGGGGGTGACCGCGCCCGGATCGGCGTGCTGGGTGGGGTCGGTGGGGTGGGGGGTGCCGAGCAGGAGGTCGGTGAGGATGTCGGCGCGGAGTTGGTCGCGGGTGCGGGGGTCGGTGGGGGTGTCGGTGTGCAGGGCGGTGGCGATCGCGCTGAGGCGGCGGTGGATGCGGTGGGCCTCGACGTCGGACGGTCGGCGATCAGGGTGGCCATGCCGTTGCGGTCGGGGCGGACGGTGACCCGCCGGCCGGTGAAGGCCCGGACCCGGGCCTGGTGGGCGGTTTCGGGGCAGATCCGCAGCCGGGCGGCGCGGGCGGCCTGGGAGATCTCGGCGGCGTTCAGGGGGCGCCGGGCGGTGTCTGCCCGGGTCTGGATGCGTTGGGTGAGGTGGGTGATCACCTGGCCGGCCTGCTCGGGGTCCAGGTCGGCCAGGTGGTCGACGACCAGGCGCGCGGCCCACGCCGAGATCGCCGCGGACTCGACCAGCGCGACCAGGCCGGGGTGGGCGTGCAGGGCCCGGGCGTGCGCGATCCGGGTGCCCATCGAGGCGATCGAGCTGCGCAGGGCGTGGGCCAGCTCCTCCCGGGCCGGGTCGGTGATCCGCTGCCCCGGGCCGACCTCGACGGACACCTCCACCGCCCCGGCCGCGGCCACCAGCGCACCACCGGCGCGGGTGGCCAGCCACGAGGCGCACGCATCCCAGGCCGCGGCCAGCACGACCTGGCAGGCGCACGGCCAGCCCGGGGCGCGTCCGGGCACCGGGAACCCGCGGTACCCGTCCTCGGCGTGGTCCAGGGTGCACGGCCCGCCGGCCGGTAGCCCGGCCAGCGCCTCGACCAGGCCCGGGCCCGGGGCCAGCCACAGCACCCGACGCACCGACTCCGCCAACCGCGCATCCCACCACGACACCTGGGTCCACGCCGGGCGCTCATCACACCACCAGGCACGCAACCAGCCCGCCAGGCGGGCCTCCC
Organism: uncultured Actinomycetes bacterium; assembly: GCA_963777855.1. Lineage (GTDB taxonomy): Bacteria > Actinomycetota > Actinomycetes > S36-B12 > CAIYMF01 > Prado023. The sequence continues at coordinate 442,311 of CAVZRW010000008.1, read as the reverse complement.
GCCCCGCCCGCAGCACCCGATCGCCCACCGGATCGCTGTCCCCACGCGCCGGGTGATCCCCCGCGGACCCGGTGCCCAGGGCGTCCCCGGCGGACCCGGTGTCCACGCACGTCGGGTGATCCCCGGCTGCTGGTGTGACGCTCATCGCTGCTACCCCCCCGTACTCCCAGGCGCGGGGGTCACCCCCACCACTGGCTCGAACACGTGTTCTGGGTCTCTGCTTGAGTGCAGTGGGTCACCGGATTCGAGCTCGTTGAGTGGATGCGGGTCGGTGTCCACGGCCTGCTGGAGTAGCCGGTAGAAGAGCAGCCCGCGGTTGGCCGAGGTGCGCCGGTTGAACCGGAACGTGAACTCATCGAGGTAGTACGGCAGGTGGCTGGTCTGGAGCCCGTAGTGCAGGGTGCCGGCGAGCCAGCGTTTGAGCAGCGAGGCCACCAGGTGGACGCCCGGCAGGACGGCGTCGCGGTCGGCGGCTTGTAGCCGGGGGTGGCCTCGTGGGTGTAGCCCTGGGCGCCCAGCCGGCGGAACATGCGCGCGCCGTCGGTGCGGATCGTGGAGCCGGGCGCCCACGTTGCGCAGGCGAAGTCGACCACGTCGATGGTGCCGGCGCTCGGCCACCTCCAGCCGGACCCGGCCCAGGCGGCGTGCGCCGGCGCCGTTCCACGGCGATCATGACCGGCACCTTGTCCGTGCTCGCGCCGGGCCTGCCGGGGCTGACTCCGCCGACGAACGCTCTCGTCGACCTCGACCACCCCGGTCAGCAGGTCGCGGTCCGGGCGCACCATCGCCCGGCGCAGCTTGTGCAGCCACGCCCACGCCGTCTCATAGGACCCGAACCCCAGCGCCCGCTGCAGCCCCTGCGCCGAGACCCCGTTCTTCTGCGAGGTCACGAACCACACCGCGGCGAACCAGGTCGACAACGGGGTCCGCGTGCCGTGGAAGATCGTGCCCGCCGTCACCGAGGTCTTCCGCCCGCACTGCCGGCACATCCACCGGCCGCGCGCCGTGCGCCACGCCTCGTCAGCCCGCCACACCGCGGGCACGCGAACCCGTCTGGCCAGCGGAGCATCGCCAGGTACTCCACACACGCCGCGTCGTCCGGGAACCAGTCCAGCAACTCCTGAAACGTCCGCGGGTAGTCGACCCTGCGCACGGCTGCCCCACAGCCCGCACAACACTACTGCACTCAAGCAGATACCCAGAACACGTGTTCGAATGGTAGCACATCGGTCCCGCCCGGCCAACCCACCACTGACTGGTCACCACCTGCGCCTGAGCGCCGACCTCCCTACGGAGTCGCGAGCCCCGCCGGCGTCGCCCGGTGCACCCGGTCCCCGCCGCCGGCCTTGGCAGCCCTCAGCGCCTCATCGGCCCGGGTCATCAACGAGGTGACGTCCTCCGTGGCCGTGCAGCTGGCGACTCCAATCGAGACCGAGAGCCGCACATCGATGCCGGGCACCGGCGTCTCGCGCGCACCGGTCCTGACCCGCTGGGCCACGGCCACCGCCTGAGTCGCGCTCGTATCGGGCAGCAGCAGGCAGAACTCGTCGCCGCCGAACCGGCTGGTGAGGTCCTCGGCGCGCACTGTGCGGGTCAGGACGCCCGCCATGGTCGTGATGCACAGGTCCCCCGCCAGGTGCCCATGCTCGGTGTTCACCCGCTTCAGCCCGTCCAGGTCCATGATGAGCAGGGCCAGGGGCTGGCCGGTGCGCTGGGCTCGGGCCAGCTCGCCGGCGGCCATCTCCAGGAAGGTGGGCAGGCTCAGCAGCCCCGTCTTGGGGTCGAGGTGCGAACGCAGGTACGTGGCGTACGCGCGGATGGACTGCTGGCGCCAGGCCAGCAGCGGCACGACGAGCACCAGCGCCGAGGGGGTCGGCAGCAGCAGGCACAGCAGGGCCCCGAGCAGCACGTCAGGCAGGTCTCGCCCCAGCTCGTTGCGCTCGAGCAGGGGCAGCTCCCGGGCGCTCAGGCCGTGGCGCAGCCGAGCAGCCCGGGCGACAAGCAGCGACTCGACCATCAGCAGGGCGGTGCCCGCGACGACGAGGGCGAGCACGGTCTGCGGGACCACGTCGCGTGGCGCGCCCGGGGGCGCCAGCAGGGTGAACATGATCGAGGCGGCACTCATGTCGGCCACGCGCACGCACCCGTTGACGAAGGGCCGCATGTACCCCCGCCCGCGCAGGTAGGGCAGCTCGACGGCGAACGCGACAGGGACGAACAGGGCCGGCGGGAGCAGGATCGCCGCCGGGAGCAGCAGAGCGTTGACGCCGGACATCGTGACGACGCGCCCCGCCCTGTCCAGCCCCACAGGGACCCGCACCTGCTCCACAAGCCAGCAGCCTGCGAGCAGCAGCAGGGCGATCAGGAACGTGCCCAGGTTGACGATGGCGTCGCCCCGCTGGGCCTCCACCCGGGCCGCGATGGTGGCCAGCCCCACGGCGATGAACGCCGACTCCAGGGCACCCTGGAGCACGGCGCCCGAAGGCGTGGGGTCGCCCCGTCGTGCGTCAACTCCTGCCATGCGAACCTCCGCTCAGGGTGCCCGGCAGGGATGTCCAACGAGTGATATCGACACCGCCGGCCGCCACCTTGAGCTGGCGCGGAGGGCGACCGTCGCGCCGGCTCCGAGGCGCCCACCTCGCGCCACGGGCGCCCTCCGAGGACGAGACTGGTGCGATGGGTTCGTGGGACGTGGACGTCGCGGTGGTGGGCTCCGGGTTCGGCGGCGGCGTGGCAGCCCTGCGCCACGCCGAGGCGGGCCGCTCGGTGGCCGTCCTCGAGCAGGGCCGCCGACTGACCCCGGCCGACCTCGAGGCCGGCGCGAGGCGCACCCGGGACCTGCTCTGGATGCCCGCCGCCGGCCTGCGCGGGTACTTCAGCCAGACCCTGCTGCGCCATGTGATCGTGGTGCACGGCGTGGGCGTCGGGGGCGGGTCCATCGTCTACGCCGCGGTCCTGCTGCGGCCCACCGACCAGGCGTGGGCGGCCCCCGGCTGGTCCGCCGGTGGCCTGGACTGGCCGGGCGAGCTCGAGGCCCACTACGCCGTCGCCGAGGCGATGCTGGGAGTGGCGACCAACCCGTTCTCCGGCGCCCAGGATGCGTGGCTGGCCCAGGCCGCCGACCGGATGGGCGTGGCCGGCACCTTCGCCGCCACCCCGCAGGGGATCTCGTTCGCCGACTGCGTGCGCTGCGGGGCGTGCATCACGGGCTGCCCGCACGGGGCCAAGAACAGCGTGGACCGCACCTACCTGGCCCGCGCCGAGCAGCTCGGCGCCCGGATCGAGCCTGAGTCGCGCGTGGTACGCCTGGCCCGCCTGCACGGCGGCGGCTGGCGACTGGACCTGGTCGACCCCCTGCGCCGCAACGCCCGCATCGGGAGCATGACGGCGCGCGAGGTGGTGCTGGCCGCCGGGGTGCTGGGCACCACCGAGCTCCTGCTGGCCTCGCGCGACCGCTGGCGCACGCTGCCCTGGGCCTCGCCCGCTCTCGGGGCGCACGTGCGCACGAACTCCGAGGCCTTCACCGCCGTCCTGCAGCCCGACGCCCGCGACGCTGTCGCGGAGGGGCCCACGATCAGCAGCGACTTCCACCCCGACGCCGTGACCCACGTGACCAACAACCGGTTCCCGCGCTCGTACGGCTACATGCGCTGGTACCTGGGCCCCCTCGTGGACGGCCCGACGCGCGCCAGCCGGATCCGCGCGACGCTGGCCGCGATCGCACGCGACCCGCTGCGGGCCACCGCCAACCAGCGGGCCCGCGACTGGAACCAGCGGGTGACCGTCCTGACCGTCATGCAGCACGACGACAACGAGATGGCCCTCGAGCTGCGCCGAGGCCTGGCCGGCTGGGGCCTGCACTCCCGCCGCGCACCCGGATCCGCACCGATCCCGACCCACCTCCCGCAGGCCAACGAGGCTGCCCGGCAGGTGGCCCGGGCCAGCGGCGGAACCGCGCACGGCACCCTCTTCGACCCCCTGCTCGGCATCGGGGCCACCGCGCACATCCTCGGCGGCGCGGTCATCGCCGATCACCCCGAGCAGGGCGTGGTCGACACCGCGCACCGGGTCTTCTCCTCCGCCGACGGCGACGTGTACCCCGACCTGCGCGTGCTCGACGGCAGCGTCGTCCCGGCCAACATCGGGGTCAACCCGTCGCTGACGATCACCGCGCTGGCCGAGCGCGCCATGGCCAAGCGCTGACCGGCGGCCGAGGCCCGCGGTCACGCCCGCCTGACGGCTGCCCGTGGAAGGATCGACCCATGGACTCCCCCACGACCACCGGCGGGCAGCCGCGCGGCGAGGGCCCCCTGCCCGACGGGATCAACGCGCCGGGCGGGGTCGCCGTCGACCCAGCGGCGCCGATCCCGGTGCCCGACACCGTGGCGATGGTCGGCACCGACCTCGACGGCACGCTGCTCGACCGGGCCCTGCAGGTCGGGACCCGGGCGCTCACGGCGATCCCCCGGCTGGCCGAGCAGGGCGTCGAGCTCGTCTACGTGACGGGCCGTCCGGCCCGCTGGCTGCCCCCGATCATCGACCAGACCGGGCACCGAGGCATCGCGGTCTGCGCCAACGGCGCGATGGTCGTCGACCTCGCCGAGGAGCGGCTGCTGCGCAGCACCACCATCGACCCCGACCTGGTGCTCGAGGCCGCCGAGCGACTGCGCGCCCAGCTGCCCGGGGTCACCTTCGCGGTGGAGCGGCTGTGCGACGGCGCCCACGAGGCCCACGACCTGATGGGCCTGACCGTCGTGGGCATCGAGGCCGACTACGAACCGCCGTGGGGTCGGGCCCCCGGGACCCAGATCGGCCCCATCGCCGAGCTGGTGGCCGCCGGACCCGTGATCAAGCTCCTGGCCGCGCCCCCGCCCGACAGCGACCTGGACGCCGACGCCCTGGTCACCCTGGCCGAGGCCGACTTCGGCTCGCGGCTGCACATCACCCACTCGGGCACCCGCGCGGTGCTCATCGAGGTGATGGCCGGCGAGATCGACAAGGGGATCGGCTTCCTCGAGGTCGCCGAGCTGCGCGGGGTGGACCGGCAGCACACCGTGGCCGTGGGCGACATGCCCAACGACGTGGCCCTCATCCGCGCCGCCGGAACCGGCTACGCCGTCGCGAACGGCCACCCGGCCGCGCGTGCAGCCGCCGACCACATCATCCCGAGCAACAACGACGACGGCGTGGGCCTGCTCCTCGAGGCGATCCTGGCGGTGCGCCGATGAGCGCCCCACTGCCCACCCCACCGGCCACGCGCCGGCGGCGGCTCGGCCCGTTCGGGCCGCCGCTGCTGCTGCTGGCGATCATGTGGGCGGCCGAAGCCCTCGACGTCCTCCTGCGCGGCCGGATGGACTCCGCCGGCATCCGGGCGCGCGAGGTCGAGGGCCTGCTCGGCGTGCTCGTGGCCCCGTTCCTGCACGGCGGGTTCAGCCACCTGCTGGCCAACACCGCCCCCCTGCTGGTGCTCGGAACCCTCGTGGCCACGGCAGGGCGCGCGGTGTTCTGGCGGGTGACCGCGACGGTGGTCCTGCTCGGCGGACTTGCCACCTGGGTGATCGCGCCTGCGAGCACGATCACCATCGGGGCCAGCGGGCTGGTGTTCGGCTACCTGGGCTACCTGGTCGTCGCCGGGGTGCGCACGCGACACTGGCGCGACCTGCTCGTCGGCGTGCTCACGCTGGTCGTCTACGGCTCGCTGCTGCTCGGCGCCCTGCCCTGGGCCGTGGGCGACGAGGTGTCCTGGCAGGGCCACCTCACGGGCGCGATCGCCGGCGGGCTGGCGGCCTGGTGGTTCGCGCCGGGCCCCGCCCGAGCAGCCGCGAACCGTCTGGGCTGACCGGCTCGAGGCAGCTCAATCCCTCCCGGCAGCTCAGTCCCTCAGGCTCTCAGGCCAGCGACTGGCGGAACGGATGGGCCGGGTACGTGCCCAGGATCGAGACCTCGTGGGAGAAGAACCCGAGCTCCTCGAGGGCGAACTGCAGGCCCCGGTCGGCAGGATGGGCCTCGACGTCGGCGTAGAACTGCGTGGCCGAGAAGTGCCCGTCGAGCATGTAGCTCTCCAGCTTGGTCATGTTGACCCCGTTCGTCGCGAACCCGCCGAGGGCCTTGTAGAGGGCCGCCGGCACGTTGCGCACCCGGAACACCAGCGTGGTGATGCACGCCTCGTCTGGCTCCATGTCCTCCGGCTCGCGGGCCAGCACCAGGAACCGGGTGGTGTTGTGGTCGGCGTCCTCGATGTTCTCGGCCAGGACCTCCAGGCCGTAGGTGCGCGCCGCCAGCTCGGAGGCGATCGCCGCGCGGGTGGGATCGGCCACCGCTGCCACCTCACGCGCCGACCCGGCGGTGTCGGCGGCGACGATCGGGGTCAGGCCCAGGCGCCGGATCGCGTCCCGGCACTGGCCCAGGGCCATCACGTGGCTCTCCACCGTGCGCAGGTCGGCCACCGTGGCCCCCGGTACCCCGAGCAGCTGGTGGCGGATCGGCAGGAAGTGCTCACCGACGATCGCCAACCCGGAGATCGGCAGCAGGTGGTAGATGTCGGACACCCGCCCGGCCAACGAGTTCTCGATGGGGATCATCGCCATCGGCGCCGACCCTTCGGCCACGGCGGCGAACGCGTCCTCGAACGTGGCGCAGGGCAGCGGGGTCGCGGCCGGGAAGACCTCGTTGATGGCGATGTGCGAGTTGGCGCCCATCTCCCCCTGGAAGGCCACGACGGTCACTGTCCACTCCCCACTGCGGCCTCGATGGCCTGCTGCTCCTCGGCGGTCAGGGTACCGTCGCCCACCCCGCCGGAGATCGTGCGCACGTAGGTGCGCACGTCGGCCTTGCCGGCCAGGGTGGTCAGCACCAGCCCCGAGCAGGTGTCGTCGAGGATCGCCACGCTGTGGCTCAGCCGCCCGCCCACGTCGGAGAACGCGTCGTAGCGCACGACAGCCACATGGCGCAGCGCAGTGAGGTCAGCCACGGCGAAGGTGGCCCCGTCCGAAGTGGCCCCGTCCGGGGCCCCGTCCGGGGTCGGGGCGGGCCCGTCCACCGGGGCGCCGCGGTTCGGGTCGGGGGCCTGCGCCCACCGGGCCGGCGGGCCGGCCACCCAGCGGCGGTTGGCGACGGTGGCCAGGACGAGGGCGGCGGCGGCGAGCAGGATCGCCACGACGCTCACCAGGGCGCTCAGGGCGGGGGACACGCGGCCGAGAGTAGTGCCGAGCGGGCCCGGGGCGAAAAGGAAGTTCGGACGCCACCGACGGGGGATGCAGTGGCGTCCGAACTGGAGCAACGCTACACGATGGTTGCCGATTCACACAAGTTGGTCCCGACATTCTGTCAAGTAACAGGAAATCCTGCGCCATATCAGCCCTCCGAAGGTTCAGATGTCCCGGATTGCTGGGGAGTCTCCCCCACGGCGACCGGAGATCCTGCGGTCCCGGCTCACCCCCCGGTCAATGCGGCGAGCACCTCGCCGGGCCGGTTGGTGATCATGGCGTCCACCCCCAGCGACTGGCACAGCGCCACGTCGGCGGGCTCGTCCACGGTCCACACGTGCACCCGGCCACCGGCGCGGTGCACGCGGGCCACGTACCCCGGGTGCACCCGCAGGATCGCGACATCGGGCCCCGCGATGGTGGCGCCGAAGGGCAGCTCGCCACCGCGCATCCGCAGCGGGACCCGGTCCATGAGGAACACCCGGGGGACACCCGGGGCCAGGGTGCGGAACCGGCGCACCGCTTGGGCCGAGAAGGACATCACGCGCACCGGGTGCGGCCCGTGGCGAGAGGGGGTGGCCAGGCCGAACCGGCGCAGCTGGGCCACCACCGCCTGCTCCACCCAGCCGGCGTAGCGGGTCGGGTGCTTGGTCTCGATGGCCAGCTGCACCGGCCGGGCGCTGCTCGTGACCAGCTCGAGGAGGGTGGGCAGGGTGAGGATGCCGCCGCTGGAGTCGGCGACCACGTCCTCCCCCGGCCAGCTCGAGTGGCGCCGTGCGGCCACCCGCCGGTCGCGCAGGGGCCGGCGGTCCGGACCGGGGCCGTGCTCGATCCAGGAGCCGAAGTCGTGGCGGCGCAGGTCCTCCAGGGTCTTGGTCGAGACCACCCCCCAGCCGTCGCTGACCCGGTCGATGCGCCGGTCGTGCACGCACACCAGGTGGCCGTCGGCGGTCAGTCGCACGTCGCACTCCAAGCCGTCGGCGCCCTGGGCGATCGCCAGCTCGTAGGCGGCCAGGGTGTGCTCGGCGCGCTCGGCGCTGGCTCCGCGGTGGGCGATCACCAGGGGTCGGCTGGTCACGACGCCCAAGCATGGGCCAATCGCAGCCCTCACGGCTCCGTGAGCAGCACTCCCGGGTTGAGGATTCCGCCAGGGTTCACGCTGGCGTGCACCTGGCGCATCCAGGCGATCTCCTCGGCGGAGCGCACCAGCGGCAGCAGGGCCGCCTTCTGCCGGCCGATCCCGTGCTCGGCGCTGATGCTCCCGCCGAGCTCCACCACCGCGGCCAGCACCGCGGCGCCGGTCATCTCGTCGCCGCCGAGCAGCTGCACATGCAGGTTCCCGTCGAGCGCGTGGCCGAAGATCCGGACCTCGCCGTCTCCGGCGGCTGCGCGGATCGCCGCGACCCCCTCGTCGAGGCGGCCCAGACGCAGGCTGACGTCGAGCTTGTACGGCCGTTCGCCCGCCACGAGCTCGGTCTGCCGCTCACGAGCGGCCCACAGGCGGGCACGACCACCGGGATCCGTGGCCACGGCCAGCACGTGGTCGGCCACGACCGCCAGCCCCTGTGCACCTCCCCCGTCGGCGACCTCCACCAGCAGGGCCCAGGGCACATCGGAGGCCAGAACGGGGGGCAGGCCCAGCGCCCGGGCCGCGTGCGCCATGCCCGCGGCGTCGACCACCTCGGCGGCCAGCAGGGCGTGGCCCGCCGACGCCACGGCCTGCGCGCTGGCCACCGCCGAGGCCAACGACCGCGCCGCGAGCACCGCGACCGTCGTGGGCCCGGGGTCCGGGTGCAGGTTCACCTCGACCTCGCAGACCACGCCCAGGGTCCCCTCGCTGCCGACGAGCAGGCCCGCCAGGTCGTAGCCGCTGTTGTCCTTGCGCGGGCGTCCTGTGGTGCGCAGGACCCGTCCGTCGGCGAGCACCGCGGTGAGCCCGCGCACCTGTTCGCGCATCATCCCGTGGGCCACGACGGCGATCCCGCCGGCATTGGTGGCGACCATCCCGCCCACCGTCGCGGAGTCGCGCGCGGCCAGGTCCACACCGAAGCGCAGTCCGGCCGCGCGGGCGTGCCCGTCCAGCCGGGCAGCGCTGACCCCGGCGCCCACCCGCACCGTCCGCTCCAGGGTGTCCACGGCCTCGAGATGGTCCAGTCCCGTGGTCGAGAGCACCAGGGCCGGCCGGTCCGGCACGGAACCACCGACCAGGCCGGTGTTCCCGCCCTGCACCTGCACCGTGACCCCGTGGTCGCGGGCGGCGCCGAGCACGGCCACCACCTGCGCGACGGTGCTGGGACGGGCCACGCCCAGCACCGGGCCGCGCCAGCGCCCGGTCCAGTCCACACCGTGCCCGACGGTCAGCTCGGGATCCGTGAGCACGCGGACGCCGGCATCGGCCAGGGCGCGCAGCACCCCGTCCGGGAGCTGCGCACCGCCGTCTGCCATGGGCCCATCCTGCCCCCGGCAGCCTCCTGCGTCCGGGCCCATCGCCCCCGCGCGTCGGGGTCGTGGTTCTGTCAGGATGACGTGCATGCGCGGCCGAGCGGGCCGTGCTCGGCTACGAGGAAGGAACGCGTCCATGCCCATCGCGTCACGTGAGGTCTACGAGGAGATGCTCGACCGGGCCAAGGCAGGCGCCTTCGCCTACCCGGCTGTCAACTGCACCTCGTCGCAGACGATCATCGCCACCATGCGCGGCTTCGCCGAGGCGGAGTGCGACGGCATCGTGCAGTTCTCGACCGGCGGCGCGGAGTTCGCCTCCGGTCAGTACGCCAAGAACATGGTCGCCGGGGCCGTGGCCCTCGCGGAGTTCGCGCACTCCATCGCCGACCAGTACCCGGTGAACATCGCGCTGCACACCGACCACTGCCCCGAGGACAACCTGGACAAGTACATGCGCCCGCTGCTCGTGCTCGGCGCCGAGCGCGTCGCAGCCGGCAAGAAGCCGCTGTTCAACTCGCACATGTGGGACGGCTCGGCGATCGACCTGGCCCGCAACCTCGACATCGCCGACGAGCTGCTCGACATGTCGATCGCCGCGAACACGATCATGGAGATCGAGATCGGCGCGGTCGGCGGCGAGGAGGACGGCGTCGAGGCCAGCCACGACGCCCACCTGTTCTCGACCCCCGAGGACGTCGAGGCAATGATCACCAAGCTCGGCCTGACCGAGCGTGCCCGCTACCTCGTGGCGGCGACGTTCGGCAACGTGCACGGCGTGTACAAGCCGGGCAACGTCGTGCTGACCCCGGGCATCCTGCGCGAGCTGCAGGACAAGGTCATCGAGATGCGCGGCCTCGAGGCCGGCTCCAAGCCGCTGGACCTGGTCTTCCACGGCGGCTCGGGTTCGCTGCTCTCGGAGATCCACGAGTCGCTGGACCACGGCGTCGTCAAGATGAACATCGACACCGACACGCAGTACGCGTTCACCCGCCCGATCGTGGACCACATGTTCAAGAACTACGACGGCGTGCTCAAGATCGACGGCGAGGTCGGCAACAAGAAGGTCTACGACCCCCGCTCGTACGGAAAGTCGGCTGAGGCCGGCATGGCCGCCCGCGTGGTCAAGGCCGCCGAGGACCTGCGCGCCACCGGCACGAAGATCCTGTAGCACCCCAGCGGAACCGACGAGGGCGGGCCCGAGCACTCCGGGGCCCGCCCTCGTCGCGTCTGACCCAGGCCCGGCGCCTGCCGCCATTGCGCGGAGGAGGCGCCCCAGCGGCGCTAGGGTGGGTCGTCGCTCCTGATGCGGGGGGCGTGTTCCGCGTGCCCCCGGGCACGCGCATGAGGGTGGAGGCACCATGCCGGCGATCGTGATCGTCGGCGCCCAGTGGGGCGACGAGGGCAAGGGCAAGGCGACCGACCTGCTGGGCGGGCGCGTCGACTACGTGGTGCGCTACCAGGGCGGCAACAACGCCGGGCACACCGTGGTCATCGGCGACGAGAAGTTCGCCCTGCACCTGCTGCCCAGCGGGATCCTGTCGCCCACGTGCACCCCGGTGATCGGCAACGGCGTGGTCGTCGACCTCGAGGTGCTGTTCCGACGAGATCGACGGCCTGAGCGCGCGGGGCGTGGACCCCTCGCGGCTGGTCATCAGCGCGAACGCGCACCTCATCACGCCCTACCACGTGACCCTGGACAAGGTCACCGAGCGGTTCCTGGGCAAGGCCAAGATCGGCACCACCGGCCGCGGCATCGGCCCCACCTACGGCGACAAGATGGCCCGCCTCGGCATCCGCATCCAGGACCTCATCGACCCCTCCATCCTGACGCCGCAAGGTCGAGGGCGCCCTGGTGAACAAGAACCAGATCCTGGTCAAGGTCTTCAACCGTCGCGCGGTCGAGGTCGACGAGGTCGTCGAGTACCTGCTGTCCTTCGCCGACCGGCTGCGCCCCGCACATCGCCGACACCGGCCTGCTGCTCAACGACGCCCTGGACCGCGGCGACACCGTGGTCCTGCTCGAGGGCGGCCAGGGCACCCTGCTCGACGTCGACCACGGCACCTACCCCTACGTGACCTCGTCGAACCCCACCGCCGGCGGGGCGTGCACGGGCTCCGGCATCGGGCCCACCCGCATCGACCGGGTCCTCGGCATCCTCAAGGCGTACACGACCCGGGTGGGCGACGGGCCCGTTCCCCACCGAGCTCTTCGACGACGACGGCGAGGCGCTGCGCACGATCGGCGGCGAGGTCGGCGTGACCACCGGGCGCGACCGCCGCTGCGGCTGGTTCGACGCCCCGATCGCCCGCTACGCGACGCGGGTCAACGGGATGACCGACTACTTCCTCACGAAGCTCGACGTGCTCGCACCTTCCCCGAGATCCCGGTCTGCGTGGGCTACGACGTCGACGGGACGCGGGTGGACGAGGTGCCCACCACCCAGACCGACTTCCACCACGCGACGCCCGTCTACGAGACCCTGCCCGGGTGGGGCACCGACATCTCCGGGGCACGGGAGTTCGCGGACCTGCCGGCCAACTGCCGGGCCTACGTGCGCTTCCTGGAGGAGCAGTCGGGCTGCCAGGTATCGGCCATTGGGGTGGGACCTGACCGCGATGCGACCCTGGTGCTCAACGACCTGCTGCCCTGAGCCGACAAGTCGTCCCCTCGAACACCACGATCGTGCTCAGCCCGGGCGCCCGGCTGGTGAAGACCAAGAAGACCTGCACCCGCACGTTCAAGGCCTCGTCGTCGATGTTCATGCTCGTGGCCCCGTCCAAGGGCAGGGTCCGCGGCGCGGTCGGCGGCTACGAGGGCGCCCACGACATCGCGATCATCAGCGCCGGCGATGGCACGTCGGTGATCGACCTCGACAGCAAGCGCAACAACCTGGGCATCATCGCCGGGCACAACAAGCGCGTGCGCTTCGAGGGCATCCGGTCGTGAAGTTCACGGGGGCCTGAGCCGGCCTGAGCCGGACCGCCCCGGGCAGCCGGGGCGCCGGTGGGCCGCGTGAGGCCTACCGTGTGCCCATGCCCACCCTCTTCTCCCCGCTGACCCTGCGCGGCACGACCCTGCGCAACCGGGTGATGGTCTCCCCGATGTGCCAGTACAGCGCCGTCGACGGCCTGCCCGGCGACTGGCACCTGGTGCACCTGGGCGCGAGTGGCGCGCGGTGGCGCCGGGCTGGTGATGGCTGAGGCCACCGCCGTGGCGCCCGAGGGACGGATCTCCCCACGCGACACCGGGCTGTGGAACGACGCCCAGGCCCGACGCGTGGGCGCCGATCACCGCGTTCGTCCGGTCGATGGGCGCGGTGCCCGGGGTCCAGCTGGCGCACGCCGGCAACAAGGCCTCGACGTACTGGCCGTGGGCGCCGCGCTCCGGGTCCGTGCCCGCCGACGACGGCGGCTGGACCACGGTGGGGCCCTCGCCGGTCGGCTACCCCGGCCTGGACGATCCCCGCGCGCTGGACGCCGCCGCGCTGCCCGGCGTGGTGGCCGCGTTCGCCGCCGCAGCCGGCCGGGCGCAGGTCGCCGGATTCGAGGTCGTCGAGATCCACGCCGCGCACGGCTACCTGCTCCACCAGTTCCTCTCCCCGCTGGCCAACCAGCGCACCGACGCCTGGGGCGGGGACCTCCCCGGTCGCGCCCGGCTGCTGCTCGAGGTGGCCGGCGCCGTGCGTGCGGCCTGGCCCGCCGAGCAGCCAGTGCTGGTCCGGATCAGCGGCACCGACTGGGTCGAGGGTGGTCACACGATCGAGGACAGCGTGGTCGTGGCGGGCTGGCTCAAGGAGCGCGGGATCGACCTCGTCGACGTCTCCAGCGGGGGCGCCAGCCCCCTGCAGCGGATCGCCCCGGGCCCCGGGTACCAGGTGCCGCTGTCGGCCCGGGTGCGCGCCGGGGCGGGCATCCCCACGGCCGCAGTCGGCCTGATCACCGAGCCGGCCCAGGCCCAGGCCGTGATCGCCGACGGGGCAGCCGACCTCGTGGCGCTGGCCCGCGTCCTGCTGCGCGACCCCCAGTGGCCGCTGCGGGCCGCGCACGAGCTCGGCGAGCACGTCGACTGGCCCCCGCAGCTGGTGCGCGGCCGCCCGGCCTGACCGGGCAGTCGCGCCCGGCGCGAGCCGTCCCGGGACAACCGGCGCCCGACCGGCAGGACGAGCGCCCCGGCCCCGCCCGGGACCTACGTCCTGACCTGATCCGCGGGCCCTCACCCCGGTGCGGCCGGCGATCGGCGACCGGGTAGGTTCGGCAGCGATCGCTTCTGCGAGAGGACGAGTCGTGCGCATCGGTGTGCCCAAGGAATCCAAGCCAGGCGAGCGTCGTGTCGCCGCCACCCCCAAGACCGTCGAGCAGCTGCGCGGCCTCGGCTACGACGTCGCGATCGAGCACGGCGCCGGCGCCGGGGCCTCGTTCGACGACGACGCCTACCGCGCCGCCGGCGCCGAGGTGGTCGGCGAGCAGGTGTGGGACGCAGACATCCTGCTGAAGATCAACGCCCCCACGCAGGCCGAGGTCGCCCGGCTGCACGAGGGCCAGACGCTGGCCTGCCTGCTCGCCCCTGCGCTGAGCCCCGAGCTGGTCAGCGCGCTGACCGCCCGCGGCGTGACCGCGCTGGCGATGGACGCGGTGCCGCGCATCTCCCGCGCGCAGTCGTTGGACGTGCTCAGCTCGATGGCCAACATCGGCGGCTACCGCGCGGTCATCGAGGCGGCCAACGAGTTCGGCTCGTTCTTCACCGGCCAGGTCACGGCCGCGGGCAAGGTCCCGCCCGCCAAGGTGCTCGTCGTGGGCGCCGGGGTCGCCGGCCTGGCCGCCATCGGCACGGCCAGCAGCCTCGGCGCGATCGTCCGGTCGTTCGACGCCCGGCCCGAGGTGGCCGAGCAGGTCGAGTCGATGGGCGCGGAGTTCCTGCGGATCGACGTCGAGGAGACCGGGCCCAGCGCCACCGGCTACGCCAAGGAGATGGGCGAGGACTTCAACCGCAAGGCCGCCGAGCTCTACGCCGCGCAGGCCAGGGACGTCGACATCGTCATCACCACCGCGCTGATCCCCGGAAGGCCAGCTCCCCGCCTGCTCACCGAGGAGATGGTCGCCTCGATGAAGCCCGGCAGCGTGATCGTCGACATGGCCGCAGCCAACGGCGGCAACGTCGCCGGCAGTCGGCCCGACGAGCGCGTGGTCACCGACAACGGCGTGGTGATCCTGGGCTACACCGACCTGCCGGGGCGCCTGCCCACGCAGGCCTCCCAGCTGTTCGGCACCAACCTCGTGAACCTGCTCAAGCTGATGACCCCGGCCAAGGACGGCCAGGCGGTGCTCAACCTCGACGACGTGGTCCAGCGCGGCATGACCGTGGCCCGGGCCGGCGAGGAGCTGTGGCCCCCGCCGCCGGTGCAGGTCTCGGCGGCCCCCGTGGCCGCGGTCGCCGCGCCACCGGAACCCGCCCCACCGAAGAAGAAGATGAGTCCCGGTACGAGGCTGGGCTGGATCGGGGCCGGCGCGGCGGTGTTCCTGGCAGTCTCCGCGGTCTCCCCCGAGCCGTTCCTGAGCCACTTCATGGTGTTCATGCTCTCGGTGGTGATCGGGTTCTACGTGATCGGCAACGTCCACCACGCCCTGCACACCCCGCTGATGTCGGTGACCAACGCGATCAGCGGCATCATCCTGGTCGGCGCGCTGCTGCAGGTGGGCCACGACCGGGTGTGGGTCTCGGTCCTGGCCTTCATCGGGATCCTGGTGGCCAGCATCAACGTCTTCGGCGGGTTCACCGTCACGGGCCGGATGCTGCAGATGTTCAAGCGTGAGGATGCGGTCCGATGACAATCTCCCTGAGCCTGGTCCAGGGCGCCTACATCGTCGCGGGGCTGATGTTCATCCTCGCCCTGGCCGGACTGTCCAAGCACGAGAGCGCCCAGATGGGCAACCGCTACGGCATCATCGGCATGACCATCGCCCTGGTCGTCACGATCATCGCGGCCGTCGGGGGGGTGTCCATCGCCGGCGGCGCGCTCGAGACCGAGGGCACGGGCCTGACCGGGTTCGTGCTGATCGCAGCCGCCATGGCCATCGGTGCGGGAATCGGCATCTGGCGCGCACGCAGCGTCGAGATGACCGGCATGCCCGAGCTGATCGCCATGCTGCACAGCTTCGTCGGCCTGGCCGCCGTGCTGGTCGGCTGGAACTCCTCGTACGAGACCGACGTGCCCTACCCGGGGATCCACGACGTCGAGGTCTTCGTCGGCGTCTTCATCGGCGCGGTGACCCTGACCGGTTCGATCGTGGCCTACCTGAAGCTCTCGGCGAAGATCAAGTCCGCTCCGCTGATGCTCCCGGCGCACAACGCGATCAACCTCGGCATCATCGTCGCCTTCCTGGTGATGACCGTCGGCTACGTGCTGATCCCCGCCGAGGACCTCGTCCTGCGCCAGTCCCTGCTCGGAGTGATGACCCTGCTGGCCCTGTTCCTGGGCTGGCACCTGGTCGCCTCGATCGGCGGCGGGGACATGCCGGTCGTGGTCTCGATGCTCAACAGCTACTCGGGTTGGGCCGCCGCAGCCGCGGGCTTCCTGCTCAACAACGACCTGCTCATCATCACCGGCGCACTCGTCGGCTCCTCCGGTGCCTACCTGTCCTACATCATGTGCCGCGCGATGAACCGCTCGTTCATCTCCGTGATCGCCGGTGGCTTCGGCGTCGAGGCCGGCACCGTGGCCTCCGACGTCGACTACGGAGAGCACCGCGAGATCACCGCCGACGGTGCCGCCGAGCTGCTCGCCGACGCCCACTCGGTGATCATCACGCCCGGCTACGGCATGGCCGTGGCCCAGGCGCAGTACCCGGTGGCCGAGCTCACCCGGACGCTGCGCGAGCGCGGGGTCGACGTCCGCTTCGGCATCCACCCGGTGGCCGGGCGCCTGCCCGGGCACATGAACGTGCTGCTGGCCGAGGCCAAGGTGCCCTACGACATCGTGCTCGAGATGGACGAGATCAACGAGGACTTCCCGAAGACCGATGTCGTGCTCGTGATCGGGGCCAACGACACCGTGAACCCGGCGGCCATCGACGAGCCCGGCAGCCCCATCGCCGGCATGCCGGTGCTGACGGTGTGGGAGGCCAGGGACGTGATCGTGTTCAAGCGCTCGATGGCCACCGGCTACGCAGGCGTGCAGAACCCGCTGTTCTTCAAGGAGAACACCCAGATGCTCTTCGGCGACGCCAAGGTCCGGGTGGAGGACATCCTCAAGGCCCTGTAGCCCGCGGACCCGGCCGCTCGCCCCACCGAGCCCCCGCCGCCGGAGCCCCGCCTCCGGAGCCCCGCCCTCCCGCCCTCAGACCCTCCCCGACGTCTCGGACCCTCCGCGGCGTCGGGGAGGGTCTCTGCCGTGGCGGAGGGTCTTCGGGAGGAGGGCGGCCGGGGCAGGGCCAGCGGGGCATCCGGGCTCCGGTGGACTGGCGGCGGGGGGTCCTGGGCGTACTAAAATCGCGGTCTGCACGCCCGTCGATGAAGGAGTCCGCATGTCCGAGCCCACCCCCGCCACGGATCCCGCAGCCGGCGCGCGTGCCTACGAGCTCGACCGGGCGCACGTGTTCCACTCATGGTCGGCCCAGGCGCCGCTCACGCCGATGACCATCGCGGGGGCCTCCGGCTCGTGGGTCTGGGACTACGAGGGCACCCGCTACCTGGACTTCTCCAGCCAGCTGGTCAACGTCAACATCGGCCACCAGCACCCCAAGGTGATCGCCGCCATCCAGGAGCAGGCCGGGCTGCTGGCCACCATCGCCCCCCAGCACGCCAACGCCGCGCGCAGCGAGGCGGCCCGCCTGATCGCCGAGCTGGCCCCCGAAGGCCTGAACAAGGTCTTCTTCACCAACGGCGGCGCGGACGCCAACGAGAACGCGGTGCGCATGGCCCGCCTGCACACCGGCCGGCGCAAGGTCATGAGCTTCTACCGCTCGTACCACGGCAACACCGGGGCCGCGATCGTGGCCACCGGCGACCCGCGGCGCTGGCCCAACGAGTTCGCCGACGACCACGTGCACTTCTTCGGCCCCTACCCGTACCGCTCGCACTTCTGGGCGACCAGCCCGGAGCAGGAGTCGCAGCGTGCTCTGGAGCACCTGGCCGACGTGATCCGCTTCGAGGGCCCGGGCACCATCGCCGCCATCCTGATCGAGACCGTCGTGGGCACCGCCGGCGTGCTGATCCCGCCGCCGGGCTACCTGGCCGGCGTGCGCGCGCTCTGCGACGAGCACGGCATCGTGCTGATCCTCGACGAGGTGATGGCCGGGTTCGGCCGCACCGGCGCCTGGTTCGCCTTCGAGCACTTCGACGTGCGGCCCGACCTGGTCACCTGGGCCAAGGGCTCGAACTCCGGCTACGTCCCGGTCGGCGGGGTGATCATCTCCGACGAGATCGCCGCGACGTTCGACAACCGCGTGTTCCCCGGCGGGCTCACCTACTCAGGGCACCCGCTGGCCGCGGCCTCCATCGTGGCGAGCATCACCGCCATGCGCGAGGAGGGCATCGTCGAGAACGCCGCCCGGATCGGCACCGAGGTGCTGGGCCCCGGCCTGGCCGAGCTCGCCGAGAGGCACCCGGTGATCGGCGAGGTCCGCGGCCTGGGCGTGTTCTGGGCGCTCGACCTGGTCAGCAACCGTGAGACCCGCGCGATGCTGGCGCCCTACGGCGGCACCTCCGAGGCGATGACGGTGCTGGTGACCGAGGCGAAGAAGCGGGGCCTGCTGCCGTTCACCAACTTCAACCGCCTGCACGTCGTGCCCCCGTGCACCGTGACCGACGAGGAGGCCCGCGCCGGCCTGGCCATCCTCGACGAGGTGCTCACCGAGGTGGACCGCTACTACGAGGGCTGATCCCCACGCCCCCCGCGCAGGTGGGGGCGCGTGCGCGGGTTGGGGGCGTGTGACCATCTGGTCGCCTACCCTGTGCCCATGTCCGCAGACCTCGCCGACCCTGACGACGACCTCGCCGCCGCGCTGGCCGCCGAGCGGTCCCAGGCCGTCGCGCTGTTCAACCACGCGTGGTCGCTGATGGACCTGGCCGAGCGCACGGTCACCGAGGACTTCGACCTGATCCACGCCACCCACGCCTCGCGGTGGCACTGGGGCCGGGCCGGTGGACCCCAGGAGTGGGCGATCGGGGAATGGCAGTGCGCGCGCGCCTACTCCGTGCTCGCGCGGCCCGAGCCGGCCCTGACCCACGCCCAGCGGTGCCTGGACCTGTGCGAGCAGCACCAGCTCGACGGGTTCATCGTGGCATCGGCGCACGAGGCCCTCGCCCGGGCCCACCTCGTGAACGGCGACCTCGCGGCCGCGCGCGCCGAGCGCGACCTGGCCGCCTCGCTGGCCGCCGACCTGGACGACCTCGAGGACCGGGCCGTCGTCGAGGGCGACCTCGCCACGCTCCCCCTGTGAGGCGGCCCGGAAGCCGGGCCTCGGCTCCCCGGGCGCTGGTCGCCGCCGCCACGGTCCTCGGCCTCAGCGCGTGCGGGCGCCTGGACTCGCTGGCCTACGAACCCGCGACGACCCCCGAGCAGTGGTGCGCGCAGCGCCCCTGCGTCGCGCTCGGCGACGTCGTGCTCACCGAGCCCCTGGGCACCGTGCTGGTGTTCACCCTGGCAGTGGCGTGGGTGGCCTCCGGCGCGTACTTCCTGCACACCCGGCGGGGCCAGCGCTCGCGGCTGTGGCTGGGCGTCGCCCTGGTCCTCGGCGGGCTCGGCGCGGCGCAGGCCGGCGTCAGCTACCAGGCGTTCAGCTACGAGTTGAAGTGCGCCGGCCTCGAGGTGTGCCGGCTGACCAACGGCTGGGAGGTGGGCTACAGCCTGACCCAGGCGCTGAGCGTGAGCGCGATGCTGGTGGCCGTGGCCCATGCGTGCACCCGGGGCCGGCTGCGCCGCGGCCTGGTGTGGTTCGCCGGCCTCAACGCGGCGGCGTACCTGGTGGTGAGCATGGTCGGTGTGCTGCTGCCCAGCGCGACCCTGCTGTCGTTCACCGTGCTGATGGCCTTCGCGCTGCCCGGGATCCTGATCGTGATCGTCGTCGCGGGCCGGCGCTACCGGACCACGCGCGACCCGATGGACCGGTCGCTGGTGGTCGCCGCGCTGCTGCTGGTGGCCGTCCAGGTGGCCTACTTCGCCTACTGGGCGGCCGGGATCACCGCGACCCTGTGGGACGACGGCCAGGGCTTCTACTTCTCCGAGAACGACCTCCTGCACGTGGGCATGCTGCTCTGGCTCTGGTACGTGGTGGCGGTCGTCGGCCGGCACCTGCACGATGCGAGCGAGGAGCCGGTGAGCCTCGGACGGTAGCCTGCGCGGGTGGACATCCTCGTCATCGGCTCCGGCGGACGTGAGCACGCACTGGCCCTCGCGCTGGCCGCAGACCCCACGGTCGGCGCCCTGCACATCGCACCCGGCAACGCCGGGACCGCCGAGGTCGGCACCAACCACCCCGTGCGCGCCACGGACCCGGCCGACGTGCTGCGCCTGGCCCGCGGGCTGGCGGTCGACCTCGTCGTCATCGGCCCCGAGGCGCCGCTGGTGGCCGGTGTGGCCGACGTGCTGCGCGAGGCGGGCATCGCCACCTTCGGCCCCTCCGGGGCTGCCGCCCAGCTCGAGGGCTCGAAGGCGTTCGCCAAGCAGGTGATGGCCGAGGCCGGGGTGCCCACGGCGATGGCCCACCTGTGCACCACCCTCGACGAGGTGGCCGTCGCGCTCGACCAGTTCGGCGCACCGCACGTGGTCAAGGACGACGGCCTGGCCGGGGGCAAGGGTGTCGTCGTCACCGACGACCGCATCGCCGCGCTGGACCACGCCGCCGCCTGCCTGTCCCGCCAGGGCGGGGCCGTGGTGGTCGAGGAGTACCTCGACGGTCCGGAGGTCTCGCTGTTCGCGATCACGGACGGGGTCAGCGCCGTGCCGCTGGTCCCCGCGCAGGACTTCAAGCGCGTGGGCGAGGGCGACACCGGTCCCAACACCGGCGGGATGGGCGCCTACGCCCCGCTGCCGTGGGCGCCCGAGGGCCTCGTGGACGAGGTCATGGCCCGCGTCGTGCAGCCGACCATCGACCTGACTGGCCGCCCGTGGCACGCCGTTCAGCGGCCTGCTGTACGCCGGGCTGGCGCTGACCCGTCGGGGGCTGCGCGTCGTGGAGTTCAACGCCCGGTTCGGCGACCCCGAGACCCAGGTCGTGCTCGCGCTGCTGCGCACGCCGCTTGCCGGGCTGCTCGACGCTGCCGCCCGCGGCACCCTCGACGAGCTCGGCGACCTGCAGTGGCACCCGGTTCGGCGGTGACCGTCGTGCTGGCCGCCCCCGGCTACCCCGAGGACCCCCGCACCGGCGGCGTCCTGCACGGGGTCCCGTCCAGCGCCGGAGCCGAGTCGGGCTGGGACGCGGCCTGGGTCGTGCACGCCGGCACCGCGCGGGTCGACGGCGAGCTGGTGGCCACGGGCGGGCGCGTGCTGTGCGCCACCGCGCGCGCTGCCGACCTGGCCGGCGCCCGGGAGCGCGCCTACGACCTGCTCGACGGGATCCACCTCGACGGCGGGCACGCCCGCCGCGACATCGCCCGGGCCGCCGCGGAGGGCACCCCCGCCCACGCCTGACGTGCTCGCGCGCGGGCACCCCACGCGCGAGCCTCGCCCAGCGCGTGCCGCCGGTGCACGCGGAACCGTGCACCGGGAACCGTGCGCGCGGGCCGAGTTCCTACGGACCTCGCGCACGAGATCGTCGTTTCCCCGCCACGACCCGACCCTCGCCGAACCGTGCGCACGGTTTCGTCGTGAGCGCGGCCGCAGGTCGGCCTCCAAACAACGATTGCCTGTGCGAGGTTGCTCGGACGCGCGGTCAGGGCCCGGCTGAAACAGCGCATCCCTATGCGAGGTCTCCCCCGTATGCGCGGGACGGGGGATCGTCGGGCGCGGGAGGCGGCGGACGCCAGGAGCGCGCCCGCCGCCGGGCGCGGGGGCCGGCAGAGGGCTGAGACAATGACCCTCGTGACGACGATCCCCAACGTCCTGGCCCAGCGCTACGCGAGCGCCCAGATGGTCGAGCTGTGGTCCCCCGAGCACAAGGTGGCCCTCGAGCGCGACCTGTGGATCGCGGTGCTCCGAGCCCAGGCCGACCTCGGCATACCGGTGCCCGAGGGCACCATCGAGGCCTACGAGGCGGTGCGCGGACAGGTCGACCTCGCCTCCATCGCGGCACGCGAGCGGGTCACGCGCCATGACGTGAAGGCCCGCATCGAGGAGTTCACCGCACTCGCCGGCACCGAGCACATCCACAAGGGCATGACCAGCCGCGACCTCACCGAGAACGTCGAGCAGATGCAGGTCCGCCAGGCGCTGCTGCTGGTCCGCGACCGGATCGTGGCCACCCTGGCCCGCCTCGGCGCCCTGGCGGCCCAGTACACCGACCAGCCGCTGACCGGGCGCAGCCACAACGTCGCGGCACAGACCACCACGTTGGGCAAGCGGTTCGCCTCCGCCGCCGAGGAGCTGATCGTGGCCTATGCCCGCATCGGCGACCTCATCGAGCGCTACCCCTGCGCGGGATCAAGGGCCCGGTCGGCACCGCCCAGGACATGCTCGACCTGCTCGACGGCGACACTGTGCGCCTCGCCGCGCTCGAGGCGCGCGTGGCCGCCCACCTGGGGTTCACCGAGGTACTCGACTCAGTCGGCCAGATCTACCCCCGCTCCCTGGACCACGATGTGCTCTCGGCCCTCGTGCAGGTCGCGGCAGGACCGTCCAGCCTGGCCACCACCATCCGGCTGATGGCCGGCAACGAGCTGGTCACCGAGGGCTTCAAGGAGGGCCAGGTCGGCTCCTCGGCGATGCCGCACAAGATGAACTCGCGCTCCTGCGAGCGCGTCAACGGCCTGACCGTGATCCTGCGCGGGTACGCCTCGATGGGCGCTGAGCTCGCCGGGGCGCAGTGGAACGAGGGCGACGTCTTCTGCTCGGTGGTGCGCCGGGTGGCGCTGCCCGACGCCTTCTTCGCCATCGACGGGCTGTTCGAGACCTTCCTCACGGTGCTCGACGAGTTCGGGGCGTTCCCGGCCGTGATCGAGGCCGAGCTGCGCCGGTACCTGCCGTTCCTGGCGACCACCAAGATCCTGATGGCCGCCGTGCGCGCCGGCGTCGGCCGCGAGACCGCCCACGAGGTGATCAAGACCCACGCGGTGGCCGTGGCCCTGGACATGCGCCGGGGCCAGGCGACCAACGACCTGTTCGACCGGCTGGCCGCCGACGGCCGCCTCGGCCTGGACCGCGCGGCGTTGGAGGCGCTGGTCGCCGAGCCGATCGAGTTCACCGGCGCCGCCCGCGACCAGGTGGCCCGGGTCGTGGAGCGCGTCGAGGTGATCGCCGCCGCGCACCCGCTGGCGGCCACCTACTCCCCCGGAGCGATCCTGTGAGCCCCGCCCTCGGGGACGGCAGCCCCGGGGCCCTGCCGAACATCCCTCCGGCGCCCCAGCTGCCCGGCTACGAGCACGTGTACTCGGGCAAGGTGCGCGACCTCTACCGCGCCCCCGACGGGGCGCTGCTGTTCGTGGCCTCCGACCGGATCTCGGCCTACGACTGGGTGCTGCCCACCGACGATCCCCGACAAGGGCGCGATCCTGACCCAGCTGAGCCTGTGGTGGTTCGACCAGGTGGCCGACCTCGTGCGGCAACCACGTCATCTCCACCGATGTTCCTGCGGCCGTCGCGAGCCGGGCCATGCTGTGCCGGGCCCTGGACATGTTCCCGGTCGAGTGCGTGGCGCGCGGCTACCTCACCGGCTCCGGCCTGGTCGAGTACCGGGCCACCGGCGCGGTGTGCGCCGTGCGCCTGCCGCCCGGCCTGGTCGACGGCTCTCGCCTCCCCGAGCCGATCTTCACGCCGGCGACCAAGGCCGAGCTGGGCACCCACGACGAGAACGTCGACTTCGACACGGTCGTGGCGACCGCTGGGAGCCGCGGACGCCGATGCGCTGCGCCGGCTCACGCTGGCCGTGTACGCGCGCGCCGAGTCGATCGCCCGCGAGCGCGGGCTGGTCCTGGCCGACACCAAGTTCGAGTTCGGCCGCGCCCCGGAGATCCGGCCGCGCCGATCCTGCTCGCCGACGAGGTGCTCACCCCGGACTCCTCGCGGTTCTGGCCGGCCGAGTCCTGGCTGCCCGGCCGCCCCGGGGCAGCCCTCCTACGACAAGCAGTACGTCCGCGACTGGCTGACCTCGCCGGCCTCCGGCTGGGACCGGGCCGGCTCCGCCCCGCCGCCGCCGCTGCCCGACGAGGTCGTGGAGCGCACGCGCGCCCTCTACGTGCGGGCCTACGAACAGCTCACCGGCCGCGCCTGGTAGTCGGCCGCCCGGACCGAGGCCGGCCACCGACCGAACGACACGATGTGGGGGTGCACCGTCGGACGGTGCACCCCCCATCTCGGTGCGACTACAGGCCGAGACCCTCCAGCGCCGGCAGCGCCGCGCGGGCCGCCGCTCGAGCAGCATCTGCGTCCACCGCGTCCCGAGCAGCGACGGCCGCAGCCCGGCACTGTTCGAGGGTGTGTGCCGCCAACGCCGCCCGCACGCCCGGCAGGGCACCGGCGGACATCGACAGGGTGTTGACCCCCAGGCCCACGAGCACACAGGCCAGCGCCGGGTCGGAGGCGGCCTCGCCGCACACCCCGGTGGGGATGTCGTTGGCCTGCCCACCCTCGGTGGTGGCGGCCACCAGGTCGAGGATGGCCGGCTGCCAGGCGTCCTGGAGCCGGGCCACCGCCCCGATCTGGCGGTCGGCGGCGAAGGTGTACTGGGTCAGGTCGTTGGAGCCGATCGAGAAGAACTCCGCAACCTGCCCGAGGTGCCGGGCACGCAGCGCGGCCGCGGGGATCTCGACCATCGTGCCGATCTTGGCGGTGAGCCCGGCCTCGTCGCAGGCCGCCTTGAACCAGGTGGCCTCATAGACGTCGGCGACCATCGGGGCCATGACCCACAACTCGGTGTCCAGGCCCTGTGCTGCCCGCGCCAGCGCGGTCAGCTGCGTGTTGATGATCTCCGGGGCCTGCATGCAGATGCGCAGGCCACGCACGCCCATCGACGGGTTGGGCTCCTCGCCGAACGGCAGGAAGGGCAGGGGCTTGTCGGCGCCGGCGTCCAGGGTGCGCACGACGACCTTCTTGCCGGCGAACCCCTCGAGCACGGCCCGGTACAGGCCGTACTGCTCCTCCTCGCTGGGCGCATCGCTGCGGTCCAGGAACAGCAGCTCGCTGCGGAACAGCCCCACGCCCTCAGCCCCGTTGGCCAGGGCCGCCGCCACGTCCTCGGGTCCGCCGATGTTGGCCAGCAGCGGCACCGCATGGCCGTCGGCAGTCGCACCCGGGGCGTTGCCCACCGCGGCCAGGGCCGCACGGCGCTTCTCGTCGTGCCCGGCCAGCTCGGCGACGAGCTCGTCGGGCGGGTCGATCACGACCCGGCCGTTGGAGCCGTCGACGAGCACCCGGGTACCCGGGGCCAGCTCGCGCACCCCGGGGCACCCGACGACCGCCGGGATGCCGAGGTTGCGGGCCAGGATCGAGGTGTGCGAGGTCGGCCCACCCTCCTGGGTGGCGAAGGCCAGCACCATCGACTTGTCGATCAGCGCTGTGTCGGCCGGGGCCAGGTCCAGCGCCACGAGGACGCTGGGCTCCTTGAGCTCGGGGATGCCGGGGGCCGGCACGTCGAGGAGCAGGGCCACGGTCCGGTTGCGGATGTCGTCGAGGTCGGTGACCCGTGCGGCGAAGTACTCGCCGAGGGTCAGCAGGGTCTCGCGGGTCACGCCGAAGGTGTCGAAGGCCGCTCGGGCGGCGTTCGACCCCGCGGCCGTGCGCTGCTTGATCCCACCCGCGAGGTCGGGGTCCCGGGCCATCATGGCCTGGGCCTCGAGCACGTGCTGCGCCTCGCCGCCGGCCCGCTGGCCGCGGTCCTCGAGGTCGGCGGCAACCGCCTCGAGGGCCGCCGTCGCAGCGGCGTACTCCTCCTCGGGGGTTCCCTTCCCTGGGCCCTGCGAGGGCTCGGGCACGGTGTCCACCACGCGCACCACGGGCCCGGCGCCGACGCCGGGGGAGACCCCGACCCCCACCAGGGTCGTGGGATCAGGCATGGCCACCCTCAGGGGTCTCGAGGATGACCTTCAGCTCGGCGAGCAGCTCATCGGCGCCGTCGCCCTCGGCGACGACGACCATGTCCTCGCCCGCCTTCGCGCCCAGGCCCATCACGCCCAGGATGCTCTTCGCGTTCACGCCGGGCTCGCCGACGCGGCCGATGGTCACGTCGCACGAGGACTTGGCCGCCGCCCCCACGAACAGCGCGGCAGGTCGGGCGTGCAGCCCGACGCCGGGGGGAAGGGTCACGGTGATCTCAGCCACGGTTCCAACACCTCTCACTTCACAGGACTTCTGGTGGGTTGTGCCCGATCTTCGGGCCGTTCACGTGCGGTGCCCCAGCTGGGGCGCTGCTGGTGGGCGGTGCACCCACCGGCGTGCTCAGGCGACCTCGAAGACCGCCGTCCCGGCCTCGACGACGGTGCCGTCGGGGACGAGCTGCGTGATCTGGCCGGCCTCGGCCTGGATCGCGATGACGGGCGTGATGACCGGCAGGCCACCGGCCTCGATGGCCGCGGGGTCCCACTGGATGACGGGCTCACCGGCGGTGACCGTGTCGCCCTTGGCCTTGAGCAGGGTGAACCCCTCCCCGTTGAGCTGCACGGTCTCCAGGCCCAGGTGGACCAGGATCGAGAAGCCGCCCTCGGCCTCGATGCCCATCGCGTGGGGAAGAGGCTGGCGATCACGCCGGAGACCGGGGCGACCGCGGTCACAGGGCTGCGCGGCGGGTCGATGGCCAGGCCGGGGCCCAGCATCGCCTCGGCGAACATCGGATCGGGAACCTCGGAGAGGTTCGCCACCCGACCGGGCATGGGGGACAGTACCTGCAGTGCCACGTTTCACTCCTCAACCGATGGTGTCGTCGATGGCCATGGCCAGGCCATCCGCGTTGCCACCGTCGCTCGCCTGCCGGGCGGCACCGGCAGGGCATCGCCCTGTTCCGATCCCGCCCCGCGCCGAACGCCGGGCGTAGGGTCAGTCTGCCCCGAAGGCTCCTGCCATGTCCTGACGTGCACCGGGCTCAGCGCGAAACCCGCCCGGGGGTGGCCAACAGGCGGTCGATCGCCCCGTGGACCTCCACGCCGGCGCACTGCCCCACGCCCTCGAACAGGGTGCGACCCGAGGGGTCGCGCAGTGTGGCGCGGACCTCTCCATCGAGCGTCTCGGCCACGCGCTGGTGCATCGCGGTGCGCACCGGTGCATGCAGCAGGCCCGAGGTGCGCCCGGCGACTGCGGCACCGAGTTCCAGCCGCGACCCGCTGCGCCCGGCCAGCACCCAGGTCACCGTGTCGGCGGAGACGGCCAGCTCCTCGGTGCGGGCCCCGGTGTAGGTGGCGAACCGGTGCAGGCCGGCCGCCGGACCCGAGGGCAGGTGCAGCCCCACGAGGTCGCCGCGGAACGCCGCGCGCTTCCACGGGATGAGCGCGGTCGAGGCCACGAGGCTGACCCCCGGGGTCTCGAAGTGGTTGGACTGCATCCAGACATAGCCCTCCGGGAAGGCCGTGCCCCAGTCCTTCTCGAGGTAGCCGCGACCCCCGGCCAGGTCCACGCGGCCCGAGCCGGTGTCGACCCAGCCGCCCAGGGCGTGATCGAGGCTGACCACGCCGTGGTAGCACTCCATGGTCGGCACCCACGCGTACCAGCCCATCGCCCCCGGGGCCCGGGGGGTGACCGGCCAGGCCGTCGCGGGGCCGAACCGTACGCGTGCGCGCAGCCCGGGCACGTCCACCTCGATGCCCTCGGCGCTGAACCTGTTGGCGCCGACCCGCACGTCGAAGCGGTGGTTGTCGGCGGCGAAGTCGCCGAGCTCGAACCGGTGGTAGGCCGTCTGCCCCGTGATGCCGTCGAGCACCTGGACGAACGCCTCAGCCAGGGAGCCGTCCTCGGAGAGGAACACCCCGGGGATGACCGCCAGCCGGGTGGCCCGCTCGGCGTCGACGAGCTTGACGTACCAGCCCTCGAAGTACGACCCGGCGGCGGGGCGCCCGGCGCCGTGGCGGCGCAGGACCGCGGCACCGTGGAAGCCGTCGGGGTGCAGGACCGATCGAGGGCTGGGCATGGACCCACTCCACCAGCGACCAGCCCGGGGCACAAGTGCAACGCCGCGCAGGTGGGCGGGGCGCGGCCGGTCCGGGGCGCGGCCGTGCGCGGGCGCGGGGCCGTGGGCGACGGCGCGGGCGGGTGCGCCAGCGACGGCGCGGGCGGGTGCGCCGGCACGGCGCGGGCGGGGCGAGGCCTCACCGACCCCGGGATGGGAGACTGCGCGCCGTGAAGCACTCCCCTGACGACGAGGCCCTCGTGCGCCGGGCCCTGGCGCAGGCAGCCCTGGCCCTGCCGTTCGGGGATGTGCCCATCGGGGCGCTCGTGGTGGATGCCGCCGGCGCCGTGCTGGGCGCGGGGTACAACCGGCGCGAGGCCGATGCCGACCCGACGGCCCACGCGGAGGTGCTGGCCCTGCGCGCAGCCGCTCACCAGCGCGGTGGCTGGCGGCTCGACGGGGCGACGCTGGTGGTCACCCTCGAGCCGTGCACCATGTGCGCCGGGGCCGCGGTGCTGGCCCGCGTGGACCGGATCGTGTTCGGCGCCTACGACCCGAAGGCCGGCGCGGTCGGATCGCTCTGGGACGTGGTGCGCGACCCACGGCTCAACCACCGCCCCGACGTGGTGGGCGGGGTGCTGGCCGAGGAGTGCGGCACCGCGCTGCGGACCTTCTTCGACGCCCACCGCGACTGACCCGGCCCACCCACCCCCAATTTCGGCCCCGTATCGAAGGCGAAATCCACGCGAACGGGGCCCAACCGCCCCACGTCCCTTCGATCGGGGCCCACTTTGGGGCGGGCCGGGGGCGGAACGAGGGCTGGGCGGGGCGGGGCTGGCGGGGCGGGCGGGAGGGGGGCGGTGAGTCGGGGTGGCGCGGGGTGGGCGGCTAGCCTTCGGCGCATGCGGACCATCCTCGCCGACCACCCCCTCGTCGCCCACAAGCTGACCACCCTGCGCGACGAGCGCACCGACTCCCCCACCTTCCGGCGGCTGGTCGACGAGCTCGTGACGCTGCTGGCCTACGAGGCCACGCGCGACATCCGGACCGAGGAGGTCCGGATCACGACGCCGGTGGCTCCCGCCAGCGGCCACCGCCTGGCTGCTCCCCGACCCGTCGTGGTCCCGATCCTGCGCGCGGGCCTCGGCATGCTGGAGGGGATGACGCGGCTGCTGCCGACCGCCGAGATCGGGTTCCTCGGGATGATCCGCGATGAGCAGACCCTGGCCGCCACCACATACGCCGACCGGCTGCCCGGCGACCTGACCGGCCGCCAGGTGTTCCTGCTGGACCCGATGCTGGCCACCGGGGGCACGCTGATCATGGCCATCGACCTGGTCCTGGCCCGCGGGGCGAGCGACGTCACCGCGGTGTGCCTGCTGGCCGCACCGGAGGGGATCGCCGCGGTGGATGCGGCCGTGGCCGATCGGTCGATAACGCTGGTGACGGCGGCGATCGACGAGCGGCTCAACGAGCACGGCTACATCGTGCCCGGGCTCGGCGACGCCGGGGACCGCCTCTACGGCATCGTCTGATCCGCCGGGTCGACGAGCAGCTCTCCCACCTGGCCGTACACCCAGGGCTCGTTGTCCGGGTCGTGGCCGACGGGCACGCCGACGACCACGGGCACCCCGAACTCCATGAGGCGCTGCTCGACGAACGACTCGGCATGCTGGTCGCGCTGGCCGGGCTCGGAGCTGAACGACCCGAGCGCGAAGGCCTGGACGCCCATCAGCCCGCCGCTGAGCTGCAGCTGGGTCAACATGCGGTCCAGCCGGTAGACCGGCTCCCCCACGTCCTCGAGGATCATGATCGCCTCGTGCGAGCGCAGCGCATGGGGGGTACCGGCCAGCGCGGCGAGCATCGCCAGGTTCCCGCCGACGAACGGCCCGCGCACCGACAGGCGGGGACCGGAGACGTGGCCCACCTCGGCCCGGAACCCGGTGCCGTCCTGCAGCAGGGCACGCACGCGCTCCAGCACGGCCGGCGCGGTCATGTCGCCCAGGGCGGTCACGACGGGGGCGTGGATGCCCCGCAGCCCCCGGGGTGCGGGGTGGTCCGGGTCCGGGCTCAGCGCGTGCTCGCGGTAGAGCGCGGCCAGGAAGGCAGTGGCATCGGAGAACCCGAGCAGCAGCCGGCCGGGAACGGCCGCCGGGTCCCGCGTGAGCCGGATCAGGTCCTCGAGCAGGTGCATCGACCCGAATCCCCCGCGCGCGAACCAGATCGCGCCGAAGTTCGGCTCGGTCATCGCCCAGTGCAGGTCCTGCAGGCGCTGGCGGGGGCTCCCCGCGGTGTGCCCCGAGTCGGCCAGCACGTGTCGGCCCACGACCGGCACGTACCCCCACCCCTTGAGGACCTCCAGGCCCCGGTCGAGGCGACCGGCCGGCACCGGGCCGGACGGGGCGATGACGGCGATCCGGGCACCGGGGGCGAGCAGGGCACCGGGCAGGTCGGGCTGGCGCAGCAGCATGGTCCCATGCTGCTCCTACGGCGCCGGCGATCGCACACCGGCACCGCAATCCACCGAGCCGTGGGCGATCCGCCCAGGGCACGCCGGGCATGATGTGACCCCCCGCGCACCCGTCAGAGCCCGTTTATCCTTGCTGCCTTCCGGCCCTGGGGAGGTTCACAGGGTGACGCCACGCGGGGGGTCGGGCACGATTCTATGCCACCGCCGCGGGCGGGTCGAACCACCGCGACGGCCTCGACGGGCGCCCCGCCAGGTGGCCGTCGGGGCGCGCGGGGCATGCCCGCGTCTGGGCCCGGCTCAGCCGACCGTCAGCGTGATCGGCACGGCCGACAGCGCCCGGCTGACCGGGCAGCCGGCCTTGGCCGACTCGGCGGCCGCGAGGAAGCCCGCCGCATCCAGGCCCGGGACGTCCCCGCTGACGAACAGCCGGATGCCCGTGATGCCCGTGCCCGCCTGGAAGTCGACCTCGGCGGAGGTGCGCAGCTGGGTGGGCGGCGTCCCGGCCTGGCTCAGGCCGTGCGAGAGCGCCATCGAGAAGCAGGTGGCATGGGCGGCGGCGATGAGCTCCTCCGGGCTGGTCACACCGTTGGGCTCCTCCGCGCGCGCCGGCCACGACACGGGGAACGAGCCGATCCCCGACGAGTCGAGGCTGACCTGGCCGGCGCCCTCCATGAGGGAGCCGTCCCAGACTGCGGATGCGCGTCGCGTGGTTGCCATGTGTGGACCTTCCGGGTCGATGGGGATGTGGGCCTGATCATCGCGCCGGGCCGGCGCACACGCCACCGCTGCAGCCGCCGCCGTCACGCGCCGAGGGGCGCCACCGCGATGGTGGCGCCCCTCGGTTCCAGGTCATGCCGGGCGGCGAGCCCGTGGATCACATGCCCAGCCAGGGCTGGGGGTTGATGAAGGACCCGGAGGGGGTCTTCACCTCGAAGTGCAGGTGCGGGCCGGTCGAGTTGCCGGTCGAGCCGACCGAGCCGATCCGCTGGCCACCGGCCACGGTCTGCCCGGTGCCCACGGTCGAGTTCGACAGGTGGCTGTAGGTCGTCACCGTGCCGTCGCTGTGACGGATCTCGATTCGCCGGCCGTACGAGCCCTCCCAGCCGCTCTTGACGACCGTGCCGGACTTGGCCGCGTAGACCGGGGTGCCGGTGGGAGCGGCGAAGTCCAAGCCGGTGTGGCGCCCGGAGCTCCAGAGGCCACCGCCCTGGCCGAACCGCGCGGTCAGTCGGTAGTTCTGCTGGACGGGCTTGACCTTGCGGGTGCTCGCCGACCGGGCAGCCTTGGCCGCCTGGGCCTTGCGCTGCGCCTCGGCCTTCTTGCGATCCGCCTCGGCCTTCTTGCGCTTGGCCTCTGCCTTCTTCTTGGCCTCGGCCTTCTTGCGCTTCTCCTCGGCCTTGCGCTTGGCCTCAGCCTGCTTGGCGCGCTCGGCGTCGATGTCGATGATCGGCACGAACGGGTCCGCCACCGGGGTGGAGATCGGCGTCGTCGTGACCGTGCTGCCCAGTCCGGGAACCTGCGGGGCGGCCTGTGCGGGGATCGCGGTCAGGCCCAGGACCAGGGCGCCGCTGAGCGCACCGGCGAGGCCGGCGGCAGCAGCGCGGGTCGTGCGCTTCTTCGTCTGGGTTGTCATGGTGGATTCACTCCTCGTCGCCGGGCTCGTGCGGGGCGCTGGGGGCGACCCCGTCGGTGTCAGGCGGCGACACAGTGAGGATTCCCGGGGTTGGAGAGCCGGAAACTCCGGCATATCGGTCATTCCGCCACCAAGCGGATGTGATGCCGCTCACCCCCTGAGCACGCCGCGGGATTCGCACGAGGATCAGCGGGGCGCGCCACAGGCGCCCGAGTGAGGCACCCCGGGTGGCCCGGTGGGTCGTCCCGGATGGCCCGGGCGACGGCCTCGGGGGCTCGGTCGGGCTGCCTCGGGCGCCCGGTCGGCGCAGCCTCAGCTGGCCGTTGGCGGCGATTCGGAGGAACCGCCGCGCGGCCGGTAGAATCCGCGGCGGAGGATTCGCCTAGTGGCCTAGGGCGCACGATTGGAAATCGTGTTGGGGGAGACCCCTCACGGGTTCAAATCCCGTATCCTCCGCCGCCGAGAGGGGGGCACCCGCTGCCGGGTGCCCCCCTCTGGCATGCGCGGGGCCGCGAGCCGCAGGCCGCCGGGCCGGAGTTCAGCCCGCCGTGAGGACGAGCCCGTCGGCAGAGCCCTGCTCGGGCACCTCCACGCGCACGGTGCAGCCGTCGCGGAAGGTACCGGCGAGGATCCCCCGGGCCAGCGGGTCGCCGATCGAGGTCTGGATCAGCCGG
This sequence comes from uncultured Actinomycetes bacterium, assembly GCA_963777855.1. Classification (GTDB taxonomy): domain Bacteria; phylum Actinomycetota; class Actinomycetes; order S36-B12; family CAIYMF01; genus Prado023. The sequence goes on along the minus strand of CAVZRW010000008.1, from coordinate 409,707 downwards.
CGCAGGGGCCGGGCCCCGTAGAGCGGGTCGAACCCGTGGTCGGCCAGCCACTCGCGCGCCGCCGCGTCGACCTCCAGCGTGATGCGCCGGTCGGCCAGCCGCCGGCCGAGGGCCGCCACCTGGATGTCGACGATCGCGGCGAGGTCCTCGCGGGTCAGCGCGTCGAACATGATCGATGTCGTCGAGCCGGTTGAGGAACTCGGGCTTGAACGCGCTGCGGACCACGGCCATGACCGCGTCGCGGCGCTGCTCGGGTGTCAGCGTGGGGTCGATCAGCGCCTGGGAGCCCAGGTTCGAGGTGAGGATCAGGATGGCGTTGCGGAAGTCCACGGTCCGGCCCTGGCCGTCGGTGAGCCGGCCGTCGTCGAGGACCTGCAGCAGGATGTTGAACACCTCGGGATGGGCCTTCTCCACCTCGTCGAGCAGCACGACGGTGTAGGGCCGGCGGCGCACCGCCTCGGTGAGCTGGCCGCCCTCCTCGTAGCCCGACGTACCCGGGCGGGGCACCGACCAGCCGCGCCACCGAGTGCTTCTCGCCGTACTCGCTCATGTCGATGCGCGTGATCGCGCGCTCGTCGTCGAAGAGGAACTCCGCCAGCGCCTTGGCCAGCTCGGTCTTGCCGACACCGGTGGGGCCCAGGAACAGGAACGACCCGGTGGGCCGGTCGGGGTCGGCGATCCCGGCCCGCGCCCGGCGCACGGCATCGGAGACGGCGCGCACGGCCTCGGCCTGGCCGATCACCCGGGCGCCGAGGCCCTGCTCCATGCGCAGCAGCTTCTCCGTCTCGCCCTCGAGCAGGCGCCCGGCCGGGATCCCGGTCCAGGCCGCCACCACCTCGGCGACGTCGTCGGGGCCGACCTCCTCGCGCACCATGGCCGAGCGGTCGTTGGCCTCGGCGGTCACGGTCTCCAGCTGGCGCCTCGAGCGCGGGCAGCTCGCCGTAGAGGATGCGCGCCGCGGCCTCGAAGTCGCCCTCGCGCTGGGCCCGGTCGGCGGCCATCCGCAGCTCGTCGATGCGGATCTTGAGGTCACCGACCCGGTCCAGGCCGGCCTTCTCCTGCTCCCAGCGTGCCCGCAGGGCGCCGAGCTGCTCGTCCTTGTCGGCGAGGTCGGCGCGCAGCTTGGCCAGCCGCGCGACGCTGGCCTCGTCGGTCTCCTTGGCCAGGGCCAGCTCCTCCATGCGCAGTCGGTCCACCTGCCGCTGGAGCGCGTCGATCTCGACCGGGGAGGAGTCGATCTCCATCCGCAGCCGGCTGGCGGCCTCGTCGACGAGGTCGATGGCCTTGTCGGGCAGGAACCGAGAGGTGATGTAGCGGTCGGACAGGGTCGCGGCGGCGACCAGTGCGGCGTCGGAGATGGCCACCTTGTGGTGGGCCTCGTACTTCTCCTTGAGCCCGCGCAGGATCCCGATCGTGTCCTCCACGCTGGGCTCGCCGACCAGCACCTGCTGGAAGCGTCGCTCCAGGGCCGGGTCCTTCTCGATGTGCTCGCGGTACTCGTCGAGGGTGGTCGCCCCGACCATGCGCAGCTCGCCGCGGGCCAGCATGGGCTTGAGCATGTTGCCGGCATCCATGGCGGACTCGCCGGTGGCCCCGGCGCCGACCACGGTGTGCAGCTCGTCGATGAAGGTGATGACCTGGCCCTCGGAGGCCGAGATCTCCGCCAGCACGGCCTTGAGCCGCTCCTCGAACTCGCCGCGGTACTTCGCCCCGGCCACCATCGCCCCGAGGTCGAGGCCGATCAGGCGCTTGCCCTTGAGTGACTCGGGGACGTCGCCGGCCACGATCCGTTGGGCAAGGCCCTCGACGACGGCGGTCTTTCCGACACCGGGCTCGCCGATGAGCACGGGGTTGTTCTTCGTGCGCCGGCTCAGCACCTGGATGACCCGCCGGATCTCGGCATCGCGGCCGATCACGGGGTCGATCCGCCCCTCACGGGCGCGCGCGGTGAGGTCCACGCCGTACTTCTCGAGGGCCTTGAAGCTGGCCTCCGGGTCAGGGGAGTCGACCCGGCGACCGCCTCGGGCGCTGTCGAGCGCGGAGAGCACCGCGTCCGGGGTGGCACCCACGCCCGCGAGCAGGGTGCCGGTCGGCGCGGCGGGGCCTGCCAGGGCGATGAGCACGTGCTCGGAGGAGACGAACGAGTCGCCCCGCGCCGCGGCGAGGTCGCCGGCAGCCTTGAGCACCTTGTAGGTGGGCTGGGCAAGGTCCGGTGTGGCGACCGTGGCCCCGGAGGCGGCCGGCAGCGCGGCGATCGCGCGTTCCACGGACTGGGCCAGGGCCTGCACGTCGACGCCGAGGCCCTGCAGGAGGGCCACGGCGATGCCGTCGGGCTGGGCGAGCAGGGCACCGAGGACGTGCAGGGGCTCGACGTGCGCGTTGCCCCGGCCGGCGGCGGAGCGCACAGCTGCCTGCAGCGCCTCCTGGGTGCGGGTGGTGAACTGGTCTGCCATGGCGATCCTCCTTCGGGTCGTGGCTGGTACGGGGCCGGTGGTCGATTCATCGACCGGATCGACGACGGGTACGGCGTGGGGCGCGGCCGTCGGTGGCGATGCGGGTCAGCGGCGGCGCTCGGGGCGCCACACGACCAGGGCGGTCGAGCGCTCGCGGTCCTCGAGGGCGTCGAGGCGCCGGCGGATCCGGTCCAGGTGCTCCTCGAGCTCGAGGATGCGCACGATCCCGGCCAGGTTGACCCCGTCGGCGGTCAGCCGCTGCACCTCGCGCAGCCGGGCGATGTCGCGCACGGAGTACAGGCGGTTGCGACCGCCCGTGCGGTTGGGTGAGACGAGGCCGAGGCGGTCGTACTGGCGCAGGGTCTGGGGGTGCAGGCCCGCCAGGCTGGCGGCCACCGAGATCACGTAGACGGGGGTGTCCTCGTCGATGTCCATCACGCGCCTCCTCCCGACGTGCTGCGGATCAGCGCCGCGCGGGGGTCGGGCTCACCCGCGGCGGCGGTGTAGGCAGCCAGGGCCTCGCGGGCCTCGGTGCCCAGGGTGTGGGGCACGACCACCTCGACGGTGGCCAGCAGGTCGCCCATGGACCCGTCGCGGCGGGTGGCGCCCCGCCCGCGCAGGCGGAACGTCCGGCCGTTGGCGGTGCCCGCGGGCACCTTGAGCGTGACCTTGCCCCCCCGCGGCAGGGGCACGGGGATCTCGGCACCCAGGGCGGCCTCAGGGAAGGTCACCGGGACGGTGACGCTCACGTTGTCCCCGGACCGGCTGAACACCGGGTCCGCGGTGACGTGGACCACGATGAACAGGTCGCCGGCGGGTCCGCCGTTCTCACCGGGCGCGCCCTTGCCCTTGAGGCGGATGCGCGCGCCGTCGGTGACCCCCGGGGGGATCCGGGCGCTGACCGGCCGGGCGGCCCGGGCCCGCCCGGACCCCGAGCAGTTGCTGCACGGGGAGTCCACGACCATGCCCCGGCCACGGCAGTCCCGGCAGGGTTCGGGCAGGGCGAACCCCCCGCCGCTGCGCAGGATCTGCCCGGCGCCGTCGCACGCGGTGCAGATGCGCGGCGAGGTGCCGGCCGCCGCACCGGTGCCGGCGCAGGCGACGCAGGCCTCCTCGGTGCTCAGCCGCAGCGAGAGGGTCACCCCGTCGAGGGCCTCCGTGAACGAGATCGTCGCCTCGCTGTCGATGTCCGCGCCGCGCCGGGCCGGCCGGGTGGCCGTGCGGGAGGCTCCTCCGCGGTTGAACACGCCGCTGAAGATGTCGCCGAATCCCCCGGCCCGCCCGCCCTCGCGCTGGCGCATCTGCGCGAGCAGGTCGTCGAGGGAGACGTCACCGGCGTTGGCACCGCCCGGGAAGCCCCCGGGGAACCGGCCCCGGCCGCCGCTGCCGAACAGGCTGCGGGCCTCGTCGTACTCCGCGCGGGTCTTGGCATCGCTGAGCACGTCGTAGGCCTCGGAGACCTCCTTGAACTTCGCCTCCGCCGCCGCATTGTCCGGGTTCTTGTCCGGGTGGTGCGTGCGGGCGAGGGTGCGGTAGGCCTTCTTGATCTCGTCGGCCGTGGCGTCCTTCTTCACGCCCAGGACCTTGTAGAAGTCCTTGTCGATCCAGTCCTTGGCGCTCACCGCACCCCCACCTCCCTTCCTCGGGTCGTGTCCTGCTTGATTGTCAGTCCGTCCCGGCCACCGAGACGCGCGCCGGGCGCACGACGCGCCCATTCATCTCGTAGCCGACCTGCAGCACCGTGACCACCGTCGGCTCCGTGATGCCCGGGCGGTCCTCACGCATGAGGGCCTCGTGCCGGGTCGGGTCGAAGGCCTCCCCCTCGGCCCCGAACGGGATCATCCCCATCCGGGCCACGGCGGCCTCGAGGGCCTCGCCGACGCTGCGGAAGCCGCCGACGAGCTCCTCATGGGCCCGGGCGCGACCGATGTCGTCGAGGATCGGCAGCAGCTCGGCCAGCGTCGACTCCACGGCCCGCTGGCGGATCAGGTCGCGATCGCGCTCGACCCGCTTGCGGTAGTTGGAGTACTCGGCGTGCACGCGCTGCAGGTCCGCGATGAGCACGGCCACCTGCGGGTCCTGGCCGGGGCCGGACGCCGCGGCCAGGTCGGCCTCCGCCGCGCTGAACTCGGCCTCGATCGCCTCGGCATCCAGGGCCTCGGCGAGCAGGGCGTCGGCCTCGGCAGCCTCGGTGGTCGAGGGCTCGACCACCTCGCCGTCGAGCACGTCCTCCTCGAGGATCTCGCCCTCGAGGATCTCGGCGTCCCCGGGCTCCACCGACTCGGGCTCCACGGCCTCGGGCTGCCCAGCGCCCCCCGCCGGGTCCTCCGGCGGGGGGGTCGCACCGAACTGCTCGGTCACTTCTGATCACCCTCGTCGTCGATGATCTCGGCGTCGATGACGTCCTCGTCGGCGCCGGCCGCGCTCTCGGAGCCGGACGGACCCGCCGAGCCGGCCGCCTCGGCCGCCTGGGCCTGGGCGTACATCGCCGAGCCGAGCGCCTGGGAGGCCGTGGCGACCTTCTCCGAGGCCGTCTTGATGGCCTCGATGTCGGTGCCCTCGAGGGCCTTCTTCAGCTCCGCCAGCGGCACGTCGACGTTGGCCTTGGCATCGGCCGGCACCTTGTCGGCGTTGTCGCGCAGGAACTTCTCGGTCTGGTAGACCAGCGACTCCGCGGTGTTGCGCACCTCGGCCTCCTCGCGGCGGGCGTGGTCCTCGGCCGCGTGGGCCTCGGCGTCGCGCATCATCCGGTCGATGTCGTCCTTCGGCAGCGCCGAGCCGCCGGAGATCGTCATCTTCTGCTCCTTGCCGGTCGCCAGGTCCTTGGCCGAGACGTGCACGATGCCGTTGGCGTCGATGTCGAAGGTCACCTCGACCTGCGGCACGCCGCGCGGGGCCGGCGGCAGGCCGGTCAGTTCGAAGGTGCCGAGCTTCTTGTTGTAGGCCGCCATCTCACGCTCGCCCTGGTACACCTGGATCAGCACGGACGGCTGGTTGTCGTCGGCCGTGGTGAAGATCTCCGAGCGCTTGGTCGGGATCGTGGTGTTGCGCTCGATGAGCCGGGTCATGATCCCGCCCTTGGTCTCGATGCCCAGGCTCAGGGGGGTCACGTCGAGCAGCAGCACGTCCTTGACCTCACCCTTGAGCACGCCGGCCTGCAGGCTCGCGCCCAGGGCCACGACCTCGTCGGGGTTCACGCTCTTGTTGGGCTCCTTGCCGTTGGTCAGCTCGCGCACGACGTCGCTCACGGCGGGCATGCGCGTCGAGCCGCCGACCATCACGACCTGGTCGATGTCGGCCACCGAGATGCCGGCGTCCTTGATCACGGTCGCGAACGGGGCGCGGGTGCGGTTGAGCAGGTCGGCGGTGAGCTCCTCGAACTTGGCGCGGGTCAGCGTCTCGTCGAGGTGCAGCGGGCCGTCGGCACCAGCGGTGATGTAGGGCAGGTTGATGCCGGTCTGCATCGAGCTGGAGAGCTCGATCTTGGCCTTCTCCGCGGCCTCACGCAGTCGCTGGCTGGCCATCTTGTCCCTGCTCAGGTCGATGCCGTGGGCGTTCTTGAACTGCGCGACCAGCCAGTCGACCACGCGCTGGTCCCAGTCGTCACCGCCGAGGTGGTTGTCGCCGGAGGTCGCCTTGACCTCCACGACGCCGTCGCCGATCTCCAGCAGGGAGACGTCGAACGTGCCGCCACCGAGGTCGAAGACGAGGATGCGCTGCTCCTGGTCGGCCTTGTCCAGGCCGTAGGCCAGGGCCGCGGCCGTCGGCTCGTTGATGATCCGGCTCACGTTCAGGCCGGCGATCTCGCCGGCCTCCTTCGTGGCCTGTCGCTGGGCGTCGTTGAAGTACGCCGGGACGGTGATGACCGCGTCGGTCACCGCCTCTCCGAGGTAGGCCTCCGCGTCGCGCTTGAGCTTGGACAGCACGCGGGCGCTGATCTCCTGGGGGGTGTAGGCCTTGTCGTCGATGCCGACGGTGAAGCCGGGCTCACCCATGTGCCGCTTGATCGAGCGGATGGTCCGGTCCGGGTTGGTGACCGCCTGGCGCTTGGCGACCTCGCCGACGAGCACCTCGCCGTTCTTGGCGAACGCGACGACCGACGGCGTGGTCCGCGCGCCCTCGGCGTTCACGATGACGACAGGCTCCCCGGCCTCGAGCACGGCGACGCAGGAGTTGGTGGTTCCGAGGTCGATGCCGACAGCACGACTCATGTGGGTGGTCCCTTCGTTGCGATCCCCGGTGCCTCTGTGGCCAGCCGGGAGGGTCTGTGACCCCCCTATGATCCCCAAGGTGCGATGTTCTGTCAACCTCTGACTCAGATGCTTTGAGCCCCCTCGACTCAAGGCACCACAACTCCCACACCCTCCCCCACACCCTCCCCCACACCCTCCCCCCAGGGTCACGCCCGCCGAACCCCCTCCTGGAACCGATCGGTCCAGGGTTGCGCACCCGCAAGGGCAGCGGATTCGGATCGATCGAGGGTTGCTGGAGGAATCCTGGATCGATCCCGCCGCGCCGGCGGGGGAGCGGGCGCGGCTGGCGCGGGTCCGGGAGGTGCCCCGGATCGCCCACGCACTCGGCGAATCGGCTAGGTTACCGACGAGTAGGGTGTCCCCCGGTCCGGCGGAAGTCGGCGTGCACGACAATGGCCCCAACGGGGCACCCCCGGTCAGGAGGTTCGCGACAGATGGATTCGATGATGCTGATCCGGGCAGTGGTCGGTCTGGTCATCATTGCGGTGGCGGGCTTCCTTGCCCTCAAGCGCGCATGGTTCCTGCAGGGGCTGATCCGCTCCGGCCAGCCGGCGGTCGGTCGCACCGACCAGGTCGGCGCCCGCGTGCAGGTCGAGGCCACCGAGGTACTCGGCCAGAAGAAGCTGCTCAAGTGGTCGGTGCCCGGCATCGCCCACGTGTTCGTCTTCTTCGGCTTCCTGATCCTCACGCTCACGGTCGTGGAGGCCTTCGGCGAGCTGTTCATCGCCGACTTCGCCTTCCCGGTCATCGGCACCTGGCCGGTGGTCCGCTTCCTGGAGGACCTCTTCGCGGTCCTGGTGCTGGTGGGGATCCTCGTGTTCGCGGTCATCCGGTACCGGAACAACCCGGCCAAGGCCGGGCGCTGGTCGCGGTTCTTCGGCTCGCACACCTCGGGCGCCTGGCTGGTGCTGTTCATGATCTTCATGGTCGTGTTCACGCTGCTCATGTACCGCGGCGCGAAGATCAACGCCGAGGGCCCCGAGGGCATGGATGGCGCCTTCGCCTCGCACGCGGTTGCCACGGTGCTCGAGCCCCTCGGCGAGACCGCCAACGAGTGGCTGCTGACCCTGGGCCTCTGGGCCCACGTCGCGGTCATCCTGGGCTTCCTGCTGATCGTGCTGCACAGCAAGCACCTGCACATCTTCGCGGCGCCGATCAACGTGTACTTCTCGCGGCGGCCCGACGGCCTCGGTCCACTGCTGGAGATGTACTCGGGCACCGAGAAGATCGACTTCGAGGACCCGGCCGACGACGCCGTGTTCGGCCGCGGCCGCATCGAGGACTTCACCTGGAAGGGCCTGCTCGACCTGGCGACCTGCACCGAGTGCGGCCGCTGCCAGAGCCAGTGCCCGGCCTGGAACACCGAGAAGCCGCTGAGCCCGAAGCTCATGATCATGAACCTGCGTGACCACGCGTTCGTCAAGGCGCCCTACATCACCGCCACGCAGGCCAAGCTCGACGGGAAGAACGTGGAGTTCGGCGAGGTGGATGCCGAGGTGCTGGCCACCATGTCGGAGAAGGTGCAGGCCGAGGTGGAGCGCCCGCTGGTCGGCGAGCGGGACTTCGACCCGCACCGCGCGACCGACGGCTACGACGCCGCGGGCCACCGCTCCCACGAGGGCCCGGTCATCGACGCCGACGCCCTGTGGTCGTGCACCACGTGCGGCGCCTGCGTCAACCAGTGTCCGGTGGACATCGAGCACATCGACCACTTCCTGGACATGCGCCGCCACCAGGTGATGATCGCCACGGAGTTCCCGGCCGAGCTCAATGGCCTGTTCAAGAACCTCGAGAACAAGGGCAACCCCTGGGGCATGAACACCTCCAAGCGCAACGACTGGATCAGCGAGGTGGACTTCGAGGTGCCGGTGTTCGGAGCCGAGGGTGAGGACGAGATCCCCGCCGACGTCGAGTACCTGTTCTGGGTCGGCTGCGCCGGGGCCTACGAGGACCGGGCCAAGCAGACGACCAAGGACGTCGCCGAGCTGCTCAACGTCGCCGGCGTGAAGTACATGGTGCTCGGCGAGGGCGAGACCTGCACCGGTGACCCGGCACGCCGGGCGGGCAACGAGTTCCTGTTCCAGATGCAGGCGATGCAGAACGTCGAGGTCCTCAACGAGATCAAGGCCACGAAGATCGTCGTCACCTGCCCGCACTGCATGAACACGATCGGCCGCGAGTACCCGCAGCTCGGGGGCGACTACGAGGTCGTGCACCACAGCCAGCTGCTGGCGACCCTGCTGCGGGAGGGCCGCCTGCGCCCGCTCAGCCCGGTCGACGAGACCGTGACCTACCACGACCCGTGCTACCTGGGCCGGCACAACAAGGTCTACGTGCCCCCGCGCGAGCTGGTCGCCTCCGTGCCCGGCGTCAAGCTCGTGGAGATGGAGCGCTCGGCCGACAAGTCCTTCTGCTGCGGCGCCGGTGGCGCCCAGATGTGGATGGAGGAGCGCCTGGGCACCCGGGTCAACCAGAACCGCGCCGACGAGGCGCTGGGCACCGGCGCCGGGCGGATCGCGGTGGCCTGCCCGTTCTGCTCGGTGATGCTCCACGACGGTGTGACCGTGCGCGACCAGGAGTCCGGTGCCGAGACCCCCTCGGCGCAGGTGCTCGACGTCGCCAGCCTGCTGCTCGAGTCGGTACGGGTCCCCACCAGTGAGTGACGATCCCACAGGCACGCACGCGGGGGGTCCGGCCGAGGAGGCCGGGCCCCCCGCGGCGTCCCGGTCCCGGGCTCCCGTCGGCCCACCGGATCCGGAAGCCGCCGGGTCCTCCGGGGCGGAGCACGCCAACGTGGCTCGGGTGCGCGCCGCTGCCGCAGCCCTCGGACTCCAGATCGACGTGCGCCAGTACCCGGAGGGAACCCGCACCGCGCAGGAGGCCGCCGATGCCATCGGCTGCGAGGTCGGCGCCATCGTCAAGAGCCTGATCTTCGCGGTCGATGACGAGGTCGTGCTGGCGCTGGTCAGCGGGGCGAACCAGCTCGACGAGCGCCGCCTGGCCACCGCTGCCGGTGGGTCGGCCTGCCGGCGGGTGAGCGCCGACGAGGTCCGCGCGGCGACCGGGTTCCCGATCGGCGGCGTTCCCCCGATCGGCCTGGCCACAGCCGTGCGGGAGTTCCTCGACGAGGACCTCCTGGGCCACAACACCGTGTGGGCCGCGGCGGGCACGTGGACCCACGTGTTCGCGATCACGCCCTCGGCGCTGGCCGCTGCCTCCGGCGGCTGGGTCGGCACCCTGCGTCGCGGGGCCTGAGCGGTCACGCACGCCTGTCGGCGCCGCGAGGCCGGGACGATTCGGGCGCCTCACCCGCCCCCGGACCTCACCCCGGTTCGGGGACGGGCTGCGCGTCCAGCCCGCGCAGCGAGGGCAGCGCCGCGATCAGCAGGGAGATGACGACCAGCATCGCCCCGATCACCGCGTACACCGCCTGCACACCCCAGCGCTCCACCGCGACCCCGGCCAGCAGGAGCCCGATCGGGGGCGCGGCGTAGAACAGGGCGGTCTGCACCCCGTAGACCCGGCCCTGCACGTGGGCCGGCACCCGGGTCTGCACCAGCGAGTTCAGCAGCGGGTTCATCGGGCCCCAGCCCAGGCCCAGCAGGAAGCCGGCAGTGACGAACACCGGCAGCGGGGGCAGGAACGCCATGGGGATGATGGCCACCGTGACGGCCACCATGACCAGCACGGCCATGCGGTGGCGGGTCATCCGCCCGGCCAGCCAGCCGTAGGAGAACGAGCCGACCATCCCGCCCGCGGCCAGCATCGTCAGGGTCAGCCCGTAGGCCCCCGGTTGGCCGAGGGCCTGGAAGTGCACCGGCATCAGGATCGCCTCGGTGGGCATGTACACCATGGCCAGCACGCAGATGGCCAGCGTGAGCACGCGCAGCGGCCGGTCACGCCACAGGATGCCGGCCCCGCGCAGGGTGGAGGACCAGAACGGCTCGTGCTCCTCGCCGGCCCGCTCCCGGGATGCTCCGATCGCCTCGGTCACGCGGATCCCCGCCACCGCCACGATGGCCAGCAGGAAGGCCACCGCGGTGACCCAGAAGGACTCCACGGCGCCGATGGTCCCGATCCCCACCGCCGCCAGGGCGGGGCCGATGACCCACCCGGCGGCGAAGACGCCCTCGTGGACCCCGTTGACCCGGTCGATGTAGAAGCGCGCGGCATCGGCCACGTCGGGGATCAGCGACTTGCGGGCGGTGTACCCGGCCGGGTCGAAGGTCGCCCCGAGCACAGCCAGGGCCAGTATCGCGCCCAGGGTGAGCACCCCGGCCCGCTCGGCCAGCGGGAACAGGCTCACCGAGAACGCCGAGAGCGCGTCGGAGCCCATCGACACCCGCCGCCGACCCAGGCGGTCGACCAGAGCGCCGACGAAGGGCGAGACGAAGATGCCCGGGATCCCCGCTGCCGCGGCCACGAGCCCGGCATCGGCTGCCGAGCCCGTCTCCTGGAGCACCAGCCACGGCACGAGCACCGCGACCGAGGAGTTGGCCACGCCGCTGAGCAGGTTGGCGACCTGCAGGAGGACGACCGGCGAACGGCGGGTGGTCACCGTTGGCCTCCTGTCCTGGCGGTTGGCGGCGTCGGGGTCTGATGAGAGCGGGGTGCGTGGGCGCGCGGAGATGCGTTTGCGCCCGTCGTCCCAGCGTAGGGCCACTCGATCGGGTGGGGACCGGGCGTGCTATCCGCCTCGGGCAGACAGAGCAGCCAGACGCCGCTTACCCTCAGGGAATCGGGAGGGTTGCGATGAACGCAGGGACGTCGGCCACGGCCGGCCGAGACCGTCGACGCCGCACAGCGGCGTGGGTCGCAGGCTTGGGTGTGTTGTTGACGGTCGGGGTGGTGTCCGCCGGACTTGTGGCACGACCGCCACGCGTCGATGCGGCCACCGAGGTACGGCTGGTCGCCGCGGGGGACTTCGGCGCGCGCTCCGAAACCTCCGGCGTGCTCACAGCCATGGCGGCGGCCGATCCGGACGCTGCCCTGGCACTCGGCGACCTGGCCTACCTCGACCGCACGCCGGAGACCGCGTGGTGTGCCTACGTGAAGCAGCGCGTCGGCGAGGGGTTCCCGTTCCAACTCATCTCGGGCAACCACGAGAGCCTGGATGTCAACGACGGCCAGATCAATGACTTCAGCGCCTGCCTGCCCAACCAGGTGCCCGGCATCGTGGGGACCTACGGGCGCGAGTACTACATGGACCTCCCCGCGGCGTCGCCCACGCCGTTGGTGCGGGTGATCAACACCTCGCCGAACCTGACCTTCGAGGATGGCCTCTGGGCCTACGCAGCCGGCGACACACACCATGGTTGGGTGGCCACTGCGATCGACACCGCGCGTGCTCGCGGGATCCGCTGGATCGTCGTCACGGCCCACGAGCCCTGTCTCTCGGTCGGGGCGTACACCTGCCCGGCCGCACGGGACCTGTACGCGTTGCTGCTGAGCAAGAAGGTCGACCTGGTACTGCATGGTCATGAGCACGCCTACATGCGCACCCACCAGTTGCGCTCCGGCGCCACCGGGTGCCCGGCGCTGGCCGTGGGCAGCTTCGACGCCGACTGCGTCGCAGACTCGGACGGCGGTTTCGTCGCTGGTGCGGGCACGGTGTTCGCCACGGTCGGCACCGGAGGTATCCCGCTTCGCGACGTCAACCCCGCGGACACCGAGGCCGGCTACTTCGCCCGGTTCTCGGGGTTGAACTCTGGGCCGACCTTCGGGATGCTCGATGTGCGCGCCACCGATACCGCGCTGACGGCCGCGTTCGTCCCCACAGCCGGGCCCAGCACCGACACCTTCCGCATCGACGTGGGGCCGCCGCCGGCCAACCGGGCCCCCATTGCCGACTTCACCGCGGGCACGTCCGGACTGGCGGTCACCGTGAATGGGTCCGCCTCCTCCGATCCCGACGGGACTGTTGCCGACTACGCCTGGGACTTCGGCGACGGCTCGCGAGCCAGTGGCCCCACCCCGGGGTCGCACACCTACGCCCGGGCCGGCACCTACACGGTGGGCCTCACCGTGACGGACAACGCCGGGGCCACAGGAACGACCACCCGGGCGATCACCGTGAGCACCCCGCCCGTGAGCACCCTGCTGGCGCAGGACCCGTTCGACCGCAGCGTCGCCTCCGGCTGGGGGGCTGCCACCACTGGTGGCACGTGGACGGTCAACCTGGCCAGTGCGACGTCGGTGACCGCGGGAAGCGCGAAGCTCGTGAACGCCGTGGGCAGCACCCGCACCGCGTACCTCCGCTCGGTGTCGAGCACCGCCACCGACCTGACGCTGACCATCTCGCCCGACAAGCTGGGCACAGGAGGCGGGCTCTACCTGTCCGCCGCCGGCCGATCCATCGTCGGGGCCGGGGACTACCGCGCCAAGTACGTCCTGCGCGGCGACGGCAAGGTCGTGCTCTCGTTGGTGCGCTCCTCCGCGACCGGGACGGAGTCCACCATCAGTACCGGCGTTGTCGTGCCCAACCTGACCTATTCAGCCGGGTCGACCATCGCGCTGCGGGTCCAGGTCTCCGGGACCTCACCGACCACCATCCGTGCCCGCGCCTGGCCGGCGGGCTCGAGTGAGCCCTCCACCTGGACCGCATCGACCACGGATTCCACCGGTGGGTTGCAGGCGGCGGGATCCCTCGGGCTGCTCGGCTACCTCTCGAGCAGTGCCACCAATGCGCCCATCACACTGGCCATCGACGACCTGCGCGCCGTCACGCCCTGAGCACGCGACTCGGCTGCTCGGTGCTGGATGGGCAGCGGGCGTGCTCAGTCGCCGGGGTCACCGATGCCGTCCTCCGGCCGCTGCGTGGAGTCGGGCGCGCTGGCGGCTGCGACGCCCGCGTGCGGCTGCGACGGCCAGGTCGCGTCGGGGCCGAGCTGGTAGAGGCGCAGGTTCCCCGCTGACGACGTGAACAGCAGCTGCCAGCCATCGGCCGGGAACGGGCCGAAGGCTGCCTCCACCTCCTCCAGGGCACGCCAGACCACCACATGGTCGCCGGGCCGGGGAACGGGGCTCGGTGTCGGCGCGATCAGCAGTGCGTTCAACGACCGGACGTCCCCCATGTCCCACAGTGGGTCACCGAAGGGACCACGCTGGTAGGTCGGGAGCACCCGGCGGGTGCCCCAGTCCGCCCAGATCCGACCGTGCGGGATCCCCCCGGTCGCCGCCATGTACTCGCGCAGCTCCCCGAGGGCGCCCCCACCGTTGGGCACCAGGCTCGGGTACGTCGTGGCGTGGTGGACCGCAGGCACGAGCACCCCGACTCCCAGGAGGGAGCCCGCTGTCGCCACCGCCACCCGCCGGAGTCCCCGGCTACGGCTGACAGTGATCACGACCGTGCCCACGGCGGCCAGCACAAGCGGAACGATGAACGGCAGCCAGTACCGCGCGATGTCGAGCCGAACCGAGGGATGGGCTGGGTCGAGCACGCCGCCCTGCAACCAGAGCAGGGCGAGCGGGACCGCGCCCCAGGCCCAGACCCGGCCCAGCTGGGCACGCAGGACGACGCCTCCGAGCAGGCCGACGACGAGGCACACGAACAGGGCTGGGCCGCCCGCCTGCTCCCAGATCGAGCGTGGCATGATCGTGGCGTACCAGGCCCGCGAATGGCCCACGTACACCGCATCGATGGCCACCTCGGACGACGAGATGTCGGCCCCGGTCAGCACCCGGAACTTGAGCCAGGGGTCGCCGTACACGCTCGCGCACAGCCAGAGGTCCAGGACGAGCCAGCCCAGCGCCGGCGGAATGACCCACAGCAGGGTGCGCAGCGGCCTGCCGATCCGCCAGAGCACCCAGCCGATCACAGGCCAGCCGAAGACGGCTGTCTCGCGCACCTCGAAGCTCCAGCCAGCGGCGAATCCGCAGGCCGCCAGGAGCATGGGCACGCGCCACCCCCATCCTCGGCCCGCCTCCTGGGCGTCGCTGGCAGCATCCTGGGCCTGGATCGCCAACAGGAGGGCGAGTCCGACCAAGGCGGTCACCATGAGGTCCGGGTAGCCCCGGGTGAGGTTCACGAAGACGACCGGGCTGACCAGCGCGAATAGGGCGCCGAGGGCACCCACCGTGCGCGACCAGCATCGGGTGCCATGCAGGAAGAGCACACCGGCGAGCACCCCTGTGCTGATCAGGGGCATCACGTAGTACGTCGCGGTCGCGTCGCCCCACAGCCGCGCGAACGGCACGATCGGCAGGACGAAGCCCCACCGGGACAGCCCCGCGGGCCGCCACGTCCCCTCGGGGAAGGCAATGGCGCCCTGCACGTAGTGCCAGGGATCCGTGGGCACCAGCGACGAGCGGAAGTAGATCGCCACGCCCATGGCGAGCAGGGCGACAACTCCGGCCCACAGCACGTCGCGACCGTGCAGGCGCGGCCCGCGGGTCGATCGAGCCGCCGACAGATCCGGAACTGCCTGAAGCGTGAGGCCCGTCACAGTCGACCCCCTGCCCAGCGCCAGTAGCCCGCCAACGCACGGCTGACCACGGCTGGAACGCCAGGGCCCAGACCCGCCGGCGGGTCCAGCGGCCCGCGCATCATCTGGGCCAGCGCCCTGTCCGGCACGCGGCGGGCGGTCTGGATCTCCCGGCGCCGCTCGGACAACGCTGAACGGTTCACCATGAGCCACCGGTATCCCGCGAGCTTGTCCCGGACCCAGCCATCGCGCATAGCCACCAGGAGCACCCCGGCCTCGACCGCCGCGGCCGGGGCCAGGACCAGGCGCCGCGTACGGGCCTCGGGGAGCAGGATCAGGTTCATCAGCCGGTTGCGCTCCAGCAGGTAGTTCTTGGCCGGGTTGCGGGAGAATTCGTAGTGGTGCAGGACCACCGCACCAGGATCGTGCACGACCCGGTACCCGGCCTGCCAGGCGCGCAGGGACAAGTAGACGTCCTCGGCGTACGCGAAGTACCGCTCGTCGAAGCCGCCGAGCTCGTCCCACACCTCCCGACGCACCGCGAACGCCGCACCGGAGATCGAGGCCACGTCCGTGAGGCTCGGCATGCTCGGCGGCGGGCTCCCCGAGGCCGCCGACCCAGGAGAACATCAGGAAGTGGACCGGGTTCCCCGCCGTGTTCAGCAGAGCGGGATCCCGGGCCAGCCGAACGCTGGCGCAGACCAGTCCCACTGCCTCATCGGCCAGGCGACGACCCAGCGCCTGAACCGCTCCCCGCTCGACTACGGCGTCGGAGTTGACGAAGACGAGCAGGTCGCCGGTGGCGTGCTGGGCGCCCAGATTGCACCCGCCCGCGTACCCGGTGTTCGTGCCGGGTTCCAGGACGATCACGCCCGGCATGGCACGCACCTCGGCGACGGCCTGCGCTGCGGCCTGGTTGTCCACGACGAGGATCTCGGTGACCCCGTCGTCGACGAGCGCGCGCACGCAGTGGCTCAACACCGGTTCGGCTCCATGGGCCAGGACGATCGCTGAGGCCCGCACTCAGTGAGGATAACCCGGACCACACCCTCGTGGGCCGACCCTGCACCGACGGGCCCGCCGGTAGGATCGCGCCACCGGCGAGGCGGTGGGGTCGGGCAGGCGGGGCGGGGTGAGAGGTGGTTTGGGAGGTGGTTGGGGTGCGCAAGTGGGCGTGGATCCTGCTCCTCGTGCTCGTGGTGCTCCCGCTGGGGATCCTGTCGATCGGGACCCAGGTCGCGGTGGCGTTCGGCCTGCTCGGAGGCGCACAGACCGCCCGTGCCCTCGATCGGGGGTCAGCGCCGGGCCTGACCCGCGGAACCGCGCTGCTCGCCGTCGCGGGCCAGGGGCTGGAGTCCACGTGGTCGAACCCGACGAGTTGGCTGGTGCAGTACAACCCCCTCACCCTGGGCACGGTCGACGACCTGCGCGCGCTCGCCCTCGTCGTGGGTCAGGCAACCAGCGCACTACCGCCGGCCGCTGCCCTGGGGGAGGCAGCCGTGGGGTTCGGTGGGACCACCCCGTTGGTCCAGGGATCCACCGTGTCACTCGAGCAGCTGCCGGGGCTCGTGGAACCCAGCACCTCCCTGTACCGCTCACTGGCGGGCCTGGAGTCCGCGCTCGCAGGTGTGCCGGATACCGGTCTGATCGGCAGCCGCGTGGGGCCGCGCGCCCAGGACCTGTCCACGCCGCGCCTCGGAAGCTGCCGACGGTCGCCGGGGCGGTCGCCGCAGCCATGCGCGGACTTCCGGAGGCGCT
This sequence comes from uncultured Actinomycetes bacterium, assembly GCA_963777855.1. Lineage (GTDB taxonomy): Bacteria > Actinomycetota > Actinomycetes > S36-B12 > CAIYMF01 > Prado023. Next base: position 392,820 of record CAVZRW010000008.1, on the reverse strand, counting down.
GGGCGCCGACGGGCCGAGGAACTACCTGATCGCCATCCTCAACGACGCCGAGCTGTTCGCCTCCGGTGGCGCACCACTGACCGTCCGGCTCCTCCGGGCCGATGGCGGCACGATCTCCACACCGATCTCGGGACACGTCAGTGAGGCCACCCCGAACACCCGTCCGCTGGGAGCATGCCGGGCAGCTGCCCTGGTACCGAGCCGAGGGGCAGTACCCCTTCGTCAACTCCAACTTCCACCCCGACTTCCCGACGGCCGCCACGGACATGCGCCGCGCGTGGGCGGCGATGGGCCTGCCCGAGGTCGACGGCGTGATCACCGTGGACGTCGCCGCGCTGGCCTCCGATCCTTCGCACACAGGTCCGGTGACCACCGACGGCTACGGCGAGGTCAGCGCGGACAACGTCGTACAGAAGGTCCTTGTCGACGCCTATCGCGACTACGACTGTGCGAGGGGGTGGCGAAGCGTCACCAGCTCAACGACGAGCTCAACGCCGCGCTCGCCGAGCGGTTCACCACCCCGCGTCGGTGCGCGGCGTCCTGCGTGGCCTGCTCGAGGCGATCCCGCCCCGGCACGTCCAGGCCGCGTTCACCTCCCCCGAGCTACAGTCGGCGGCGGACTCCCTCGGCGCGACCGGCGCCCTCAGCGATCGCCCGGGTGACCTGATCGGCGTGTACTCCCAGAGCGCGCCGAACAAGCTCTCCGTCTTCCAGGACCGACGCATCCGCCAGGAGGTGCGCCTCAACGGCCGGGGAGGTGCCACGGTGCGGCGCACGGTATCCTTCACCAACGCGGTGCCGGAGTCGGTGCCGATGGCGGGAGACGATCTGGGCCGGCTACACCGCGCTGCGCGCCCGCACCCGCGTGGCCTACCGGATGCCCCTGACGCCACCGACCTAGCGTCGAGGTCAAGGAGGTCGCGCGGGGACGGGCCCCTGCCCGACCCTCCGAGCCGATGCCCTCGAGGGTCGGGCCCGTACCCGACGGCGCGGTGGCCAGGTGCTCTGGCAGGGCCAGGAGACGGCACCGCGAGCGACCAGCACGGTTACCGTCATAAGTACACCATCCCGGACGGCACATTCGCCGATCGCGCCTACCGCGTCGCCGCCGACCCGCAGGCGCTGACCATCCCCGCCACGCTGCGCATCGAGCTCACCGCCGCTCCTGGGACCACGCCTCCCGGACACGCCCGGATGGACCACCTCCGACGCGGACCTGGTCTGGGAGGGCACTCTGGACCGGACCGTGGACCTGGAGGTGGGCTGATGCGCATCGCGCTGATCGGGACCCGCGGGGTCCCCGCCCGCTACGGCGGCTTCGAGACGGCGGCCGAGGAGGTCGGCAGACGGCTCGTCGAGCGTGGCCACGAGGTGATCGTCTACTGCCGAAACCCGGGCCAGACGCAGACCGAGTACCTCGGCATGCGCCTGGTGAACCTGCCGGCGGTGCGCCGCAGGGCGGCCGAGACCCTGAGTCACACCGCGGCGTCGACCGCGCACGCGATCACGCGCGCGCCGCCCGACGTGGCCTTCGTGTTCAACGCGGCCAACGCGCCCGTTCGTGCCCGCCCTGCGGGCCGCGGGCATACCGGTGGCCATCCACGTCGACGGCCTCGAGTGGCAGCGGGCCAAGTGGGGACCGCGGGCCAAGCGCTACTACCGGTGGGCCGAGGGGTTCGCCGCGCAGCGATCCGATGCGGTGATCGCCGACGCGCAGGGCATCGCCGACCATGTGCTGGCCGAGCACGGCGCCACCGCCCACGTGATCGCCTACGGCGCCCCGATCGTGCATCCGGGTCCGGAGCGTCTGGCGGAGCTCGAGGTCGAGGCGCGGAGCTACCACCTGGTCGTCGCCCGGTTCGAACCCGAGAACCACGTGCGAGAGATCGTGGCCGGCTACGCCGACTCCGCCGCCACCCTTCCGCTCCTGGTCGTGTCGGTGACGCCCCGTACTCCGATCGCTACCGGCGCGGGTGCATCCAGCTCGCCCGCGGCGGACGCGCGCATCCGCCTGCTCGGCAGCGTCTGGGACTCCGAGCTCCTGGACACGCTCTACGCCCAGGCCCTGACCTACCTGCACGGGCACAGCGTCGGCGGGCACCAACCCCTCCCTGCTGCGGGCCATGGGCGCCGGGGCGGCGGTGGTGGCCTGGGACGTCGTGTTCAACCGGGAGGTCGCCGACGATGCGGGCAGGTACGTGCGCGACCCCGGCGATGTGGCCCGGGAGGTCGAGGCCGCCGAGGCCGATCCCGAGGGGGCGCTGGCCCGGGGCAAGGCCGGCCAGGAGGCCGTGGCCGAGCGCTACCGCTGGGACGACGTCGCAGCCGCGTACGAGGCGCTGGCGGTGGAGCTGGTCGAGCGCGACGGCGCTGACGCCGGTGCGCCGCTGCGCCGGGCCGCACGCGGTGTCAGTAGGCCCCGTGCCCGCCCAGAACGGCCTTGACGGTCTTGGCGAGGATGACTGCGTCCAGGGCCAGCGACCAGTGCTCGACGTAGTGCAGGTCCAGGCGCATCCGGTCGTCCCACGCGACCTCCTTGCGGCCCGAGATCTGCCACAGCCCGGTGAGCCCCGGCTTCGTCAGGTGCCGACGGTGCTCGGCATCGCCGAGCAGGCCCATCTCGACCGGCAGCATCGGCCGGGGTCCGACCAGCGACATCGACCCCGTGACCACGTTCAGCAGCTGCGGCAGCTCGTCGAGGCTCCAGCGGCGCAACCACCCGGCCGACTCGCGGTGATCCGCGGGTCCTGCCGGTACCGGGCGCTGATGTCCTGGTCCGGGACGCCGATCACGTCGTCGCGCAGCATCTCGGCCCCGGAGACCATCGAAGCGGAACTTCAGGCAGCCGAACTCCTCGCCGGCCCGACCCACCCGCCTGCTGACGTAGAGCGCCCGACCCGGGGAGTCGAGCCGGATCGCCACGCCGACCAGCACCAGCAGGGGGGACAGCAGCACCACGGTGGGGATCGCGATGATCAGATCCATGGCGCGCTTGAGCGCCCGCTTGGGCCCGGTCAGGCTCGGCTCGTCCAGGTGCAGCAGCGGCAGCCCGGAGGCGGGGCGGACCGATACCCGGGGCCCGGCGACGTCCGACAGCGCAGGGCTCACGAGCAGGTCGATCCGGGGTCCCTCCAGACGCCACGCCAGCCGCCTCAGCAGGTCGGGGTCGACGGCTGTGGACTCCGCCACCGCCACCGCGTGCACGTTGGCCTCGGTGATCCACGTCATCACCTCGTCCAGCCACAGGTCCACCAGGGCCGTGCTCGATCCCGGTTCCGGCGGGGCCAGGGCCCCGACCACGTGGAACCCCGAGGTGACGTCCTCGGCGAATGCGGCCTGCGAGCTCGGCCGTGCGGCTCGGGTCGCCCACGACCAGCGTGGACTGCTGGTAGCGCCCGGCCAGCCGCTGGCGACCCAGCCAGATCCTCAGTAGCCACCGCCCGACCAGCAACCCCATCACCCCGCCGACCAGGCAGGGGAGCACGAGTCTGAACGGAGGAGCCACTGGCAGGACGTACGCCGCCATGCTGATCGCGGCGAACAGGGTCGCTGAGGCAGTGACAACGCGCTTGAACTCCTCTGAGCCGACGCCCAGGTAGCGCTCCTCGTAGCCCCCCCGGGCCACGAGGAGCGCCAGCCAGCCCGCGACCAGCGCCGCCGCGGTCAGCGCGGTGGCGGGTCCGTCGGACAGCCGCCCGACCGCCAGCATGGCGGCCACGAAGCCGACCACCCCGATGAACAGGATCGCGGCATCGAGCGCGAACGCGCGGATCGCCAGCGACGTGAGCGGATCGGCCGCCGAAGGCCGCTCCGCTGGCCTGACGGACGCCTGGATCGGGGTGGCGCGCTCGTCGGGGCCGGTGGCCGCACCGGCCCGTACGGCGCCTCCCGACGTGCGCGTCATGACCCCTCCCTTCACCCGTGCCTTGAGGGTAGGCGCCGATCGACGGCCCACCAAACGCCGACGCGGTCTGGCCGCCCAAGGCGGCTATCCTTCGGCTGTCACTGGATTCGCCACAAGGGGGGCCGATGTCACGTCGGAGGGCGGCTGCCGGAGCCCTGACCGCCGTCGTGCTTCTCGCGGGGTGCTCTGCGGGATCCGGTGACCCGGGCACCTCCCTGGGCGACTCCACGCCGACCAGCGCGGCCAGCGCCCCAGCGCCGTCGCCGACCGAGTCTCAGGCGCGGACCTCGAGCGCGTCCTCGGCCCCCGCGACGGCCCCCGCCCCGACCTCGGCCACCGCGTCCTCGCCCCCACCCACCGTGGCCGTGCCGACCGCTCCACCCGTTCCCGTGGACTTCCCGGTCCCGCGTGCCCTGTTCGGCACGCACGTGAAGAACCTGGGCGTCGGCGGCCAACCGACTCCCCCGCGGGCAGGAGCCGTCCGGCTCTGGGACTCCGCCGTGGCCTGGCGCCAACTCGAGCCGGCGCGCGGACGCATCGACTGGCGACCGATGGACAGGGCCGTGGCCGCCGCCGAGGCGATGGGTGCCGCGGACATCCTGTGGGTGCACGGCAGCATCCCGCGCTGGGCCGCCGAGGACCCCGACTCGCCCGGCATCTACGGGCCGGGCACGACCTCGACCCCGGACACGAAGGCCTACCTGGGCTTCCTGCGCAAGGTCGCGACCCGCTACCGGGGGCGGATCACGAGCTACCAGGTGTGGAACGAGGCGAACATCTCGATCTTCTACCGGGGCACGCCCGCCGGCATGGCCGAGCTCACCGAGAGGGCGCACGTCGTGCTCGAGCGGGCCGACCCCGATGCACTGCTGGTCGGGGCCAGCACCACGGTCCGCGCCAAGGGACCAGTGCGCAGGTGGTACGACGGGTACGTGCGGGGCCTGGCCGAGCGCGGCTGGCCCGTCGACGCCCTGGCCGTGCACCTCTACCCGAAGGCCGAGCAGGGCGTCGGCACACGCGCGGCCTACATCCGCACGATGCGCGCCTGGCTGGCGCAGCGGGGGTGGACCGGGCCCGTGTGGGACACCGAGGTCAACTTCGGCGACCGCCGTGACTTCGCGACCACGACGGTGGTGGTGCCCCAGCGCACGGCCGCGGCGTGGGTTGCCCGAACCTACCTCGACAGCCTCGCCCTCGGCGTCCAGCGGGTCTACTGGTACGCGTGGAACGACCACATCCTGGGCATCGACCAGGTCGATGCCCGGACCGGCGCCATCCTGCCCGCGGGCCGTGCCTACCTGACGGTCCAGAAGTGGCTCGACCGGGCCACCTGGCATGGGTGCACGGGCGAGCTGATGGTCCCCACGGGCCAGTCCGGTGCGCTGACGACCTGCCGCACGACCCTCCGGGGAGGCGCCCCGGGCCTGATCGTCTTCACGAACCGGGGGACGACGACCATGGCCAACCCCGGTGGGCGGATCTGCCGGCTCGACGGGCAGTGCGCCACGCTGAAGGGGGCCAGACTGACCGTCGGCCCCTCGCCGGTGCTGATCCGCGTGTCCTCCTGACCCGGATTCCGGCAAGAGAGGGCCAACCGCACCTCAAGGAAGTCCCCGCCCGCTCAACCCGACACGCTGGGCCACCGATCAGGAGGTTGACGACCACCGTGCGTGTCGGCACAGTGTGACCACTGCAACCCAGCCCCGGGGGGACCCATGCGCAGCCTGTCCAGATTCCTCGTCCCGGTGGCCGCCGCCGCCGTGATCGCCACGCTGGTGCCCGCGGGGGCTGCCACTGCCGCCCCGGTGGTGCCCGCGCCCCTGTTCGGGATGCACGTGAACTCCCTGTCCGGGGGTGCGCCCAAGGCGCTGACCCGGGTGGGTGCGATCCGACTGTGGGACACCGGGATCACCTGGCGGAACGTGGAGAAGTCGAACAACTCCTATGACTGGTCGAAGTTCGACGCCGCCGTGAGGAACGCCGAGGCCCTCGGGGCCACGGAGATCCTCTACACACTGGGGATGACCCCGCGCTGGGCCGCGGCCAACCCCGACTCCAAGGGCGCCCTCTACGGCGCGGGCTCCAACAGCCACCCGAAGTCCAACTCGTACTACCTGGACTACCTGCGGGCCGTGGCCACGCGGTACAAGGGCCGCATCACCGCCTACCAGGTGTGGAACGAGGCGAACCTCGGGATCTTCTACACCGGTACCCCGACCCAGCTGGCGCAGCTGAGCAAGCGGGCCCGCGCGACTCTGCGCTCGGTCGACCCGAAGGCCAAGCTCGTGGGCGCCAGCACGACCGTGCGGGCCAAGGGCCCGGTTGGGAAGTGGGGGCGGGCCTACGGTCCGGCGATGCGCCGGGCAGGATGGCCGGTCGACGTGGTCTCCGCGCACCTGTACCCGCCGTCCAAGACCGGCCCCGCCACGCGTGTCTCCTACATCAAGGTGATGAAGCGCTACTACAAGCGCTGGGGCGCAGGCAGCAAGCCGCTGTGGGACACCGAGGTGAACTTCGGCGACCGCCGCCCGGCGATGGGCTACAAGGTCTACTCCGGCGCCACGGCCGCGACCCATGTGGCGCGCACCTACATCGACGCGATGCGCTACGGCGTCAAGCGGGTCTTCTGGTACTCGTGGGACAGCTGGGTGCTGGGCACCGACATGACCCGCAAGGACCGCCCCACGGAGATCGTCACCGGTGGCGTGGCATTCCTCGAGGTGCAGCGCTGGATGGTCGGGCGCACCTGGCTGGGCTGCAAGGTCCGCAGCCGCGTGACCACGTGCTCCCTGCGGGGGCCCGGGTCGGCGAAGTCCTCCATCCGCTACGCGTCGGGCCGGCGCACCGTGGTCGTACCTGCAGGAGTGACCAAGATCCGGCGCCTGGACGGATCGTCCACCCCGGTCAAGAAGGGCCAGCGGGTTGCCCTGACCAGCCAGCCGGTCCTGTTCCGCTGAGGAGCTCGGCACAGCAGTGCTCCGCCTGATCCGCTGACCTGATCCACGAGGCCCGCATCCCCGACCGGGTGTGGGCCTCGTGGCGTTCGGGCGCCGGTTCGGGGCTGCCCGGCAGCCGTGGCATCCTTCCCGGGTGTCCGCCCCACTGATCGCCCTGCGGCGCAGCGTGCTGGGGGTGCGGGACTTCCGGCACCTGTGGTTCGCGCAGGCGATCTCCACGGTCGGCGACCAGATCTTCCCGATCGCAGCGACGGTCGCCGTGCTCGACGCGGGCGGAAGTGCCGCCGAGCTGGGGCTGATCCTGGGCGCACGGTGGCTGGCGATCCTGCTCTTCGCGCTCGTCGGCGGGGTGTGGGCCGACCGGCTGCCCCGCAAGGCCGTCATGGCCGCCGCCGACCTCGGCCGCGCGCTCGTGGTGGGGGCGATCGCCGTCTGGCCCGGGGGGCCGCCGCTGGGTGCCCTGGCGCTGGCCGTGTTCGCGGTGGGCGCCGGGGAGGCGTTCTTCCGCCCCGCCGAGACCGCGCTGATCCCCAGCCTGCTGCCCGCTGAGCGGTTGCCCCAGGCCAACGGGCTGGTCTCGGTCAGCTACCGCAGTGCCGCGGTGATCGGCCCCGGCCTGGGCGGGATCCTCGTAGCAGGTCTCGGCTCCACGCAGTTGGCGTTCGCCGCGAACTCCCTGGCCTTCCTGATCAGCATGGCGTTCCTCGTCGGCCTGCGCGAGCCGCCCCTGCCGGAGCGGGACAGCGCGGCCGCCTCGAGCTTCGTTCGCGACGTCCGGGAGGGCCTGGCCGAGGTGCGCCGCCACCGCTGGGTCTCCGGCACCCTCGTGGCCGCCTCCCTGCTTCTCCTGCTGCTGATCGCACCGACGACGGTGCTGCTGCCGATCATCGGCCGCCGCGAGTTCGGCACCGACGCGGTGTTCGCCCTCTCCCAGGTCGCGTTCTCGATCGGCGGGCTGGCCGGCGCGCTGTTCGCGATGCTGTACCGGCCACGACACCCGGGCTCGTTCAGCTGGCTGATCTCGCTCGCCTTCCTCGGGGTGCCCCTGGCCCTGCTCCTCGGGGCGCCGCCGTGGCTGTTGTACGTGGCCTACGGCATCGGCGGGTTGTCGTGGGAACCGTTCGCCGTGTACTGGGCTTCAGCGCTGCAGACCGAGATCCCGGCCGACCGGCTGGCCCGGGTGTCGAGCGTGGACTGGATGGCCACGTTCGGGCTCATGCCGCTGGGCCTGGCCCTGACCGGGCCGATCGTGGCGCGGATCGGCGAGCAGCCGGTGCTGGTCGCCGGGATGGTCGCCTCACTGGTGCTCACCCTCGGGGTCGTCCGGGTGCCGGGGGTGCGCGACTTCCGCGACCCGGGGGTGGCAGCGGGGCACCGGTAGGTCCGCGGGCTGGCTGGGGGCGCCCGGGCGGCTGGCCGGTCGGTACGCGCGCCCGGCGGTGCGTGCGCGGGCGGTCCGGCTACTTCGGGTTGCGCGCGTACTGCGAGGCCACAGGCCCGGACTGGCCCACGTACTTCGAGTTCAGGTCGCTGTGCCCGTAGGGGCGCTCGGCGGGGGCGTCGAGGGTGTGGAAGCTCAGCTGGCCGATCCGCATGCCGGGCCACAGCTTGATCGGAAGGGTGGCCACATTGCTCAGCTCCAGGGTGATCTGCCCGCGCGGCCAGCCGGGGTCGACGAAGCCGGCGGTCGCGTGGATCAGCAGGCCGAGCCGGCCGAGGCTGCTCTTGCCCTCGACGCGGGCCACGAGGTCGTCGGGCAGGCCGATCGCCTCGACGGTGGTGCCGAGCACGAACTCCCCCGGGTGCAGGATGAACGCGGTGCCCTCGGGCACCTGGACCCGCTCGTTGAGGTCGGCCGGCTTGTCGTAGGGGTCGATGACCTCGGTGGTGTGGTTGCGGAAGACGAGGAACTCCGGGCCCAGGCGCACATCCACGCTGGCGGGCTGGATCTGGGAGTCCTCGATCGGGTCCAGCACGAGGCGGCCCTCGGCCAGGGCACGGCGGATCGAGCCGTCGGAGAGGATCATGCCCGGGATCGTATCGGCGCCGGGCAGCCTGCCCGGGGCGACCGTGCCGCAGGTGGCCGCCCGGTTTGGGCTCCCGCACGGGCTGGGGCATAATCGCATCGAGTCCTCCGGCAACGGGGTGACCCACGCGGGTGTAGTTCAATGGCAGAACATCAGCTTCCCAAGCTGACAGTGCGAGTTCGATTCTCGTCACCCGCTCGCGATGGAAACGGCCTCCCGGTATTCCGGGGGGCCGTTTCCATGCGACCCACAGGTGGAGCCGAGAATCGGGAGGAGATCGCCGGAGGCGATCGACGGATCTCGTCCCCCGCTCCCGTCCGGACCCGCCGAGACCCACGCCCTCCGTGCTAGCATTGACAGCACGCGTGAGGGGTGCTTGTCATGAGCGTGGTGACCATTCGTGACCTGGATCCACGGGTCAAGGCCGGCCTGCAGCGACGGGCGGCAGAGCACGGCCGGTCCATGGAGGCCGAGGCTCGGGCGATCCTTGCTGAGGCCGTCCTTCCGCCAGGTGAAGGGCTGTTCACCACCCTTCACCGGACATTCGCTGACCTCGGTGGAGTGGAGCTTGAGCTGCCGCCGCGGACCGCGGCCCGCCCGCCGGTGGAGTTCAGCGCGTGATCATCCTGGACACCAATGTCGTCTCCGAGCTGATGCGTCCTGCCGGGGATCCACGGGTGCTCAGTTGGATGCGCGGGACCGGCGATCAGGACCTCGCGACGACGACGATCACGGTGGCTGAGATCGAGTACGGACTTGCCAGGCTGCCCGACGGCTCACGGGCCGATGCGCTGCGGGCCGCCGCGGCGGGGCTGTGGGAGTCCTTCGCCACAACAGTCCTGCCGTTCGACGTCGCCGCGGCTCGCAGCTACGGGTCCCTGATTGCCGCGCGCGAGCGTGCCGGCCGGCCGACGAGTGCGTTCGACGCCCAGATCGCCGCGATCGCGAAGTCACACAAGGCCAAGGTCGCCACCCGGAACGTCGCCGACTTCCAGGGCATGGGACTCAAGCTGATCGACCCGTGGGCCCACACCCGGTGACTGCACTGGGCCACTGATCCGACGTCGAAAGCGCCCATGCCATGGGCATGTCCGACCGGCTGACCCAGGCCCCGCTTCGGTGCGGTGGTGCTCAGTTGGCCTCGCCCGGGGCCACTGCCGGCGGGGCCGGCGGCGGCGTCGACATCCGCCCCCGGTTCATCAGGTAGACAGGCACCCCCAGCAGGAACGCCCCGGCGGCGTAGACGAACGGCATGTACGCCTGGAACCCCGACTCCTCGGTGTTCGTCGAGAACGCGATGAACAGCACCGAGAACACCAGCGAGACGCCCGCGATCAGGACGTCGCGCAGGAACCGGCTGCGGGTGATCACCCGCTTGTCGGCGATGCGCCACTTGATCTGGGCCAGGGCGGAGAACGCGTACGGGATCGCCGCGGTGATGCCGGTCATCAGCACCAGGGTGTTGAACACCGAGATCCCGGTGGATCCCAGGTACGACAGGATCACGACCGCCGTGGCCAGCAGTGCGGAGGTGATGATCCCGAACGCGGGCACACCCCGCCGGGACACCCGCTCGAAGTGCTCCGGGAACAGCCCGTCACGGGAGGCGGCGAAGGGCATCTCGGCGCAGAGCATCGTCCAGCCGTTGAGCGCGCCGAACCCGGAGATCACCACGATCGCCGCCATGAGGCCGCCCGCCCACGACGTGCCGGTGATCGCCTCGGCGGCCGTGGCGAACGGCGCGCTGGAGGCGGCGAGCTCTGCGTTGGGCACCACGCCGAAGACCGTCACCAACGACAGGAGGTAGACCACGGCGGCCAGCAGCGTGCCCAGCACCGTGGCCCGGGGCACGTTGCGCCGCGGGTCGCGGACCTTGTCCGCGGCGACGGAGGCCGACTCCACCCCGAGGTAGGAGAACAGGCTCAGGGCCATGGCCCCGCCGATCGCCTGCCAGGCCGACTGGCCGCTGACGTTCCACACGGCGAAGTTGCCGGTGTCGATGAACAGCAGGCCCACCGTGGCGACCAGCAGCAGGGGCACGAACTTCAGCACGGAGGTCCACAGCTGGATGCGGCCCATGCTCGAGACCCCGCGCAGGTTGATCGCCGCGGCCGCCCAGATCCCGGCCAAGGTCAGGGCGATCGTGACGGCCTTGTTGTGCCCGGTGTTCACGAAGCGCTCGACGTAGAGCACCCAGCCGACCGCGATCGTGGCGTTCCCGGCCCACGTGGTGATCCAGTACAGCCAAGCGTTGGAGAACCCGACGAGGTTGCCGAACCCGGCGCGCGCGTAGGCGTAGGGGCCGCCGTCGGCGGGCATCCGCGCGGTCAGGGAGGCGAACAGCAGGGCGAGGCAGACCGCGCCCGCGGTGGTCAGGGCCAGTGCCACCAGACTGATCGGTCCGTAGGGGGCCAGCGAGCCGGGCAGGTTGAAGATGCCGACGCCGATGATGGTGCCCAGCACCAGCGAGGTGGCCTGGGGCAGGCCCAGCGTCGAGGCCGTCGCCGCGTCGTCGTCCCGCCCGGTGCCGACCGGGGCTGGCTGGTCGACCTGGTCGTCAGGGGGTGCCATGGCCGGGAGCATAGGGGCGCCCGGGCCCCTGCGCCCCGACCGCGCACGAGCGCAACGAGACCGTTACACGCCGCACCCCGACTGCACAGCTACCCGCCCGGCAGCTCCTTGGACCCGCCCAGCACGAGGGTCACCCGCGCGTCCACCGCCCCGAGCCCGGCCGCGTCGAGGTCCTTGCGCAGCGCCGCGGCGTCGGCCTCCGGCGGGGATCCCAGCGCGGAGATCGCCAGCTGCCCCTGGCGGTAGGCGACCTCGGTGACCAGCCACCCCTCCTGCGCCGCCCACTGCTCGGCCACCGGCTGGGCCCGGCGCACGACCTGCTGCTCCACGGCTGCCAGCACGGTGCCCCAGGCCAGGGGGATCGCGATGAGCGCGACGATGCCGACCACCGCGGCCAGCGTCCGCTTGGACATCGGGGGCAGCGGCCGACCCGACCCGGCCACCACGTGCCGCACCCGATAGGCCAGCAGCACGAAGGTCCCCGTGGCGATGATGGCCGCCACGTTCGTGGCGAACAGCAGCAGCGCCCCGAGCGCCTCCGACGGAGCCTGGGACTCCAGCGTCAGGCCCACCACGGCCAGTGGCGGGACCAGCGAGATCGCGATGGCCACGCCCGGCAGGGTGTCGGACACATCCGACCTGACCAGCGCGAATGCCCCCACGACCCCGGTGGCCAGTGCGGCGGTGAGGTCGATCAGCTTGGGGCTGACCCGACCGGCCACCTGCGAGTTCGTCGCCGCCACCACGTCGGTGGCGTGCAGCGTGCCGATGAGGTAGCCGATCGCCACCACCACAAGCGCGCCAGCGAGGACCAGGCCCACGTTGTGCAGCAGGTGACGCCGGTCGGCGAGCACCAGCGCGAGCGCCGTGCCCAGGATCGGGGTCATCAGCGGCGCGACGATCATCGCCCCGATCACGGTGGCCGTGGAGTCGGCCACCACGCCGGCGGTGGCGATGACGGCGGCGAGCACCAGGAGCACCCAGAACGCCGACCACTTCCTGGCGCGGTCCTCGCCGTCGGTGATGAACAGCCGCGCCGTCATCCGGTCGACGTCGGTCATGGTCACATCCCGGCCCAGGTCCATGGGCGCCCACGCTAGCCGCACCCGCGCGAGGAGGGATCGAAGCGCGGGCCGGCGTCGTCGAGCGGCGCCCGCCCGGGTGGGGGCCGGCTGGATGGCCGCCGGCTGCGGTGCGCGGTGCTCCCCCGGAGGGCAGGCGACGGCACGCCCAGCACCCGTCGGCGTAACCGTTACGCCCCGCCGGCGCGGGCGCGCCACCCTCAACCGATGTTGCGACCGCGGCGGGCAGGGACGATGATCCCGCTGAGGGCGCGCAGCGGGGGGCTGGGGCGTGCGGCGCACGGCCGGCGGACCGCTGCCTGGGAGGACACGCATGATCGAGATCAAGCCGGCGTGGACGTTCGTCCGGGAGCGCCGCTACCTGGCGCTGCGCACGGGAGTCGCCGCCGCGACCGCCAGCGTCGGGCCGACCTTCGCCCGGGGCCTGCTCCCCCGCTCCACCAGCGACCAGGCCATCCTGTCCGCCACGGCGGCGGCCTACTGGTTGGGATTCTCGGCGCTGGGCCTGTCCACGGTGGAGGCGGTCTCCGAGCTGGTGGTGAAGGCCCGACGGTCCGGGAGCCCCGAGACCGTGGCCCTGGGCACCTCGGCCGTCGTCGCCCTGGCCGGCACCGGCGTGGTCGCGGCGATCCCCAACAGCCACGAGGTCCCCCTGGGCCTGGCGGTGACGCGATCGACCGCCTGGGTCATCACCGGAGGCGCGATGGCCAGCGCCCTGGTCATCGGCACGGACAAGGCGATGGAGGCCACGGTCGGCCAGCGTGGGCTGCCCACCAACCTGGCGGTGGCGGCCGGGATCGGCGCCTGCGCCACCGGGGTGCGCGTGGCAATGCGCAACCGCCGAGCGGCTGCCCAGGGCGAGGGCCCCGCCGCGCAGCGACGCGCCGTCGTCGTCGACACCGAACCTGCCTCGCTGGCTCGCTCCGCGGCCATGGGCGCCGCCGCGGGGGCCGGCCTGCTGGCCCTGGCCGGCACCCACTTCGCCATCGCCGAGGGCACCACCACCATGGTCTCGCGCGCGCTGGATCGCGCCGCGGACCCGGTCACCCCCCTGGTCGGCCATGCGGCGGCTGCGTCGGTCCTGGCCGGGGCCGCCGCCCTCGGCCTCACCCGGATCCGCAGCCACGTGCTGCGCACCGGCGATCAGGTCGAGCCGGCCTACCCCGACCCGCCGACCAGCGAGCATGTCACCGCCGGGCCCACCAGCGTGGTGGCGTTCGACGCCATCGGCAAGGAGGGCCGGCGCTTCGTGCTGATGGCCCTCGACCCCCGAGGAGATCACGGCGGTCATGGGGGAACCGGCGATCGCCCCGGTGCGCGCGGTGGCCGGGTTCGGCAGCGCGACGACGCCCGAGGATCGGGCCAAGATCGCCCTGGCAGAGATGGAGCGACTCGGCGGCTTCGACCGCTCCCTGATCGTGGTGGCCGCACCCACGGGGGTCGGCTACGTCAACTACTCCTTCGCTGAGGCCGTGGAGTACCTGACCCGTGGCGACTGCGCGATCGTCGTGCCCCAGTACGCCCTGGTGCCCAGTGCGCTGGCACTGCAGCTGACCCGCGACGGCGAGGCGCAGCAGGAGCTGATCCTGACCGGGATCCGGGACCGGATCGCCGCCATGCCCGCCGAGCGGCGGCCCCGGCTGGTGCAGTTCGGCGAGAGCCTCGGGGCCGAGGTCGCCCTCGACGTGGCCGCCTCCGGCACGGCGCGCTTCGACGCGTTGGGCGTGGAGCGCGGGCTCTACCTGGGCACGCCGTTCCGGGGCGAGGCCTGGACCCGGTGGTCGGCCGACGCCGCCGGGTTCGACCCCCACGGGGTGCTGGGCACCGTCTCCCGCGCCGACGAGATCGCCTCGCTGCCGGCGAGCGTGCGCCACGTGCAGGTGATCCACCACGACGACCCCATCAACAAGTTCTCCTACGCCACGCTGGTGCGCCCGCCGAGCTGGATGGGCCCGCCGCAGACCCGTCCGCCGGGCGTCCCGCGGGAGACGGCCTTCCGGCCGGTCATCACGTTCCTGATCACGTTGGTGGACCTCAAGAACGGGATGAACAGCAAGCCGGGGCAGTTCGTGCGCGTCGGTCACGACTACCGCATCGAGCTCGCCGAGGCCGTGCGGGCGACCTATCGCCTGTCGGCCACGGCCGAGCAGCTCCAGCGCATCGAGGACGCCCTGCGCGAGCGCGAGCGGGAGTGGGCGACCCGTCGGATGGTGGCCTCCCGCTTTGCCAGTGCCCGGGAGTCCGTGCGCTCCCAGCTGGCCCGGTGGGGCCAGGACTCCGACACACTGGAGATCGACGCACAGACCGCAGCCGCGCTCGCGCGTGGCGACATGACCCGGAGGACGACCCCCCATGGCGACTGAGCCCACCCAGCCCCCGGCCACCGCGCCGCTTCCCGACGCGGGCGACAGGGCCGACGCCGCGGGCCGCCCTGCCGAGGGCCGACCCGCCGAGGCGGCCCGACGAGGGTGGCCGCCTGCGCCGGGGCACCGGGGCGCTGCTGCGCGACGACCGCTGGCCCGACCGCTTCGCCGCTGCCATGTTCGGCTTCGCCCTGCTGGTGATCGTCGCCGCGATCGTGCCCCGCCTCCGCCGCTACTTCATGTCCACCGACGACGTGATCTCCCAGCTGACCATCCCGATCGTGCCCAACCTGATCTACGCGTCGTTGCTGGTCGTGGTCGGGGTGGGGCTGCTGCGCCGGCTGCGGGCCGCCTGGTGGCTGCTGGTCATCTGGTTCCTGGCGCTGCCCGAGCTCGACCGGTTGGTCGCCCTGGTCCGGGGCGAGGGCACCTGGCTGCAGGGGATCGGCCTGGTGCTGATCGCCGCGGTCCTGGTGATCGCGGTGCGGGCACGGTCGCAGTTCAGTGCCCGCAGCGTGCGCGGCAACGGGCTCAAGGCCCTGGCGCTGTTCCTCCTCGGCGGTCTGGCGACCCTGCTCGTGGGCACCTGGCTGGTCTCCCAGTTCGGTTCGGCCCCGGACACGGCCAACGCCACCCTGCACGTGATGAACTCGATGTTCGGCGATGTGGGCCTGGTCGCCCCCGAGGTCGCGGTCACCTCGCCGTGGTGGGTGCGCGCGCTGATCGGGCTGATGGGGGCGGCCACAGTCCTGGGCTCGGCCTACCTGTTGTTCCGGGCGCCAAGCACACCCAGACCCTCGACGCCGCCGACGAGGCACGGGTCCGCACCCTGCTGCGCGAGTTCGGCGACAACGACTCGCTCGGCTACTTCGCCACCCGTCGGGACAAGTCCGTCGTCTGGGACACCGGCGACCCGGCGACGCCGCGGGCCGGAGTCTCCTACCGGGTGATCGGCTCGGTGAGCCTGGCCAGCGGCAACCCGGTCGGCGACCCGACCCGCTGGGGCGCCGCGATCGAGGCCGTGGCGCGCCCAGGCCCGCGCCAACGGCTGGTCGCTGGCCGTCATGGGTGCCGGCGAGCAGGGCGCCGCGGCCTACACCGGCGCCGGGCTGGAGGCCTTCGAGATCGGCGACGAGGCCATCCTGGACATGCGCGCCTTCTCCCTCAACGGCCCCGGCATGAAGCCGGTGCGCCAGGCTGCGCACCGGCTGCAGCGCCGCGGGTACACGACCCGGGTGACCCGGCACTCGGCGCTCGACGACGGCGCGCTTCGACGAGCTCGACGCGGCGGCCGCGCGCTGGCGCGGCGACGGCGGCGACGAGCGTGGCTTCTCGATGGCGCTCGGGCCGCCTCGGCGACCCGCTCGACGGCGAGTGCGTGCTGGTGCGAGGCGCGCGACGCCGAGGGCACCCTGCGCGGGTTCCTCAGCTTCGTGCCGTGGGGCCGCAACGGCCTGTCGCTGGACCTGATGCGCCGCGACCCCGAGCGCCGACAACGGCCTCGTCGAGCTGATGGTCTCGTCCCTGGCCGAGCGGGCCGGCGCCTTCGGGGTGGCCCGGGTGTCGCTGAACTTCGCGATGTTCCGCGAGGCCTTCGAGCGCGGCGCCGAGATCGGCGCCGGGCCGATCGCGCGCGCTGTGGCGCCAGGCGCTGCTCCTGGCCAGCCGCAACTGGCAGCTGGAGTCGCTCTACCGCTCCAACGCCAAGTACCTGCCCGAGTGGCAGCCGCGCTTCATCTGCTTCGAGTACACCTCCGACCTGCCCCGGGTGGGCGCGGCCGCCGGCAGCGCCGAGGGCTTCCTGACGACGCCCGTCGCTGGCCGCTGCTGCGCCGCAGCGGCGCGGAGGCCGGCGCGCGGGCCTGGAGCGGGCGGGCCGGGAGTACGCCGCCGCGGTCACCGCGCAGATCCCCGCGGAGCCCGACGCGCTGGCCGAGGCCCTGTCCGACCGAGGGCCTGCCCGAGCAGGTGCGGGTGCGCCGCGAGAAGCTGGACCGCTGCGGGAGCGCGGGCATCGAGCCGTACCCGGTGGGCTACCCGCGCACGCACACGCTGGCCGAGGTCCGCGAGCAGGCCGGCGAGCTGCCCCCGGACACCCGCACCGGCGTCACGGTCGTCGGTCGCCGGGCGGGTCCTGCTCAAGCGCGACGGCGGCAAGCTGTGCTTCGCCACCCTGCGCGACGGCTCCGGCGACCTGCAGGTGATGGTCGCCCTCGACGGCGTGGGCCCGGAGGTCCTCGAGCACTGGAAGCGCGACATCGACCTCGGCGACCACGTGGGCGTGACCGGCGAGGTGATCACCACCCGGCGCGGGCGAGCTGTCCGCTGCTGCGCCGACGTCCCTGGCGCTGACCAGCAAGTCGCTGCGGCCCCTGCCCGACAAGCACAAGGGCCTCACCGACCCCGAGGCGCGCGTGCGCTCCCGCCACGTCGACCTGATCATCCGGCCCGAGGCCCGCGAGATCGCCTACATGCGCTCCGACCGTGGTGCGCAGCGTGCGCGACTCGCTGCACGCGCCGCGGCTTCATCGAGGTCGAGACCCCGATGCTGCAGCTGATCCACGGCGGGGCGAACGCCCGGCCGTTCGAGACGCACATCAACGCCTACGACCTCGACCTCTACCTGCGGATCGCGACCGAGCTGCACCTCAAGCGGCTGATCGTCGGCGGCATGGAGAAGGTCTTCGAGATCGGCCAGCAGTTCCGCAACGAGGGCGCGGACTTCAAGCACAACCCGGAGTTCACCTCGCTGGAGCTCTACGAGACCTACGGCGACTACAACACGATGCGGGTGCTGACCCAGGAGCTCATCCAGGAGGCCGCGACGGCGGTCTACGGCTCAGCCGATCGCCCGCCGGACCGACGCCGACGGCAAGGTCACCGAGTACGACCTCTCCGGGCGACTGGCCGGTCAAGACGATCTGCCAGGCGGTCTCCGAGGCGCTCGGCGAGGAGATCACCGCCGACACCCCGCTCGCGGTGCTGCAGCGGCACGCCGACCGGATCGGGCTGGAGCTCGAGCCCGACGCCGTCCTGGGGCTTCCTGCTCGAGGAGATCTACGGCGAGCTGTGCGAGGGCCAGACCACCACGCCGGTGTTCTACACCGACTTCCCGAAGGAGAACGCGCCGCTGACCCGCCAGCACCGCGACGACCCGCGCCTGGCCGAGAAGTGGGACCTGGTCATCTTCGGCTCCGAGCAGGGCACCGCCTACTCCGAGCTGATCGACCCGCTCGACCAGCGCGAGCGGCTTCGTCGCCCAGTCGCTGCTGGCGGCCGCCGGCGACCCCGAGGCGATGCAGGTCGACGAGGACTTCCTGCGGGCCCTCGAGTACGGCATGCCGCCGACCGGCGGCATGGGCATGGGCATCGACCGGCTGGTCATGAACCTGACCGGCCTCGGGATCCGCGACACGATCCTGTTCCCGCTGGTGCGCCCCAATGCCTGACACGCCCGTGGCCGACGCCCAGGTCCCGACGACCTGACCCTGCTGCGCGCCTTCGAGCCCGTGGTGCGCTTCACCCGGGGCGAGTACTTCTTCCCGGTCTCCGTCGAGCGCTACGTGGCCCGGGCCACACTGTGGAGCGACCCGGAGTCCGAGCGTGTCCACCGGGTCGCGCCGGCGGGTTCGCTGGACCTGGCCCGGCTGGTCGAGCGCGGGGCCACGACCCAGGGCCTGGGCGAGTCGCTGTCCGGGATCGTCTCCGGGGAGAAGCCCGGGCTGGCGGTGATCCCGCCGGCTGACCGGCCACCGCGCCTGCGCGGCGGCAGCCGGCTGGCTGCGGTCGGGCTGCTCGCCCGCCTGATCGACGCGCTGAACCGGGTGTCGCTGCTCTTCCGCGGCAGCGTCCCCGGCGGCAGCGCCGCCCGATCGTTCCTGCTCCAGCGCGACCACCTGGCCCCGGACGAGCCGACCTACCACGGCCGCGTGCTTCGTGACGCCGGGTGGATCGTGTGCCAGTACTGGTTCTTCTACTCCTTCAACAACTGGCGCTCGGGCGTTCGGCGGGGTCAACGAGCACGAGGCCGACTGGGAGCAGGTGACGATCTACCTCGACGGCACCGGACCGGTGGACGGCGAGGGCCTGCCCGAGGCCCGCTGGGTGGTGTTCTCCGCGCACGACGAGACCGGCGACGACCTGCGCCGCCGCTGGGACGACCCAGACCTGAGCCTGGTCGAGGGCCGGCACCCCGTGGTGTTCGCCGGGGCCGGCTCGCACTCCGGTGCCTACCTGGCCGGCGACTACCTGATCACCGTCCCGACCCCGACGCTCGGTGGGTTCGTCCGCGTGGTCCGCTGGATCTCGCGGCTGCTCACCCCGTGGTCGCGTGCAGCCACCGACGAGGGGCTGGGTATCCCCTACGTGGACTACGCCCGCGGCGACGGCCGCGTCTGCGGGCCCGGCGGGGACCCGTGGCATCCGGTCGTCATCGACGACGCGACCGGGTGGGTGCGCGACTACCGGGGCCTGTGGGGCCACGACACCCGCGACCGGCTCGGTGGCGAGCGCGGGCCGGCCGGCCCGCGCTACGAGCGCGACGGCACGGTGCGCAGGTCGTGGGCCGACCCGATCGGCTGGGCGGGGATGGCCAAGGTCACCCCCAACGCGGAGGTCGAGGCCGAGCGGCTCGTGGGCCGGGCAGCCGAGATCGAGGTGCGGCCTGGCCGAGCTCGACGACGAGATCGACACCGCGCGGCTTGCCCTGGCGATGTCGGCCGCCGGCCTGGCTCCGGCCTCGCCGGAGGTACGCGACCTGGCCGCGGAGGAGGAGCGCGTCCTCGGGCTGCGCATGGAGGACACCCGCCTGCGCGACGAGTGGAGTCGGGCCCTGGCCGCAGCCAGCACAGACGTTCCCCCCGCGGCCCCCGCATGCCCACCTGCGGCACAGGCGCACGCCGCTGGCCCGGGTCGGCGGACTGCGCAGCCGCGTCCTGGCCGGCTGGGCGGTCATCAGCACACCCGTGCTGCTGTTCGCCGTGGCCGCCATCATCCTGCCCAGGGTGGGCGTCTCCTGGACCGTGTCGGCTGGTGCGTGGCTGGTGCTGCTGCTGTCCATCGAGGGCCTGGTGCGCGGTCAGTTCCTGCGCGTGATGGGACGGCTGATCGGTGTCCTGGCCGTGCTCACCGCCCTCTACTACTTCGTGGTCGACTGGCGGCTGGTCCTTGGGTGGGGACTGATCGCGGCAGCCCTGCTGCTGCTCGTGGTCAACCTCCGCGACGCCCTGCGGC
Organism: uncultured Actinomycetes bacterium; assembly: GCA_963777855.1. Classification (GTDB taxonomy): domain Bacteria; phylum Actinomycetota; class Actinomycetes; order S36-B12; family CAIYMF01; genus Prado023. The sequence goes on along the minus strand of CAVZRW010000008.1, from coordinate 372,684 downwards.
GCTGATCCCCACCCACTCCCGGAGGACCCCATGACCCTGGCCCTGCTCGCCGCCGCGGGAATCGCGCTCAGCTACGGCCTGGCGACCGTCCTGCAGTCAGTGGGCGCGCGAAGCACGGCAGCCAGGGCGGGCTTGGACCCGGGGCTGATGGTGCGGCTGCTGCGCTCAGTGCCCTACCTGGTCGGCCTGGCCCTCGACGGACTCGGGTTCCTGCTGACGGTGGTCGCGCTGCAGACGCTGCCCCTGTTCGTCGTCGAGGCCTTCACCGCCGGGGCCCTCGCGGTGACGGCCGTGGCTGCGGCCACCTGGCTCAAGATCCCCCTATCCCGGGGTGAGTGGTTCGGGGTGGCGGCCGTCGTGGCGGGGCTCGTCGCGCTGGGTCTCTCCGCCGGCGAGGGCGAGGCCGTCGCGCTGGAGACCTGGCAGAAGTGGCTGCCCCTGGGCATCGGGATCGGGCTGCTGCTGCTGACCTTCCTCGCGGCCAAGGTGCCCGGCCGCCTCGGGGTGACCCTGCTCGGGGCGCTGGCCGGCTTCGGGTTCGGACTGGTCGGCATCGCCACCCGCACCCTCGAGAGCCCGATCACCGTCACCGGGCTGCTCACCGACCCCTCGGCCTACGGGATCGCCGCGGCCGGCGGGGTGTCCCTGCTGGCCCTGGCCACCGCCCTGCAGCGCGGCGGGGTGACCCAGGCCACCGCCGCGATGGTGGTGGCCGAGACGGTGATCCCCTCGGCCATCGGGCTGGCCTTCCTCGGCGACCGGATCCGGCCGGGCTACGAGGTGGTGGCCGGGGTCGGGCTCGTGGTGGCGATCGCGGGCTCGGTGGCGCTGGCCCGCCTCGGCGAGATCCCGGAGGACGAACAGGAGGAGATCCTGCAGGCGGGGCAGGACGGGCTCCCCGAGGGAACGTCATAGCTGAGCACGGGCCCCACGGCGGGCCGGTGGGGCAGGATGCGCCCATGGACTCCTCGCTGCCCCGCCCCCGCGAGAACGTGCCCGACGGCCTGCGCACGGTGGCCGGCTGGTCGTGGCGGATCCTGGTCGTGCTGCTGCTGGCGGCCGCCACCGTGGCCCTCATCGCCCGGCTGCAGATGCTGTTCGTGGCGCTGTTCGTGGCACTGCTGGTCACCGCGCTGATCCAGCCGGCCGCGGCCCGCCTCGTGCGGGCCGGCGCCCCCCGGGTCCTGGCCACCGCCGGGGTCCTGCTGGCCGCGGTGGCCATCCTCGTCGGCATCCTCTACCTGGCTGGGCGCTCCATCGTCGGCCAGTTCGACGCCCTGACCACGGCCGTGACCGACGGCTTCGCGGAGGTCAAGGCCTGGGTCGAGGGGAGCCTCGGCCTGAGCCTGGACCAGCTGAGCAGCTGGCTGGCCAGCCAGTTCCAGGGCAGCGGGGAGGGCGGCAGCGGGGGAGGGCTCGCGTCCTCGGTCTACGGGGCTGCCGTGACCGCCCTCGAGGTGGTCAGCGGCGCGGGCATCGCGCTGTTCGCCACCATCTTCTTCGTCCACGACGGGCCCCGGATCTGGGCCTGGGTGACCTCGCTGTTCCCGCGCAGCGCCCGCGCCCACGTGGACGAGGCGGGCCGGTTGTCCTGGTCGACCCTGTCGGGCTACGCCCGCGGGACGGTGATGATCGCCGGGATCGACGCCATCGGGATCGGCGTGGGCGTCTGGCTGCTCGGGGTCCCCCTGGCCGGCACGATCGCCGTGCTCGTGTTCTTCCTCTCGTTCATCCCCATCGTCGGTGCCCTGCTCTCGGGGTTCGTGGCGGTCCTCATCGCCCTGGCGACGCAGGGCCTGACCACCGCGCTGCTGGTCCTGGTCATCGTCATCGCCGTCCAGCAGCTCGAGGGCCACGTCCTGCAACCCGTGATCCAGGGCAAGCTGGTGGCCCTGCACCCGCTGGCCGTGGTGCTGGCCGTGGCTGCGGGGTCCACGATCGCCGGCCTGGTGGGCGCCGTGATCGCCGTGCCGATCGTCGCCGTGGTCAACGTGCTGGTGCGCTACGTGGCCCAGGTGAACCGGGGCGAGCGCCCCACCCCGGAGTCCGGCCCGACGCCCACCCCCGTCGGCTCAGACCCTGAGGAATCCACAGATGGCCTGGACGGCCCGTCGGTCGCCCAGGCTGCCGAGGTGCCCGACGCCGGGTAGGACGACCATCTCGGCGCCCGGGATCCAGGCGCGGGTCTCGCCGACCAGGTCCACCGAAGCGTTGGGGTCCCGCTCCCCGACGACCAGCAGCGTGGGCGCCGTGATCCGGCCCAGGTCGTCGAGCAGGTCGAAGCCCAGCTCGGCGCGCGCTGTGCGGATGCCGTCGCTGACCTCGGCGGGTGTGACCAGGGGCCCGACCAGGCCCAGGGCCCCGGCGACCAGCGACCGGGCCGGCTCCTGGTCCACCACGTCGTCGGACAGGTGGCGCCAGGCCTGCGCCACATCCCCGGCCTCGAGGGCGTCGGCCCAGGCCCCGTCCGAGGCGAGGCCGACATCGGTGAGCCGGTGCGCCGCGCCCACCAGCACCAGTCGGTCGACGACGTCGGGGTGGTCCACCGCCAGCTGCAGGGCGAGGAACCCGCCGGTGGAGAACCCGATCACGGGCATCGGTCGGCCGAACTCGGCGCGGATCGCCGCCGCGGTGTCAGCGGCGAGGTCAGCGATCGTGGTCCCCTCCTCGATGCCCGGGCGCCGCCCGATCCAGTGCACCTCGAGCGCCCGGGCCAGGGGTCGCACGGAGCTGATCTCGACCCACCGGGTCCACCCGCGGGGGGCTCGGTGCGTGAAGCTCAAGCCCGGCAGGTACACCACGGGCGGCCCTGCTCCGACCACGAGTCCAGGCAGGCCAGGGCCGACCACGACCTCCGTCGCCGACCACGGCCACTCGATGTCCGGTGCCACCCGGCGATCCTCCCCCGCCGGGTCCACCCCTGCCAAGCCGCCTCCGAACGGGCCCCCGGATGGCCACGCGGCCGGCGCAGCCCTAGCGTGGACCCATGCGCAGCACCCTCTTCAGCAATGCCGAGCAGACCACCGAGCCGGGCAGCTTCGTACTGCAGAACTCCCGCATGCTCAAGGTCGACCTCGCCGGCACCGGTGGGCACTTCCACGCCACGCAGGGCTCGATGGTGGCCTACCAGGGTGACGTGGACTTCGCCTACGAGGGCAGCGGCGGCATGGGCAAGCTGCTCAAGAAGGCCTTCACCGGCGAGGGCATGGCGCTGATGACGGTCAGCGGCAGCGGCCAGGTCTTCCTCGCCGACAACGCCGACGAGATCTTCCTGCTGCACCTCGAGGGGGAGTCGGTGACCGTGAACGGACGCAACGTCCTGGCCTTCGACAGCGGCCTGGCCTGGGACATCAAGCGGGTCGAAGGGGCCTCGATCGCCTCCGGCGGCCTGTTCAACACGACCTTCACCGGCACCGGCGTGCTGGCGATCACCGTGCACGGCACCCCGGTGGTGCTCAATGTGGACGTGCCCACCTACGTCGACATGCAGAGCGCGGTGGCCTGGTCGACCACCCTGCAGTCGGGGGTGCGCAAGACGGTGAAGGCCTCGGCGGCCATCGGTCGCGGCTCCGGAGAGGCCTACCAGCTGGCCCTCACCGGCCAGGGCTTCGTGGTGGTGCAGGCCTCCGAGGGCCATCAGCTGCCCCAGTCACGCTGATCGCTCACCCGGAGCCGAAGGGCGCCCGGGCCGGGCCGGGGGCGCTGCCCGCCTCACGGCGCCCGAGTACGGCCAGGGCCCCGATGCCCACCCCGAGCAGGTCGGCGGCCATGTCCGCGCCATCCCCGGATCGGTTGGGCAGCATCGCGTGCTGGACGACCTCGCTGAGCGGTGCGTGCAGCGCCATCAGCCCGACCACCCAGCGCGCAGGGGCCCCGGCCCGGATCAGGGCTGCCGTGGGCAGGGCGAAGACCACGACGTGCACGAGCTTGTCGACGGGCAGTCCCCCGGTGGCCACGGACGGGGCCCTCGGGGCGTAGAGGACGGCGAGCTGGAGGGCCAGCGCACCTCCCGCGGCTGCGACGCGAGTCGTGCGGGTCATTGGCCTACCGTAGGTGCCCTCAGCGTCCGGCACGACCGGACCATCGACCCCCGGAGGATCCCGTGAGTGCCGAGACGGCCGCGTCGCCGGGCCCCGCCGAGCCTCAGGGGTCCCCCGGTTCCGCCGCGGGCGGCACGCCGCCGACCCTGGCCCAGGTGGCGGCCCTGTGCGTGCTCGCACTCGTGGTCGGGATGGTCGCCGGGTTGGGGGCCTCGGTCTTCGTCAGGGTGGAGCATGACCTGCAGCACCTGCTCTGGGTGAGCCTGCCTGACGCCCTCGGCCAGCCCTCGGCACCGTGGTGGCTGGTGCTCGCGCTGCTCGTGACCGGCGCGCTGATCACGCACGGCGCCAGCCGCATGCGCGGCCACGCCGGGCACTCCCCGCTCGACGGGTTCGCACTGGACATCGGCCCGCGCGACATCCTCTCGGTGATGATCGCGGCGCTGGGGTCGCTGAGCTTCGGCGCGGTGCTCGGCCCGGAGGCCCCGCTGATGGCGATCGGCACGGCCCTGGGCGCCATGGCGATCCGGAGCCCGGGCTCCCCGGTGCGCCAGGTCATGATGCTGGCCGGGGCGATGGCCGCCGTCGGGGCGATCTTCGGCAACCCGCTGGTCACCGCCATCCTCCTGCTCGAGATGGCGCTGGTCGCCGGCCCGGCGCTGGCCAGCCCGCCGGTGCTCATGGCCGCGCTGTGTGCCCTGGCCAGCGGGTATGCCCTTCAGGTCGGCATCGAGTCGTGGTCCGGGCTGGGCCAGGCCGTGCTGGGCCTGCCCGGCCTGCCTGCCTACCCGAGCCTGCAGATCGAGGACGTCGTGGTCGCGCTGCCCCTGGCCGTCGTGGTCGCGGTGGTGGCGATCCTGGCCCGGCTGGCCGCCGAGCGCGTCGCCGGCCTGGCCACGCGCGCACCCCTGGCGACGATCGTCGGCGCCGGGGCGGTCGTGGCGCTGGCGGCCCTCGGCGTCGAGGCCCTCACCGACGGCGGCATCGACCTGGTGCTGTTCTCCGGGCAGGCGGCGATGCCCCAGTACCTGGCGCTGACCAGCCTGGGCACCGCACTGGTGGTGCTCGTGGGCAAGTTCATCGCCTATGCCGCCAGCCTGGGCAGCGGCTTCCGGGGCGGACCGATCTTCCCGGCCATCGCCCTCGGGGCCGTGCTGGCCACCTGCGCGAACCTGATCGTGGACGGCACCTCGATCTCGGCCCTGGCGGCAACGGCCATCGCGGCGGCAACCGCGGCGATGATCCGGCTGCCGTTCATGGCCACGCTTCTCGGGGTGATGCTGACCTACCCGGCCGGGGGGGCCACCACCGTGACCGCCATCGTCGGCACGATCGTGGGACTGCTGACCCGGATGGCCGCCGAGCAGCGGCTGCCGCACCTCGCGCCGGACCCACGCTGAGTGCACCGACCCCGCCGTAGGGCCTCGGGCCCGGGGCCGCCCGGGGGCGGCCGGGATGGCCCATCCCGTGGGCGTTCGCGGAATCACACCCCCAAGTACTTGCGCAAGTTACCCGCCAGTAGCATCATGGGGTTACTGACGGGTAACCGCCGTGGAGAGGCATACCCGGATCCACCCCCCTGCGAGAAGGAGATGGGCAGCATGTCTCACTACAAGGCCAATCTGCGTGACATCGAGTTCAACCTCTTCGAGGTCTTCGGTGGGGGCAACCGCCTGGGCCACGGCCCGCTGGCCGACCTCGACGTCGACACCGTCAAGGAGGTCCTGCGCGAGGTCCGCACCCTCTGCGAGGGCCCGTTGGCCGCCTCCTTCGCCGACGCCGACCGCAACCCGCCGAAGTACGACCCGGCGTCCATGTCGGTGCAGATGCCCGAGTCCTTCAAGAAGTCCTACGCGGCCCTGATGGAGTCCGGCTACTGGCGCCTGGACCTGCCCGAGCACCTGGGCGGCTCCGGGGCTCCCCCCTCGATCCGCTGGGCCGTGGCCGAGATGATGCTCGGCGCCAACCCCGCGCTCTACATGTACATGTCCGGCCCCGGGTTCGCCGGGATCGTCGACGCGCTGGGCAACGAGCAGCAGAAGCAGTGGGCCCAGACGATGATCGACAAGGAGTGGGGCGCCACCATGGTGCTCACCGAGCCCGACGCGGGCTCCGACGTGGGTGCGGGCACGACCAAGGCGTTCCTGCAGGAGGACGGCTCCTGGCACATCGAGGGCGTGAAGCGCTTCATCACCTCCGGTGAGCACGACATGAGCGACAACATCGTCCACCTGGTGCTGGCCCGGCCGGCCAACGTCGAGGGCCTCGGCGGCCCGGGCACCAAGGGCCTGAGCCTGTTCTTCGTGCCGAAGTTCCACTTCGACGCCGAGGGCACCATCGGCGAGCGCAACGGCGCGTTCGTGACCAACGTCGAGAAGAAGATGGGCCTCAAGGTCTCCACGACCTGCGAGATCACCTTCGGCCAGAACGGCGTCCCCGCCCAGGGCTGGCTCATCGGCGACGTGCACGACGGCATCGCCCAGATGTTCAAGGTCATCGAGTACGCGCGGATGATGGTCGGCACGAAGGCCATCGCCACCCTGAGCACCGGCTACCTCAACGCGCTGGACTACGCCAAGAACCGCGTGCAGGGCGCGGACCTGACCCAGATGATGGACAAGAGGGCCCCGCGGGTCACCATCACCTCGCACCCGGACGTCCGCCGCTCGCTGATGCTGCAGAAGTCCTACGCCGAGGGCATGCGCGCCCTGGTGCACCTGACCGCCTACTACCAGGACCAGATCGACCTGGCCCGCCGCGGCGTGGCCACCGAGGTCGACCCGGAGATGGCCGAGCGGGTCAACGACCTGCTCCTGCCGATCGTCAAGGGTGTGGGCTCGGAGCGCTCGTACGAGTTGCTGGCCACCTCGCTGCAGACCTTCGGCGGCTCGGGCTTCCTGCAGGACTACCCGATCGAGCAGTACATCCGCGACTCGAAGATCGACACCCTCTACGAGGGCACGACCGCCATCCAGGGCCTGGACTTCTTCTTCCGCAAGCTGGTCCGCGACCAGTTCAAGGCGCTGATGTTCCTGGGCGCCCAGATGTCCGAGCTCGTCAAGGGCGACCCGGGCGGCTCCCTGACCCACGAGCGCGAGCTGCTCGGCCGGGCCCTGGAGGACGTGCAGGCCGTGGTCGGCGTGCTGGGTGGCTGGGCCATGGCCTCGCAGTCCAACCCGGCCGAGATCTACAAGGTGGGCCTGAACACCACCCGCCTGCTGATGATGACCGGCGACCTGGTGATCGGCTTCTTGCTGCTCAAGCAGGCCGAGATCGCCGAGGCCGCGCTGGCCGCCGGTGCGTCGGCCAAGGATGTGCCGTTCTACGAGGGCAAGGTCGCCGCCGCGAAGTGGTTCGCCGCAAACCGGCTGCCGCTGCTGGCCGCGGAGCGGGTCATCGTCGAGACCACCACCGGTGAGCTCATGGACCTGCCGGAGATCGACTTCTGATCCACCCCGGCTGACCCCGGATCCGGGCCCCCGTCGCACCCGCGGCGGGGGCCCGCCCACTCCCCGCCCCATCCCCGCCCCGCCCCGGCGCCCGCCTCGCAGCCCCCCGCCTCGCAGATTCTCCAGAATGTGCTCGTTTCTCCAGTAGGAACGGAAGAACCGAGCACCTTCTGGAGATTCTCTGGTGAGCTCGGGCGGGGGGCGGGGGCGGGGGCGGGATGTGGGGGTCAGAGGGGGCGGTGCATGAGGTGCAGGCCCACGAGGCCCAGGCGGGGGTGGTCGAAGGCCTGCGGGATGGTGGCCAGGATCCGGAAGCCGAGCGCCTGCCAGAGCGCGACCGCGCCGGCGTTGGTCTCCACGACGGCGTTGAACTGCATGGCCCGGAACCCCTGCGCGCGGGCGTCGGCCAGCACCCGCTCGGCCAGCGCACGACCGACGCCACGACCGCCCACCTCGGGATCCACGACGAAGCTGGCGTTGGCCACATGCGCGCCACGCCCCGGCTGGTTGGGCCCGAACTTGGCGATGCCCACCGGACGTCCGTCCTCGACCGCGACCAGCGCGCTCCAGCCGGGCAGCTCCAGCCACGCGGCCCTGCCCTGCGCGCTGGTCATGGACTGGGGGTACGTGTAGGTCTCGCCCGCGGCCATCACGACGGACATGAAGGCCCAGACCCCGGGCCAATCCGCCTCTGCGGCCGGTCGGATCTCCACGGTCGGCGACCGTAGCAGGCCGGGCAGGCCTCGCGGTCCCTCGGGGAGTGCGGCCGCGGGGTCATCGGGCTGGTCCCTCGGGGAGGGCGCCCGCGGATCGTCGGACCGGACACGGCGGGGAGGGAGCCCGCGGCGCCCTTGGGCCGGACACGGGCGGGGAGGTGGTGGGCGCCGCGCCGGGCCCGCCACGGGGTCGTGCAGCCGCGCGGGTCGTCCGCGGGGTCGTCCGCGGGTCGTCCGCGGGGTCGTCCGCGCCACACACGGGACCGACGCCCGCAGTCCCACTCGCACGCGGGACGCGTACCCAGGCGGGATGGGATACCCTAGGGGGTATGCGCCGACTTCTCCTGCTCCTCGCCGCCGCCCTCGGGCTGACCGTCCTGCTCGCCGGGTGCTCGTCCGGCTCGGATGCGGTGACCACCGTGGCCGCCCCCGAGTTCCTGACCACCATGGCCGAACCCGGCACCACGGTCGTGGATGTGCGCACGCCCGCGGAGTTCGCCGCCGGACACGTCGACGGGGCGGTGAACATCGACGTGGAGTCCGCCGACTTCGCCGGCCAGATCGCCGCGCTGCCCAAGGACGCCACGTACGCCGTCTACTGCCGGTCGGGTCGGCGTTCGCAGGTGGCCAGCACGCAGATGGCCGACGCCGGGTTCACGTCCGTGGTCAACCTGAAGGGCGGCGTGGCGGACCTGCAGGCAGCCGGCGCGACCCTCGTCGCCGGCTGATCAGCTCGGACCCCGGCCCGCCCGTCGGCCAAGTCGGCTCGACCCACAAGCCCCGCCCGGGCCCGCCCGTCGGCCGGCTGATCGGCTCCAACCGTCGACCCCCGCTGGGACCCGCCCACAGCCAGCGCGGCGCCAACCCTCAGCGCATCCGCCGGTCCTCGAGGGCGGGGAACGCCCCCCGCCAGGCGGCCACACGCAGCGGGTCGAGGTCCACGCTCAGTACCTCCTCGCCGGCGCCGGCCTCAGCCAGGACCTCGCCCTGGGGGTCCACCACCATGGAGTGCCCGGCGATCGGGACCCCCGCGTGAGTCCCCGCCTCGTTGCACGCCAGCACGTAGGCCTGGTTCTCGACTGCCCGGGCCCGGGCCAGCAGGCGCCAGTGCTCCACCCGGCGCTCAGGCCAGCCCGCGGGCACGACGAACGACTCCGCGCCTCGCTCGACCAGGCTGCGGAAGAGCTCCGGGAACCGGATGTCGTAGCAGGTCGCCAACCCCGCCCGGCCCAGCGGGCCGGGCACCACCACGAGGTCGTCGCCGCTGCTCATCACGGTCGCCTCGCCGCCGTTGAAGCCGAACAGGTGCATCTTGCGGTAGGTGGCCAGCAGCGCCCCGTCCGGGCCGAAGACGACCTGTGTGTTGAAGTGCACGACCCCACCCTCGGCGTCCACCTGGCGCTCGACGAGCGAGCCCCCGTGCAGCCAGGTGCCGGTCCGGGCCGCGATCCCCGACAGCGCGCGACACAGCGGGCCGTCGACGGGCTGGGCATGCTCGGCCATCAGGTCGACGGCGAACGCCCCGATCGGCCACAGCTCGGGCAGGACGACGAGGTCGTGGGACGTGGCGACCTGCTCAGTGAGGTCCAGCACCCGGGCTACCCGGTCGTCGACGGCCTCGTCGTCGGTGATCCCCACCTGGAGCAGCGCCACGGACACCGCGATGTCGGCCACGTCAGGCCCCGGACAGCGACGAGGCGCCGGGCGGGACGTCGTGCCCCGCCAGGGCGGCGCGCAGGCGGTCGGCGTCTGCGTACCAGATGTCGAGCACGCGGTCGTCGACGATCGTGACCGGGATCTGCTCCCAGTAGCGGTCAGCCAGTCGCGGGTCGTCGAGGATGCTGACCTCCACCCACGGCACGGCGAGCTCGTCGCACACGCGCTGCACGACCGCGCGCGCCTGCTCGCACAGGTGGCAGCCGGGCTTGCCCACGAGGGTGACCCGGCTCACGCGCGCACGCCCTTGAGCTTGCCCTTGGTGATCTTCCCCGTGGCGGCGCGCGGCAGCTTGGGGGCGAACTCGATGATCGACGGGCACTTGAACCGCGCCAGGCGCGCCTCGCAGAACGCCCGCAGGTCGTCAGGCTCGGGCACGCCGCGACGCAGCACCACGACCGCCTTCACCGACTCCCCGGTCAGGGGGTGGGGCACGCCGATCACCGCCACCTCGGCCACGGCCGGATGCTGGGCCATCACCGCCTCCACCTCGCGCGGGTAGACGTTGAAGCCCGAGACGATGACCAGGTCGCGGCGGCGGTCCACCAGGCGGTAGTCGCCGTCCTCGTCGACGATCGCCACGTCCCCGGTCGGGAACCAGCCGTCGGCGTCGGCGCCCCCCGAGCCGTCGGGCCAGTAGCCGGTCAGCAGCGACTTGGACTTGACCCACACCTCGCCCGGGTCCCCCTCGTCGACCTCCTGGCCGCTGCTGTCGCGCAGCGAGACCTGCGTCCCGGCCACCGGCCGCCCCACGCAGCCGGGCTTGGCCCGCTTGGAGATGAGGGTCGAGGTCACCACGGGCGCGCACTCGGTCAGGCCGTAGCCCTCCCAGATCGGCTGGCCGGTGATGGTGCGGAACTGGTGGAAGACGTCCGGCGGCAGGGCCGAGGCGCCGCTGATCATCAGGCGGACGCCGTCCATCGACTCGCGCAGCGCGCCCTCAGCGCTCCAGGCGACGTACATCGGCGGGGCACCGGCCACGTTGGTCACCCCGAGGTCGCGGATCGCGGCCAGCGAGGAGCGGGCGTCGAAGCGGTCGAGCAGCACGCACGTCGCCCCGACCCGTGCCACGAGGCCCAGGCCGGCGTTGAGGCCGTAGATGTGGAACAGCGGCAGGACCAGCAGGAGCCGGTCGTCGGCGGTCATCGCGGCCGGCTTGCGGATCCGGGCCAGCGCGTCGACGTTGGCCCGCAGCGCCCCGTGGCTGAGCATCGCGCCCTTGGGCTGGCCCTCGCTGCCCGAGGTGTACAGCAGCACGGCGAGGTCACGGGCGGTCGTGCGGGGGCCGGTGAAGGCACCCCGTCCACCGGGGCCGTTGCCGACCAGCGCCTGGCCCTCCGGGGAGTCCAGCGCGACGACCTCCAGGCCGTGCGCGCGCCTGGCCACCGCGGCCCCGACCTTCGCAGCGCTCGAATCGTGCAGCAGGACGTCGGCCCCGGAGTCGGCACACATGCGCACGACCTCAGGGGTGGTGTAGCCGGTGTTCATCGGGACGGCGACCATCCCGGCCCGCAGGATGGCGAAGTAGGCGATGGCGAACTCGGGACGGTTGCCCACCATCAGGGCCACCCGCGCCCCACGCTCGAGCCCGCGCTCAACCAGGGACCGGGCAGCACGGTCCACGCGCTGGTCCACCTCGCCCCAGCTCAGCTCGCTCGTGCGGGTCACCAGTGCGGGATGGTCGGGCCGCGCAGCCGCGGCATCGCGCACGAGGTCAGCCAGATTCGTCACAGAGGCAGTGTGGCACGCCCATTCTCGCTAGGCTCGCCCCGTGGCCGATTCCCCCAGTCGCCCGGAGGACCCGCTCCGGACCGGCGCCGACGAGGCGTCCGCTGAGCACGACCTGAGCACGAAGGACGAGGCCCCGATCGCCGACGCGGCCACCCTCGACGGGCCCCTCGGTGGCCCCGGGGCCACCGACGTCCCGGAGGCCGCCGGGGAGGCCGCCGTCGAGGCCGACGAGGCCGACCAGGACCAGGAACCCGCGGCCGAGGAAGCCGCCGAGCGTGCCCTGTTCGCCGGGATCACGGCCCTGGCGCCTGAGAACGCGGGCCCCGGTGCGGCGGCGTTCTTCGACATCGACAACACGATCATCAAGGGCTCGAGCTTCGCGGCCCTGGCCAAGGGGATGGCCGACCGTGACTACTTCACCACGGCCGAGGTGCTGGAGTTCACCTGGAAGCAGCTGAAGTACGTGGTCTCCGGCAAGGAGAACATGGACGACATCGCCCAGGCCACGGAGAACGGCCTGCAGTTCGTCAAGGGAAGGCAGCCCTCGGAGATCGAGTCTCTGGCCGACGAGGTCTACGACGAGAAGATGGTCAGCCGGCTGTGGGCGGACTCCGTCGACCTCGCCGCCGCCCACCAGGGGCTCGGCCACGAGGTCTGGCTGGTCAGCGCCACGCCGCAGGAGGTGGCCCAGGTGTTCGCCGAGCGGCTGGGGCTCACCGGCGGACTCGGGACTGTCGCCGAGGTGGTCGACGGCCACTACACCGGGCGGCTGGCTGGGGTGCCGCTGCACGGCGCAGCCAAGGCCGAGGTGGTGGCGCGCATTGCCCAGGAGCGCGAGCTGGACCTCGCCCGCTGCGCGGCCTACTCGGACTCCTCGAACGACGTGCCGATGCTCAGCCTCGTAGGCTCCCCGGTCGCGGTGAATCCCGACGGCCAACTGCGCTCCTACGCCCGCGAGCACGGCTGGCAGATCCGCGACTACCGGATCCGCAGCAAGGACGCCGTGCGCAGGGGTGTGCCCGCCGCGGCTGCCGCGGGTGTGGTCGTCGCGGCCGGCGTCGGCGTGGCCAAGGTGCTGCGCGACCGTCAGGGCGGCTGAGCGCCACCGACCTCCCCGGATCGCGCGGGTCAGCGGAAGATGCCGCGGCGGCGGACCAGCATCCGGTAGAGGTTGTGCTGGATGGTCTCGCGCACCTGGTCGGTGATGTCGAAGACCAGCATCGGGTCCTCGGCCGCGTCCTGCCCGAACCCCGCGGTGTCGATCGGCTCCCCGAACTCGATGACCCACTTCGAGGGCAGGGGCACCGCGCCCAGCGGCCCCAGCCAGGGGAACGTCGGGGTGACCGGGAAGTACGGCAGGCCGAACAGCCGGGCGAGCACCTTGACGTTGCCCAGCATCGGGTAGATCTCCTCGGAGCCGATCACCGAGCACGGCACGATCGGCACCCCCGCCTGCAGCGCGGCGGCCACGAAGCCGCCCCGGCCGAACCGCTGGAGCCGGTAGCGCTCCGAGAACGGCTTGCCGGTGCCCTTGTACCCCTCGGGCCAGACCCCGACCAGCTCCCCGGCGCGCAGCAGCCGCTCGGCGTCGGGGTTGCAGGCCAACGTGGCCCCGGACTTGCGCGCCAGGGTGCCCACGAACGGCAGGTCGAACAGCAGCTCAGCCCCCAGGGGGCGCAGGTGGCGGTGCGCCGGGTGCTCGTCGAGGATCGCCAGCTGCACCATGGCCGCGTCCAGGCCGATCGTGCCGGCGTGGTTGCCGACGAGCAGGGCGCCGCCCTCGGCCGGGATGTTCTCGATGCCGCGCACCTCCACGCGGAACCAGTGCCGGTACAGGGGCCGCAGCATCGACATGAGCACCGCGTCGTTGAGCTCGGGGTCGAAGCCGAACTCGTCCACGCCGTACTCGCCGAGGGCGCGCCGGCGCAGGAACTCCAGCACCCCACCGACCCGCTCGGCCCAGCTGGGGTCGCCATCCACGAGGGCCACGTCACTTCCGGGGGTGTCGTCGGGACCGGGCATCCGCAGGATCCGTGCGTCGCTCACGCCGACCACCCCGACAGCAGCCGCCCGGCGACCGTCTCGGCCCCGGTCACCAGCTGGGGGGAGAGCACGTTGTTCAGCCGCTGCGCGCGCACGAAGTCGTCGAAGGCGGCCTCCGTGGTGTAGCGCGGCGTGAAGCCGAAGCGCTGGCGCAGCCGCGTGGTGTCCACGGCGCGTCCGTGCGTGAGGAGGCGGATCTGCTCGGGGCTGAAGTCGGCGAACCCGCTGCGGCGCACCCAGCGGCCCACCACTCCCACGAACGGCGACCACACCGGCACGTCGAGGCGCCCCGCCCGACGGATGGCCTGGGACAGCGCGAGCACGCCATCGCCGGCCACGTTGTAGATCCCCGGGTGGTCGGCCACGGTCGCCTGCCGGATCACCTCGAGCCCGTCGTCCTCGTGCACGAACTGCAGGCGCGCGTCGTAGCCCAGCACGGTGGGCACCACCGGCAGCGAGAAGTACTGCGCCATCGGGGTGTTCGCGGTGGGCCCCAGGAAGTTGGCGAAGCGCAGCGTCGTCACGGTCAGGTCCGGCCGGCGGCGGGCCAGGCCGCGCACATAGGACTCCACCTCGACGGAGTCCTTGGCCCAGCCGGAGGTAGGCAGGTGCCGGGGCTCCATGTCCTCGCTGAACAGCGCGGGATCCGAGGGCCCCGAGCCGTAGACCGACGTGGAGGACTTCACGATGAGCTTCTCGACCGAGGAGGCCTTCTGGCACGCGGCGAGCAGCTGCATCGTGCCGATGACGTTGATCTCCTTCATCGGCGTGCGCCCGCCGGCCTGCCGCGGCGTGGCGATGACGCCCATGTGGACCACGGTGTCGACGCCGGCAGTGGCGATGACCTTGCCGATGATGGGGTTGCGGATGTCCGCACGCACGAAGTCCGCACCGCCGATGTCCCCGGTCGGGGTGACGACGTCGACGCCGATCACCCGCTCGACCGTCGGGTCGTCGGTGAGGATGCGCGCCATGCGCCCGCCGAGGTACCGGGAGACCCCAGTGACAAGGACGACGCGCGCCATGGCTCTACTTGGCGTTGCGGCGCTGGACGCGCGTGCGCTTCAGCAGCTTGCGGTGCTTCTTCTTCGCCATGCGCTTGCGGCGCTTCTTGATGACAGAACCCACGGGGAGACCTCACAGACGTGCGGGAAAGTGCCCCCATGCTACCCGCTGGCCGTAGGCCTCCTTCACCTGAAGCCGGGCCCAGCAGGTCCAGGGCACACGGCGACGGCACTTGCCTGCTCGCGGCGACGGCGCAGGCCCAGGGCACACGACGACGGTGCTTGCCTGGGCGAGGCGTCGCGGTGTGCGCGGCGCCTGCTGGGTCGAGGCGTCGCGGTGTACGCGGCGCCGAGCGCTCAGGCGGTCTCGACGAAGGATCGGCGCAGGTACTCGTCCACCGCACTGGCCGGCACCCGCACGGAGCGACCGACCTTCAGCGCCGGCAGGGCACCGGAGTTGACCATCCGGTAGACCGTCATCTTCGACAGGCGCAGGATCGCGGCCACCTCCGCCACCGTGAGCAGCTTCACCTCGGCCAGGGGCAACTCGTGCATCGACATGGTCGCGCCCCTCTCCTGCTCGCCAGTACGCAAACCCCAGTACGGAACCCCAGCATGGTACGTCAGCCCCGCCCACCCCGTCGCCCCGCGCGAGGGCCGTTGGGCCGTCCGGGTGCTGGACCGCCCACCGGCGGGTGGATCCATGATCCGTGAGGGTTGCCCGTGTTCTAGCGGAGGGAACCCACACGGTTCCAGGGGAGGAGCGGGTCACCGTGCGGACCAGGAGCCAGGGTGGACGGGCGACGGGCAGGGCGGCCCCCGGGCGGTCGGGGGGCGGGGCGGTCGGGGGACGGCGCGCACGGGGACGTGGGGCGGACTGCGGCGGAGGGGGCGGGCGTCAGAAGGCGCCGAAGGGGTCGGCCACCAGGCCCCAGAGCGGGAACACCGCGCGACGCGTGTCCATGATCGCCGCGTCGAGGGGGTCCTCGGGGTGGTAGTTGCGCTCGAACGGCGCGCCCCACGGGTCGCGGCCATCGGTCATCCGTCCGGGGGAGTTGCGCCCCAGGAGGTCCTGGACGAAGGCCCGATAGGCGTCGGGCGTCGGGGTCTGCGGGTCGATCGGCCGGTGCATCGCCTCGGCCACCAGGTGGGCCCAGACCCGGGGCACGACGTCGACCACCTCGTACCCGCCACCGCCGAGGGCGACCCAGCGGCCCCCGGCGATCCGGTCGGCCAGCCGGTGCATGGCCACGTACGAGCTGCGTTGGCCGTCGACCGAGAGCAGCAGGTGGGCCATCACGTCCTCGAAGTGGGAGTCGCACCCGTGCTGGCTGACCACGAACTCCGGGCGGAACTCCTCGAGCACCGGGGGAACCACCGCGTTGAAGGCCCGAAGCCACTGGTTGTCACCCGTGCCCGCAGGCAGCGCCACGTTCACCGCGGAGCCCTCCGCCCCGGGGCCACCGGTCTCCCAGGGCCAGCCCGTGCCCGGGAACAGCGTGCGGCCGGACTCGTGCAGGCTGATCGTCAGTACCCGGGGGTCGTCGTAGAAGGCGGCCTGGACGCCGTCGCCGTGGTGCGCGTCGAGATCGACGTAGGCGATGCGCGAGACCCCCTGGTCGAGCAGCCACCGGATCGCCACGGCCGCGTCGTTGTAGATGCAGAAGCCCGAGGCCCGGTCGGCCATGGCGTGGTGCATCCCGCCGAACAGGTTGACCGCGTGCCGGGCGCGGCCGCTGTGCACCTCCTGCACCGCGCGCATCGTTGCCCCGCACAGGTGGGCGGCCGCCTCGTGCATGCGGGGGAAGACCGGCACGTCGTCGGTGCCCAGGCCGAAGCGCTCCGAGCCCGGGTTGCCCGTGTGCCCGGCGGTGCGCACGGTGGTCAGGTAGTCCGGCACGTGGACCCGCACGAGGTCGTGGACCCCCGCGGGCACGACGTCGCGGATGACGTCGACGTTGCTGTGCAGGAACAGCCCGAAGTCCTCGGCCAGGCGCAGGGCCAGCTGGACCCGGATGGGCGCCATCGGGTGGCCCTGGCCGAAGTCGTACTCGGCGAGGGCGGGATCAGCGATGATCGCCACCCGGTCGCTCACCAGCCCACCGTAGTGCGCGGGTGCACGCTGATTCCGGGCGGGCGCCACACCGGGACCCAGCGGGCATTCCGGACCCGGCCTGCATAGCCTTCGCGCCATGGGCTGGCGACGCGTGCGCAACGAGCCGGTGCGCCGCATGCGTGCTGCCCAGCGGCGGGCCGCCCAGGAGGCGCGGGGCCCCCGGCGGACGCTGTGGCGCCGGCCGACCCAGGTGGAGAAGCGCACGCGGGCCACCCAGTCGCGCCTGGAGCGTCGTTCGCCGGCCCGGTCGATCACGACCTCGTTCATCGTGCTGTGCGCGATCGGCACCGTGCTGCTGCTGCTGCCCGGGATGCGCGCCGACGGGCGCAGCGTGAACCTGAGCACGGCGCTGTTCATCTCGGTCAGCGCCAGCTGCGTGACCGGGCTGACCACCGTGGACACGGCGACCTACTGGTCCCCCCTGGGCCAGTTCACGATCATGGTCCTGATCCAGGTCGGCGGCTTCGGCATCCAGGCCCTGGGCACGCTGTGGATCATCGTGCTCAACCGCCGCCTGCGTGCCAACTCGCGGATGGCGGCCCAGGCCGAGACCGGGGTGCTCACGCAGGGCGACGTGCGCACCGTGCTCAAGGGCCTGGCCGTGATCACGATCGTCGTCGAGAGCACGATCGCCGTCCTGCTGGCCCTGCGCCTGATCTGGGCCTACGACGCGGGCATCGGCCAGGCTGCGTGGCTGGGCATGTTCCACAGCGTCAGCGCGTTCAACAACGCCGGCTTCGCGCTGGCCTCGGACTCGCTGATGACCTACGGGGCCGACCCCTGGATCCTGGCCCCGATCAGCCTGGCGATCATCCTCGGCGGCCTGGGCTTCCTGGTCATCCTGGAGCTGTTCAACCGAGCGACCCGCGCCGAAGGGCTGCTGGACCTGCTGCGCCCGAAGCCGCCGGTGACCACCGATGTGACCGTCCGGGCCAAGGCCCTGGCCCAGCGCAGCAGGTACCGGGTCGGGGCGCTGCACCCCGAGCGGCTCGGGTTCGCCAACCCCATCCCGCTGTCGCTGCACACGCGCATGATGCTGTTCGGCACGGCTCTGGTGATGGCCGTCGGTGCGGTGGGTTTCGCGGTGCTCGAGTGGGGCAATCCCAGCACGATCGGGCAGATGCCGTGGGGCCAGAAGCTCATGCAGGCGTGGTTCTCCGGCGGGATCACCCCGCGCACCGCGGGCTTCAACACCGTCGACTACGCCCAGGTGCAGCCGGCCACGCGCTTCATGACCGACGCGATGATGTTCATCGGCGGGGGCTCGGGCAGCACCGCCGGCGGGATCAAGGTCACGACCCTGCTCGTTCTGGGTGCGGCCATGATGGCCGAGATCCGCGGCAACGCCGAGGTCAACGTCCGTGACCGGCGGATCCCGGACACCGCGGTCCGTGTGGCGATCGCGGTCGTGATGATCAGCTTCACCGCCCTGATGGTGGGCACCCTGACGATGATGGCGATGACCGGCCTCCCCCTCGACCTGGCCCTGTTCGAGGTGGGCTCTGGCCTGGCCACGGTCGGCCTCTCCGCGAACATCACCCCGACCCTGCCGCAGAAGGCCCAGTTCCTGCTGATCGTGCTCATGCTGCTGGGCAAGATCGGCCCGCTGACCCTGGCCTCCTCCCTGACCCTGCGCAACGAGCGCAGCCCCTACCGCCTGCCCGAGGGCCGGCCCATGATCGGCTGACCGGCCGGAACAGGAGACCCCATGCCCGCCACCAACCTGGAGCCCGTCGCGATCCTGGGCCTGGGCCGCTTCGGCCAGTCCGTGGCCCTGTCCCTGACCCGGGAGGGCTGCGAGGTGCTGGCCATCGACCGCAACCCGGAGCTGGTGCGACAGATGAGCTCGCGGGTGACCCTGGCCGTCGAGGCGGACGTGACCAGCAAGGACGCGCTGCGCCAGCTCGGGGTCGGGGAGTACAGCCGCGCGGTGGTGGCCATCGGCGACGAGATGGAGGCCAGCCTGCTGTGCGCCCTGGTGCTCAAGGAGGACCTGGGCATCCCGGAGGTCTGGGCCAAGGCCTCCAACGCAGAGCAGGCCCGGATCCTGCGCAAGCTGGGCGTGGCCGACGTGGTGTTCCCCGAGCTCGAGGTGGGCCGCCGGCTGGCCCACACCCTGGTCGGCCACCGCACCGAGTACGTGCCCACCCTCGACGGCCTCGCCTACGCGGGGGTCCCGATCAGCGACGACATGATCGGCCGGGCGCTGGGCGCCATCCCCTCGCTGGCCGAGCGCGGGATCCTGGTCATGGCGGTGGCCCGCTCCGGGCGCAGCCTGCCGGAGCTGGCCAGCCCCGCGCTGGTGCTTCGCGCCTACGACGTGCTCATCGTGTGCGGGGCCGAGGACGAGGTCACCCAGATGATGGCCTGAGCCCGCAGCCCGGGACAGCGCGCCGACGACGTCGCGGGGCCCGGCTCCCGGCGTCGGACCGGTCAGCCCGCGCCGAGCTCCCGGGACCGATCCCGCGCGGCCGTCATCGCGTTGGCGAAGGCGGCCCGCACGGCCGAGTCGTCGAGCACGTGCAGCGCGGCGGCGGTCGTGCCCCCGGGCGAGGTGACGTTCTCGCGCAGGACCGCGGGGTGCTCGCCGGTCTGCGCCAGCATGGTCGCCGAGCCGAGCAGGGTCTGCACGACCAGGTCGCGGGCCAGCGGCCGCGACAGGCCCAGGAGCACCCCCGCGTCGATCATGGCCTCGGCGACGTAGAACACGTAGGCCGGACCCGAGCCGCTGACCGCCGTGCCGGCGTCCTGGAGGGTCTCGGGCACCTGGCGCACCTGGCCCACCGCGCCGAGCACCCGCTCGGCGAGGGCCACCGACTCCGCGGGGCAGCCGGCCGCCGGTGAGATCACCGACATGCCCTGGCCCACGAGGGCCGGGGTGTTGGGCATCACCCGCACCAGCGCGGTACCGGGCGGCAGGTGGGCGGCCAGGGTCGCGGTGCCCAGGCCGGCGGCCAGGGACACGACCGTGGCCTCGGGCGCCAGGTGCCCTGCGATGGCGTCGAGCAGGCCCACCACATCGTGGGGCTTGACCACCACGACCACGACCTCGGCGCCGCGCACCGCTGCCGTCGCCTCGGTCACCTCGATCCCGAACCGAGCCCGGACCGAACTCGCCGACGGCTCGTGGGACTCGGCGGCCACGAGGCGCTGGCGATCCCATCCGGCCTCGAGGAGCCCGGAGATGACCGCCTGACCCATCCGGCCGGCACCGAGCACCGCGACCCGGGGGTACGCGGCGACCTCGGGCTGGCTCATGAGTCGGCGTTCCAGCCCAGGGCCGTGCGGGCAGCCTGGCCCAGCGCGCCCGGTCGCATGGGAACGTTGCGGGCGATGTAGGTGCTCCACCCGGGGCCGTAGGGCACCAGCACGCCGACCTGCTCACCGGCGGCCACGAGGTCCGCTGCGTTGCCGAGCAGGCCGTACCGGAACTGGAAGTCGTGGGAGGGCTCCGGGTCGCTGCGGTGGGCCAGGGCTGTGGCGATCTCGATCAGGCGGGTGTCGTCGGTGGCCACCGTGGTGCGCGCCCCGTTGGCCAGCAGAAGCCGGGTGCACCGGACGTAGGCCTTGTCGATCTCGTGGGCGCTGGTGAACCCGACGCCCGAGGGCAGCGGGACCTCGCGGCGCACCAGGCGCACGCGCGCGCCCTGCGTGGCCAGGTCCCAGCAGTCGGCCTCGCTGCGCAGGAGGCTGGCGGCGATGGTCACGCCGAGGTCCGGGAACTGCCCGGCGAGGTCGGCGCGCACGGCCAGCGCCTCGTCGACGTGCTCGAGGTCGAGCGAACCCAGGGTCACCGTCATCCCCGCCGCACCGGCGGCGCCGCACACCGCCGCCAGGACCTCGCGCAGGGTGCCCGACCCGATCGACCGGGCCAGGCCGAGGTCAGCGAGGCTGACCAGCAGGTCCACCCCCTCGGCCAGGCCCTCGTCGTCCAGGGCGCCGATCGTCGACAGGTAGGACGGCAGCGCCGCCTGCGCCGCGTCGGGCGCAGCGAGGTAGGCCACCGAGGCCGACATCCCCTGGGCACGCACCACCTCGACGGCGGCGACCGCGGTCGAGACCGTCTCGCCGGTCACGAAGTGGCTCACCGCCCCGCGGGTCGCCGGCACCCGGTCGAGGGCGGCCGTCATCGATTCCCTGCTCGGCAGCCTGTTGAGCATGCCGCTGAAGTCCACCATGGGCTGTCCACCTCCGAGGCGAAGGCTACGCGGGGCGGACCGCCGACGCCTCCATGCGGGGCAGTACGGGTCAGGGCGACGAACCGAGCACGGCCTCGGGCGCCCGCCGCGCCCCACCGCGGCGCTGCGGCTAGCCTGTGGCGCGAGGAAGAGGTGAGCAGGTGAGGATTCCCCAGCTGCCCGGGCTTCACCGGCTGCCCGGCGCGTCACTGGTCGCGCAGGTCATCGACAGCATCGACTCGGTCCAGGTCGCCCAGACGATCGACAAGTCGCTCAACGCCGGGCTGATCGAGATCAAGCGCCGGCGCGAGTCGCTGCGCCCCACCGTGGTCGTGACCTACCGGGGATGGCACGCCGACGGCGTGGCCCACATGACGGCGCGCTGCATCGAGAAGCCCCTGTTCAAGGCCGGGCAGGCCGACCTCGGCCTCGGCGGCACCCTCAAGGCCAACCTGCGCCGGTTCACGGTCCTGGCGATCCCGGGGGTCCGGGTCCAGGCCTCGATGGGCGACGTCACCGCGCAGTTCACCAGCGACGAGGACGGCTACCTGCACATCGAGCTGCCGGTCGGTGAGCTCTCGCCCGGCTGGCACGTGCTGGACATCGACCCCGTGGACGGATCCGTCGAGCACATCACGGGCCGGGTGCACGTGGCCGACCCGCGCGGCGGGCTGGCGGTCATCTCCGACATCGACGACACCATCCTCAAGACGGGGCTGACCCAGCGCTGGACCGCCGCGGGGCGCACGTTCCTGCGCGACGTGGCCGACCGCAAGCCCGTGCCGGGGATGGCCACGTTCTACTCGGGCCTCGCGCGCGGGGACGGCACCCAGCGCCAGGTGCCCTTCTACTACGTCTCCACCGGCTCGTGGAACTACTACGACTACCTCGTGGCATTCCTGAACCTGCACCACTTCCCGCGCGGGCCCCTGTTCCTGACCGACTGGGGCCCCAACTCCGAGCGGCTCATGCGTGACGGCCGGGAGCACAAGCGGGCCAGCATCCGCGCGCTGCTGCAGGGCAACCCGGGCTACTCCTTCGTGATGGTGGGCGACGTCGGCCAGGGCGACCCCGAGACCTATGAGTTCATGGCCAGGGAGTTCCCGGATCGCATCCGCGGGATCTTCCTCATCTACGTCGGCTCGCACCTGGCCGAGCGCAGCGAGCAGGTGGCCACCCGCGCGGCGAAGCTGCGCGACGAGGGCGTGCCCATGTACTACGTCCACGACGCCAGCGAGGCGGTCACCGTGGCCTGGCAGCTGGGGCTGGTGGACCAGGCCACGACCGCCGCGATCGCCCGCGAGTTCGCTGCCCGGTAGGCCGGTCCT
The DNA here is from genome assembly GCA_963777855.1 of uncultured Actinomycetes bacterium. Lineage (GTDB taxonomy): Bacteria > Actinomycetota > Actinomycetes > S36-B12 > CAIYMF01 > Prado023. The sequence continues at coordinate 350,363 of CAVZRW010000008.1, read as the reverse complement.
GGGGCGCCCGGCGGCCGTCCCGACCTAGGCCAAGGGGCCCCCGGGTGGTCCCCTTGCGGGTATCCCGGCCCGTGTGGCGATCGTCGTCCGCAGGGGGCTCGTCGTCGGGCTCCCGGTCCGTGTCCTCCTCGAGCTCCTGGTCCTCCTCGAGCTCCGTGTCCTCGTCGAGTTCCGGGTCCTCCTCGAGCTCAACCTCATCGGACTCAGCGTCCTGCGCGAGCTCAGGGCCATCCTCGAGCCCCGCGTCGGGATCGACCTCCTCGAGGTCGGGCAGGACCGAGGCCAGCAGCGCGGCCACGGCGGCCTCCTCGGCCTCGCGGGCGGCGCGCGTGGCGGCGGGGTCCGGGTCGAAGGTGCGCACCCGCGCCGGCGGGGCCGTGGTGGCCTGCCCCGCGCTGCGCGCCCGCTCCCCCGCGGCCCGCTCGCGGGCCCGCGTCGAGCCGGGGATCGGCTTGCGGGGGTCCAGGAGGTCCTGGATGACGGGGGCCACCATGCGGATGACCTCCTCCTCGCTGGCCGAGGCCAGGGGCTCGAGGCGCACGCCGTAGCGGGTGATCGCGATCCCCATCAGGTAGCTGGTGATCAGGGCCGAGCGCATGCGCGCGTCGGGCACGCCCACGGCGCTGGCCACCTTGTCGATGACGCCGCGCTCGATGAAGTCCTGGACGCTGGTCACGGCGTGGCCGGCGGTCATCCCCGTCCGGGCCAGGGCCACGAGCTCCGCGCGGGCCTCGGGGTCCTTGAGGGTCTCGAGCATGAACCGGACAAGCCGCTCGCCCATCCCCTCGATCCCGGGCGCAACCAGGGCCGGGATCGCCGAGGCCGGGTCGACGGGGAGCTTGAGTGCGGCCGCGAACAGGTCGTCGCGGTTGCGGTAGTAGCGCATCGCCACGTCGGGGGTCGTGCCCGCGGCCGCAGCCGCGGTCCGCAGGGTCAGACCGAGGTAGCCACGCTGGGCGATGATGTCGCGCGCGACAGCGAGCAGAGCCTCACGGGGGTCGTCGGCCACGGGCCCAGATTACGGCTGCGGTGGGGCCAGCGGCGCGGCGAGATGCAGCCGGGCGAAGGCGAGGGCCTCGGCGAGGTCGGCCTCGCGCTCGGCGCGGTTGGCGGCCTTGCGGGTGCTGACCTCCACGGCGATGGTGCCGGCGAAGCCCTGCAGGGCCAGGCCCTCGAGCAGCTCGGCGCACGGCTGCTCCCCGCGGCCGGGCACCAGGTGCTCATCGCGGGCCAGGCCGGTGCCGTCCGCGAGGTGGATGTGCGCCAGCCGATCGCCGAGGTCGGCGGCCATCTGCAGGGCAGGGGTGCTCGAGACCGAGGTGTGCGACAGGTCCAGCGTCACCTGCGGGTAGTCCTGGTTGCGCGGGTCCCAGTCGGGCAGGTACGCGGCCCACTCCCGGCTGGCCGCCCGCCACGGGTACATGTTCTCCACCGCGAAGACGATGTCAGTCTCGTCGCGCATCCGGGCCAGGCCGATCTCGAAGTCCCGGGCGTAGTCGCGCTGCCAGCGGAACGGGGGGTGCACGACGATCGCCGAGGCACCGAGCCGCTCGGCGGCTGCCTGGGAGCGGCGCAGCTTCTCCCACGGGTCGGTCGACCAGACCCGTTGGGTGACCAGCAGGCAGGGGGCGTGCACCGAGAGCACGGGGATGCCGTAGTGGTCGGACAGGGCCCGCACTGCCTCGGCGTCCTGGCTGACCGGATCGGTGAACACCATCAGCTCGACGCCGTCGTAGCCCAGCCGGCGGGCGATCTCGAAGGCTGCGGCGGTGGACTCGGGGTACACGGAGGTGGTCGACAGGGCCACCTTGGCCGCCGGGACGCGGACCGCGGACTTCGAGGCGCGGGTGCGCGGGCGGGTGGTGGCCGGGGAGCGGCGTCGCTTCGGGGCCGCCGAGGTGGTGGGGGTGGCCGGGCCCGTGGAGGAGGCGGCCGCGGCCGCGGCCGTGGGGGTGGCGGGGGCAGTGGGGATGGCCGGCGCCGTGGGGGCGGTGGCGTCCGTCGGGGTGGCGGGGGCCGTCTCGGCGCTCGGGCGCTTGCTCGGGGTCGGGGCCACGGGAACAGACTAGGACCCGGGCGGTCCCATGGACACCGACCACTGCCCGGGTGGGCGCTGCGCGGCGAGCCACGCGACGAGCACGCGGCGTGCCTCGTTCAGCGCCCGGGCCGGCCACAGCCGGCCACCTCAGGCGCTGGCTGCGTCCTGCGCGGGCGCCGACCCGAAGCCGAGGGCGGTGAACAGCCGGTCGGTGTCCAGCCGGTTGCTGTCGCGGTGCAGCAGCGTGCGGTCGGCGGCCTTGAGCTCGCCGCGGGCGTTGACCGACCCCAGCTCGACGCCCGTGATCTTGCCCCGCTCGACCAGGAGCTCGCAGGCCGAGAGGGTGAAGCCGAGGTCCAGGCCCAGGTCGAGCAGCTTGGCGGGCACCTGGTTGATCATCACCTCCACGCTCGGCGAGTGCTCGGAGGCGATGGAGTGGCTGCTCAGCGCCACATGGCGGCTGCCCCCCTCGCGGGAGGTCTCCTCCACCGCCGCGCGCAGCTCGTCGATCTGCATCCAGCCACCCACCAGCACGTCGTCGACGCGCAGGGCGCCGAGGATCTCGTCGACCGCCGCGGCCGCCTGGGCCAGCAGGAACTTCGAGGCTGCCGCCGTGGCCCCCGGCGGCAACGACTTCATCAGGTGCTCCTCGCCGATGACCTGCTCCAAGGTCCCCCGGACGGCTGCCGGGTCACTGCTGAGCACATCGCGGGCGGTCAGCACCTCGCCGGTGTCCATCGCCGTGGTGGGCTGGTCCATCAGAGTCCTCCGTCATGGTTGTCGGCACTGTCGGGGTCGGTCCCCGACGTGACTGTGATCCGGGGTGCCGGGTCGGAGACGGCGCGCACGCCCACGGCCAGCGACGGGCCCTCGGGGAGCACCACCTGCCGACCGGGGTCGTGCACGGCCCGCGCCGAGGGCAGGTCGGGTCGGGCCTCGTCGGCCTTCGCCTTCGACCGGGGTCGCGCCCGCACCAGCGCCGTGCCCAGCCCCGCCAGCACGACGAGTCCCACCGCAGAGCCCGCCATCAGCCCCACCGGAGCGCCGGAGGACGCAGGTGCCGGATCCCCGAGTGCCGCGGCGGCCGACGCCGAGGCCGACGCTGCAGCTGCGGAGGCCGAGGCGGACGCCGCTGCCTCCACGGCGGCCTGGGCGGCAGCGGCGGCCGCGGCGTCGGGGGCAGCCCCGACGCGGACCAGCTTCCGGGACTCCTTGATCGTCCCGCGATCGTCCTCGCACCCGGACCCCTTGTAGACCGATGTCCCGGTGAGGGAGCTGAACGGGTCGTCGGGCTCACCGGCGGGCTTCAGCGCGTAGGAGTACTTCATGGTGAAGCCTTCGCGCTCCACGAGCTCGCCCGTGGCTTCGTCGACGCAGTCAAGCGTGTAGGAGCCGCTGTAGCGCCACTTGCCGCCCTTGTAGTTCAGGGGGAAGGTCTGGCCCGAGGTCGAGGTGACCGTCACATCGCAGGGCCCGGTCGGGCAGTCCGGCACCACAGTCCAGGTGCGCTTCGTCTTGCGCGCCACCCCGGCCACGGTCTCGGAGTCCGCGGCCTGGTCGCCCCAGTTGGCCTCGACGCTGGTGATCTTGGCGGTGAACGTGTACGTGCCCGCGAAGGCGCGCTCGAACGGCACCGCCGACGCCGCGGGGCTCGGGGCGGTGACCCCCGGGCTCGGCTCGGTGTCGGTCCCCACCGCGACCGCCGGCGCCCCAGCCACGCCGCTGGCGGCCATCAGGAGCAGGCCAGCAGCCCATGCACGCACGGCGGCCCGGCCGCGCCGGGACGCACCCCGGCCGCCGACGTCGGTGGGCTCGTAGCCGGTATGTGCCACAGCGGTCCCCTTCCGCTCAAGAGGACCGCAGGTTAGGGCAGCCGCTCCTAACGTGGCGACCCAGAGTGACGCCCGCCCCGGAATGTCACCCATTCGGGCGCAACTCCTGGCCACACTGGCACCCAGCGTTGCCGGTCGGCCACCGTGGGACACCTGTCCACGTTCGCCGATGTCGCGCCTAGTCTGTGCCCATGCTGGAGCTGCCGGTCGGCGGGACCCGACACTGGGTGGAGTTCGCCGAGCCCGGTGACTCCACCCGCGACCCCGAGGTGGTCTACCGGGTGGACCTCACCTGGTTGACCTCACGATGGACCTGCATCTTCGGCCGGGGCTGCCCCGGCATCTACGCCGACCGGCCCGACGATGGGTGCTGCACGCTCGGCGCCCACTTCTCCGACGAGGAGGACCGGGTCCGCACGGAGCAGCTGGCCGGGGAGCTCGACGCGCGCCTGTGGCAGCACCGCGCCACCGGACTGGCCGAGGGGATCATCGAGCACGACGACGACGGCGAGCCCAAGACCCGCGTCGTCGACGGGGCGTGCATCTTCCTGAACCGCCCCGGGTTCGCAGGCGGGGCGGGGTGCGCGCTGCACGCGCTGGCCCTCGAGCGCGGAGTCCCGATCACGGCGACCAAGCCGGACGTGTGCTGGCAGCTGCCCATCCGCCGTTCCTACGAGGAGCTGACCCGGCCGGACGGTTCGACAGCCCAGGTGGTGGTGATCGGGGAGTTCGACCGGCGCGGCTGGGGCGAGGGCGGCCACGACCTCGACTGGTACTGCACGACCGCCCCCGCAGCACACGTCGGCACGGAGCCGGTCTACGTCTCCGGACGCGCCGAGCTGGTCGCGCTCATGGGGGACGCTGCCTACGAGGTGGTGGCCGAGCACTGCCGCGCCCGCGAGGAGGCCCTGGCGGTGCTGGCCGCCCGCAGCCTGCCCCTGGCCGGGCTCGCACCCCACCCCGGCGACGGCGCGCGCGCCACCCCGGCCTGAGGCATTCCGGTCGCGCCCAGCCCGGCGCGCCGCACCCAGCCCGCCGTGACGACTCCACGCGCCATTCACTCCCCCGACCACCCCGCGGGCACGGCCACCAGCGCCCGGGGCCCGAGGGCCTCGGGGTGCGACACCGTCCGCGGCCGGCCCCACGGCAGCAGGCGCACGGCCTGGCTGAGGTTCTCCACCGGGTGCAGCCGCACGGGCAGCCCGGACAGTGCCGAGGCGTCGGCCTGCGGCAGGATCACGTCCGTCACTCCCAGCCGGGCTGCCTCGGCGACGCGCTGGCGGGCCCCGGCCACCCGGCGCACGTCGCCGGCCAGGCCCACCTCCCCGAACGCGACCCAGCCCGCGGGCACCCACATGTCGCGCACCGAGCTGACCACGGCCAGAGCCACGGCCAGGTCGCTGGCCGGCTCGACGAGTCGGGCCCCACCCACGGCGGCGACGTAGGTCTCGAACCGGGTCATCGCCACCGACTCGCGCCGCTCGAGGACGGCCATCACCATGGCGATGCGCGCCGCGTCCACCCCCGAGGTGGTCCTCCGGGGCCCACCGCCCCCCTGCGGGGTGGGCACCACGAGGGCCTGGATCTCGGCCAGCATCGGTCGGCGGCCCTCCAGGGTCACGGTCACGCACGTGCCGGGCACGGGGTCCGCGCGGTCGGTGACGAACAGCCCGCTCGGATCGGGCAGGTCCACGAGACCCTGCTCCCCGAGCTCGAAGCACCCGACCTCGTCCGTGGGGCCGAACCGGTTCTTCGCTGCCCGCACCATCCGCAGCCGGGCGTGCCGGTCACCCTCGAAGGAGAGCACGACGTCGACGAGGTGCTCGAGGGTGCGCGGCCCGGCGATCGCGCCGTCCTTGGTCACGTGGCCCACCAGGACGCAGGCCATGCGCCGCTCCTTGGCCAGGCGGATCAACGCCGCGGTGGCCTCCCGTACCTGGGACACCCCGGACACCACCCCCTCGACCCCGGCGCACGACATGGTCTGGATCGAGTCGATGACCAGCAGCTGGGGCTCGACGGCCTCGGTGTGCGCGACCACCGCGGCGACATCCACCTCGGCGGCCAGCAGCACCCCCGGGTTCACGGCACCGACCCGCTCGGCCCGGGCCCGCACCTGCTCCACGCTCTCCTCACCCGTGACGTACAGGGCACGCCCGCCCCGTTCGGCCACAGCGGCCACCACCTGCAGCAGCAACGTGGACTTGCCGACCCCCGGCTCGCCGGCCAGCAGCACGACCGCCCCGGGGACCAGGCCCCCGCCGAGCACCCGGTCGAGCTCGGCGACCCCCGTCGGCTCGGCGCGCGCACGACTCACGTCGACCTCGGTGATCGGCAAGCGCCACCCCGGATACCGGACCGGCCACGGGCACCCGGCTGACCGCGGAGGAGCCCGCCTCGGCCACCGTCCCCCACGCCTGGCACTCCCCGCAGCGGCCCACCCACTTGGCCGCCTGCCAGCCGCACTCGGCACAGCGGAAGGCCTGCCGCACTGCCCTGATCGAACCGCTCGTCGCCATGGACGGACCGTACCCGCGGCCCCCGACATCGGTACCGGGACGCGCTTCGACCACGGGGACGCAGGCGGGCACCGTCGGTAGACTCCCGCCCACGGGGTGCGACCACCGCGCGTCTGCCCCGGACCACCGATGACCACGACCGGCGCGACCCCCGGAGAACGGACCCATGGCCAACGACCCCGAACTGGAGACCGCGCTCGCGCACGTCGCTCCGGGCACGGAGCTGCGCGACGGTCTTGAGCGCATCGTGCGCGGGCGCACCGGCGCCCTCATCGTGCTCGGCCACGACCACACCGTCGAGGCGATCGCCTCCGGGGGGTTCCCGCTGGACATCGACTTCACCGCCACCCGCCTGCGCGAGCTGAGCAAGATGGACGGCGCCATCGTCATCGACACCACGACCTCGCGCATCACGAGGGCCGCGACCCAACTGCTGCCGGACCCCACGATCCCCACCTCCGAGACCGGGACCCGGCACCGCACCGCCGACCGGGTGGCCAAGCAGACCGGCTACCCGGTGATCAGCGTCAGCAAGTCCATGAACATCATCGCGCTCTACCTCAAGGGCCGCCGCTACGTGCTGGAGGACCCGGCGGCGATCCTGTCGCGGGCCAACCAGGCCCTGGCCACCCTCGAGCGGTACAAGACCCGCCTCGACGAGGTCTCGGGCAGCCTGTCCGCGCTGGAGGTGGAGGACCTGGTCACCGTGCGCGAGGTCTCCTCGACCCTGCAGCGCATCGAGATGGTCCGCCACATCTCCAGCGAGATCCGCGCCTACCTGCTCGAGCTGGGCACGGAGGGCCGCCTGGTCTCCCTGCAGCTGGCCGAGCTCGTCGCCGGAGTGGAGTCCGACCGGGAGCTCCTGGTGCGCGACTACATGCCGCTGCGCAAGAGCCGCAAGTCGCGCACCGTCGAGGGCACCCTGGAGGCCCTGGACATGGTGGGCCCCGCCGACCTGCTCGACCTCACCTCCGTGGCCCGCGCCCTGGGCTACCCCGCGACCACCGAGGGCCTGGAGGCCAACGTGAGCCCCCGTGGCCACCGCCTGCTCTCCGGGGTGCCCCGGGTGCCCGAGGTGGTCCGGGACCGGCTGGTGGAGCACTTCGGCTCCCTCCAGGCGCTGCTGGGCGCCTCCATCGAGGACCTGCAGGCCGTCGACGGGGTCGGCGAGAACCGGGCCCGGTACATCCGGGAGGGCCTGTCCCGGCTGGCGGAGTCCTCGATCCTCGAGCGCTACGTCTGAGCCCTCGGCGGGGATCCGACCGCGATCGACGGGCGGAACCCCGGACTACCGGACGACGAACACCTCACGGCTCGAGTCGACCGTGCCGTTGCGCGCCGCGGCACGGTAGGTGCCCGGCTGGGCGGTGGGCTGGCTCGACGGGCACCCCTTGGCCGTGACCTTCCCGGGCCAGGTGATCGTCGTCGACCACGCCTTGCCCGGCTTGAGCACCGTGACGTCGGTGGCCTTCGACGGCGCGCAGTAGTCCGAGGACCAGACCAGCACCGAGCCCGAGGTCACCTGCAGCTCGTTGGCGCCGGCCCCGACGTCCCGTGAGCAGGGCGAGTCCGAGGTGTTCGTCACCGTCATCGTCAGGGCCATGCCCGCGCCGACGGTCGTGCTGGCGCTGGCCGGGGCGACGGCGACCCGGATGTCGTCGTCGGCGCACACGCCGGTGGCGGAGGCCGAGGGGCTCGGCGAGGTCGCCGGGCTCACCGACGCGCTCGGCGAGCCGGAGGCGGTCGTGGAGGCCGTTGCGCTGGGGCTGGCCGAGGGCTCCGGCGTCATCGACAGCCCGAAACTCGGTGACTCACTGGGCGCCGGTGCAGCCGACCCGTCGTCGCCTCCCCCGCCGAGGGCCGCGCGGACGATCAGCCACAGCACGAGCAGGACGCCGAGCAGCGCCGCGACCACCAGGGCGCGGCGCTGCCAGTACGTACGTGGTTCCTCCGGTCCGACCGGGTTGATGACCGAGCTCACGGGTCAACGGTAGCCCGTGGCCGGGCCTCAGCCCTCGGCCGCAGCCTCGCCCGTGCCCGCGGTCTCCACCGGAGGGGCGTCGGGCAGCGTGACCTTGTCGGTGCCGGTGAGCGTGAAGGTCGCGTTCGGGCCGGAGCCCGCCACGTCGACGACCACGATCTGCCCGGCGCGCAGCTCGTTGTAGAGGATCCTCTCGCTCAGGGCGTCCTCGACCTCGCGCTGGATCGTCCGGCGCAGCGGCCGGGCTCCCAGGGAGGCGTCGTAGCCGCGTTCGGCGAGCAGTTCCTTGGCCGCCTGCGTGAGCTCGATGCCCATGTCGCGCTCCTTGAGCCGGTCGTCGAGGTGACTGGCCATGAGGTCCACGATCTGCACGATCTCGGCGCGGGTGAGCTGGTGGAAGACCACGATGTCGTCGATGCGGTTGAGGAACTCGGGGCGGAAATGCGCCTTGAGCTCCTGCTGCACCTTGGCCTTCATCCGCTCGTACTCATTGTCGTCGCCGCCGCCGCCGAATCCGAGCTGCACGCCCTTGGAGACATCACGGGAACCGAGGTTGGTGGTCATGATGATGACGGTGTTCTTGAAATCGACCACACGACCCTGGGCGTCGGTGAGCCGGCCTTCCTCGAGCACCTGCAGCAACGAGTTGAAGATGTCCGGGTGGGCCTTTTCCACCTCGTCGAACAGCACCACCGAGAAAGGCCGTCGGCGCACCTTCTCGGTGAGCTGGCCGCCCTCCTCGTAGCCGACGTACCCGGGCGGGGAGCCGAACAGCCGCGAGGCGGTGTGCTTCTCGGAGTACTCGCTCATGTCCAGGGCGATGAGCGCGTCCTCGTCGCCGAACAGGAACTCGGCCAGGGTCTTGCTCAGCTCGGTCTTGCCGACGCCCGAGGGCCCGGCGAAGATGAACGACCCACCGGGGCGCTTGGGGTCCTTGAGGCCCGCGCGGGTGCGCCGGATCGCCTGGCTCAGCGCGTGGATCGCGTCCTCCTGGCCGATGACGCGCTTGTGCAGCTCCTCCTCCATGCGCAGCAGGCGCTTGGCGTCGTCCTCGGAGAGATCGGTCACCGGGATGCCGGTCATCAGCGCCAGGACCTCGGCGACGAGCTTGTCGTCGACCTCGGCCACGACGTCCATGTCGCCGGCCTTCCACTCCTTCTCGCGCTGGGCCTTCTCCACCTGCAGGGTCTTCTCCCGGTCGCGCAGGGCGGCGGCCTTCTCGAAGTCCTGGGCGTCGATCGCCGACTCCTTCTCGCGGCGCACGGTGGCGATCCGCTCGTCGAACTCGCGCAGGTCCGGCGGGGCGGTCATCCGGCGGATGCGCAGCCGGGAGCCGGCCTCGTCGATGAGGTCGATCGCCTTGTCGGGCAGCTGGCGGTCGGAGACGTAGCGGTCGGACAGCCGCGCCGCCGCCGCCAGGGCAGCGTCGGTGATCGAGACGCGGTGGTGGGCCTCGTAGCGGTCGCGCAGCCCCTTGAGGATCTCGATGGTGTGCGCCACGCTCGGGGCCTGCACCTGGATCGGCTGGAACCGCCGCTCGAGGGCCGCGTCCTTCTCGACGTACTTGCGGTACTCGTCGAGCGTGGTGGCGCCGATGGTCTGCAGCTCGCCGCGGGCCAGCATCGGCTTGAGGATGCTGGCGGCGTCGATCGCGCCCTCAGCGGCCCCGGCGCCGACGAGGGTGTGCATCTCGTCGATGAACAGGATGATGTCGCCACGGGTCTTGATCTCCTTGAGCACCTTCTTCAGGCGCTCCTCGAAGTCGCCGCGGTAGCGCGAGCCGGCCACCAGCGCGCCGAGGTCGAGCGTGTAGAGCTGCTTGTCCTTGAGGGTCTCGGGCACCTCGCCGCGCACGATCATCTGGGCCAGGCCCTCGACCACGGCGGTCTTGCCCACGCCCGGCTCCCCGATCAGCACCGGGTTGTTCTTGGTGCGTCGGGACAGCACCTGCATGACCCGCTCGATCTCCTTCTCCCGGCCGATGACCGGGTCGAGCTTCGATTCCCGTGCGTCCTTCGTGAGGTTGCGGCCGAACTGGTCGAGCACCAGCGAGCTCGAGGGGGTGCCCTCCTGCGGACCGGCCGCCCCCGGCGCGGTGGGCTCCTTGCCCTGGTAGCCGCTGAGCAGCTGGATGACCTGCTGGCGCACCTTGTTCAGGTCGGCGCCGAGCTTGACCAGGACCTGGGCTGCGACACCCTCACCCTCGCGGATGAGCCCGAGCAGGATGTGCTCGGTGCCGATGTAGTTGTGCCCCAGCTGCAGCGCCTCGCGCAGGGACAGCTCGAGAACCTTCTTGGCCCGCGGCGTGAACGGGATGTGCCCGCTGGGGGCCTGCTGACCCTGGCCGATGATCTCCTCGACCTGCTGGCGCACGGCGTCCAGCGAGATGCCCAGGCTCTCCAGGGCCTTGGCGGCCACACCCTCACCCTCGTGGATGAGGCCGAGCAGGATGTGCTCGGTGCCGATGTAGTTGTGGTTGAGCATGCGCGCCTCTTCCTGGGCGAGCACCACCACCCGGCGTGCGCGGTCGGTGAACCTCTCGAACATGTGGCACCTCTCCGTTCCCCACATACCCCCCGGGAGGCCCGGGTGGGTTGCACTCTAGCCCCAACCCCGCACAGGCACATGGTGTTGCTGTGCGCCGCTGTGCAGGGCCGGGGGCCCTGTCACCGTTCCCAACACGGTGGGTTGGGCCGTGACTTCCCGACCCGGCGGGGGTGACGCTGCGCCGAGGGCGAACATGCGCGGGGCATCAGGGGGCGCAGGGCCCGCGGGCGTGCGGCTAGTGCGCGGCCTCGTACCGGGCCCGCAGGTCGGCCGAGATGCGCCCGCGGGAGCTCACCGGGATGCCGTTCTCCGCAGCCCAGGCGCGGATGTCGGCGGTGTCCTGCGACCGGCGGGCGGCACGCGGGCGGGCCTCGGCCGGCCGGGCGCCCCCGGCCCGGCGACCGGCGGCGATCCACGGTGCGAAGGCATCGCGCAGGGCCTGGGCATTGTCCTTCGACAGATCGATCTCATAGGCCCGACCGTCCAGGGAGAACTGCACCGTCTCGGCGGCCTCGCCCCCATTGATGTCGTCCTCGAGAAGGATCTGGACCTTGCGTGCCATGGAATTCTCCCGAAAGGTATTGGCGGGCGTTTGCCGGATGAGCCATCAAAGCATAGCGAATAAAGCCGCCCATGGAAAACGCAGGCGTGAATTCCGGGTCCAGCATTGCGCCCATTGCGCACCAGCCAAGTTCCGCGCGCAATGGCGCGCGGTCCGTCGATCAGCGCCTCACTGGCGGGCCAGCGCCACGGCCAGGCGGTGCTCGGGGTCGATGAGGTGGCCGAAGTCCGGGGCGCCCTCGGCGATGTCGATGCGCACCGTGTCGACGCGTCCGGTGAAGGCGCTGGTCTGCGGGGTGTAGTCGTCGCTGACCGGCAGGCCGCTGTCGCGGCCCACGTCACAGGTCTCGTCGAGGGAGAACACCAGTGGCACGGTGCGCTCGAGCCGGCCGCTGCCGACCTCGTCGCCGTCGACGAGCAGGCGCACGTCCCCGCCCATCCCCGGCCCCCCGCCGTCGTAGTCGAACACCATGGTGACCCGGTGGCGGCCCCCGGTCACGGGTGCGCCGCCGGCCACCTTGGTGGAGGCCAGCCCGAGCAGGTTGTAGCAGTACACGGGCACGCCGTCGTCCCGGAGGTACAGGCTCCAGCCGCCGAACGCCCCGCCCTGGGAGATGATCACCCCACGGGCCCCACCCTCGGGGATCACCACGTCGGCGGCCACCGCGTGGGACACGTTCTTGGTGCTGATGACGCTGGACTCGGTCAGCCGGCCCATCCCGCCGTAGAGGACCTGCGAGCTGCCGGCCACCAGCTGCGGGCGCCCGGCGATCGTGGCATCGAAGCGCTCCACCCGGCGGTCATCGAGGGGCAGCACGTTGTAGCGGCGCGCCTCGGCCAGGAACAGTTGCTGCAGCTCGTGCAGGCGCTCGGGCATCTCGGTCGAGAGGTCCCGGGCCTGGGTCCAGTCGCCGGGGCCGTAGAGCTCCCACACGTCGTCGTCGAAGGCCGGCAGCTCGGCCATGGCGATCCACGGCGTGGCGTGCTTGGTCACGGCCGTCCACCCCTGGTGGTAGATGCCCCGGTTGCCCCCGATCTCGAAGTACTGGGTCTCATGGCGGTCGGGTGCATCGGCGGCGTCGAACGAGTAGCGCAGGCTCACCCCGTGCAGCGGCATCTGGGCCACCCCGTGCACGTGCGTGGGATGGGGCAGCCCGGCCGCGTCCAGGATCGTCGGCGCCAGGTCGATGACGTGGTGGAACTGGTGGCGCACCTCGCCGGCGGCCTGCATCCCCGCGGGCCAGTGCACGATCGTGCCGTTGCGCACCCCACCCCAGTGCGAGGCGACCTGCTTGGTCCACTGGTAGGGGGTGTCCATCGCGTGCGCCCAGCCCACCGAGAAGTGGTTGTAGGCCTCGACCGTGCCGAGCTTGTCCATGCGCGAGACCAGGAACTCGGGGGTCTCCAGAGCCGCGGCGCCGTTGAAGAACAGGTACTCGTTGAACGATCCGTTGAGGTGGCCCTCGGCCGAGGCCCCGTTGTCACCCAGGATGTAGAAGACCAGCGTGTTCTCCAGCGACCCGAGCTCCTCGAGGGCGTCGACGAGCCGGCCGATGTGGTGGTCGGTGTGCTCCAGGAAGGCGGCGTAGACCTCCATCTGGCGGGCGAGCACCGGCTTGAGCGCGTCGGGCATGTCAGCCCAGGCGGGGATCTCGTCGTGGCGACGGGTCAGCTCGGCATCGGCCGGGACCACGCCGAGCTCCTTCTGGCGGGCGAAGGTGCGCTCGCGCAGCGCATCCCAGCCGTCGTCGAAGGCCCCCCTGTACCGCTCGGTCCAGTCAAGCGGGACGTGGTGCGGGGCGTGGGTGGCCCCGGGGGCGAAGTACAGGAAGAACGGCTTGTCGGGGGCCAGCGCCGCCGACTGGCGGACCCAGGCGATCGCCCGGTCGGTCATGTCCTCGGTGAAGTGGTACTCGGAGTCCGGGTGCGCCTCGTGCTCGATCGGCGTTGTCCCCTCGTAGAGCGCCGGGGCGTACTGGTTGGTCTCGCCGCCGAGGAACCCGAAGAAGTGCTCGAAACCGCCCCCGCCCGTGGGCCAGGCGTCGAACGGCCCGACCGGGCTGGTCTGCCAGACCGGGATCTCGTGGCACTTGCCGAACTGCGCGGTGGCGTAGCCGTTGAGTCGCAGGACCTCGGCCACCGGCGCCGCGGCCTGCGGCCGCACCGAGGTGTACCCGGGCGCCGCCGTGGCGACCTCGGTGATGGCCCCCATCCCGACGGCGTGGTGGTTGCGCCCGGTGAGCAGGGCCTGACGGGTGGGGGCGCACAGTGCGGTGGTGTGGAACCGGGTGTAGGCCAGGCCCGCGCCGGCCAGGCGCTCGGCGGTCGGGGTGTGGCACGGGCCGCCGAACGCGCTCGCGGCGCCGAACCCGACGTCGTCGAGCAGGATCACCAGCACGTTGGGCGCGCCGGCCGGAGGACGGATCGGCGTGATCGCGGCGTACCTGGCCCTCGGATCCTTCGCGTCCTCGTAGACCGGACCCTCATAGAGGGCGTCCGGGATCGGCAGCACGTCGCGCTGGCTCATGCACGGTCTCCTTCGACGTCGGTGAGCGCAGGGTAACCGCGCCGGGCCCGCGTCGGCGGCCCGGACGCCCGCTGCGCGCGCACTGCGCCCCGCGGCGGCCATGGCTAGCCTTGCCTGCATGACTCCCCTGGTCGAGGCCGGCGCGGCCCCGGAGCTGCGCGAGGACATCCGCCGGCTCGGCGACCTCCTCGGCCAGGCACTGGCCCGCCAGGAGGGCGAGGCCACCCTCGACCTGGTCGAGTCGATGCGGGCGCTGGTCCGCGAGGACCCGGAGGCCGCGGCCGCCCGGATCGACGAGCTGACCCTGGCCGAGTCCACGACCCTGGCCCGCGCCTTCGCGCTCTACTTCCAACTGGCCAACATCGCCGAGCAGGTGCACCGCTCCCGCGCGCTGGCCAAGGACCGGGCCGAGACGGGCGGCCCCCTGGCCGGTGCTGCGCGCGCGATCGGGCAGGCCATCGCCGACGGGCAGGTCGGGCAGGCGGAGGTGGCCGAGGGGTTCGCGCGCATCGGCGCCCGACCGGTGTTCACCGCCCACCCGACCGAGGCCTCGCGCCGCTCGGTGCTGCTCAAGCTGCGCCGAGTGGCCGAGCTGCTGGAGGCCCCGCGGGGCCCGGCCGGCGACCGCGACATCGCCGAGGTCATCGACCTGCTCTGGCAGACCGACGAGCTGCGCCTGGACTCCCCCGAGGTGATCGACGAGGCCCGCAACGCCCTGTTCTACTTCGACGACCTCGCCGGCGACGTGGCCGGGGGCGTGGTCGAGGAGTTCGCGCACACCGGGGCGGCGCTGGGCATCGACGTGCCGGCCACCGCACCGGTGCTCACCTTCGGGTCGTGGATCGGCGGCGACCGCGACGGCAACCCGTTCGTCACCCCGGCGGTGACCTCCGCACGTGCTGGCGCTGCAGCACGAGCACGCCGTGCGGGCCCTGCTCCCGCACATCGAGGCCCTCAGCGCCCAGCTGTCGGTCTCCGAGCGGATCGCCCCGGCCAGCCCGAGCCTGATGGACTCGCTGGCCGCCGACCTGGCCGCGCTTCCCGACCTCGACCCGCGGTTCCGCCGGCTGAACGCCGAGGAGCCCTACCGGCTGAAGCTGACCTGCATCCACGCCAAGCTGCGCAACACCCGCTCCCGGCAGGCCGAGGGCCGCCCCCACGAGCCCGGCCGTGACTACCGCACCACCGGCGAGCTGCTGGCCGACCTCGACCTGATCCGCACGTCGCTGGCCGCGAACCGCGGCGGGCTGATCGCCGCCGGCTCGGTGGCCCGCACCATGCGCGTGGTCACGGTGTTCGGCCTGTCCCTGGCCACCCTCGACATCCGCGAGCACGCCAGCGCCCACCACCACGCCGTCGGCCAGCTGATCGACCGCCTCGGTGAGGGCTCCAGCGCGTACGCGGCCCTGGATGCCGACCAGCGCTTCGCGGTGCTGTCGGCCGAGCTGCTCGCCAAGCGACCGCTGGCCCCGGTGCCACCCCCGCTCGATGCCGCCGGGACCACCACCTACGAGACGTTCGTGGAGATCCGCCGGGCCCTGGACCGCTACGGCCCCGAGGTGTTCGAGTCCTACATCATCTCGATGACCCGCGCGGGCGCCGACGTCCTGGCCGCCGCGGTGCTGGCCCGCGAGGCCGGCCTGGTCGACCTCGACGCCGGTGTCGCCCGCATCGGCTTCGTCCCGCTGCTCGAGACCGTGGCCGAGCTGCGTGCCGCCGGCACGCTGGTCGGCCAGCTGCTCGACGACCCCGCCTTACCGTGAGCTGGTGCGCCTGCGCGGGGACGTGCAGGAGGTCATGCTCGGCTACTCGGACTCGAACAAGGACGCCGGGATCACGACCTCCCAGTGGGAGATCCACCTGGCCCAGCGCCGGCTGCGCGACGTGGCACCGCGGCACGGTGTCCGCCTGCGGCTGTTCCACGGTCGCGGCGGCACCGTCGGCCGCGGCGGCGGGCCGACCTACGAGGCGATCATGGCCCAGCCCAACGGGGTGCTCGACGGCGAGATCAAGGTGACCGAGCAGGGCGAGGTGATCTCCGACAAGTACCTGCTGCCCGAGCTGGCCCGGGAGAACCTGCGAGCCAGATGCTGGCCGCCGTGCTCGAGGGCACCGTGCTGCACCGTGACCCCGTGCTCGACACCGCCACCCTGACGGCCTGGGACGAGGTCATGGACACTGACCTCGGCCGCGGCGTTCACCTCCTACCGGGCGCTGGTCGAGGACCCCGACCTGCCCGCGTACTTCGCCTACGCCACGCCCGTCGAGCAGCTCGGCGACCTGCACCTCGGCTCACGGCCGGCGCGCAGGCCCACCGCCGCCGGCGGGCTGGAGGGCCTGCGCGCGATCCCCTGGGTGTTCGGCTGGACCCAGTCGCGCCAGATCGTCCCGGGCTGGTTCGGGGTGGGCTCGGGCCTGGCCGCCGCCCAGGCAGCCGGTCACGGGCCGACGCTGGCCGAGATGGCCCAGCGCTGGCCCTTCTTCCGCCAACTTCCTGAGCAACGTGGAGATGACCGCGGCCAAGACCGACCTGCGGGTGGCCGAGCGCTACGTCGAGCGGCTCGTGCCCGCGCACCTGCGGCGCGTGGCCGGGATCATCCGCACCGAGCACGCCCTGACGGTCACGGGGCTGCAGCAGGTGATGGGCACCAACTCGCTGCTGGGCAACCAGCCGGCGCTGGCCCAGACCCTGGCGGTGCGCGACGCCTACCTGGCGCCCCTGCACCTGCTGCAGGTCTCCCTGCTGGCCCGGGTGCGCTGGCGCGAGGGCGAGGGCACCGAGGTGGACCCGCAGCTGCGCCGCGCACTGCTGCTCACGGTCAACGGGATCGCCACCGGCCTGCGCAACACCGGCTGAGCGCCCGGGGCGCGGCGCGGGCCCGCTCGTCCTGCTTCGGGTCGCCCCCATGCGCCTGCGTTCAGAGGACGCGCAGCATGCGGTGGTTGCCCAGCGTGTTGGGCTTCACCCGCTCCAGGTCGAGGAACTCCGCCACGCCCTCGTCGTAGGACTGCAGGAGCTGGGCGTACACCTCCGGGGTGACCGGCGCCCCCTCGATCTCGACGAAGCCGGACCCTGCGAAGAACCCGGTCTCGAACGTCAGGCAGAACACACGCGAGACCCCCAGGGCGCGGGCCCGCTCGAGCAGGGCCTCCACGAGGGCCCGGCCGATTCCCGCACCCCGCGCGTGCGGGGCCACGGCCAGCGTGCGCAGCTCGCCGAGGTCCTCCCAGATCACGTGCAGCGCCCCGCAGCCGACGACCAGGCCGTCGACCTCGGCCACCAGGAAGTCCGGAACGTCCTCGAAGAGGGTCACCGTGGCCTTGGACAGCAGGATCCGCCGCTGGGAGTACAGGTCCACGAACTCGCGGATCCGGCGCACGTCCGAGGTGCGGGCCGGGCGGATCGAGACGTCCATGGCGACACCCTAGGCCGACCTAGACTCACGACATGGATGCTGCGGCCGGCCAGGAGTTCCGGGGCGTGATCTTCGACCTGCACGGAACGCTGATGCATGCCGGCCAGCCCGGCGACTGGCTGGGCGCCGCGCTGGACCTGATGGCCGAGGAGTCCGGTCAGGACGCAGCCGACATCGCCCAGCAGGTGGCGGTCCCCGACGTCGACCTGCTGAGCCCGTGGGCCGAGCAGATCTGGGACCACGCCCGCGAGATCGACCCGGACAGCAGCCGCGACCTCTCGCCGGCCCAGCACCGCGCGGTCTTCGACGCCCTGATCGCGCGCATCGAGGTGATCCCGGCCCCCCTGGGTGACGCGCTCTACCGCACCATGACCGACCGGTGGCAGGCCTTCGACGAGGCACCGGCCGTGCTCGGCGAGCTGCGGGCCCGGGGCGTGCGCACCGCGATCCTGTCCAACGTGGGGGTCGACCCACGCCCGGCCCTGGCCCGCTGCGGCCTGGCGGGCCTGGTCGACGCAGACGTGCTCTCGCTCGAGGTGGGCCTGGTCAAGCCGGACCCGGAGATCTTCCTGCTGGCCGCGCAACGACTGGGCCTGGCGCCCGGCGAGCTGCTCATGGTCGGCGACTCGGTGGAGGACGACGGGGGTGCCGCCCGGGTCGGCATGCGCACGCTGATCCTGCCGCGCACGCCCGGGCCGACGCACGGCCTCGAGCAGGTGCTCCGGCTGGTCGGCGGGGCCTGAGGTCCCACTGCGGGCGGGCTGCGGGCGGGCACGGTTTACACGATCCGTACCGGGCCGGGACGCGACGGCAACCCCCTGGCAGGAGCCTCGAGCTCAGAGGTCGGCAGCGTGCCGATGCGGGAGAGGATGTCGAGCATGGGGCGCACACGCAGGACGGCGGCCGCCGCCGTGGCGGGGCTGACGTTGGCGGGGCTGGTCGGGGTCGGTGTCGCCGGGGCGGCCACCGGCACCGGGCCGGGCGGACGGATCGCCGACGCCCTGGCCGGCCTGGTCAGCAACGGCACGCTCACCCAGGATCAGGCCGACGCGGTCACCAAGGCCCTCGAGGACGCACGCACCGAGGCCTGGGCCGACCGGGACGCCCGGATGGCCGAGCGCCGTGCCGAGGTCGACACCCTGGTCAAGGACACCCTGGGCATGACCACCGAGGAGCTGCGCCAGGCGATCGCCTCCGGCAAGACGCTGCGCGAGGTGGCCGGGGACAACGCCGACGAGCTGGCGGCCGGATTCCTGGCGATGGTGGGCAAGGACCTCGACGAGGAGGTCGCCGAGGGCGACCTGACCCGTGCCCAGGCCGACGAGCGGCTTGCCGCCATCACGCAGCGGGTCGATGCCTGGCTCGCCGGGGACGACACCGCCCTGGAGGGCCGCGGCCTGGGCCTCGGTCTGCTGATGGGTCGCGGAGGCCACGGCCCGGGTGGCATGGGAGGACCCGGGATGGGCCGGATGGGTCATCACCGGGGTGGGTGGGACGCCGATGGTGTCGAGCCCGGCACGACCGAGCCCACGCCTGGGACGTCGGGTACGTCCACGACCTCCTGGCAGGTGTGATCGCACACGGCCCCTCGGGGGCCCGGTCGGGCGAGGGCGGCTAGGGGCGTCAGCCCGTCGTCTCGACGTGGCTGCGGACCACGCGGCCCTCGTCGATCGCCGTCATGAGCGCGCGATAGTCGTGCTCGTTCTGGTCGGCGTAGGCGCCGGCGAACTCGAGCATGGCGGCCTCGAACGACTTGCCCGACCCCAGGTAGGCGGCGATCGCGTGGCGGTTGCCGCTGCGGGCGTGCGCCCGCGCCAGCGTCCACCCGCAGGCAGCGCCGTAGGCCGCCATCGTCTCCGGCTCCATCGCCCCGATGTCGGCGGAGGTCTTCCAGTCCCACATCTGGCGCACGTAGAAGTCACGCTCGACGCCCTGCAGGTCGGTGATCGAGGTCCACCCGAGCAGGATGTCGCCGGTGGCCTGCATCAGCCGCTGACCCTCCACGACCCGCTGGCCGTGGTTGTCGTACCTGCTGGCGCCGAGCGCACGTTCCAGCACCGAGGGGCCGGCCTCCTTGACCTGCAGCACGAGGTCGTCGGCCGCGTCGTCGGCGGCGACCAGCAGCACGACCCAGCACCGGGTGCCGACCGAGCCGACGCCGACGACCTTGCGCGCGCCGTCCACCGGCCGGAAGCCGGAGAGCAGCAATGCCTTGTCGTCGGCCAGCGACAAGCTGTACCGCTCCACGAGGTGCTCGAGGAGCGCCCGGATGGCCTGCGAGGGCTCGTCGATGAGGTCACGCAGGGGCACGACGAACGGCGGCTGGCTGATCAGCTCCAGCTGGCCGTCGGCGCCGACCCGCGTGTAGCGCGAGACGGCCAGCGCACTGGTCTTCTGCCGGGCCTTGGCCACGCGCCGCTCGACAGTGCTCCGCCGGGCATCCGAGATCTGCGCACCCCAGCGGGCCAGCAGCTCCGATCCGCCCAGGCGCGAGTACCAGACGTCCAGGCGCGAGGCGCGCGAGAACCCGGCCATGGCCTGCCGGTAGTCCCGGGCGACCGCGACCACGCAGGCGTCGCGCTGGGCCTGGGTGAAGCCTCGGTCGCGCCCGGCGACCTCAAAGCTGGCCACGAGGCGCAGCACGTCCCACTCGAAGGGCCCGGGGTGCGTCTCGTCGAAGTCGTTGAGGTCGAAGATCATCTCGCGCTCGGGGGTGCCGAAGCCGCCGAAGTTCGCCAGGTGCGCATCGCCGGCCAGCTGCGCGATGAGGCCGGTGTGCGGTCGCGAGGCCAGGTCCTCGGCCATGATCGCCGCCGCGCCGCGGTAGAACGTGAACGGGGAGACCGACATGCGCTCGTAGCGCAGGGGCACGAGATCGGGCACGCGGTCGGCCGCCTGCTCCTGGAGCACATCGACCGGGTCGCGGCGCTCGGGAGCGGGCTCCCATCGGCCCAGGGAGTGCCGGGGGACCTCCCGACGCACCTGGCGGCCGTAGGCGTAGTCGGCCACCGGGCCCGCTGCCAGGCGAGTGCCTCCAGCGCCGGGAGCCGCCGCGGTGGTGGCCAGGGTGGGGGCGGTCTTGCGCTTCGGAGCAGCCGATGCGCCGGCGGACCTGCCCGAGGCCTTCTTCTCAGCGCTGACGTCCTTCGCGGAGCTGGCCTTCTTCGCGGAGCTGCTGGCCTTCTTCTCGGACTTGCCCACGGCGGTTCCTCCCTCTGGTGCGCCGACGATACCGCGCGGTTGCACCTCGTGCCGGGTCACGCGCGGTGCACGCCCGAGGGCCTCAGGCCGGGGCGTTCTTCGCGTAGATCAGGTCCAGTCCGATCAGGGTCAGGTCGGGCTCGTGGTGGGTGATCGTGCGCGACTCGCTGAGCACCACCGGGGACAGGCCCCCGGTGGCGATGACGGCGGCGACCGGACCGCCGAGCTCGGCCACGATGCGGTCGACGAGCCCGTCGACCTGGCCGGCGAACCCGTAGAGGGCGCCGGACTGCAGCGCCTCGACGGTGTTCTTCCCGATCACCGAGCGGGGGCGCACGAGCTCGACCTTGCGCAGCTGGGCCGCGCGCGAGCCGAGCGCGTCGAGCGAGATCTCGATGCCCGGGGCCAGCGCCCCGCCGAGGAACTCGCCCTTGGCGCTGACGACGTCGAGGTTCGTCGAGGTGCCGAAGTCGACCACGATCGACGGCCCGCCGTACAGGTGGTGGGCCGCCAGGGTGTTGACGATCCGGTCGGCGCCGACCTCCTTGGGGTTGTCCACGAGCAGCGGCACCCCGGTGCGTGTGCCGGGCTCGACGATGACGGGCGGCACGTGCGCCCAGTAGCGGGCGAGCATCGTGCGCATCTCGCGCAGCACCGCCGGCACCGTCGAGCACAGCGCCACCCCGGTGACGGTCGGGCACCTCGCTGAGCAGCCCGCGGAAGGTCAGCGCGGTCTCGTCGGCGGTGGACCGCGGGTCGGTCTTGATCCGGCACGAGTGGGCCAGCACGTCGCCCTCGAAGAGGCCGAGCACGGTGTTGGTGTTGCCGACGTCGATGGCGAGCAGCATCGCTCAGCCCTCCACGGGGCGCAGGTCGGCGCCGAGGTCGAGGACCGGCGCGGAGTGGGTGAGGGCGCCGACGGCGACGAAGTCGACGCCCGTCACGGCGTAGTCGCGGGCATCGGCCAGGGTGAGGCCGCCGGAGGCCTCCAGCTGGCAGCGCCCGGCCACCAGGGCCACGGCGGCCGCGGTCTGCTCGGGGGTGAAGTTGTCGAGCAGCACCAGGTCGGCGCCGGCGGCGAGCACCTCGGCGAGCTGGTCGAGCGAGTCGACCTCCACCTCCACCGGCACGCCGGGGAACTGCGTGCGCACCGCGTCGAAGGCCGGCGGCCACCCCACCGGCGGCCACCACGTGGTTGTCCTTGACCAGCGCGGCGTCCGACAGGACATCCGGTGGTTGACCCCGCCGCCGCAGCGCACGGCGTACTTCTCCAGCGAGCGCAGCCCGGGCGTCGTCTTGCGGGTGTCGCGCACCCGGGCGCCGGTGCCGGCCAGCGCCTCGGCCCAGGCGGCCGTGGCCGTGGCCACGCCGGACAGGTGGCACAGCAGGTTCAGCGCCGTGCGCTCGGCGGTCAGCAGGTCGCGCGTGCGGCCGGTCACGGTGAGCAGCACGTCGCCGCGCTGCACGCGCGTCGCCGTCATGGCGCACGAGCGTCACCTGGCGTCGCCCCCGGACTCGACCTCGAACACCGCCCCGCGACCGGGACCCCGGCCACCACCCCGGCGTCGCGCGCCACGAGGTCCAGGGTCGCGCGCTGGTCGGCGGGCACGGTCGCGGCCGAGGTGACGTCGACCCCGCCGTCGAGGTCCTCGGCCACGGTGCGCGCGGACGAGCAGCGTCGACCTCCGCCGGGTCGAGCCGGCCGTGGCCAGGGCATCAGTCGGCCCATTCGAGCTCCTCCTCCGGTGGTGCGTGTGCGTGCCCATCGTCGTCCTCCGGTGGGCAGGCTCACGTGCCGGGGTCCGGTAGTCGTGCGGCGGCACCGGCTCCCGGCGCGTGTGCACCGCCCCGTCGGCGTCGGCGTGCGCCACGAGGCGCACCTGCCAGTGCGCGTCGTCGATCGTCGGGAAGTCCTCGCGCCAGTGCGACCCGCGGGTCTCCTCGCGGACCTGGGCGTTGGCGGTGAGCACGGTGGCGACCGCGTGCAGGTTGGTGGTCTCCCAGGCATCGCGTGTGCGGCTCTGCGGCGGTGCTCGCCCACGGCATCGCGGCCAGGCCGGGCGGCGTGCGTCATCGAGTCGCGCGAGCGCAGCACCCCCACGCCCTCGGTCATCGCCGCCTGCAGCGGCGCGACGCTGCCGGCGGCGACCAGGCCGCGGTGCTCCGAGCGCAGCCACCGGGTCGCCGCGCCGGGGCAGGCCCTCGGCCAGCACGTCGCCGATGCGCTCGGCGAACACCAGGCCCTCGAGCAGCGAGTTCGAGGCCAGCCGGTTGGCGCCGTGCACGCCGGTGCAGGCGCACTCGCCGCCGGCGTAGAGCCCGCGCGACGCTCGACGCGGCCGTGCGAGGTCGGTGCGCACGCCGCCGGAGGCGTAGTGCTGCGCCGGCGCCACCGGGATCAGGTCGTGCGCCGGGTCGATGCCGTGCTGCGCGGCACGACGCGAGGATCGTCGGGAACCGCGTCTCCCACATCGTTCGCCGAGCTCGCGCGCGTCGAGCCACACGTGCTCGGCCCGGTCTCGCGCATGCGCCGCATGATCGCCTTGGCCACGACGTCGCGCGGGGCGAGGTCGGCCAGCGGGTGCTGGCCCTCCATGAAGCGCACGCCGTCGTCGTCGACGCAGGACCGCGCCCTCGCCGCGCACCGCCTCGCTCACCAGCGGCTGCTGGCCGGTGGCGTCCGGCCCGAGCCACAGCACGGTGGGGTGGAACTGCACGAACTCCAGGTCGGCCACGTCGGCGCCGGCGCGCAGCGCCAGCGCCACGCCGTCGCCGGTGGCGACCGCGGGTTCGTCGACTGGGTGAACACCTGGCCGAGGCCGCCGGTGGCGAGCACGACCGCCGGGGCGAGCACCGCGCCGACGCCGTCGCGCTGGCCCTCGCCCATCACGTGCAGGGTCAGGCCCTGCACCGCGCCGCGGTCGTCGACGAGCAGGTCGAGCGCGAGCGCGTGCTCGACGAGCTCGATGCCGGCGTCGTCGGCGACGGCCGCGACGAGCGCGCGGAAGATCTCGGCCCCGGTGGCGTCGCCGCCGGCGTGCGCGATGCGGTCGCGCAGGTGCCCGCCCTCGCGGGTCAGCGCGATGTCGCCGGCGGCGTCGGTGTCGAACCGCGCGCCGAGCGCGATCAGGCGGCGTACGGCGTCGGGCCCCTCGGTGCACCAGCGCGTCGCACGGCGTCGGGGTCGCACAGGCCGGCGCCGGCGACGAGGGTGTCGCGCTCGTGGTCGGCCGGGGAGTCGTCGTCGGCCAGCGCCGCGGCGATGCCGCCCTGCGCCCAGCGGGTCGAGCCCTCGTCGACCTGCGACTTGGTGACGAGCAGCACGCGGTGGCCCGCCGCGCGGGCGTGCAGCGCCGTGGTGAGCCCGGCGACGCCGGAGCCGACGACGACGACGTCGGCCTGAGGTGCCACCCCGGCGCGGGAGCGGCGAGCGCAGGTGCGGCACCAGCGGCGGTCACCCCGTGCTCGCTGCGCTCATCTGCGCAACGTAACGCGGGTGTTGTCGAGCAGGCGCGTCTGGCCGCAGCGCGCGGCGAGCAGCAGCCGCGCCGCGCCGGTCTCCGGTGCCGGGCCGAGCTGCGGGTCGGTCACGACGACGTAGTCCGGGGTCAGCCCGACGCGCATCAGCTCCAGCTCCGCGGCACCCACCACGGCGTCGGCCGAGCGGCCCAGCTCGGCCGCCGTCACGCCCGCGGCCAGCGCCGCCGGAAGGGCCCCGGCCATCGCGCGCTCCTCGTCGCTGAGGTAGCCGTTGCGGCTGGAGAGCGCCAGCCCGTCGGCCTCGCGGACCGTCGGCACGCCGACCACCTGGACCGGCAGGTCGAGGTCGCGCGACCATGCGGCGCACGAGCGTCAGCTGCTGGTAGTCCTTCTCGCCGAAGAACGTGACGTCCGGCCGGGTCATGTTCAGCAGCTTGAGCACCACGGTGAGCACCCCGCGAAGTGCCCGGGCCGCACCGCGCCCTCGAGCATCGTGCCGAGCGGGCCCGGGTCGACCGTGCACCTCGGGCTCGCCGTCGGGGTAGAGCACCTCGGCGGTGGGCGCGAACACGAGGTCGACGTCCTCGTCGGCGCACGCCGCACGTCGGCCGCAGGGTGCGCGGGTAGCGGTCGAGGTCCTCGCCGGCGGCGAACTGCAGCGGGTTGACGAAGATCGTGACGGTCACGTGCCCCATCGGGCCGACCTCGCTGCGGGCGGCGCGGATCAGCGGCAGGTGGCCCTCGTGCAGCGCCCCCATCGTGAACACCGCAGCCCGGCTGGCCCGTGCCGAGCGGACCGCCGGCACCGGCAGGCTGGCGTACGCGTCGTCCAGGGACTCACGGGTGCGCACCACCCGCATCACCGGCGGCGGACCCGCCGGGCTCTCCGTGCCGCTCACTGCTCCTCCTCGAGGCCGACTCGCGCGAGGGCGACACTAGCCTCCCCGGGCCGGCCCGCCCGGGATCACCCCGGTGATCATCTCGGTCATCATCCCGGCTCACCGGGCGGTCAGCGCGCCCGACGCTCAGCCGAGCACGTCGAGCAGCGCCTCGGCGGCCTCGGGATCCAGCAGCCCCGCGGCCAGCGCGCGGTCGGCGGTCACCCGCGCCATCGCCACGTAGGCCGCCCGCGCCTCGGGGGCGGCTCGGGACAGCGCCTCGAGGTGCGCGGCCACGGTGCCGGCGTCGCCGCGCGCGACCGGTCCGGTCAGCGCCTGGTCGCCGATCGCCAGCACGTTGTCGAGCGCGGCCGACAGCAGGGGCCGGACCAGGGCGGGGGCGACTCGACCCCGGCGTGCGCAGCAGGTCCAGCGTCTGCGCGACGAGGGTGACGAGGTGGTTCGCGCCGTTGGCCAGGGCCGCGTGGTAGAGCGGGCGGGCCTCCTCGGGCACCCAGACCGGGTCGCCGCCCATCTCCACCACGAGGGCCTCGGCCACCGGGCGCAGCACCTCGGGCGCGGTGACCCCGAACGGGCAGCCGGCCAGGCGGTCGAGGTCGACGCTGCGTGCCGGTGAAGGTCATCACCGGGTGCAGCGCCAGCGGCAGCGCCCCGACCCGGGTCGCCGGGTCGAGCACGCTCGTGCCGAACCGGCCCGTGGCGTGCACCACGAACTGGCCCGGGGTGACCGCCCCGGTCTCGGCGAGACCCGCGACGAGCCCGCCGAGCACGTCGTCGGGCACGGTGAGCAGCACGAGGTCGCTGGCCTCCATCACCTGCGCCGTCGACCTCAGCGGCATGCCGGGCAGGAGCGCCTCGACCCGACGCCGGGAGAGCTCGGAGACGGCGTACGCCGCGACGAGCGGATGACCCGCCCGGGCCAGGGCTGCGGCCAGTGGGGCCCCCGCGCGGCCCACGCCGATGACCCCGACGGCCAGCCGGGGAGGGGGTGTCGGGTCGCCTGCCATCAGGGGCAGCCTGCCATCCGGCCCTGCGACGCGCCCGCCGGACGGGGGGCGTGCCGCGAGCGGGTGCCCGCCTGCGCGATCAGCGGCCCGGTTGTGGGCGGGGCGGCTGCCGGCCCCTGCCCCGGGACCCGGCCCGCTGTGGGCGTCCACAGCGAGATCGCGCCCCCGGGCAGGCAGACCAGCAGTCCGCCGTCCATCCCGCGGATCTCCCACGACTCGTGGTGGGGGTCGGCGGCGACAGCCAGGACCTGCTCGCCGCACGCCAGGGTCAGCCCACCGGCGGGGTCGACCGTCAGGGCGGTCACCGGACGGCCGACCAGGGTGGCGGCCGCGCGCACCACCTCGGCGCTGCTCGGCACCGGGTGGATGCCCGCCCCGCCGGCACCGACCTGGACCGAGACCGTGCCGGCGATGACCACCAGGTGCACCGGGTCGGCGGCGACCGCCACGACCAGCCGGTCCAGCGAGGTGTCCACGGCGCTGACCACGGACCCCACCAGGGACTGGACGCGCCGGGTCGCCTCCGTGGGGTCGACCACTCCGCGAGGCTCCCTGGTGCGCAGCGGCCGCTGCGCCGGGACTGCCGAGCCCGTGGTCGTTCCCGGCCGCAGCGAGGCCGGGCGCAATGTCGCCAATCGGTTCATGGCGGACATGATGGACCACCGGGAGCGGCCCCGATGATCATGGGGCGTTCACGACACCCCGGCAGACCCCTCGGGCAGCACGGGCGACGGCGCGGGAACCAGGGGGCCCGACGGTGCCGCACCCGGCGTGTCGTGGTACCCAGGCGGGGGAGCGGTCGCCGTGGGAGCACCCGGGGCGGGCTCGGTCGCCGTGGGAGCACCCGCGGTGGGCTCGGTCGCCGTGGGAGCCCCCGGGGTGGGGGCACTCAGGGTGGGGGCACTCGGGGTGGGGGCACTCGGGGTGGGGGACTCGGGGTGGGGGGACTCGGGCGCTGGGTCATCCACCGCTCGGCCCCGCCACCGGCCCGGGCCCGTGCCGCGCGCAGCGCCTGCTGCTCGGTCAGCGCCCGCGCCTCGCGCAGGTCACGGTGCAGGGCAACCACGCTGACCGGGCCGGGCGTGCTGTCGACCTGCACGCTGGCCAGGCCGAGCCGGCGCTGCCAGGGGCCCTGGCGAAGGCTCACCGACTGGGTGCGCAGGTGGGGGATCACTGCGATCCGCTGGGTGAGGAACCCGCGACGCACGGCCAGCACCCGGTCGTCGACCGCGAGGCCGAGGTTCGCGAACTGCAGCCACGCGCGCCGGTGGGCACGCCCCGGGGCCGGGGCGAACTGCAGCCCGCGGATGTCCATGCCGGGCAGCGCCCGGGCGATGATCTGCCACGCCACCTCGGCCGGCGCCACCGGGAGCAGGACCATCTCAGCCCGGTCCTGCTCCTCCCCGGCGGCCACACCCGCGACGTTGAGGGTGACCCGCACCCAGTTGCGCCTACGCCAGAGCAGCGACTGGGAGATCTCCAGGGCCTGGACCCGCCCCGGCGGCACGGTCTGGCTCTGGACGTTGGTCAGCCCGTGGCGCAGCCGCAGGCCATCCGGGGAGTCGGCCACGGTGAACCCGAAGTGCCGGTTGAACTGGGCGAACACGCCCACCAGGGGCACGCCGCCGGTGATCAGCAGCAGGAACAGGCCGCTGGCGCCCTCGGAGGCCACGATGACGCCGACGAACACCACGGTGGCGATCGCCAGGAGGATGGTCTCGCTGCGCAGGAGCAGGCTCACGGCCAGGTCCTGCGTCGGCACGGTGGCCAGCACGACCTCGGGGGCCTCCCCCGCGAGCGGGTCGACGCCGGCCGCACGGGCGATGATCTCGGCGCGCAGGGCGTGCGCCTCGGTCTCGGTCAGGTAGGAGACCAGCACCCGGGAGTCCCCGGCGCCGGCCACCTCGATGCGCACCTGGGCCAGGCCGACGATCCGCCCGAGCAGGGGCTTGACCACGTCCACGCTCTGCAGGCGGGAGAGGGCCACGCGTCGCTCGTTGCGCTGCAGGACCCCGGAGTCGAGGCGGAAGTCGCCGGCGTCGTCGAAGAAGAACTCGGTGCGGGTCCAGGCCAGGTAGTGGTAGCCGAGGATCAGCCCAGCCAGCACCAGCGCCCCCAGCAGGCCCAGCAGCAGCACCGACAGCTGCGAGGGCACGCCGCCGTACAGCAGC
The DNA here is from genome assembly GCA_963777855.1 of uncultured Actinomycetes bacterium. Lineage (GTDB taxonomy): Bacteria > Actinomycetota > Actinomycetes > S36-B12 > CAIYMF01 > Prado023. The sequence continues at coordinate 322,184 of CAVZRW010000008.1, read as the reverse complement.
ACGAAGAAGCCCGCGAAGCCCAGGGGGCGCACCGACGAGACCAACGGGGTCAGCCGGTGGGTGCGGCGCCGGGTCGAGGTGTGTCGTCGGCGGCGCGGGCAGGGGCTGGGTCACAGACCGGCGCTCCGCTGCTCGCCGCGGGCGGCCAGGCGGTCACGCAGCCCTGCGGCCTCGGCCGGCGGCAGGCCCGGGATCGTGGCCTCGGTGGTGGCGGCAGCCGTGTGCAGCTGGACCGTGGTCACGCCCAGGGCGCGGTCGATCGGCCCGGCGGTGATGTCCACCAGCTGCATGCGCCCGTAGGGCACCACCACCAGCCGACGGAACATGATGCCGCTGGTGACCAGCAGGTCGTCGGCCCGCTCGGCGTACCCGAACGAGCGGACCCGCCGGCCGATCAGCCAGTAGCTCCACACCAGGGCGACCAGCCAGGCCAGCGCCAGGAGCGCGCAGGCGGTGCGCGCCGACGGTGCCAGGGCGGCCACCACCACCAGGACGAGCCCGATCAGGCCCATGACCAGCAGCAGCGTCAGGCGGCGGGCCGTGGCCAGCTTGGGCGAGACCGGGTTCCAGGCCTCGCCGGGCGGGGCGAACGCGTCGTCGACGGTGAACGGGGAGGCGGACATGCCCTCAGGGTAGGCGCAGATGACCCGGGCGCCGCACGCCCGCGGACGACCCTAGGCTTCGGGTCGTGAGCGTCACCACCGCAGGGCTGCGGCCACGTCGAATCGTCGGGTTCGCCGCCGGCCCGGACGCCGACGCCGGCCCCGACGCCACCCTCGGTCCGGACGCCGCCCTCGGTCCGGACATCGTCCTCGGTCCGGACCATCCGACCCTCGACGGGCTGCCCCAGCTCGCCGTGGCCGCCACGGGTGGCCGCGTCACGGCCGCCGAGTGGCTGGCCGGCACGGTGCACCGCGGCGCGGAGAAGCTCTTCGAGTCCCGCGACTACCGCCAGATCATCATGCTGGTCGACCGCCACGACTGGCTGTCGGCCTTCTGCTCCGAGATCGGGGTCGTGGTGGGCGTGGAGCGGGCACTGGGCCTGACCACGCCGCCGCGCGCGCAGCACCTGCGGATCCTGCTGTGCGAGCTGACCAGGATCGCCCACCACCTGGCCTTCCTGGCCCCGCTGCCCGGACCACTGCCCGAACGGTGGCGCGAGGGGGCCTGGGCCTGGCGCGAGGAGATCCTCGGGCTGCTCGAGGGGGCCACCGGCCACCGGGTCCACCCGATGTTCTGCCAGGTGGGCGGGGTCCGGGCCGACGTGCCCGACCAGTGGGTGCAGGCCGTGGCGGCAGCGGCCGCATCCTGGCCGACAGGCCCGCTCCCGAGCCTGGACGGCCCGGAGCTCGCGGGACTGCTCGACGCCCGCTACGCCGGGGTCGCCCCGCTCACGCGGCGCCAGGCCCTCGGGTTCGGGGCGTCCGGCCCCGTGGGCCGGGCCAGCGGCGTCGACCTCGACCTGCGCCGCGACGACCCGTACCTGCCCTACCCGCCCTTCGAGGTGCCACTGGCCACCGAGGGCGACGCCCGGGCCCGGGTGCGGATGCTGGTGGCCGAGCTCGGCGCTCAGCATCGCCCTCGTGGGCTGGGCCGCCGAGCAGGTGGCTGCGGCAGCCGGCCAGCCGGTGTCGGTCCGCCTGCCCAAGGTCGTGCGCGTGCCCGAGGGCCGGCACTACACCTGGACCGAGAACCCGACGGGCATCAACGGCTACCTGCTCGTCTCGCGCAACGACCGCACGCCCTGGCGTCTGGCCCTGCGCACGGCCGGGTTCGCGCATGCCGCGGCACTGGGCACGGCCCTGGTGGGCACGGCCGAGGCGGACCTGCCGGCCGCGGTCGCCAGCTTCCTGCTCGTGTGCGGGGACGTCGACCGATGAGCCACAGGAGGGTGCGGGTGCTCGCCGCGATCATGGTGCTGTTCGACCTGCTCGTACTGCTCCCGTCAGCGCTGGCGGCGTTGTCGTGACCGACGGGGGCGGTCATCGTGGGCCCGGTCAGGAATCGGGGTGCTCCCGCAGGTAGGTGGCGAACACGGCACGGAACAGGGGCTCGAGCTCACCGGCTCCCTCGCGGCTGAACGCCTGCTTGGCGGCCTCGATGGACTCCAGGAACGACCCGCCGATCTCACCCAGGGAGCCACCCTCGTCGGTGGTCGCGTTCAGGGCCGGGGTGTGGGCCATGAGGTCGACGAAGAACCCGACGTCGTGGTGGTGGCGGGCCCGGTCGAACGCCGCATCGCGCAACTTGTCGTAGGGCCAGTCCTCGTAGGGCAGGTCGGAGTCGGTGGGCTCGCTCATGGCGCACACGGTAGCCGCACCGGCGCGCCGGCGGCGCACCGAGGTTGGCGGCGTCGAGGTCGGCTCAGGCGCTGGCCCCGCGGGGCGCGCCTCGGTCGTCGGGGTCCTCCGGCAGCCGGCACAGGTGCTCCAGCCACAGCGAGACGGCCGCGAGAACCAGACCCCCGCCGGCGGCCAGTGCGGCGGCGAGCAGCCGTTCGCGCCCGGCGGCCACCGCCGTCTCCTGCACCAGCCGCAGGGCGATCCCGCCGTAGATGCCCAGCACAAGGGCACCCGTTCGCGAGCCCGCGAGGGCCAGCGCGGCCGTGCGGGCGGCCACCAGCGGGGCCATCCTCGGCTGGCCCTCCTTGGGCCGCAGCCGGCGGCGAGCCACCAGCGCCCAGACGGTCACGAACGCGGCGACCACCCAGATGACCAGGACGGCCAGCCAGGGCACCACGGGCAGCCGGCCCTGGGCGTCGACCCAGGCCCCCAGCGCCCAGCCCAGAAGTCCGGCGGCCCCCGCCATCGCCACGAGCAGGCGCAGCGATGTGGGCTTCATCTCCACCAGGGACCAGCCTCCTCCAGGTCGAGGCGCTGCTCGCCCGCCTGCTGGGCCTCGCGGGCCCAGTCGGCCACGGTGCGCCGCCTGCCCGGCGGCGGGAACCACCCGCCCGGGCTCGACCTGCGCCCAGGGCACCAGGACGAAGGCCCGCTCGTGGGCGCGGGGATGCGGCAGGGTCAGTGCGGGGTCGTCGCTGAGCACGTCGCCGACGGCCAGCACGTCCACGTCCAGGGTCCTCGGTCCCCAGCGCTCCCCCCGCTCGCGCCCTGCGGCCTGCTCGAGGCGGTGGGCCAGGTCCAGCAGTGCCGGGGGCAGCCAGGTCGGACTCCACGACCACGACGGCGTTGAGGTAGTCGGGCTGGGCAGGACCGCCCACGGCGGCCGTGCGCCACAGGTCGGAGACGGCCACGACGCTCACGCCGGGCTCGTCGGCCAGGCCGGCCACGGCCTGGCGCAACGCCTGGCGCGGGGCACCGAGATTGGCCCCGAGGGCCAGGGCGGCACGGGTCATCGGGCCCTCGTGATCCGCACGGCCACATCGTCGAAGGGCACCGGGATGGGCGCCTGGGGCTTGTGCACGGTCACCCGCACCACGGCCACGGCCGGGAACTGCAGGCAGCGGCGGGCGATCGACTCGGCGAGGGTCTCGATCAGGTCCACCGGGGGTCCCGCGACGACCTCCACGATCGCCGCGGCGACCGCGCCGTAGTCGGCCGTGCGCGCGAGGTCGTCGGCGGCCTGCGCCATGCCGGGCAGGCCCAGGACGACGTCGACGACGAACTCCTGGCCCTCAGCGCGCTCATGGTCGAACACCCCGTGGAAGCCTCGGGCTCGCACGCCCCGCAGGTCGATCCGGTCCAGTCCCGCCCACGTTCCCATCACCGACCTCCCCGGTCGCTCGAGTCCGCTCCGCCCACGGCGGGCCCGTCGGGCCCGGGAGCCCGGCCCGCGCGCCACGCCCCGGCCACCGCGACCGCGTCCCGGGAGCCGCGCACGTCGTGGACTCGGACCGCCCACGCGCCGGCTGCAGCCGCGAGCGCCGAGACGGCGTCGGTGGCGGCGTCGCGGTCGTCGATGGCCCGGGGCCGGTCGGCTGTGGCCAGCAGCTCGCCCAGGAAGCGCTTTCGACTGGCCCCGATGAGCACCGGACGGCCCAGCTGGGCCAGGGCGGCCATGTCGTGCAGGAGCGCCCAGTTGTGCGCGGCCGTCTTGGCGAACCCCAGGCCCGGGTCCACGACCACGCGCGCGAGGTCCACGCCGGAGTCCGCGAGCTCGGCCAGGCGCGCGGCCAGCTCGCTGCGGACGTCGGCGACCACGTCGTCGTAGCGGGCCAGCGCATCCATGTCGGCGGAGTGCCCGCGCCAGTGCATCGCGATGTAGGGCACCTCCACCCCCGCCAGCCAGTTGCGCATGGCCGGGTCGGCCAGGCCACCCGAGACGTCGTTGACCAGGGCGGCGCCGGCCGCGACAGCCTGGCGGGCCACCTCGGCGCGCATCGTGTCGATGCTGACGACCACGCCCTCGTCGGCCAGTGCCCCCACCACCGGAAGAACCCGGGCCAGCTCCTCGGCCACGCTGATCCGCCGGGCCCCGGGTCGGGTGGACTCCCCACCCACGTCGATCAGGTCGGCACCGGCGGCCACCTGGGCGCGGGCATGGGCCACCGCGATGGCGGGATCGACGAACCGGCCCCCGTCGGAGAACGAGTCCGGCGTGACGTTGAGCACGGCCATCACCAGCGTGCGCTCCAGTCCGGCCAGCTGACCGGGCAGTCCGCGGGGATGCATCACCGGGCTAGGCCTTCGTGATCAGGGACATCACCTCGGCGCGCGTGGCCGGCTCGCGCAGGGCGCCGCGCACCGCGCTGGTGACGGTCCTGGCCCCCGGCTTGCGCACCCCGCGCATCGACATGCACAGGTGCTCGCACTCGATGACCACGATCACCCCGCGCGGTTCGAGCACCCGGACCATCGCGTCGGCGACCTGCGTGGTCAGCCGCTCCTGGACCTGGGGCCGCTTTGCGTACACGTCGACCAGGCGCGCGATCTTGCTCAGGCCGGTGATCCGGCCGTCCCTGCTCGGGATGTAGCCGACGTGGGCGACGCCGTGGAACGGCACCAGGTGGTGCTCGCAGGTGGAGTACACCTCGATGTCCTTGACCAGGACGAGCTCGTCGTGGCCCAGGTCGAACGTCGTGCTCAGCACCTCGTCGGGGCGCTGGCGCAGTCCGCGGAACATCTCCTCGTAGCTGCGGGCGACCCGATCGGGGGTGTCCTGCAGGCCCTCCCGGTCGGGGTCCTCACCGATCGCGACGAGCAGCTCCCGCACGGCGGCCGAGGCCCGGGCCAGGTCCACGGGTGGGGCCAGCTCGGCGACGTCGACCCCGTGCACCGGGTCGATGCCGCTCACCGGCCGTCCCCGGCCCGCGGGTCATCGGGATCGGCGCCCCGGCCGCTCGGATCGGCCGGCGGCTGCTCGGCGTGCGTCGGGGGCACCGGCGGCTGCGGGTCAGCCCGGGGCGGGTCAGCCGGAGGCGGGCTGGGCGGCTGCCACGCGGGGTGCGCCTGCGGCGCCAGGCCCGGGTAGGGCACCTGGCCGGAGGCGGGGCCCTGGCCCGAGTCGGGCACCTGGCCCGAGGAGGGTCCCTGGCCCGGCGTCTGGTGGGGCTGTCCGGTGGACGCGGGGTACGGCGGGTACGGCTGCGCGGGGTGGGCCGGTGCCTGCCCCCCGTGCCCGCCGTTCGCGCCGCCGTTGCTGCCGGCCTGCAGCCCGGGTGCGGGCGCGCTCGCGCCGGGGTAGCCCGCCGCGGCGGGCACGCCGTACGCGGGGGCGGCGATCCCGTACGCAGGACCCGTGCTGGCCGCGACGGCCTCGCGCTCGGGGACGTCCACGGGCGGGCGGTCGGAGGGCGTGCGCCGCTCGGAGCCGGTCCACGCCGGGCGGGTCGGGCGCAGCCGCAGGTCGGTGAAGATCGCGGCGACCTGCTCCTTGTTCAGGGTCTCCTTCTCCAGCAGCTCGATGACCAGCCGGTCGAGCACGTCGCGGTTGTCGACCAGGATCTCGAAGGCCTCGTTGTGCGCGTGGTCGATGAGGCTGCGGACCTCCTCGTCGATGACCGCGGCGATGTCCTCGGAGTAGTCGCGCACGTGACCCATGTCGCGGCCGAGGAATACCTCGCCGTTCTCCTTGCCGTAGCGGATCGCGCCGAGCCGCTCGGTCATCCCGTACTGGGTGACCATCGCCCGGGCCACGGCGGTGGCCTTCTCGATGTCGTTGGCCGCGCCCGTGGTGGGGTCGTGGAACACGAGCTCCTCGGCCGCGCGACCGCCGAGCATGTAGGCCAGCTGGTTCGAGCATCTGGCTGCGGGTCTGGGAGTACTTCTCCTGGTCGGGAAGGACCATGGTGTAGCCCAGCGCCCGGCCGCGCGGCAGGATCGTGATCTTGTGCACGGGGTCGTTGCCGGGCAGCGCCGCGGCGACCAGGGCGTGGCCCGCCCTCGTGGTAGGCCGTGATCCGCTTCTCGGCGTCGTCCATCACCCGGGTGCGCTTCTGCGGGCCGGCGATCACGCGGTCGATCGCCTCGTCGAGCGCCCGATTGTCGATCAGGGCGGCCCCGGATCGTGCCGTGAGCAGCGCGGCCTCGTTGAGCACGTTGGCCAGGTCGGCACCGGTGAACCCCGGGCGTGCGCGTGGCCACGGCGATCGAGGTCGACGTCGGGGGCGATCGGCTTGCCCCGGGCGTGCACCTCGAGGATCTGGCTGCCGGCCGATCAGGTCCGGCGGCGGTCCACGACGATCTGCCGGTCGAAGCGGCCCGGGCGCAGCAGCGCCGGGTCGAGGATGTCGGGGCGGTTGGTCGCGGCGATCAGGATGACCCCGCCGGTGACGTCGAAGCCGTCCATCTCGACCAGCAGCTGGTTGAGGGTCTGCTCGCGCTCGTCGTGGCCGCCGCCGAGGCCGGCGCCGCGGTGGCGGCCGACGGCGTCGATCTCGTCGATGAAGATGATCGCCGGGGCGTTGGACTTCGCCTGCTCGAACAGGTCGCGCACGCGCGAGGCGCCGACGCCGACGAACATCTCGACGAAGTCCGAGCCGGAGATGGAGAAGAACGGCACCCCGGCCTCGCCGGCCACGGCCCGGGCGAGCAGGGTCTTGCCGGTGCCGGGCGGGCCGTAGAGCAGCACGCCCTTGGGGATCTTGGCCCCCACGGCCTGGAACTTCGCCGGGTCCTCGAGGAACTCCTTGATCTCCTGGAGCTCCTCGACGGCCTCGTCGGCGCCGGCCACGTCGGCGAACGTCGTCTTCGGGCATGTCCTTGGTGAGCGCCTTGGCCTTGGACTTGCCCGAAGCTCATGACCCGCGAGCCGCCGCCCATCTGGTTCATGAAGAAGAACAGCAGCAGCAGCACGAGCAGCACGGGAAGCAGGGAGACCAGCATCGTCAGCAGCAGGCTCTGGCGCGGGTTCTTGGCGTTGTAGGACTCGAGCTTGCCCTCGTCGACGGAGGCCTGCAGCTGCTTCTGCAGCTCGAGGCCCTGGCCGTCGACGTACTCGGCGAACTTCTTCGACCCGTCCGGGTACTCGACCTCGATGCGCTGGTCACCGCCGATGATCAGGGCGTCCTTGATGCTGCCCGACTGGATCGCCGAGACGATCTCGGAGGTGTCGACCTGGCGGGGGCCGGTCACGTCGCTGAGCAGGCTGCTGCCCACGAGGATCAGCAGCGTCACGGTCAGGATCCAGAAGATCGGACCACGTAGGAAGCGCTTCACATCCATCCTTGCCCGGGAGGACCCCGACCGATCGAGCGGCTGGGCGCGCCCGCGCACCACCGCCGGGCGTGAGCCCGAGAGGTTTCAACGTACACCGAAGTGCTGACACTCGCCCTCGTCGTTCGCACAGGGCGAAGCCGTCCCCCGGAGCACGGATCCGCCGCGGCCGCGACCCGTCCCGGGGCCGGACGGGCTCCGGGCGCGCACGGGGTCCCGGCAGGGGTCCGCTCAGCTGTACACGTGCGGGGCCAGGGTGCCCACGACGCGCAGGTTGCGGTAGCGCTCGGCGTAGTCCAGGCCGTAGCCGACGACGAACTCGTTGGGGATGTCGAAGCCGATGTAGCGCGGCTCGAGCTCGACCTTGACGGCCTCGGGCTTGCGCAGCATCGTCAGGACCTCCACGGAGGCCGCCCCCGGGCAGTCAGGTTGCGCATCAGCCACGACAGGGTCAGCCCCGAGTCGATGATGTCCTCGACGATCAGCACGTGCCGACCGGTGATGTCGGTGTCGAGGTCCTTGAGGATGCGCACCACGCCGGAGGACTTCGTCGACGAGCCGTAGCTGGAGACCGCCATCCAGTCCATCTGCAGGGGGATGCGCATCGCGCGGGCCAGGTCGGCCATCACCATGACCGCACCCTTGAGCACGCCCACCAGCAGGACATTGCGATCGGCGTAGTCGCGATCGACCTCCGCGGCCATCTCGGCCAGGCGGGCGTGCAGACGCGCCTCGTCGATGAGGACCTTCTCGATGTCCGTGCCCAGGTCGTCGGCGTCCACGGGCGTCAATCTCTCACAACCAGGTGCCCGGCCACCCGGCGGGCGTGCCTGCCTCCCGGGAGGGCGACCTCTGCCCGGAGAGCTCCCCCGCCCAGGAGCGCCGCCACCGCCCACGTGTGCTCGGCGCTGAGCTCCGCGGCGGGCACCCCCGCCCCGGTCAGGAACCGGCGGAGCAGGCGAGTGACCACGGCGCTCGGCAGCGCGTCGAGGGCGGTCAGCGGCAGGCTGGACCGGACCCCCGCAGGCTGATCGGCCCCTGGCCCCCCTCCCGACCCCGGCCCTCCCGACCCCGGCCCGTCCGACCCCGGCCCGTCCGACCCCGGCTTGTCCGACTGCGGCCGGTCCGCCACTCGATCGGTCCAGACCTGTTCGGCCCACGCATCGAGGGCGTCGGCATCCTCGCGGGCCAGGCGGGCGGTCCGGGCCAGGCCGGCGGGCACCCCGGCACCGAGGGCCGACTCGAGGGCGGGCATCGCCGAGGTGCGCACCCGCACCCGGGTGAAGCGTGGGTCGGCATTGTGCGGATCGGTCCACGGCGCCAGCCGGGGGTCGTCGTCGGCCTCCCGCGCGGCGGCCTCGGCGACCACCACCCGGGGCACGTCGAGCAGGGGCCGGCGCCACAGCCCGGACCGCGGTGCCATCCCCGCCAGCGAGCGGGTCCCCGAGCCGCGGGCCAGGCGGATGAGCACCGTCTCGGCCTGGTCGTCGCGCGTGTGACCCAGGAGCACGGCCACGGCCCCGGGCCCGTCCACGGGGCGCGCGAGGCGTTCCAGTGCCTCGTATCGGGCCGCCCGAGCGCCTGCCTCGGGCCCGCGCCCGGCAGGGTCGACCTCCACGGCCAGCACGTGCACCGCCGCGCAGCCGAGCAGCCGTGCCTGCCCAGCGGCCCGGGCGGCCACCTGCGCCGACCCCGCCTGCAACCCGTGGTCGACGACCGCCGCCTCGCACACCAGGCCCCGGCGCGCGCCCACCCGCATCGTGGCCGCGAGCAGCGCCAGGGAGTCGGGACCACCACTGAGGGCGACCAGCACCCGGTCCCCGGGCACGAGGTCGGCCAGCGCTGCGTCCACCGCGGCCCGCACCGCCGCGCGCGCCGGCCGGTGGCGCCGGGGTGCGCGCGTCGCAGGCTTCTGGGACATCGGGCCCTCGGCTCAGCCGAGCACGCGGGTGACCCAGGCGCCCGGGTCGGTGATCTCGGCGGCACTGGGCAGGTTCGCCGGGGCGGCCCAGACCTGGGCGAACCCGTCGGGCCCGGCCTGCGCCATGACCGCGCGCACGAAGTCGGCGCCGCTGGTGTACTGGCGCAGCTTCGTCTCCATGCCCAGCATCCGCCGGGCGAACCCGTCCACCGTGCCGGCCTGCGAGCGCCGGGCGGCGAACCGCTCGCGGATCACCGCCACGCTCGGCACGTACTGCGGGCCCACCTCGTCCATCACGTAGTCCGCATGGCCCTCGAGCAGGGACATCAGGCCGGTCAGCCGGTCGAAGATCTCGCGCTGCGCCGGGGTCTGCACGGCCTCCATCAGGCTGGGTCCCTCGTGCCCGCGAGCCGCGCCGACCACCGCGGCGACCACGTCGCCCATCCGGCGCAGGAACTCCGGCACAGGGATGTCGGAGATCGCCACGAACGACTGGACCTCGGCCAGGAAGTGCTCACCGAGCCAGGGCACGCCCCCGAACTGGACCCGGTGGGTCTCCTCGTGCAGGCACACCCAGAACCGGAAGTCGCGCGGCACCAGCGCGAGCTCGCGCTCGACGTGGACGATGTTCGGGGCGACCAGCAGCAATCGCCCGGGCTGGCCCGGGGCGCTGAACGCCTCGTACTGGCCCAGGACCTTCCCCGAGAGCCACGCCATGGCCCCGCCGAGCTGGGCGGCGGTCAGCCGGCTGCCCACGGCCTCCACTGCGGGGTTGGAGTCCCGCTCGGCCCGGGAGGCGATCAGCGGGCCGAGCGCGGTGCCGAACCCGGCGACGTTCGAGCGGATCCACTCGGCCCGGTCCACCACGATCGCCGGCGCGTGCTCGGGCTCGGCGGACAGACCGGTCAGGGCGCTGACCGGCTCCCGGGCCAGTCCGGCGAGCTCGCGCAGCTCGGCCACCACCCCGTGGGCCTCGCTGGGCGACGCCGTGGGGCCCTTGGGGGCGAAGCGCAGGCCGATCCGTTCCGCGAGCGCCCAGTCCACCAGTTCGGCCACGGGGCCAGCATAGGTGCGCCGCCCCGGACGCGTTCCGGACGTGCCGGCGTCCTCAGCGGTCCGCGCAGTCGCAGGTGACCAGCGCCGAGGCGGCACGATCCAGTGCCGTGCGGCTGGCGAGCGTGGCCCCGGCGGTCTGGTCGTCGAGGAAGGCGAAGGCCAGCAGTCGACCGTCCGGGCGGCTGGCGTAGCCGGCCAGGCTCGCCACACCGGTCAGCGTCCCGGTCTTGGCCCGCACGACGCCCCGGGCCGGCCGCTGGGCATCGGGCGTGAACCGCAGGCGCAGCGACCCGGTCGCCCCCGCCACGGGCAGGCCGGGGGCGACCGCGCCGAACGGTGGTGCGGAGTCGCTGGCGACGATGCGCAGCAGGTCGGTCAGCGTCCCCGGCGTCAGGGCGTTGCGCCGCGAGAGACCGGAGCCGTCCACCACGACGTCGCCCTCCCGGGCGATGCCCAGGGAGTCCAGCACCGCACCGGCGGCCTTCGCGTCACCGGCGAAGCTGCCCGGGTAGCCGGCCGCCAGTGCCCCGAGTCGGGCCAGGGCCTCGGCGTAGTCGTTGTCGGAGGTGGCCAGCATCCGCTCGACGAGGTCGCCCACCGCCGGGGAGGCCACCTCGGCCAGGGGAGCCCCGTCGGCGGGGGCGCTCGTCGGGTCGGGGGCTCCGGCGACGTCGACCCCGGCGTCCTCGAGCTGGCCGGCGAGCACCCGGGCCGCCCGGGCGGCCGGGTCAGCCACCCGCGACACCCCTGCGGGTGTGCTGCGGCCCTGGTCGACCTGCAGCGCGGAGACCGGGGCCACGACCCCGATCGCCGGGAACTCGTCGGCCCAGCTCGGGTGGACGGCCGGCCCGGTGAACAGCGATGCGTCGTAGCCAAGGCGCACCTGCTCGATCCCACGCCGGCGCAGGGCCGCGGCCGTGGCCTCGGCGAGGTCCTCGGTCGACGCCGGTCGCAGGCGGGTTCCGGCTCCGCCGACGCGCTCGCCGGTACTGCTCAGGCTCGGGTCCCCGCCCCCGACGAGCACCACCAGCGGCGCACGCCGTGGGCCGGGCGCGTCCTTCGGCGGGGCCGGCTCGAGCGCCAGGAGGGTGCGGGTGCGCAGGAGCGCATCCGGGCCCAGGGAGTCCAGCACCGACACCGCCGTCACGAGCTTGAGCGTCGAGGCCGGCGCGGTGGGCCTGTCGGCGGCCTCCATCAGCACGTCGCCGGTGGCCACGTCGACCACCCGGGCCGGGGTCCGCCCGGACCCGAGGGCACCTCCGGTGAGCAGCGGCGCCACGGCGGCGGTGAGCCGCTGCGGGTCCACGGCAGCGCCGACCTCGCCGACGGCGGCGGACGGGTCGGCGGGGGCGGCGGACGGGTCGGCGGGCTTGACGCTCGGATCGGCGCCCGGCTCGGCGCCCTGTGCCGGTATCCGGATCGGCACCAGCACCGCGGCCGCGACCGGGTCGGCCTCGTCCGCCAGCCCCACCTGCCCGGCCACGGCAGTCGCACTCGCGGACGCCGTCGCGGGCCCGCCCGGGCCCAGCCCCGCCAGAAGGACCGCCCCCACCACCGGGGCGGCCAACCAGGGGCGTCGTCGCACGCCGCGACCCTACCGGCGAGGCGCACCGGGCCGGGTGGACCCGCGTGGGGCGCCCCTGCCCTCGTTCGGTGGACGCCGCTACGAGGAGGTCCCGTAGTGGGCGACGAGGTCGGCGGCGAGGTCGACCACCCCGACGTCGTCGACCTCGGGGCTGAAGCCCAGGCGCACGACGACCAGGTCGGCCGAGGGCACCACCACGATCCACTGGCCGTCGTGGCCCTCGGCGAAGTAGGTGTCGGCCGGCAGGGACGGCTCGACCAGGGAGCCGTCGGGCATCTGGTTCGACCCACCAGCCTGCGCGCGTACCCCGGATCCTCGGTCTCGACGTCGACGACGGTGGTGGAGGTCCCCATCCAGCCCTCGGGAAGCAGCCGCTCGCCGTTCCACACGCCGTCCTGCAGCGCGAACTGGCCCACGGCGGCCCAGTCCCGCGGGGTGGCCCACAGGTAGGAGCTGCACACCGGTGTGCCCGCCGCGTCCGGCTCGAGCACCGCCGAGGACAGGCCGAGCGGCGCGAAGACGCTCCTGGCGCGGGCAGGTCGGCGCCGCGCGCCGGTGCGCTCGGCAAGGACCGCGCACAGCAGGGTGGTGCTGCCGCTGGAGTACTGCTGGTAGGTGCCGGGCTCGTGCGCGGCCGGCTGGCCGGCGACGAAGGCTCCCCATGTCGCGGCTCCCCGTAGAGCATCTGGGTGATCGGGGTGCCCAGGTCGTAGGTCTCGTCCCACTCGCAGGCCGCTGGTCATCCGCAGCAGCTGCTCGACGTGATGTCCGCCGCGCTCGTCGGTCCACTCCGCGCGCAGGCTGGTCGTCGGCCAGGGCGACCCTCGCCCTGCTGGACCAGCCGGCCGACCAGCAGGTTCGTGACGCTCTTGGACATCGACCAGCCCAGCTGCGGGGTGTCGGCGTCGAAGCCGTCGGCGTAGCGCTCGGCGACCAGCTGCCCGCCGCGGACGACGACCACCGCGCGGGTTCCGAGCTCGCTCGGCGTCGGTGGCGCTCAGGTCGTCTCCGAAGGCCGCAGCCAGCGCGGCCTCGCACCTGCTCGGGACGGGGTCGGCACGGTCGCTGCGCGTGAACGGGTTGGCGCCGGCCGGCACGGCGGTGGCGCGTGCCCAGGTCGGGCCGCTCGTCGGCGAGCGTGCAGCCGAAGCCGGGCGTGTGAACCATGCCCTCTGCCGCGCCAGCACGCCGAGGAGCGAGGCCTGCACGCCGTCGTCGGCGAGGTCCTTGGTGCGCAGGAACGGCACCAGCGGGTTGGCCGGCAGGTCGTCCTCGGGGTTCTCCCGGCCCGCCACCAGGACCACGGCGCACGCGTTGTGGGCCGCGTAGCCCGTCGCGGTGCGGATCAGCGGGCGCTCGTACCAGTAGCCGATCACCAGCGCGAGGAGGACGACCAGCAGCAGGCCGGCGAGGACACGACGCAGACGGCGCATGCGCGCGAATGTACCGGCTCGGCCGCGGCGATCAGGTGCCTCGGGCACGTGGCCCGGGCAGGCGGTCTGCCGCTGGCCCGTGCATGCGGGGACCGGGCCTTCGCCGGGACTCGCGCGGTAAGGTCACGACGACAACCGATCGCAGTGGAGGCGAAGTGGACCCGTTGACGTTCGACGTCGTGATCGAGATCCCCGCGGGCAGCCGCAACAAGTACGAGGTGGACCACCACACGGGCAAGATCAAGCTCGATCGGCGACTGTTCACCGCCACGCGCTACCCGCACGACTACGGCTTCATCGACGACACCCTCGGCCTGGACGGTGACCCCCTCGATGCGCTCGTGCTCCTCGACGAGCCCACCTTCCCGGGCTGCATCATCGAGTGCCGGGCGATCGGGATGTTCCGGATGACCGACGAGGCCGGCGGCGACGACAAGGTCGTCTGCGTGGTCGCCGGGGACCCGCGCATGGACCACATCCGCGACATCCACCACATGCCCGAGTTCGACCGCCTCGAGATCCAGCACTTCTTCGAGGTCTACAAGGACCTCGAGCCGGGCAAGTCGGTGGAGGGCGCCACGTGGGAGGGCCGCGCGGGTGCCGAGGCAGAGATCCGCGACTCGATCGCCAGATACGTGCCCCCCGAGCACCACTGAGGCTAGCCTGCCGATCGGGGACGATCGGTGGGATCAAGTCCTTCCCCCGTTCGGCCGAACGTGTTCACAGGTGGGCGGGCGCGACAGGCGCGTCCGGCGCAGGCGGAGCCAGCAGGACGGAGGATGGTTTGCACCGATTGCCGGAGTACCTCGTGTCCATGACGCAGTGCTCCCATGACGTCGATGCCATCCTGCGTCTGGGGGCCGAGGCGACCTCGGACATCACGCGCAGCGCCGCGGTCGTGCTCGTGCGCCGGGGCGGCTCGCTGGGCATCGGCGCACTGTACGACTCCCGGGAGGACCGGCGCGCCCTGCTGAGGCGGGCGCTGGACAGCGTGGCCCTCGACGGGCCCGACAGCCCCTTCGCCACCGCCCTGGACTCCGGCCAGAAGGCCCTGCTGGGCATCGGGGCCCTGGCCGTCTCGGCCAACCGTCCGGCGTGGGCCACCGAGCTCGACCGCCTCGGTGTCGCAGCCCTGGGGGTCACCCCGCTGATGGCCGGTGACCGGCCCCTGGGCGTGCTGGTCACCGCGCGCAGCAGCTCCGACGAGGAGATGTCCACCGGCACGCTGGCCGACCAGGCGCAGGTCGCCAGCCACCTCGCCAGCTTCCTGGACACGGCCACCGCGCTGAACCAGATGCGCCGCTCCAGCCTGGTCCTCGATGCGATGCCCGACGCGCTGATCGGGTTCTCCCGCGACCGCGAGGTGATCCTGTGGAACGCCGGCGCGGAACGGATGTACGGCATCCCGGAGTACGAGGCGATCGGCCAGCGCCTCGACGAGCTGATCTCCAACGAGTACGGCCCGGCCGGCCGGGGCCAGGGGTCGCCGGCGATCAGCCTGATCAACAAGGGCAGCTGGACCGGGCGGGTGCGCCAGCGCTCGCGCAGCGGCCGGATCCTGCACGCGGACGTGTCGATCGCCTCCATCGTGGAGGATGGGATCCTGCGCGGAGCCGTGTCGATCAACCGCGACGTCACCGGCCTGGTGGAGGCCGAGCTGCACCGCGCCGAGGACGAGCGGCGGATGCAGGCCCTGCTGGATGCCTCGCGCGCCATGACCGCGGTGTTCGACCGCGACGGGCGGATCGTGGCGGTCAACGCCGCCTGGACCGACCAGATGTCCCTCGGCGGGCTCTCGGGCGAGGCGATCGCCGTGGGCACCGACTACGTGGCCGCGATGCGCGCCGTCGCCGGCACGTCCCAGGATGCCGCGGCGGTGCTCGCCGGCCTCGAGGCGGTCCTCGCCGGGCAGGTGGCCAGCTTCGAGTGGGACTACGACGCCCCCGGCCCGGAGGGCTCGACCACCGCGTGGATGGTCTCGGTGGCGCCCATGCCGGGCAGCCAGGGGGGCGCGTTCGCCACGCACACCGACATCACGGGCCGCAAGCGCATGGAGCGCCAGCTGGCCCACCAGGCCAGCCACGACCCGTTGACCGGGCTGCGCACCCGTCGGCGCCTCGAGCAGGACCTCGAGCCGCTGCTGCGCCGGGCCACCGAGCAGGGCCGGGCCGTCGGCGCGGTGATCATCGACCTCGACCGGTTCAAGGACGTCAACGACACCATCGGCCACGAGGCCGGCGACCAGGTGCTGATCAAGATGGCCGCCCGGCTGCGCTCCTTCGCGCCGGCCTCGATCATCGGCCGACTGGCCGGCGACGAGTTCGCGCTGGTGATCCCCGCGGTGCGCGACCGCGCCGAGCTGGCCCGCCACGCCGGGGACCTGGCCCGCATCATCACCGCACCGCTGCCCCTCGGCGACCGCGAGCTGTACTTCGGCGTCAACATCGGGATCGCGCTCTCCTCGGACACCGAGCGGGGCCCGGACGCTGCGGCCAACCTGGTGCGCGCCGCCGATACCGCGATGTACCGGGCCAAGGCCCGCGGTCGCAACAGCATCGTGACCTACGACGAGGGCCTGCGCGCCGACGTCGACCGCCGCGTGCAGCTGTCCAGCTGGCTGAACCACGCGCTGGACCGCGGCGAGTTCACGGTCGCCTACCAGCCGCAGTTCCGCTGCCTGGACGGCCGGCAGGTGGGCGTCGAGGCGCTGGTGCGCTGGCACCACCCGCACGGAGGGGAGATCTCCCCGGCCGAGTTCGTGAGCATCGCCGAGGAGTCCGGGGCGATCATCCCGATCGGCGCCTGGGTCCTGGACCAGGCCTGCCGCAGCGCCGCCCACTGGCTGCCACTGACCAGCGGCGACTTCAGCGTCGCGGTCAACCTCTCACCCCACCAGCTGATCGACCCGGGCCTGCTCGACATCGTGCGCTCGGCGCTGATGCGCTCCCGGCTGCCGGCCACCAGCCTGACGCTGGAGATCACCGAGGGGGCCCTGATCGACGACCCGGAGGCCGCCGCCGAGGCCCTGGCCCGCCTGCGGGCGCTGGGCGTGCGGATCTCCCTCGACGACTTCGGCACCGGCTACTCCTCGCTGGCCTACCTGGCGAAGTTCCCCGTCGACGAGCTCAAGGTCGACCGGGTGTTCGTCCGCGACATCGAGCGAGACCCGCGCACGCGCGCCCTGGCCGAGGGGATCGTCCGGATCGGACACGCCCTGGGCATGCGCGTGCTCGGCGAGGGCGTCGAGACACCCGGGCAGCTCCGGTTCCTCTCGGGCGCCGGCTGCGACTACTACCAGGGCTTCATCGCCGCCGCCGCCGAGTCCGAGGAGGCCGCAACCGAGCGGCTGCGCGACCGGTCCCTGGGCCGGGACATCTCCCGGGACGCCGCACTGGCAGCGGGGCGCACGATCAGCCTCGGCTGAGGCGCACGGCCACATGCGAGATCGGGTGTCCACAGATGCCCGCCGATGGCCTGACCGGCGGTCGGTCCAGTGGGTACCGTGCGCCCATGGCCCACACCTTCACCGGATTCCCCGCCGACGCCTTCGAGTTCTACGCCGACCTCGAGGACGAGAACTCCAAGGAGTTCTGGGCTGCGCACAAGCACCGCTACGACCGGGCCGTGCGCGAGCCGATGGTCGCACTCCTCGACGACCTGGCTGAGGAGTTCGGGCTGGGGCGGATGTTCCGGCCGTACCGGGACGTGCGCTTCAGCGCCGACAAGAGCCCCTACAAGGAGCACCAGGGGGGCTACGTCGAGATCGGGCCCGCCTGCGGGTACTACGTGCAGGTGAGCTCGGGGGGCCTGATGATCGGCGCAGGCTGGTACTCCTCGACGCCCGAACAGGTGGCCCGCTACCGCGGCACCGTCGGGGAGGCCGCGGGGGCCGAGGACCTGCGCGAGGTGCTCGGCGAGATGCGCGCCGCCGGCCTCGAGGTGGGAGGCGACCAGGTGCGCACCCGGCCTCGGGGCGTACCGGGCGACCACCCGGCCCTGGACCTGCTGCGCCATCGCACAGTGCTGGTCTCGCGCTCAACGCCCCATGACGAGCCATGGCTGGGCACGCCCGAGGCCGGCGAGCGGGTGCGGGAGGGCTGGCGACAGGCCCGACCCCTGGTGGAGTGGCTCGCCGACAACGTGACCGGGCGCAGCGAGCAGTAGGGCAGCGCGAGTGGGCCGACGCGGGCCGAGCGGGGGCCGGCCGGGGGCCGACTCAGGCCCCGGGGAACCCTGCGGGCAGCGGCTCGCTGTGCACGACCACCAGCTCCTGCGTGGGCCGGGTCAGGGCCACGTACAGGTCGTGGGCGCCGCGTGCGCCCTCGGCGAGGAGGGCGGCCGGTTCGACGACCACCACCTGGTCGAACTCCAGGCCCTTGGTGCCGGCCACGGTGAGCAGGCTGACGTGGCTGTCCAGCGCCGCGTTGCCCACACCGAGGGTCCCGGTCGGCAGTGCGCGGGCCAGCGAGCTGGCCAGGGTGTCCTGCAGCGAGCGGGGCGCGATGACGGCGCTGCGGCCCTCCTCGGCCAGCCAAGGCGCCAGGGCCCGGACGACCTCGGCGCCGGTGCGACCGGCCGGCGCCGACACGATCCTCGGCGCGGCGCCGTCGCGCACCGAGCTGGGGGCCAGTGCCGCTGAGCCCGACGCGGCGAGCACGTCGGCCGCCAGCGTCATGATCGGCGCCGGCGTGCGGTAGTTGACCGTGAGCTGCTCCACCGACCAGCGGCCCGGGGCCACCCGGTCGAAGACCTCGGCCCACTGCCTCGGTGCCGCGCCGGAGGCCGACTGGGCGAGGTCACCCACGACCGTCATGGACTTGCTCGGGCAGCGGCGCAGGAGCAGCCGCCACTGCATCGCCGAGAGCTCCTGGGCCTCGTCGACCACCACGTGGCCGTAGGCCCAGGTCCGGTCGGCCAGCGCGGCGTCCACGACCGTGCGACGCTCGCGACCGCCGCCGGCGTAGCGGTCGATGAGCTGGTCGGCGGTCAGACCGGCAACGCCGGTCATCTCCAGCACGCCGCGGGCGTACTCCTGCTCCATCGCCCGCTCGGAGGCAGCTGCCGCGGCCGCCCGCCGGGCCGGCTCGTCGTCCTCGCCGAGCAACTCCGCGGCCTCGTCGAGCAGCGGCACGTCGGGCACCGTCCACGGGGCGTCGCGGTCCCGGGCGAGCAGCGCGCGCTGCGAGGCCGAGAGCCGGGGCGCGGCGGCGGCCAGGCTGGCCGGTTGCGCCCACAGGTCGGCCACGACCTGCTCCGGGGTCAGGGGCATCCAGCAGAGGTTCACCTCGCGGCGCACGTCGGCACTGTCGCGCAGGTCGGCCAGCAGGATGTCGCGGTTGCTGTCCGGGTCCACCCCCCGGGCCGAGGCGAGCGCCTGGGCCAGCCGGTCCAGCAGCGAGAGCACGAAGGTCAGGCGCGCCCGGTTGTGCGGGCGGCGCGAGGCCCGGGCGCGATCGCGGGCGGCGCTGGCCATCGACGGGGTGAGCGTGATCCGGGTGCCGGCCACGTTGAGCACCCGCGCGGACTCAGGCACCCGCTGGCGGTTGCGGATCGCTGTGGCCACCACCTCGGCCATCGGCACGTCGCCCTTGATCCGGGCCACGGCGTCGTCGGCCTCCGGCACCGCGTCCACGCCCGGGTACAGCTGGCCCGGGGTGGCCAGCACGGCGCTGGACTCGCCGAGGCCGGGCAGCACCTGGCTGATGTAGCGCAGGAACAGCGGGTTGGGGCCGACCACGAGCACGCCACTTCGGGCGATCTGCTCGCGGTGGGTGTACAGCAGGTAGGCCGCCCGGTGCAGGCCCACGACGGTCTTGCCGCACCCGGGGCCACCCTCGACGACGAGGATCCCAGCCAGCGGGGCGCGGATGATCCGGTCCTGCTCGGCCTGGATCGTGGCCACGATGTCGCCCATGCGCCCGGTGCGCCTGGCCGCCAGGGCTGCCATGAGGGCTCCGTTGCCCTCGAAGTCCGACCCGGGACCGACGGCGTCGAGGTCCAGGACGTCGTCCTCCACGGCCACGACCGCACGACCGTCGAGCAGGATGTGCCGGCGGCGGGCCACGCCCATCGGGCTGGCAGTGGTCGCCCGGTAGAACGGCTCGGCGGCCGGGGCCCGCCAGTCGGTCAGCAGCAGCGACTGGGACTCGTCGGCGATGCTCAGCCGTCCGATGTACAGGGGCGTGCCGCCGGCGGAGAAGTCCAGTCGACCGAAGCACAGGCGTCGCTCCGCCGAGGTCAGCGCCCCGAGCCGCTCGGTGTAGGCACGGATCATCGCCTCGCGCTCGACCGTGGCTGCCGGGGTCCCGGCGGTCTGGGTCCGCCGGGCCCGGGTCAGGTCCCGGCCGGCGCGGGCAGTCAGCTCGTCGAGCCGGTCGTACATCGCGGTGATCGCCGGCTGCTCGGCAGCGGCCGCCCCGGACGCAGCCGGGCCGGAGGGAGCCGGGCCCCGTGGGAGCCGGGCCCGCGGGCGCGGCTGGCCCGGGAGGGACCGCTGCAGAACCCGCTCCGCGACCCGGCGACATGGCGGTCCCCGAGTCCGCCGCCGTCCCCGCGGCTGCGGGGATGCCCGGGGCCGGAGAACGGGGCTGGCTCGGCGGGGGCATCGGAACATCGTAGTGAGGCCGCGTGTCCGGCGCAGGCAGCGCGCCAGCGCTGCCCACAATGGCGCCGTGCCCTGGACCCAGGACGTCGGCGTGGTCGACGCTCCCGTGTGGCTCGACCTCGCCTCCATCGTGGTCGCCGCCCTCGGTGGGGCGCTGTTCGCCACCAGGCGCGGGGTCACGCTGACCGGCGTTCTGCTCACCGCGATCTGCGTCGGCCTGGGCGGCGGCATCATCCGCGACCTGCTGCTCGACGTGGGCCCCCCGCTGGCCATCTCCGACCCCGCCTACCTGCCGGCCGCGGCGCTGGCGGCCCTCGCCGGGATCCTGCTGGTGCGCACGACGACCCACCTGGCCACACCTCTGATGGTCCTCGACGGCGTGGCCCTCGGGCTGTTCGCGGTGGTCGGCGCCGAGCGCAGCCTCGTGGCCGGGTACCCGGGCGGGTCGGCGATCCTTATCGGCGTGGTGGCAGCCTCGGCCGGCGGGATCATCCGCGACCTGCTCGCCGGGGAGCCGCCGTCGATGATGCAGGCCGGGCCCTGGGATGCCTCCGCGGCCCTCGTGGGCACGAGCCTGCTGGTGCTGGCGGCACGGACGCTGGACGTGCCCACCCGGCTCGTGGAGTGGCCGATCATCGTGCTCATCGCCGCGATCTCGATCCTCTCGGTGCGACTCGGGTGGCGGGCCCCCATGGCCCACGACGTCGCCCCGGCGCTTGGGCTGCCGATCGCGGTCGTCCGCGAGCAGATCGCCCGGGCCGGCTCCAGTGGGCGCGCCCCCCGGCTGCGTGTGCGCAGCCGCCAGGGGCCCTCGCAGGAGCAGGTACGGCGGGCGCGCAGCACGCGCCGCAGCTCGCGCGCGGCCGCCGCCTCTGGTGGATCGGCACAGGCCGGCCCGGCTGGCCAGATAGCCTCACCCCAGCAGCCAGAAGGAGCGGGCAACCCATGAGCGCGATCGGCATGCAGGGCGCCCCGGCGCAGGTGTGGCAGAGTGCCGACATGCGGCGCACGCTGGTGGCCATCCCCGCCCTCAACGAGGCGCAGACCATCGCGACGGTCGTGGCAGAGGTTCGCCGCGCGGTGCCCGAGGCCCAGGTCCTGGTCGTCGACGACGGCTCCCGGGACACCACCGGCGCCGTGGCCGCCCGGGCAGGGGCCACCGTGGTCACGCTGCCGTTCAACGTCGGGGTGGGCGGGGCGATGCGCACGGCGTTCCTCTACGCCCAGCGCTTGGACTTCGACGCGGTGGTCCAGGTCGACGCCGACGGCCAGCACGTCGCCGAGCACATCCCGGACCTGGTCGCCGCCCTCGACGGGGCCTCGGTGGTCATCGGCGGCCGGTTCACGGCCGGGGACTACCAGGTCCGGGGCCCGCGCAAGTGGGCCATGCGCCTGCTCGGCGGCGCCCTGAGCCGCGTGTGCCGGGCGCCGCTGACCGACACGACCTCGGGCTTCCGGGCCGTCGGACCGTCGAGCCATCGCCCTCTTCGCGCGCCACTACCCGGCCGAGTACCTCGGCGACACGGTGGAGTCGCTGGTGATCGCCGCGCGCGCCGGGCTCGTGGTGCGCGAGGTGCCCGTGCACATGCGCCCGCGCCAGGGCGGGACCGCCAGCCACTCACCCGTGCAGGCCGGCCTCTACCTGGGCCGGGCGGTGCTCGCGCTCTACGTCGCCCTGGCCCGGCGCCCGGTCGAGCTCCCGGAGCCCAGCGCCCGGGTGGGGGCCCCGTGAGCAGCAACTGGGTGGGGCTGGCCGGCGCGATCCTGCTGCTGGCCTTCGTGGTGGAGCTGCTGCGCCGCGGGATCCTGCGCGAGCGGTTCGCCGCGCTGTGGCTTGCCGTGGGCCTCCTGCTGGGCATCGTCGCGCTGTTCCCCCAGATGCTCGGTGCCCTGGCCCGGACCTTCGGCTTCGAGGTGCCGTCCAACCTGCTGTTCTTCACCGCGATCCTGTTCCTGCTGCTGGTGGCCGTGCAGCTCAGCCACGAGGTCTCCCGGCTGGAGGCCCGCACCCGGCGCCTTGCCGAGGACCTGGCCCTGCTCACCGCCGAGGTGCGCGGCACCGACCCCGAGAGGCAGACTCCCCTCGAGGCGCCGGTGGACAGGAGCGACGATGGCATCCGCTGATCCGGGGACGGGCGAGCCCGGCCAGGCCGGTTCGTCGGCTGAGGACCGGGGCCTGCACACCCTGCCGTGGGCGATCACCGACGACCCCGACCCGCGCGCCCTGCCGCCCTGGTTCCGGCGGGCAGTCGTGCTCGTGCTCACCCTGGTGATCGCCTCCCGGGCGATCGTGTGGGGCTTCGCCGAGCTCGAGCAGTTCTGGTACACGCTGTTCCTGGCATTCTTCGTGGGCATCTCCATGGAGCCACTGGTCAACGGCCTGGCCGCTCGGGGGATGCGCCGGGGCCTGGGCACCTTCCTGGTCATGGGCGGGCTGATCCTCGCGACGATCCTGTTCTTCGCCGTCTTCGGCAACCTGCTGGCCGTCCAGCTGGCCGAGCTCGTGCGCAGCCTGCCCGACCTGCTGGCCTCGGTGCTGGCCTGGGTGAACGGCCGGTTCGGCACGAACTTCGACTACAACGCGATCCTGCAGGGGGTGGGCATCGGGGCCGAGGACCTGGCGAAGGTCGCGGCGAACCTGGGCCTGGGCCTGCTCAACGTGGTCAGCACGGCCGTCGGCTGGGTGTTCAGCCTGTTCACGGTGATGCTGTTCTCGTTCTACTTCACCGCCGATGGGCCCCGATTCCGCGCCACGATCGCCTCCTGGCTCCCGCCGGGCCGGCAGCGCACCTTCCTCACCGTGTGGGACATCTCCACCCAGAAGGCCGGTGGGTACGTCATCTCCCGCGGCATCATGGCGGTGATCAGCGCCATCTTCCACGGCGCCGTCTTCCTGCTGCTGGACCTGCCGTACTGGCTGCCGATGGCCCTCTGGGTGGGGCTGGTCTCGCAGTTCATCCCGACGATCGGCACCTACCTGGCCGGTGCGCTGCCGATCACGATCGCCCTGGTCGAGGGATCACCGCTGAAGGCACTGGCGGTGCTGGTGGCGGTGACCGTCTACCAGCAGATCGAGAACTACTTCGTCTCTCCGCGCGTGACCCGCTCGACGCTGGAGATCCACCCGGCGGTCGGCTTCGGATCGGTCCTGGTCGGGTCGTCGCTGTTCGGGGCGATCGGGGCCCTGCTCGCGATCCCGGTGGTGGCCACGATCCAGTCCATCATCACCACCTACGGCCGGCGATACGCGCTCATCGACGAGTTCGGCCTCGAGCGATCGGCGACCGACCTCGAGCGGGTCGAGGCGGCGATGCGGGCGGCCGAGGGCCGACCGCCCCTGTCGCACCCGAACGGCCAGGCGGGCGGCCCGGCACACGCGGAGGCGCACGGGTCGGCGCAGGGCCCGGGCCATGGCAGGCAGACACCGGAGGGGCCGGAGGGGTCTTCGCCCGGCTCGGCCGAGGAGGCGGGCCCACGTGGACCGTCCGGAGACTGAGCCTGCCGACACCACGCCCACGCCCGACCCCCTCGACCGGGACCACGCGGACGCCCCGGCGCCGACTCCCGATCCCCTGG
Organism: uncultured Actinomycetes bacterium; assembly: GCA_963777855.1. GTDB lineage: Bacteria > Actinomycetota > Actinomycetes > S36-B12 > CAIYMF01 > Prado023. The sequence goes on along the minus strand of CAVZRW010000008.1, from coordinate 298,396 downwards.
CTGGGCACCCGTCAGTCATCGCCCCGCTGCTGCTGGGGGCGTTGCTCGTCAGTGACCTCGGGCCCCGAGTGGCAGCCCGGGTCACCGAGGTCGAGGCCTACGGCGGCCTCGACGAGGATCCTGGATCGCACGCCCACCGCCGTCGCACCCGGCGCAACGCGACCATGTTCGGCCCACCCGGGCGCGCATATGTGTACTTCACGTACGGGATGCATTGGTGCCTGAACGTGGTGGCCCATGAGCCGGACGCTGCTGGCGCGGTGCTGATCCGCGCGGGCGAGGTCACCGAGGGAATCCCGGTGGCACGGGCTCGCCGACCGGCGAGTCGCAGCGATCGGGACCTCGCCCGGGGACCCGCCAGGCTTGCCGCGGCGCTGGGCGTCACCGCAGCCCAGGACGGCATCGACCTGCGCGGCCGGGCGGCCGCCCTGCGCCTCATCCTGGCGCCCGCCCCACCGGTCGAGGTGCTCAGCGGGCCGCGCGTCGGGGTAGCCGGGGCGGGCGCGCCGACGCCGTGGCGGTTCTGGCTCCCCGGGGAGCCCACGGTCAGTGCCTACCGACCGGCCACCGCCCGATGAACAGCACCGGGACCTGGCCCACACGCACCTTCTGGCCGGTCCGCACCCGGACCGTGGACCCGTCGAGGCGCCCGAGCTTCCGGACGCCCGCCGGGACGCGCACGGTGCACCTGCTGGCCGTCGTGCTGTAGACGATGGTGGTCCGCGCTCCCGTCGCGCTGCGCATGCGGCACCAGCGCACCTTCTTCGTCACCGAGCACCCGCGCCACTGCTTGCCGACCATCCAGCCCTGCAGGGTCTGGAAGGCCACCCCGGCGGCCGTGACCTCCTTCGTGGTCGGGTCGATCATGTCCAGGCCCAGCCCGTGGGAGTCCCAGCCGTACCAGTACGTGCGCCCGAGGCGCAGGCGCATCGCGTCGATGTACGCCCGGGCGAGCATCCCCTCGTTACGGCACCCTGGCCACCCCCTTTCGTCCCCGTCCAGACAAATGGTGCGTAACTTGTGCATCCGCGGAGCCCCTCGCGGCGGAATGACTGGTGAGACCGCACCACGGCGGTCACCACAGATCAGGAGCCACCATGAGGAAGATCACCGTCGCAGCGGCAGGGATCGCTGCGCTGCTCGTCCTGAGCGGCTGCTCGAGCAACGACGACGAGGCCGCCACCACCCCAACCGCCACCAGCGCGTCGCCCACGCAGGACTCGATGGAGTCCGCCTCGCCCACCGCGGAGGCTCCCGGCACCATCGTCGACGTCGCCAGCGGCAACCCCGACTTCAGCACCCTCGTGACGGCCGTGACTGCGGCCGGGCTCGGCGAGACGCTGTCCGGGACAGGCCCGTTCACGGTGTTCGCGCCGACGAACGCCGCCTTCGAGGCCCTTCCCGCGGGCCTGCTCGAGGCCCTGCTGCTGCCGGAGAACAAGGACACCCTGACCAAGATCCTGACCTACCACGTGGTCTCGGGCGAGGTCACCTCCGACCAGGTGAAGGCCGGCGACGTGGAGACCGTCGAGGGCTCGGCGATCACCATCACCACCGACGACGGCGTCGTGCTGAACGAGACCGCCAAGGTCACCGCGGTGGACGTCGATGCCAGCAACGGCGTGATCCACGTGATCGACGGCGTGCTGGTGCCGCCGGACGTCGACGTCAACGCCCTGCTGAGCTGACCGCTGCACCCTGCTGGGCATGATCCTGCCCCGATCCGCCCAGCCACATGCGAAGGGCCCGCCGAACCCCCGGCGGGCCCTTCGCATGTGCCCGGTGGGCGGGTCAGTGCTCGCCCTCCCGCTGGCGGGCCTTGCCCCCCTCGGCCGCCACGAGCTCCACGTGCCGGGCGTGGTCCGGGACGTAGGTCTGGGTGTCCCGGGGCGGGCGCTGGTAGCCGGTGGTGGGCGGCCGTTTCGGCAGCTTGAGCTGCTGGCGCTCGCACCGCCGTGTAGGGGATCGTCGACAGCAGGTGGTCGATCGCGTTGATCCGCGCGCGGCGCTTGTCGTCGCTCTCGACGACGTACCACGGGCGCGTCTGGACGTCGGTGTGGACGAACATGTCGTCCTTGGCCCGCGAGTAGTCCTCCCACCGGGTGATCGACTCCAGGTCCATCGGCGAGAGCTTCCAGCGGCGCATCGGGTCGTCGAGCCGTGAGCGGAACCGGGCCTCCTGCTCCTCGTCGCTGACGCTGAACCAGTACTTGCGCAGCATGATCCCGTCCTCGACGAGCATCCGCTCGAAGATCGGCGCCTGGTGCAGGAACCGCTGGTACTCCTCGGCGGTGCAGAAGCCCATGACGCGCTCGACGCCGGCCCGGTTGTACCAGGAGCGGTCGAACAGGACGATCTCGCCGGCGGCCGGCAGGTGCGGCACGTAGCGCTGGAAGTACCACTGCGTCTTCTCGCGCTCGGTGGGCGCCGGCAGCGCGACGATGCGCGCGATGCGCGGGTTCAGGTACTGCGCGACCCGCTTGATCGTGCCGCCCTTGCCCGCGGCGTCGCGGCCCTCGAAGATCACCACGAGCCGGGCGCCCGTGGTGCGCACCCACTCCTGCATCTCGACCAGCTCGGCCTGCAGGCGGAACAGCTCCTGCTCGTAGAGCGCCTTGTTCATCCGCTCGACCTTGCGCCGCGCTGCCGGCTCCTCCGCCTCGGCCGGATGCGGCAGCGCGCCCCCCTCCTTGAGCAGGGCCTCCAACTGGTCGTCGGAGAGGCTGACCACGTGCCCGTTCTTGGACTTCTTCGACATGGAGCCCAGAGTAGCCAGCGACAGTGCCGGAGTCCGGGTGCGCGGACGCGCGGATCTGCCCCGGCGCGCGCCACGATGGCCCCATGCCCCCCACACCCGCCGCCGTGCCCGGCCTTCCCCTGCTCGGCAACACCGTCGAGTTCCTGCGCGACGCCCGTGGGCTGCTCATGCGGGCCCGGGCCGCCCACGGCGACGCCTTCGACGTGCGCGTCCTGGGCCAACCCGTCACCGTGCTGATGAGCCCCGAGGCGACCAGGGCGGTCTACGTCGACCGGGCGGCCAACTTCTCCAGCGAGCGGGGCTGGTCGTTCACGATCGGCCCGCTGTTCAGCCGCGGGCTCATGCTGCGCGACTTCGAGGACCACCACCTGCACCGGCGAGCCATGCAGCACGCCTTCCGCCGGGTCGCCCTGGCCGGATACATGGAGCAGGTGAACAGCCTGGCCCGCCAGCACGTGGCCGCCGCCGTGGCGCAGGCCCCGGCCGAGGGCATCGACGTCTACGCGATGACCAAGCGGCTGACCCTCGACATCGCGGCGCAGGTGTTCGTCGGCGTGGAGCTCGGGACCCGCGCCGAGCAGGTCAACGACTCGTTCGTCGCGATGCTCAAGGCGGCCGTGGCCCCCGTGCGCCGGCCCGTTCCGGGAAGTGCGTTCGCCCGTGGCCTGCGCGCCCGGCACACCCTGCAGCAGCTGCTCACCGGCCTGGTCCTCGAGCGCCGTGAGCAGCCCGAGGGCGAGGACCTGCTCTCCCGGCTGGCCCACGCCACCACCGACGAGGGCCGCGGCCTGGCCGTCGATGAGGTGGTCGACCACATGATCTTCCTGCTCCTGGCCGCCCACGACACCACGACGGCCACGCTGACCGTCATGCTCTGGCACCTCTCCCAGAACCCGGCATGGCAGGAGCACCTGGCCGACGAGATCCGGCCGCTGGCCGGCGGGGACGTGACGATCGAGAACCACACGCAGCTGGCCCTGACCGAGCAGGTGATGAAGGAGGCCCTGCGCCTGAGCCCACCCGTGCCGTTCTCCCCCCGGGGGGTGCTGCGCGACGACGAGGTCGCCGGGGTGCCGCTGCGCGCGGGGCAGATGATCACCCTGGCCAGCCTCGGCCTGCACCGCCACCCCGACTGGTGGACCGCCCCCGACACGTTCGACCCCGGGCGGTTCGGCCCCGGGCGCGCCGAGGACCGCGCCCACTCCCACCTGTTCGTCCCGTTCGGTGGGGGCGCGCACCTGTGCATCGGCAACCACCTCGCCGAGCTGATGACCAAGGCCGTGATCACCGCCGTGCTCGCCGAGCATCGGGTGCGCGCCCGGCCGGGGCAGCGGATGCACATGGCCGCCGTGCCGATCCCGAAGCCCCGCGGCGGGCTCGTGCTCAGCCTCACGTAGGCCATGCCGGATTCCACCGCACCCGGCCCCGCCCCGGGCACCGCGCAAGGTACCGAACCCGCCACCCACGTCGACGTCCTCATCGTCGGGGCCGGGCTCTCCGGCATCGGCGCGGCCTGGCGCCTGCAGCAGCGGTGCCCGGGGCACAGCTACGCGATCCTCGAGGCCCGCGAGGCCATCGGCGGAACGTGGGACCTCTTCCGGTACCCCGGAGTGCGCAGCGACTCGGACATGTTCACCTTCGCCTACCCCTTCCAGCCCTGGCGGGGTGCCCGGTCGCTGCCCGACGGGGCCAGCATCCGCCAGTACATCGCCGACACCGCCCGTGACGCCGGGATCGAGCGGCACATCCGGTTCGGGACGCGTGTGCTGCGTGCCCAGTGGTCCACGGCGCAGGCCCGCTGGACCGTCCACGCGCAGGTCGGTCCCGAGCGACGTGAGTACACCTGCACCTGGCCTGCACCTGTGCTCCGGCTACTACGACTACGAGCAGGGCCACTCACCGACCTGCCGGGCGCCGCCGACTTCGCGGGGCGGATCGTGCACCCGCAGGCCTGGCCGGAGGACCTCGACTGGGCGGGCCGGAACGTGGTCGTGATCGGCAGCGGGGCCACCGCCGTCACCCTGGTGCCCGCCCTGGCCGCCACTGCGGCGCACGTGACCATGCTCCAGCGCTCGCCGACCTGACATGACCGCCCTGCCGCCGGTCGACCGCTGGGCCGACACCGTCCGACGGCGCCTGCCCGCGCAGCTGGCCCATTCGGTCATCCGCGCGCGCAACGTGACCCTGAGCCAGGGCTTCTACCAGCTCTGCCGGCGCCGGCCCGCGCTGGCCAGGCCGGCTGCTGCGCCGCGGCCTGGAGCAGTACCTCGACGACCCGGCCTACCTCGACGCCCACTTCACCCCGACCTACCAGCCGTGGGACCAGCGCGTGTGCGTGATGCCCGACGGCGACCTGCTGCGCGCCATCACCGCAGGGCGGGCCTCGGTGGTCACCGACCGGATCGCGCACCTGGAGCACTCAGGGGTCCGGCTGGCCTCCGGCGGGCTCCTCGAGGCCGACCTGGTGATCACCGCCACAGGCCTGCGCCTGCTGCCCGTGGGCGGCATCACCCTGGCTGTGGACGGGCGGACCATCGACGCGGCGGCCGAGTTCGCCCACCGCGGGATCATGCTCAGCGGCGTGCCCAACATGTCCTACTGCCTGGGGTACACGAACGCCTCGTGGACGCTGCGCGCGGACCTGGTCTCCGAGTACGTGTGCCGGATGCTGCGGCACCTGCGGCGCCACGGGATCGCGGCGGTGGAACCGATCCGGCCCGACGGCCAGCCCGGGCGACCCCTGATCGACATGTCCTCGGGCTACATCCAGCGCGCGGCGCACCTGTTCCCGCGCCAGGGCAGGCGCGACCCCTGGACCGTCGGCCAGAACTACCTCGTCGACCGCTGGCGACTGCCCCATGCGACCCTGATGGCCGAGATGCGGACCCTGCCCGTTCCCACCGGATCCGGGTCCGACCGGGGGGCTGGGCGCGCACGCGACCAGACACTGCGCAGACCCGAGATGAGGACCCCATGAGCGGCCTGCCCGAGTTCGACTTCACCTCCGGGACAGCCCTGGTGACCGGAGCCGCCAGCGGCATCGGCGAGCAGCTGGCCCAGGGACTGGCCGCCCGCGGCAGCGCCCTGGTCCTGCTCGACCGGGACGCCGAGGGACTGGCCGAGGTCGCCGCGCAGATCGGCACTGCGCACCCGTCGCTGCCGGTGCAGACGCTGGTGGTCGACCTCGCCGACCGGGCCGGCCTCGGGGAGGTGGCCCGCCAGCTGGCCACGGACCACCCCGACCTCACCCTGCTGGTCAACAACGCCGGCGTGGCCCTCGGCGGGCGCTTCGACCAGCTCACCCTCGAGGAGTTCGACTGGGTGATGGCAGTGAACTTCGGCGCCCCGGTCACGCTGACCCACGCCCTGCTGCCCCTCCTGAAGACCCACCCGGGAAGCCACATCGTCAACGTGTCGAGCATCTTCGGGATCATCGGTCCGGCCGGGCAGTCGGCCTACTCGTCGAGCAAGTTCGCCCTGCGCGGGTTCTCCGAGGTGCTGCGCGCCGAGCTGGCCGAGGACGCCGTGGGCGTGACCGTCGTGCACCCGGGCGGCATCCGCACCCAGCATCGCCCGCAGCGCGCGGATCGGCTCCCACGTGCCCGAGGAGGCCACCCGCGAGGAGATCGACGCCTTCGACCGGCTCCTGAGCTACCCCGCGGACAAGGCCGCGGAGCAGATCCTCGAGGCCGTGCGACGACGCCACGGCAGGCTGCTCATCGCCAGCTCGGCCACCGTCCCGGACCTGCTGGCCCGAGCGATGCCGGGCAGCTACACCCGGGTGCTCGACGGACTGTCCGCGGTGGCCCGCCGATTCGGCTGAGGACGAGTTCCCGGTCCGGTCACGGGCCCGTCTGTGAGGGTGCGCGGGTCCCGACGGGGGGTGCGGGGTTTCCCGATGCCACAGGGGGGTAGACCTGACGTATGACCACAGCCGTCCTGACGGCTTCGGCGGCCGCGCGGGGGCCCGGGTCGGCCGAGGCCGCGATCCCCACGCGGGAGCGCGACTCCCGCATCGACAACGTCCGTTTCGTCCTCATCGTCCTGGTCGTCCTGGGCCACATGCTGGCCACGATGCGCGCCGAGCCCCTCATCGACGGGGTCTACGCGTGGATCTACATGTTCCACATGCCCGCGTTCGTGTTCCTCTCCGGGCTGGTGATCAGCAGCGCCACGATCGACCAGCGCGGCGGGCGGCGGGTGCTCACCGGCCTCATCGCCCCCCTGCTGATCTTCGGCGGGCTCTACGAGATCTGGGGCACGATGCTGGGCACCGACACCCCGAGCGCCGGCGATCCGCTCGACCCGTACTGGCTGCTGTGGTTCCTGGTGGCCCTGACGATGTGGCGGCTGTCGGTGCCGATCCTGCGCACCCTGCGCTGGCCGGTGCTGACCACCCTGGTGGGGGCCACCGCGCTGGTGGTCCTGACCGACCTGCCCGGCGTCATGAGCCTCGACCGGTTCATCGTGCTGATGCCCTTCTTCGTCGCGGGCCTCGTGCTGAGCCCGCGGAGCCTGCGCCACCTCGACAGCTGGACCTGGCGGGGAATCGCCGCGGCCATCCTGCTGGCCAGCGCCTCTGCCGCCGCGTGGGCCTCCCACCTGCCCAAGGGCTTCCTCACCTTCGACGACGGGGTCGGCGACGCCGGGCGCACCGCCCTCGTGGACCTGCCGGCATTCCTGGGCATGTACGCCATCGCGGCGGCGATGATCCTGGCGATCCTGGTCCTGGTGCCCAACCGGCGCGGCATGATCACCACCTGGGGCACACGCACGATCTACGTGTACCTGCTGCACGGCTTCGTCATCCGGGCGTTCCGCGTCTCCGGCCTCGACGCCGTCCTGAACAACCCCGCCGGGTGGGCGCTGGTCGTCGCTGCCTCGGTGGCCCTGGCTGTGGCGCTCTCCAGCCGCGTGGTCATCCGGTGGACCCAGCCGCTGGTCGAGCCCCGGTTGACGTGGCTGCTGCGCCCGGACACCGATCCTTCAGCCGGCGGCAGCCCCACGGTCCCCGTGACGGACCCGGCTGCTCAGCCCGGAGAGACCGGCCGGAGCCCCAGGGCCAGTGCCGAGGAGAGCGTGGCCGCGAACGTCGCGGTCAGGTGGTCGTCGTCGCGGTAGGTGATCAGGCCGTCGTCGGCCCGGATGGAGACGACCACCAGGTCGGGGTCCTCTGCGCGGATGCGCTGCAGGGCGCAGTCGTGCCACCGGGCGCACTCGGTGTGGGGCCGGTCCCAGTGCGCGTTGCGGACCAGTGCGCCGCCTGGCGGGCAGGCCAACTTGGCCAGGGGCAGCAGGCGCCAGCACTCGGACCGGGCCAGGCGCGCCATCGCGGGGAACCACTGCTCGGCGTGCGAGTCGCCGTACAGGACCACCGTGGGCCCGTCGGGACCGCCGACGACGCAGTCCTCGCCCTCGGGCACCGCCGTGGCCTCCCGGTCGCGGGCCGGGGCTTCACACGGAGCCGCCACGGAGCCGCCTCGGGGATTTGAACCCCGGACCTACGCATTACGAGTGCGTTGCTCTACCCCTGAGCTAAGGCGGCCGTGCGCTGCGCGACTCCCGGCGACGCCGGTCCGCGCTCGTGCGACGAGTCGGATCGGGGCGCGAAATGCGCGGCGCTACACTGCGCATCGTACCGAGCGGCACGGCGTTGGCCCAAATGCGCTGCGTCGCAACGGCCCGACGAGGGCGGACGTGCAACGGAGGACGAGATGAGTGGCGACCTCCCGGGGGAGGATCCGCTGGTTGCCGCACTGCGCGAGGAGAACGCCCGCCTGCGCGACCGCAACCGCCACCTCACCCGGCAGCTCACGGCGGCGCACGCCTTCCAGGAGGAGATGGCCGCCGTCCTGCGCCTGACCGCCCCGCTGCGCCGCATCCAGGAGATCGCACGCCTGCGCCGGCAGGAGCGCCGCCGCAGGACGACCGTGAGCGCCGGCCAGGCCACCCTCGTGCACATCGAGCGGAGGGCCGCCCGGGCCCTGCCCGACGAGCTCGCGGGCGCCGCGGCGACCACGCACGTGGCGCCGGTCTTCACCGACGCCCAGGTTCTGCGCCACCCCCTCCTGGCCCGCACGCGTGACTGGATGGCCGGCCACCAGATCGAGGGCCCCGACATCCACCCGCTGCGCACGGGTCGCTCCGGTCGCGTGCTCGTCGTGGCCCACGTCTTCTACCCGGAGATCTGGCCCGAGCTCGCGGAACGCATCAGCCGCATCCCGGTGCCCACCGACCTCGTGGTCACGGTCGTGGAGGGACACTCCGAGGCCCTGGTCGACCAGATGGTGGCCCAGTTCCCGGCGATCACGATCGTGCCCCTGCACAACCGCGGCCGGGACATGTGGCCCCTGGTGCACATCGCCGAGCTGGGCCTGATCGGCGACTACGACGCGGTGCTCAAGCTGCACACCAAGAAGAGCGTGCACCGCCTCGACGGGGCCGCGTGGCGATCGAGCCTCCTGGACGCCCTGTGCCCCACGCCGGAGGGCATCTCGCTGATCCTCGAGCTGCTGCGTCGCGATCCCCAGGTCGGCATGGTGGCCCCCGTGGGCTCGGTGCTCGGACGGGAGTTCTGGGGGGGCAACGCCCCCCTGATCGCCGCGCTGGCCGCGCGCACCGGCATCGACGTGGATCCGGAGCAGGTGTGGTTCCCCGGCGGCTCGATGTTCTGGAGCCGGCCAAGTCCGCTGAACCGCCTGCGCAAGGCGGGGCTGACCCTCGAGGACTTCGAGCACGAGGCGGTCGCCCTGGACGCCACGACCGCGCACGCGCTGGAGCGCTTCTTCGGGGCGCTGGTCTCGGACTCCGGCCAGGTCGTGATCGGCACCGACGAGGTCGCCGGCCGGCTGGCGCAGGCCCGCGCCGCCGAGCTCGAGGTCCGCGAGGCCCTGGCCCGTCGGGCCGGGATGGCCATCACCACCGCGCGGCAGGCCCGCGGCGCCTGATCCCGTCCGCTGTCACCACCGACCACCCCCACCCCGGAGGGACACCCATGCACGTCGAGCCGCTGCCCATCGAGGGAGCCTGGTCGCTGACCCCGCGCATCCACGGCGACGACCGGGGGGCGTTCCTCGAGTGGTTCACCGTGCCTTCGTTCGTCGCAGCCACCGGCCACCGGCTCTCCCTGGCCCAGGCGAACTGCTCGGTGTCGGCCAAGGGCGTGCTGCGCGGGATCCACTTCGCCGACGTCCCACCCGGCCAGGCCAAGTACGTGACCTGCGTGAAGGGTGCGGTGCTCGACGTCATCGTGGACATCCGCGTCGGGTCGCCCACGTTCGGCCAGTGGACGTCCGTGCTCCTCGACGACCGCGACCGGCGCGCGGTGTACCTCTCCGAGGGCCTCGGCCACGGGTTCTGCTCCCTGCAGGACGGATCGACGGTGGTGTACCTGTGCAGCGAGGGCTACAGCCCGGGGGCTGAGCACGAGGTGCATCCGCTCGACCCGGCGATCGGGATCGACTGGCCGCTGGACGGCCCGGCCGAGCTCTCGGCCAAGGACGCCGCCGCCCCGACGCTGGCCGCCGCACGCGAGGCGGGCCTGCTCCCCGACTACGAGGCCTGCCGGGCCTACCGGGCGGGCCTGTCGGGCTGAGGAAGGCCCGAGCGCGGGCGGGCGCCCCGCCCCGAGCGCCGTCAGCCCTCGGTGCGGATCAGAGGCAGTGCCTCGGCCAGAGCCTCGTGCCAGTCGCGGATCGGGGCCATCCCCACCTCGCTCCAGCGTCCGTGGCCCAGGACGCTGTACGCCGGCCGGGGGGCCGGGCGCGGGAAGGCATCGGTGGTGGTGGGCTGGACCCGCTGCGGGTCGGCGCCGATCAGGCGGTAGATCTCCCGGGTGAACCCGAACCAGGTGGTGTCCCCCGACGAGGTGCCGTGATAGGTGCCGGCCGGCGCCCCGCCGGCCATGAGCGCGACCACCTGGTCGGCGAGGTCCCGGCTCCAGGTCGGCTGGCCGCGCTGGTCGTCGACCACCGACACCTCGGGGCGCCCGGCCTCCAGGGCCAGCATCGTCTTCACGAAGTTCGCCCCGTGCACGCCGTAGAGCCACGCGGTGCGCACCACGTATCCGCGGCCCGGCAAGCGCGGCCCGCACCGCCCGCTCGCCGGCGAGCTTCGTGCGCCCGTAGGCCGAGCGCGGCCCGGGGTCGGCGTCCTCGGCGTAGGGGGTGCAGGCATCGCCGGGGAACACGTAGTCGGTGCTGATGTGCACCAGTCGGATCCCCGGACGGGCCGCGACAGCCTCGGCGAGCACCCGCGGGCCGTCGCCGTTGATCCGCAGGGCACGGGCCTCGTTCTCCTCGGCAGCGTCCACCGCGGTGTAGGCCGCGGCATTGACGACCACGTCGGGGCCAACGGTATCGAGGGCTGCGGCGACGGACTGCGCAGATGTGATGTCGATCTCGGGCAGGTCCATGCCGACCACCTCGTGCCCGGCCGCGCCGGCCCGGTCGACCAGGTCGTGGCCGAGCATGCCGGCCGCCCCGACCACCAGCCAGCGCCGCCCGCCGGCAGTGCTGTTCACAGCGCGGGCTTCGCTTCCTTCAGCGGCCGCCACCACGCCTCGTTGGCCCGGTACCACGCGACCGTCTCGGCCAGGCCCTCCGCGAACGGGACCTCCGGGGCGTAGCCCAGCTCGTCGGCGATCTTCGTGATGTCGACCGAGTACCGCAGGTCGTGGCCCTTGCGGTCCTCCACGCGCCGGACCATCTCCCAGCCGACGCCCATCGCCTCGAGCAGCAGCTCGGTCAGCTCACGGTTGGTCAGCTCGGTGCCGCCGCCGATGTTGTAGGTCTGGCCGGCCCGGCCCTTGGCCAGCACCAGGTGGATGCCGCGGCAGTGGTCGTCCACGTGCAGCCAGTCGCGCACGTTGAGCCCCTCGCCGTAGAGCGGCACCGGCAGGCCGTCCATGAGGTTGGTGACGAACAGCGGGATGACCTTCTCCGGGAACTGGTAGGGCCCGTAGTTGTTCGAGCAGCGGGTGATGCGACACGTCCATGCCGAACGTGCGGCCGTAGGCCCGGGCGAGCAGGTCCGAGCCGGCCTTCGACGCGCTGTAGGGCGAGTTCGGCTCCAGCGGGCGGGTCTCGTCCCAGGACCCCTCGGCGATCGAGCCGTACACCTCGTCGGTGCTCACGTGCACGAACCGGCCGATGCCCGCGTTGAGCGCGGCCTGCAGCAGCGTCTGGGTGCCCAGGACGTTGGTGACGACGAAGTCCGAGGCGCCGGTGATCGAGCGGTCCACATGGGACTCCGCCGCGAAGTGGACCACGGCGTCGTGGCCGGGCAGCAGGTCGGCCAGAAGGTCGGCGTCGCAGATGTCGCCCTGCACGAACCGGTAGCGCGGGGAGTCGGCCACCTCGGCCAGGTTGTCCAGGCAGCCGGCGTAGGTCAGCTTGTCCAGCACCGTCACCTGCGCGCCAGCCGTCTCCGGGTACGCATCGCCCAGCTGCTTGCGGACGTAGTTCGAACCGATGAAACCGGCCGCGCCGGTCACCAGGATCCTCACTGCGACCCCCCTCCGAGGTGCTCGCCCCTGCGGTCCCCGACCGGGGCCGCCGTCATGCTACCCGTCGGCCCGGCCTGCACCGGGCGATCCGGCTCGGCGGGGCGCCGGGCCGGCGGCCGCGGGGGCGGTGGCTGCCCGGGCCGGGCAGGCTGCGGTGGTACCTTCGCCCCGAGAAGGGGGGCCCCTGCCCGATGGACGTGCTGGCTGAGCTCACCAAGAGCTTCCCCCGCGGCGATGTGGCCACGGTCCACGAGCTCCTGGACCGGGCCCGGGTCGAGGGTCACGATCGGATCGCCTACTTCCGCATCGCTGAGTGGCTCGAGGCAGATGCCGCCCGCCTGCGCAGCCGGCTCGACGCCGCCGGTCCCACGGCCAGCGCGCTGGGCGACATGGCGGCCACGGCCTCCCGGGCACACCGCGGGATGGTCGTGACGATGATGCGCGACGAGGCGAGCACCGTCACCCCCTGGCTGGGTCACTACCACCGCCTCGGATTCCGCCGCGTCGTGCTCGTCGACCACCTCTCGGCCGACGGCACCGCCGACCTCGCGCGGGCAGCAGCCGAACGGCTCGGCCTCGACCTGGTCGTCATCGACGAGCGCAACCCGAACCACCAGCAGGCGCAGATGATGACCGGGGCCGCGCGCTACGGGCTGTCCCGGTGGGGCGACGTCGACTGGGTGTTCCCGCTCGACGCCGACGAGTTCCTGGCCTGCAACGCCCCGCTGCCCGACCTCCTGGCCCCGCTGACTGCGGACGCCGTGAACCTGCTCATGGTCAACCACGTCAGCGCCGTGGCCCTCGAGGCAGGTCTGGCCGCCGACCCCGACCAGACCCTGCTGGATGCCGTCAACCGCGGGGTGCCGGCCTGCATGTACAAGGTCGCCGTGCGGGCCGAGGTCCTGGGCAGGCTCACGCTCACCCAGGGCAGCCACTTCCTCGAGGGCGGCGGGCACTCGACGGTGTCGGGGTTGCGCTCGGGGCTGATCCTGCGCCACATCGCCAACCGTGACGCGCCGAACTTCCTGCGAAAGGTCCAGTCGGCCATCGCCATCGGCTACGGCGACCCGAAGCGGCCCCAGGTCGGGGGCGGGCACTGGGCCATGTGGGCCACGATGCTGCAGACGCAGGGCCAGGACGCCCTCCTCGGTTCGTGGGGTCGGCGCCAGTCGGGCCTCCTGCGCGACTCCCGCCAGGAGCCGGCCGAGGTGCTGGACTCCTTCCGCGAGGGGTTCGGGCAGCCGCGGCCGACGAGGTGGGCACGGCTCAGGGAACGGAGGTGAGCACGTGAAGGGCATCGTGCTGGCAGGCGGCACCGGATCGAGGCTCTGGCCGATCACCCGGGGGGTCAGCAAGCAGCTGCTGCCCGTGTACGACAAGCCGATGGTGCACTACCCGATCGCGACGCTCATGAACGCCGGGCTGCGCGAGATCCTGATCATCACGACGCCGGAGGACCAGCCGGCCTTCCGCCGACTGCTCGGCGACGGCGCCGAGCTGGGCGTGTCGTACTCCTACGTGATCCAGGAGCGCCCGGAGGGCCTTGCCCAGGCCTTCCTGCTCGGCGAGCAGATTCCTCGACGGGGCCGCCGCCGCACTCGTCCTCGGCGACAACATCTTCCACGGACCCGGCCTCGGCCGGCACCTGCGCGAGCTGCACGACCTCGACGGCGGGCACATCTTCGCCTACCGCGTGTCCAACCCCTCCGAGTACGGGGTGGTCGAGTTCGACGAGCGGGGCAGGGCCATCAGCCTGGAGGAGAAGCCGTACTCGCCCCGGTCGCACTACGCCGTTCCGGGCCTCTACTTCTACGGACCGGACATCGTCGAGGTGGCCTCGCGGATCACCCCGTCGGCCCGCGGCGAGCTCGAGATCACCGCGGTGAACCAGGCCTACCTCGGCCAGCACCGACTCGCGGTCTCGGTGCTGCAGCGCGGCACCGCCTGGCTGGACACCGGCACCTTCCGCTCCCTGCACGACGCCTCCGAGTACGTGCGGGTGATGGAGGACCGCCAGGGCGTGAAGCTGGCCTGCCTGGAGGAGATCGCCTGGCGCAACGGCTGGATCGACGACGCCCAGCTGGCGGCCCTGGCTGAGCCACTGCTGAAGAGCGGGTACGGCGCGTACATGGTCAAGCTGCTCGCCGAGCACCCCGAGGCCCGGGACCAGTAGACAGCAGGACCGACCCCCACTGGTACTCTCGGCCCGCTCCCCCACCCGACGACCGCCCCAGGGGTACCCGTGCGCGTTGGCGTCCTGCTCGCAGCCATGTCGGGGTTCCCGTACTCGACCTTCCACACGACACGCGCCTTCAACCGGGTGGGCAGGAACACCGGGAACCTGCTGTTCATCGAGGCCACCAAGCGCATCGTGGTCGACCCGGTGCCCGTCAGCCTCGACACACCCGTCGAGGCGCTGAGGGAACTCGACCGGATAGTCATCCCGGCGGCGAACTGGTACGGGCCGAGGGCCAACATCGCTGAGCAGGCCGACAACCTCATTCGCGCTGGTGTGCCCATGCTCATTCTCGGTCTGGGGGCCCAAGCCGACCTCGGCGCGATGGACGTCCCAGCGAACCCAGCCATGCTGCGCTGGCTCCAGGCCATCGCCGACACTGCGGCGCCCGGCGTGCCCAACGTTCTGGTGCGGGGTCGGTTCACTGCGCAGACGCTGGCTGCGGCCGGTATCGCGAGCACCGTCCTGGGTTGCCCATCCCAGTTCCTCAACTCGGAGCCGGATCTCGGCCACGCGATCGCGGCCAAGCGCGCGCTCGGGACGGCTGAGTCCCGGATGTGCGTGATCTCCGGACTGCACAACTACCGGCACCTGGCGCAGGTGGACGCATCCTTGACCATGTTGGCCAGGACCAGCGAGGTGGGACTGCCGTGGATCCTCCAAGAGGGTCCGGAGCTCATGACGTACTCACGCGACGACGTCGACGAGGTCGGTCGCGGCGTGGCCGCCGTCGCAGGTCGACACTTCGCCCCCGACCTTTCCGCGGAGGAGTTCGAGGCGCTTCTGCGCAACCGCTCGGTGGCCTTCTTCGACGTGGACCCGTGGGTGGACCACATGAAGCGCTTCGACATGGTCGTGGGCCCACGATTCCACGGGATCATGGCAGCGGTGGCGGCGGGCACCCCGGGAGTCCTGGTCGCGCACGACAGCCGCACCAAGGAGCTCGCGGAGGCCTGCGGGATACCCCACGTGACCCATCGTGACCCGGTAGACGCCGCAAGCCTCATCAGGGCCTTCGACGATCAGTTCGACCCCGAGGCCTTCGGTGTGGTGCGCTCGACCAATGCCGCGATCCTGGGTCGTGCCATGAAGTCGCTCGGGATCCCGCACTACCAGTTGCTCAAGGCCCAGCCCACCCGAACACCTCTCTGAGCAGACAGCTCACGACGTGATCGAGAACAGCCCCAGTGAGCTCCTCGCCGCGGCCAGCCAGCGCTGTTGGGCGGCCCAGTCGGGCTGAACCCCGGCGATCCCGCGCGCGACCTGCTGCACCGCCTCGATCTCCGCGAGGTGGGCCTCGGCGTCCCCCGCGCCGATGACGCTGGCCGCGTGCCGGCGGTGGTCGTTGAGCGCGCGCGGGGTGAACGCCACGCGCCCGCGGGTCAGCACCTCGAGATAGAGCCGCCAGTCCCCGGCGTAGCGCAGGGCCCGCACCGCCGGGCCACAGGCGTCCAGGGCCCCGACCAGGGCTGCGCGGTCGAACAGCACGGCGCTGACGTTCGGGATGGTGTTCTTCACCGACAGGCACGCCTGGATCTCCGCGGCGCCGTCGGCGACGTACCGGCGGGTGTAGTCCTGGTCGACGTCGGCGGTGTAGTCGCGGTAGTCAGGTGCCAGAACCCGACCCGCCTCGTCGACCTGGCGCGACTGGCAGTAGCTGAGCACGATGTGGCCCGGCTCGTCGAATCCGCTGAGCACCTCGGCCAGGAACGAGGGGTGGGCCACGTCGTCGGCCTCAGCGATCCACACCACCTCACCCCGGGCCAGTCGGGCACCCTGCTCCCACTGGGCGCACGGCGAACCGGTGTTGGCGTCGTTGACCACGATCTGGCAGGGCACCTCCACGCCGGCCACGGCCGCCCGGGCTACGGAAACGCTGTCATCGGTGGAGGCGTCGTCGAGCAGGATGAGCTCGTACGGCGCGATGCCCTGGCTGAGCACCTGGCCGACGCGCCCGGTGAGCAGGTGGCCGTAGTTGTAGTTGGGGATCACGACGCTCACCCGCGGGATCGCAGCCGGGGTGCGCGCGAGCAGGTCGAGCATCCAGCGATGGAAGTTGTGCCGGTCTGCCACCAGGGCGTGGCGGCGCTCGGCGTCGGACTGCCCGTCGATGGCCGACCCGGCGCGGGCGGCCGCGGCACAGGCCGTCGCGAACGCCGCGGGGTCCCCGGCGGGCACGCTCGACCCACCTCCGTCGGACAGCAGCGCACGCAGGCCGGTGGCGCCCTCGAGCGCCACAACCGGCAGCCCCGCGGCCATCGCCTCCAGGGCCACCGTCGGGAACGGGTCCTCGCGGGAGGTCAGGGCGAACACGTCGGCACCCCGCAGGTGGGCAGCGACATCCTCGACGAACCCCGGCAGGTGCAGCCGCCCGGGCGGCGCCGACCCGACAGCCCCGGCGATCCGCGGGTCCTCCTCGGCCAGCCGGCCGAGCCAGATCGCGTGGACCTCGCGGGCGCCCTCGCCGGCGACCATGCGCCCGAGCATCTCGGTGAACAGGTCCACGCCCTTGCGCCAGTCGCCGTACCCGGCACCGACGACGACCAGCGCGTCGCCCGGCAGCCCGAGGCGGGCACGCAGGGACGCGCGCGCGGCAGCGTCCCCCGGCGTGGGTATCGCCCCGGGGATCCCCTGCGGGGCGACCACGGTCGTCGTGGTCGCGGGCACCGGGTAGGGGAACCGGTCGCGGACCAGCTCGGCGGGGAAGACCAGCACCTCGGCACACGCGGCCAGGGCCTCGGCCCGCGGCCCCCGGTCGAGCTCGGCCAGGACCTCGGGCAGCTCGTGCACCAGGCCGGTCACGTGCACGCCGGCGGCCGCGAGGTGAGCCGCGAACCGTCCCGTCACCGAGGAGTTGGCCAGCGCCGCGGCGAAGCCCTGCCCCGCCAGGGCCTCGGCCAGCGCCCTGCACGCGCCGGCGTCGGTGTCGTCGACGACGTGCAGCGGGCCCACGGCCTCGAAGTCGGCGCGCATGACCCCGTCACCCAGGGCCACCGCGGTCGCCCGCACCCCCCAACGCCGCAACCACGCGTACATGGCCAGGCTGAGCATCTGCGCCCCATGGCGGTGCAGGTCATGCACCACCAGGACCACCCCGGGACCGGTGCCCTCGACCACCCCGGCCAGGGCCTCCTGCCCGTCGCGCACGGCGTGCAGCCACTGGTAGCCGAACGCACGATCCGGCTCCAGGTGGGCCCCCTCGGCCCACTCGTTCCACGCGTTGATCCAGACCAGCCGCGCCGAGGGGTCCGCGAACCGGGTGACCGTGTCGCGGCCCACCCGCACGAACCAGTCCCGGACATCCTCCGGCGCGGCTCCCCGCATGATGGCCCCGTTCTCGGGCCGGCGTGCGGTGTTGTCCCACGAGGGGCAGACCCCGCGCCACTGGTTCGCTGCTGCCGGCAGCAGGACCTCGCGCCGGGCCACGGCCCCGAGGTCGTACACCGGCCCCGTGAAGTCCGGGCGGGTGCCAGCGGGGGCGGGGACCACGTCGATGTCCGAGTGCGGAGGCGGGAACTCGACGCTGAAGTCGAACCCGATCTCCTCGGGCCGGGGCAGCTCGAAGCCCCGGACGTAGGCCAGCGCGATCTCGCCGATGCCGAGCTCGCGGCAGCGCACGCGCCACCTCTCAGCGGTCGCCCCGGGGTCGGGCAGCAGCCCGGGACGGTAGACGAGCAGCAGCGGCCGGCCCGCGACCCGCAGCGCCCGGGGGTCGCGCAACGCCGGGGCCATCGCCTCGATGAAGGCCAGGTCGTCGTCGGCGGAGTGCTGCTGCACCATCAGTCCGGTGGCGTGGTCACCGTCCCAGGTGCGGGTCCAGTTCTCGTTGGCCCAGCACACGCAGAACTGCATGTCGAGGTCCGTGTCGGCCAGGAATCGCTCCACCGGCCGCTCGAGCAGGCGCGTGCCGGCGAACCAGTAGACGTAGAAGCACCAGGCGTCGACCCCGTGCAGCCGCGCCATCCGCGCCTGGCGGCGCATCACGTCCGGGTCCTCGACGAGGTCGTAGTAGCCGAGGTCGCCCGGGACGTGCGGCTGGTGGTGGCCGGGGAAGACCGGGACCCCCCGGCGCACGTTGGTCCACTCGGTGAACCCCTCGCCCCACCACTGGTCGTTCTCGGCGATGGTGTGGAACTGCGGCAGGTAGAAGGCCACAGTGGTCACCGGGGTCGCGGCTGGGGGCGTCGTGGCCGGGATGTCCGCGCGGGACGGCAGATCCCGCGCCAGGGGGGCGGACGACCAGTCGGGGCCGGGGCCGATGCCCGCGACACCCCGCCGCGACCAGACGGGGGCATGGCGTCGGGCGTAGCGCCGCGCGCGGGCGCCGATCCGCCAGCGCAGCGAGCGCACCCGCACCCGGGCCCGTGCCAGGCGCGCGCGCCGCGCCGTGGCGCTCATCGGGCAGCGAGAACGCTGTCCACAGGGCCGTGGGCGATGACCTGGCCCTTGCGCAGCTCGACGGCCTCGTCGCAGAACGAGCGCACCAGGGAGGTCGAGTGGCTGGCCAGCACCAGGATCCCGGCCTTGCGCATGAACTCGTGCATGCGCTCGGTGGCGCGCGCGGTGAACTCCGCGTCGGCGGTGGCGATCCCCTCGTCGATGAGCAGGATCTCGGGGTCGATGGAGGTCGCGATGGAGAAGGCCAGGCGCGTGCGCATGCCGGCCGAGTAGGTGTACATGGGGTGGCGCAGGCGGTCACCGAGGCCGGAGAACTCCGCGATCCCGTCGACCCGACCGGCCATGTCGGCCCGGGTCTGGCCGAGGAACAACCCCCGCAGGTAGATGTTGTCGTACCCGGTCGCCTCGGGGTTCATGCCGAGGCTGGCATCAAGGAGCGCGCCCACCCGGCCGACGGTGCGCACCGAGCCGCGGCTCGGGGTGAGCACCCCGGAGAGCACGCGCAGCAGCGTCGACTTGCCCGCGCCGTTGGCCCCCACCAGCGCCAACCGGGTGCCCTCGGTGAGGTTCATGGAGACGCTGTCGAGGGCGCGGATCCGCTCGATCGGGCTGGGCCTGCGCAGCGCCCACCGGGTGATCAGGCCCTTGAGGTTCTGCTCGTTCTGGCCGAGGATCGGGATGTCGACCGTGACGTCGCGCAGCTCCAGTGAGATCGACATGGCCTCACACCCAGTAGGCGATCTTCGCCCGGGAGCGGCCGAAGACGGCCATCCCCAGAACGATGTTCAGGACGGTGACCGCCGCGAGAGCGCCCCAGATCCAGCCGGGCACGGCTTGCCCGAGCAGTGGCGCGCGAAAGGCCTGGACGAACCATCCGAGCGGGTTGATGTAGGCCAGCGGACTGCCCTGCAGCTGGCTGGGGCTCCAGAAGATCGGCGTGATGAACATCATGAGCTGCATGGTCGTCGACGTCAGCGGCTGCAGGTCCCGGTAGCGGGCAGTCGCGGCGGCCAGCCACAGGATCCCGAAGAAGCCGTTGACGAGGGTGAGGGCCAGGGCTGTGGGAACCTGCCAGAGGGCCGCGGCGGTGGCCGGGCTCCCCAGGGCGAGCAGCATCAGGGCGATGACCACGGCGCTGTGCAGGAACGTGGTGAACTG
Source organism: uncultured Actinomycetes bacterium (assembly GCA_963777855.1). Lineage (GTDB taxonomy): Bacteria > Actinomycetota > Actinomycetes > S36-B12 > CAIYMF01 > Prado023. Next base: position 278,341 of record CAVZRW010000008.1, on the reverse strand, counting down.
CCGGGTCACCGTCTGGAAGGCGAACGAGGACAGCGGCACCGCGGCGCTGCGGATGTAGGTCGTGGCCGAGATGAACGTCTGGCCGCCCTCGACGAACAGCCCGCTGATCAGGGTCCAGATGAGCATCCCGCAGGCCACCGACGGCAGGTGGGTGCTCACCGGGACGCCGAACAGCTTGCCGTAGAGAAGCCCGATGCCCAGCACGTAGGCGAGCATGTGGAACGTGATCCACAGGGGGCCGAGAAGGGTGCGCTTGTACTTGACGCGCATGTCCTGCATCGCCAGTGCCCGCCAGGCGTGCCGGTTGGCCCACCCGCCCCGCACGTCCTCGACCGCCACGGACAGGGCGGGGGCGCCGGCCGTCGCGTACCGGACCTCGGGCATGACCGCTGTCACGGGAGGGACCCCGGACGGCCGCCGTTGCTGTACTGGGGCACATCGGGACTATACCTGAGCACGAGCACCCCCCCGGAGCGCCTCACCAGCCGCGCGCGGCACGACCTGGTCACTCCAGCCCCAGCGCCAGTCGTGCGTCGGCCACCCATCGTGACTGCGCGGCCCGGTCGGCCCGCACCCCGTCCACGCCCGCTGCCACCGCCTGCACGCGCTCGATCTGGGCGACGTGGGCGGCTGCGTCCCCAGAGCCGATCACGCTGCCGGCATGCCGCCGGTGGTCGTTGAGGGCCCGCGGACTGAACGCGACCGATCCCTGGGCGAGCAGGTGCACGTAGAGCAACCAGTCACCGGCGTAGCGCAGCGTCTGGACCTCGCCACCTGCGGCGTCGAACGCCGCCAGCAGCGGCTCGCGACGCATCACCACCGCGCTGACGTTCGGGATGCTGTTCTTCACCGACAGGCAGTCGGTGATCTCCTCGTGACCGGGCAGCACGTGGCGACGGGTGTGGTCCCGGGCGAGCTCGTCGGTGTACTGGAGGTAGTCCCCGGCCATGACCCGGCCCTCCTGGTCCACCTGCCGGGACTGGCAGTAGCTGAGCACGACCTCCGGCTGCCTGAAGGGCGGGCACACCTCGGCGAGGAACCCGGGGTCGGCCACGTCGTCGGCCTCGGCGATCCACACCAGGTCGCCGGTGGCCACCTGCGCTCCGGTGCGCCACTGGGCGGCCGGCTGGCCGGTGTTGGCCCCGTTGACCACCAGCCGGGTCGGCACGGCCACGGCGGCCAGGGCGGCGCGAGCCACCTCGACGGAGTCGTCGGTGGAGGCGTCGTCGAGGACGATCACCTCGTAGGGAGGCAGGGTCTGGGCGCAGACCTGCGTGATCCGCTCGGGCAGGTAGTGGGCGTAGTTGTAGTTGGGGATGACCACCGAGACCCGCGGGAGCGCCGCGGGTGTAGCGGCGAGCAGATCCATCATGTAGCGGTGGAAGTTGTGCCGGCTGAGCACCAACTCGCGGCGTCCCTGGGCGCTGGCACGGTCCTCTTCGGCGACCACGGCGGCTGCGCACGCGTCCGCGAGGGCCTCGACGTCACCGGCTGGGACGGTGGCACACCCGGCCAGCGCCAGCAGCTCACCCAGGCCGGTGGCCCCGTCGAAGGCCACCACCGGCAGGCCCGCGGCGAGCGCCTCCAGGGCCACGCTCGGGAACGGGTCCTCCCGTGAGGTCAGTGCCAGGACGTCGGCGCCGCGGTAGTAGCGGTCGACGTCGCGTACGAACCCGGTGGTGATCAGCCGACCGGCGGCCACCTCGCGCGCCGCGGCGGTGATGGCCGGCGTGCTCGTGTCCACGGTGCCGGCCCAGACCCCGTACACCGGGGCATCACCCTCGTCGGCCACCATCCGGGCCACCGCGCGGCAGAACAGGTCGAACCCCTTGCGCAGGTCCGCGAACCCCACCCCGAGGACGATCCGTGCGTCGGTGGGAAGGCCCAGCGACTGGCGCAGCTCCTGGCTGGACTCGTGCGTGCCCAGGTCCGGCAGCGCGGCGTTGAGGCCCTGGGCGGCGATCACGACCTCGGCACCCTCGTGCACCGGGTACGGGAAGCGCTCGCGGACGAGATCGGCCGGGAAGACCAGGCGATCCACGCTGGCGGCCATCGCCGCCGCCCGTGGCCCGCGCTGCTCGGCAGCCAGGATGTCGGGCAGCTCGTGGACCAGTCCGGTCACATGCACCCCGGCCGCCACGAGCGCCGCGGCGAAGCGACCGGTCACCGAGGAGTTGCACAGGGCGGTGGTGAACCCGCGGTCGCGCAGGTCCTCGGCCAGGCGGGCCATCGCCGCCCCGTCGTGGTCGTCCACCCGGTGCAGGGGGGCCACGGCGGCGAACTCGTCGGCCAGGGCGCCCTCCCCGAGAGCCACGACCTCCACGCGCAGGCCCACCCGGGCGACCCAGGAGGCCATCGCCAGGCTCAGCAGCTGGGCCCCGTGGCGATGCAGGTCATGGGCCACCACGACCACGCCCGGCCCGGTGCCCGTCGTCACGCCGGCCAGGGCCTCCTGGGCATCGCGCACGGCGTGCAGCCACTGGTAGCCGAACTCGACGTCGGGCTCGAGGTGGGCACCCTCGGCCCACTCGTTCCACGCGTTGACCCACACGAAGCGCTCGGAGGGATCCTCGAACCGGGCCAGGGTGTCGACACCGGCCCGGTGCACCCAGCCACGGAACAGCTGCGGAGTGGAACCCACCATCACGGCCCCCGTCTCGGGCCGGCGCGCGGTGTTGTCCCAGGAGGGGCACACCCCGCGCCACAGACCGGGCTCGGCCGGCAGCAGGTCGGGCCGGGCCGCCACCTGGCCCAGGTCGTAGATGGTGCCCTCGAACCCGTCGTGGGTGGGCCACTGCTCGGTGATCGCCGAGATCCCCGAGTTGGCCGGTGGGAACTCCACCGAGAAGTCGAAGCCGATGCTGGCCGGCTCGGGCGTCGCGAACCCGCGCACGTAGGCCAGGGCGATCTCCCCGAGGCCCTGCTCGCGGCAGCGTGCGCGGAACCGGTCGGCGGTCGCGGCGGCGTCGGGCAGCAGGTCGGGGCGGTACACCAGCAGCAGCGGCCGGCCACCGACCCGCACGGCGCGCGGGTCGCGCAGGGCCGGGAGCATGGCGTCGATGAAGGCGACGTCGTCGGCCGGGGAGTGGTCCTGCACGGCCAGGCCGGTGGTGGTGTCCCCGTCCCACGTGCGGGTCCAGTTCTCGTTGGCCCAGCAGACGCAGAACTCGATGTCGATGCTCGGGTCGGCCAGGAACCGCTCGACCGGCTTCTCCAGCAGGCGCGTGCCGGCGAACCAGTAGACGTAGAAGCAGAACGCATCCACGCCGTGGTCGCGGGCCATCCGGGCCTGCCGGTGCATGACCCCGGCGTCGTCGATGAGGTCGTAGTACCCCAGGTCCCCGGGGACGTGCGGCTGGACGTGGCCCTCGTAGACGGGCGTCCCCCGCCGCACGTTGGTCCACTCGGTGAAACCCTGCCCCCACCACTGGTCGTTCTCGGGGATGGGGTGGAACTGCGGCAGGTAGAACGAGACGACCTTCACCGGCCGCGCCGCCGGGGGGTGCGTGGCGGGGATCGTGGCACGGGTGGCCAGGTCGCGCGCCAGTGGCCCCTGCACGGGCGCCGTCCCGACCACGGTGCCCCCCGTGCCCGCCGGTTCCGACGCCGGGGCCCCGAGCAGGGGGCACTGGTCGATCGGACCCGCCGGGGGGACCCAGCCGGCGTGGGGCGCCAGGCCGAGGCGCCACCCGGTGCGCACGTAGTGGGCCAGCGGGTCCAGGCCCGCGGGGATCAGGTCCCCGTGCTGGGTGCGGTACCACGCCGGATCGAAGTCGGGATGGGGCCGGCGGCCCTCGGCTGATCCCGCGAGGACGTAGTGCACGAGCGGGTTCATCCCGGCCGCCACGACGTCGGGGTTGGCCTGCCGGTAGTAGCGCGGACCGGAACAGCGGGTGCGGGTCGTCGCCGCGGGCCGCACCGACGGTGAGGTAGTGCACGAGCGGGTTGATGCCCGACTCGGCGACCTCGGGGTGCTGGGCGAGGTACCAGCGCGCGTCGAACAACGGGTGCGGGTCACGGCCCTCGACTGCCCCGGCGAGCAGGTAGTGGGCCAGCGGGTTCATGCCCGCCTCGACCACGTCGGGGTTGCTCGCCAGGTACCAGCGGGAATCGAACAGCGGGTGCGGGTCGCGCCCGAGGTAGGCACCCGCGGCCAGGTGGTCACGCACGGGGTCGGCGTCGACGAGGTCCGCGGCCGGGAACCGACGGAGGTAGTCGCGCGGGTCGAGCAGCGGGTTGGGAGCCCTCAGCTCGGCGTTGCCAGCACGGCGGTAGTGGTCCCACGCGTCCATCCCCGCGGCGGCGACGTCCGGGTTGGCGGCGAGGTAGTGATCCGCGTCGAAGAGCCCCGACTCCTCGATCAGCTCCAGGCCGATGGGCGCCACCCACGCCGGGGCAGGGCGTCCGCGCATCCGGTCCACGGGCCGCAGTGCGCGGGCCAGCACCCGGTGCCGACGGGCACGGCGGACCTCGTCGATGCGGGTGGCGAGAGCGCCGGCTCCGGTGGCAGCTCGACGCGCCCAGGCGCGGTCGACGGCGGCCTCAGCGCGGGCCTGCTCCAGCAGCGCGTCCTGGCTGGCCCGGGCGCGCTCGGACGAGGTGAGGCGATCCTCGAGGACGGCCACGTAGGCCTGGGTGTCCCAGAGGCCGTCGAGGGTCTCCTGGGCCCGAGTTGCCTGCTGCTCCACCTCGGTGTGGGCCTTCTCCACCTGGGCGCGGGCCTGCTCCACCTCGGCGCGCAGCACGGCCACGTAGGCCTGCGTGTCCGCCAGCTGCGCCGACACCCGCTCCACCCGATCCTCAGCCCGCGACACCTCGGCGCGCAGCACCTCGACGTAGGCCTGCGTATCCGCCAACGCCCCCAACGCCTGCACCGACTCACCACGGGCCACCGCCAGCTGCGCCGACACCCGCTCCACCCGATCCTCAGCCCGCGCCGCCTCACCACGGGCGTCCTGCACCTCGCCGCGCAGCACCTCCACGGAGGCCAGCGCATCCCCCAACGCCCCCAACGCCTGCACCGACTCACCACGGGCCACCGCGAGGTCCGCTGCGGAGAGCTCGAGCGCTGCAGCCCGCTCATCCGCGGCGTTGCGGACCCCGCTGCGCGCCACCTCGCGCAGCACTCGGCCCGGCCTGGCGTCCACCGCAACCGCCAGCACCGTCTCCAGCACATCTGCGGCGCCGAGACCGGCGAACCGCTGCCGCAGGGTGTCGAAAGCCGATTCGGCCAGGTGGGCGCGGAGCTCGCCGTCCTCGATGACCCGCTGGAGCCCGTCGGCGAGGCTGTGGGGATCGCGGGGCCGGGTGGCGACCCCCGTGATGCCGTCCGTCATGTAGTCGCCCATGCCGCCGGTGTCGCTGTAGACCACAGGGACCCCCGCGCAGGCCGCCTCCAGGGGGACCCTGCCGAACGCCTCCTGCCAACTCGGGACCGCCACGAGATCGACCTGGCCCAGCGCGTCGTACGGGTCGGGCCACTCGCCCCGGAACTCCACGACCCCGTCGAGGCCCCGCTGCGCCACCAGGTCGTCCAGCTCGGTGCGGAACTCCGGCTCGTGGGCGATCCCGAAGATGCGCGCGCGAACCCCGATTCCGCGCTCCCGCAGCAGTGCCACGGCCTCGACCAGCTCGACCAGCCCCTTGCGCCGCGTGACGCCACCCAGGTAGCCGATCACAGGCTGCTCGGGCATCGACGTGCGCGCCGGAGCCACCCGGACCAGGTCCGCCGACGGGACCGCCAGCACGGGCGGCCGATCGCCGAACAGGTGCCGGAACACCGAGGGGGAGTTGGCCACGACCGCGTCGGAGAGCTCGACGATCGCCTCGCCGAGCTCACGGGCCGGGCACGGCAGCGGCATGTCGTGGTCCAGGTCCAGGTACTCGTGGACGTACCAGACGTGCGGCACACGCAGGGCCTGGGCTGCCAGGGCCCCGCCGGGCAGCACGGCGGTGTGCGTCAGGATCACGTCGGGGTTGATCGCGGCGAGGTCCTCGCACGCGAGCTGGACCCCTGAACCGGCGGCGCGCCAGTCCTGGGTTCCCGCCCACCAGGTCAGGTGGTGGCGGCTCGCGGCCATGCCCTCAGCAGCCAGGCGCGCGGGCACATCGGCCCCGACACCGGTCAGGGTGTGCACGAGGTGGCCGCGGGCCTGCATCTGTCGGGCCCATTCGAGGTGGGAGCGCTCGGCCCCGCGCAGCTGGCCCTGGTGCAGGAACGCGGCCACGGCCAGGACCCGGGCGCCCCGCACGGCCAGCAGGGTGGTCCCGGGGGAGGCGATCCGGTCCGCGTCGCTGGCCTCGCCCGGGTCCACCGCCCACCAGCGGCAGGCGGCGTCATCGAGTCCGAAGACACGGAAGCCCAGGTCCGCCAGGGCCCGGACAGCTGCGCCGACGGAGTGCCGATCCGAGCCGGCGACGCGCAGGAACAGCCGGGCGACCTCGACCTCGGCAGCGAGCGCCAGGGCGTCCTGGAGCCCGGCGAGGTCGGCGCGCAGCAGCAGGCGGGTCCCGTGCGGCGGGGTCAGCCCGCCGATCCGGCCACCGGGCCCGAGGTCCACGACCAGGTCGCTGAGGCCCTCGGCAGCGTGGTGCAGGGCCTGCGAGAGCACCGGGGCGGCAGCGGCGGGGTCGACCTCCTGGTTGAGCACCTGCGTCACGTCGTCCTCCCGACTCCTCGCCCGCTACACCCCCGTGCCCGATCCGTCGGCGTCCGCCCGGCAGACCGTGCCCTCGGCCGGCATGGTGCCCGAGAGCAGGTAGGCGTCCACGGCACGGTCGATGCACGACGACCCGGAGGTGTAGGCGGTATGTCCATCACCGTCGTAGGTCAGAAGGGTCGCATTGTCCAGCTCGTCAGCGACCTGCACCCCCCACTCATACGGCGTGGCGGGGTCGTACTTCGTGCTCACGACGAGGATCGGGCCGGCTCCCTCCGCGGTGATCGGCTCCAGGGCGCCCGGTCCGGGACCCGGCCACGGCCACTGGTCGCACGCGAGGGTCCCCCACGCCAGGTACGGCCCGAAGACCGGCGCCGGCCCGGCCCACTGCGTGGCCAGTTCCTTCGCGTGGTCCGCCCCGCCCAGCGCAGGCCGGTCCAGGCAGGAGATGGCGTAGAAGGCCTCGTTGCCGTTGTTGGCGAAGGTGCCGTCGGGGTTGCGCTGCACCCGCTCATCCATCATGTCCATCAGCACGCTGCCGTCCCCGTCGAAGGCCGAGGCCAGGCCGAAGCGCAGCACGTCCCAGTCGGTCGGGGGCATGTAGAGGTAGCTCACGATCGCGTAGGTGCCCAGCGCCTGGGTCAGCTGACGGTCGCCCACGCCGGGCAGCGGGGTGGCGTCCAGGCCGTCGATGAACTGCTGGATCCGCTCGACCCCGGCGTCCTCGTCCCGCGGCAGCGGGCAGTCCTCCCTCGTGATGCAGTCGGCGACGAACCGACGCAGCGCCACGTCGAAGGCCTTCGCCTGGCCGAACGAGACCTCGTCGGAGTCCAGGGAGTTGGGCAGGACCCCGTCGAGCACGAACCGACCCACGCGCTCCGGGAAGAGGTCCGCGTAGGTCGACCCGAGCAGGGTGCCGTAGCTCTTGCCCAGGAAGTTCATCTTCTCGTCGCCGAGAACGGCCCGGAGGATGTCCATGTCGCGCACGGCGGCGATGGTGTCCATCCGGGCGGCGAGCTCGCCCGAGCGTGCCTTGCAGCCCTCGCCGAGCTCGCGTGCGAGGGCCACCAGCTCGTCGATCTCGGCCTGGTCGTCGGGTGTGCCGTCCGCGGCGAGGAGGGTGTCGATCTGGGCGTCGTCGAGGCAGTCCACCGGCGTGGAGCCCGCGACCCCGCGGGGGTCGAAGCCGACCACGTCGAAGGCCTTGACCACCTGGGGGGTGAGCACGGCGCGAGCGGCCCGCGCGTAGTCGACCCCGGATCCACCGGGCCCGCCGGGGTTGAGCAGCAGCGAGCCCTGCGGGTTGCGGGCCTTGAGCCGCACCACGTCGAGCTCGATGCTCGCCGCGCCGGGGTCGGCGTAGTCGAGCGGGACCTTGACCGTTGTGCAGTCGAAGCCCCCGCCGCAGCCGCGCCAGCGCACACGCTGGGAGTAGAAGGCCGACAGGTCGTCGGGGGCCTGCTCACTTGCCGAGGCGGAGCCCGACGGTGCCGCGCTGGTGGGCGGTTCCGCGGCAGGAGCCCCCGTGCATCCCGCCAGGACGGTCACGACCGCGGCCCCGGCTGCCATCAGCCGAACGCCAAGTGTGCTCACGCGTGCTGCCTCATCTCGACCCGCGCGACGGCCCCTGCGCGGCGTCGCTGTCCTGCACGTGGAGCCTACCTGCCCGACGTTCGGGCGGCGTTCGCCACGTGCAGGCCGTGGGCAAAGGCCTCGAGGCCGTCGATGGCCGGGGCCAGGGCATCGGGCACACCGTCACCCAGGTCCGGGGCAGCCAGCATCCGCACGGCCGCTGCGACGAGCTCCTCGAGGGCGTCGGCGCCGGCCAGCAGCCGCCCGCGGATCTCGGTGCCCGCCTCGACCGCGGCCTGGGCGGCCCGCGAGCCCGGCATCTCCCACTCCACGCGATCCAGGGAGGCCAGCCGCTCGACCTGTCCGCGCAGCAGCGGCTCGACGTCGGAGAGCGCCCGCCACAGCTCCTGCCCGGCGGCCGGGTAGAGCCGGCCCACGCTGGGCACGAGGTCGTAGAGGTGGATCAGCGCATTGGCCACCCGATCGGCCTGGTCGGCACCGCGCGCACCCGGGCGCAGCCGCGCCGGCGGGGGCGGGGGCAGCTGGGCGACCGGCGGGTGGGCCACCAGCACGGTCGCGCGCTGGCGCATCCGCAGGCCCATCGCCGCCGATCCGGCTGCCAGCCCGCCCAGCACGATCACAGCCGGTGCGGCGGCGGTCCCGGCCACCGCAGCGAGGGCGGCCACGCCGAACCCGGCGGCGCCCACTCCTCCGGCGACCGTGCCCGAGCGCAGTGCAGCGATCCTGCCGTCGTGGCGGCGGACCTCCAGCTCGTGGCGAACCAGCGCCTGCTGGCGCTCGGCGGCCATCCGCCGCTCGCGGGATACCGGCCCCGACTGGGTGCGGGCGGCGGCGCGTGCGCTGCGCACGAGGTCGATCCCGACCTGCACCGCGCGCTCGAGACCCCTGCCCGCGGCGGGGCTGGGCGGCGGGGTGGGCGGCATGCACCAAGGGTAAGCCTGAGCACGGGTCACCGGCCAGCCTCGGGGTGACCCCGCCGTCCATGCTGACGTGGGGGGTTCCCGGGAGGTCCGAGCATCCCGGGTCAGAGCGCCCCGCGGGCCAGCCGGACCATGAGGGCTTCGAGGGCGAGCAGGGGCGCGACGGACGCGGCGACCGCCAGCCGGGCCTCGTCCAGGGCGGCGAGTCGGGCCATCGTGGCCCGGACGCTGCCGTGCACGGCCAGTCGCTGGAGGGTCGGGCGCAGCTCGTCGTTGATCAGGTCGACCCCGGCGCTGGTCTGCAGCACGAGCACGTCGCGGTAGAAGCCGGTCAGGTCGAGCAGGGCGCGATCGATCTGGTCGCGGACGGTGCGCGTGCGCCGTGACTTCTGGCGGGCCTCGAGGTCCTTGGTGGCTGCGGAGGCGGTGCGCTTGACCCGCGCTGCCATGGCGCCGGTGGCCGAGTCGCCATAGGCGCGCATCAGGGCGGCCAGCTCGGTGGCGTCGAGCGCGTCGGTGATGGCCGCCGCGTCGGCCGTGGCCGACTCGATCAGGTTCTGCGCAGCCACGAAGCATGAGGAGAGCTCGCGCAGCGACGCCGGGATGGACAGCACCTCGGTGCGGCGCAGGCGCACCTGCTCGTCGCGCGCCAGCGCCCGGGCCCGGCCGATGTGGCCCTGCGCGGCGCGAGCGGCGAACGCGGCCAGGGCCTCGTCGACGCCCTCCCGACGCACGAGCGCCTCGGTCACCTCGCGCGTCGTGGGCGTGCGCAGGCGCACCTGGCGGGTCCGGGAGGCAATCGTGGGCAGCACGTCCTCGACGGTGGGCGCGCACAGCACCCACACGGTGCGCGGGCTGGGCTCCTCCAGCGACTTGAGCAGCGCATTGCCCGAGACGTCGTTGAGCCGGTCGGCGTCCTCGACGACGAGCACGTTCCAGCGACCCATGATCGGGGTCATCGACGAGCGGCGGATCAGGTCGAGGGCCTCCTCGGCGGTGATCTGCAGCTTCTCCGGCGAGAACTGGTCGACGTCGGGATGGCCACCCTCGAGCACGTGCCGGCAGGCCTCGCAGGTGCCGCAACCGGCCTGCGGGCACTGCAGCGCAGCCGCGAACACCCGGGCGGCGGTCGACCGCCCTGATCCTGGTGGGCCGGTGAGCAGCCAGGCGTGCGTCATCGACGGCCCGGGTTGCCCACGGCGGATCGCTGCAGCGTCGGCGGCTGCCATGGTCAGGGTCGCCACCAGCTCCGGCTGGCCGATCAGCGCCTCCCAGACGGGGGTGACCTCGGCCGAGGCGTGGTGGGGACCCGGGCCTGACGCGGAGCTGGGGGCTGCCTGCGGGGCGGGAGCCGGGGTGCTCATGGGGCGCAGTCCTGCGTGGGAACGGGGTCGCGCCCCGCGTCGGACGCGGGCGCCGGGTCGGGCCGGAGCACTGGCCCGGGGGCGAGGTCGGTGGCCAGGGCCAGCACAGCGTCGAGGACTCGCGCCGCGATGCGGTCGCGGTCGCCGTCGGCCGGCAGCACGAGGTAGCGCGCGGGCTCGAGCGCCGCCCGCCGCAGGAACGACTCACGGACGGTGCGGTGGAACGCCTCGGGCTCGGCCTCCATCCTGTTGGCGTCACCCGCCCGCGCCAGCCCGAGTCCGGGGGGCACGTCGAGCAGCACGGTCAGGTCCGGGACGAGGCACTGCGTGGCCCACAGGCTCAGCTCGGCGATCTGCTGCTCGCCCAGGGCCCGGGCGGCACCCTGGTAGGCGACCGAGGAGTCCAGGTAGCGGTCGCTGATGACCACCGCACCGCGGTCGCGCGCAGGACGGATGAGCGCCGCGGCGTGCTCGGCCCGCGCGGCCGCGAAGAGCAGGGCCTCGGTCCGGGCCGCCATGCCATGGCTGCCCGCCCCGAGCAGCACCTCGCGGACCGCCTCGCCCAGCGGTGTCCCGCCCGGCTCTCGGGTGAGCACCACCTCACGTCCACGCGCGCGCAGGGCATCGGCGAGCAGGCGACTCTGGGTGGACTTGCCGGCACCCTCGCCGCCCTCGAAGACCACGAACGCCCCGGGCATGCACCGCACCCTACCCACCCCCACCGACACACCCACCCCACCCGCCCCGCCCCCAACCCCCTCGGCAAGAATCTCCGGATTCTGCTCGAATCTCCCGGAGTAACAGGAGATTCGAGCACCAACGGGAGAGTGTGCGGGGCGCGGCGGGGCGCGGCGGGGCGCCCGTCCGGCCTTGGCGGGGGACCGCTGCGGGCAGGCTCTGGCCGGGGCCGCTGCCGTCAGGCCTTGGCCGGCGCCTTCTTGGCCGGCGCCTTCTTGGCCGGCGCCTTCTTCGCGGGGGCCTTCTTGGCTGGGGCCTTGCGCGCCGTGCGCTTCACGGCCGGGCCGGCGGCGCGGCGCTCGGCCAGCAGCTCGATCGCCCGGGCCGGGTCGATCGTGGCCGGGTCATCGGACTTGCGCAGGGAGGCGTTGGTCGTGCCGTCGGTGACGTAGGGGCCGAAGCGCCCCTCGCGCAGGGTGATCTGCCCTCCGCTGGTCGGGTCCGAACCGAGCTCCTTGAGGGGGGTCACCGCCCGCGCGGACTGCCCCCGGCGTGTCTTCGGCGCCGCGAAGAGCGCCAGGGCCTCCTCGAGGGTGACGGTGAACAGCGCCTCCTCCTCGGGCAGGGAACGATAGTCGGCCTTGCCGTCCACCGTCCGGGCGATGTAGGGCCCGTAGCGGCCGTTGGCCGCGGTGATCTCGTTGCCCTCGGGATCGTCGCCCACGACCCGCGGCAGGCTCATGATCCGCAGCGCGTCGGGCAGCTCGATGGTGTCCAGGCTCATCCCGGACAGCAACGACCCGGTGCGCGGCTTCGCGGCCTTGGGCGCATCATCGGGCAGCACCTCGGTCACGTACGGCCCGTACCGGCCGGACTTCGCCACGATCGGCAGCCCGGACTCCGGGTGCACGCCAAGGATCCGGTCGCCGGAGGGTGCCGCGAGCAGCTCCTCGGCCATGGCCAGGTCCAGCTCGTCGGGGGCGACGTCCTCGCTGACGTTGCCCTTCTCCTCACCGCGCTCGACATACGGGCCGTACTTGCCCACCCGCAGCACGACCTCACCGGGGCCCCGGTGACCGGCCCCTCCCCGAGGCCCTCGGGCCCGACCGGGAACGAGGCCATCGCGCGGGCGTCGATGTCGCCGAGGCCGGAGACCAGCGAGTTGAGCCCCGGGAACTGTCGCGTGTCGTCGCCGTAGAAGAAGCCGGTGAGCACGCGCAGCCGGTCGGTGGACGCGTTGGCCACCAGGTCCAGGATCTCCTCGAGGCGGGCGGTGAAGCCGTAGTCGACCAGCTCGGCGAAGTGCTGCTCCATGAGGCGGGTCACTGAGAACGCCAGGAACGTGGGGATCAGCGACGTGCCCTTCTTGCGCACGTACCCCCGGTCGACGATCGTGGCGATGATCGCGGCGTACGTCGAGGGCCGACCGATCCCGCGCTCCTCGAGGTCCTTGACCAGCGACGCCTCCGTGTACCGGGCCGGCGGGGAGGTGGCGTGGCCCTCGGCGACGAGGTCACGGGCCTGCACGGCCTCGCCCTCGCGCATCGCCGGCAGCCGCCGGTCGCTGGCCCGACCCGACTCGGGGTCGCCGTCGCGGACCTCGTCGGTGCCCTCCTCGTAGGCCGCGAGGAACCCGGCGAACAGGGTCACGGTGCCGGAGGCGCTGAACTCCACGGACCGGCCGTCGTCGGCCAGCGCCGCCAGGCGCACGGTCGTGGTGGCCAGCCGGGCGTCGGCCATCTGCGAGGCCAGCGTGCGCTTCCAGATCAGGTCGTACAGCGCGAACTCGTCGGGGCCCACCTTCCCGGCGAGCTCCGCCGGCCGGCGGAACGAGTCCCCGGCCGGGCGGATGGCCTCGTGGGCCTCCTGGGCGTTCTTGACCTTGCGGTCATAGGTGCGCGGACGCTCGGCCACGTGGTCGGTGCCGTACAGCTCGCCGGCCGCACGACGGGCCGCGGCCAGGGCGCCGGCCGACAGCGTCGTCGAGTCGGTGCGCATGTACGTGATGTGGCCGTTCTCGTAGAGCCCCTGTGCGGCGCGCATCGTGCGCTGGGCACCCCAGCGCAGCTTGCGGGAGGCCTCCTGCTGCAGCGTCGAGGTCATGAACGGCGCCGAGGGCCGGCGGGTGGTCGGCTTCTCGGTGACCGAGGCGACCGTGAACGCCGAGCCCGCGAGGGCTCCGACCAGGCTGCGGGCGTCGGCCTCGTCGAGGCGCACCGCCCCGGCGCGCACGGCCGAGTCCTTGAGCTCGCCGGCGTCGGTGAAGTCCGAGCCGGAGGCCACCCGAGCGCCGTCGACGGAGACCAGCTTGGCCGGGAATGACCCACCGGCGGCGACGAACGTGCCGCTGGCGTCCCAGTAGCCGGCCGAGCGGAACGCGATGCGCGCCCGCTCGCGGTCGACCACGAGCCGGGTCGCCACCGACTGCACGCGCCCGGCCGACAGGCCCGAGAGCACCTTCTTCCAGAGCACCGGCGAGACCTCGAAGCCGAACAGCCGGTCGATGATCCGCCGCGCCTCCTGGGCGTCGACGAGGTCCTGGTCGAGGTCGCGGGTGTTGGCCGCCGCGGCGGTGATGGCGTCCTTGGTGATCTCGTGGAAGACCATCCGGCGCACCGGGACCTTCGGCTTGAGCACCTCGCGCAGGTGCCAGGCGATCGCCTCGCCCTCGCGGTCCTCGTCCGTGGCCAGCCACAGCTCGTCGGCCGCGGCCAGCGCCTTCTTCAGCTCGGCGACCTTCGCGCGCTTGTTCGCAGACACCACGTAGTAGGGCCGGAACTCGTCGTCGACGTCGATGGCCAGGCGGGCCCACGGCTTGCCCTTGATCGAGGCGGGCACCTCGCCCGCGCTGTTGGGCAGGTCACGGATGTGGCCCACGGAGGCCTGCACGTCATAGCCCGGGCCGAGGTAGCCCTGGATCGTCTTGGCCTTGGCAGGCGACTCGACGATCACAAGGCGGCGCGGGGTGTCGGTCGTTCGAGCGGGCACGGTCCTCACCTGGTTCTGCATACGGGGGTCGATCCAGCCACCGCGGACGGGTGGCGTGGTCGTGAGCTCCAGCCCCGGTTGCACACTGGGCCGACTGCCATCATCGCAAATGCCGGCCCCGGGGCGGTCAATCGGTGCGCACTATGCCCACCCGGACCAGTTCGCGCAAACCCATCAGGGCCGGGCCGAGCACATCCAGGGGGTCCAGGCCCTCGGCCTGCGCCGCGGCATCGAGCCGTTCGCCGATCGGCGTGTCCGGCGAACCGGACAGCGCTGACAGCAGGGCGGGGGGCACCGTCACCGCCGGGCGCCACCCCCCGGGGCCCACTGCCCCGGCCAGGCCGATGCGCGGTGGGGCCTGCACCGAGTCCGGGGCCGGTGACATGCGTCGTGAGGCTGACCGTGGCGCCCTCGACGAGGCGGGCCGGGCAGGCCAGCAGGGCCGGGGCCGGCAGGGCCTCGAGCGTGGCGCACCCCGCGAGCAGGGCCAGCACCTCGTCGCCCCGGGGGAGCCGCTCACTGCGGGACAGGTCCTCGACGAGGACCCACGGGTCAGCCCGAGGCCCGTCGTCGGCCGGCGGCGGCCGGGGGAGCCTGGAGGATCACCCAGCCGAACCCGACCTCCTCGGCCGACTCGTCGGCGAACGCGTCCAGCCACTGGCCCATGGCGGCGTCGAAGTCCGCGCCGTCGACCACGCCGGCGTCGCGCAGCCAGGTGGCGGCATAGTCGGCCACGGGCTGGGCGTCACGCTCGACGATCCACGCGTTCACGCCCGTGCCGGCGACCCACTCGGCCACGCGCTCGGCCCAGTCCTGGCCGCTCACGTGCAGCCAGTTGCCCAGCACCGCGGCGATCCCGCCGGGGGCCAGGTGCGCGGCCGCCCCGCGGACCACCAGCCGGGACAGCTCATCGCCGGGCAGGCCCGCGTCGCGGTAGGTGAACCGGTGGCTCGGCGAGATGACGAAGGGCGGGTTGGACACGACCAGGTCGAAGCGCTCGGTGGTCACGGGCCCGAACAGCGAACCCTCGCGCAGGTCCAGGGCGTCCGGGTCGAGGCCGGACAGCGCCACCGAGAGCGCGGTCATGGCCAGCGCCCGGGGGTTGGTGTCGGTGGCCACCAGGTGCCCGCAGTGCCGGGCCGCATGCAGGGTCTGCACGCCGGCGCCGCAGCCGAGGTCCAGGGCGCGGGCCGCAGGGACCCGCGGGGTGATCTGGGCCAGGGTCAGCGAGGCCCCGCCGAGGCCCAGCACGTGGTCGGGGGAGCTGGGCGCGCCGATGTCGCTGACGATGAACCAGTCGGTGTCAGGCTCCCCGTACGGGTGCACCTCCAGGAGCGGCACGATCTGCTCGGCCCCGACGCGGACGAGGCCGAGCGTGGCCAGGTCGGCGGCCACCGGGCCGGGCAGCACCCCGACGGCGACCGGCTCGCCGAGCAGGAACAGCGCGATCAGCGGGTCGACGTCCGCGGCGGGCTCCCCACTCAGCGCCCGGCGCACCGGCACGGTCAACCCACGACCGAGCGCGGCGAAGGCGGCCGAGCCGACCCGGGCCAGGACCCCGTCGGCGGTGAAGTCGGCCTCGAGCAGGTGGGCGCGTACCCGCAGGGCGGCAGTCATGGAGCCATTGTGGTCCCGACGGGCAGCTCACCCACCTCGAGGACCCCGAGGCCGCGCGCGGCCAGCACCACCCCGAGGTAGCGCTCGAGGGCGTGGGCCAGGGTTCCGTCCGGTGGCGTGGGCTCAGCCTCGAAGTCCTCGGTGCTGAGCCCAAGCGCGAGGAGGTCGGCCAGCACCTGCGGGCGGGCCCAGAACATCGCCCCGGCCGGGAACCAGAGACGGTCGGGGTCGAGCCGGAGGCCCGAACGGCGGGCCAGTTCGGCCACGGTGCGCCCGTTCGGCCCGAGGAACTCGCGACCCAGGACGGACCCGTTCGGGGCGACCATGCCCACCCTCGGTGGCGCGTCGGCGTTCCTGGCTCCCGCCACCGCATCGGGGTCCGCGTCCGGCGCCGGCCCTGCGGCGAGCACGTCGAGGATCTCCTCGATCCCCCGTGGCCCAGGGCAGAGGTCCGCGAGCATGGTGCGCCGCCAGGCGTCGCCGGTGCGCCGGTGCGGGGAGTGCTTGGTGTGCACCTTGAGGACGGCCGAGTACTCGCCGAGCCCGGGGGTCGCGGCCAGCACGGTGAGCAGCGGGGCCACGTCCCGGCCGCGGTTCGGCACGGGGATCACCCGCGCCCCCGGGAACTGCTCCGGGATGAGGGGGGCCAGCGCGGCGGCCGGGGGCGTGAGCGTCACCGTGAGGTCGAACGGCCCAGCGATGCGCGCGACGTGCTCGGCGAGCTCGGGCCACAGCTGCGGGTAGTGCGCGTGGGCCACGACGAGGACCCGCCGACCGGCCCCGCCGACCGGCCCGCCCCCGGCCCCGCTGCCGGCGCCGGGGGCCTCCGGTCCACCCTCGGGTCGGATCCCCCGCACCAACGCCGCCACCGCCCGGCGCCGGCGCGGGCCCATCCTGGCCAGGCGTGCGCGGGTCTGGACCCCCAGCCGTGCCGAGGTCCAGACCCGCGCGATGCCGTCCATGTGTCCGTGCACCGGACCTGCGTCCGGTGGGTCGGCTACTGCTCGCGGCCGGCCGACTCGTCGGCGATGGCGCCCTCGACGTCCAGCGTCCGCTGCGCGGAGAGCTCCTCGTGATCCTCCTCGAGGTCCTCGGCGATGGTGTCGATGATGTCCTCGCCGGCACCGCGGTGACGGCCCGAGGCGATGACCGAGCCCACGACGACCGCGGTGGCCAGCAGCGCGATGAGGATGCGCTGGGTCGTCTGGCCCTCGAGGGTCATCGAGACGACCGCGGGGGCGATCAGCAGAGCCACCAGGTTCATCACCTTGAGCAGTGGGTTGATGGCCGGACCGGCGGTGTCCTTGAACGGGTCGCCCACGGTGTCGCCGATGACGGTGGCCGCGTGCGCCGGGGAGTTCTTGCCCCCGAGGTGGCCGTCCTCGACGTACTTCTTGGCGTTGTCCCAGGCGCCGCCGGAGTTGGCCAGGAACACGGCCATGAGGGTGCCGGTGACGATGGTGCCGGCCAGGAAGGCGCCGAGCGCCCCGATGCCGAGACCGAAGCCGACGGCGATCGGGGTGAGCACGGCCAGCAGGCCCGGGGTGCTCAGCTCCCGCAGCGAGTCGCGCGTGACGATGTCCACGACCTTGCCGTACTCGGGCTTCTCCGTGCCGGCCATGATCCCCGGGTGGTCGCGGAACTGCCGACGCACCTCGTAGATCACCGCACCGGCCGCGCGGGAGACCGCGTTGATGGCCAGGCCGGAGAACAGGAACACCACGGAGGCGCCGATGAGCAGGCCCACCAGGTTGCGCGGGTTGGCCACGTCGAGCACGCCGAGGTACTGCCCGAGCTGGGCCAGGTTGGCCAGCGCCGCCGAGGCGGTCTGGCCCGCATCGATCGCGGCACCGGTGACCGCCTCACGGAAGGCACCGAACAGGGCCGTGGCTGCCAGGACGGCGGTCGCGATCGCGATCCCCTTGGTGATCGCCTTGGTGGTGTTGCCCACGGCGTCGAGGCGCGACAGGATCGCGGCTCCCTCCCCGTGGACGTCGCCGGACATCTCCGCGATCCCCTGGGCGTTGTCCGAGACCGGACCGAAGGTGTCCATCGAGACGATCACGCCGACGGTGGTCAGCAGTCCGCAGCCGGCCAGCGCGATCGCGAACAGGCTCAGGATCACCGATCCGCCGCCGAGGGAGAAGGCACCGAAGACCGCCGCCCCGATCAGCAGGGCCGAGTAGACCGCCGACTCGTACCCGACCGAGATGCCCGAGAGGATCACGGTGGCCGCCCCGGTCAGCGAGGACTTCGCCACGTCGTCGACCGGCCGGCGGCCGGTCTCGGTGAAGTAGCCGGTGAGCTGCTGGATCGCGGCCGCCAGCACGATGCCGATCAGCACCGCGCCGATGGCCAGGAACCGGGGGTTGAACGTCGTGACGTGCACGGCGTCCAGGCCCAGCGCATCCAGGCGGATGCCGGTGATCCGGGCCAGCCGGTCGGGCAGGAACACGTAGGCGGCGATGGTGACCAGCACGGCCGACAGGGCCGCGGAGATGAAGAAGCCGCGGTTGATCGCCGACATCCCGACCGGTCGCCGGCGCGCGGGGTCACCGCGAAGATGCCCACCACGGCGGTGACGACGCCGATCGCAGGGACGACCAGCGGGAAGACCAGACCCAGCGATCCGAACGCGGTGGTGCCCAGGATGAGGGCCGCCACGAGCGTGACGGCATAGGACTCGAACAGGTCCGCGGCCATGCCCGCACAGTCGCCGACGTTGTCGCCGACGTTGTCGGCGATGGTGGCCGCGTTGCGCGGGTCGTCCTCGGGGATCTGGGCCTCGACCTTGCCGACGAGGTCGGCGCCGACGTCCGCGGCCTTGGTGAAGATGCCACCACCGACACGCATGAACATGGCCAGCAGGGCCGCGCCGAAGCCGAACCCCTCGAGCACCCGGGGTGCCGAGCCCTGGTAGGCCAGCACGACGATCGCCGCGCCGAGCAGGCCCAGGCCGACGGTGAACATGCCGGCCACGCCACCGGTGCGGAAGGCGATGCGCATCGCCTGCTGCTCACCGGACTCCTGGGCCGCGGCGGCCACGCGCACGTTGCCGCGCACCGCCAGCCACATGCCGAAGTAGCCGGTGGTGGCCGAGAACACCGCGCCGACGAGGAAGAACAGTGAGCGTCCGATCCGCTCGGAGGTGGTCTCGGCAGGCAGCAGGAACAGCACGAAGAACACGAGGACGGCGAACACGGCCAGGGTCCGGAACTGGCGGTTCAGGTAGGCGGCGGCGCCCTCCTGGATCGCCCCGGCGATCTCGCGCATCCGCACCGTGCCCTCGCTCGCGGCGAGGACCTCCTTGGCCAGGATCCACGCGACCCCCAGGGCTGCGACCGCGATGGCCGCGACCACCCCGACCACGAGCGTCTGCCCGCTGTCCAGGGCGATTCCGGATACCTCACTGCGCATGTGCCAACTCCTCGCTCGGGTGCGCCACGCGGTGTCGGGCGGCGCACTGATGGAGCACCCCGGCAGGGACGTCGGTCACCACCGGGTCGCATCAGGTGTGGGGCGAGTGTAGGGGTGGCGCGCACCGCAGCTGCCACCACCCCGGGTGTGGGTCGCTTCGCCCGTCCCGTGGGCAGAATGGTCCCAGCTGGTTGCAGATGCGCGAGGCTACTCGAGGCCCATGAGGTCGTCGGCCACCGGCCACGCGAGCCGGATCACGCAGCCCGTGCCGGCCGGCTGGACGTCGCACTCGAAGGCCAGCGCCGCGGCGACGGACAGTGCCAGACCGCCGTCCTCGTCGGTGACCTCCGGTCCGGTGGCCTCCTGGACCCGGACGGTGAACAGCTCGTCGTCGTCGGTGATGTCCACCACGACGGGATCGGGCAGGCCTGCGCGCTGCTGGCGGAGCACCGAGCGCGCGATGACCTCGCCGACGGCCAGGCGGATCTCGTCGATCCGGTCCTCGGACACCCCACAGCGGCGGGCCGCGGCCGTCGTGACCAGGCGGGCGGTGCGCACCTGGTCGGGCTGGGGGGGAATCGTGAGCGTCGCGGTTGCCATCGTGACCCCTCTCCCCTGGTGCAGACCCTCCAACGGGTCGTCGTGGTCCACCGTTCTACACCCCCACCGGTCCCGTGGGGATCAGCCGGCGATCGCGTCGTCGGCCGTGTCGAAGATCGACATCGAGGCGTCCAGACCGGTGATCTCGAAGATCTTGCGGATGCGGTCGCTGGCGACCACCAGATGTAGCGAACCACCGGCATCTCGGGCCCCCTTGAGGGCCTTGACGAGCACGCCGAGTCCGGTCGAGTCGAGGAACGAGACACCTGAGAGGTCCACGACGAGTCGTGCCGATCCGCCGGCGAGGGCGGCCTCGAGCGCCGCATCGAGGTCCGGTGCGCTGAACACATCCACCTCGCCGACGGCCGACACCACCGATGCACCGCCCTGCTGGCGGGTCTCCACGCGCAGGTCCATGGCGACCACCTCCGTCCTGATCGCAACTCTGGCACATCCTCACCCGCGCCGGGGCACCGGCCGGGGCCGCCCGGGACGGTGATTGCTGCTGGCCGGCCCGACGGGCGGGCCTCGACCCGGGCCCCGTCGGCCCGACCGCGCGAGGATGGGCCCATGACCCCGGACGCGCACGCGCTGGCCCTCGGCGCACTGGCCGCGAACCCGCGGGCCGTGGGCCGGCTCGCACTGCCCGCCCGCCCGGGCACCACCGCACCCTGGCCGGACTGGATCGACGCCGAGGTGCGGCGCGCCTACGAGCAGCGGGGCATCAGCACGCCGTGGCGTCACCAGGTGCGCACGGCCGAGCATGCCCGGGCCGGGCGCCACGTGATCGTGTCGACGGGTACGGCCTCGGGCAAGTCGGCGGCATTCGGGATGGCCGCGCTGAGCGCCGCGCTCGAGGCCCCCGAGGGGGCCGGGCGCCGGGGGCCGGGCGTGCTGTACCTGGCGCCCACCAAGGCCCTGGCCCACGACCAGCTGGCCGGACTGGCCGCGCTGGGCCTGCCCGGCCTGCGGGCCGGCGCCCTGGACGGCGACACCCCCGAGGAGCAGCGCGCCTGGGTGCGCTCGCACGCGCGATGGATCGTCTCCAACCCCGACATGCTGCACCGGGGGCTGATCCCCCGGCACGAGACGTGGCGCGGGTTCCTGCGCGCGCTGCGCTTCGTCGTGGTCGACGAGGCGCACGTCTACCGCGGGCTGTTCGGCTCCCACGTGGCCCTGGTGCTGCGCCGGTTGGCCCGCGTGGCCGCGCTGCACGGGGCCCAGCCGACGTTCATCGTCGCCTCGGCCACCGTCGCCGACCCGGGCAGCACGGCCCGGCAGCTGCTCGGGGTGGGCGCCGAGGTCGTGGACACCGACGACAGTGCGCGCGGACCCGTGGACCTGGTGCTGTGGAACCCCTCGCGTCCCCGGCCAGGGCCGACCGGCGGGGCGGGTGGGACCGGCGGGGCGGGTGGGGCGAGGCGTGGGGCAGGTGGGACCGTGTCGAGTGCGGGGCGCACTGGCGTCGGTGCCGGCCCGCACGTGACCCGGTCGACCGCCCCCGAGGGGATCGACGTCGTGGACCCCGACGGCGCCACCGGACCCTCCACCAGCACCCTCGCGCAGGCCGCCGACCTCATGGGCCAACTGGTGGACTCGGGCGTCGCGACGCTGACGTTCACCCGCTCCCGACGGGCGGTGGAGATCGTGGCCGGCCAGGTGCGTGACCGGGCGCGCAACGGCGCGCGGGTGCGCGCCTACCGGGGGGGCTACCTACCCGAGGAGCGTCGAGCGCTCGAGGCCGACCTGCGCGAGGGCAGGCTGCTTGGCCTGGCCGCCACCAGCGCCCTCGAGCTCGGCATCGACATCAGCGGCCTGGGTGCGGTGGTGCTGGCCGGCTGGCCGGGGACCCGCTCGTCGTTCTGGCAGCAGGTGGGCCGCGCCGGGCGGCGAGGTGGTCCGGCACTGGCGATCCTGATCGCCCGGGAGGATCCCCTGGACCAGTACGTGGTGGGGCATCCCGAGATCCTCACCGGACGCAGCGTGGAGGCGGTCGTGCTCGACCCGGACAACCCGTACGTGCTGGCCGGGCACCTGTGCGCGGCGGCTGCCGAGGCCCCGCTGACCGACGACACGATCGGCCCCTGGTTCGGGCCCGTGGCCCACGAGGTGGCCCAGGTGCTCGGTGAACGGGGCTTGCTGCGCCGCCGACCGACCGGGTGGTACTGGACCGATCCCAGCCGACCGGTCGACCTGGTCGACCTCCGCGGCGACGCCGGGGGGCCCACCCGGGTCGTCGAGGAGTCGACCGGACGGCTGCTCGGGACGGTCGACACGGCCATGGCCCCCATGGCCGTGCATCCGGGGGCGCTGTACGTCCACCAGGGCAGCGTCCACGAGATCCTCGACTGGGATCCGCTGGCACGGGTGGCCACCGCCGTCGCGACCACCACCGACCTGAGCACGCACGCCCGCAGCACGTCCGACGTGGCGATCGAGTCGGTGGACGACACCACGCTCTGGGGCCGGGTCGAGGTGGCCCGCGGCCAGGTACGGGTGACCACGGCGGTTCACTCGTACCTGGTCCGCCGCTGGCCCTCCGGGCAGGTCATCGCCGAGCACCGGCTCGAGCTGCCGGAGAGCACCCTGCACACGCGGGCCATGTGGTGGTCCATCCCGGAGGACGTGCTGCGCACTGCCGGCATCCGACCCGCCGACGTTCCCGGGGCGGTCCACGCCCTGGAGCACGCGGCCATCGGGATCCTGCCCCTGCTGGCCACCTGCGACCGCTGGGACCTCGGCGGGGTGTCCAGTGCGTGCCACCCCCAGACCGGCCAAGCCATCATCGTGGTCCATGACGGGCATCAGGGTGGCGCCGGCTTCGCCGAGCGCGGGTACGCCCAGGCCGTGCCCTGGCTGACCACGACCCGCGACGCCATCGCCGGGTGCCCCTGCGACGAGGGCTGCCCGAGCTGCGTCCAGTCGCCGAAGTGCGGCAACGGCAACACTCCCCTGGACAAGGCCGCGGCCCTACTGCTGGCCGAGGTGCTGCTGGCCCAGGGGCCACCGGCCGACCACTGACGACGTGCCGCGCCGGGGCCGAAGCTCCGCGTGGGCACGGGCCCACACCTCCTGGCCCCGACCCGGCACCAGTCGGCGGACCGCCGCCGGCACCGGCGCGGAGACAGCCACCCGCACCCCCACACCCTGGGGCAGGCACGTGCGCAGCTCGGCGCCGTTCGCCGCCGCGATGCGGGCCGCTGCCGGACAGGCCTCCTGGGGCCGGTCGAGCATCGCGGCAGCCCCCGCCAGGGCAGCGAGGTCAGCCGCCGTCGCGGCCCGCGTGCGCGCGACATACACGGAGCTCAGCAGCAGCGCCGCGGTTGCCGCCGCCGCCAGCACGCCCATCCACAGGACGCCCGCCATGGCGGCCGAGCCCGCGTCGTCGCGAAGGACCGCCGTCCCGCGCCACCCCCCAGTCGATCGGCGCCGCCGCCAGGCCCGCGCGCTCATCGCTCCTCCCGCCAGCTGGTGGCCGAGGCCCGAAGCGTCCGCGTGGATCCACCGAGCAACCGGATCGGGACCCGTCGCGACACCGACGCTGACACCACCACGGTGGGCCCCCGGCGATCCAGGGTCACGGTCGCCCCGGGGGACTGGGACTGCACGGTGGAGCGGACCTGCGCGACCGACTCGCCCCGGGCTGCTGCGCGGGCGCCCTCGCGGACCGCCTGGCTCAGGCTGAGCTGCGCGGTCGCCAGGGCCAGGAACCACAGCAGCACGCCTGCCACCGCCACGAGCGCCGGGATGGCCAGTGCCATCTCGGCGCTGACCATCCCGTCCTCGCGCCGGGCGGTGGCACGAAGCCACCGCCCGGCCTGTCGAGACTCCGTCACAGGAGGCCGTCGAACGCCCTGGAGAACACCTGCCAGAGCAGGTTGGCGACCGGCTCGCTGGTGAGCAGCTTGATCAGCAGGCCCCCCAGTCCGCAGACGGCCACCGTGCCCACCGCGTACTCCGCGGTGCTCATGCCGGCCTCGTCCTGCCCGACGCGTGCGATCAGATCATTCATTCAGACACCCCCGTGTCCCCCCGGTCTCCCGGCGACCACCCGCTCTGGGTGGCTGGTCGGTACCCTCGCCCAGGTCCCGGGATCGGGACCCGCTCCCCGTGCAATCTGTGGATTGCTCACCACCGGGGCAGGAAGCCACCCACCACCGGGGCGATCCCGAGCAGGGCGAACGCGGGCAGCAGGCACAGCCCGAGCGGCAGCACGGCGCGCACACCGGTGGCCCTGACCCGCGCCAGGGCCGCCGCCTCGGCCTCGTCGCGCAGCTGGGCGCAGGCGTCGGCGAGCAGCGCGGTCAGCGGCGCGCCTGTGCGCGCGGACCGGGCGACAGCGCGGGCGACCCCACCGAGCCCCGGCTCGTCGCGCAGCCGCCCCCACGCCGCAGCAGCCGGCTCACCGAGCTCGCAGCGGCGGTCCACCTCGTCCAGCAGCGCCCCCGCGGGTCCACCCACGGCGCGAGCGACGACGGGCAGTGCCCGCTCCATCGGCACCCCCGCCGACAGGGCGGCCGCCAGCAGGTCGGCCACCAGCGGGCCCGCCCGGACGAGGGCCACCCGTCGGCGGCGGCACCCGGCAGGCTCCAGACCGGCCACGACGATCGGCAGCCCGAGGCCGACCACGGCCCCCGCAACGACGCCGGGGACACCACCGACCACGACCACCGCCGCCAGGGCGGCCAGAGCCGACGCGCCGCGCACGAGCGGCACGGATACCGGGTCGGCGCTGCCGGACCCCTCGACCGGGGAATCCGGCCGCTGCACGCGCCTGCCGAGCGGGTGGGTACCCGACACCCTGGGCCGCCCGCGCGGGGGTCCCGTGGCCAGCAGCAGGGCACTGGTCCCGGCACCCACCGCGGCCAGGATCAGGGCGCTGCTCACAGGTCCTCCCGGAGCGAGGTGACCATCCGGTGCAGCCAGGCCAGGCCCACCCCCTGCAGCAGCAGACCCACCAGCAGCACCACACGCCCGGTCGCCGCGCCGATCAGCCATGCCAGGGGATCGGCGCCGATCCACTGCCCGAGGGCGAGCCCCATGAGCGGCAGGGCAGCCAGGATCCAGGCCGAGCTGCGCACGGCGGCGAGCTCGGCATCCAGCTGGGCCTGAGCCCGACGCGAGGCCCGCACCGACTCGGCGAGCCGCGCCACCGCTGCGGCCATCCCCGCGCCCGAGGACTCCGCGACCTCCCAGCAGGCAGCCAGCCAGCCGAGTGCGCCCGCCCCGGGGGCCTGCGCGTCGCGGCGCAGCGCCCCGGACACGTCGGCCCCGGACCGTACTGCGGCCAACGTGTGCGGCACCGGGCACGGCCTCAGTCCCTCGGCGGCGGCCTGCAGGGCCAGCGCCGTGGGTTGGCCCGCGGCGAGCTCGGCAGCCAGGGCGCGCAGCAGCTCGCCGACCGGGGGCGCCGGGCGCCCGGGCAGCCGTCGGCGCACCCGCTCGGCCAGGCGGTCGGCGAGGCCCCCGATGTCGGCGCCGGGGTCGATGGGCCCGCCCGGATGCCCCCGGACCCACACCGCGAGCCAGGCCAGGCCCGCACCGAGGGCCAGCGCCCCGGCGGTGCTCACCCGAGGCCCAGTCGATCGGCCAGCCGGGGCGCGGCCCCGGCCGGGCGCAACGCACCGCCGCGCCGGACCAGGGCCGGCTCGGCGCGGATGGTCCCGCCGACCGCGCGCAGCACCGCGACCTCGGCGAGCACCCGACGGCCGTCCGGCCGGCGCGCCAGGTGCAGCACCGCCTCGAGCCCGACCGCCACCTGGGCGTGGACCCCGGCCAGCGGCATCCCCGCGGCCAACCCGAGGGAGGCCAGCCGCTCGGGCACGGCACCGGCCGAGTTGGCGTGGACGGTGGCTGCACCGCCCTCATGGCCGGTATTGAGCGCGGCGAGGAGGTCCACGACCTCCGCCCCGCGCACCTCGCCGACCACCAGGCGGTCCGGGCGCATCCGCAGCGCCTGGCGCACGAGCTGGCGCAGGGCCACCTCACCCTGACCCTCGACGTTGGCTGGCCGGGACTCCAGGCTGACCACGTGGCCGTGGTCGGGATCGAGCTCGGTGGTGTCCTCCACGATGACGATGCGCTCCGCGGGCGGGACCAGGCCCAGCAGGGCGCCGAGGATCGAGGTCTTGCCGCTGCCGGTGCCCCCGCTGACCACGAACGACGCCCGGGCCCGGATCAGCGCGCGCATCCATCGGGCACCCTCATCGTCGATCGTGCCGGCCGCGACGAGGTCGGCCAGGCCGAACCGGCGCCGGCCGGGGATGCGCAGCGAGATGGAGGTCCCGCGCACGGCCAGCGGGGGGATCACCGCGTGCAGTCGTTGGCCCCCGGGAAGGCGCGCGTCCACGGTGGGGGAGGCATCGTCCAGCCGCCGCCCGGCCATGGCCGCCAGGCGCACCGCGAGCTGGCGCACGGCCGACTCGTCACCGAAGGACACCCCGGCCGCCTCGAGGCCCTGACCCCGATCGACCCAGACCTGCGCGTGGCCGTTGACCAGCACGTCCGTGACGGCCGGGTCGCCCAGCAGGGGTTCCAGAGGCCCGAGGCCACCGACCTCCTGCTGCACGAGGCGGGTCAGGCGGGCCGCCTCGGCCCGGTCGAGGACCCGCCCGGACCGGCGGACCGCGGCGGCGATGACGTGCTCGTCGGCGACACCCCCCGACTCTGCGAGCCGGTCGCGCACGTGGCCCAGCAGGCCCGGGTCCACGGGGGCGGGGTGCAGGTCCGCCCGGCTCATCCGAGCTCCTGCCACAGCCGCTGGCCGAACGAGCGCAGCGCGCGTCCTGAGCGCCCGGCCAGGACCTGCCCGCACTCGGCCTGCTCGGCGACCCGGGCCAGGTCCGGGACGACCACGACCCGCGCGATGCCCAGGTGCTCGGCGACCTCGGCCTCGGGCAACCAGCCCGACCTGCGCAGTGCCAGCACCCGCGGGCCCTCGGGGAGGTCGGCCAGCACTCGCTGGACGCCCACCACCGCGCTGATCGTCGCCGGGCAGACCACCACCACCGCGTCCCCGGGGCGCAGCAGCCCCACGGCGGCATCACCGCGCCCCAGATCCACCACGGGCCGCGCCACCTCGGCGCGGGCGACCGCCAGGACGGCGGGCAGCCCTGCGCCGGGCGTCCCCCCGGTGAGCACAGCGAGCTCCTGGGCGCCGTCCACGCGGGGCAGGGCCTCCAGCAGGGACTGGGCGTCCAGGGGGCCCGGCCCGCCCGGGATGTCCGGCCAGCGCGCGCCCCGGGACTCCGGGATGCCCAGCGGCAGGTCCAGACCGGCCGAGTGCGGGTCGGCGTCGACCAGCAGGCCGCAGCCACCGCCCCCAGCAAGGCCGATCGCCGTGGTGCTGGCCCCTGCCCCGCCCACAGCGCCCAGCACGCCGACCACGCGGTCGGGGGCCTGGCGCAGCTGGGCGCCCAGCCACGCGGCTCCCTCCGGGAGGGCGACGACGTGCTGGGCCCCCACCTGCTCGGCCCCCGCCCGGGCGAGCTCCTGCTCCCCGTCGCGGCACACGACGATGCAGTCCACGGCGCCGGGTGCCCGGCCCAGGGGGCCGCCGGGCGCTGGGCCCGGACCCGCCCCCGCCCCGGCCAGCGCCCCGGCCAGCAGGGTGGAATCGACCACCACCACGCCGGCGGGGTCACCAGGGGCGTGCGCCGGGTCCGCCAGCGGGATCACCGCGACCCCCGCCTCGCCCGCCACGGCGGCCACCTCCACCGCCACGTCGGCCCGCTGGCCGACCAACCCGATCCACTGCACCATGACGCCCCCTTCGCCGACAGGGTGCCGTCCCGCAGGCCCTTGGCCAACCCCTAACGGCGGCGCCTGTGGACAACGGCCCGGGACAGGCGACGGCCCCCGCCGGGGGGTGCGGGGGCCGTCAGACGTCAGCTCGGGGGGGAGGAGCCGACGGTTCGGTCGTCAACGACCGGACCCCCTCAGGATGCGCCCTCCCGGGCCCGGATGCAACAGGCCGGAGAAGCCCGGGCGGATGTTCACCGGGACGTGTCCGGACCGGTATCGGGCAGTTCCACCACAGAGGCTCCCAAACCGCCCCGCGCCCTCAGGCGACCCACGTCGACGGAGCCCGTGACCCCGCCTCGATCGCTCCCGCGACCAGCCGCAGGAGCTCGGCGACCCCGTCGGCCGAGCCCGAGGCGTACCCACGCAGCGCGCGCACGTACTGGGGGCGGCCGGCGGACCGCAGGCCGAGCTCGGGGGCCGAGAGCATCGCCGGGTCGACGCCACGCTGGGCCAGGACCAGCCGCGGCAGCGCCCGAGCGACCAGCCCGGACCCCCAACCGAAGGGCCGCAGCACCGCGACCTCCGCGTGGGCTACGGCCGCGACCAGGATCCCCGGGGCGCTGGACTCCACCAGCAGCGCGCCCAGGCGGGCCAGGCGTCGTGCCACCTCGTCGGGATCCGGGGCCGGACCGATCCGAAGCGGGTCGTCGACCTGCCCGCCACGGCGCGGGCGGCCCAGGTCAGCGTCGGCGACGAACCCGTGGGCCACCACCGCGTGCATCCGGGCCAGCGCCTGGGCCGGCGCCGAACCGATCACAGGGACCAGGTCGGGGACCTCGGCGTGCAGGGCGAGGGTGCCGGTGAGCACGCGGCCGATCGGGGAGCCGTCCAGGGCCGCCCCGCTGCGCAGCTCGGCCACGGCGGTCTCGGCCCCGTCGAACCAGGCGTTGGCCCACGCCCCGCGCAGCGCCGACTCGCCGGCGACCTCCCGCTGCCGGGGGGCCAGCGACCGGTCCCAGAGCAGGGCGTCGATGCCCGCCCGGGCCGCGGCCAGCGCGTCCTCGACCCCGGGAAGGCCCAGCAGCGGGGTCAGCGGGTCGGTGCCGGCCGCGGCACCCGGCGCGGCCGGTGACCCCACCATGGCCTACTCCCCCGCCGCGCCGGCCAGGCCCTGGCCGATCAGGTTCATCACGGTCGGGTCGGCCAGCGTGGTGACATCCCCGAGGGTCCGGTGCTCGGCCACGTCGCGTAGCAGGCGGCGCATGATCTTGCCCGAGCGGGTCTTGGGCAGCTCAGCCACGATCAGGATCTGGCGGGGCTTGGCGATCGGGCCGATCTCGTGGGCCACGTGGGCCCGCAGCGCGGCCACGACGTCGTCGCCGCCAGCCATGCCCGCCCGCAGGATGACGAACGCGACGATGCCCTGGCCGGTGGTGGCATCGGTGGCCCCGACCACGGCCGCCTCGGCGACCGAGGGGTGGGAGACCAGCGCGGACTCGACCTCGGTGGTGGAGATCCGGTGGCCCGAGACGTTCATGACGTCGTCGACGCGGCCGAGCAGCCAGATGGCGCCCTCCTCGTCGAGCTTGGCGCCGTCGCCGGCGAAGTAGTACTGCGGCCAGCGCGACCAGTAGGTGTCGACGTAGCGCTGGTTGTCCCCCCAGATGCCGCGCAGCATCCCGGGCCACGGCTCGGTCAGCACCAGGTACCCACCCCCACCGGGTGCCACCGGGTGGCCCTCGTCATCGACCACCGCCGCCCCGACCCCGGGCAGCGGGCCCATCGCCGAGCCGGGCTTGCAGGTGGTCACCCCGGGCAGCGGGCTGATCATGATCCCGCCGGTCTCGGTCTGCCACCAGGTGTCCACGATGGGACAGCGCTCGCCCCCGATGACCCGGCGGTACCACATCCACGCCTCGGGGTTGATCGGCTCACCGACCGATCCCAGCAGCCGCAGCGAGCCCAGGTCGTGCTCGGCGGGGATCGCGTCGCCCCACTTCATGAACGTGCGGATCGCCGTCGGCGCGGTGTAGAGGATCGTGACGCCGTACGTGGCGACGATCTCCCACCAGCGGCCCCGGTGCGGGGTGTCCGGGGTGCCCTCGTAGATCACCTGGGTCGCGCCGTTGGCCAGCGGCCCGTAGACGATGTACGAGTGGCCGGTCACCCAGCCCACGTCGGCGGTGCACCAGTAGACGTCGGTCTCCGGCTTCAGGTCGAAGACGTTGCGGTGGGTGTAGGCGGCCTGGGTCAGGTACCCGCCGGTCGTGTGCAGGATCCCCTTGGGCTTGCCCGTGGTTCCCGACGTGTAGAGGATGAACAGCGGGTGCTCGGCGTCGAAGGCCTGCGCCTCGTGCGTCGCCGGCTGCGCGGCCAGCGCCTCGTGCCACCAGTGGTCACGGCCCTCGACCCACGTCGACCTCGCCCCCGGTGCGGCGCACCACCAGCACGTCGCGCACGCTCGGGGTGCTGGCCACGGCCTCGTCGACGGCGGGCTTGAGCGGGGAGGCCGACCCCCGCCGGTAGCCCCCGTCGGAGGTGATCACCAGCACGGCCTGGGCATCGTCGATGCGCGAACGCAGCGCCTCGGCGGAGAAGCCGCCGAACACCACGGAGTGCACCGCACCGATGCGCGCGCAGGCCAGCATGGCGATGACCGCCTCGGGGATCATGGGCAGGTAGATCGCCACCCGGTCCCCGGCGGCCACCCCGAGCGACTCGAGGGCGTTCGCCGCGCGGGCGACCTCCTCGGCCAGCTGCGCGTAGGTCAGGCTCCGCGTGTCACCGGGCTCACCCTCGAAGTGCAGCGCCACCCGCTCGCCCAGGCCGGCGGCCACGTGCCGGTCCACGCAGTTGTGCGCCACGTTGAGCCGGCCGCCGGGGAACCAGCGCGCGAACGGGGCGTCCGACCAGTCCAGCACCTGCTCCCAGGGGGCGTCCCACTCCAGTGCGTCGGCCTGCTCGGCCCAGAAGCCCAGGCGGTCCGCGGCGGCGGTCGCATAGAGCCCGGCGTCGGCGTTCGCCTGCGCGGCGAAGGCCTGCTCGGGCGGGAACGAGCGGTCCTCGTGGAGCAGGTTCTCCAGGGCCTCGTGGCTCATCTCGATCCTCCTGCGGGGCGGGGTGGGGCCAGGTGCGCAAGGGTATCGGCCACGTGCCACCCGGGGGCGGACGACCAGTCGACACCGCCTGGGCCGGCTGCCATGCTGGCGCTCGATATGTCCGAGACCCTCTTCGATCACCCGTCGCTGACAGAGCGGAACTGGCTTCTGCGCGTGCTGCGACTCGAGACGGTCGGCGGCATCCTGATGCTGGCTGCGGCGGCCATCGCCCTGATCTGGGCCAACACCCAGTGGGCGCCGTCCTACCAGTCCCTGATCACCACCGAGGTGGGCCCGCAGGCCCTGCACCTGCACCTGCCCCTGAACGTGTGGGCGGCGGACTTCCTTCTCGCGTTCTTCTTCTTCCTGGCCGGCATCGAGCTCAAGCACGAGGTGCAGCACGGGACCCTGAGCAAGCCCTCCCTGGCCGCTGTCCCCATCGTCGCCGCGATCGGCGGCATGCTCGCCCCCGCCCTGATCTACCTCGCGTTCACCGGGAACCTGGCTGTCGAGCGCACCGGGTGGGGCATCCCGATGGCCACCGACATCGCCTTCGCCCTGGCCGTGCTGGCCATCACTGGCCGTGGCCTGCCGCTGGCCCTGCGCGCGTTCCTGCTGACGCTGGCCGTCGTCGACGACCTCGGGGCGATCACGGTGATCGCGGTGTTCTACTCCAAGGGCTTCGAGCTGGGCTGGTTCCTGGTCGCGGTGGCCGGGATCGCCCTGTGGGCGACGCTCCAGCGCCGGCGCCTGGGGGGCCTGGCCGCCGCGCTGGTCGTGTACGTGCCGCTGTTCCTGCTGGTCTGGTACGCCACCCACGAGTCGGGCATCCACGCCACCGTGGCCGGGATCGCCCTGGGCCTGAGCAGCCGGGTGC
Source organism: uncultured Actinomycetes bacterium (assembly GCA_963777855.1). GTDB lineage: Bacteria > Actinomycetota > Actinomycetes > S36-B12 > CAIYMF01 > Prado023. The sequence goes on along the minus strand of CAVZRW010000008.1, from coordinate 246,787 downwards.
ACACCGACCCCGGCGAGCCGGCCTCCCCCGGGGAGAAGGCCGAGCACGCGCTGCGCCCCTTCGTCGCCGGAGTGGCGGTGCCCCTGTTCGCGTTCACCTCCGCCGGGGTCACCGTGCGCAACGTCGGGGTCACCGAGGTGCCGGTGGAGTCCCTCGGCGAGGCGTTCACCTCCCCGGTCACCCTCGGCGTGCTGGTGGGCCTGCTGGTCGGCAAGCCGCTGGGCGTGATCGCCGGGGCATGGCTGACGGCCCGGTTCACCCGCGCGGCACTGAACCCCGACCTGCGCTGGGCGGACATCTTCGCCATCGGGGTCCTGGCCGGGATCGGCTTCACGGTCAGCCTGCTCATCGCCGAGCTCGCCTTCGAGACCGAGGCCGCGCTGCTCACCGATGCGAAGATCGGGATCCTGTCGGCCTCGTTCGCCGCGGCGCTGCTCTCGGCGCTGGTGCTCCAGCGGCGCAAGCGCGCCCTGGCCGACCTCGTGGCGGCCGAGGAGGCCGACACCGACGCCGACGGCATCCCGGACATGTACCAGCACGACGCCGCCGGCCCGCAGCCCCCCACGGACCCGCGGTAGCCTTGCCCGGCACCCGATGAGCGGAGAGGACCGTCATGCAGACCAATGAGGACGCCACCATCGGTGCACTCGTCAATTCCGCGATCACCGACACCCAGAACCTGGTGCGCCACCAGATCGACCTCGCCCGGGCGGAGGTCACGCAGTCGGCCAAGCAGGCCGCCAGCGCCTCCGGCATGTTCATCGTGGCGGGCGTGCTGGCGTTCCTGGCGTTCGTGTTCCTGCTGGTCGCCGGCGCCTACGGCATCGTGGCCGCCGGGCTGCCCGTCTGGGCCGGGTTCCTGATCGTGGCCGGCGTGCTGCTGGTCGTCACCGCGATCCTGGCCCTCGTGGGCCGCTCGCAGGCCAAGAAGATCTCGCCGCCGGATCGGGCCAAGAGCCAGATCACGACGACCGTCACCGAGACCAAGAGCGCCCTGAAGGGCTCCTACAGTCCGGTGTCGAGCACCCTGCCGTGACGCTGCTCGACCCGGAGGACGTCGTCCGGCCGGAGGGCCCCTGGACCCACCGGGACGTGCCCGCCAACGGCTCCCGGTTCCACGTGGCCGAGATGGGCACCGGGCCCCTGGTGCTGCTGCTGCACGGCTTCCCCACGTTCTGGTGGACCTGGCGCGAGACCTTGCCCGTGCTGGCCGGGGCGGGCTTCCGGGCAGCGGCCATGGACCTGCGCGGCTACGCGGGCTCGGACCACCCGCCGCGCGGCTACGACCCCTTCACGCTCTCGGCGGACGTGACCGGCGTGATCCGCTCCCTGGGGGCCCGCAACGCGGTGGTCGTGGGCCACGGGTGGGGCGGATTCCTGGCGTGGACCGCCGCTGCACTGCAGCCCGAGGCCATCCGGGCGATCGCGCCCATGTCGATGCCCCACCCGCGGCGGCTGCGCGAGGCCCTGCTCGGGGACTCCGCCCAGCGGCGCGCCTCGGGCTACGTGTACGGGTTCCAGGTCCCGGCCACCCCGGAGCGCGACCTGCTCGAGGATGGCGCCGCCGAGGTGGAGCGGCTGCTGCGCGAGTGGTCGGCGACACCCAGCTGGCCGGACCACACGACCGCGGCGACCTACCGGGCGGCGATGCTGCTGCTGAACACGGTGCACTGCGCGCTGGAGTACCACCGCTGGGCGCTGCGCTCGGTGCCCCGGCCCGACGGCATCCGGTTCGCGCGGCGCATGCGCGAGCCCATCTGGGCGCCGGTCCTGCACCTGCAGGGCGCGCAGGATCCCACCGTGCTGCCCTCCAGCGCCCGGGGCTCAGGGGCCTACGTGAAGGGGGAGTACCAGCTGGTCGAGATCCCCGGCGTGGGCCACTTCCCGCACGAGGAGGACCCCAGCGCCTTCCATGAGGTGCTGCTGCCGTGGCTCGGCGGCCTCTGACCCTCCTGCCGGCGGGCCTCAGCCAGTGCCGGTGGCGCTGCTCACCGGGCACGAGCCCGACGAGACAGCCTCGGTGACGTCACTAGCTGCCTTCACGGCCGCGGCGACCTCGGCCGGGGTCAGCGCGAACCCGATGCCGTCGTTCAGGGTCGAGTTGGCGAAGACCATGCCCAGGACGCGGCCGTCGAGGCCCAGCAGCGCACCGCCGGAGTTCCCGGGCTGGACCAGGCCCTGGAAGACGATGACCTCGCGCATGCCGGTGCCCTCGCCCTCCTCCGGCACGCGCGTGGTGCCGCGCACCCGGGCCTCGCGCACCTTCAGCCCGCCCCCGCCGGGGTAGCCGGCCACGGCCCCCTCAGTGCCGCGCGGGGACTCCTCGGTCCACTCGGGCACCGGTGCCTCCAGGCCGGGGACGCGCAGGATCGCGAGGTCCGTGGCCCGGTCGAGGTAGACCAGCTGGGCTCCACGGGCGCCCCGATCACCGGAGGTGCGCACCACGATGCGCCCGGCGCCGGCCACCACGTGCGCGTTCGTGGCCACGCGGTCGGGACCGACCACGATCCCCGAGCCGACCATCGAGGTCCGGCACCGCGTGCTGCTGCTCGAGACCTGGACCACCGACGCGCGGGCCACATCGCGCACCGCGTCAGTGAGCTGGACGTCGCCCGGGTCGTCCACGGGCGGCAGCGTCGAGGGGTTGAACGGCAGGCTCGGAAGCTCCAGGTTGCCCAGCAGGGCGCGGGCATCGTCGAGCAGGTCACCGGCTGGGCCGGACATCAGCTGCTCGAGGATCGGATAGGCCCGCGAGGTCCGCACCGCCTCGGCGGCGGCCCCCTGGGGGATCGAGGCGGCCACGGAGAGCAGCATCCAGGCGCTGAGCAGGAACGCCACGGCGCTGACCACCATCCCCGAGGCGCTGTCGACCAGGCGCAGCGGGCGCAGGTTCATCGCATCGCGGATGGTGCGGCCCACGAACCCCAGCAGCGACTGCCCGATCAGGCCCAGCAGCAGCATCCCGCCGAGCGTGGCGATCGCACGCAGGAACGGGGGCCACGTGGTCCCGGCCAGCAGCTGCGGCGCCAGCCACGAGCCCAGCAGCGCCCCGCCGATGAAGCCGACGAACGCCGCCACCGTGCTGATCACCCCGGCCCGCCACCCGGCGATGGCCACCAGGACGACACCGACGCCCACTGCCACGTCGACCCAGGTGGCGGCGTTCACAGGGCGATCCCGACCTCGCGCTGGCGCGACCACGGCACGGCCCACCCCGCGATCTCGATCAGCCGGTCGAGCAGGCCCGCGGTGAACCCCCAGACGAGCATGTCCGCGACCTGGAAGCCGGGGCCGCGGTAGCCGGAGGGGTGCACGACCGTGACCCGGTTGCCGGGATCGACGAGGTCGGCCACCGGGATCCGCTCCGAGCGGGCGACCTCCCGAGGGTCACCGGAACCGACGGGAACGGGGCGCTCCCAGTACCCGATCACGGGGGTGACGCTGAACCCGCTGGGCGGCAGCCACAGGTCGGGAAGGGTCCGCACGACCCGCACCCCGCTGGGCTCCAGGCCGGTCTCCTCCTGGGCCTCGCGCAGGGCGGTCGCCTGCGGGCTGCCATCGCCGGGGTCGACGGCCCCGCCGGGGAAGGCCGGCTGGCCGGCGTGCGAGCGCATGTCCGGTGCCCGCTCGATGAGCAGCACATCAGGACCCGCAGGGCCCTCGGCGAACAGGATCAGCACGGCCGAGGCACGTGTCGGGGTGCCCGCCGGCGGCGTGAACCGGGAGAGGTCACGGCCCTGGATGCCATCGAGGCTGGCGACCAGCCCCTGGAACCAGCCCGGAAGGTCGGCCACGGCGGTGGGCCCGGTGCTCACGAGGCACCCTTGACCAGGGCCGCCGCGACCGTCGGGTCGATCGGCCCGGTGCCGAAGCTGGGGCACAGCTGGGCCAGCGGGCAGGCGCCGCACGCCGGCTTGCGGGCGTGGCAGACCCGTCGGCCGTGCCAGATCATCCGGTGCGAGAGCATCGTCCATTCCGAGCGGGGGAACAGGGCGCCCACCTCGGCCTCGACCTTCTCGGGGTCCTGCTGGGTGGTCCAGCCGAAGCGCCGCGACAACCGCCCGAAGTGCGTGTCCACGGTGATGCCGGGCGTGCCGAACGCGTTGCCGAGCACGACGTTGGCCGTCTTGCGCCCCACCCCGGGCAGGGTCACGAGGTCCTCCAGGCGGTTGGGCACCTGCCCGCCGTAGACCTGCACCACGCGGGCGGCCATCCCCTGCAGCGAGGCGGCCTTGGCCCGGAAGAACCCGGTGGACTCGATCATCGCCTCCAGCTCGGCGCGGTCCGCGGCGGCGAGGTCGGCCGCCGTCGGGTAGGCGGCGAACACCGCGGGGGTCACCATGTTCACCCGCGCGTCCGTGCACTGGGCCGAGAGGATGGTCGCCACGAGCAGCTGCAGGGGGGTCTGGAAGTCCAGCTCGCAGTGGGCGTCGGGGTAGGCCTCGGCCAGGATCCGACCCCCCCGGCGTGCGCGGCGCACCAGCGCCGTGCGCGTCGGCGGGGCGCTGACGGCGGGCATGTGGCTAGCCTAGGCGCAATCCGCGACACGCGAGCCCGGGAGAGACATGGCAACCAAGCCCGCTGCGCCACCCCCCGAGGTCGATCCGGCCTACGCCGGACTGACCCTGGACAACCTGCGCTCCCTGCGCAAGGAGCTCGGTGACGAGGAGGCCCGGGTCTCCTACTGGCGGCGCATCCTCCAGGCCCGGATCGACCTGCTGACCAAGGGCAGCTCCGACGGAGACATCGTCGGCCGGCTCACCTCGGTGCTCGCCGAGTCCGGCGGGGTGCACCGCCGCCTGGCCAACCTCTCCGTGCGTGAGGCCCACGGCATCGAGGCCCTGCCCGACCTGCACGGGCTGTGGACGCGGCTGGTGGACCCCGCCGACGAGGCGCAGGTGGAGGCCTTCGTGGCCGAGCTCCAGGAGGCGGAGGCCGACCTCTCGGCGATGCGCCGCGAGATCCACCACCGCCTCGACGAGGCCACCCTCCAGCTGATCGCCCGCTACCGGCAGGATCCGACGCTGGCCCTCACCGCGTTGCCCGACATCGGGCTGCGGTAGCCCACTAGGCTCGCCGGCGACGGGGGGACGGACGACGGCCTGGGAGGAGCGATACCGTGCAGGACCGCCTGCGCACCGCACCGCTGTTCTCCGCACTGGACGACGACGCCGCAGCCGCACTGCGCGCCTCGATGGTCGAGCTGCGCCTCTCGCGTGGGGACGTGCTCTTCACCGAGGGGGAGGCCGGCGACAAGCTGTTCCTCATCGAGTCGGGCAAGATCAAGCTCGGGCACACCGCCTCGGACGGTCGCGAGTCGCTGATCGCGGTGCTCGGTGCCGGCGAGATGCTCGGCGAGCTGTCGCTGTTCGACCCCGGCCCCCGGACCGCCACCGCGGTGGCGGTGACGAATGCCAAGGTGCTGTGGATGGGCCACGAGGCACTGCTGCCGTGGCTGGTGGGCCGACCCGACCTGGCGGTCTCCCTGCTGGCCTCGCTGGCCCGGCGGCTGCGCCGAACCAACGAGGCCCTGGCCGACCTCGTGTTCTCCGACGTGCCCGGCCGCGTGGCCAAGGCGCTGCTCGAGCTGGGCTCGAAGTTCGGCGAGGACACCGCCGAGGGGCTGCAGGTCACCCACGACCTGACCCAGGAGGAGCTCGCCCAGCTGGTCGGCGCCTCCCGCGAGACCGTCAACAAGGCCCTGGCGGACTTCTCGGCGCGGGGGTGGATCCGCATCGAGCAGCGCTCGGTGACCCTGCTCGACGTCGACCGGCTGGAGCGGCGCGCGCGGTGAGGCGGGCCGGCCGGGCCAACGTCGGCTGGACCGTCGCCCGGCGTCCCCGGGCGCTAGATTGGCGCCATGTCTGACCGAACCCGCTGGGAGTATGCGACCGCCCCCCTGCTGATCCACGCCACGCAGCAGATCCTCAACAACTGGGGAGCCGACGGCTGGGAGCTGGTGCAGGTGGTGCCCGGGCCCAACCCCGAGCAGCTGGTGGCCTACTTCAAGCGACCGGTGGCCTGAGATGGGCTCCGTCGAGGACCGCCTGGCCGCCCTGGGCCACACCGTGCCGCAGGTGGCTGCCCCGGTCGCGGCCTACGTGCCGGCGATCCGCTCGGGCAACCACATCTACACCTCCGGCCAGCTGCCCATGGCCGACGGAGCCCTGATGGGCACCGGGAAGGTCGGCGCCGAGGTCAGCCCCGAGGACGCTGCGGCCATGGCCGCGCAGTGCGCGCTGAATGCGATCGCCGCCATCCGCGCCGAGGTCGGGGACCTCGACCGGGTGGTGCGGGTGGTCAAGGTGGTGGGCTTCGTGGCCTCGGCGCCCGGGTTCACCGGGCAGCCGGGCGTGATCAACGGGGCCAGCACGCTGCTGCACGAGGCGTTCGCCGAGGCCGGGATCCACGCGCGCTCGGCGGTCGGGGTCGCCGTGCTCCCGTTGGATGCCCCGGTCGAGGTCGAGGTCCTGGTGGAGATCGCCTGAGTGGCCCTCCAGATGCCCCGGGAGCTGGTGGCCCGCGCGCGGGCCCTGGCCCACGGCGGGCGCTGGACGGTGCCTCCTGCCGTTCCAGCCGCGACGGTCGCGCTGGTGCGCGACGGCGACGGCGGGCTCGAGGTGCTGCTCATGCGCCGGCCGGGGTCCATGGCCTTCGCCCCGGGGATGCACGTGTTCCCCGGAGGCCGGGTCGATCCGCAGGCCGATGCACGCCCCCTCGTGCGTGGCCCATTGCCGGGCGGGGACTGGATCGGGCCCCCCGGGCCGGAGCGGGCCGCCCGTGCCGAGGACTCCGCAGCGCCCGCGGGGGCCGGTGGGTCCAAGGGGGCAGGGGGGCACGTCGCACCGGACGGCAACGCGGGGTCGCTGGCAGCCGGGTCGCTGGCAGCCGCCCTCGTGGTGGCCGGGGTGCGCGAGACCTTCGAGGAGGCCGGGGTCCTGCTGGCCGTCGATGCCGAGGGCCGCACGCCGGTCGCCGACGCCGACTGGGCCGAGGACCGGGCAGCCTCGGAGACGGCCGCCGGCTTCCCGGAGGTCCTCGAACGTCGCGGGCTGGTGATCGACGCGGGGGCCCTTGTCCCGGTCGCGCACTGGATCACCCCCGAGGTCGAGGGCCGCCGGTTCGACACCCGCTTCCTGCTGGCGGCCCTGCCCGAGGGCCAGTCGGTCCTGGCCCACGAGACGGAGACCGCCGGGTCGCGATGGATGTCACCGGACGGGGCCTTGACCGCCCACGCCGGCGGCTCGATGCCGATGCTGCCCCCCACGGTGGCGGTGCTCGCCGACCTCGCCGGCCATCCCTCAACGCGCAGCGCCCTCGACTGGGCGCGCACCCGGACGACGGTGCCGCTGCTGCCCCGCGCGCGCCTGGTCGGCGACGCACTCGAATGGGTGCTCGTCCACGGCTACACCGGCGCGGTGCTCGCCGGGTCGCAGGCCCCCGCCGGGTCCGAGGAACGGGGCACGGGCTGATGCGCCCCCTGGGTTCGACCGCGGATTGGTCCGGAGGGTGGGTCACCACCCGGGCGCAGGCGGTCCTGGCCCCCAACGCCGGGCCGATGACCCTGGACGGCACCAACTCGTGGCTCCTGGCCGAGCCGGGCTCCGCGCGGGCAGTCCTGGTCGACCCGGGACCCCAGGACCCGGGACACCTCGAGGCGCTGGTCGTCGCGGCCGAGGCCCGTGGCACGCGGATCGCCCTGGTGCTGCTGACCCACGGGCACGCCGACCACAGCGCTGGCGCGCGGGACCTCCACGCGCGGACCGGCGCCCCGGTGCGGGCCCTGGACCCGACGCACCGGCATGGCGCCGAGGGCCTGCACGGCGGCGACGTGGTCGAGGTCGACGGCCTGGTTCTGCACGTGGTGGCGACCCCGGGTCACACCCGCGACAGCCTGTCGTTCTGGCTGCCCGGGGACGGTGCGCTGCTGACCGGGGACACGGTCCTGGGACGGGGCAGTGCTGTCATAGCCCACCCTGATGGACATCTGGGGAGCTACCTGGGCTCCCTGGCCCGCCTGCGCGCCCTAGCCGACGCGCAGGGTGCGGGCTGGGTCCTGCCCGGCCACGGACCGGCGGCCGCCGACCCGGTTTCCCTGCTCGATGCCTATGCCGCGCACCGCGCCGCACGCCTGCAGTCCGTGGCCCAGGCGCTGGCCGAGGGAGTCGATGACGACGAGGGCCTGCTCGACGCGGCCTACCCCGAGGTGCCGGCCCACCTGCGCTGGGCGGCCCGGCTGTCGCTGGCGGCCCAGCGCGAGTACCTGCTCGACCGGACGGCGCAGGCCGACGGCAATAGTCTGGCGCCGTGACCCCAGGCCGCCGGCTGTTCCCCGGAGTGCGCCTGCACGTGGTCTCCGGCAAGGGCGGTACCGGCAAGACGACCGTGGCTGCGGCCCTGGCCCTGGCCCTGGCCGCCGAGGGGCGGCCGCACCCTGCTGCTCGAGGTCGAGGGCCGCCAGGGCATCGCCCAGCTGTTCGACACCGCGCCGCTGCCCTACGAGGAGCGCCGCGTCGCCGTGGCGCCCGGGCGGTGGCGAGGTCCGGGCGCTGGCCGTCGACCCCGAGGCCGCCCTGCTGGAGTACCTCGAGATGTTCTACAACCTGCGCCGCGCCGGGCTCGGCGCTCTCCCGGATCGGGGCGATCGAGTTCGCCACCACCATCGCCCCCGGGGTGCGCGACGTGCTGCTGACCGGCAAGGCCATCGAGGCGGTCAAGCGGATGGGCCCGACGGGGCCGGTGTTCGACGCGGTCGTCATGGACGCGCCACCGACCGGGCGGATCACCCGGTTCCTGAACGTGAACTCCGAGGTGGCCGGGCTCGCCCGGGTGGGGCCCATCCACGGCCAGGCCGACTCGGTGATGGCGGTCATGCGCTCGCCGCGAGACGGCGGTGCACCTGGTCACCCTCCTCGAGGAGATGCCGGTGCAGGAGACCCTCGACGCGGTCGCCGAGCTGCGCGGCGAGCAGCTGCCCGTCGGGGCGGTGGTGGTCAACGCCGACCAGCCCCCGGTGCTCACGCCCGAGCAGTGCGAGGCCGCGCTGGCCGGCAGCCTGGACCGCGCCGGCATCGCCACGGCCGTGCGCGCCGCCGACGTCGTGACCCCGCGCAACGCCTCGTCGGTGGACGTCGTCGTCGACGCCCTGCTCGACGAGGCCCGCGATCACGCCGAGCGGGTGGCGCTCGCCGAGCAGGAGCGTGCGCGGCTGGCCGAGTCCGGGGTCCCCACGGTGTCGCTGCCGCCGCTGGCCGGGGGCATCGACCTCGGCGCGCTCTACGAGCTGGCCGCCACCCTGCGCGCCGCCGGCTTCGGACCGGAGCCACGCCCATGACCGCGCTGCCCTGGTCCTCGGCCCGACCGCTGGAGGTCGATGCCCTGCTGGCCGACCCGGACACACGGATCGTGGTCTGCTGCGGCTCCGGTGGGGTGGGCAAGACCACGACCGCGGCCGCGATCGGCGTGCGCGCCGCCGAGATGGGCCGACGGGTGGTGGTGCTCACCATCGACCCGGCCCGCCGGCTGGCCCAGTCCCTGGGACTGTCCGAGCTGGACAACACTCCGGCCGCGATCCTCGGGATCGACCCGGCGGCCGGTGGCTCGCTGGACGCCATGATGCTGGACATGAAGCGCACGTTCGACGAGGTCGTGGTCGCCCACTCCGACCCGGAGCGTGCGCAGGCGATCCTGGCCAACCCCTTCTACCAGGCGCTGTCGAGCTCGTTCGCCGGGACGCAGGAGTACATGGCCATGGAGAAGCTGGGCCAGCTGCACCGGCAGTCCCAGGCCGACGGCGCCTGGGACCTGATCGTGGTGGACACCCCGCCGTCGCGCTCTGCCCTGGACTTCCTCGACGCCCCCAAGCGGCTGGGCAACTTCCTGGACGGCCGGCTGATCCGGATCCTGGCCGCACCGGCCCGCGCGGGGGGCAAGGCCTACATGCGCCTGGTGTCGGCCAGCCTCGGCGTGTTCAGCAACGTGCTCAACCGGATCGTCGGGGCCCAGGTGCTGCGCGACCTGCAGACGTTCGTCGCCTCGTTCGACGCCCTGTTCGGCGGCTTCCGCGAGCGGGCCGAGCAGACCTACGCGCTGCTCGCCGCGCCCGGAACCTCGTTCCTGGTGATCGCCGCGCCGGAGCCCGACGCGCTGCGGGAGGCCTCCTACTTCGTGGAGCGCCTCGACACCGAGTCGATGCCCCTGGCCGGCCTGGTGCTCAACCGGGTGGCCCCGGTGCGGCTGCCCGAGCTGAGTCCGGACCTGGCCGGCGCGGGGGCCGAGCGGCTGCGCGCCGGGGACCCCGCCGCCGAGTCCGACGAGGCGCTGACCGCAAGCCTGCTGGACCTGCACGCGGCCCGGATGCGCCAGGCCGGTCGCCAGCACCGCCTCGCCGAGCGCTTCGTCGCCGCCAACCCGTCGGTGCCCGTCGTCGCGGTCCCAGCCCTGTCCCAGGACGTCCACGACCTGGCTGGCCTGCGGCTCATCGGAGAGCTGCTCGGCGACCCGCAGGCTGGGCCGAGGCAGGCCGGGCGACCCCGGGAAGTGCTTTAGACTGGGCACATGACCCCCCAGCGCGAGCCCGGTAGGCGCTCTGTGATATCGGCCGGACCACGCCTGCTCGGCTTCGCCGGAATCGCTGCCCTGGCCGGAGTCCTGGTCGCCGGGATGGCGATGCCCGTGGTGGGCCCGCTGGGCATCGTCGCACGCGACTCGATCTCCTCCTTCGAGGACCTCCCCCGTGAGTTCCGCGCACCGGCCCTGCCCGTGCGCACCACCGTCCACGCCGCGGACGGCACCCGGATCGCCACGATCTACGAGGAGAACCGCCGCGAGATCACCCTCGAGAAGGTCGCGCCGGTCATGCGCGAGGCCGTGGTGGCGATCGAGGACAGCCGCTTCTACGAGCACAACGGGGTGGACCCCCGCGGCATGGCCCGCGCGGCGATGACCAACCTCGGTGCCGGTGGCGTGGCCCAGGGCGGGTCGACCCTGACGATGCAGTACGTCAAGAACGTGCTGCTCACCGCGGCCGAGTCCCAGGAGGAGCAGGCCGCAGCGCGCGAGGACACCATCAGCCGCAAGCTGCGCGAGATGCGCTACGCGATGGCGCTGGAGAAGAAGCTCACCAAGGACGAGATCCTCGAGCGCTACCTGAACATCAGCTACTACGGTGCGAACGCCTACGGCGTGGAGGCGGCCGCCCAGCGCTACTTCTCCAAGAGTGCCAAGAACCTCGAGCTCGTCGAGGCCGCCACGCTGGCCGGGATCGTCCAGCAGCCGTCCCGCTTCGACCCGACCCGCAACCCCAAGCTCTCCCAGGCCCGCCGCGACGTCGTGCTCAACCGCATGGCCGAGCTGGGGTACATCAGCGTCGAGCAGGCCCGCGAGGCCAAGGCCATGAAGGTCAAGGAGTACCTCAAGCCCCGCGTGGCGCGGAACGGCTGCACGACCTCCTTCGCCCCGTTCTTCTGCGACTACGCCATCCGTCAGGCCAAGGAGCTCAAGGCGTTCGGCTCCACCGCGGCCAAGAGGGAGAAGGCCTGGGCCGCGGGCGGCTACAAGATCTACACGACCTTGGACATGAAGGCCCAGCGCTCGGCCACCAAGGCCGCGATGGAGGCCATCCCGCCGAAGGATCCCAGCCGCAAGGCGGTGGCCATCGCGATGGTCGAGCCGGGCTCGGGCAACGTCAAGGCGCTGGCCCAGAACCGGCTGTGGGGAACCAAGGGCAAGGGCAAGACCACCTACAACTACGCCGTCAACCTCGCCGACGGCGGCACGAGCGGCATGCAGGCCGGCTCGACGTTCAAGCTCTTCACCCTGATCGCGGCGCTGGAGCAGGGACTGGACCCCTTCACAGTCATCAACTCCCCGTCGGTCAAGGAGTTCACCGGCTTCCGCGGATGCGGCGGCGGGCTGCTGCCCGACGGCGGGATCCGGCCCTACCGCGTGCCGAACTCCACCTCGTCGGGCAACTTCGACATGTTCCGCGGCGCGGCGTACTCGGTGAACACCTTCTTCGTGGAGCTCGAGAAGCGCGCCGGGGTGTGCGACACGGTCGAGGCCGCCCAGAAGCTGGGCGTCACCTACGCCAACGGCGGCAAGCTCGACGAGCTGCAGCCGGGCGGGCGCAGCGCCGTCGTCGCCTCCTTCACCCTCGGCTCCACCGAGGTCTCGCCGCTGACGATGGCCAACGCCTACGCCACGGTCAGCGCGCACGGCGAGTACTGCAAGCCCCGCTCGATCACCAAGATCGTCGACCGCAAGGGCAAGAAGCTCTCGGTCCCGGCGCCCAAGTGCAAGCAGGCGATCTCGCGCAACGTGGCCGATGCGACTGCGGCGATCCTCACCAACGTCGTCGACGGGTCGATCTCCGGCCGGACCGGCGGGAACATGACGCTGGGTCGGGACACCACGGGCAAGACGGGCACGATCAACGACAACGCCGCGGTGTGGTTCGCGGGCTCCACGCCCAACCTCGGTGCGGCGGTGTGGGTCGGTGACCCGCGCGGTGGCTACGCCCACCCGCTGAAGAACATCGTGATCAACGGTCGGTACTACTCGCAGGTGTTCGGGTCCTCACTGCCCGGTCCGGTCTGGAAGGCCGCCATGTCCGGCGCCCTGGCCGGAACCGCGCCCGTGCCGATGGACCTGCGCAACCAGTGGAACCTGCGTCCCGCGCGCCAGGTGGGCACCCCGCCGCAGCGTCAGCCGATCGTGCCCAAGCCGGCCGTGACAGCACGGCCCCCGGCTCCGGGTCAGCCGGGCCAGCCCAGCCCGGGTGCCACACCGCAGGGGCAGCCCCCCGCGGCCACGCCGGCACCGTCGCCGGGCGGCCAGAAGCCGTAGGAGTGGGTCTGCTCAGGCTGCGAGGGCTGAGCGGACCATGGCCGCCAGTGCCGCACCGTCGAAGCGCCCGGCCGTGCGCGGGGTCAGGTCCTTCATGACGCGCCCCATGGCCCCCATCCCGGTCGCGCCGGCCTCGGCCGCCGCGGCGACGGCCTCGGTGACCAGGGCGCTCACCTCCTGCTCGGTCAGCGGTGTCGGAAGGTAGCGCTCGAGCACGCCCAGCTCGGCGAGCTCCCGGTCGGCGAGCTCCTGGCGCCCCGCGTCGGCGAACGCCGCAGCCGCCTCCCGACGCTTCTTGGCCTCTCGGGTGAGCACCCCTGTCACGTCGGCGTCGCTGAGGGTGCGCGCCGCCTTCCCGGCCACCTCCTCGGTGGTCACGGCCGTCAGGGCCATCCGCAGGGTGGCCGCGCTGAGCTCGTCCCGGGACTTGATGGCGGTGGTCAGGTCGCCCTGGAGGGTGGCTTTGAGGTCCATGGACCCATCATCGCCTCCGGCACGCTCGAGTGGGCAATCGATCGCGGTCGGGTCCCCCGGCCTGAGACACTGTGCCCCATGCCCCCCGCCCACCTCGCCCGCGCTGTGGGCATGGCCGCCGCCGCCGGGGTGGGGACGCTGGCCTACAGCCTGTGGGAGGCCCGCCAGCACACCCTTCGCGAGGTCGACGTGCGACCGAGCCGGCCGGACCCGGATCGACCGGCCGCGCTGCGGATCCTGCACCTGTCCGACCTGCACCTGTCCCCCCGGGACACCGACCGGATCGCCTGGGTCCAACGTCTGGGCGAGCTGGCCCCGGACCTGACCGTCGTCACCGGGGACTTCCACGGCCACCAGCAGGCCACCGCCCTCGTCGTCGACGCCCTGGGCCCCCTGCTCGACCGGCCCGGGGTGTACGTGCGCGGCTCCAACGACTACTTCGCGCCCACCCCGTCCAACCCGGCGCGCTACCTGCGCGGGCCCAGCGAGCTGCGCCTGCGGCGCACCCGGATCGATGTCGGCCCCCTCAACGAGGCGCTGACCGGGGCCGGCTGGGTCGACCTGGACAACGACAGCGCCGAGTTCGAGGTCGCCGGCTGGCGACTGGACGCCCGCGGCGTGGACGACCCGCACATCGGGCGCGACTCCTATGCGGACGTGGCCGGTCCGTTCGCCCCGGGGGCGCAACTGCGCCTGGGCGTGAGCCACGCCCCCTACCGCCGGGTGCTGGATGCGATGGCCGCCGACGGCGCGGACCTGATCCTGGCCGGCCACACGCACGGGGGGCAGGTGTGCGTGCCCGGGCTGGGCGCCCTGGTCACCAACTGCGACCTGCCCCGCCGTCAGGCCAAGGGCCTGTCCGAGTGGCACGAGGCGGCCCTGCACGTCTCCGCCGGGCTGGGCACGAACCCGTACACCCCGATCCGCCTGGCCTGCAGGCCGGAGGCGACCCTCATCACCGTCTGGGGTGGGTGAGGCCCTCCCCGAGCCGGCAGCGCCCCGGGAGGGCCCGCATGGCCACGGTCGGACCCACCGGCCCCCGCACACGCCCAATCGTGGGCAGCGACGACGAAGTCCCGGGACATCGTCTGCCGATGTCCCGGGACTTCACACGAGTCGGGATGGCGGGATTTGAACCCACGACCTCTTCGTCCCGAACGAAGCGCGCTACCAAGCTGCGCCACATCCCGAGTGCGGACCGATTCTAGCCGGACACCCTCGCCGAGCCCAAATGCCGCATCGGGCCACCCGTCACCGGCGGGGCCCCCGGATCAGCCGGCGGATCGGCGGTCCCGCCGGGAGCCGCAGACCCCCACCTGGGGTCAGCCCAGCCGGGCGGCCAGCAGTGCCGCGATCTGCACGGCGTTGAGTGCCGCACCCTTGCGCAGGTTGTCGTTGGAGATGAACAGGGCCAGGCCGCGGCCGTCCGGCACGCTGGGGTCGGTGCGCACGCGACCCACGAAGGACGGGTCGGCGCCGGCGGCCTGCAGGGGGGTGGGCACGTCGGCCCACGCGACCCCCGGGGCCCCGGTGAGCAGCTCGCGGGCGCGCTGCGGGCTGATCGGCCGGTCGAACTCGGCATTGATGCTCAGCGAGTGCCCGGTGAAGACCGGCACCCGCACGCAGGTGCCGGAGACCGCGAGCTCGGGGATGCCGAGGATCTTGCGGCTCTCGTTGCGCAGCTTCTGCTCCTCGTCGGTCTCCAGGGAGCCGTCGTCGACGATGCTGCCGGCCAGCGGGACCACGTTGAACGCGATCGGGGCCACGTACTTGGTCGGCGCGGGCAGGGTGACCGCGGACCCGTCATAGGTCAGGGCGGTGATGTCCTGGCTGGCGGCGGCGCGAACCTGGCCGGCCAGCTCCTCCACGCCGGTCAGCCCGCTGCCGGAGACGGCCTGGTAGCTGCTCACGACGAGCCGACGCAGGCCGGCCTCGGCGTGCAGCGGAGCCAGCACCGGCATCGCCGCCATCGTGGTGCAGTTCGGGTTGGCGACGATCCCCTTGCCGATCGAGTCCAGAGCCCCGGGGTTCACCTCGGAGACGACCAGGGGCACCTCAGGGTCCATCCGCCAGGCCGACGAGTTGTCCACGACGATCGCGCCCGCTGCGGCGAACCGGGGCGCCAGGGCCTTCGAGGTGGAGCCACCCGCGGAGAACAGCGCGATGTCGATGCCCGCGGGGTCCGCGGTGGCGGCGTCCTCGACCACGAGGTCCTGGCCGCGCCAGGGCAGCCTGGTGCCGGCCGAGCGGGCGCTGGCGAAGTAGCGCACGGTTGCGATGTCGATCCCCGACTCGTCGAGCAGGCGACGCATCACTCCACCGACCTGGCCGGTGGCCCCCACGACGGCGACGGTGACGCTCATCGGCCGGTCCCTCCGTACACGACGGCCTCGCCCTCGGCGTCCAGGCCGAAGGCGGTGTGAAGGGCACGCACGGCGTCGACGGCCACCTCCTGGCTGACCGCGACCGAGATCCGGATCTCGGAGGTGGTGATCATGTTGACGTTGATGCCGGCCTCGGCCAGGGCGCGGAAGAACGTGGCCGAGACGCCGGGGTGCGAGCGCATGCCCGCGCCGACCAGGGAGACCTTGGCGATCCCCTCGTCGGAGATCAGGTCCTGGAACCCGATCCGCTCACCGACGGCGCTCAGAGCGTCCAGGGCAGGCTGGCGTGAGGCCACCGGACAGGTGAACGTGACATCGGTGCGCCCGTCCTCCTCGACCGAGACGTTCTGCACGATCATGTCGATGTTGATCCCGGCCTCGGCCAGGGCGGTGAAGATCAGGGCCGCCTCACCCGGGCGGTCGGGAACCCCCACGACGGTGATCTTGCAGTCGTTGAGGTCGTGGGCGACCCCGGCGATGATCGGTTGCTCCACAGTCTCCCCTTCGGAGGGCCTGGCTGCCGCAGGCAGCGGATCGGTGGCGTTGAGCACCCATGTGCCCTGCTTCGTGGAGAAGGACGAGCGCACGTGGATCGGCAGGTTCGAGCGGCGGGCGTACTCCACGCAGCGCACGTGCAGCACCTTGGCCCCGGCGGCAGCGAGCTCGAGCATCTCCTCGTAGGTGATGCGCGGCACCTGACGGGCGGTGGGCACGACACGCGGGTCGGCGGAGAAGACCCCGTCGACGTCGGTGTAGATCTCGCACACGTCCGCGCCGAGGGCCGCGGCCAGCGCCACGGCCGTGGTGTCCGAGCCGCCACGACCCAGGGTCGTGATGTCCTTGCTGTCGAAGGACACCCCCTGGAAGCCGGCCACGATCGGGATCGCCCCCTCGGACAGCGCGTGGCGGATGCGACCCGGGGTCACGTCGATGATCCGCGCCGCCCCGTGCGCGGAGTCGGTGATCAGGCCCGCCTGCGAGCCGGTGTGCGACCGGCCCTCCTCCCCGAGGTCGTGGATGGCCATCGCGAGCACCGCCATGGAGATGCGCTCGCCGGAGGTCAGCAGCATGTCGAGCTCACGGCCCGGCGGGGTGGGGCTGACCTCGTGGGCCAGGTCCAGCAGCTCGTCGGTGGTGTCGCCCATCGCCGAGACCACGACGCACGACCTCGTTGCCGGCGCGCTTGGTGTCCACGATCCGCTGCGCGACACGGCGCACGCCACTGGCATCGGCCACCGACGACCCGCCGTACTTCTGGACGATCAGGGCCATGCGCGGGTACTCCTGGGCTTCGTCGACGGCGTTCCAGGGCCAGATTCTAGTCGTTCGAGCCGGTGCCGCCGGGTCGGCTGGCGGCTGCCGGCCGCACGGGGCACCGCGCGGGCCCAGCCACAGTGCCGGCTCGGGTGCTGCCGCGGGTGCTGCCGCGGGTGCCGCCGCGCAGCATGGCCTACTCGGTGACCTCCAGAGGGGCGCCGGAGCGCACGTGCGAGACCAGCGAGCGCAGCACACGCAGGGCGCAGGCCGCCGAGTCACCCCAGGAGGACAGGTAGGTCGTCTGCCACCACCAGAGCGCCTCCAACGGGCGGCCGGCGGTGTGATGAGCCAGGCCGTGCAGCAGGTCCGAGACCACGGCGGCGAGGTCGTCGGACAGCCGCGAGGGCACCAGTTCGGGGCTCGCGTAGGGGTCGAACACCTCGATGTAGGAGTCCACCGGATCCAGGCGGGCGGCCAGCGCCTCCCGCAGTCGATCGACGTCGGGCTCAGCACCCGCATCGGGCTCGAAGCGCCCCTCGGGGACCACGTCGTCGATCGCCCCCAGGCGCGCGCCCATCGCCAGGACGTCGGAGACCTCCAGCAGCAGGATCGCGATGGCGTGCTCCTCACCGACCCCCGAGGCCACGGCCTCCACCGACTGGACGAACCGGGCCGAGGTCTCGGCCAGGCCCTCGGCCAGGGTCACCAGGTCACTGTCGACCTGGGTCGCGGGCGCGGTCACGACCGCCATGGCGCCCTCGAGCGGTGCGTCCTCGCCGGTCATACCCGACCTCCGATCGTCCTGCGCCCCTCGAAGGCGCGACCCAGCGTGACCTCGTCGGCGAACTCGAGGTCGCCGCCCACCGGCAGGCCGCTGGCCAGGCGCGAGACCGTCAACCCCAGGGGTGTGAGCATGCGGCCAAGATAGGACGCCGTCGCCTCCCCCTCGAGGTTGGGGTCGGTGGCCAGGATGACCTCGGTCACCGTGCCGTCGGCAAGGCGGGCCATGAGCTCGCGGATGCGCAGGTCGTCCGGGCCGACGCCCTCCATCGGGCTGATCGCCCCGCCCAGCACGTGATAGCGGCCGCGGAACTCGCGCGTGCGCTCGATCGCCGACCACGTCCTTGCTCTCCTCGACCACGCAGATGAGAGCGACGTCCCGGCGCGGGTCCAGGCAGATCGAGCACCGCTCGGCCTGGGCCACGTTGCCGCAGACCTCGCAGAAGCGGACCTTCTCCCGCAGGGCGACCAGCGCCGCCGCGAGCTCGTTGACCTCGTGCGGGTCGGCCTTGAGCAGGTGGAACGCGATGCGTTGGGCACCCTTGGGCCCGATCCCGGGCAGGCGGCTGAGCGCGTCGATGACGTCCTGGACGATTCCCTCGTACATGCCCGGCCCCTAGGAGTGGTCGATCTCGCCGATTGGCCGGGCTCCGAGCTCCCGGGTGATGAGCGCCAGGCCGTTGACGGCTGCGCCGTCGAGGTCCGGGTCGTCAGCGCTGGGCTCATCGACCGCCGCGGTCACGGGCCCCGAGGAGCTGGCCGCACGGACCACCGCGGCCCCGGCACCGGGCGCCGGCCCGTGCGGGAGCCGGTGGCCTCGTGGGCTGCGCGCCGGTCGCGTCCGGGTTCTCCGGGGAGCGGCCGTCCAGCGACGAGGTGCCCGCACCGCCCGAGGGGCCGGGTCCGGATGCCGAGCCGCCGGATGGGGACCCGCCCGATGCTGCCCCGGCCGATGCTGCGGCCGACCCCGCGGTGGTGGGACCCGTCGCGGCCGCCTCGACGCGTCGTCCCGAGGCCTTCGAGGCGTCGGGATCGTGGAGGATGTCGATGCTCAGGTCCGCGCCGAGGACGTCGATGATCGCCTGCCTCAGGCGCTCGTCGTGGCCGCGCTGCGCGATGGCCCGCGCGCTTCCCGGCTCGGAGACGGCCACCGCCAGCGCCCCGGCACTCACCGACACCGGGGACGCGGAGTGGAATGCCGTCCACGCCACCCGGCTCGACGAGGCGAGCCGGTCGAGTATCTCCGGCCACGCCGCCTGGACGGCGGCCAAGGACGGGCCCGACGGGCTGGAAGGGCTCGCAAGGCCGGCGGGACTCGCAGGGCCGGCCGGACTCGCGGTCGCCTCCCGTGCGGCGGGGGCGGCGGGGCCGGTGGAGGTGGGATCCGCCGACTCCTGCGGGGGGGGACCGTTGGGTGGGGTTGCGGGGCCCGATCCACCCGCGGCTGAGGAGCGCAGGTCCGGTCGCCGGGGCGGCACTGGACGGGCGGACCCCCCGGGCTGCGCCTGTGGCTGCGCTCCGCTGCGAGCTGTGGCATCCGCGGGGGCCACCGATCCGGCCAACACGCCTGCTGACGGCGTCGAACCGGGTGCGTCGCCGGGCCCGGGGGGGCCGACGGTCGCGCTGGCAGGGCGCCCTGCCGTCGGCGCGGCGCCGGCGACATCGGGCGGGGCTGGCGCGACCGCGCTCGCGGGCGTCCTGTCGATCGGATCCGGACGCCCCGATCCGGCCCGGGGTCGGTCCACCCCAGGCGCGGGAGCCGCCGGGGAGCCCACCTCCGGCACCGACCCCCGCTCGAGGCGCTCGAGCCTGGCCACCAGCGAGGCGTGGTCGTCGGCGACGTGCGGCAGGGCCAGCCGCGCGCACAGCAGCTCCAGCTGCAGGCGGGGTGCGGTAGCTCCCTTGACGTGGGTCAGGCCCTCGCTGACCATGTCCGCCGCGCGGGAGAGCTCGCCCAGTCCCAGGGACTGGGCCTGGGCCAGCATCCGCTGGCCGGCGTCGTCGGGGACGTCAACCAGCCCGGTCTCCAGGGCCGACGGATCGGCTCGCAGGATGATCAGGTCACGCAGGCGGTCGAGCACGTCGGCGACGAAGCGCCGCGGGTCATGGCCGGCCGAGATGACCCCGTCGACCACGGCGAACATGTCAGCGGCTGAACCCGCGGCCAGCGCCGAGACGAAACCGTCGATCAGGCTGTCATCGGTCAGGCCCAGGGCCGACACCGCCTCGGCATAGGTCAGCCCGGCCTCCCCGGCGCCGGCGAGCAGCTGGCCCAGGACCGACAGCGAGTCGCGCACGCTGCCCGCCCCCGCCCGGGCGACCACGGCCAGCGCCGGTCCCTCGGCGGGCACGCCCTCGGACGCGCAGACCGAGGCGAGGTGTTCGCCAAGGACGCGGGCCGGCACCAGGCGGAAGCCGTAGTGGAAGGTCCGCGAGCGGATGGTCGGGATGATCTTGTCGGGCTCGGTCGTCGCGAAGATGAACCGCAGGTGCGGCGGGGGCTCCTCGACCAGCTTCAGCAGGGCGTTGGCCGCCTCGTTGGTCAGCTGGTGGGCCTCATCGATGATGTAGACCTTGTACCGGCTGGCCGCCGGGGCGTAGATGGCCTTCTCGCGAAGGTCCCGCGCGTCGTCGATGCCGCGATGGGTGGCGGCGTCGAGTTCCACCACGTCGATCGAGCCGGGACCGTTGGGGGCCAGCTCGACACAGCTGCGACAGACGCCGCACGGCTGCGCGGTCGGCCCCTGCTCGCAGTTCAGCGAGCGCGCGAGGATGCGGGCGGTCGAGGTCTTGCCGCAGCCGCGCGGACCCGAGAACAGGTAGGCGTGGTGGGTGCGCCCAGCCGCCAGGGCGCGCGCCAACGGCTCGGTCACGTGCTCCTGCCCGATCACCTCGGCCAGCGATCCGGGTCGGTACGTGCGATACAGCGCCAATGCCACGGGGTCACCCTAGCCGTGGACTCCGACACCGGAGGTCACGCGCGGGGCGCCGACCGTTATCCCCAGATCCATCCACAGCTGGGGATAACTCACATCGCTGTAACTACAGTTGTGTCATCCCCTGTCAGAGGGCTCCACCCGCGGCGGTGGGGGCCGTCGGGTCGGGCCCCGAGGCCCCCCCGGTCTCCCGGGCAAGGTAGTCCTCGATGAGCATCACGTTGCTGCCCACCCGGGTGGCCACCTGCAGCAGCGTCGACATCGAGGAGACCTCCTCGACCTGCTCCTTGAGGAACCAGTGCATGAACTGCTCGCCGAGGTAGTCGCGCTCGTCGCGGGCCAGGGCGATCAGCGCCTCGAACTGCGCGGTGACCTGACGCTCCTGGGCCAGCGCGAGCTCCAGGGGCTCCACGACGGAGCCGAAGTCGGTGCGCGGGGCGGACACACCGGCGATGGCCACGTCGGAGTCCCGGTCCATCAGGTACTGGACGATCATCATCGCGTGGTTGCGCTCCTCGACAGCCTGGGCGTAGAAGTGCCCGGCGAGCTGGGGCAGCGCCTGCTGGTCGTACCAGACGGCGATGGCGACGTACTGCTGGGAGGCGGCGAACTCGTTGCCGATCTGGGCGTTGAGCAGGTCGTGGACGGCACTCATGGATGGGGCTCCTCGACGGCGTCAGGGCGACTGGTCAGCGACTCCAGCCTAACGGCACGCAGCGGCGGCGGGCGGTCGACGCGATGGGCCGCGAGCACGGACCGCCCCGCAGCCAGCGGCTCGTGGTCCGTGGGCACACACTGCGACGGCTGGGAGGGACCCTGGGGCGCCAGGAACGCAGGAAGACCGAACCGGTGGGGTTCGGTCTTCCTCGGTGCTGACTCACGGCGGTGGCGGTGGGATTCGAACCCACGGTGGGCTCATCACCCACACACGATTTCGAGTCGTGCTCCTTTGGCCGCTCGGACACGCCACCGCGGAGAATCCTACGGTGGGCACCGGGCGGTGACGAAATCGCGCGGGCCCCGGACGCCCCGGCCCGGGCCACCGCGCGACCCCCCTACGCTGGGCCGGTGCCCGTCGGACCCCACCCACCGCCCTGGCCGCAGGATCCGCGCCTTGACCCGGCGCTGCTCGCCTCAGGGGACGCACGCAACGTCGTGGACCGCTACCGGTACTGGACAGTCGAGGCCATCCGCGCCGACCTGGCCACCCGCCGCACGCCCCTGCACGTGGCGGTGGAGAACATCGAGCACGACCTGAACATCGGCTCGATCGTGCGCACCGCCAACGCCTTCAACGTCGCCGGCGTCCACATCGTAGGCCGTCGGCGCTGGAACCGCCGCGGCGCGATGGTGACCGACGCCTACCTGGACATCACCCACCACCCCGACCCCGAGTCGCTGGGACAGTGGGCAGAGCAGCGGGGCCTGCCCATCCTGGCCGTGGACATCGTCGAGGGGGCGGTCCCCCTTGAGGGCTACCCCCTCCCAGCTGCCTGCGTGCTGCTGTTCGGCCAGGAGGGTCCCGGCCTGAGCCCCGCCGCTCTGGCCCGGGCCGAGCGCGTCCTGTCGATCACCCAGCACGGATCGACGCGGTCGATCAACGTGGCCGCCGCGGCCGCGATCGCGATGCACGCCTGGGCCGTGCGCACGATCGGTTTCCCGCCGGCCCGTCAGGGGTAGCCTGCGCAAGTGGACCTCGCCCTCGCCGTGCCCGCGGCCGTCAATGCCCTGGGACCGGACTGGCTGGACCCGCAGAACCTCGATCGCTTCGGCACCGCGGCCTTCTGGATCGCGATGGCGATCATCTTCGCCGAGTGCGGCCTGCTGATCGGCTTCTTCCTGCCCGGGGACTCGCTGCTGTTCATGGTCGGGCTGTTCATCGCCAGTGGGGTGATCGACATGCCGATCCAGCTCGCGTGCGTGCTGCTGACCCTGGCCGCGATCACCGGGAACCTGACCGGGTACTGGATCGGCTACCGCGCCGGGCCCTCGCTGTTCAGCCAGCAGGACTCCCGGTTCTTCCGGCAGGAGTACGTGGACAAGACCCACGCCTTCTTCGACAAGCACGGTTCGCGGGCGATCGTGCTGGCCCGGTTCGTGCCCATCGTGCGCACGTTCATCACCGCGATGGCCGGGATCGGGCGGATGGACCTGCGCCAGTACGCGCTCTACTCGTCGATCGGTGGGGTGATCTGGGCCACCGGGGTGACCCTCATGGGCTACTACCTGGGCAACATCCCCTTCATCAAGGACCACATCGAACTGATGCTGCTCGGCATCGTGGCACTGTCCATCATCCCGATCGGATTCGAGACCCTTCGGCACCGTCGGGCCGCTCGGGCCGTCGAGCCCACCGAGTAGGGGCCTAGTCTGTCCCCGTGACAGACACCCGTTCCGCACTGCTGGACCAGATCCGTGGCAAGGCCGTCATCCACGGACGCGTCACGCTCTCCTCGGGCCGCGAGGCCGACTACTACGTCGACCTGCGCCGGGTGACCCTGGACAGCACGGCCGCACCGCTGGTGGGCGAGGTGATGCTGGACCTGACCGAGGACCTGGCCTACGACGCGGTGGGCGGCCTGACGCTCGGCGCGGACCCGGTGGCCACCGCGATGCTGCATGCGGCCTCCCGACGCGGTCGGGCCCTCGACGCGTTCGTCGTGCGCAAGGCCGAGAAGGCCCACGGCCTGCAGCGACGCATCGAGGGTCCGGACGTGGCCGGTCGTCGCGTGCTCGCCGTCGAGGACACCTCGACCACCGGTGGGTCGGTGATGACCGCGGTGCAGGCGCTGCGCGATGCCGGTGCCGAGGTCGTCGGCGTGGCGGTCATCGTCGAGCGCGGCGCGGCCCCGCTGATCGCGGCGGAGGGCCTGGAGTACCGCGCGGCCTACCAGCTGCACGACCTGGGTCTGGACTGACCATGACCCCCGTGACCGTGGTCCTGTGCCCGTCGCTCGGGGCGGCGCAGGACGAGGCCGCCTGGCGCGAGCTCGAGGCAGTGCTGCGCGCCTGGGGCGTGGCGGTCATCGCCCCACGCCGACGTGACCCGGACGGGCCGCCCGAGGCCGACGAGCGCCTGGAGGTGGCCGGCTGGGTCGCCGACCAGGCGGTGACGATCAGCGCTGCCCACGTCGAGACGCCCCTGATCCTCGTCACCCGTGGCGCGGCCAACCGGGCGCTGCCCGCGCTCGGCTTCTCGCAGCGGGCCGCGCGGCACAGCGTGGTCGGCTACATCCTCATCGACGGCCCGCTGCCGGAGGCCAGCCGGGCCAGTGCCGACTGGCCCGACGCTCCCGTGATCTACATCCAGGGCCCGGGCTCGGACGCCTCCAGCGGCGGAGCCGCACGACTTCGCGGATGGTCGGTCATGGAGCGCGAGCCCTCCGAGGCGGTGCTCGAGATCTGCCGTGCCTGGCCCGACCACCAGCCCTGAGCCCGTGCGGCACACTGGGCCCATGGAGACCGCCTGCATCACCGGCGCGACGGCGGGCATCGGCCTGGCCTTCGCGGAGCTTCTGGCCACGCAGGGCACCGACCTGGTGGTCGTCGCCCGGGACGCGCAGCGCCTGCAGGCGCTGGCCACGCGACTGCGCAGCGCCCACGGGGTCGCCGTCGAGGTGCTGGCCGCCGACCTGTCCACCGACGAGGGCTGCACGGCCGTGATGGCCCGCCTCGCCGACGGGGACCGGCCAGTGGACGTCCTGGTCAACAACGCCGGGTTCGCCCTGAACCAGCCCTTCGTGGGTGGCGAGCTGGCGGCCGAGGAGTCCCTGCTCGACGTCCTGGTCCGGGCCACGCTGAGGCTGACCCACGCCGCACTGCCCGGGATGGTCGAGCGCGGCCGCGGGTCGGTCATCAACGTCTCCAGCGTCGGCGCGTGGGCCCCGATGGGCACGTACTCCGCGGCAAAGTCCTGGGTCACGGTGTTCACCGAGAGCCTGGGTGCGGAACTGGTCGGGACTGGCGTCCACGCCACCGCGGTCTGCCCGGGATACACCCACACCGAGCTGCACGACCGCGCCCAGATGAAGGTCGACTCCATCCCCGACTGGGCCTGGCTCGACGCGCGCCAGGTCGCCGAGGAGGGGCTGCGCGACGCCCGGGCCGGCAAGGCGGTCAGCGTGCCGTCGACCCGGTACCACGCCCTCGCGCTGGCCGCGCAGTACGTGCCACGGCCCCTGCTGCGCCGCGCGGTCGGGCTGGCGCCCCGCCCCCGCCGCCGTCGCCCCGACCCACGATGACCCAGGTCTCCGGCCTGCTGGGGGTAGGTCGATGACCTACCCCCTGGTCGCCCGGATGCGCCCCCACGAGCACAGCATCTTCGGCCAGATGTCGGCCCTTGCCAGCGCGGTGGGTGCGGTCAACCTCGGCCAGGGGTTCCCCGACACCGACGGGCCCGAGCTTGTCCGCGATGCCGCGATCGACGCGATCCGGGCGGGCCGGGGGGCTCAGTACCCACCGGCCCATGGGCTTCCGGAGCTGCGCCGCGCGATCTGCGACCACCAGCGCCGCTGGTACGGGCTGGACTGGGCGCCGTCGACGGAGGTGGTGGTGACCACGGGGGCCTCGGAGGCGATCGTGGCCACCGTCCTGGCGGTGGTCGAACCCGGCGACGAGGTGCTGGTCCTCGAGCCGTGGTTCGACCTGTATGCCGCAGCGATCTCCCTGGCCGGCGGGGTGCGGGTCAGTGTCCCCCCTGTCCCGGGGACGTTTCGCGCCGATCCCGAGGCCCTGCGGGCCCGGATCACGCCCCGCTCGAGGCTGCTGATCGTCAACTCCCCGCACAACCCGACTGGGCAGGTGCTCACCGCCGCCGAGCGCGAGGCGCTGGCCGCTGTCGTCGTGGCCGCCGACCTGCTGGTCCTGGCCGACGAGGCCTACGAGCACATCTGGTTCGACGACCACGTGCACGTGCCGCTGGCATGCGCACCGGGGATGGCCCCGCGCACCATCACGGTGGGCTCCGCGGGCAAGAGCCTGTCCTTCACCGGCTGGAAGGTGGGCTGGGCTACCGGGCCGGCCGAGCTGATCCGGGCGGTCCGCGTGGTCCGCCAGCACCTGAGCTACGTGTCGGGAGGACCGTTCCAGTGGGCCGTCGCCGAAGGCCTGGACCGACTTCCGGCCGCGCACTGGCAGACGTTCCGCGCCCAGCTGGCCGATCAGCGCGACCTGCTCGCCGAGGGCCTCGGGGCGCTCGGCCTGCGCGTCCTGCCCAGCCAGGGCACCTATTTCCTGCTCACCGACGTCCGTGAGCTCGGGTACGCCTCGGGCGAGGACTTCTGTCGCGAGCTGCCCGGTCGCGCTGGGGTGGTGGCGATCCCGGTGTCGCCGTTCTGTGACACCGCCGGCGTGGGTCAGTCCTGGGTCCGGTGGGCGTTCTGCAAGCGCCCGGAAGTCCTGCGCGAGGCGCTGGACCGGTTGACCCGCGCCCTGGGCTGAGTCAGGCGGGCGCCGAGAGTCCCACGTGCCCCACGACGGGTGCCAGGCCCGCTGCCCGGGACACGGCCCCGGGGTCACCGCACCGGGCCAGCCAGTTGGCCAGCATGAGGTGCCCACCCTCGGTGAGCACCGACTCCGGGTGGAACTGCACGCCCTCGATGTCGTGCTCGCGGTGGCGCAGGGCCATCACGACGCCGGAGTCGGTCCACGCGGTGACCTCGAGCTCGGCCGGCACCGAACCGGCCTCGACCGCCAGGGAGTGGTAGCGGGTGGCGCGGAACGGGTCGGGCAGCCCGGCCAGAACGCCCTGGCCCCGGTGGTGGACCATCGAGGTCTTGCCGTGCAGCAGTTCCGGGGCTCGTGAGACCACCCCGCCGAAGACTGCGCCGATCGCCTGGTGGCCCAGGCACACGCCGAACAGCGGCACCCGGCCGGCGCACGCCCCCACCATCGCCATGCAGACGCCGGCGTCATGCGGATCCCCGGGGCCCGGCGAGAGCAGCACCCCGTCGAACTCCAACGCCTCGTCGACGCCCACCTCGTCGTTGCGCCGCACCTGCACCTCGGCTCCGAGCTGGGCCAGGTACTGGGCGATGTTGAACACGAAGGAGTCGTAGTTGTCCACGATCAGGATGTGTGCCGGCACGCCGCCATTGTCCCCGGTAGCGTGGGTCCGTGCCCACTCCCCCGCCCAGCACGGTGACGCCCGAGGGCGCGGACTCCGCTCCGCGTCCCGGTCCCGACCCGCTGGGTGACCCACAGCGTGAGCCGGTGACCCCGCCGGAACGCAGCGCCGGCGCCGGCGCCTGCGGCGACTCACCGGCCCCGACGTCGTGGCAGGGGCGGTCTTCGCCGTGGCCGGAGCGATGTTCGTGGCCAGTGCGGGTGCCTCGGGGGACGGGGCGATCCGGGTGGACAACACCGGCGGCCTGCGCGAGGCCATCCTCGACCGCGCCGACCACAACTCAACCCTGCAGCAGGACATCGACGCGCTCGCCGGCCAGGTGGCGAGCCTGCAGCAGCAGGGCGACCCCGGCTCCGAGCTGGCAGCAACCCAGGAGCAGGTGGCCCAGCTGGCTCCGGCCGTGGGACTGACCGAGGTCATCGGGCCCGGGGTGACCGTGACCCTGGATGATGCCAAGCCCCCGAACCCCATCCCCGACGGGCTGACCGGCGACGACTTCATCGTGCACCAGCAGGATGTGCAGGGCGTGGTCAACGCCCTGTGGCGTGGTGGGGCCTCCGGCGTGACGGTGATGGGCCAGCGCCTGATCAGCACGTCGGCGGTGCGCTGTGTCGGGAACACGGTGATCCTGCACGGTCGCGTGTACTCGCCACCCTTCGTGATCGCCGCTGTGGGCCAGGTCGACCAGCTCGAGGCCGAACTCGACGCCGATGTGAGCGTGCAGTTCTTCCGCGACTGGGCCAACGTGGTGGGGATGCGCTACGAGCAGGTGGCCTCCCGGGAGCTCACCCTTCCCCCCTACGTCGGGCCGCTGCCGGGCCAGTTCGCCACGGTCACCGCGACCCCCGAGGGCTGACCGGGCTGGTTGTCCACAGGTTCATCCACAGTCTGGGGATGAATCACAGCGATGTAGTTCCGTAGCCACTCGTGATCGGCCAATGGCTGGCAGTGATTCCCGGCGTGCTGGTCGCATCCATCGGCCCACACTGGCGTTCACCCTGTGTGACATCACCGGCGTCCGGTCCGTGCGGCAATGTCCGCAATTGTGACCGAGACGTGCTCAGCGCCACCGCGTCGAGAGCGCGAAACCGCCCATGATGAGGCCGAAGCCGATCACGATGTTCCAGTTGCCCAGCGCGGAGAAGACGGGCAGATCGGGTGCCAGGTAGTGCACGACTATCCACAGGAGTCCGATCACGAACAGGGCGACCATGGTGGGCGCCAACCAGCGCGGGGACGTCAGTGGCTGATCCTTCTTCGCGACGGTCTGCGGCGGGCGTGACTTGGGCACGCCCCTGCCCTTGGACTCCGGCATTCTGGGATCCTCCTGACCCGGACGGTGGCCCGATCGTAGCGTGCCGCGACCCACCTCTCAGGCAGGCAGCAGCGCGCGGATGTCGGCGGTGCGCATGACGACCAGGGCGACCAGCGCCCCGGCGACCAGGACGCTGACGATCACCTGTTGCGTCAGCTGGCGACGGCCCGTCGTGAGGGCCAGGGCCACGACCGCTCCCGTCACCGCACCGCCGAGGTGGGCACGCCAGTCCACACCGGCCATGACGAACCCCAGCACCACGTTGATCCCGAGGAGCACCATCACCTGGGACACGTCCCGGTCGAGCCGCTTGCCCACGACGATCATGGCGGCCATCAGCCCGAAGATCGCCCCACTCGCGCCGACCGAGAGGGTGCGCAGCGGCGAGAACCAGTAGGAGGCGACCGAGCCGCCCAGCCCGGAGAGCAGGTAGAGGACCAGGAAGCGGCCGTGACCCAGGACGCGCTCCAGGGGCGGGCCGAGCACGTAGAGCACGTACAGGTTGAAGCCCAGGTGCAACCACCCGCCGTGCAGGAAGATCGCCGAGACCAGCCGGAACCACTGGTCGCCCAGCGCGATGGCCAGGGGCTGCATCCCCCAGCGCTCGAGACCCCCGGCCATGCCGAACAGGGAGATGGCCACGAACAGCACGCCGCAGGTGCCCATCAGGGCGTAGGTGACCGCACCATCGCGGGTCAGGCGCCCGCCGAAGACCGTCCGCGTCGCCGGAACCGCCCCCGCCGCGACGCACTCCGGGCACTGGAACCCCACAGGTGCCGCTGTCATGCACTCCGGGCAGATGGGCCGCGTGCACCGCGCGCAGCGGATGTAGGTCTCCCGCTCAGGATGGCGGTAGCAGTGGGCGCCGGCGGCGCTGCCCCCGCCGGCAGGCCGTAGCTCACTGCTCGATGGTCACCGAGTTGATGAGCACCTCGGTGCGGGGCCGGTCACCCGGGCCCGTCGGCGTGGTGGCGATGGCGTCGACGACGTCGCGGCTGGGCTGGTCGGCCACCTCGCCGAAGATGGTGTGCTTGCGGTTCAGGTGCGGGGTCGTGCCCACGGTGAGGAAGAACTGGGAGCCGTTGGTGCCGGGCCCGGCGTTGGCCATCGCCAGCAGGTAGGGCCGGTCGAACTGGCCAGCTCCGGGTGGAACTCGTCGGCGAACTTGTAGCCCGGGGCCGCCGGGGCCAGTGCCGGTCGGGTCGCCGCCCTGGATCATGAACCCGGTGATGACGCGGTGGAAGACCACGTCGGTGTACAGCGGACCGGAGCCGGGCTTGCCGGTGCGGGGGTCGGTCCACGACCGGGAGCCGTCGGCGAGGCCGACGAAGTTGGGCACGGTCTTGGGCGCGTGGTTGGCGAACAACTCGACGCGGATGTCACCGAGGTTGGTGCGCAGGGTGGCGATGTGCTTGGTGGCCATGAGGCGTGGGCTCCTGACGAAATGGCGCATGCTTGGGTGGAGGCGAAGGGACTCGAACCCTCAACCCCCGCCTTGCAAAGGCGGTGCTCTGCCAGTTGAGCTACGCCCCCCGAAGGGGCGGTGGTCAGCGCAGGTCAGGCGCGGAGGTCGCCTCAGTCCACAGGTCGCTCCTCGGCCTGGTTGGCCGAGACCCGATGTAGCCCGGTAGATGACTTAGCCGACACCGAGCAGCGACTCCGAGGTCAGCAGCGACTTTCTTCATGTGGGCCTAAGTGGACTTGAACCACTGACCTCTTCCTTATCAGGGAAGCGCTCTAACCGTCTGAGCTATAGGCCCGCCGGTGCCTGTGGCACCGCCGGACAGGTTACCCCAGAGCGCGGTCGGACCCAAACGGCCGGACTCATCCTCCTCGGTGAGGGTGACCTCAAGTCCCCGGCCGAACCCACGGTGAGGTTGTACATGAAGGCGAACAGCGTGCACAGGGCCGTCACCAGGACGGTCTCGATGCCCGCCACGACCAGCGCCACGCCCATCACCTTGCCGAAGCTCAGGAAGCCCGTCACGCTCGCGCCGCTCTCGCCGCCGACGTCGGTGGCCGTGCGGGTGATGGCATCGAGCACGCCCGCCGAGTCCAGGACGAACCACAGCGTGGCCGCGGCCATGACCAGGATGATGGCGATGGCCAGAGCGAGCAGGAACGCCTGCTTGCTCACCGACCAGGGGTCGATGTGGGTCAGGTAGACCCGGGCCGAACGGGGGCCGCCCGAGGGCCGCACCGCCGAGCGCGCCACCCGCGCCGCGTTCGTCGTGGCCGGGCGCGCCGTCGGCGCCAGGGCCTGCTGGGGTGCGGGCGGCTGCTGCGGTGCGGGAGCGCCCGGCGCGCTGCCCCGCGGGGCCATGGACGGTGCCTGGGGCGCCGCGGCGGCGGCAACCGGGGCGCCGAGCGGGGGGTGAACGGCCGTGGGCACGGGGGCCGAGGCAGACGTCGAGCGGAGGGTGCAGCGGCTCCGTGGGCGGGGCCACGGGCTGCTGGACGCCGTTCGGCGTCACCGGGGCGATGAGCACGCTGGGCCGAGGCCGCTCGGGCGGAGGTCCGGCCATCGTCACCGCAGGACCGGGGCGTCCGACAGCACGGTCAGCACCCGGCTGGCCCTGCACGTGCTCACTCATCGCGGCCCTCCCTCAGCTCCTGGCCGGTGATGTCGTGCCGCGATGGTATACCGCGCCCGCCACGCCCAGCACGCACGGACGGTCCGTGCGGTGACACGCGCCTGGGCGCCCACCGGTCACCGGTCGCCCCCGCCGTCGCCCCAGACCTCGTCACCGCTGGCCGTGTGGGGGTCGTCGTCAGCGTCCGGCTCCCGCAGCGGGTCAGCACCTGCGGACCCCTCGCCCGGATGGTCTGCCTGTCCCGCCACGGGGTCCGCCCCGTCCCGGGACTCCGGGTCCGGTGCGGCGGCGGCCTGCGGACTGTCCCCGCCCTCGGGATCTGTCCCGCCCTCGGCCAGGTCGTCGTCGTCCTCGGCCAGGTCCGCTGCCCGAGCCACGCCCACGACGCTGTCGCCCTCGGCGAGGTCCATCAGCGAGACACCCATCGTGGCCCGGCCCGTGGCACGCACCTGGTCGACGCGGGTGCGGATGACCACGCCGTTGCCGGCGATGGCGAACAACTCGTCGGACTCCTCACAGATCAGGGCCCCCACCAGCGACCCGCGCTCCTCGACCAGCTTCATCGCGGTGACGCCGAAGGTGTTGCGACCCTGGGTGCGCCACTCGGTGACGGCGGTGCGCTTGGCGTACCCGCCATCGGTCACCGTGACCAGGTGGGACCCGGGCCGGACCACCTCCATCGACAGGGCACTGTCCCCGGGACGCAGGCGGATCCCCTGCACGCCGGAGGTGGCCCGACCCATGGGACGCAGGGTCGCGTCATCGGCGCGGAAGCGCACCGAGGCGCCCTTGGCCGAGACGAGCATCAGGTCGTCGTCGGCGGAGACCAGCTGTGCGGAGATCAGCTCGTCGTCGTCGCGGAGGTTGATCGCGGCCAGGCCGTTGGAGCGGATCGAGTCGAACTCCCGCAGCCGGGTCTTCTTGACCATCCCGTCGCGGGTGGCCAGCACGAGGTAGTCGGCGGCGTTGAAGTCGCGCAGGTCCAGCACCTGGGCGACCGCCTCGTCGGGCTGGAACGCCAGCAGGTTGGCCACGTGCTGGCCGCGCGCGTCCCGGCCGGCGTCGGGCAGCTCGTAGCCCTTGGCGCGGTAGACGCGGCCCTTGTTCGTGAAGAACAGGATCCAGTGGTGCGTGGTCGTGACGAAGAAGTGGCTGACGACGTCGTCGCCGCGCAGCTGGGCGCCCTTGACCCCGCGACCGCCCCGGCGCTGGGCCCGGTACAGGCCGGTGTCCGTGGCCTTGGCGTACCCGCCCCGGGTCAGGGTCACCACGATGTCGCGCTCGGCGATGAGGTCCTCGTCGGTGACCTCGCCCTCGTCGGGCACGATCTGGGTGCGACGCTCGTCGCCGTACTTGGCCACGATCTCGGCGAGCTCCTCACCCACGATGCGCCGCTGGCGCTCCTCGCTGGCCAGGATCGACTGGTACTCGGCGATGTCGCGCATCAGCGCGTCGTAGCGGGTCTGCAGCTCGTTGCGCTCCAGCGCCGCGAGCTTGCGCAGCTGCATGTCGAGGATCGCCTGGGCCTGGATCTCGTCGATCTCGAGCAGATCCATCAGCCCGGCCTGGGCCTCGGCGGCCGAGTTCGAGGCCCGGATCAGCGCGATGACCTCGTCGATCCGGTCGATCGCCTTGAGCAGGCCGCGCAGGATGTGAGCACGCTCCTCGGCCACCCGCAGGCGGTGCGTCGTGCGCCGGCGGATCACGGTGATCTGATGCGTGATCCAGTGCCGGACGAACGCGTCCAGGGGCAGTGTCCGTGGGACACCGTCGACGAGGGCCACCATGTTGGCCCCGAACGTCTCCCGCAGCTGGGTGTGCTTGTACAGCTGGTTGAGCACGACCTTGGCCACCGCGTCCTTGGACAGGATGATCTCCAGGCGCAGGGTGTCCCCGCTGGACTGGTCGATGATGTCCGAGATCCCAGACATCTTGCCCTGCTTGTGCAGCTCCACGATCTTGGCCAGCAGGTTGTCCGGGTTGACCTGGTACGGCAGCTCCGTGACCACCAGCATGGTGCGGCCACGGGTGTCCTCGGTCACCTCGACCACGGCACGCATGGTGATCAGGCCGCGGCCGGTGCGGTAGGCGTCCTCGATCCCGCGTCGGCCGACGATCTGGGCGCCGGTCGGGAAGTCCGGGGCCGGGATCCGCTCCATGAGCGCGGCCAGGAGCTCCTCCCGCGAGGCCTCGGGATTCTCCAGCGACCACATGATCCCCGAGGCGACCTCGCGCAGGTTGTGCGGCGGAATGTTGGTCGCCATGCCCACGGCGATGCCGGCTGAGCCGTTGACAAGCAGGTTCGGGAACCGGGCCGGCAGGACCGTCGGCTCCTGGGTGCGGCCGTCGTAGTTCGGGACGAAGTCGACCGTCCCCTCGTCGATGTCCCGGGTCATCTCCATGGCCAACTGGGCCAACCGGCACTCGGTGTACCGGGAGGCGGCCGCGCCGTCATTGCCCGGTGACCCGAAGTTGCCCTGGCCCTGGACCAGGGGGTAGCGAAGAACCCAGGCCTGGGTCAGCCGGACCAACGTGTCATAGATGGCCAGGTCGCCATGCGGGTGGTAGTTGCCCATCACGTCGCCGACCACGCGCGCGGACTTCGAGAAGTTCCGGTCAGGGCGGTAGCCGCCGTCATACATGGCGTAGAGCACGCGCCGGTGCACCGGCTTGAGGCCGTCACGGACATCGGGCAGGGCCCGGGACACGATGACACTCATCGCGTAGTCCAGGTAGGACCGCTGCATCTCGACCTGCAGGTCGATCGGCTCGATCCGGCCGTGGGGGTCGTTGGTGATCTCAGTCATCAGATGTCCAGGAACCTCACGTCGCGGGCGTTGCGCTGGATGAACGAGCGACGGCTCTCGACGTCCTCGCCCATCAGCGTGGTGAACAGTTCATCGGCCTGGGCCGCGTCATCGAGGGTCACCTGCAGCAGCACGCGCACCTCAGGGTTCATCGTGGTGTCGCGAAGCTCCTGCCAGTTCATCTCGCCAAGGCCCTTGTAGCGCTGCACGGCCTCCTCCTTGGGCAGCTTGCGACCCGCGGCCATGCCGGCCTCGATCAGGGCGTCGCGCTCCCGGTCGGAGTAGGCGTACTCCGGCGCGGACTTGATCCACTTGAGCTTGAACAGCGGCGGCTGGCCGAGGTACACGTGCCCGTGCTCGATCAGCGGGCGCATGTAGCGGAACAGCAGCGTCAGCAGCAGCGTGCGGATGTGCTGGCCGTCGACGTCGGCGTCGGCCATGAGCACCAGCTTGTGGTAGCGCAGCTTCTCCGCGTCGAAGTCGTCCTGCACGCCGGTGCCCATCGCCGAGATCAGCGCCTGGACCTCGTTGTTCTGCAGGACCTTGTCGATGCGCGCCTTCTCGACGTTGAGGATCTTGCCCCGGATCGGCAGGATCGCCTGGGTCTTGGGATCGCGGGCCTGGCGCGCGGAGCCGCCGGCCGAGTCGCCCTCGACGACGAACAGCTCGCAGTTCTCCGGCTCCCGGCTCGAGCAGTCGATCAGCTTGCCCGGAAGGCCGCCGCCGCCGAGCAGGCCCTTGCGGTTGCGGGCCAGGTCCCGGGCCTTGCGCGCGGCCATTCGCGCGTGGCTGGCCTGCATCGCCTTGCGGGCGATCTCCTTGCCCTCGCCGGGGTTCGCCTCGAACCAGGCACCGAGCTGGTCGAAGACCACGGACTGCACGACGGTCTTGGCCTCGGTGTTGCCCAGCTTGGTCTTGGTCTGGCCCTCGAACTGCGGCTCGCGCAGCTTGACGCTCACGATCGCGGTGAGACCCTCGCGGATGTCCTCGCCCGAGAGGTTCGGATCCTTCTC
Organism: uncultured Actinomycetes bacterium; assembly: GCA_963777855.1. Classification (GTDB taxonomy): domain Bacteria; phylum Actinomycetota; class Actinomycetes; order S36-B12; family CAIYMF01; genus Prado023. The sequence goes on along the minus strand of CAVZRW010000008.1, from coordinate 212,257 downwards.
CTTGAGGATGTTCCAGCCCCGGGCGAACTTGTTGACCAGCGTGGTCAGCGCCGCCCGGAACCCCTCCTCGTGGGTGCCGCCCTCGGTGGTGTTGATCGTGTTCGCGAAGGTGTAGACGCTCTCGGCGAACCCGTCGTTCCACTGCATCGAGATCTCGGCGGAGATGCCCTTGTCCAGATCCTCGGAGTCGAACTCGATGACGTTCGGGTGCGCCGGGCCCCGCTTGGCGTTCAGGTGCCGCACGAAGTCCGAGATGCCGCCCTGGTAGCAGTAGGTCACCGCCCGGGGGCCGGTCTGCTCCTCGACCGAGTCGTCGTCGGTCGGGTGCACCCGCTCGTCGGTCAGCGCGATCGTCAGGCCACGGTTGAGGAAGGCCATCTCCTGGAATCGACGGGACAGCGTCTCGAAGTCGTAGTACGTGGTCTCGAAGATCTCCGGGTCGGCCCAGAAGGTCACGACCGTCCCGGTGGTGTCCGCCGCCTCGTCCTTGGACAGCGGCGCCTGGGGTACCCCACGGACGTAGGACTGGCGGTAGACGTGATCGTTGCGTCGGACCTCGACCTCGAGCCGGGTGGACAGCGCATTGACCACCGACACACCCACACCGTGCAGGCCACCGGAGACCGCGTACCCGCCGCCGCCGAACTTCCCTCCGGCGTGCAGCACGGTGAGCACGACCTCGACACCCGGCTTCCCCTCGCTGGCCACGATGTCGACCGGGATGCCGCGGCCGTTGTCGACCACGCAGACGCCACCATCGGCGCGCAGGGTCACCTCGATGCGGTCACAGTGCCCGGCCAGCGCCTCGTCGACACTGTTGTCGACCACCTCGTAGACCAGGTGGTGCAGGCCCCGCTCGCCGGTGGACCCGATGTACATGCCGGGGCGCTTGCGCACGGCGTCCAGCCCTTCGAGGACTGTGATCGCACTCGCGTCATAGGACACGTAGGACTCCTGATTCCGTTGGGTGCAGCAGGCCCGCGGCGGCCACCATGACGACGGCCCCGCGGGGCCCGATGGCCAACGCACGCGCAGGGCCGATCTGATGGCGCCATTCTACCCTGAAACAGGCCGACGGCCGCGGGAAATCCACATAGGACGCGCGCTGGGCTTCCGAGGTCCCGAACCCGATCCCCCCCACATCTGCCGGGGGTCGACCCGCGGACGGGCTTCCTGGCCGAATCAGCCGTAGGTGTCGCGCGGCCCACGGCCACGGACCCGCAACTTGCCCCGGCTGCGCGGCGGGGTCGGGCCGGTGATCCGTATGTCGCGCACGACACCGATGCCCACGTGCGCGTCGATCGAGGTCCGCAGCGTGGGCAGCATGAGGCGAAGCTGCTCGGCCCAGGCCGTCGAGGAGGTCCGGATGACCAGGACGCCGGTGGCCAGGTCGAAGGACTCGGGATCGGCGTGCTCAGCGTTGGCCGCGCCGACGATCTGCGCCCACTGGCCGTGCAGGCTGGCCACGTCCAGCGGCGCACTCCAGCCGTTGTCGGAGACCATCCGGCTCCACGCGCCTGCGATGGTCATCGGGTCCCGCTCGTCAGGGCCGGGCCCCGAGTAGCGGGCCCCGGCGCGACGCACCCGGCTGCGGGCAGGTCCGGAGCGCGGCGAGCGGGTCAGGGATCCCGAACCGGGCACCGGCGCAGCCGAACGTGCCGCTGCCCGTACACGGGAGAGCGCGGCGCGGGCCGCCTCGGGCACGGTCCCCTCCGACTCGAGGGGGTCGCCGGGGTGGGCGGCGGCTGCCGTCGGCAGCGACTCGGCGGGGCGTGACTCGGCGGGGCGTGACTCGGCGGGCTGCCCGGTGATGCCCGAGCCCTGCCCCTCGTCGACTGCCGACAGCGGGCCGCGGCGGGCGCGTGCCCGCCTGGGCGCAGTCCCGCCCGACTCGCTCACGGGGTGCCCACCCGACCGCCTGTCACAGGGACAGTGTGCCCCGCCAGGGTCGCCGGCACGTCCTCGGCCACCGCCGCCGTGATGAGCACCTGCTCGACCTCGGACACGGCAGCCGCCAGTCGCTCCCGGCGGCGCACGTCCAACTCGGCGAAGACGTCGTCGAGGACCAGCACCGGCTCACCTCCCACGGGAGCCTCATCGCGGATGAGGTCATAGGACGCCAGGCGCAGGGCCAGCGCCATGGACCAGGACTCGCCATGCGAGGCGTAGCCACGCACGGGCATCGCGTGCAGGGTGAGGGCGACCTCGTCGCGATGCGGCCCGACCAGCGTGATCCCGCGCGCGAACTCCTCGTCGCGGCGTGCCACGAGCGCCGCGGTGATGACCTGGACGACCGACTCCCGGTCACTGAGGTCGGCCGCAGGAATGCCCGGGACGTACTCGATGCGCGGCTGCGGATCGCGCTCCTCGGGGGCCACCGCGCGGTACGTCCGCTCCAGGGGCCCGGACAGGCGGGAGACCAGGTGCGCCCGCGCGACCACGAGCTCCGCGGAGAGCTGGGCCAGCTGCTCGTCCCAGACCGCCAGTGTCTGCTCCGCGGCCGCCCTGCTGCGGGCACCACCGCCGCGCAGGCTCGAGGCGGACTTGAGCAGGGAGTTGCGCTGGCGCAGCACCCGGTCGAGGTCGCTGAGCACGCCGTCATAGCGCGGGGCCAGGGCCACCAGCACCTCGTCGAGGTAGGCGCGCCGCTCCCCGGGATCACCCTTGACCAGGGCGAGGTCCTCCGGCGAGAACAGCACCCGGGTCAGGTGACCCAGGACATCACGCTGGCGCGGCACCGGGGCCCGGTTGACCCGCGCCCGGTTCGCCCGGCCCGGCGTGATCTCGAGCTCGATCAGGCTGGCGCGCCCGGCCCGCTGCACCTCGACCCGCACGATGGCCCGCTGCGCGCCCCGACGCACGAGCGGGGCGTCGGTGGCCACCCGGTGGGAGCGCAGCACGGCGGCGTAGCCGACCGCCTCGATGAGGTTGGTCTTGCCCTGACCATTGGCCCCCACGAAGGTGGTGACGCCCGGCCCGAGGGCGAGCTCGACCTCGTCGTAGGACCGGAAGTCAACCAGGCCCAGGCGGGTGACGTGCACTACGAGGGCAGTCGCACCGGCATCAGCAGGTACAGGTAGTCATCGGAGGCGTCGGCGTCGAAACTGGCGGCGCCGGTGAGCACCGCCGGCTTGTTGGGGTCCTTGAAGGCCATGTTGGTCACCGGCTTGCCGATCGCCGCGAGGCCCTCCAGCAGGTAGCCGGGGTTGAAGGCGATGCGCTCCATCGGCTCGCCACTCATCACGCATTCGATGGCGTCGACGCCGATCGCGTCGTCTCCGGTTCCGGCCTCGAGGACCAGCTCCTGGCCATTGAAGATCATCTTGACCGCCGACGAGCGCTCGGCCACCAGGGCCACGCGCTTGACCGCCTCGGTGAGCGCGGCGGTCTCGACACGGGCGACCGTCGGGGACTCCGTGGGCAGCAGCGAGCGGTACTTGGGGAAGTCCCCCTCGAGCAGGCGGGTCGTCGTGCGGCGCTCCAGGCCCTCGATCCCCAGCAGGCCCTCGCCGACCGCGGCGGAGCCGAAGGCAAGGTGCACCTCGTCGGCGTGCGCCAGGGCCTTGGCCGTGTCCGCCAGCGTGCGTGCGGGCACCAGGGCGGCCGCCGTGAACTCCTCGGCACGCGGTGACCAGCGGAAGGTGCGCACCGCGAGGCGATAGCGGTCGGTGGCCGCCAGGGTCACCGAGTCACCGTCGACCTCGACGCGCACGCCGGTCAGGAACGGCAGGGCGTCGTCACGTCCCGCAGCCACGGCCACCTGGCTGACTGCCGCGGCCAGCACCGAGCCGGGCACGCTGCCGTTGGTCTCGGGCATCGCCGGCAGGGGCGGGTACTCCTCCACGGGGAGGGTGGGGAGCTCGAACGAGGAGCGCCCGCAGCGCACGCGCAGCCGGGTGCCGTCGATCTCGACGTCCACGGGGGCCGCGGGCAGCGACTTGGCGATGTCGACCAGCAGCCGGCCGTTGACCAGCGCGACGCCGGCGCTGGCGACATCGGCCTGCACCTCGACGCGTCCGGAGACCTCGTAGTCGTAGCTGGCGATCGACAGGCTCGGCTCCGGGGCCTCGACGACCTCGAGGCGCAGGCCCGAGAGCATCGGCACTGCGGGCCGCGACGGAACGGTCCGCCCGGCCCAGGCGACAGCATCGGCGAACTGGTCACGATCGACGCGGAACTTCACGCACACCTCCTGGGAATCCTGCGGGCAACCCTACGACGCGAGACCGACATCACCGCGCGTGCATCGCCGCGCAGGCACCCCCAGATGGGCCGGTCACAGCGCCCCAGGAATGCCTCGTCCACAGGCGGGCGGTCCGTGAAGGCGGTTCGTCGACATCTGCCTAGGTAAGTTGAGTATTCGTCGTAGGTCCTGTGGATTCTGTGGAGAACCGGTGTCGTCGCAGGTGGGACCGCGAGTCGCCGGTCACAGGCCCTGTGGGCGCCGCTGGGTCGGGGCGATGTAATTCGTGGACGACGGGGGTCGATCCCCGACCCTGTGCCCACCTGTCCACAGGTAGGTGCCGGCTCGGCGCACGACATGCCGGGCGCACCCCCAGCCCTGTCCACAGTCCTGGACCGGCCGCCGTGCCCGGTCAGCGGGCCGCTGCGGCGGACGCGCGGATGCGGGCCGTCAGATCCATGACCGAGTTGTAGAGCGTCCGGCGCTCGGCCATCAGCTGGCGGATCTTGCGGTCGGCATGCATGACGGTGGTGTGGTCGCGGCCCCCGAACAGCTCGCCGATCTTGGGCAGCGAGAGGTCGGTCAGCTCGCGGCACAGGTACATGGCCACCTGGCGGGCGGTCACGAGCGTGCGCGAGCGCGACTGGCCGGTGAGGTCGTCGATGCTGACCGAGTAGAACTTGGCCGTCTCGAGCATGATCGCCGGGGCAGTGATCTCCGGGCCGGTCTCGCTCGGGATCACGTTGCGCAGCACCTCCTCGGCCAGGCCGAGGTCCACGGGCCGCTTGCTCAGGCTGGCGAAGGCCGTGACGCGGATCAGTGCGCCCTCGAGCTCGCGGATGTTGCGCGAGATCTTGCTGGCGATGTACTCCAGCACGTCCGCGGGCACGGAGATGCCCTCCTGGTCGGTCTTGCGGCGCAGGATCGCGATCCGGGTCTCGAGGTCGGGGGGCTGGACGTCGGTGGTCAGGCCCCACCCGAACCGGGTGCGCATGCGGTCCTCGAAGTCCTTGAGCTTCGTGGGCGCCATGTCGGAGGTGATCACGATCTGCTTGTTCGCGTTGTGCAGCGTGTTGAAGGTGTGGAAGAACTCCTCCTGGGTCTGCACCTTGCCCGACAGGAACTGGATGTCGTCGACCAGCAGCACGTCGACATCGCGGTAGCGGCGCTGGAACTGCAGGGCGGCGTCGTCGCGGATCGAGTTGATGAACTCGTTGGTGAACTCCTCGCTGGAGACATAGCGCACGCGGGTGCCCGAGTAGAGGGTCTGGGTGTAGTGGCCGATGGCGTGCAGCAGGTGGGTCTTGCCCAGCCCTGACTCGCCGTAGATGACCAGGGGGTTGTAGCTGCGGGCCGGCTGCTCGGCGACCGCCACGGCCGCCGCGTGCGCGAACCGGTTGCTGGCGCCGGCGACGAACGTGTCGAACGTGTACCGGGGGTTCAGCCGGGCGCCGGCCTCGGGACGGGGTTCGGCGGTCGTGCGGCTGGTGGCGATCGGGCGCACGGCCGGCTGGGGAGCGGTGACCTCCATCGAGTCCGCGTACGTCGAGTCGGCCCAGATGTCGGCCAGGTCGTCGTCGACGTTGAGGCTGGGGTCGACGGTGACCGCGAGGGTGACCTCGCGGCCCAGCAGGACCGACAGGGAGTTCTCGATCGGCGGGCGCAGCCGCGACTCGAGCACATCCTTGGCGAACGGGTTGGGTGCAGCCAGCACTGCGACCGTCCCGTAGACGTTGACCAGGCGGGAGAGCTGCAGGAACGCGCGGTGCGAGCGGCTGAGGGCGGTGCCGTCCAGCGACCGCACCGCGCTGGCCCACACGTCGGCGGGGTCGGCGGTCTGGTCCAGTGAGCGCACGGCCGTGGGTCGCACCTCCGCAGGATCCGCAGTGTCTTCCATGGGCGAGTACCTCCCGGGTGCGCATGACCCAGCCCCGGGATTCCGGGCGCCGGGCGATTGAGGAGCCAGCCCCGGAACCTACCGAGCGGGAGTCTGGTGGGACAAGAGTTTTCCACAGGTCGCGGGGTGCTCCTGCACGCGGTGCACCGATCCGAGGGCGGAGGGCGCACCGTTGCCGTTTGACCGTCCTCGGGAGCGTTGCGTACCTTTGTACCCAGGAAGAGGTCTGTCCACCCCGCGGTGGAGGGCTCCCGCGTCCCGCGGGGCCGTTCGACTCTTCGCCCGTGAAGACTCCAGCCGCAAGGATGACACTCGCATGAAGCGCACATTCCAGCCGAACAACCGTCGGCGTGCTCGCACCCACGGGTTCCGCACGCGCATGAGCACCCGTGCTGGCCGTGCCGTCCTGGCCGCCCGTCGCGGCAAGGGCCGCACCCGCATCTCGGCCTGAACCGCCACGAGCATCCGTGCTCCCCGGGCGGCGCAGGGTCACCAGTGCCGACGAGTTCCGAGTGATCATCCGGACCGGCGGCCGGGCCTCCTCGCGCACTCTGGTCGCCCATGTCGCCCCCCTGGGCACCGGTCCGACGCGGGCCGGGTTCATCGTGGGCCGTTCCGTGGGTGGCTCGGTCGTGCGCAGCCGGGTCACGCGGCGCCTGCGTCACCAGGTGGCGCCCCTGCTGGACACGCTGCCGGAGTCGACCGGCGTGGTCGTGCGTGCGCTGGCCCCGGCTGCCGGCGCCAGCTCGCAGCAGTTGGGCGCCGACCTGGCCACCGCGCTCTCGCGGGCGCAGAACAAGGTGGGACGTGGGCCTGTGACAGCCTCGGCGGTGTCCCCATGACGTCCAAGGACACGGGTGGTTCCGCAGCACGACGTGCTTGGGACAAGACCCTGGGTCGGCTGCTCACGGCAGTCCTGGTGGTCGGAATCCGGGGCTATCAGCGCGTCATCTCGCCCATGTTCGGACCGACCTGTCGGTACTACCCCACCTGTTCGGCCTATGCTCTGGGGGCGGTGCGCACCCACGGGCCCATCAAGGGCTTCCTTCTGAGTGTGGGGCGACTCGCACGCTGCAACCCCTGGTCCCCCGGTGGGATCGATCACGTGCCGGAGCGCGGCTCCTGGCGCGGTGGGAAGGACGTCCGTCCCACAGTCGAACGAGTTGGGAGCTAGTAGGTGTTCCTCTGGGAGTGGCTGCAGGACGCAGTCTCGTGGATCCTCGTGATCTTCCATCAGTTGTTCAGTCTCGTGCTGGACCCCGACAGCGGGTGGGCCTGGGTGCTGTCCATCGTCGGCCTGGTCGTGGTCATCCGGATCATGCTGATCCCGCTGTTCATGAAGCAGATCAAGGCCCAGCGCAACCTGCAGGCGATCCAGCCGCAGCTCAAGGAGATCCAGACCAAGTACGCCGGTGACCGCGAGCGCCAGTCGCAGGAGATGATGGCGCTCTACAAGGACACGGGCACCAACCCGCTGGCCTCGTGCCTGCCGATTCTGCTGCAGGCCCCGATCTTCTTCGCCCTGTTCCGTGTGCTCCAGAACGTGGCGGCTGAGACTCCGGTGGGAGTCTTCCAGTGGCCCCAGTACCAGGACCTGCTCGTCTCGGCCCACAACGCGGAGATCTTCGGCGTCCCGCTGTACGGCACCTTCGCCAACGCGGCAGAGACGCCGAACCCGATGAACACCAAGATCCTGGCCGTCGTGCTCATCATCCTGATGTCGGTCACGAGCTTCCTGACCCAGCGGCAGCTGCTGCTGAAGAACACTGCGAGTGACAACCCGATCGCCCAGCAGATGAAGATCATGATGTACATCTTCCCGGTGATGTTCGCCGTGGGTGGGCTGAACTTCCCGATCGGTGTGCTCATCTACTGGTTCACCACGAACCTCTGGACGATGGGCCAGCAGTTCTGGGTCATCAGGAACAACCCCCAGCCGGGCACGCCGGCCGCGGAGGCTCTCGCCGCCCGCAAGGCGGAGAAGGCGGCCCGCAAGGGGCTGCCCGTGGAGCCCACCGGCACGGGCCCGCAGACGATCGCCGGCACCGTCGTCGAGGACGAGGCGCCCAAGCCGCGCAACCAGCCGAAGAAGCAGCCCCGCAGCAAGCGCTCGGGCCCCCCGCCCAAGGCGGGCTGAGGCCTGGTGGACCACAGCACAGGAGGAACCATGAGCAACCCCTCGGAACTCGAGCGTGAGGGCGACGTCGCCGCCGACTACCTCGAGGCCCTTCTCGACATCGCCGACCTCGACGGTGACATCGACATGGACGTGGAGCGTGACCGGGCGATGGTCTCCATCGTCGGCGGGGACCTCGACGACCTGGTGGGGGAGGACGGCAAGGTCCTGGAGGCCCTCCAGGAGCTCACCAGGCTGGCCGTGACCCGGGAGACCGGCGAGCGCAGCCGGCTGATGCTCGACATCGCCGGGTACCGCGCTGCGCGCCGTGAGGAGCTGGCCGCTCTCGCCGCCCGCGCGGTGGCGGACGTGACCCGCACCGGTGAGCCCGTGAAGCTCGCGCCGATGACCGCATTCGAGCGCAAGGTGGTGCACGACGTGGTCGCCGAGGCGGGCCTGCACAGCGAGAGTGAGGGCGAGGGTGCCGCACGGCGCGTGGTGGTCACGCCCGCGTGAGCGATGTTTCCCGTGAAACATCGGCGCTGATCGCGCACTACTCCGAGCTGCCCGGACTCGCTCGCTACGCTGAGATCCTGGCCGGCGCAGGGGTGCAGCGAGGGTTGATCGGGCCCCGCGAGGTCCCCCGGATCTGGACCCGCCACATCGCCAACTGCGCCGTCGTCGTCCAGGAGGACCACGAGCACGTCCCCGAGGGCGCCCGCGTGGCCGACGTCGGATCCGGCGCGGGGCTTCCGGGTCTGGTGTGGGCGCTGGTCCGACCGGACCTGTCGGTGACCTTGGTCGAGCCGCTGCTACGGCGCGCGACCTTCCTGACCGAGGTCGTGGCTGAGCTGTCCCTGGGTGACCGGGTCGAGGTCGTGCGAGGGCGGGCCGAAGATGTCCCACCCAGGACATTCGACGTCGTCACCGCCCGGGCGGTGGCCCGCCTGCCGCAACTGCTGGAGTGGACCATGCCGCTGGCCGCTGTGGGGGGATGGGTCGTGGCGCTGAAGGGCTCCACTGCCGCCGAGGAGGTGGAGCAGGCCTCGGGGGTGCTTGGCCGGACCGGTGGGGGTGCTGCCGTGATCCGGTCGTTCGGCGCGGGCCTGGTGGAGCCGCCGACGACAGTCGTCCTCGTGCCCAAGGTGCGCGAGGTAGCCCGTCGTCGGTGAGCGGGCGTGGCAGACTCCGGGGTGGACGCCGGGCACGACCCGGCATTTCGGACATTTCTTCCCCACGTTGTCCACAGCCGATCTGTGGACAACGAAGCGGTGCGTGAGGGGCCGGTGTCCATGGGTGACCACGTGGAGGAAGATGTGATCAACGTCACAAGTCCGGAGGGGATTGGCTCCGGGGGGGAGCACGCAGCCCCGGACTCAGGTCCCTCAGGCGCTCCTGGATTCGTCGACCACGCGCCTGGAAGTCCCATGGGACAGGCGATCCGCTTCGCCGAGGTGCCGGTTGCGGCGATCCGGGCCAATCCGCGCCAGCCGCGGGTGGTCTTCGATGAGGAGGCTCTCGCCGAGCTGGTCGGCTCCATCCGCCAGATCGGCCTTCTTCAGCCCCTCGTGGTGCGTCCAGCCGGCCCGGGGGCTGTGGATGGCTACGAACTGGTCGCCGGCGAGCGCAGATGGCGCAGTGTGCAGCAGTTGGGGTGGGACACCGTCCCGGTGGTGATCCGCGCGACCCAGGACGAGGACCTGCTGCGCGACGCCCTCCTGGAGAACATCCACCGGGCCGCCCTGAACCCGCTCGAGGAGGCGGCGGCCTACCAGCAGCTGCTGGTGGACTTCGGCTGCACCCAGGACGAGCTCTCCGTCCGACTCGGCAGGTCCCGTCCGCAGATCTCCAACACCATCCGGCTGCTGCGCCTGCCCCCGAGCGTGCAGCGCCGAGTGGCGGCTGGGGTGCTGTCCCAGGGACATGCCCGAGCCCTTCTCGCCCTCCCGGACGCGGCTGCCATGGAGGCCATGGCGACCCGCATCGTGGCTGAGGGGTTGTCCGTGCGAACGGTGGAGGAGCTCGTGACACTGGGCGAGACCGAGGAACCGACCCGGCGTCGAGCGCCGCGGCGGACCCAGCCGACCGCGGACCTGGATCAGGTGACCAACGCGCTTGCCGACCACCTGGACACGCGCGTCCAGGTGTCGATGGGTCGCGCCAAGGGGCGCGTGACCATCGAGTTCGCCGGTCATGAGGACCTCGAGCGAATCCTGGCGTTGCTGCTCCCGGACACGCCCGGGTCACCGACCTAGGTCACTGCGTGGCCACGAGGCGACCCAGCTGGGACACGCCGATAGGGCATGTGGACAGTTCCCGGGACTTCACCCCACAGGAACCTAGGATCGCGGCCATGAGCGTCTCACCCACTGTCGATCGACCGTCCGTGACCCAGGACAGCCCGCCCCGCGTGGTGTCCGAGGCATCGCAGTCACTGGAGCCCACGGCCCGGGACGCCACGACGCCGTCCTCGGGGCGGCCCTCGTTCACGATCACCGACGCCGCCACAGCCTGCGCAGTGAGCCGCAAGACGATCACGCGCAAGCTCGCCGACCTCGCCGAGCACGGCGCGGCCAAGGATGAGGACGGCGTCTGGCGGATCCCCGTCGAGGCCCTCCTGGCCGTGGGCCTGCACCCGGGGCGATCCCTGGCCCCGGCATCGCGGCCCAGCGCGGCGGTGCCCACCAGCCAGACCGCGGCACCGTCGCGCATCCCTGTGGCGCCGGTCGCGGACATGGTGTCGATCCCCCGGGATCGCTGGGACGACCTGAGGATCAGGCTCGCCCGGGCCGAGGCTGAGGCCTCCGAGCGGGCACTGGCCCTGGCCGACGCGCGCCTGGCCCTGCGCGCGCTCACGGCGGGTCCTGCCTCCGATCCCCACCCCACCCGGGCGACCGCTCCCGCCCCTGCCGCGGCAGTAGCCGGGCCTGGCGGTCCGGACGGGGCCCAGCCGAGCGCGGCGAACCAGCCGATCACCCTGGGTGTCGCCGCAGCCCAGGAGGCCCCAGCGCGGACGCTGCCCGGGCCGGCGCCCGTGGGCTCGGTCGCCACCCAGCCACCGAGCACGCCCGCACCCTCCGCCACGGCAGTGCAGCCTCCCGCCGGGATCAGTCCGGACCTCGCGGCCGCGCGCAGCCAGGCAGCGCAGACCGGGGGGTACGTGCCGGCGAATCCCGGCGCCCCGGCCCGCAAGCGCCGCTGGTGGCAGTCCAGTTGAGGCACGCCTCACCCCTGGGACAGCGACATAGGACATCCCACACGGTGACCTAGGTCGCATTCGCAGTTCGTCGCCTGCTCAGGGGGTGAGGGCGCGGTCCACGAGGGTCTGGAACACCGCACCCAGGTGGTCACCGGCCGCCTCGACGGCCTGCGGCAGCAGTGAGGTCTCCGTGCATCCCGGCGCGACGTTGACCTCGAGGAAGGTCACCTGGGCGTCCGGACCGACGATCAGGTCCACCCGGGACAGGTGTCGCAGGCCCAGGCATGCATGGGCCACAAGGGCAACGCGTGCACACTCCTCGGCCACAGCCTGGTCGAGGCGGGCTGGCACGAAGAACTCGGTGGTCCCCGCCGTGTAGCGCGCCGCGTAGTCGTACACGCCCGAGTCGGGGCGGATCTCGACGACCGGAAGTGCACGGGGTGCTCCCGAGGCGTCCTCCACGATCGTGACAGCCACCTCGGTGCCGGGCACGAAGGACTCCAGCATCGCGGTCTCAGCGTACGAGAAGCAGCCCACCATCGCCCCCGGGAGGTCCAGGCGGTCACGCACGACGCTGACTCCCAGCGCGGAGCCGCCGCGCGTCGGCTTGGCCACGAGCGGCAGCCCGATCCGATCGACGAGGGCCTCGAGGACCTGCGCGGCGCCCAGGTCACGGAACATCGCGTGGGGCAGCGCGACGGCCGGGGCGACAGTGATCCCCGCCTCGGCGACCCGCGTTCGGGCCACCATCTTGTCGAACGCCTGGCGGCACGCATCCCCCGTCGAGCCGACGTAGGGCAGGTGCAGGCTGTCCAGGACGTCACGCAGGGAGCCGTCCTCGCCCAGGGCCCCATGCAGCAGCGGGATGACGCAGGCAGGACGGTCCGCGGCCAGCTCGCCGAGCAGGCCCGGGCCGAGGTCGCGGACCACGACCTGCTCGCCTGCTTCACGCAGCGCCTCGGCCACGCGGCGTCCCGAGCGGATCGAGACGTCCCGTTCGTGGGACAGCCCTCCGGCGAGCACGACTACTGATCGGGACATGTCCTACCCCTGTCCTAGGCCAGATCCGGCGCTGGCGTGGATGACGCGACATCGTCGGCGACGTGCGTGGGCCCGCCTGCGCCGAAGGTGGATATGAGGGAGATCTCCTCGTCGAGCACGTTGCCCAGCCGGCGGACCCCCTCGACGATGCGCTCCGGGGTCGGGTAGCAGTAGCTCAGGCGCAGGCTGCGCCGGTTGGCCAGCTGCTCGGCCTCCCCCAGGTAGAACCCGGTGCCCGGGACGTAGGCGACCAGCGCCGCCACAGCGCGGGGCAACATCGCCCGGGCGTCCAGGCCCTCGGGAAGGGTGACCCACGAGTAGAAGCCGCCGGTCGGCTCGGTCCACGTGGTGCCCTGGGGCATGTGGTCGGCCAGGGCGCCGAGCAGAGCATCCCGGCGCGCACGGTACAGCTCGCGGAAGACCCCGATCTGCTGCATCCAGTCCGTGGTGGCCAGGTACTCGGAGACGGTGAGCTGGGCGTAGTTCGAGGGGCACAGCACCGCTGCCTCGGCTGCCAGGACCAACTTCTCGCGCACACCGTGCGGGGCCACGGCCCATCCGACCCGCAGGCCCGAGGCGATCGTCTTGGAGAACGACCCCAGGTAGACCACACCCTCGGCCTCGTCGGCGCGGATCGCCCGGGGCACCTGGCCGTCGAACCCGAGCAGGCCGTAGGGGTCGTCCTCCAGGATCAGGATGCCGTGCGCGCGGGCGACGGCGAGGATCTCCTGGCGCCGAGCCTGTCCCTGGGTCAGGCCGGCTGGGTTGTGGTACGAGGGAATCGTGTAGATCAGCTTGATCCGCCCCCCGTCGGCACGAACCCGGGCGATGGCCTCGGTCAGTCCCACCGGGGACAGCCCCTGATCGTCCATCGGGACGTGGACGACCCGGCACTCGTAGCTGCGGAAGACCCCGAGGGCGCCCACATAGGAGGGGGACTCCACGAGCACCACGTCGCCGGGATCGCAGAAGGTGCGCACCACGAGGTCGAGGGCCATCTGGGATCCAGTGGTCACCACGATGTCGTCGGGGTGGGCGCTGATCCCCACCGGGGCCATGACGTCCAGGATCTGCTCGCGCAGGCGCTCGTCTCCCTGCCCCGACCCGTACTGCAGCGCGGTGGCCCCACGCTCGCGCAGCATCCGCGCCACCGTGTCGCTGACCGAGGCCAGGTCCAGGGCGCTGACGTAGGGCATCCCACCGGCCAGGGACACGACCTCGGGGCGGCTGGCGACCGCGAAGAGCGCACGGATCTCCGACGCGGCCAGGCCGTGGGCCCGCTGCGCATAGTTCGAGAACCACGGGTCGAGGCGCGTGCCTTGGCTCATGTGCCTAGGATGCCCGACGGGAGGTGGTCGCATGTCCACGGTGCGGTTGGTGGCGGCCGGGGCAGCCACGGTGCTGCTCGGGGCGGCGATCGGATTCCTCGTGTCCCTTCTGCGCCCGCGCCGGTACGCGGACTTCTCCGGTGCCCGGGTCGTGACCCCGGTCAGCCCGCCACCCGTGCGGTAGCGGCCGCCACGCTGCTCCCGCGGCGCGCGTGCCGACGATCACGGTCGTTCGGGCTGCCCCGTCGTCTGCTCTGGGCTCCACGCGTCGGTGAGGGCTGAATGCCGTGGGTGCAGGATCGCGCATTGCTGTGGGGATCGGCCTCGCCGGCGCCCTCCTGGCCGGCACGCTGAGCTCGGTCCCTGCGGCTGCCGAGCCGCTGGGCACGATCAGCTGTGCCATCACCGCCCCGGGCAATCCGCTGCTGACCCTGATGGACACCCCGGTCACGGGCAACGTCACCTGCACGCACACCACGGGGCTGCCGGTGACCTACTCCCTGGTGCCCCACGTCCTGGACCAGTACGGGCCGTTCAACGGCAAGGTGTCCATGGGCAAGGCCACGGGCAACTTCAGCGGGCGCCCCGCTCGCTCAGTCCTGCGGGGGCGGGGCGAAGAACCGGATCAGGGCGGCGGTGATGGCCGAGGCCATCGAGTCCCGGCCCGCCGGGTCACCGAGGCGCGCGCGGTCCGTCGGGTTGCTCAGGTACCCCAGGTCGAGGTGGACGGCCGGCATCCGGGTCAGGCGCAGCAGCTCCCACATCTTGGGGTGGGCACCACAGTCCCGGACTCCGCTGCGCGCCGACAGCTCGTCGAGCAGCAGGGCCGCCAGGGCCCTGCCGGCCACGGAGTGGGTGCCGCCGGCGCTGGCGCCGAAGTAGAAGGCCGCCATGCCGTTGGCCTCGGCGTTCGGGTGCGACTCGCAGTGCAGGCTCACGACCACGTCGGCGCCCACCTCGTTGGCGATGGCAGCGCGCTCGGCCTCGTCGAAGGACGTGTGCCCGGATCGCGCGGGCCCGGTCACCAGCACGGTGGTGCCCAGCACCGAGAGCCGACCCTCCACCCGGGCCGCCACGTCGGCGGCCACGTCCTGCTCGGTCAGGCCCAGGCCACTGTGACCCCGGTCGAGGTGGTCGGGCCCGACGTCGATCAGGACCACCTTGTGGGTGACCCCGGTGCGCAGGGTGTCGAAGACCTGCTCCTCGCGCAGCAGGGCCGACGCGCCGCCGGCGACGGTCCGGTTGAGTCGCCCGAGTGCCCGGAACGTGTCGGGCCCGGCGGTCCCGTCGGTGGTCAGTCCGGTGTTGAGCTGGAACTCGCGCACGGCGTGGTCGGTGTTGCGCCCGAAGATGCCGTCCGCACGCCCGGGTGAGAAGCCCAGCGTGGTCAGGCGGTCCTGCAGAGCCAGCACGTCGTCGCCGACCATCGGGTGCCCCGGGAGGAAGGCCAGAACGCGGTCCCCCAGCCGCCAGCGGGCCTCCTCCAGTCGCCGGAAGGTCTGCGGACCGACGAGGCCGTCGACGGCGATCCCGCGCTCCTGCTGGAACTGGCGCACCGCCCGGTCGACGGAGGCGTCGAACGTGTCGCCCGAGCCCGTCCTCAAGAAGGCCCAGGCGGTGCAGCCGAGCCCTGATCTCCGCGACCGCGGGCCCGCGGTCGCCACGACGGCACCTCGGCCCGGGGGTCGCACGTACCCGTGCGCTCACCGGTCTACAGGAACTCGGCGAGGTCCTTGAGCAGGGCGGCCTTGGGCTTGGCCCCGATGATCTGCTTGACCACCTGCCCACCCTGGAAGACGTTCAGCGTGGGGATCGACACGATCCCGTAGTCCGAGGCCGTGCGCGGGTTCTCGTCCACGTTGAGCTTCGCGATGGTGATCTTGTCGCCGTGGTTGGCGTCGATCTCCTCAAGGATCGGGGCGATCATCCGGCACGGGCCGCACCAGACTGCCCAGTAGTCGACGAGCACCGGCTTGTCCGAGAGCAGGACGTCGTCGGCGAAGCTCGCGTCGGTCACGGTCTTGAGGGCCATGGCATCTCCTAGGTGGGTCGGCGTCCGATTCTAGCCGTCAGGCGCCGGCGGCGTCGGCGTGCGCGCGGTTGGCCAGCCAGCGTTCGGCATCCAGGGCCGCGGCGCACCCGCTTCCGGCGGCGGTGATCGCCTGGCGGTAGGTGTGGTCGACGAGGTCCCCGGCGGCGAACACACCTCGGCAGCACTCCGCCGGCCGTGCGCACCTGGGTGGTGCGGCCCTCGACCAGGACGTAACCGGAGTCGTCGAGCTCGACCTGGCCGCGGACGAGCTCGGAGCGGGGGTCATGGCCGATGGCGATGAACAGGCCCGTCACGGGCAGCTCGCGGGTCTGGCCGGTGAGCACGTCGGTCAGCGTGATGGCACTGACCTTGTCCTGGCCACTGATCCCGGTGACGGTGCTGTTCCACGCGAAGCGGATCTTCGGGTCGGCCAGCGCCCGCTCGGCCATGATCTTGCTGGCGCGCAGCTCGTCGCGGCGGTGGACCAGGGTCACGGTGTCGGCGAACTTGGTCAGGAAGGTCGCCTCCTCGAGGGCGGAGTCCCCGCCACCGACGACGGCGATGTCCTGGCCGCGGAAGAAGAAGCCGTCGCACGTGGCACACCACGAGACCCCGTGTCCCGACAGGCGCTTCTCGTCGGGCAGGCCCAGCTCGCGGTAGCCCGAGCCCATCGCCAGGATCACCGCGTGGGCCCGGTGCTCGACGCCCTCGCCGTCCACCACGACCTTCACGTCGCCGGTCAGGTCCATCGCGGTGACGTCGTCGGTGACGAGCTCGGCGCCGAACCGCTCGGCCTGCGCCCGGAGGTTGTCCATCAGGTCGGGGCCCATGATCCCCTGCGGGAACCCGGGGAAGTTCTCCACCTCGGTGGTGTTCATCAGCGCCCCGCCGGCGGTGACGGCCCCCTCGAACACCAGCGGGCGCAGCGCCGCCCGCGCCGCGTAGATGGCCGCGGTGTACCCGGCCGGGCCGGAGCCCACGATGATCAGTTCCCGGACGTCGGACACGTCAGACACACCCCTTCGTAGCGATGACTGCGCAACATCCTAGGTGGCCCGGGGATTCCCCCGGCCCGGCATCCTGGGTGGCCCGGGGATTCCCCGGCCCGGCATCCTGGGTGGCCCGGGGGCTGCGAGAACGGGTGCGTCAGCTGGTGATCCTGATCTCACTGATGCCGCCGCGCCAGCCACCGTCCACCTGGGGCAGGCCGGTCATCCAGACCAGCACGTAGCGCGCCGAGGGCGGGGTGGGGCCCTTGAGCGTCACCTTCTCGCCTGCCTCGGTGGCCTGGGCCATCAGGTCGAAGTCCTGGGGACTGTTCCCGGGGTCGTTGCTGGTCAGGACCTGCAGGTCCGTTCCGTTGCCGACCAGGTCCAGGGTCACCTTGCCGATCGAGCGCGGTGCGCCGAGGTCGAACAGCAGTCCCACACCGGGCTTGTCCAGGCTCTTGTTGTAGTAGGTCACGGTCCGCCAGGCGGTGGCGCGGTCCCCGTCGTAGGCGTACGCCACCCGGCCCGGGTTCTCCTCGCCGTTGCCGAGGGGGTCGAAGTCGCGTGCCTCGGCGATGACGTAGGTCACCGGCTTCGGGGCCTTGGTCGTCGTGCTCGGGCTGGCGCTCGGCATCGGGCTCTCGGAGGGCTCCGGCCCGGCGACGGGCTTGTCGGCGGAGACCAGGCGGTAGCCCACGAACCCCAGCCCGAGCGCCATGACAAGCGCGGCGGCCCCGGCAAGGATCCGGCCCCAGGGCAGGCCCCGCTCGGGACCCATCCCGGGCAGCGGCCGGCGCTGGCCGGTAAGGTCGGTCAGGCTGGAGCCGAGCAGCGCGCGGGCCTGGCCGGCGGAGGTGATCCGGGGCCGGTTGCGGGGCGGCACGATCGTGCTGACCGTGCGTGCGCACAGGTCGTCGAGGGTCTCCGGGACGTCGGCGATCAACCGGGACGGGGGCGGTGTGTGCCCGCCCACCTCGGGGGCGGCCGGCACCCCGTCGGCCTCGACGCCGGGCCAGCGCCCGGTCAGGCCGGCGTACAGGATCGAGCCGATGCCGTGGATGTCGGCGGCGACGGGATCGCCGTCGGCGGACGGCTCGATGCCGGCCAGGACCGCGTCGATGCCCAGCCCGGTGATGCGCACCTCGCCGTCGGGGCTGACCAGGATGTTGCCCGGGCGCAGCCGGCCGTGGGCGATGCCCTGGGCGTGCGCGGACTCGATCGCGCCGGAGACCTCGTAGGCGATGCGGGCGGCCTCGGCCGGGGCCAACGGGTCGCCGAGGTGGTCGCGCAGGACCTCGGCGGCCATCCACTCGGTGACGACGACGATGTGGGTGGCCGTGGTGAACAGGTCCAGGATGCGCACGATGCGCCGGTCGCCCACCTTGGCCGCGGTGCGGGTCGACTGCGCCAGGTCGGCGGCCAGGCCCTCGTCCAGGGGCACCAGCCACAGCGCCACCTCGCGGTGCAGGGTCGTGTCCGAGGCCCGCCAGATCTGGGCCCCGTTGCGCTCCTCGACCAGGTCGGCCAGCGTGAACCGGCCTACCTGACGGTTCTGCGCCACGTCGATGGGGCCCGTGTCGTTCACGTGGGAATGCTAAGCCACATCCGCGGGCAGGCGGCGCACCCCCGGCGCTCCTGCGCCGGTCGGGTCCAGCGGTCAAGGTCCCCGGCGCGGATGCCGACAACGCTGGCATGCGGGTATCTGCGGTCGACACACGCGGGGACGGGGGCGGCATCGTCCTCGGCTGGCTCCTGCGTGTCTCCCTCGTGCTGGTCGCGCTGGCCGTGCTGGCCTTCGACGTCTTCTCGCTGGCCTACACGAACGTCTCGACGGTGGACGACGCCGGGATCGTGGCGGGTGTGGGTGCCCAGACCCTCATCGAGGACTCCCGCGACATGGATGGGGCCAAGCGCCGGTCCCTGACCCAGGCCGAGGAGCTCGGCGTGCGGATGCGGGCCAAGGACTGGTGGGTCGACCAGGACGGCGAGGTGCACGTGACGGTGAGCCGCGAGGCACACTCCCTGGTGCTGCACTACATCCCCCAGCTGCAGAAGTACCTGACCGTCCGCGCGGTGGGCACCGCTGCCAGCGAATGACCAGGGGGGACCGATGTCCCACCTCGGTCACCGTGCGTTGACCGAGGTCAGCGACCCAGCCTCCGCCGCAGCATGGACACAGCGGAGGAGACCTCGCGGATCCGCAGGAACCAGGCCGCGAGGAAGTAGGCGGCCAGCCCGGCCAGTCCCGCCACGACCAGGGTGACCAGCTGCTGCCAGAGCGAGTCCCACAGGTCGTCGAACCCCTGGAGCGCGGCGTACACGACTGCGCCGGCCACGAGGCCGCTCACGACACCGGCCAGCAGCATGCGGGCGATGGCCAGCCAGGTCGTGCGTGCGTGCAGGCCCCCCAGCTTCCCGGCCAGCACCGGCCAGGCCACGACCATCATGACCCAGTAGGTCGCTCCGAAGGCCAGGCCGAGGGCGGGCACCTTCCACTGGGTCGGCACCGCGTTGAACAGCGCCAGGCTCAGGCCCACGTTGACCGTGTTGAGGACCAGGGACAGGTAGAACGGGGTCTTGGTGTCCTCCAGCGAGTACCAGCCCCGCAGCAGGATGAAGTACAGCGAGAACGGGACCAGGCCGATCAGCATCGCGATGACCGTGTAGCCGATCTGCAGGGAGGAGTCCCTGCCCGAGGCTCCGTAGCCGAAGAGCAGGGAGCTCAGCAGCGGCGCGACCGCGATCAGCACGGCGGTGATCGGCACCACCAGTGCGGTCACCGTGCGCATGGTGTCGGCCAGCACCCGGCTGACGGTCGCGAACTGCCCTGAGTGAGCCACCCGGCTCAGGCCCGGCAGCAGCGCGGTGACCAGGGAGACCGTGACGATCGAGTGCGGCAGGAAGAAGATCAGGTAGGCCTTCTGGTAGGTCGCGATGCCCGCCGGGGGAAGGCCCTCCGCTGCCGCCATGACGTTGGCCGTCGTGGCCAGGCGGCTGTGCACGATGTAGGAGACCTGGTTCGCGGCCAGCAGGCCGATGGTCCACACCGCGAGCCCGCCGGTCTTGCCCAGGCCCCAGCCGCGCCAGTCGAAGCGCGCGTGCCAGTGGTAGCCCGAGGAGCGCAGGAACGGGATGAGCAGCAGCGACTGGATCGCGACCGCGACGGTCGAGCCGATGCCCAGCCACGCCGTCTGGGCGGGCGTGAGGGTGCCACCGGACACCGCGGCGGGGCCGGCCACGGCCAGGAAGCCGAGGAACACCCCGATGGCCACGATGTTGTTCGCGATGGGCGCGTACATCGGCGGGTAGAAGCGGCCCCGCGCGTTGAGGACCTGGGAGAGCAACGTGAACAGTCCGTAGAAGAAGACCTGCGGCAGGCAGTACCGGGCGAAGGCGATCGCCAGCGACATCTGCTGCTCGTCGTACTCCGGTGAGGCGTAGATCCGGGTCAGCCAGGGCGCCAGGAGCACCGTGACGACCGTCAGCGCCGCGAGCACCACCGCGCTGAGCGTGATGAGCCGGTCGGCGAAGCCCGACCCGCCGTCGGAGTCGTCCTTCATCCGGCGCACCAGCTGCGGAACGAACACCGCGTTCATGGCGCCGCCGACGGTCAGCACGTAGATCGTGTTGGGGATCGAGTTGCCGAGGGTGAAGATGTCGCCGACGATGCCCAGGCCCAGGGCGGCGGTCATCGCCATGTCGCGCCCGACCCCGGTGATCCGGCTGGCCAGGGTCCCAACCGCCATCAGCGCGCCCTTGGCCATCAGGTCGCCCTGGCGGGGGGCCGCGACCACCTGCGACGGGTCCGTGCTGGAGTCCGGGTCCGGGGCACCCGCCGGGTCGTCGGCGTCGGGCAGAAGCTCGCCGTGCTCCGGGGCGGGCAACTCCTCGCGGGGGGTGGGGGGCTGCCCGCCCGTCGGCCCACCCGTGCGACCGGCGTCGTCCTTGTCGCGACCCTCGGGGAATGCTCCGTCCACCATCACGGGGCCCCCGCATCCTCGGTCAGCACCGGTGCCGGGTCGCGCTCGTCCGGGTCGGCGCCGGTGTCGTCCTCGCGCTGGTCGGGCTGTGTGCGCCGGCGCCGCGAGCGGCGCACCGCGTGCACCGCCACCGCGAGCACGAGCAGCCCCAGGGAGGCGCGCACCAGGATCCGGGCCGCGTTGGCGTAGGCCGACGAGCGCACCGTCAGCTGGCCCGGCTCACCGAACGTGCGGCCCTCCGGCGTGGTCAGGGCGATGGTCACCGGGATCGGCCCGGCAGCGGCCACCTGGGCGGTCACCTCGACCGACGTGCGCCGGCCCGGGGCGATCTCGAAGGCTGGCACCGGGTCGGCGGTGAACAGCTGGGCGGGCGTCGAGGTCAGCCGCAACCCGACCGAGACCGGCACGGTGCCGGCGTTCTCCACCGTGATGGGGATCGTCCCGGAGGCCCCGGAGACCGTGATGGACCCGCTGGAGACCACCCGCACGGACTGCTCGAGGGCCCGCACCTGCCGGCCCACCTGGGCGGTCACGGCGGCCCGCTCGTCGGGCGCCTGCCGGTAGAACCCGCCGAGCAGGCGGCTGGGCGCGGTCGACGTCGTGGCCGGGACGGCGTCGGGGTCGGTCGCGATCGCCTCGTAGTCGCGCACGCCCCGGTACTGGGCGCGGACCTCGGCGACATGCCCGGCGGGCAGTTCCGTGGAGCGGTCGGCGTCGGAGTACTGCACCGGGCTGCGGGGCAGGGTGCTGGGCTCGCGATCGAGGGCCTGGGTGACGCTGGTGGGCACGATCCAGGGCGTGTCGCCCATGACCTCGAGCACCATCGCGGCGGCTGCGGCCGGCGGGCTCCAGCGCGCCGGGGGGCTGGCCACGACCAGGCGCTGGGTGGCCGGCAGCTCGCCGGCGATCACGAGCGTCTCGGCCAGCAGCTGCTGGCGCACCGCGGTGACGGCGGCTCGGTCGGTCATCGGGGTGGCCAGAGCGGCACCGATCGCGGAGTCGGCCAGGAGCACCGGCAGCTCGCCGGACCCGGTCTCCAGCCGGATCGACCCGCTGGGGGTGAAGGTGGCCGGGTCGGCCAGCGGGACCGCGCTGTCGGTCAGGACCACGCTGCCGACGCGCGCCCGGGCCAGGGCGCTGAGGGTGGCCTCATCGGCTCGTCCCCCGGGTACCAGGACCACCGAACCCCGCAGGTCCCGGCCCAGGGCGGCGGATGCTGCCGCGTTGACGGCTCGGCGCTGACCCAGGACACGGCCCAGGACCCTCCCGCGCTGCGCGGCGACCACGTCGGTCTGGGCGTACAGGGAGCCGGTGACCTCGGCCTCGGGGTCCGCCACGGCTGCGCGCAGCCGAGCCAGCCACGCCCGGACCTCACCGCGCCGTGTCCCTGGGACAGGGTCATCGAAGCCGACCTCGTAGCCGTCGGCCATCTGGGCCGCGGCATCGACCAGCTCGGGGTCGAGGACGATCGTCGCGGCACCGGGCCGGGCGGCTGCGGCCTCGAGCAGCGTGGCCAGCCGCCCGCTGGGCGAGAGCTCCACTGCCGGGGCCTCGTCGGGCAGCACGCCCTCGGTGTCGCGCACCGGCTGCCCGGTCATCGGCCAGAGGGTGCTCACCAGCAGCGGGGAGGTGGTGCTCGACTCCGGCCACCAGGGCAGGAAGGTCCGGTCGAGGTCCTGGCGGACAACCGGCCCGCCAGTCGCCCCGAGGGCCTCCACGCCCGTGGTGTACACCCCGGTCGCGGCCAGACCGAGCTCCTCGATGGGCACCCGGAGCAGGAACTGCCGGGAGCTGCCCGGGGCGAGCTCCTCGGCCAGGGTCTGGCGGACCCCCGGCACCGGCACCCCGTCGCGCTGCCCCGAGCCGGCCAGCACGCCGGCGATCTCGTTGCGGGTGGCCAGGGGGGTCGGCGACACCCGCAGCACCGCCGCGACGTCGGTGACCGGCTCGGTGCCCGCGTTCGTCACGGTCCCGCGCACGGTCAGCGTGTCGACCGCGCGCGGGATCGCCGGGGTGAACGTCTCGATCCGAACGACCAGCGCACCCGCCCGACGGGGGGCCTCTGCGCGGCCCCGCCGGGTGCGACCCCCAGCAGGGGGACGGAGGCGAGGGCCACCAGGAGGCCTGCCCACGCGGCGCGACCGCGCCGCTGCCTCACCTCACACCCGGGACGATCTGGGCGACCTTCTCCACCAACCGTCGCTCGTCGCCGTAGGCGAGCTTGCGCACCACCTGGTCGTAGGGGATCCACTCGACGGCCTCGACCTCGAGGTCCTCGTCGGAGAGCTCGCCGCCGATGGCCTCGATGACGTAGTGGTGCACGGTCTTGTGGATCCGCTTGTCCTCGACGACGAACCAGAAGTCGATCACGCCCAGCGGGGCCACGATCCGCCCGAGCAGGCCGGTCTCCTCGTGCACCTCGCGCAGCGCCGCCTGTTCCGGGGTCTCGCCGGCCTCGACGTGCCCCTTGGGCAGGCTCCACAGCAGGCGCGAGCGCCGGTCGTGCCGGGCGATCAGCGCGACTGCGGGGGGCTGCTGGGAGAGGTCGAGCACGACCCCGCCCGCCGAGGTCTCCTCCACCTTCGGCAGGCGCCGACCGCGCAGGCCGGCGTGGCGGGCCTTGCGCGCGCCCCGACCGGAGGCCATGAGCGTCGCGGGATTCGGGAACGAGCGCCGAGTGCCCTCGGCGGGCGCGGGGGTCACGGCTCCGGAGGAGTCCGCACCGCGCTCCTCGGCGCCCGAGCGCTCGGTGCCGATCTGCGGGGTGAGAGCCGGGGTGGAGGCTCCCTGTGGGTCCGCCTCGACCGGTGCCCCGGCCTCGACCGGCCCGGTCGACGGGCGCCGGCGCGGCAGTGTCGCGGGGTCGGTGTGGCCGCCCGCGCGGGGGGGATCGTCGGAGCGCCGTCGGTGGGGGTTGCACCGGCCGCGGGGTGCTCGTCGATCTCGGTGACGACCGCTGCGGCACCGGGCGGTCCGGGCGCCGGACCCTCGTCGACCGGGTCCGCGTCCGGGCTGTCGGGCTCGGCGTGTCGCTGCCTCGGGTGCCTCAGGTCGGCGGGGGTCGGAATGGCCGACCGCCACCCCTCGCGCCGGGGTTGTGGCGCAGGAGTGGGCGGATTGACCATGCCGAGCAGGATAGCGGCCACGTAGGCTATCGGCCCGTGCCTGACGTCCCTCCCCGCGCGGCGCTGGCCGCCGCCAGCCGCATGGCCATCGACGACCTGCTGGCCGGTGTCCCCGAGCTGCTCGACCTCGCCGACCGGATGGCCGCAGCCGGCCATGAGGTCGCGCTCGTGGGTGGGTCGGTCCGCGATGCCGTGCGCCTGGGCCGGGCCAACGACCTGGACCTGGCGACCTCCGCGCGCCCGGAGCAGGTGCTCGAGGTCCTCTCGGGCTGGGCGGATGCCGTCTGGGACATCGGCATCGCCTTCGGCACGGTGGGCCTGCGCCGGGGTGGGTACCACTTCGAGATCACCACCTACCGCAGCGACTCCTACGACCGCAGCACGCGCAAGCCCGAGGTGACCTACGGCGACTCGCTGCTCGAGGACCTGCGTCGGCGGGACTTCACGATGAACGCGATGGCCGTGACTCTGCCGGCGCGCGAGTTCGTCGACCCCTTCGACGGGCTGTCCGACCTGGCCGCCGGGATCCTGCGCACGCCGGCCACGCCCGAGGAGTCCTTCGCCGACGATCCCCTGCGGATGATGCGCGCGGCCCGGTTCACCGCCCAGCTGCAGGCCACCGTCGCACCCGAGGTGCGCGCGGCGATGCAGGCCATGGCCGAGCGGATCGCGATGGTGTCGGCCGAACGGGTCCGCGACGAGCTGTCGAAGCTGCTCATGGCCGAGGTCCCGCGCCCCGGACTCGAGCTGATGGTGGACTGCGGCCTGGCCGACCACGTGCTGCCCGAGCTGCCGGCCCTGCGCCTGGAGATCGACGAGCACCACCGGCACAAGGACGTCTACGAGCACTCCCTGATCGTCCTGGAGCAGGCCATCGACCTCGAGACCTCCCACGAGCCGGCCTCGGGCCCGGACCTCGTGCTGCGCCTGGCCGCCCTGCTGCACGACATCGGCAAGCCTCGCACCCGGCGATTCGAGGGCGGTGGGCGGGTCAGCTTCCACCACCACGAGGTGGTCGGGGCCAAGATGGTCGCGCCGCCGACTGGGCGCCCTGCGCTACCCGAAGGCGGTCGTCGAGCAGGTGGGTCGACGCTGGTCGAGCTGCACCTGCGCTTCCACGGCTATGGCAGCGGCGAGTGGACCGATTCGGCAGTACGGCGCTACGTTCGCGACGCCGATCGAGCGGCTCGTCCAGCTGCACAAGCTGACCCGCGCCGACTGCACGACCCGAAACGCGCGCAAGGCCGCGGCGCTTCGGCGCACCTATGACGACCTCGAGAGCCGGATCGACAACCTGGAGCAGGCCGAGGAGCTGGCCTCGATGCGTCCGGACCTCGACGGCACCCAGATCATGGCGATCCTCGGGATCGGACCGGGCCGCGAGGTCGGCCAGGCGTACCGCTGGCTGCTCGAGCGCAGCCTCGACGAGGGACCGCTGGGTGCCGAGCGCGCCGAGGACGAGCTGCGGTCCTGGTGGGCCGCGCGCCCAGCCGGGCCGGCCGCGTGACCCGCCGGAGCCGGCTCGAGGTGCGCACCGACCGCCTGGTCCTGAGGCCCCTGTCGTCGGCGCGGGCACGGAGGATCCTCGCGGGAGACCGTGAGGCCGACTGGGCACCCGACTACCCCACCGAGGGCGACGTGGCGGTCGCGGGACTGGTGTCCGGCCGGGAGGACCTCGCGGGGGTCTGGGGCCCGTGGGAGGTGCGCACCCGACCCGACGGGCTGCTGGTCGGCGACGCCGGCTTCCACGGCCCCCCGGTCGACGGCGCTCTCGAGATGGGTTACGGACTCGCCGCGAGCTGGCGTGGTCGGGGCCTGGCGCGCGAGGCGGTGGCGGGGCTGCTCGATCTGGCGCGCTCCGAGGGGGTGGACCGGGTGATCGCGCACGTGGACCAGCAGAACCTGGCCAGCATGAGGCTGCTGACGGCCCTGGGGTTCGAGGCCCAGGGATCGCGTGCGCACAGTCGAGCGCGGACGTCCAGGCCGGGGGTGCCGGGCCGGTCGTGGCCGGGCAGCTCAGGCTGGTGCTCGATCTGGCCTGAGGAGCCGCGGGCCACGCGGCGACGCGTGCCTGCCACGTGGCCAGCGTGCGGGGCGATGTCGGTGGGCTGGGGTTGAATGGGGGCACTCCGATGGGCGGGCCGGGGTGACCGACCGAGCAGGTTCATGACAGAGCAGGTGCATGACCGAGCAGGTGGGCAGATCAGCCCCGGCCAGGGGACCGCGGGGAACAGGAAGGAACAGGCAGAGTGTCCGGGACCTTGACCCGGCAGCGTCGCACCGTGCGAGGTCCGGCCCTGCCGCACATGGTGGGCCTCGACGGGGTGCGCGCCGTGGCGGTCATCGCGGTGGTGCTCTACCACGCCGACGTGGCCTGGATGCCCGGCGGCTTCCTCGGCGTCGATGTCTTCTTCGTGCTCTCGGGCTTCCTGATCACCTCGCTGCTGCTCGTGGAGTTCGAGCGCACGGGCCGGCTGGACTTCGCGCAGTTCTACCTGCGCCGCGCCCGGCGACTCCTGCCGGCCCTGTTCGCGGTCCTGGCGGTCAGCGCCGTGCTCGTGGCCACGGTCGCCGTCGATGTGGCCGCCGGCTACCGCCACGACCTTCCCGGGGCGCTGCTCTACTACTCGAACTGGCTGAACATCATCAGCCAGACCTCGTACTTCGAGTTCATCGGCCGTCCGCCGATCCTCAAGCACCTGTGGTCGCTGGCTCTGGAGGAGCAGTTCTACCTGATCTGGCCGACCGTGGCCCTTCTGGCCTACCGCTGGCGGGGGGCGCGCGGGGTGGGGCGCGTGGCGCTGGTGGGCGCGCTGCTGTCCACGCTAGTCATGGCCGTGGGGTCGTTCCTGGGTGACATGCCCGGCGGGGCCGACCCGAGCCGGCTGTACTTCGGCACCGACAGCCACGCCATGGGCGTGCTCCTCGGGGCGGCGCTGGCCGTGGTCTGGCGCCCGGGGCGCACCTCGCCGGTCCTGCGCCCGCAGGCCCGTGCGGTCATCACCCTGGCCGGCACCCTGGCCCTGGCCGTGCTGGTGTGGATGTTCACCGCCGCGGGCGAGTACTCGGTGTGGCTGTACCGCGGCGGCTTCCTCGTGGTCTGCGCGTTCACCGCGGTCGTGGTCGCCGCGGCCAGCCACCGCGGCGTGCCGTTCGGCCGCTGGCTGGGCATGCGCCCGATGCGCTGGGTCGGCGAGCGCTCCTACGGCATCTACCTGTGGCACTGGCCGCTGTTCGTGGTGACCCGGCCGGGGGTGGACATCCCCGTCGACGGCCTCGCCGCGTTCGCCCTGCGGATCACGCTGCTGCTCGGGGTGGCCGAGCTCAGCTACCGGTACCTCGAGATGCCCGTGCGCCGCGGCGCACTCGGTCGGGCGTGGCAGCGGGTTCGGGAGGGCGACGTCGGCGCTCCCAGCCGGGCGGCGGTGGCCGTCGTCGCCGTCGTCGCCGTGCTCGGCCTTGCCGCCGGCTACCGGGTGGCCACCGCGCCCGAGCCGACCCCGACCGTGGCACTGACCAGCGCTGAGCTGGGCATGGTGGCCCCGGCGCGGGCGCCCCTCGAGGTGGACTTCGCCCGGTGGGCCGACGCGCGCGGCGAGGACCCCCGCGCCCGGGTGACCGCGTTCGGCGACTCGGTCCTGCTCGGGGCATCGAGTGCACTCGAGCGGCAGGTCTTCAACGTCGACCTGCACGCCAAGGTCGCCACCCAGGCCTCGGCCATCCTCGACCTGATCCAGGTGCAGGCCCACGACGGGGCGATCCGCCGGACGGTCATCCTGCACGTCGGCAACAACGGCATCGTCACCGAGGAGCAGCTGCGCGGGATGCTCGACGCGCTGCAGGGGGCACGGAGCGTGGTCCTGGTCAACGTCCGTGTGCCGCGGGCCTGGATGAAGCCCAACAACGCGCTGATCGAGCGGCTTGCGCCCGACTACCCCAACGTGCGCGTGGCTGACTGGGCCACGGTCTCGGCCGGCCACCGCGACTACATGGTCAAGGACGGCGTCCACCTCACGTGGAAGGGTGCTCAGGCCTACACCAAGCTCCTGGCCAGGACCGCTGGGGTCAAGGCCCCGAAGTCGGGCTAGCCGACCAGGTCCGCCCGTGGGAGGGACGCCGCTGGGTGGGGCGGCTGCGCAGGCGTCGGCGATTTGGCCGCCCGACAGGGCGCCGCTAGACTTTCCCGAGTCGATGGCCGCACTGGTCGGAGACCCACGCAAGGCGCGAGTGGCGGAATAGGCAGACGCGCACGGTTCAGGTCCGTGTACTCGAAAGGGTGTGGGGGTTCAACTCCCCCCTCGCGCACCACAACCTGGGGGATCCCCCAGACCGGCCCGGTCTCGGAGACGAGCACCGGGCCGTTGCACGCGGCGACCACGGCTGGATCCCGGCCACCGTCTACCGTGGCGACATGGGTCGGATCGTGTACGACACCGCGACGAGCCTCAACGGCTGGATCGCAGACGAGGACAACAGCCTCGACTGGCTCTTCGCCGTCGAGAACGGCGCCGAACCCGATCCCGACCTGCTCCCCCAGGCGGCCACGGTCCTCGTCGAGGGGTCCACGACCTACGAGTGGATCCTGGCCCAGGAGGACATCCTGGCCGACCCCGAGAAGTGGCGGGCCTTCCACGGTGACCGGCCCACGTACGTGTTCACCAGCCGTGCACTTCCGGTGCCCGCCGGGGCCGACATCCGGTTCGTGTCGGGTCCCGTGGCCGAGGTCCTGCCCGAGATTCGGGCGGCGGCCGGCGACGGTGACATCTGGGTGGTCGGCGGGGGTGACCTGGCCGGTCAGTTCCTCGACATCGACGCCCTCGATGAGATCGCCGTCTCCGTGGCACCCGTGGCGCTCACCGGGGGCGCGCCCCTGCTGCCGCGGCGGGTCGGCTCCGACCGGCTGCGCCTGGTCTCGGTCCGCGCGGCCGGCCAGTTCGCGCGGTTGGTCTACACCGTGCACCACGATCCCGGCCAGCCCACCTAGGCGGGCCCGCCCCTGCGCCGCGGCCGACCCCTCGCCCGGGAGTACGCTGCGCGACCGTGACCCATGCGAGCACGGCCGTGCCGATCGAGAAGCCCGCGCACGGCTGGATCCCGATGCTGTTCATCGGGATGGGCACGGCCCTGATCATCATGGACGCGACGATCGTCAACGTCTCGCTGCCCTCGATGATCGCCGACCTGGGCCTGAGCTCGATCGACGCGGAGTGGGTCAACGCCGTCTACTCGCTGACCTTCGCCGCGCTGCTGATCGTCTTCGGTCGGGTCGGCGACCGCGTGGGCCGCCGGCGCATCTTCACCCTGGGCGCCCTGGTGTTCGTGCTGGCCAGCATCTACGCCGCGTCGTCGCGCTCCGGCGAGCACCTGATCACCGCCCGCGCGCTGCAGGGGATCGGTGGGGCGATGATGTCGCCCACCTCGCTGTCGCTGGTCAACTCCCTGTACGCGGGCCGCGCACGCAACATCGCCTTCGCGATCTACGGCTCGATCATCGGCGGCATGGCGGCCCTCGGCCCGCTGGTGGGCGGGTACCTGACCACCAACTTCTCCTGGACCTGGGCCTTCTGGATCAACGTCCCGATCGGCCTGATCGTGATCGCCGGTGCGCTGCGCTTCGTGCCCGAGAGCAAGGACCCCGGCGACACCCAGGGCCTGGACGTCCTCGGCGCGATCCTCTCCGCGCTGGGCATCGGCCTGATCGTCTTCGGCCTCATCGAGGGTCGCAACTACGGCTGGACCCGCGTCGAGGAGGACCGCAGCCTGTTCGGCCGACAGTTCTCCGCCGGCGACGTGTCCCCGGTGGCGATCGCCCTGGCCCTGGGCCTGCTGTTCCTGCTGGCGCTTTACGTGCTGGAGACCCGACGCACCCGGGCGGGGAAGTCCGCCCTGATCGACTTCACCCTCTTCCGCATCGCCACGTTCGGCCTGGGCTCGATGGCGGCGCTGATCGTCAGCCTCGGCGAGTTCGGCATCCTGTTCTCGCTGCCCCTGTTCCTGCAGAGCGTGCTGGGCTACACCGCGCTGAGCGCCGGGGCGCTGCTGGCGACCCTGGCGATCGGCTCGTTCGTCTCCGCGCCCACGGCGGCCTCGCTGGCCAACAAGTACGGCGCCCGGTTCGTGGCGCGGATGGGCATGGGCCTCGAGGTGGTCGGCATCGTCGGGCTCGGGGCCACCATCAGCCCGACGGTCTCCGGCTGGGTCATGTCGTTCTGGCTGATCATCTACGGCATGGGCGTGGGCTACGCCAGCGCCCAGCTGACCGGCCTGATCCTGGCCGACGTGCCGGTGCGCCAGAGCGGCCAGGCCTCGGGAACCCAGAGCACCGCGCGCCAGATCGGCGCCGCGATGGGCACCGCCGTGCTGGGCACGGTCCTGTTCGTCTCGCTGAACTCCCAGACCGCGGCGCACGTGCAGGAGGCCGGCGTCCCGCAGGCGCCGGCCCAGGAGATCGCCGACCTGGTCGAGTCGACCGCGGGGACTGTCATCCCGGGGCTGGACCAGCCCCCGGGCAGCCCCGAGGTGCAGGCCGCGGCCGGTCAGGCCTTCGCCGACGCCGTCGAGGTGACGGCGTACGTCGCGGGTGGGTTCGTGTTCCTCGGCCTGCTGGCCACCCTGGCCCTGCCCAAGCCGCTGGGCCGCCGCGAGGACGAGGACGACCTGGCCATCGCCCCAGCGCCCTGACGCCCTGCGCCCCCCGTACGCCGACGACCCCCCGACCTCCGGGGGGAGGGCAGGGGGTCGTTGGGGGTACGGGCTGGGCCCGCGGGGTCGATCAGTACCAGCCGTGGCTCTGCGAGTGGTACCAGGCGTTGCTCGGGTTGCCGTACCGGCTCGCGATGTAGTTCAGGCCCCAGGCGATCTGGGTGCGGGGGTTGCTCTGCCAGTTGGGGCCGGCGGAGGACATCTTGGAGCCGGGCAGGGCCTGCGGGATGCCGTGGGCGCCGCTGGGGTTGTGGGCCTGGGTGCTCCAGCCGGACTCCTTCTGCCACAACTTGCCGAGGTCGGCGCACTGGCTGGCCGACCACCCACGGTCGGCGCACATGGCCATGCCGAGGGCGCGGTTCTGGGCGGGGGTGCCACCGGAGGCGCGTGAGCGCGAGGTCTGGGCGGCCTTGGCCTTGCGGGCAGCCTCAGCCTTGCGCGCGGCGGCGGCCTTGGCGGCAGCCTCCTTGCGGGCCTTCTCCTTGGCGGCCTTCTCCTTCGCAGCCTTCTTGCGGGCCTTCTCCTCGGCTGCCTTGTTCTCCAGCACGTTCTGGTTGCTGGCGGCGGCGTTGGTGGCGTGCCACTGCTGCGAGGCCTCCCACGACTCGGGGAGGCCGGCGGACTGGGTGCCGCCCGCGCCGAGCGTGGAGGCCAGCGTCGGGCCGGCGACCAGTGCGGCCGCACCGGCGGCCAGGGCGATGGTCGTTCGGACCTGGGTACTGCGGAACATGTGAACTCCTAGGTGGGGTCTCCCCTAGGTCGTACCCCCGTTCCGCGGGACCGAACCCCTTCGTGACGCACGTCACAGGTGTGCCCGGCGCGTCGCTGCCGGCCGGGGCCGCCCAGCGTCCCGCGTCCTCAGACCACCGTCAGGCCCAGGCCCACGGCCTCCTCGCGCAGCTCGTCGCGCACGGCCGGGTGGGCGGCGTGGTTGATCAGGTTCGAGGCCTGCTCGTCCTGGCTGCGGCCCCAGATCTCGGCCAGCCCGTTCTCGGTGACCACCGCGGTGTGCTGGATCGAGGTGACCGGCTCGTCGAGCAGCGGCACGATGGTCGAGACATCGGCCTTCGGGTGCCAGGAGCGCAGGGCGATGAACGCCTGCCCGCCGGGGGCGTGCAGGGCGCCGACGATGAAGTCGGTCTGGCCGCCGATGCCGGAGTAGATCCGGGCGTTGATCCGCGAGGCGTTCGCCTGCGCGAACAGGTCCACCTGCAGCGCGGAGTTCACCGAGGTCATCAGCGGCTGCTGGGCGATCAGGCCCGGGTCGTTGGTCCGCTCGGTGCGCACCATCGTGATCCGCGGGTTGCCGTCGATCCAGTCGTAGAGCTCCTGGGAGCCGAACAGGAACGAGGTGGCCAGGGCCAGGTCCGGGTTCAGTGCGCCCGCCCGGTCCAGGGCCAGGACACCGTCGGAGAACATCTCGGTCCAGATGCGCAGGCCGCGCCGCTGGGGCAGGGCGCTGAGCACCGCATCGGGGATGCCGCCGATGCCCATCTGCAGCGTGGAGCCGTCGGCGATCCGCGCTGCGATCCGGGCGCCGATGTCGCGCGAGGTGTCGTCGAGCTCCATGGGTGGGGCGGTGCTGATCGGCTCCTCGGCCTCGAAGAGCACGTCCACCGAGGTCAGCGGCACGATCGCGTCACCATAGGTGAACGGCATGCGCGGGTTCGCCTGGGCGATCACCTTGCCGCCGCGGGCCCGGCAGGCCTCGATCGCCGCAGGGAGCACGTCGACCTCGATGCCCAGCGAGACCACGCCGTGGCGCGGGGTCGAGGTGTGCAGCAGCACCACGTCGGGCACCATCGGCCCGGCGAACAGCGCGGGCACGAGGCTCAGCCGGCAGGGCACGTAGCGAAGCCGCGGGTGTCGGCGCATGCCGGGGCCGACGAACGGTGTCTCGGGGGTGATCCCCTCGCGGTCGGGCAGGCCCTTCTGCGGGTTCAGGGTCCACAGCCGCCACTGCTCGACGTTCTCGTCGAAGAGCTTGAGGGCCGTGCGCGGGCTGGCGAAGTTGCCCGATACCACCACCCGCGGGTTGGGGGGCAGCGACTGGAGCAGCGCGGCCAGGGCCTCGGAGTCGACATGCAGGGTCATGGTGCGGATTCTCCCACCGGACCGCGGGGCTGATCGGGTCCGTTGGCCCCGCGCCGGGTGGTCGGAGGTCCCCCGCCGCCGTGTCGCACTTGCACGGCGCCGCCTGAGTGGGTACTCTTTTCGATGTATCGAATTGATACATCTTGTTGAGAGTCCGAGGCAGCGGAAGGACGGTACTGCGCGATGGCAGCCAATCGCCGCAGCGGGGTGCTCGAGTTCGCCATCCTCGGCCTGCTCCAGGACTCACCGATGCACGGCTACGAGTTGCGCAAGCGGATCAATGGCGTGCTCGGGACGTTCCGGGCGATCTCCTACGGGTCGCTGTACCCAGCCCTGAAGGACCTGCTCGACCGCGGCCTCATCGCCGAGGCCGGAACGGCCGATGCCAGCGCTCCTGTGCTGTCGGGCCGGCGGGCCAAGATCGTCTACGAGCTGACCGCCGAGGGCAAGGAGCGCTTCGCCGAGCTGGTGGTGCGCACGGGCCCCGAGTCCTGGGAGGACGAGGCGTTCGGCGTCCACATGGCCTTCTTCGGCAGCACGCCCGCCGAGGTGCGCATGCGCATCCTCGAGGGTCGGCGCAGTCGGATGGAGGAGCGCCTGAGCAACCTGCACTCCTCGATCGCCCGCAACCGCGAGCGGATCGACACCTACACCCTGGCGCTCCAGCGCCACGGGCTCGAGGGAGTGGAGCGCGAGGTCCGCTGGCTCAACGAGCTGATCGAGATCGAGAACACCGAACGGCGCGGCGGATCCCCCGGCGTGTCCGACAACCAAACCGGAGATACCGGGGCCGGGCCGCGTCGCCCGCGAACCCGCGGGTGAGAAAGGAACGACAGATGGGTGCCATTCGTGTGGCCATCGTGGGCGTGGGCAACTGCGCCTCCTCCCTCGTGCAGGGTGTTGAGTACTACAAGGACGCGGATCCCAACGATCGCGTCCCGGGTCTCATGCACGTCCAGTTCGGCGAGTACCACGTCAGCGACATCGAGTTCGTCGCTGCGTTCGACGTCGATGCCAAGAAGGTCGGCCAGGACCTCTCGCACGCGATCTTCGCGTCCGAGAACAACACCATCAAGTTCAGCGACGTCCCGCCGACCGGCGTGACGGTCTCCCGGGGCCACACCCTCGACGGCCTGGGCAAGTACTACCGCGAGATGGTCACCGAGTCCGACGAGCAGCCCGTGGACGTCGTCCAGGCGCTCAAGGACGCCGAGGTCGACGTGCTCGTGTGCTACCTGCCGGTCGGTTCCGAGGAGGCGGCGAAGTTCTACGCGCAGTGCGCCCTCGACGCCAAGGTCGCGTTCGTCAACGCACTGCCGGTGTTCATCGCCGGGACCCCCGAGTGGGCCCAGAAGTTCGTCGATGCCGGCGTGCCGATCGTGGGCGACGACATCAAGAGCCAGGTGGGCGCCACCATCACCCACCGCGTGCTGACCAAGCTGTTCGAGGACCGCGGCGTGACCGTGGACCGCACCTACCAGCTCAACGTCGGCGGCAACATGGACTTCATGAACATGCTCGAGCGTGAGCGCCTGGAGTCCAAGAAGATCTCCAAGACCCAGTCGGTCACCATCGCAGATGTCGCGTGACATCGGCGCCCGCAACGTGCACATCGGTCCCTCGGACTACGTGGCGTGGCTCGACGACCGCAAGTGGGCGTTCATCCGCCTCGAGGGCCGCGCGTTCGGCGACGTGCCGCTGACCCTGGAGTACAAGCTCGAGGTCTGGGACTCCCCGAACTCGGCCGGTGTGATCATCGACGCGCTGCGCGCGGCGAAGATCGCCAAGGACCGCGGCATCGGTGGCCCGATCCTCTCGGCCTCCAGCTACTTCATGAAGTCGCCGCCGGAGCAGTACGCCGACGACGTCTGCCGCGAGAAGGTCGAGCAGTTCATCGCCGGCGAGATCGACAGCTGATCACGCGCACGCCCTGACCCCGCACGGGTCGGGCACGCACGACGAAGGGGTCCCGGGTCCGCCCGGGGCCCCTTCGTGCGTGCCCGGGCCGGGACACGTTCTGGTCCGGGTCGCCGGGCGCGAGGGACGACGCGCCGACGCGGCGGGCGATCCCGCTGCGCACCGGCGGCTAGGGTGCCGGCCATGAGTGTGGGCAGCCGCGTCAGGTCAGCCATGGGTCCGGCGTTCCCGATCGCGGGCAACGCCTACCGGCGGGTGTTCGTCGACGTGCGCAAGGTGGCCGCTGCGATCCCCGAGCTCGGCGCCGACGCGGTGCTGCTCGACGTGGGCGGTGGCGACGGGGCGGTGCTGAACCCGCTGCTCGACCGCCAGCCCACCCTGCGCGTGGTCGCCGTGGACCTCGCTGAGGACATCGGCGGGATGCTGCGACCCGACCTCGCCGGCCGGGTCACGTTGCATCCGGCCACCTCGGTGGCGCAACTGGTGGCCGCCGAGCCCGGGCCCTACACCGCGGCGCTGCTCTCCGACGTGCTGCACCACGTGCCGCCGGCCGCCCGCGAGGAGCTGCTCGCCGACGTGCTCGGCGCCTTCGGCGACGGCCCGCGCACGCTGATCGTCAAGGAGCTGGTGCCCAGCGGCGCCCGCAGCGCCCTGGCCTTCTGGGCCGACCGCAACATCAGCGGGGACAAGGGCGTCCAGGCCGTGAGCCCGGCGGCCCTCGTCGACCTGGTGCACCGCGTGTGGCCCGAGGCCGCGGTGACCACCACGACCCTGGCCGACCGGGACTTCCCCAACTACATGCTCGTCTTCACCGACCCGGCCTGAGGGATCCGCACGCGCCTGTCCGATCCTGGGGGGTCGCCAGCCAGACCCGGTGCGGCTGCGTGCGAGCACGGCGCCGGGGGGGCCGCACGCGACCCGCCGGTAGCCCTAGGCAGGGGAATCAGGGAAGGCTAGCCTCACCGGCGGGGGCGGTGCTCAGGCGGGCATCCGTGGCTCGTCGCCAGCTCCCACGAACGTCGAAGGGCAGACCCGCGGCCGGCAGGGTCGTGGGCTGGCACAGCCCCAGGAGGGCCCATGGCGATCACCTGCGTGACATCCGAGCATTCCCCGAGGACCCGTGGGGGGTACCCATGGGCGCGGTGATCGGCAGCGTGACCCGCTCACGCGAGGAGCTGCAGCTCGGCGACTGCGTGCTCATCGAGGTCCTCGACGCGGCAGGGGGCCCACTGAGCGAGGACCCGGCCGTACTGGTGTCCATCAACGGGGTGCTCGGGGCGCGCCAGTGGCTGCAGCCCGAGCACCCGGGGAGCTTCCCCGTCCTGGTCTGCGCCCGTCGGGGCGACGAGGTCGAGACCAGCGCGATGGAGCTGCCCGTGGCCGCCCCTGCGGCACCGCCCGAGCAGGAGCAGGTCGAGGCGGGGGCGATCGTCGTGCGCGCGCTGAGGGTTCCCGGGGTCCCCCTGCTGCAGCTGGCGAAGGCCGGGGACACGCCCTACCGGGCCTCGTTCAGCGTCACCGCCCAGAACCCCACGCTGCCCGCCAGCGGTCCGCAGCGCCTTGCCCGCCGCGTCGTCCGGCGCCCCGGCCAGAGGCCGCTGGCCACGCTCGAGCAGCTCGGCGGCAACGTCGCCGCGCTCGAGGCGGCGTTCCTGGCGCAACCGGCGGCGCCGCGCCCGACCTACGCCTGGGACTTCGGCGACGGCACGACCGCGACCACCCAGGAGCCGTGGGCCGAGCACGACTTCGAGTCCTCGCTGGGCCCCGACGAGGCGCACCGGGTGTTCGACGTGGCCGTCCGCTTCCAGGACCCCGACGGCACCCCGCGTGAGATGGTGCGCTCGCTGAGCGTCCACAACGCCTACGCGATCTGCAAGCAGCGCGGGACCCTGGTGCCGCGGTTCGCGTCCTCGGGCTTCGCCTCCCCGCTGTTCGGCGGCTTCGAGGCGACCGTCACGGTGACCAACATCGAGCCCGGCCCCCTGACACTGACGTCGCGCCGGGTGCGGCTGAGCACGTGGGAGGCCGACAGCGAGGACCTCTTCGGGCCGGAGGAGCCCTTGTCCCCGCCCCTGGTCATCCCCGGCGGCCAGTCGGCCAGCGTGCCCATCGTGGTGCTGCACGCCCAGGTGCCCAAGGACGCGCCAGGGTTCTCGGTGTGCCTGGCGGGCACCAGCGAGCAGGGTCTGCCGGTCCGGGTGGAGTGCCAGTTCGACATCAGCCGGGCCGACCAGGAGTCCTCCGGGATCCGGCTCGGTGCCCTGGCCGTGACCCACCTGCACCAGTTCCGCGACCTCGTCGACGAGGCCAGCATCCTGGTCACCCAGGCCCAGCAGGCCCAGCCCGAGCAGCCGGAGCATGAGGGTCCGTTCGCGGTCCACGTCGAGCGCCACCACCTGCCCATCGAGGAGCAGGTGCGCATCGCGCCGGTGGAGCAGCGCCTGCGCGCG
The DNA here is from genome assembly GCA_963777855.1 of uncultured Actinomycetes bacterium. GTDB lineage: Bacteria > Actinomycetota > Actinomycetes > S36-B12 > CAIYMF01 > Prado023. The sequence continues at coordinate 175,204 of CAVZRW010000008.1, read as the reverse complement.
CAGCCGGTCGAGGAGCTGCACCTGCAGCAGGCCAACCGGATCCCGTTCGAGGTGCCTGGCGAGGGCGTCGATGCCCAAGCAGTGCAGGGGCTGCGCGAGGGGCTGCACCTGGAGCGTCGACTGGCGCCGAGCGTGCTCGCCCAGGCGGGTCTCGCCGACTCCCCGGCCCTGGTCAACCCCGCTGCGGGGGCCGCCGTGGAGCTGCGGTCGAACCTGTCGGCCGGGATCTCCCTGCTCTCGCCCGACACGGCGAGCACCGACGCGGGGCTGTTCCGCGCGGTCTCGGCCGAGCTGCTGCACAAGTCCCTCTGGGACACGATCCTGGCCAGCGATCCGCAGGAGGGCGCGACCTGCGACCCCGACAACGTCGATGCCCCCGAGGGGTGGGCCTGCCAGGCGACCGGCCGGGTGGAGAACAAGCAGGTCCCGGGCCGCTTCCTCAATGCCCGCAAGGGCGACATCATCCTGTCCCCCGGTGGCCTGGGGATGATCGGCGGGATGCTCATGTCCGTCAGCCCGCCGCAGCGCTACGCGCACTGCGGGATCATGACCAACAACCACACGGAGATCACCCACTCCACAGGCGCCGGCGACCGCGTGGAGGCCTACCCGGTCGGGTCCATCCTCGGAGAGGCCCAGCCCACCGAGGGCCACCGGCCCGACATCGTGAAGTACGGCTGGCCGGGCGTCGTGACCCAGTCCGTGGAGGACGCGGTCAACGGCTCCTACATGCTCGACCCGGAGACTGCCGGCCTGCCCGAGGACCAGCGCAAGTGGTACCGGATCGCCACGTTCACCCCTGGGCGCTCGGGGATGCCCGTGCAGGGCGTGTGGGAGATGGTGCCCGCCCTCGTGGTCAAGCCCGACCCCATGCAGGAGACCCCGCAGATCCGCCGGCGGCTGCGGGAGATCGCCGCCTCAGCCCGCGGTGAGGCCGGCCGCAGCCACTACCGCTTCTTCTGCTACACCGACCCGACCATCGGGCTGACCAGCACCGCACCGCCCGAGGCGGGTTGGGCGGCGGGCACCTACCCGTCGGTGTGCTCGTCCTTCCTGTGGATGCTGATGCGCCGCCACGGCGTGGCGCTGGAGGCCGGCGCCGACCCGGCCACCGAGGGCTCGCTGGAGCCGGCGGATCGGGCGGCCGGCGGGCAGGTCTCGGGCCAGTCCCTGGACGGCCTGTACTTCTACACCGCGGCCGAGCGCCGCGCGGCCGGGGAGTACCTCTACAAGTACCTGCACGCCAAGGTGCTGGGCAAGGCCGAGGAGGAGGCCGGCATCCTCGGCGACCTGGCCAACCTGTTCTCCGACATGGCCGACGACGTCGCCAGCCAGATCTGCAACACGTTCGCCTTCGACTGGTCGGACACCGAGGCCAAGGACTCCGAGCGCTGGCGCGACGAGGCGCGCGACGCCAGTGCCGTGAGCCCCGACAACATCCTGCTCTGGGACGGCCCCGGGGCCCAGGGCCTCTACGGGTACGCCGAGCCCCTGCACTACCGCGAGCGGCGGATCGAGCCGGTCGCCGAGCACGCGTGGCACCAGGTCACCCGCTTCGCGACCGTGCGCGGGCGGGTGCTGTTCCAGGGCAACCCGAGCCCGGGTGTCCTGGTGCAGCTCTACGACGGGATGGAGGACTTCTCCGACGCCAACGGCGCATTCCTCCTCGAGCGGGTGCCGCACGGGCGCTACCGGCTCAAGGCCGGCGGGCGCGACGTCGGCGGCGTGCTGCTGGCCGCCGAGGAGGACCTGGTGGTCGACCGCGACGACCTGGTGCACGACGTGCTGCTCGGCGGTCCGCCCGAGCAGTTCCGCCGGGTGGCGGTCACCGGCTCGATGCACATCGTCGACTTCGAGGACTTCGCCTCCGACGAGGTGGTGGACCGGCCGTTCGGCCGGGACTTCCTGGTCGGGCCGTTCCACACCCACGAGGACTTCACGTTCGTGGAGCGGATGGGCGGGGAGGTCCGCGTCGAGCTGCGGGTGATCATGGACTGGCGCCTGGACAACGGCGTCGACATCCGCTGGGAGCACCGGTTCTTCGAGGGTGCCTCGGAGGACACCGACGACCTCGACGGCCAGGCCGACAAGAACTTCACCCTCGCCGCCGGCTGGTGGCAGTCGTGGAACACGAGGATCAATTCGGGCGGAGCAGGGGAGTCCTCGATCGATGTGCTGTTCGACAACCAGGTGAACCCGAGCTGAGCGGCTCTGTGCACAGTCGTGGCGCTGTGCACGGTCGGGGCTGAGCCGGCACCCCTGCGCGGTGTCCGGCTCAGCCCGTCACGGCGTTCGCGTCGAACCCGGAGATCGCCTCCAGCCACGCCCGGCTGGCCCCGTGCCTGCCCTCGGCGGCCACGGCCTCGGCGAACAGCCGCGCCAGTGCCGCGGTGTCGCCGGCGGCCGCAGCGGCCCGCACCTGCACGATCCAGCGATCGTCCACACGGTCAGTATCGCCCCGGGCACGGCCACCTGCCCGGCTCTGTGGACGCACCCGCGGCCACCGGGCATGCTGGCGGCCATGGCGGAGCTGCAGCCCACCACGGGCGCCGGCCCGCCCCCGATGCCGGGGACGGCGCCTGCGCCGGGACGCTGGCCGGTGCTGGCCACGCGCAACTCCCGCCTGCTGCTGGCCACCCGCCTGACCGGGCAGTTCGCCGACGGCCTGCTGCAGGCCGCGCTGGGCTCGTTCGTGCTGTTCTCCCCCGAACGCCAGGCCACCGCCGGCCAGGTGGCCGGCGCCTTCGCGCTGCTGCTGCTGCCCTACTCGCTGATCGGGCCGTTCGCGGGGGTGCTGCTCGACCGCTGGCGTCGGGCCAGCGTGCTGCTGTGGGCCAACGTGGCCCGCTCGGCGGTCATGGTCGGGGTGGCCGGGCTGGTCGCGCTCGACCGCGACGGCCTGGACCTCGGGGCGGCCGTGCTGGCCTCGATGGGCATCGGCCGGCTGTGGCTGGCCGGGCTCTCGGCGGGCCTGCCGCGCACCGTGGCCCCGGCCCACCTGGTCACGGCCAACGCCCTGTTCCCCACGGCCGGCACGATCGCCTCGGGGGCGGCCACCGTGCTCGGCCTGGTGCTCATGCCGATGCTCGGCCCGCAGGCCGCCCCCCGGCTGGTGCTGTGCGTGGCGGTGGGACTGGCCATCTCCGCACTGGTGGCCAGCCGGATCCCTGCCGCTGACCTGGGCCCGGACGAGGGGGCGGCCGCGCGCTCCCTGACCGCGGACCTGATGGCCGTGGTCCGGGGGATGGTGGCCGGCATCCGGCATGTCCACGCCCGCCCGCGAGCACGCCGGGGGATGGGCATCGTGATGGCCCACCGGCTGGCCTTCGGCGCCCTGCTCGTGGACGCGCTGCTGATCGTGCGCAACTCGCTGCACACCCCCGAGCAGGCCCAGGCGGCGCTGGCCGACTTCGCGCTCACCGCTGCGGGGGCCTCGGCCGGCAGCCTGCTGGGCGCCCTGCTGGCCCCGGCCATGACCCGGCGGCTGGGCCTGGCCCGCTGGTCGGCGCTGACCCTGCTCGTGGCGGCGGCCGCGCCGCTCGCGTTCGCCACCGGCTCGCTGCCGCTGATGGCCCTCGGCTCGCTGGCCATGGGCATCTCCGGCCAGACCGTGAAGATCGCCGGGGACACCGTGATCCAGCGCGACGTGGCCGACGAGTTCCGGGGTCGGGTGTTCTCGCTCTACGACGTGGGACTCAACGTGGCCCTGGTCTCGGGCATCTGCGTGACGGCCCTGGTGGCCCCCGCGTCCGGCCTCGCGCCCGGGCTGTGGCTGGCGGTGTCCGTGCTGCTGGTCGCCACTGCCGCATGGAGCCTGCGCCCCGTGCGTGCCGCGGGCTAGGATCGCACCCACTTGCGGGTGCTCCGGGCCGGCCCCGTCGGTGCCGCTCCCGCAGCGAGCCAGGGCGTGCAGGACCCAGGGCACAGAGGAGGTGGGCGCAGGTGGGGATGCTCGACAACTTCGAGAAGAAGCTCGACCACCTGGTCAACGGTGCGTTCGCGAAGGCCTTCAAGTCCGAGGTGCAGCCCGTGGAGATCGCCGCGGGCCTGCAGCGCGAGCTCGACGACCGGGCCACCGTGGTCTCCCGTTCCCGCACGGTGGTGCCCAACGCCTTCGTCGTGGAGCTGGCCAGCAGCGACTACGAGCGCCTGGCCGCCTACGAGCACACCGTCAGCGACGAGCTGGCCGGGCTCGTGCGCGAGTACGCCCAGCAGCAGCGCTACGCCTTCGTCGGCGCCGCAGAGGTGTCCCTGGCCGACAACGAGGAGCTGGGCACCGGGGTGTTCCGGATCCGCTCGGAGGTGCGCCCCGGGCCGATGAGCCCGGCGCCGGCCGCCGTCGACGTCGCCGGCCAGCCGCACCTGCAGGTCGACAGCCTGGTCTACCCGCTGCACGCCGTCACCCGGCTGGGCCGCGGCACCGACGTGGACATCCGCATCGATGACCCGGGCGTCTCGCGCCACCACGCCGAGATCGTGCTCGGCACCGACGTCACCCTGCGGGACCTGGGCTCCACCAACGGCACGCTGGTCAACGGCCGGCTGGTGCCCAGCGCGGTGCTGCGCGACGGTGACCTGCTCCAGCTGGGCTCCACCACCCTCACCTACCGGGCGCGGTGACCCATGTCGGAGCTCGCGATCACGCTGATGCGCTTCGGCTTCCTCGTCGCGCTGTGGGCCGGTGTGGTGGCCATCGTGCTCGTGTTGCGCCGTGACCTCGCCGCCCCGCGCGAGGCCAAGCCCCATGCCGGTGCCCCCGCACGGTCCCGGGGTGGCCTGCCTACCTCGAGCGCCCCGCCCGTGCCGCCGCAGCCGAAGCCGCGCGCAGCCGCGCGCAGCACGAACACCCCCCGGCGTCTGGCGGTCGTCGAGGGCGAGCTGGCCGGCACCGTCGTGCCGCTGGGCACCTCCCCGATCACGGTCGGGCGCGCCGCGGACTCCACGCTCGTGCTGGTGGACGACTACGCCTCGAGCCGGCACGCCCGGTTCTTCCCCTCGGACGGCCAGTGGATCGTGGAGGACCTCGGCTCCACGAACGGCACCTGGATCGACCGCACCCGGATCACCGGCCCGACCGTCCTGCGCGTCGGGTCGAAGGTCCGCGTGGGCCGCACGACCCTGCAGCTGCAGCGATAGGGGCCGACGGCGATGACCCTCATCCTCAGGTACGCGGCGAAGTCCGACGTGGGCCTCGTGCGGCGTGAGAACGAGGACTCGGGCTTCGCCGGGCGCACGATGCTGGCCGTGGCCGACGGCATGGGCGGGCACGCGGCCGGCGAGCTGGCCAGCTCGACGGCGATCGCCACCCTGGCCGAGCTGGACTCCGAGGACCTGAGCACCGAGGACGTGCTGACCGCCCTCGACGACGCGCTGGTCACCTCCGCCGAGCGCATCGCGCAGTTCATCCAGGCAGACCCCAGCCGCGCGGGGATGGGCACGACGGCCACCGTCATCGCCTGGCGCGACGGGCGGATCGCCGTGATCCACGTCGGCGACTCGCGGGCCTATCTGCTGCGCGACGGCGAGCTCAGCCAGCTCACCCACGACCACACCTACGTGCAGTCGCTGGTCGACGCCGGGCGGATCACCGCGGAGGAGGCCCGCAGGCACCCCAAGCGCAACCTGATGCTGCGGGCCATCGACGGCAACCAGGTGCCCGAGCGCGACCTGTCCATCCGCGAGGCCCGGGCCGGCGACCGGTACCTGCTGTGCAGCGACGGGCTGTGCGGCGTGGTGGAGGACGCCGCGATCGCCGGGGTGCTCACCAGCGTGCCGGACCTGACGGCCGCCGTCAGTGCCCTGGTGGACCTCGCCCTCGAGGCCGGCGCCCCGGACAACGTCACCGCCGTGGTGGCCGACGTGGTCGAGGTCGCCGACGAGGAGGCCGCCCGCGAGTCGGCCCTGGCCCAGGCCGTGGTGGTCGGGGCAGCCGGCGAGCAGCGCAACCGTGACGCCCTGCCGGGGCTGTCGTTCCCCGACGACGTGGGTCGGGCGGCCGAGGCCCTGCGCACGCCCGCGGGTCCCGCGGTGACCGGAGGCCTGGCGATGCGCGGCACCGATCGGGCCGCCGCAGTCCCGGAGGACGCCGCGCCCGGCTCCATCGGGGCGGCCATCGGCTCCGGTGACCTGCCGGTCGGGGCCAGCCCGCCGGTGAGCCCCCCGGACGATCCGCAGGTGCTCGACGAGGACGCCTTCGACCGTGCAGGTGCATTCGGCGACGAGGATCTCGAGGACGACGACACCCGGCCCGGGTGGGTCGCGCGGCACTGGCGCGGCCTGGCGTGGGCTGCGGCGGCCGTGACCGCGGTCCTGATCGGCCTGGCCGGGTTCAGCTGGTGGCTGGGCTCGCAGTGGTTCGTCGGGGCCCACGACGGCTATGTCACGGTCTACCAGGGCGTGCCCCAGGAGGTGGCCGGGGTGCAGCTGAGCCGCGTGGCCTCCCAGTCGGCGCTGCCCGTGGCCAGCCTGCCGTACTACGACCAGCAGGAGCTCGGCCGCACGCTGGACGCGGGCACCCGCGAGGAGGCCGACCGGATCGTGGCCGCCCTGGCGGTGAAATCGGCCGCGTGCTCCAGCGACCAGCCGCCGCTGGGCTGTCCCACGCCGCTGGCCGGAAGCGCGCTGGCGGGCACGGGCCTGGCGAGCACCGCGGTGGCGGGGGCGAACCCATGAGTGCCCCGGTGATCGCCGGCGCGCCCCAGGCGCTGGCTCCCCCTGCCCAGCCGACCCGGCGCAACGCCGAGCTGGCGCTGCTGGTCCTGGTCTGGGGCATCAGCGTGCTGGCGGCGGTGCTGGCCAGCCAGGCGCTCACCGGCGAGGTCGTGCCCGACGTGTGGACCGTGGTCGGCATCGAGGGGGCCTGCCTGCTGGGGATCCACCTGGTCGTGCGCTGGTTGGCGCCGTACGCAGACCCGATCATGCTGCCGGCGGCGGCGGCGCTGAACATGCTGGGCATCGCGATGATCGGTCGCCTGGACATCAGTGCGGCGCTCAAGGCCGAGGCAGCCGGCACCCGGGTGCCGGCCTCCCAGGCCGTGCAGCAGTCGATCTGGATGGCCGTGGGCGTGGTGGCCTGCGCGGTCGTGCTCATCGTGGTGCGCGACCACCGCAACCTGCGCCGCTACACGTACCTGTTCGGCCTGGCCGGGCTGGTCCTGCTGCTGCTGCCCCTGGTTCCCGGGCTGGGCCTGACCATCCGCGGGGCGAACCTCTGGATCTCCATCGGCGGGATGACCTTCCAGCCCGGTGAGCTGGCCAAGGTCGCGCTGACCATCTTCTTCGCCTCCTACCTGGTGCAGGCCCGGGAGCCGCTGTCGCTGATCCGCCGGCGGATCCTGGGCCTGGGCGTCCCCCGCGGCCGTGACCTCGGCCCGATCCTGCTGGCCTGGCTGCTGGCGATGGGCATCGTGGTGTTCCAGCGCGACCTCGGCAGCGCGGTGATGTTCTTCGGCCTGTTCGTCGGCCTGCTCTACGTGGCCACCGGTCGGCGGTCGTGGATCGTGATGGGCGTCCTGCTCACCGCCGTCGGTGCGGTCTTCGCCTACCTCGCCTTCAACCACGTGCGGATCCGGGTCAAGGTCTGGCTCGACCCGTTCGCGTACGCCGACCGCGAGGGCTTCCAGATCGTCCAGGCCCTGTTCGGCTTCGCCAACGGCGGGATGCTGGGCACCGGCTGGGGCCAGGGCTACCCGCAGCTGGTGCCCTTCGCCGAGAGCGACTTCATCTTCGCCGCACTCGGCGAGGAGCTCGGCCTGGTCGGGGTGTTCGCCGTGATCGTGCTGTTCGCGGTGCTCATCGAGCGGGCGCTGCGCGCCGCCACGGCCAGCCGGGACCCGTTCGGCACCCTGCTGGCCGCCGGCTTCGCGATCGTGCTCGGCCTGCAGGCCTTCGTGGTGCTCGGTGGGGTGACCAAGCTGATCCCGCACACCGGGCTGACCACGCCGTTCATGTCCGCCGGCGGGTCCTCGCTGCTGGCCAACTGGATCATCCTGGGGCTGCTGCTGCGGGTCTCCGACCAGGTCCGCCGGCCCGACCCGGTCATCGTCCGCCCTGACGACGCGACCACCGAGGTGGTGGCGCTGCGGTGAGCAGGTCCGTGAACCGCCTGGCCCTCGGAATGCTGGTGCTCATGGTGGCCCTGATGGCCCAGCTGACCCACATCCAGTTCTTCCAGGCCGACGAGCTCAACGCCAAGCCGGGAAACAACCGCACCCTGCTGACCGAGTACTCCCGCGAGCGCGGGCCGATCCTGGTCGACCGGGCCCCGATCGCCCGGTCGGTGGAGACCGACGGCGACCTGACCTACCTGCGCGAGTACCCGGCCGGGCCGATGTTCGCCTCCGCCACGGGGTTCTACTCGCTGGTCTATGGCTCCACGGGCCTCGAGCGGGCCGAGAACGCCGTGCTCTCCGGCGAGGACCCGCGGCTGTTCGTCGACCGGATGCAGCAGCTGTTCGCCGGTCGTGAGGTGCGCGGCGGGGCGGTCACCACCACCCTGGACGGCGCCGCGCAGGAGGCGGCCTGGCGGGGGATCCAGGGCAAGGTGGGCTCCGTGGTGGCCATCGAGCCGGCCACCGGTCGGGTCCTGGCCCAGGTGCAGAGCCCCTCCTTCGACCCGAACAAGCTCAGCTCCCACAACTCCAAGGAGATCCGGGCCTACTACGCCTCGCTCGAGGACGACCCGGCCAAGCCGCTGCTCAACCGACCCATCGCCAAGACGAACCCGCCCGGCTCGACCTTCAAGGTGGTCACCGCGGCTGCGGCCCTGGAGTCCGGCCGGTTCACCCCGGACAGCGTCATCCCGGGCCCGCAGACCTACACCCTCCCCGGGACCAACGTGAAGCTGCCGAACTGGACGGGCCGGGAGTGCGGCCCCAACGGGGAGGTCACCCTGGCCGAGGCCCTGGCCATCTCGTGCAACACGGCCTTCGCGTGGCTGGGCAACGAGCTCGGCGACGACGCCCTGCGCGACCAGGCCGAGAAGTTCGGCTTCGAGGAGTCCTTCCTGACCCCGCTGAGGGTGGCCGCCTCCCGCTTCCCCGCCGACCCCGACGCCTCGCAGACCGCGCAGTCGGCCATCGGGCAGTTCGACGTGCGCGCGACCACGCTGCAGATGGCCATGGTGGCCGCGTCGATCGGCAACGGCGGGGTGACCATGCGGCCCGGCCTGGTCAACCAGACCAGCGCCCCGGACCTCTCCCCGCTGGAGACCTTCTCGCCCCAGGACTTCGCCCGGGCGATGACCCCCGAGCACGCCGCCCAGCTGGCCGGGATGATGGTCGGCGTCGTGAACAACGGCACCGGCAACAACGCCAAGATCCCCGGCGTGCTGGTGGCCGGCAAGACCGGTACCGCCCAGACCGCCAAGAACCGGCCGAGCATCGCGTGGTTCATCTCGTTCGCCCCGGCGGTCAACCCCCAGGTGGCGGTGGCCGTGGCCGTCGAGGACGCCGGCACCAACGAGGTCAGCGGCAACCAGCTCGCGGCTCCCATCGCCAAGGCCGTCATGCAGGCGGTGCTCTCCGGCGGGTGAGCCGCGGCATCCGGTGGCGGGAGTGGGCAGCGCGATAGATTGGCGCCCGCGGCACCGGGTCGACGGTCGCCACGGCGGGCCATCACGGCGGCCGGGTGGGTCACCCAGCGTCGCTGACGACGACAGGAGACCCCGATGAGCGACGTCCGCCGGCTCGGCGATCGGTACCAGGTGGGCGAGATGCTCGGCCGGGGTGGGATGGCCGAGGTCCACGAGGGCCGTGACCTGCGCCTCGGCCGGCGGGTGGCCATCAAGATCCTCAAGCCCGAGCTCGCCCGGGACCCGATGTTCCTGGCCCGGTTCCGTCGTGAGGCCCAGAGCGCGGCCGCGCTGAACCATCCCAACGTCGTCGCGGTCTACGACACCGGCGAGGACGTGCTCGGGGAGGGTTACCAGGCGGCCACCGTCCCGTTCATCGTGATGGAGCTCGTCGAGGGGATCACGCTCAAGGAGATGCTGCAGTCGGGCACCCGCCTGGTGCCCGAGCGGGCGCTGGAGATCACCTCCGGGATCCTGGCCGCCCTGGACTACAGCCACCGGCACGGGATCGTGCACCGCGACATCAAGCCGGCCAACGTGATGCTCACCCCGACGGGTGTGGTCAAGGTGATGGACTTCGGCATCGCACGCGCGACCTCGGACTCGGGCCTGACCGCCACCAACACCGCCACGATCATGGGCACGGCGGCCTACCTCTCCCCGGAGCAGGCCCAGGGCCTGACGGTCGACGCGCGCAGCGACCTGTACTCCACCGGCGTCGTGCTCTTCGAGTTGCTCACCCGCCGACCCCCGTTCGTGGCCGACGCCCCGGTCGCGGTCGCGTTCGCCCACGTCAACGAGGCACCCCCGGCGCCCAGCACGATCGACCCGACACTGCCCCCCGAGCTCGACGCGATCGTGGCCCGCGCCCTGACCAAGGACCCGGCGGCGCGCTACCAGACCGCGGTGGAGTTCCGCGCCGACGTGGAGCGGGCCATCGCGGGTGTGCCGGTCACCCGGGCCCTGCCGGCCGCGGGGGCTGCGGCGGCCTCGGACGCGGCGGCGACCGCCGTGCTGGGCAGCGTCCCGGCGGCTGACCTGGCCACGGGTCCGATGACCCCGGTCGTGCCCGGGGGTGGGGGCGACCCCTACGCGGTGATCCCCCCTCCGCCGGTCGAGGAGAAGCGCGGCGGCGGGTTCCTGCGCGGGCTGGGCATCACAGCCCTGGTGATCGGCGTGCTGGCCGGCTCCATCTGGCTGGCGATGCGCCTGATCGGATCCGGGGCCGAGACCGTCGAGGTGCCCAGCCTCAACGGCCTGACGGTGGCCAAGGCCGAGACCGCACTGAGCGACCGTGGGCTGCGGTTGGGCACCGAGGAGCTGCGCTCCTCCGACCGGCCCAAGGACACCATCATCGACCAGGACCCCAGCGCCGGGGCCCGGGCCGAGGTGGGCACCGAGGTCAACGTCACGGTCTCGGCCGGCAAGGAGCAGGCGCAGGTGCCCGACCTCGTGGACTTCCGCTCGATCGACGACGTGCGCAAGGCCCTGGCCGACGCGAACCTGCAGCTGGGCAGGGTCACCGAGCAGGACTCCGACCAGCCCAAGGAGACCGTCCTGCGCCAGGACCCGGCCGCCTACGAGATGGTCGATGCGGGCTCGTCGGTGAACATCTGGGTCTCCAACGCCACGGTCGAGGTGCCCAACGTGGTCGGCGAGAGCCAGGCCCAGGCCCGCAGCGACCTGTTCAACCGTGGCTTCGAGGTGGAGTTCGCCCCGGCGGTGGAGAACGGTGACGTGGCCCCGGGCACGGTCATCGCCCAGTCGCCCAGGGGCGGGACCACAGCCGCGAAGGGCTCGCTGGTGACCCTCACCCTGGCCAAGGCCCCGGCACCCACCCCGACCCCGACGCCCACGCCGACACCCACCCCCACGCCGACCTCCACGCCGCAGGCCGAGGCCCCCGCGCCCACCGCGAGCCCTCCCGCGCTGGCCGAGGGAGGGGCGGACGGCCAGGGCGGCGGCGGCGCGGCCGGCGGCGGGGCCAACCCGGGTCTCTCGGCCACGCCGGTCCAGTAGGGGCGGCTGACCCCGCGGGGCACGGCCCGGCTCGGCTGGGCGCGGGGGCCACGTGGTCCGCCGGCTGCCGAGCCGCCCTGCGCCCCGGCTCAGGCGTCGTGCTGGGCGCGCCAGGCCTCCCACGCCGAGGCCGTCATGTCGTCGAGCGTGCGCCGAGCCCGCCAGCCGAGCAGCTGCGCGGCCCGCTCGGGTGAGGCCACCAGGGCCGGCGGGTCGCCGGGCCGGCGCGCGGCGATGTCCACGGCGAACTCCTCGCCGACGGCGCGGCGCAGGGACTCGATCACCTCGAACACGGAGTACCCGTGACCGGTGCCGATGTTGAGGGCCAGGTGCTCGGTCAGGCGCGGAGCGTCCTCCACGCCGGCGACCTTCGCGACCAGTGAGCCGATCTGGGAGGCGACCTCGGCGGCGATCTCGGTGGCCTGCCCGCGCCGGCCATTGGCCGAGGTTGCGCTGCGGATCGCCCCGGGCAGCCGCTGGGTCGCCCTCCCGACGGCGCGGGAGGCCCCCGGCACCCGCTCGATCGCCAGGGCTGCGGCCTGGCCGGCCACCTCGGCCGCGACCTCCGCGGCATCGGGCACCAACGAGGCCATCTCCACGGCCAGGGACCCCCCGGGCAGACGCGAGGCGGCATGCTCGGCGCGCGTGGCCGCGTGCTGGACTCGCTCACCGGCAGAGCGCACCGCCGCCTCCGCGTCGGCCTGGCCGTGGGCCAGGGCGTGGGCGGTCTCCACCACCCGGGCGGCGGCCACATGCGCGGCGGAGAGGTCGGCGACGTGGATGTAGTCGCGCACGCAGGTGCCGTCGGGGGTCGGGTAGTCGTCGCCGAAGACGGTGGGCTCGCTTACCGTGCTCGAGGGCGTCGAGGACCATCGGGATGAGGTTCAGCGCCGCGGGGTCGCCCAGCTCGGGGGAGCCGGCCCCGGCCACGTTGAAGTAGCGCAGGCTCAGCGCGTGCCAGCCGTGCGCGTGCGCGGTGGCCGCGACCATCTGCTCGCCGGCCAGCTTGGTGGCCCCGTAGGGGTTGATGGGGGCACACGGCGTCGACTCGGTGATCCGCGCGTGCTCCAGGCCGTGCGCCGCGAGCTCGGGCTGGCCGTAGACGGCCGCGGAGGACGAGAACACCATCTGCGCGATGCCCGAGGCCAGCATCTCCTCGAGCACCACCTGCAGGCCCCCGACGTTCTGCGCCCAGTAGTGCAGGGGGCGGGCCATCGACTCGCCGACCTGCTTGCGGGCGGCGAAGTGCATGACTCCGGTGATCTCGTGCTCGTGCAGGGCCCGGCGCACCGCCCGCCGGGAGCTGATGCTGCCCTTGATCAGGGGCACGCCCGCGGGCAGCCGGTCGGCCCGGCCGGTGGACAGGTCGTCGAGCACCACCACCTGCCGACCGCTGTGCAGCATGTCGCGCACCACGTGCGCCCCGATGTAGCCCGCACCACCTGTGATCAGCCACGCCATCCCCGCAGACTAGACCGCGACCGGCCCGACGCGGGGTTCAGGTCTCTGCTCGGCCCCTACTTGAGCAGCCGGCTCATCCGCCGGTCGGCCAGCAGGCGGCCCCCCGTCTGGCAGGTGGGGCAGTACTGCAGGCTCGAGTCGGCGAAGCTGACCTCGCGCACGGTGTCCCCGCACGCCGGGCAGGCCTGCCCGGTGCGGCCGTGGACGGCCATCCCCGCGCGCTTCTCGGCCTTGAGGCTGGCCGGATCGGTGGCCCGGGCGGCAGCGACCGCCCGGCCCAGGGTCGCGCGGATCGCCTCGTACAGGGTGGCCTCACCGTCGGCCCCGAGGCCGTTCGCGGGCGCGAAGGGGGACAGGTGCGCGGCGTGCAGGATCTCGTCGGAGTAGGCGTTGCCGATGCCCGCGACGCGCGACTGCTCGCGCAGGACGCCCTTGAGCTGGGAACGACCAGCCTCGGCCAGGATCCGGTGCAGCGCGGCGAGGTCGAAGGAGTCCTCGAGGGGGTCCGGGCCCAGCCGGGCGATCGCCGGCACGTCCTCGGGGTCCCGCACCACGTGCACGGCCAGCCGCTTCTGGGTGCCCGCCTCGGTAAGGTCCAGCGCGCCCACGGATACGCCGTCGGGGTCTTCGAACACCATCCGCAGGGCCAGCGCCGGGCCCGCGCCCCGACCTCCACCGCGCCGGCCCAGGCCCGCGGGGGCACGGGGCACGTCGAGGCGCCACCGTGCCCACCCGCCCCGGGCAAGGTGGGTGACGACGTAGAGCGGCTCACCCTCGGTGTCCACGAGCTCGGCGACCAGGTGCTTGCCGATCCGCGAGTACCCGAGCACGGCCGCGCCGGCCACCGCCGACACGGGCGGGTCGACGGTCTTCAGCGCGCTGATCGCCGCGACCTCGATGCGGGCCACGCGGGTGTCGCGGGTCCGCTCGGTCAGGGCCTCGGCCAGCGCGGTGACCTCGGGCAGTTCGGGCACGCGGCCCAGCGTTGCATCCGGGCCCCGGCGCTGTCCACGGGCGCGCGCCGGCACGTCGCGCGTGCTACCGCGAGCCCCGGGGCCGCACGCGCGGGTTGCCGTCGCCGAGGGTGTAGGCGATCACCACGTGGTTCCACGTGCAGTGCCGGCAGACCTCGACGACGTAGACGCGGAAACGGCCGTGCTCGTGTGCCATCGCCGACAGCTGGGCCTGGGCGCGGGCAGAGCCGCTGAGCGGGCCCAGCTGGGCGCCGTACACCCAGGTCACCTCGACCAGGGCCCTGCGGCAGACGGGGCAGTCGCGGTCGGCGGGCTCCCCGTGGTGCTTGGCCGCGCGCAGCAGGCCGGGGTCGGCGTCGCAGTAGTCGCTGTTGAAGGCCCCGCCGCGGCGCATCGTCTCCAGTGCCGCCCGGCGGGCCAGGGCGAAGGACACCACGTCGCGCGGCCGCTCGGGATCCTCGACCTCCTCGGGGGCGAACTCCTGGGGGTGCGGCGCGGGGCTGCGGGTGGGCCGCGGCGTGCGCGAGCCGCGCAGCGTGGTGGTGCGGGGCGCGGCCATCGAACAAGGGTAGGCGCTGGCTCGCGGGGCCGCACCGGTCCGGGCGGCCGGCTCACCCGTGCGCCTCAAGCGGGGGATCCCCTACGGGCGACCTGCGCGGCCCGCAGCACCGGATATCCGTAGCGCCGGTGCCCGGGGGCCACGGTCGGTTACCGTGTGCCGCGTGAGGATCAACTACCCGCGCGACGACCGCGACGGCTTCGCCCGGTTCATGCCGTCCTGGAAGCTGGTGCTCGGCACGCTGGCCAGCCTCGCCGGCCTGGTGCTGCTCGTCGGGGGCATCGCGTTCGCCTACGCGTGGGCCACGATCGACATCCCCGAGGAGAACGAGGTCGCTGCCGCGCAGACGACGATCGTCTACTGGAACGACGGCACGACGGAGATGGCCCGCCTCGGTGACACCAACCGGATCCTGGTGCCGATCGCCGACGTCCCCGAGCACATGAAGTACGCCATCCTGGCCGCCGAGGACCGCCGGTTCTACCAGCACAGCGGCTTCGACGTGAAGGGCTTCTCGCGGGCCATGTGGAACAACCTCACCACGGGCTCCTCGCAGGGTGGGTCGACGATCACCCAGCAGTACGCCAAGAACGCCTTCCTCTCCTCGGACAAGACCGTGCTGCGCAAGTTCAAGGAGCTGGTGCTGAGCCTGAAGCTGGAGATCCAGCTGAGCAAGGACGAGATCCTCGAGCGCTACCTCAACACCATCTACTTCGGCCGGGGGGCGTACGGCGTCCAGACCGCTGCGGAGGCCTACTTCGGCGTCGATGCCAAGGACCTGACCCTGGAGCAGTCGGCGATGCTCGCCGCGATCGTCAACTCGCCCAACGGGTTCAGCCCGGACACCAACCCCGAGCGGCTGCAGCAGCGCTACGCCTACGTGATCAACGGGATGCTGGCCGAGGGGTGGATCACCCAGGAGGAGGCCGACGACGCCCTGGACAGCTTCCCCGAGGTGGAGCCGCGCAAGAAGGACCAGAAGTACGCCGGGCCGAAGGGCTACCTGCTGCGCTCGGTCCAGGACGAACTCGTGACGCTGGGCTTCACCGAGGAGGAGATCACCGCCGGGGGGCTGCGCGTGGTCAGCACCTTCTCGCGAAAGGCCCAGACCGCCGCAGAGAAGGCGGTCGCCGACCAGGGGCCGTCCACGGGCACCGAGGGCCTGCGCATCGGCCTCGCGGCGGTGGAGCCGATCACCGGTGAGGTGGTGGCGATGTACGGGGGTGCCGACTACCTGGAGAACTCCCTGAACAACGCCACCCAGGCGATCCAGCAGGCCGGATCGACGTTCAAGCCGTTCGGCCTGGCGGCAGCCACCGAGGAGGGCATCGGGCTGGACTCGCTGTGGCCGGGCAACTCGCCGACCACGGTCGACGGGTATGTGGTGAACAACTACTCGGGCAACTCGTACGGCGCACTGGTCACCCTGCTCAAGGGCACCGAGCAGTCGATCAACACCGTGTACGTCTCGGTGGAGGCCGAGACCGGGGTGGACAAGGTCCGTGACGCGGCGCTGCGCGCCGGGATCCCCACGGACACCGTCGGGTGGAAGGAGTCGGACAACCTCACCTTCGTGCTGGGCACCGCCTCGCCGCACACGATGGACGTCGCGCGCTCGTACGCCACGTTCGCCTCCCGAGGCCAGCAGGCCCAGGAGACCTACATCCGCAGGGTCGGGACCGCGGACGGGGGCGTGCTCTACGAGCGGGAGAACGCCACCGAGCGCACGTTCGACCGCAACACCTGCGACGTCGTGAACTTCGCCCTCCAGAAGGTGGTCACCAGCGGCACGGGCGCCCCGGCGCGCGCGCTGGGCCGGCCGGTCGCCGGCAAGACCGGCTCGACCGACGAGTACATGTCCGCCTGGTTCGCCGGGTACACCCCGCAGCTGGCCACGGCGGTGAGCTTCAGCAAGGACGGCCCGGACGGCAAGCCGGTCTCGCTGTCGGGCACGGGTGGCCAGGCCAGGTTCTTCGGCAGCGGGTACCCGGCCAGTGTGTGGACGGCGTTCATGCAGGGCGCGCTCAAGGGCGAGCCGGTCGTGGACTTCGTGGCCCCCAAGGACCTGCCCACCGGCGGCGGGGCCAGCCCCAGCCCCACGGTGACGACGCCGACTGCGACCCCCAGCCCGACGACGGCCTCGCCGACCCCGACGCCGACCCCCTCACCGACGCCCACGCCGGAACCGACAGCCACGACGCCCAAGCCGAAGCCGACCGATACCAACCCGGGCAACAAGCCCTCCACTCCACCGGGTCAGTCCCCGGCCCCGACGGGTGCCGCGGCGCCGGAGACCCTGACCCCGTCCGCGGTCTGACCCGACGATGTCCTACGTCATCCCGACCGATGCTGACCCGGTCGCCCGCTCGGCCCGGCCCCTGCTCGGCGGCCCGGTGGGCACCCGCGCGGGCCTCGGCCTGTCGTGGTGGACCCCGGTGCGGGTCGCCCTTGTGGCGGGGCTGCTGGTCTACGCGGTGGGCTGGCTGTCCAAGGGGTACTGCCTGACCCACGGCTGGGGGGCACCCCAGCGCTACATGTACCTGTGCTACTCCGACATCCCCCTGCTCTACTCCTCGCGGGGCCTGGCCGACGGCGCCTTCCCCTACCTGCTCGACCCGGGTCCGGGTCAGCAGGTGCTCGAGTACCCGGTGCTCACCGGGGTGTTCATGTACCTCGCCGCCGTCCTGACCCGGGTGCTGGGCGGCGACGAGAGGCTGTTCCTTGGGGTCACCGTGGTGGCGATGGCGGCGCTGCTGGCCTGGACGATCGCGAGCACCTCGGCGACCGTCCGCCGCCGGCCGTGGGACGGGCTGATGGTGGCGCTGGCCCCGGTGGTGGCCCTGGCCGGCTTCGTGAACTGGGACCTGCTCGCGGTGGCGTTGACCGCGGCGGCGCTGGCGGCCTGGGCGCGCAGCCGACCCGCGCTGGCCGGGATCTGGCTCGGGCTGGCCATCTCGGCGAAGTTCTACCCCGTGGTGCTGGTCGGCCCGCTGGTCCTGCTGTGCGCCCGCCGTGGGCAGTGGCGTGCCCTGGTCTGCGCGCTGGCCGGGATGGCGGCATCCTGGATGGCGGTCAACGTGCCGGTCATGCTGGCCAACGTCGACGGCTGGGCGCAGTTCTACCGGTTCTCCCGGGAGCGGGGCCTGGACTTCGGCTCCCCGTGGTATGCCCTGACCCTCATCGGGGTGGACGTGCCCGCGGACTCGATCAACACCCTGGCCAGCGGCAGCCTCGTGATCGCGTGCATCGGCATCGCGGCCCTGGCCCTGCTGGCCCCACGACCCCCGCGGCTGGCCCAGCTGGCGCTGCTCACTGTCGGGGCCTTCGTGCTCACGAACAAGGTGTACTCCCCGCAGTACGTGCTGTGGGTGCTGCCCCTGGCGGTCCTGGCCCGGCCCCGCTGGCGCGACCTGCTGATCTGGCAGGCGGCCGAGGCGGCCTACTTCGTGGGCATCTGGTGGTATCTCGTGGGCTACGGCACCGAGGACAAGGGAATGGCCTACGGCTGGTACGTGGCCGCCACGGCGGCGCACTGGCTGGCCACGGCCTGGTTCATGGCCCTCGTGGTTCGCGACATCCTGGACCCGGCCCACGACCCGATCCGCACCGACGGCTTCGCTGAGGACCTCGACGACCCGGGTGGCGGCGTTCTCGACGCCGTCGGCGCGGGATCTGGGCCCCGATTCGACGCGGAATCCCTTCGAGAGGGGGCCCAGGCCTCGCATGAGCCGTCGAGACGGGGCCCGGATCCGGGATTGCGCGACTAGCCGAGGATCGCGTCCGGGCGCACCGTCGTGAAGCGCACGTCGCAGTCGATGAGCTCGCCGACCGGCGGGGGGATGGTGCCGCGCGGGATGCGCAGCATGGAGACATGCATGTGCGGGGGCTCGAGGAACCACGCCTGGCCCCCGGCCGGCAGTCGGAACGGTGAGCGGAACCGCCCCGCAGCCTCCAGCGCCCCCGACCCGGCGGCCGCGGCGCGCTGGCGGACCGTGTTGGCCGGGCGAGGGGCAGCCAGGGCGACGCCGTGGGAGGTGCCCCCGCTGACCACCACCACGTGCCCGTCGCGGGGGGCACGCAGCTGGTGGTAGCCGGCCGACTGGCGCAGGCCCACCGCGTGGACGGCCAGGACGGTCCCGCGGGCCTGCAGGGCGCCCCGGTCCCCCAGCCACAGCCGCGTGCCCACGCGCAGGCGCAGCGGGAGGTCGGGCAGGGCCGCGTGTGCAGCACCGAGCTCGGTGTCGTCGAGGTGGCTCAGCCAGAGGGCACCGGCGCTGTCCAGCCCGGTCAGGCCCACGAGCAGACGAGGCCAGAGCAGGCCCCAGGCCACCACCTCGTGGACGCGTGCCGAGCCGACCACCACCGGCTCCGGGGGCGTGTCGTCACTGCTGAGCATCGCCATGGACGCGATGCGCGGCTGCTCCGGGGTGGCGATGGGCAGGTGCAGGGCCAGGCCCTCGAGGCGGATCGCCCCGGAGCCGATGTGTGCGGCGAGCGCGGTGATCGCCGCCGCCAGCTCGTCCTCGGTCATCCCGAAACGGCGCATCGAGGTAAGGCCCTCCAGCACGACCCGCCGCGGGGTGGTCGGCGTCGCGATGGAGGCGATGTCCGCCGCGCCCTCGGGGGAGGCCACCGTGTGGATGATCCGGCCCGCGTCCGGATGCGTGGCCAGCGCCCGCCACGCCTCGCCGGCAACCGCGGCGCGCAGCGTCACCGGCTCCAGGACGAGCACGTCGATGCCGGGTTCTGCGGCCAGGACCTCGGGGGCCTCGTGCACGGTGCCCACCGCGACTGCCTTCGCGCCCAGGCGCACCGCCTCCGAGGCCAGGCGGGCGTTGCCCACCCCGTAGCCGTTGCCCTTGGCCACGGGCACCAGCGCCGCGCCGGCGGCCTCGATGGCGTCGCGCACCGCGTCCTGATGGGTGCGCCACCGCGGGGTGTCGATGGTGATGACGAAGCTCATGGTCCCTCGGGTCGTCTGGGGGCAGGTCAGCGCCGGCGCATGTAGGCCTCGAAGGCCCGGGTCATCGCCGGCCTGATCGCATAGTCCCACTCCCCGGAGTACTCCTGGGCATAGCCCCCGGTGCCGACCTTGAACTGCAGCAGCCCGAACAGGTGGTCGCCGGGGTCCAGGGTGTCGGTGATCCCGCGCATGTCGTAGGTCTCGGCCCCTCCGGCCAGGGCGTCGCGCATCATCTGCCACTGGATCGCGTTGCTGGGCCGCAGGTCGCGTCCCGCGGTGGTCGAGGCGCCGTAGGAGTACCAGACGTGCCGGTTGACCCGCGTCCACAGGGTGGCCGCGTGGCAGGTGCCCTCGTGCTCGGCCAGGTAGATCCGGATCCGGTCGGAGTCCTCGTCGGAGAGCGCGGCCCACATCCGCTGGAAGTAGGGCAGGCCGCGAGGGGTGAAGTGGTCGCGGTGGGCGGTCTCGACGTAGACCTCGTGGAACTCCGGCAGGTCCTCGGCGCTGCCCTGGCGGACCACCACCCCCACCTTGGCGGCCTTCTTGATGTTGCGCCGCCAGAGCTGGTTGAACCCGGCGAGCATGTCGGCCTCGGTGCGCCCGGCCAGTGGCACCTGGAAGACGTAGCGCGGCTGCACGTCGCCGAACCCGGCCCCGGTGGCCGGCTTCTGCGTCCAGCCCAGGGCCTCGAGGACGTCGGCCACGGCCAGCGCCCGCCCGTCGGTCTCGTCGGGGGGCAGGTCGCGCAGGGCGGTGGCGGTCCCGGTCGCGATCGCGGCCTTGAGGGTCTCGGCGTGCCAGCGACGGGTCCAGATCGGCGGTCCGATCTTGGCCGCGAAGGCCCCCTTGCCCTTGAGGTGCTCGAGCAGGGGGGCCAGCCAGTCGGCCAGGGGGTGGACGCGCTGCGGCGCGTCGGCGAGGCCGCGGGCGGCGGGCCCCTCCCCGAGCCAGTCGATGTCGGGGCCCTCGGGCAGGTAGGCCAGGTAGCGCGGGATCCGCGGCACCTGCCGGTAGAGCACCAGCCCCGCGCCGATCATCGCCTCGCCGTCGAACCAGCCGATCGACTCATGACGCCACTCGGCCTTGACATGGCCCCAGGAGGGCACCTGCAGGGAGCTGATCAGACCCGTGCCGTTCGCGCGGGCAGCGACGTGGGCCAGGTGCTGCTCGGGGGTGATCGGCGCGACGGTCAGGACCATGGTGGGAGGCTATCGACACCAGCGCTCCCGAGGCCGTCCGGCGGCCCGGCCCGGGGCCGTCGGGTCCGGCCGGCGGAGACGCGCAGGCGCGGATTTCCTGCCGGTGCGCCACCCGGGATACCCTTGGGGTCCGCTGGGCGCAGCAGTGCCCCGTCGCAGCAGTGCACCCCGCCCCGAGCCCTCGCTCGGTGCAGTCGTGTGCGTGGCCTGTGGATGGGCGCTGGTGATTGCCAGCCGCCGGGGCCACCATTCGGTCCTCGGGGGTCGGCAGCAGCCCAGGGCGCTGCAACCCTCCTGCCACGGAAGTCCCGTGGCCGCTTGAGTCCGAAGGAGGTGGGTTCTTGAGCACGCGTCTGTACGAGGTCATGGTGATCCTCGATCCCGAGCTGGAGGAGCGCACGGTCGCTCCCAGCCTCGACACGTTCCTCAACGTCATCCGTCAGGATGGCGGGACCGTCGGGTCCGTCGATGTGTGGGGCCGCCGTCGGCTGTCCTACGACATCAAGAAGAAGTCCGAGGGCATCTACGCGATCCTCGGCATCACCTGCACGCCGGCCGCGGTGGCTGAGCTCGACCGTCAGCTGGGGCTGAACGAGTCGGTGCTGCGCACCAAGGTCATGCGTCCGGACATCCGATAGGGGCGCGCTGTGGCTGCCGGTGACATCCCCCTGACCATCGTGGGCAACCTGACCGCCGATCCCGAGCTGCGGTTCACGCCGTCGGGCCAGGCGGTGGCCAACTTCACGGTCGCCTCCACGAGCCGCTTCCTGGACAAGCAGACCAACGAGTGGAAGGACGGCGACACCGTCTTCATCCGCTGCAGCGTCTGGCGCCAGTACGCCGAGAACGTGGCCGAGTCCCTGACCAAGGGCACCCGCGTCATCGTCACCGGCCGGCTCAAGGTCCGCCAGTACGAGACCCGCGAGGGCACCAAGGGCACCTCCGTCGAGTGCGACGTCGACGAGGTCGGCCCGGCGCTGAAGAACGCGACCGCCAAGGTCAACCGCGTGGCCCGCACCGACGGGTTCGGCGGGGGCCAGGGCGGCGGCTTCAGCGGCGGCCAGGGCGGCCAGGGCGGTGGCTTCGGCGGCGGGGCAGCCCGCACCGACGACCCGTGGGCCAGCCAGTCCGGGGGCTTCGGCGGGGACGACTCGCCCCCGCCCTTCTGATCGACCTGCACGCGTGCGGGTGCCGGGCTCGTTCCCGGCGCCTGCGCCGCGCACCACACGCCGACCCCGCTCGGCATCACCCACTCGAATGACCATCCCGGCGCGAGCCGGGCATCCGTAGGAACGGAGCACCACGATGGCCAAGGCCGTTATCCGCAAGCCCAAGAAGAAGGCGTGCGCGTTCTGCAAGGAGGGCGCTGCGCCCATCGACTACAAGGACGTGCCGCTGCTGCGCAAGTACATCTCCGACCGGGGCAAGATCCGCGCCCGTCGGGTGACTGGCAACTGCACGCGCCACCAGCGCGACATCGCGATGGCCGTGAAGAACGCCCGTGAGGTCGCCCTGCTGCCCTACACCTCGACCGCCCGCTGAGACAGGAAGGAACCACGACGATGAAGCTCATCCTCACGTCCGACGTCCTGGGTCTCGGCGAGCCCGGCGATGTCGTCGAGGTCAAGGACGGCTATGCCCGCAACTACCTGCTCCCCCGTGGCCTGGCGGCCCCGTGGACCAAGGGCGGGGAGAAGCAGGTCACCCAGATCAAGCGTGCCCGCGCCTCCCGCGAGGTCCGCGACCTGGACCACGCCAAGGAGATCAAGGCGGCCCTCGAGGCCAAGCCGGTGCGCCTGGCCACCAAGGCCGGCACCGGCGGTCGGCTGTTCGGCTCGATCGGTGGGGCGGACATCGCCACCGCCGTCAGGAGCGCGGGCGGCCCCGAGCTCGACAAGCGCAAGGTGACGATCGCCGCGCCGATCAAGAGCGTGGGCACGCACACCGCCACGGTGGCGCTGCACCCCGAGGTCTCGGCAACCATCACCCTGGACGTCGTCGGCGCCTGACGCGCAGCACCGCACTGCACTGCACCGCGACGAGGCGGGCCCCCGTAGGCCGGGTGGCCCGCCTCGTCAGCGCGGGTGCACCGGTCGGGCCGGGCAGGGAATCCGCTGCCCCTCGCGCAGTGCCTCAAGTCAATGTGCCCGCGAGAGTTGTTCGGTACCTCAGTCAGGAATGCCCGCGAAGGTCGGGGGAGACGATCTCGTCGACCCGGCTCTCCTCCGGCCTGCCGGCCTTCAGATACGCCTTCGCGTACCTACTGGCGATCTCAACCCGGGACGCCATCGACAACCCACTCCTCATGGCCCAACAGCGCCACCGCTTACACGGGCATTCCCAGCTGAGGCACGGTCAGCGCTACGCGGGCACTCATCGCGAGTCTCGTCGCCTCGTCGCCTCGTTGACGCTGCGCGATCGCGTGCTTACTCTGATCGGATGAGGAACACGACTGAATCGACGGGCCGAGCGCAGCGCACCGCGGCCCTGATCATCGGCGCCAGTTTGGCCCTTGCCTGTCTTCCCGCCGCAGCGGTGCAGGCCGAGGTGGTCAACGGTCCCCCGGTGGCGGTCGCGGACGAGGCCACTGCCCTCGCCGGTGCGGACGTCCGGGTCGATGTGCTGGCCAACGACTCGGACCCCGACGGCGATCCACTCGCCCTGTCCTCGGTAGCCGTCACCTCGGGGGACGGCACCGCTGAAATCGATGGGTCGGGCGTCGTGGTCCATGCCGGGGCGACGTTCGTGGGGCCGCTGCTCGTCGACTACGTGGTGGACGACGGCCGGGGTGGCTCGGCGACTGGGACGCTCACCGTCACGGTCACGGCGCCTCCCCCGGTGAACGGGCCGCCCGTCCCGCGGGCGGACGCCGCGACGGTCGTCGCCGGGGGCAAGGTCACTGTCGAGGTCCTGGCGAACGACTCGGACCCCGACGGCGATCCACTCGCCCTGTCCTCGGCGCTCGTCGTGTCGGGACCCGGAACGGCGGTCGTGGCTGGATCCTCCGTCGAGGTGAGGGCAACGGCAGCCGGCACGATCAAGGTCGACTACGTGGTCACCGACGGGCGGGGCGGCTCGGCAACAGGCAGGCTGACTGTGACGTCCACCCCTGCCCCGCCGGTCAATCATCGCCCTGTGGCGCGTGGTGACTCGGTGACAGTCCTCACCGGAAGCACGACCTACGTCAGGGTGATGGCCAACGACTCAGACCCCGATGGCGACAGGATCTCCCTGCTCAGCGTCAAGCCGGCCGCGCACGGATCTGCAACTCGTTACGGCACTCGCGTGCGGTATCGCGCCAACAGCTCCTACACGGGCACGGTGCGCGTCACCTACACGATCCGGGACTCGCACGGCTCCCGGGACACCGCTGTGCTCACGATCACAGTGAAGAAGCCTGCCGCGCCCAGTCGCACACAGGTCGAGGCTGCTCTTGCTCGGCTGCACCTGCCCGTGGGGCCCGTGAATGGCACCTATGACGGGCGGACCCGGCGGGCACTGTGCGCGTGGCGCACGGTGACGGGCCGGACCCCAGACCGGGACCTCCCGTCGCGGGCCGAGGCGCGGGCGATCGTCGCTGCTCGGTCGCTGCCGCGGGCGCGTTCGACCATGGTGGTCGGTATCAACGTCTCTGTGACGTGCCAGGCGGCCTTCTGGGTTCGCCCGAACCATCAGTACCGGCGGATCATGCCGGCAACGACTGGGACGGCGGCGTTCCGCACGCGCTTGGGTTATCACCGGATCTTCTCCGTCTACCGCACCTGGAAGTGGTCGACGCTCTACCCCGAGGCGCGCATGTACAAGCCGATGTTCTTCTCCGGCGGCCAGGCACTGCACGGGTCGTCGTCGGACACGCTGGTGAGGACCTACCCGGCGTCCCACGGGTGCGTCCGCATGCTTCACCGGGACATCGACGCCATGCAGGCCGCGTCCGTGGGCTACGGCACCGTTGTGCGGGTGTTCGGGCACTGGAACGGCTGACCGGTCGCCAGTAAGCCATCGGCGGGGAAGCGCCGGAGGTCATGTGCGCAGGGTGCGCAGGTGGTTCAGGAGGGCGGGCATCGTCCGCTCGAGGATCTCGGCCACCTCGCGGAACTCGGTGATGGTGTCGTAGTAGGGGTCGGGCACGTCGCCGGGGCCCTGCGGGTCGAAGTCCCGGATCGCCACGAGGTGCTCCGCGCGGTGTCCGGAGCGCTCGGCCAGGCGCCGCAGCGCCCGCAGGTGACCGTGGTCCATCGCCAGGACGAGGTCCCGATCCGCGAGCCAGTCCGCCTGGAACTCCCGGGCCACGTGGCGCAACGGGTAGCCGGCCTCGCCGAGCACCTGGCGGGCGCGCGGGTCGGCGTCCTCGCCGAGGTGGTAGCGGTGCGTGCCCGCCGAGTCGACGTCGACGAGGCCCTCGAGGTCGGTGCCGAGCACGCGTCCGCGCAGGATCGCCTCGGCCATGGGGGATCGACAAATGTTTCCCGTGCAGACCATCGTGACACGCAGTGGTGAGGATGTGGATAACTCACGGTGACCTGAGGACATGACGGCCATTCTGCGCGACCGCAGCGCTGGGCGGCGCCTGCCGTACAGCGCCACGCCCGGTGAAATTCACCGGCCCACTTTCTTCCACACACAGGCCCGGATGCGCATCACCGCAGGTCAAAGGCATGTTCTTCGCCGGAGAGCGCGGTCTGTCCCCACCTTGTCCACAGGTACCCCCGGCGTGTGTGCCGCGTGTCACACACGTTGTCCACACCTTCGTCCACAGGGGGGTATGTACGGATGGCGCCGCAGCGCCTAGGTTCACCCGCGGTTAACCCGGCGGTTACGAGCCGACGGGCGTGGGAGGCCATGTCGGAGGCCTGCGGTACACAGGCTCCAAGGAGGTTCGTGGATGAGTGTCGCCGAGCTTGATCTGACCGTCTCGGGTGGGGGTCCGGAGTTCGATCGGACACCCCCGGCGGACATGGCCGCGGAGCAGGCGGTGCTCGGAGCGATGCTGCTGAGCAAGGACGCCATCGCCGACGTGGTGGAGAGCCTGCGGATGGAGGACTTCTACCGCCCGGCGCACGCCACGATCTACTCGGCGATCCTGGACCTCTACGCCAAGGGCGAGCCGGCCGATGCGGTGATGGTGGCCGGGGAGCTGACCCGGTCCGGGGAGATCGCCCGCGTTGGCGGCGCGGCCTACCTGCACACGCTGGTCTCGATGGTGCCGACGGCGGCGAACGCCTCGTACTACTCCGAGATCGTCTCGGAGCGCGCGGTGCTGCGCCGGATGGTCACGGCCGGCACCCGGATCGTGCAGATGGGCTACGCGGGCGAGGGTGAGGTCTACGACCTGGTCGACCGGGCCCAGGCCGAGGTCTACGAGCTGACCAGCGGGCGCACCAGCGAGGACTACGTGCCCCTGCGCGACATCTTCGACGGCACCCTCAACGAGATCGAGGCGATCGCCAACCACGGCGGGCAGATGGTGGGGGTGCCCACCGGGTTCGCCGACCTCGATGCGCTGACCAACGGACTGCACGGGGGGCAGCTGGTGATCATCGCCGCCCGCCCTGCCATCGGCAAGTCGACCCTGGGCCTGGACCTGGCCCGGGCGGCGAGCATCAAGAACGGCCTGACGAGCGTCATCTTCTCGCTGGAGATGAGCCGCAACGAGATCGTGATGCGCCTGATGAGCGCCGAGGCGCAGGTGCCGCTGAACCACATGCGCTCGGGCACCATGTCGGACGCCGACTGGCAGAAGCTGGCCCGCAAGTCCGGCTCCATCGTGGACGCGCCGATGTTCATCGACGACTCGCCGAACATGTCGATGATGGAGATCCGCTCCAAGTGCCGGCGCCTGAAGCAGAAGCACGACCTGCGGCTGGTGATCGTGGACTACCTGCAGCTGATGAGCTCGGGCAAGAAGGTGGAGTCCCGCCAGCAGGAGGTGGCCGAGTTCTCCCGGGCGCTGAAGCTGATGGCCAAGGAGCTCGAGGTGCCCGTCATCGCGATCGCCCAGCTCAACCGTGGCCCGGAGCAGCGCCAGGACAAGAAGCCGATGATGAGCGACCTGCGCGAGTCCGGCTCCTTGGAGCAGGACGCCGACGTCGTGATCCTGCTCAACCGCGAGGACGCCTACGAGAAGGAGTCCCCCCGCGCTGGCGAGGCCGACTTCATCGTCGCCAAGCACCGCAACGGCCCGACGGCCACCATCACGGTGGCCTTCCAGGGCCACTACTCGCGGTTCGTCGACATGGCCGCGATGTAGCGGCCCGCCCATCGCCGAGACGCTGCTTGGAGGCAGCACCCGGCCATCAGGGCCCCTCGTCGGTGCAACGGTCTCAGGGCGTGAATGCCAGGCCCTGCGCGGCCAGCGCCTCCCGCAGGAGCGCCATCGCCTTCGGGCCCACGCCGTGCAGCGCCAGGAGGTCCCGTTCCGACCAGGTCGCCAGCTGCCCGAGGCTGTGCACGCCGGCGGTGTGCAGCGCCCGGGTGGCTGGAGCACCGATCGTGGGCAGCGACGTGGCAGCCGTCGTGTCGCGGGCGCACTGCGGGCATGCCGGGCAGTCGCTCGGCTTCTCGAAGACGTGGCCCCGCGCGCAGGTCTTCTGCATGGACGATCCTCCGTTCCCTGATGAGGGCTCGCGGGCGCGCCCTGAACAGGACCGCACGCTATCGGCGCGGCCCCCGCCGGAGGCGATCGTGGGCGGCTGGTCCGATGATGGGCCCATGTATGTGGCCCAGCACTTCCGCCTGCCCGACGACGCTGCCCGGCACGTGCTGGCGCAGGTGGGGGCCGCCGACCTCGTGACCGTCCACGAGTCGGGGCCTGTGGCGACCTACCTGCCCTTCGTGTTCGCGCCGGAGGTGGGCGAGCACGGCGCGCTGCTCACCCACGTCGCCCGCAACAACAGCCAGGCCCGCGAGGCGACTCACGGCCAGGCCCTGGTGATCGTGCACGGCCCCGACCACTACGTCGCCCCCGGCTGGCTGCCCTCGCACGCCGAGACCGGCCAGGTCGTCCCCACGTGGAACTACCTGACCGTGCACGCCTACGGGTCCCTGACGGTGCACGACGACCCGGACTGGGTGCTCGACGTGGTGACCAGGACCACCGCCCGACACGAGACGTCCTACGCGGTCGACCAGGTGCCCGCCGACTTCGTGGCCCGCCAGCTGCGCGCGATCGTGGGGATCGAGATCCGGCTGACCTGGATCGAGGCCAAGGCGAAGATGAGCCAGAACAAGGCGCCGGCCGACGTGGCCGGGATCATCGAGGGCCTGCGCGCGGAGGCGGGGGGCGAGGACGCGCTGGAGACCGCGGCGTGGATGGAGCAGCACGCGCTGCCCGCGGCGCAGCGCCGGGCGGCGCTGCTGGAGGACCTCGCCACACGACCGGGCGGTCGTCGAAGCGGCGGGTAGCAGGCTCTGCCCCAGGAGCGGCGGTGCCGTCGCGATTCACGGCGCTCGGTGCGGCCCGTCCTCTGGCTCCGTCTGCGGAGCAGCCCTCGCCGAGCGGCACCGCGCTGGACCCTCGGGTGCGTACTGTGGGCGCGTGGGTGTGGCACCGCGCCATCGCGTGGTCCGACGCATCGGCTCGTCGTGATCGATGACTTCTTCGACGTGTTCGCCGGCCTGCCCGAGTACGACGGCCTGCCCGGGCTGTGCAGGGTCATGCTCCTGCCCAGCCGGCAGGCCGAACTCGATCGGCTGCGGCAGCGCGGCGGGGAGACGGAGTACCTGGCGGGGGCAATCGACCTGCACCTGGCCGGACTGCCGCCCGTCGCGGAGCTGGAGCAGGCCGGCTGGTTCGTCGTGGACAACTCGACGATGAGCCCCGAGCAGACCCGCGACATCCTGATCGAGCACGCCGCGCGCTGGTTCAGTCGCTGACCAAGGCGCTTGCGGGCCCTCTGCGCACGGCTGCGCTTCCCGTCAGCTCCACCTTCTCTGGGCCGGGGCCTCACCCGGTGGGCTGGCCCAGGGCGAGCGCGATCTGGCCGAAGAGCCGGTCGAGGTTCCTGGTATTCGAGCCCCAATCGACCAGGCCGAACTTGAGCTCGGAGCGGGCACCGACCGCGATGGACCCGGGAGCGACCTGCCCGACGCGCACACCGATGCGCTCCCCCCAGGAGGAGAACGACATCGACGTCGTGAGGCTGATGATGCCCGCGATGCGGTCGGCGTGGTCCACGGTCATGCCCGACTCCAACGCGGCCCAGCACACGGCGCTGAAGACCGACTCGTAGTCACCCGGGAAGGTCCGGGTCGCGCTGCTCGACGGTGCCATGGCCCCATCATGCTCCGGATGGGCCTGGCAGTCAGGAGTGCGGGACTCCCGGTCCGGCGGGCCCTGCGTCACACCCGCAGGATCCGCGACGACGCCCGGGCGCGCGGGCGGCCCCCGTGTGATGATCGGCGCCATGACGACCGCTGACTTCTGGTTCGACCCGATCTGCCCGTGGGCGTGGATGACCTCGCGCTGGATGCTCGAGGTCGAGCAGGTGCGTCCGGTCCAGACCCGATGGCACACGATGTCCCTCGCCGTGCTCAACGAGGGCCGCGAGCTGCCGGAGAAGTACGTCGACCTGATGGGCCGAGCCTGGGGGCCCGTTCGGGTGCTCACCGCGGCCCGACTCGAGCACGGCGACGGGGTGATCCTGCCGCTGTACACGGCGATGGGCACGCGCATCCACCCGGGCGGCCGCGAGGACCTCACCGAGGTGTGCGCCGAAGCCCTGGCCGAGGTGGGCCTGCCGGCACGCCTGCTCGACACGGCCGACAGCGACGCCCTCGACGAGGAGCTGCGTGCCGAGCACCACCGCGGCATGGATCCCGTCGGCATGGATGTGGGCACCCCCGTGATCCACGTGCCCGGCCCGCAGGGGTCGACGATCGCGTTCTTCGGCCCGGTGGTCACCCCCACCCCGCGCGGGGACGCAGCCGGCACGCTCTGGGACGGGGTGCTCGCGGTGGCCGGGACGCCCGGCTTCTTCGAGCTCAAGCGCACCCGGACCGCAGGACCGGACTTCAGCTGACGCCCGCCGCGGGCTCCGGCGCCGGCTCGGCGCTCGGCAGCACCAGCAGGACCAGCGGCACCACGAAGCCGACCGGCGCCAGGGCGAACAGCTGCCACCAGCCGCTGTGCCCCGTGTCGTGCAGGCGCCGCGCCCCGGCGGCGGTCAGCGGCAGGAGGGCCAGCACCAGGATCACCCCACCGAGGGACTCGCTGACCTGGGCAATGGCCGCGGTGAGCAGGCCGACGAACAGGGCGAACCACCAGTACTCGCTGCGGGAGGCGCGGCCCTCGAAGTCGGCGTACCTGGTCAGGCAGGTGGTCACGGCGGTGGCGAACGGCTGGCGTGCGGCTGCGGGTTCGGCCTCCGGGGTCCCATCGGCGCTGGCGCCGCCCTCGGTCACCTCGGCAACCTCGACCCCGAACACGTCCGCAAGCGCGCGGGCCGAGGCCAATCCCGG
This sequence comes from uncultured Actinomycetes bacterium, assembly GCA_963777855.1. Taxonomy (GTDB): domain Bacteria; phylum Actinomycetota; class Actinomycetes; order S36-B12; family CAIYMF01; genus Prado023. Next base: position 145,002 of record CAVZRW010000008.1, on the reverse strand, counting down.
CGGCTGCCCATTCTCGATGCGCTGGACAGTGCGCACGCTGAGCCCGCTGCGCTGGGCCAGCTCCTCCTGGGACCAGCCGCGCTCGAGGCGCATCGCACGTACCTGCATGGTCCCAGTGTGCCCAGTGCGACTCGCCTGGCGGAATGACACGGGGCCGCCACCTGCCCGACAGCGCCCGGACAGCGGCGCGACCACAGCTCCAGGTCCGAGCGTCGGCCGGCGCCCGTAGGAGAAGACGAGCCACCGGTCGGCCACCCGCGGGGTCTCTCGCGAAAGCTGCCCGGGGGCCTGCTCCTGACCCCCCGGGCAGCAGCCTGATCCCAATCGGTCTCCGGATTCCCCGCTCGAGTTAGCACGTCCGTAACAGAACCGGGTTACCGTGCCGCAATGAGCGCTGAGCACCTCGCGGGTTCCCCCGCCCTGACCACCCCGGTCCCCACCGACGAGAGCCCCACCACCGGCGGCCACGGCATCGGCCCGGTCTTCCCGCCGACGCATCCGCTGGCCGTCGCTCCGGTCGCCTCCCCGCCGCATTCCGTGGATGGCTTCGTCCGGGAGTTCCTGCGGGAGCTCAACACCGGCCAGGGCGTGGCCCTCTCCCAGTCGACGGTCAACGACCAGTACCTGGCGCTTGCCCGCACGGTGCGCCACTACCTGATGGCCCGCTGGCTGGAGACGGTGCGCCAGCAACCGCGCAGTCCAAGGCCAAGGTGGTCGGCTACCTCTCCGCGGAGTACCTGCTGGGCCGCCAGCTGGACAACGCCCTGCTGGCCACCGACCTCAACGACGTCGCCGACGAAGGCCCTGGCCAGCTGCGGCCTGGACCTGGCCGACGCTGCGCGCCGCAGGAGGTCGAGCCGGGCCTGGGCAACGGCGGCCTCGGCCGGCTGGCCGCGTGCTTCATCGACTCGCTGGCCACGATGAGCGTGCCGTGCATCGGCTACGGCATCCGCTACGAGTACGGCATCTTCCGCCAGACCTTCGTCGACGGCCGGCAGGTCGAGCAGCCCGACACGTGGCTCGCACTGGGGTGCGCCGTGGGAGTTCCCGCACCCCGAGGCCGCGGTCCAGGTCGACTTCGGCGGCTACACCGAGACCTACGACGACGAGGGCGACGACGCGCACCCGCTGGATGCCGGCGTGGAACGTGCTCGGCGTGCCCTACAACTACATGGTCCCCGGCTACCAGCAACGGCCGCGTGAACACGCTGCGCCTGTGGAGCGCCCAGGCCACCAAGGCCTTCGACCTGCGCGATCTTCAACTCCGGCGACTACGCCGAGGCAGTCCGGGCGCAGACCTTCGCCGAGAACATCTCCAAGGTGCTCTACCCCGAGGACTCCACCCCGCAGGGCAAGGAGCTGCGCCTGCAGCAGCAGTACTTCTTCGTCGCCTGCTCGATCCGCGACTTCATCGAGCACGTCCTGGAGCCCGACTTCGACCTGCACGAGCTGCCCGAGCGCATCATCTTCCAGCTCAACGACACCCACCCGGTGATCGCCGTGCCCGAGCTGATGCGCGTCCTGGTCGACGAGAAGCGACCTCGACTGGGACGAGGCCTGGGCGATCACCCAGAAGTGCTTCGCCTACACCTGCCACACGCTGCTGCCCGAGGCCCTGGAGGTCTGGTCGGTCGAGCTCCTCGGGCCGCCTGCTGCCGCGCCACCTCGAGATCATCTACCGGATCAACGACGACTTCCTGGCCGAGGTGCGCGACGCCTACCCCGACGACGAGATGCGCGTCCGGCGCATGTCGATCATCGGCGAGCACCCCGAGCGCTCGGTGCGGATGGCCTACCTGGCCACCGTCGCCGGCATCGAAGGTCAACGGCGTCGCCGAGCTGCACTCCCAGCTGCTCGCGCGACAAGGTGCTGCCCGACTTCTCCGAGCTTCTGGCCGGACAAGTTCACCAACGTCACCAACGGCGTCACCCCGCGACGGTTCCTGCGGCTGGCCAACCCGGGGCTGTCCGAGCTGATCACCGACGCCCTCGGCCCGGGCTGGGTCACCGACCTCGACCGGCTGCGCGAGCTCGAGCCCTACGCCGAGGACGCGGAGTTCCGCGCGCGCGTTCCGCGAGGTCAAGGCAGCAGAACAAGGCCCGGCTGTGCGACCTGCTGCGCCGCCGCGACGGCATCGACCTGCGCCGACGACCACCTGCTCGACGTGATGGTCAAGCGCCTGCACGAGTACAAGCGGCAGATCGCTCAAGCTGCTGCACATCGTCACGCTCTACGACCAGATCATCTCCGGTCGGGTCGACCCCGACGACGATCACGCCGCGCACCGTCGTGTTCGGCGCCAAGGCCGCGCCGGGCTACCGGATGGCCAAGGAGATCATCCACCTGATCAACGCGGTCGGGGCCACGATCAACGCCGACCCGCGCGTCGGCGGGCCGGCTCAACGTCGCCTTCCCCGCCAACTACAACGTCACCCTGGCCGAGCGGCTCATCCCGGCCGCCGACCTGTCCGAGCAGATCTCGCTGGCCGGCAAGGAGGCCTCCGGCACCGGCAACATGAAGTTCGCGCTCAACGGCGCGCTGACCATCGGCACCGACGACGGCGCGAACGTCGAGATCCGCCAGCTGGTCGGCGACGACAACTTCTTCCTGTTCGGCATGACCGAGCCGGAGGTCGCGGCGCTGCAGGCCGCCGGCTACCAGCCGAGCAGCTACTACGAGTCCGACCCCGACCTGAAGACGCGCGATCGACCTGATCGCCTCCGGGGCGTTCTCCGACGGCGACCGGCACGCGTTCGAGCCGGTGGTCTCCAACCTGCTCTACCAGGACCGGTTCATGGCCCTGGCCGACTACCGCGCCTACATCGACGCCCAGGCCGCGTGGAGGCCGACTACGCCGACGCCACCGCGTGGACGAGGTCCGCGATCCTGAACGTGGCCCGCACCGGCTTCTTCTCCTCCGACCGGTCCATGCGCGACTACCTGGACCGCATCTGGGGTGCGGCCCCGGACCGGTAGGCGGGCCAGGCTCGGGGCTGGCGGGTCACGCGCCGGGCAGCTCGGCCGGGCCCCCGGCCCCGTCCAGGATCGAGGCGAGCGCCTCGGCGGCCCTGCGCGCGCCGTCGGCCTCGTCCCGGCGACGGGGCTCTGCCACGGGGGCCTGCGCGGGCTACCCGTGCGCGGCCAACCAGTAGCCTCGGCCGGGTTGGCTGAGCAGGCAGTCCGGGGCCGCGGGGTCGGTCTCGAGCTTGCGCCGCAGGAGGTTCACGTAGACCCGCACGTAGTTGCGGTGCTCGGCGGCCTGCGTGCCCCAGACCTGCTCGAGCAGCTCGTCCACGCTCAGCGGAGCCCCCCCGGCCCGGGCCAGGGCGCGCACGACGGCCCATTCCGTGGCCGTCAGCCCCACATCCTGGCCATGTCGGTCGGTGACCACCTCGCGGTCGAGGTCCACCGTGAAGCAGGCGGTGCGGACCTCGCCACCGATGCCCGCGCGCCGGGCCACGGCGCGGATGCGTGCCAGCAGCTCGGGCAGCCCGAACGGCTTGGTCATGTAGTCATCGGCGCCGGCGTCCAGGGCCCCGACCTTGTCGGACTGGTCGTGGCGCGCCGAGAGCACGATCACCGGACCGCGGTGGTGGGCCCGCAGGTCGGGCAGCAACATGACGCCGTCGACGTCCGGCAGGCCCAGGTCCAGCAGGACGAGGTCGTAGGCCATCGCCTCGACCGAGCGCAGCGCCGAGGCCCCGTCGCGCACGTCGTGGACCGCCAGGCCCTGCCCGCGCAGGGCCACGGCCAGTGCCCGCCGGACGGTCGTGTCGTCCTCCACGAGCAGTACGCGCATCAGGCCCCGCCGCCGATCCGCAGCGCGACGCTGAGCCCTCCGCCGGGCGTCTCGGACCGGGAGACCCCGATCCCGGCGTAGGCGGCCAGGCGGTCGACGATGAGCAGGCCCATGCCGTGGTTGCTGCGGCCGACGTCGACGCTGTCGGCGCCCAGCCCCGCGCCGTGGTCGGTCACGGCGACCAGCACGCCGCCGTCACGGGGCTGCCCGGTCACCTCCACCGGCGAGTCGGGCGGGGTGTGCGCGAGGGCATTGGCCACGAGGTTCGCCACGATCCGCTCGAGCAGCGTCGGGTCGACTCTCGCGTCCAGCGCCCGGTCACCCGGGACGCCGAGGTGGACCCTCGGTGAGTCGAAGTCGGCCAGGGCGGCGGCCAGGACCCCGCGCACGTCGGTCGGCACCGGCTGCGCCACGGCCGACCCGGTGTCGAACCTCGAGGCGTCGAGCACCGCCCCGATGAGGCCATCGAGGCGGACCGCCGACTGCCGCAACCCGTCGAGCAGCTCCCGCTGGTCGTCGTCGGACAGGTCCGCGCCGGACATCGCCAGGGCGTCCACGGTGACCCGGATCCCGGCCAGCGGCGTGCGCAGGTCGTGGCCGATCGTGGCCAGCAGCGCCGCGCGCGCCGCGTCGACCTCGGCCAGGCGGGCCGAGCGCTCCTGCTCGGCGACCAGCTGCTCGCTGTCCCAGGCACGGGCCACGGCCGTGGCCAGTGTCGCCACGTACTCCGGCTGGCTGCCCAGGATCGGGTCGCCCCACCCGCGCACCTGGTAGCCGGGCGCCACATCGACGCCCAGCACCGGTGCCGCGGTGGGCGCCGTCGGCTCGGTGGTGACCAGGACGGCGCCGGTCGCGGCCTCGACCAGGGCGGCGGACTCCAGGTGCAGCGCCGTGCGCAGCACGTGCAGCGCGTCGCGGGCCGAGGCCGAGTCGGGCCGCAGCGCCTCAGCCAGCGCCGCCTCACGCGCGGCCGAGCCGGCGGCCGCGCGCTCCGAGGCCAGCACCGACTCGACCAGCGTGCTCACCCCGACGGCGAGGATCAGGAACACCGCCAGCGTGATCCAGTTCTCCTGGTTCTGGATCTGCAGGGTTCCGAACGGCGGGATGAGCAGCCAGTTCACCGCGACGACCGCCCCGATCGCCGTGGCGGCGGCCACGGCGCGCCCGGCCAGGAGGGAGACCCCGATCACCTCGACCAGCACGATGAGCAACACCTCGGCCAGGCGCACGGGGCGCAGGGCCACGGCCACGGCCAGCGTCACCACGATCGCCGCCAGGGCCAGCAGCACCGCAGCGGGGCGGCGCCGCCAACGGGAGGGGGCGGTCGGTGGGGTCACGTGGCGAGGTCCACCATGCGATCGGGGGCGAGCTCCACGGAGTCGAGCACCAGCGGCACGCTGATCACGATAACGCCCGGGAGGAACAGCAGCCGGGTCTTGAGCCGCAGGGCGGACTGGTTGTGCAGCACGTGCTCCCACCAGTGCCGCACCACGTACTCGGGCACGAAGACGGCCACGATGTCGCGCGAGCCCTCCTCGCGCAGCGTGCGCACGTGGTCGATGACCGGCCCCGTCACGTCGCGGTAGGGCGAGGCGACCGTCACCAGCGGGATGGGGATCTCCCGAGCCAACCACTGCTCCTCCAGGGCCTCGGTCGCCTCGGGGTCCAGCTCGACGTGCAGGGCGACCAGCGTGCTCGGTCGCGTCGCCCGGGCATAGGCCAGGGCCTGCAGGCAGGGGGCGTTGAGCCGGCTGACCAGCACGACGGCATGCACCCGGCTCGGCAGGCGGACACCGCCTCCCGGGGCGGCCAGGCGGTCGTCGGTGCGCCGGTAGTGCGCCTGGATCCCGCGCATGAGGGCCACGAACGCCGGGATGGCCACCATCACGATCCAGGCGCCGTGGCTGAACTTGGTGGTGATGACGATGACCAGGACCAGGCTCGTCACGGTGGCACCCACGGCGTTGACCACCCGGGAGACGCGCACCGAGCGCTCGGGGCCGTGCGTGCGCAGCTGCCGGCCCCAGTGCCGGACCATGCCGAGCTGGGACAGGCTGAACGAGAGGAACACCCCCAGGATGTAGAGCTGGACGAGCCGGGTCACCGAGGCGTCGAACGCCACGATCAAGGCCACGGCGGCCGCCGCCAGCAGGACGATCCCGTTGCTGAACGCCAGGCGGTCGCCCCGGCGGGCCATCTGGCGGGGCAGGAAGCCGTCACGGGCAAGCACCGAGGCCATCTGCGGGAACGAGTTGTAGGCCGTGTTCGCCGCCAGCACCAGGACCAGCATCGTGGCGATCTGCAGGAAGTAGAACCCGAACGACCCGGCCCCGAACACCGCTGTCCCCAGCTGGGCGATCACGGTGGGCTGCACGGTGCCCGGGGGCAGGCCGAGCTCGGTGGGGTCCTCGGCGTACTTCACGCCGGCAGCGGTGGCCAGCAGGGTCACCCCGTAGAACATGGTCACCGCCAGGGCTCCCATGACCACCAGCGTGATCGCCGCGTTGCGCGACCGGGGCGCGCGGAAGAACGGGACGCCGTTGCTGATCGCCTCGACGCCGGTCAGCGCCGTGCATCCGGAGGCGAACGCGCGCAGCACCAGGTAGACCATCGCCCAGGTGGTCAGCGAGTGGCCGTGCACCTCGTAGCCGGCGCTCTGCGCGGTGACGCCCTGGCCGAGCAGCTCCTTGCCGAGCCCGAGGGCCAGCATCAGCAGGACCACGGCGATGAAGGCGTAGGTCGGCGCGGCGAAGATCCGGCCGGACTCGCGGATCCCGCGCAGGTTGACCGCGGTGAGCCCGACGACCATCGCCAGGCAGATCACCATCGTGTGCGGGGCCAGCGAGGGGAACGCCGAGACCAGGTTCGACACCCCGGAGGTGACCGAGACCGCGACGGTGAGCACGTAGTCGACGATCAGCGCGGCGGCGGCCACCAGCGCCGGGGTCTGGCCGAGGTTCTCCTTGCTCACCGCGTAGGCCCCGCCGCCGCCCGGGTAGGCGTAGACGGTCTTCGAGTAGGAGGCGACCACCACGACCAGCAGGAAGACGACGGCCAGGCCCACCCACGGGGTCAGCGTCATCGCCGCAGCGCCGCCGATGGCCAGGACCAGCAGGATCTCCTGGGTCGCGTACGCCACCGACGACAGCGGGTCGGAGCAGAAGATCGGCAGGGCCAGGCGCTTGGGCAGCGTGGCATGGCCGGCTGCCTCGGACCCCAGCGGGCGCCCCACCACGACTCGTTTCATCACGTCGAACATGGCACGAGCCTGCGCCGGTTCCGGTGGGCTGCGCAGGCGCCGTTGACGCGGCATTGACGCGGGGCCGTGGGCGGTACCGCCGGTGCGGCTCCCGGCCTCAGCCCGGTGCGACGTCCGGCCGCGGACTTGACCCGCGGGCCATCCGGGCAGGCGGGCCGGTCCACCACAGCGCCTCCGGTCGGGTCATGTCGATGACTGTTCACGCCTCGGGGACTGGCGTCGCCTGCGCGCCCGACGGACAATTGGGCGTGTCCCACACGCAGAGCGCTGCCATCAACATCCGCCTGGCCCAGTTGGGCCTCCCGCTCCCAGCGGGTTTCGAGGACACCGAGTCCGCCCGGCTCGCACGGCCGCTGCTCGCCCGCCAGCGTGAGCTGAGCCGGCGCCTGGCCGACCGGCTGTGTGCGGCCGACGGCCGGATCCAGGCCTTCCTCGACGACTACCTGGCCGACACCGGCGAGCAGCCCGCGCTGCCGCGGCGCACCTTCGTGCTCGACGAGCCCGGCCTGGCCCGCGCGCTGTGCCTGCCCTTCGACGGCGACCGGTTCAGCTCGCCGCTGTTGACCAGCTTCCGGCTGGTCAACGGCGTGCTGCACAACCCGGCCAACGACCGGCGCACCACTGCCGGGGTCTTCCACATCGCCGAGGGGGGCCTGCCCATCCCCGACGACAAGATCGCCGTGCCGAAGGTCGCGTTCGCCCGGCTGCTGGCGGCGGCCTTCGAGCCGCCCGAGGTGGACATGGTGCTGCCGTACACGGCCAACCAGCCGCAGCCGGCCGCGTGCTTCGTCTCCCTGCAGCTGCGCCCCCTGGTCTCGCCCGAGGTGCCCGGCTCGGTGCGGGAGAAGCGGATGGAGACCCGGTTCATCGTGCCGGGCGGGTTGGTGGCCAACCTGGACTTCGTCGAGGGGATCTTCGGCAACGGCGGGGACCCCTACCTGCCCGAGAACGACGCCTCGCTGGCCCCGGAGACGTGGACCGGGCACACCGGCTGCGTCATCCTCGCCCCGCACCTGATCCGCCTGACGAAGAAGGAGCTCGGCCTTCCGCACGTGGCCGAGGCCACCGACCGGCAGAAGCGCGACGGGGTCTGCTGGGAGGCCGAGGACGAGCGCTACAACAACGGCCAGGCGTTCAAGATCTGTGCCCGTGACGCCCGCGGGGTGATCGTCACGGTGATCGCCGACAACTACTTCGGCTACTGCAAGAAGGAGGTCAAGACCCAGATCTCCTACTCGGCGAACCTGTTCGGCAACGCCGAGGAGGAGCACGCCGGCGGGGCGCTGGTCTTCCCCAGCTACAACCTCGGCCAGGAGTACACCGAGACCGCCTCAGGAGACTCCTACACGCTGGCCGAGGTCCTCGAGCGCGACCCGCAGCGGTTCGCCGCCCAGCCCGAGGGTCACGCCCTGGACCTCGAGCAGCCGCACATCGTGCTCGTGCCCGCCGGGGCGCAGTACTCGCTGCACACCAAGAACGTCTCCTGGACCGGACCCGAGGGCCAGCGCGGGTCGATCCCGATCCGCGCCGACCGCACGTACCTGAGCCCGGGCGGCTACCGGGTGGCGATGACCCACCAGCCCTACGACCGCACGGCGTGGTGCCTGGTCGGCACCGTCGCGGAGTCGACCTCCTGCCACAAGCCGGCCACGGTCTCCGGCGGGGGGAAGTCCGAGATCTCCAAGGCCATCACCGATGCGTTCATCTACGGCTCGGCCTACGTCGCGGACTTCGACAACGACATGGACCGGGTGGCCGCGATCCTCGAGCGCGACTTCTCCAACCGCTTCGCCGATCCGGCCCGCAACGGCGTGGACCACCGGCCGATCCTGAGCCCGGAGCGCTCGATCGGCTCGGTCATCAAGCTGCTGACGCCCTCGCCGGAGTACACCGCCGAGCACAACGCCTGGCTGGCGCGGATCCCGGCGCACATCACCGAGCTGGTCTACGTGGTCAAGCGCTCGCATCGCCCGGAGTGGGGCGAGGACTGGCGCAGCCACTTCAGCGTGGTGGTGATCAATGGCCGGCAGGGCAACTCGCTGCGCCTGGACGGGCAGAAGGTCACCGTCAACATGCTGCGCGTCGGCTTCAACGCCGACGGGTCGTGGCGCCTGTTCGGCCTGCGCCACGACTTCTCCCCGGCGGTGAAGGTGCAGACCCAGGACGACATCACGGCCTCCACCGTGGTCTCCGGCGCCCAGCTCGGCCTGGACCCGCAGCGCTCCTACAAGCTGGTGGAGAACTGCGAGAACCTGCTCTTCCAGCGTCCCGACGACGCCATCCACCGCGGCTACGACAAGCAGGCCGAGCGCGACCTCTCCACGCCCGGCACGTTCATCTCCAACTTCGAGCCGCTGACCCGCGCCGACGCGATCGCCATGCGCGACGACGCCGTGGCGTTCAGCGCGTTCAGCGACCCGATGGCCGAGCTGATCAGCCGGGTCGCCGACACCCCCGAGGGCCAGGGCCCGGCCTACTTCGTCAGCTCGGCCAACCCCCGGATGGTCGACGGCAAGCCCTCGAAGAACCCCCGCTACCTGCAGCAGCGCCCGGACCGGGCCAACGCCGCCGCGACGGCCGTGGCCGAGCTCTCCGCGCGCCTGGTGCGCCGGCTGCCCTCGTCGGCCCCGCTGGTTCTGCCGGTGGACGTGGTGGCTGCCGGCCGGCGCAACAACCCGCCGGACGGGCCGGTGCCGCCGCTGTGCACGTTCAACCCGCTGCACTACATGGAGCTGCCCGAGCTGTTCATGGAGTTCATCTCCTCGATGACCGGCAAGTCCCCCTCGACCACCGGGGCGGGCTCCGAGGGCGCGCTGACCAAGGGCCCGTTCAACGCGATGCCGGCCGTCGTCGACCTGAACGCCTCGCTGCTGTCCTACGCCCTGACCGGCTACGACGGCTGGGTGTCCTGCGCGGGCTACGTGGGTCCCCACGTCCGGGTCGACCACGACATCTCGCTGCTGGTGCCCGAGCTGTTCTCCCGGATGAGCCCAGCCGAGCGCGACGCCCGCAGCCTGGTCGCCGAGGGCGCCCTGGAGCGCATGGACGACTTCGAGCACGAGGGCCGCACGGTCGAAGCCAGCCGCCTGGGCTACCGGATCACCGAGGCGTTCGCCACGAAGTACTTCGGGCGGATCTTCCTGCACCCGGACGTGGTGCTCACCCCGGCGATGCTACGGCCCGAGCTGCAGGACGAGGGCGTCTTCGCCGAGTCGATGGCGACCATCGTCACCACGCACCGGCGCGTCGCGCAGGCCTACATCGACGACGGCACGATCGCGCTTGCGGTGCCTCCGCTGCGCGCGCTGCTGCAGATCATGGCCACCGGGGTCACGGACGAGGGCTGGACGCTCCAGTCGCCGGAGTTCCGGGCGCTGTTCACCCGTGAGGCGGTGCTGGCCTCCGACTGGTACGCCGCGCGGCTGGACGCCAAGCAGGCGGCCGCCGCCGCGCGCGCCGATGCGGGGTTGGCCGCGATCGAGCTGTTCGTCTCGACGCCGGGCAACGAGGAGCCCTCAGCCCGGCTGGGCATGTCCGAGCGGGTGGCAGCAGCGCAGGCCGAGGCCGGGCGCCTGGCCGGCCCCGAGTTCCGCGCGCAGCTGGTCGGCACGGGCGGCAGCACGCCCCTGTGACCAGCCCGGGGTGAGCGCTCGTCTGGGCCGACCCCTCACCCGGGGCCGAACCGCAGGGGTGAGCGGTCAGGCACGGGGGCCGGATCGGCTGCCCTGCGGCCGGACGAACCCCGCGCGGGCCTGCTCCACGTGCACGCGCACCGCGCAGTCCTCGGTGTGGTCGTCCACGAGGCCCATCGCCTGCATGAGCGCGTACATCGTGGTGGGCCCGACGAACCGGAAACCGCGGCGCTTGAGGTCCTTGGACAGGGCGAGCGCCGCCGGGGTGGTGGTCAGGGCGCGCACCGCCTCGACGCTCAGCGCCTCGGGTCGCTCGGCGGAGCCGGGCTCGAACGACCACAGGTAGCCGGCCAGTGAGCCCTCGGCGTCAACCAGGTCGCAGGTGGCCCGGGCGTTGCCGATGGTGGCCTCGATCTTGCCCCGGTGGCGCACGATCCCGGCGTCGGCGAGCAGGCGGGTGACGTCGGCCTCGTCGTAGTCGGCGACCACCCGGAAGTCGAACCCGTCGAAGGCGGCCCGGAAGTTCGGGCGCTTGCGCAGGATCGTCAACCAGCTCAGCCCGCTCTGGAACCCCTCGAGGCACAGCTTCTCGAACAGCCGCTGGTCGTCGTCGACGGGGAAGCCCCACTCGGTGTCGTGGTAGGCGAGGTACTCCGGGGATCCGTCCACCCAGAAGCACCGGGGCGCCTCAGGGTCCAGCGCGGGCGGGAGATCGGGCATCGGGGGCTCCTGGTGCGGCGGGGGTTGGCCACACCCTAGGTGCGCCTGCCTAGGGTGTGCCCATGCTGCCGGTCGGGGCGTTCGGGTCCGGGCTCCTCGCGGGCCTCGGCATCGCCCTGCCGCTGGGCGCGATCGGCGTGCTCATCATCCGCGAGGCCGTCGAGTCCGGGATGCGCGCGGCGGTCGCGGCCGCGTGCGGGGTGGCGCTTGTCGACTTCGGCTACGCGCTGGTCGCCGTGGTGGTGGGCCAGGGCCTGGCCGATGCGCTGGCCGGCTACGAGCGGGTGATCCAGCTGGTGGGGGCCGTGGCCCTCGCGGTGGTGGTGGTCCGAGGGGTGGCCAGCCTGCGGGTCGCAGCGGGGGCTGGTGCGGGGGCCGGTGCGGGCGCGGGGGCGCGCGCGGACCTGCCCAGCGGGCACGTGTTCGCCAAGTTCGTCGCCCTGACCGCGATCAACCCGATGACCGCGGTCTACTTCGTGGCCCTGACCGCCGGGCTCTCCGAGCGGCTCACCGGAGGTGGCTCGGGCCTGGCGTTCGCACTGGGCGTGCTCGTGGGCTCGTTGTCCTGGCAGCTGGTGCTGGCGGTGGGCGGGTCGCTGCTCGGCTCGCGAATGTCCGAGCGCATCCGGATCGCGGTGTCCCTGGCCGGCTACGCCATCGTGGCCGCCTACGCGGTGCGCCTGGCCCTCGGGGGCTGAGGGCGGGATCGCCCGGCTCGCGGATGCATCCGTCCCCCCACAGCCCGACCGGGCGCGGATGCATCCGTGGTCCCCCCGACAGCCCCACCGGGTTGGCTACCTCTCCCCGGATGGCGCCCACGTGTCTCATCGGGCCGCGCCTGCGCCCGAGTTGACATTGACGCAACGTCAACTTCTACCGTGGTGTCACGCCCGGGACCGACTCGGGGGCCCCGGCCGTGGGAGGTGGATCGTGGAGTACGGCATCGGCGAGGTCGCCCGGCTCACCGGCACGACCAGCCGCACGCTGCGCCACTACGGCGACGTGGGCCTGCTCGAGCCCAGTCGGGTGGGGGCCAACGGCTACCGCTACTACGACACCGCGGCGCTGACCCGGCTGCAGCGGATCCTGCTGCTGCGCCGGATGGGCCTGGGCGTGGCAGCCATCGCCGAGGCCCTGGAGGCCGCGGATGTGGTCCCCGCCCTGCGCGCGCACCGCGACTGGCTGCGCGCCGAGAAGGCCCGGCTCGACCGGCAGATCGCCAGCGTCGAGCGCACCATCCAGAGCATCGAGACCGAGGAGGAGATCATGGCCGACCAGATGTTCGACGGCTTCGACCACACCCAGTACAAGGAGGAGGTCGAGCAGCGCTGGGGCGCGCGGGCCTATGCCGACAGCGACCGGTGGTGGCGTGGGCTCGGCCCCGACGGGCAGAAGGCGTTCACCGACGAGCACGCGGCGATCGCAGCGGGCTGGGCCCATCTGCGCGCACAGGGGGCCCCGGCGGACGGCCCCGAGGCCCAGGCGCTGGCCCGTCGCCACCACGCCTGGATCAGTGCCGGCTGGGGCAACAAGGCCCCCACCGCCGACCAGCTCGCGGGTCTGGCCGACATGTACGTCGCCGACGAACGGTTCGCCGCCAACTACGGCGGCGTCGAGGGCGCCGGGTATGTCCGCGATGCGCTGACCCACTTCGCCCTCACCGAGCTGGCCTGAGGTGCTTCCACCGGGCGCCGGGGGGCGTTAGCCTGCGGCCCATGGACGAGGCGCACCACGCCCGTCGGGGGCCGGGGAGGACGGACGTCGGCGCGCGCCCGCACGGGTCGGGTGCTCGCGGCCGGCGTGTTGGCCGGCGCGCTGGCGCTGGCCCCCCTGGCGTCGGCGACGGGCGCGATCGAGGGCATCGGTGCCGGGTCGGCGGCCGGGGACTCGGCGGGGCGCGCGGCGGGGCAGGCTGCTTGGGCTGCGCCAGAACCGGCCGCCGCGGCTGCGGGCTCTGCGCTGGCCGCCGGAGCCCCGGACTCCGCGCTGGCCGCCCGGGCCCCGGTCCCCGCCCGTCCGCTGGTCCCCGCCCGTCCGCTGGTCCCCGCCCTGACCGCCTGGCGGATGGCCTCCGTGCGCGAGCGCGCCGCCCACGCCCGCCAGGTGCTGGCCGAGGAGCGGACCTCCGAGAGGTTCGTGGCCCTGCAGGCCGCGTCTACTCCGGCACCGGCACCAACGGAGTGGCCCCCGACGGCTCGAAGGACCCGCGCTTCTTCTACGCCGCCACCGGGGTGCGCTGGAACAACGACTCCACCGACATCGCGTTCCTCTTCGACGACGCGGGCAAGGACCGCACCGGCAACCTGCGCGGGTGGCAGATCATCGCCCCGGCCCGCTGATCGTCGCCCCAGCCATGTTCGAGGTCGTGCTCCTGGAGCCGCGCATCCCGCCCAACACGGGCAACGTGATCCGGCTCTGCGCGAACACTGGTGCGCGGCTGCACCTGGTGGAGCCGATGGGCTTCGTCCTCGACGAGGCCCGCGTGCGGCGCGCCGGGCTGGACTACCACGACATGGCGGTGGTCACGGTGCACGCCGACCTCGCCGCCGCCCGCCGCGCGCTGGGCGAGCGGCGGTGGTTCGCGACCTCCGCCCGCGCCGGCACCGCGCCCCACGAGGTCGATCTGCGCCCGGGCGACGTGTTCCTCTTCGGTCCCGAGCCGACCGGCCTCGCTGAGGGCGTGCTCGCCGACTTCCCCGCCGAGCGCCGCCTGCGGCTGCCGATGCTGCCGGGCAACCGCTCGTTGAACCTCTCCAACGCGGTCGCGGTCACGGTCTACGAGGCGTGGCGCCAGAACGGCTTCACGGGCGCCGAGTAGCGCAGGCCCCCGCCTCCCCCCGACCCTGCGGATTTCGGCCCCGTTTCGGTGGCCGTTTCCTTCGAGGTGGGGCCCAACCTGCGGATCCGCCCCGTAGAGCGGGGCCCGAATCACCGCGAGCGGGGGGGCGCGAGGCGGGTGAGGCGGGCGAGGCGGCGGGGCGTGCGGGATTTGGGGTCCTGTGGCGGGCGGGTCCATCCTTGACGGATGCCCGCCGACGAGATGAACCCGGAGGCGACCCAGTCGGTCGTCGATTCCGGCGCGTCCGCGCGGCCCGGCCACCCTGACCCCGCCGACCCCGACCCCGACCCCGACCCCGACCCCCCCGACCCCGCCACCGGCCCCGCCGGCGCGCACAGCACCGCCCACACCCGGGCGACCCTCGCGCTGTTCTGGCGCGCCGCGGCCCAGTTCCCCTGGCGCCTGACCCTGTCGCTGACCGTGCCCGTGCTCACCGTGCTGCTCGCGCGCTTCGTCGGGCCCTACGTCATCTCCCTGCTGCTGACCCAGGTCCAGGACGGCACGGTCACTTGGGAGTCCGGCTGGCCGCTGGTGGCCTGGTACGGCCTGTCCCAGTTCCTCGGCCAGGTCGTCGGCTGGCGGATCGCGCTGTTCACCACCTGGTCCTTCGAGGTGAAGGCCATGGAGCGGCTCTACCTGCGCGTCTTCGACCACCTCACCCGCCAGAGCCTGGGCTTCCACTCCGACCGGTTCTCCGGCTCGCTGGTCTCGCAGACCAACAAGTTCACCGGGGCGTTCGAGACGTTCTGGGACACCATCGTCTGGCAGGTGATCCCGGTGCTCACGACCGTGGTCGCCGCCGTCACCATCACCGCGTTCATCCTGCCCTGGTACGCGGTCTTCCTGCTCGTGATGTCGCTGGTCTTCGCCGGGTTCGTGGTCTTCTCCGCGCGCACGATGGAGCGTCTGAACGTCGTCGAGGCCCAGTCCTCGACGAGGATGACCGGGTTCCTGGCCGATGTCATGACCAACATCGCCGCGGTGAAGTCCGCCGGTGCGGAGGCCAGCGAGAACGCCAGCGCCCGACTGGTCTCCGGCCAGTGGAACACCAACTCGCTGTCGGTGATGCGCGCGTTCCTGGGCTACTCGTCGGGGTTCTCCGCAGTGATCGCGATCATGAACACCGGCGCGGTGCTGGCCGCGGTGGTGGCCTCCGAGCAGCGCTACCTGTCGGTGGCGGCGGTGTACCTGGCCACCACGTACACGCTGACGGTGACCGACCAGCTGTGGGAGATCACCCAGGTCATGCGCAACTACAACCGCGTCCTGGGCGACGCCCACGACATGGTCGAGATCCTCGGGATCGCCCCAGCCGTGGCCGACACCACCGATGCCGAGTTCGTGCGCGGCCCCGGTGCCGTGCGCTTCGACCACGTCACGTTCGCCCACGACGGGGCCGGCGAGGACGCCCTCTTCGAGGACTTCACGCTCGACATCGCCCCGGGCGAGAAGATCGGCCTCGTCGGGCACTCGGGCAGCGGGAAGACCACGCTGACCCGGCTGCTGCTGCGCTTCTCCGACGTCGACTCCGGCGCGGTGCTCGTCGACGGCCAGGACCTGCGCGACGTCACGCAGGCCTCGCTGCGCCGCTCGATCGCCTACGTGGCCCAGGAGCCGCTGCTGTTCCACCGCTCGATCGCCGAGAACATCGCCTACGGCCGGCCCGGGGCCACCGAGGATGAGGTCCGCGGGGCGGCGGTGAAGGCCTCGGCCGACGAGTTCATCAGCCGGCTGCCGAACGGCTACGCGACGATGGTCGGCGAGCGGGGTGTGAAGCTCTCCGGCGGCCAGCGCCAGCGGGTGGCGATCGCGCGCGCCGTGCTCAAGGACGCCAGCCTGCTCGTCCTCGACGAGGCGACGTCGGCGCTGGACAGTGAGTCCGAGGTGCACATCCAGGCCGCGCTGGCTGAGGCCATGAAGGGCCGCACGACCATCGTGATCGCCCACCGGCTGAGCACCGTCCAGGCGATGGACCGCATCGTCGTGCTCGCCGACGGCCGGATCGTGGAGCAGGGCTCGCACGCCCAGCTGCTGGCCGCCGGCGGCGTCTACGCCGGCCTCTGGGCCCACCAGTCCGGCGGCTTCCTCGAGTAGCCCCGTTACCCCGCCCCCGGCCCCGCCTCGGCACGGAATCTCCCGTACTTCGCCGATTCTCCCGTCGCAACGGGAGATTCGACCAAGTACGGGAGATCCTGCGGGCGGGCGGGCGGGCGGGCGGGCGGGCGGCGGGCGGGTCCGTCAGCGGGGGGTGGGGATCGTGGGGCTCGGGGGGTCCAGGCGCATCGCCACCAGCGTGACGTCGTCGCGCAGGTGCTCGGCGCGCTGGCGGATCGCGGCGAGGGTCAGCGCGATGAACTCGTCGGGGTCGCGGGTGGCCGCGGCTGCCGCGAGCAGGTGTCCGTCGAGGTCGTCCTCGCCGAGCTCCTCGCCGGACTCGTCGCGGCTCTCCAGGATCCCGTCGGTGAAGGCCACCACCATGTCCTCGGGCCCCAGGGACGTGCGGGCGGTGGTCCACTGGCCGGCCAGCCACGACACCATCGGCCCGGTCGTCTCCAGGCGCTCCAGCGTGCCGTCGGCGCGGATCAGCCGCGGTGCGGGGTGCCCGGCGTTGGTCCACTCGAGCACGCCGGAGGCCGGGTCGGTGACCAGCACCACCGTGGTGGCGAACCGGCCCGGCTCGTCGGCGAACGCGTCGCAGGCCTGCGGCAGGATGCTTGCCGGGGCCGCCCCGGAGACCAGGCCGAGGGTGATCGAGGTCTTCAGCCGCATCGCCACGATGCCGGCCCGCGGCCCATGGCCCGACACGTCGCAGATCAGCACCGCGGCACGTCCGTCCGGGATCGCCAGGCGGTCCCAGAAGTCGCCGGCCAGCACCCCCTCGGCCGGGCGCATCACCCCGGCCACGGTCACGCCGCCCGGGGCCGGCTCGGCGCTGGCCGCCAGCTCCTGGCGGATCGCCTCGACCACGGGGCCCTCCTGCTCGAGGGCCTCGCGGGCAGCTGCCGACTCATCGATCTCGTGCACCAGGGAGCGGCGCAGGGCCTCGGCGTCCGACCCCAGCTCGCGCAGCTCCGGGGGCCCGCTGGGCTCGATCACCTCGTCGTGGTGGCCGGGTGTCGCGGCGGTTCGCAGCTGAGCGCGCAGCTGGCTGATCGGAGCCAGCACGTGCCGGCGCAGCGAGAGGTAGCTGACCAACGGGATCAGCAGCAGGACCAGCAGCGCCAGGCCCAGGGACCACGCCAGGCGCCGTGCCGCCGATGCGGTCTCATCGAGGGCCTCCTGCTGGTCGGCCGAGATCACCGACGACAACCGGAAGGCATCCGAGTTCAACTGCGAGTAGAGGGCCTGGCCCTCGCGGGAGTTCAGCAGCGCCTGGGCCGCGCGCGCGTCACCGTCGGCCATCGCGGCGCGGGCAGGGTCGCCGACCATGGTGACCCACGCGTCCAGGCTGTCGGACACGTCGGCCACCAGAGCGGGGAAGGGGGGCTGGTCGCCCAGCAGCGCGCCCAGGCTCTCTGTGTTGGCCCGCGCGGAGGTGACCGCCGCCCCGTAGAGCACCTCGTAGCCCCGCTCACCGGAGGAGACGTAGATGCGCAGGCGCCGGTCCATGTTGTTGACGTCCGAGGCCAGGTCGGCCGAGGCCGTGCTAGCCGGGACCAGCGCGTCGGCGACCAGATCCAGGCTGCGACCCAGCTGCGCGTACCGGGCGGTCAGCTGGATCCCGAGCAGCACGATCAGCGCCAGGGCTGCCACGGCCAGGGCAAGCACCCTCTGCCGCAGCGTCATGGGGGGCAGGCTAGTGGGGAAACAACCCCCGGATCCGTGGCAGGCTCCACGCCATGGCCACCCGCAGCATCGCCGACCTGTCCGTCCACCCGATCGGCCTGGGCTGCATGCCCCTGTCCGACCCCGCGATGCTCGGCGAGCGCCCGCGCGCCCTGGCCACCGTGCACGCCGCGCTCGACAGCGGCATCACGCTGATCGACACAGCCGACATCTATGCCCCGGACGGCTCGCAGTTCGGCCACAACGAGGTGCTGGTCGGCGAGGCCCTGCGCTCGTGGCCGGGCACCGCCGAGCAGCGCGCCCGCGTGGTGGTGGCGACCAAGGGCGGGATCACCCGCGCCGCGGGCCCGGACGGCGACGTGTGGGGCCGGGCGGGCACCCCCGACGCCCTGCGCGCGGCGGCCCGTGCCTCGGCGGCGCGCCTGGGCGTGGACGCCATCGACCTGTACTTCCTGCACCGCATGGACCCCGACGTGGCCTTCGACGAGCAGATCCGCGGCCTGGCCCTCGTGCGAGCCGACGGCACCGCCGGCACCATCGGCCTGTCCAACGTGACCCTGCCCCAGCTCGACCGGGCGCTGGGCCTGGTCGGCGGCCCCGCTGACGGGGGGATCGCCGCAGTGCAGAACGAGTTCTCCGCCCGCTACCGCGTCGGCGCCGACGTGCTGGCCCGCTGCGCCGAGCTCGGCATCGCGTTCCTGCCCTGGTCCCCGCTGGGTGGGGCCTCGGCGGCCTCCGGCCTCGGCTCGCGCTACGCGGCCTTCGCCGAGGTGGCCGCCGCGCACGGTGCCGCGCCCCAGCAGGTGGCCCTGGCCTGGCTGCTGGCACTGGCGCCTGTGGTCATCCCGATCCCGGGCTCGACGCGGCCGGCCACGGCCCGCAGCTCGGCGGCCGCCAACCAGCTGCAGCTGACCGCCGACGAGGTCGCCGCCCTCTCTGCGACGGTCTCTGAGGACGTCTCGGTGTTCCCGGACGACACCCCCGAACCCCCCATGGCGTAGGCGATCCGGGCCCGGCCGGGCCCCGCCGCGGCGGGGATGTGAGATACCCCACCCGGTACCGACCTCCGGCGGGGGAATCTGGGACCTTCGTCCCGTTACTTCCGGCCGTTGCGCCCCGCGAACGCGGTCCGGGCCGGTGGGACGCTGGCCCCGACCGCGCCGACCCCCGGCGCCGTGGCTCGGAAGCGTGGATGCCCATGGACGTCTTGGACCTTGCGCGATGGCAGTTCGGCATCACCACCGTGTACCACTTCCTCTTCGTGCCGATCACCATCGGCCTGTGCTGGCTGGTCGCCGGCATGCAGACCGCATGGGTGCGCACCGGCAACGAGAAGTGGCTGCGCGCGACCAAGTTCTTCGGCAAGCTCTTCCTGATCAACTTCGCGATGGGCGTGGTCACCGGCATCGTGCAGGAGTTCCAGTTCGGCATGAACTGGAGCGACTACTCCCGCTTCGTCGGCGACATCTTCGGCGCCCCGCTGGCCATCGAGGGCCTGCTGGCGTTCTTCCTCGAGTCCACCTTCCTCGGCCTGTGGATCTTCGGCTGGGACCGGCTGCCCAAGAAGCTGCACCTGGCCACCATCTGGATCGCCGCGATCGGCACGCTGCTCTCGGCCTACTTCATCCTCGCCGCCAACTCGTTCATGCAGCACCCGGTCGGCTACGGGGTCAACCCGGTCACCGGACGCGCCGAGCTGCACCGACTTCGCCGCCGTGCTGACCAACAACACGTGCCGTCATCGCCTTCCCCCACACGCTGGCCTCGTCGCTTCATGGTCGCCGGAGCCCTGGTGGCCGGCATCTCGCATCTGGCTCCTGATGCAAGCGAGCGCGGCCGTCGACGTGGCCCGCTCCACCGATGCAGCTGGGCCTGGTCACCACCCTGGTCGCCTGCCGTGGCTCGTGGTCATCTCCGGCGACATCCACGCCAAGATCATGACCGAGCAGCAGCCCATGAAGATGGCCGCCGCCGAGGCGCTGTACGAGACCGCGCAGCCCGCGCCGTTCTCCATCTTCACCATCGGCACGCTCGACGGCTCCGAGCCGGTCTTCTCCATCGAGATCCCGGAGCTGCTGTCCTTCCTGGCCACGGGCGACTGCGAACGGCGAGGTCAAGGGCATCAACGACCTGCAGGAGGAGTACGCGCCAGACCTACGCCGACACCGGCCTGACCGACTTCGCGCCCAACATCCCGGTGACCTACTGGACCTTCCGCCTGATGATCGGCGTCGGGCATGCTCGCCGCGCTCGTCGCCCTGTGGGCCGCTGTGGGCCTACCCGCCGCGGACCGGGTGCCCGAACGGCAAGTGGTGCGGCGCGTGCGGCGATCGTCGTGCCGCTGCTGCCGCTGATCGCCAATCAGCTTCGGCTGGATCTTCACCGAGATGGGCCGCCAGCCGTGGATCGTCTTCGGCCTCATGCCGACCGCGGCCGGGGTCTCCCCGGTGGTCACGCTCGGGCCAGGTCTGGGTCTCGCTGGTCGGCTTCACCGCCCTCTACGCGCGTCCTCGCCGTCGTCGAGGTGGGGCTGATCATCCGCACCGTCCGCCAGGGCCCGCCCGAGGCCGTCGACGACCCGTTCGTCGATCGCGAGCCGACGCCCCGCTGACCATCTCCTACTGAGCGCGAGGAACTGACATGGAACTGACGACCGTCTGGTTCATCCTGATCGCGGTCCTGTGGATCGGGTACTTCGTGCTCGAGGGCTTCGACTTCGGCGTCGGCATGCTGCTGCCCGTCCTGGCCGGACGACGCCGAGCGCCGCGTGGTGATCACCACGCATCGGCCCGGTCTGGGACGGCAACGAGGTGTGGCTGCTCGTCGCCGGCGGCGCGACCTTCGCGGCCTTCCCCGAGTGGTACGCCACCCTGTTCAGCGGGTTCTACCTGCCGCTGTTCCTCATCCTCGTGGCCCTGATCGTGCGCGGCGTCGCCTTCGAGTACCGCAGCAAGCACGCCGACGACACCTGGCGGGCCCGCTGGGACGCGGCCATCGTGTTCGGCTCCGCACTTCCGGCGCTGCTGTGGGGCGTGGCCTTCGCCAACATCGTGCGCGGCGTGCCGCTGGAGGAGATGGACGGCAACATCGAGTACGCGGGCGGGTTCTTCAACCTGCTCAACCCGTTCGCGCTGCTCGGGGGCCTGACCTTCGTGGCGATCTTCCTGACCCACGGCGCGATCTTCCTGTCGCTGAAGACGACCGGCGAGATCCGCGAGCGTGCCCACAAGGTCGGCATGCGCACGGGCCTGGTGGCCACGGTGCTCGCGGTGGCGTTCCTCCTCTGGGCGCAGCTGGCCTTCTCGGACAAGACCTGGACCTGGATCCCGGTGCTGGCCGCGGCGGTCTGCTGGCTGGTGTCCCTGGCCATGCACGCCAAGCGCTCCGAGGGCCTGGCGTTCACGTTCAGCGCGCTGACCATCGCCCTGGCCGTCGTGGCCCTGTTCGGGATGCTGTTCCCGAACGTCATGCCGAACCTCAACGACGGCCCGAGCCTGACCACCGACAACGCGTCCTCGACCGAGTACACCCTGAAGATCATGACGTGGGTCGCGGTGATCTTCACCCCGATCGTCCTGGCCTACCAGTCGTGGACCTACTGGGTGTTCCGCAAGCGGGTCGGCGCCGAGCACATCGCCAACCCCGAGAAGGGCACGCTGGACCAGAACCAGGTGTCGGTCTGATCCCACGTCCTGCACGACCCTCCGGCCGCGGTTCCCCCGACGGGGTGCCGCGGCCGGGGTGCGTCTGGAGGTCGGGGCCCTGGGGAGCTCAGCGGGCGGCCGGGCGGACCAGCCCCTCCTCGTAGGCGAGCACCACGAGCTGCGCGCGGCTGGAGAGGCCCAGCTTGGCCAGGGTCCGGTTGATGTGGGTCTTGACCGTGGCCGGGGACAGCACGAGCCTCGCGCTGATCTCGTCGTTGGACAGCCCCCGGGCGATGAGCGCCAGGACCTCCCTCTCGCGCGGGGTCAGGCGGGCCAGGCTGCCCTCGTCCGCGGACCTGGCAGGGGAGTCGGGGCCTGCGGCGCGCCCGACGTGCTCGGCGATCAGTCGCGCGGTCACCTCCGGGGCCAGCAGGGCCTCGCCGGCGTTCACCAGCTCCACGGCCTGGGCCAGCCGGTCGGGCTCGGCGGACTTCAGCAGGAACCCCGAGGCGCCGGCCCGCAGGGCACGGAAGACGTACTCGTCCTGGTGATAGGTCGTGAGGATCAGCACGCGCGGTCGCCCCGGCCCGGCGATCGCGGCGGTGGCCTCGATACCGTCCATGCCCGGCATCCGGATGTCCATCAGGACGACGTCGGGGTGCAGCGCCGAGGCTGCCGTGATCGCGGCCCGCCCGTCGGCGGCCACGCCCAGCACCTGGATCCCGCGCCGGCCGAGCAGGGCCGAGAGCCCCTCGCGGACGAGTCCCTCGTCGTCGGCGATGACCACGCTGGTCACGTGGCACCCCGCGGGATGAGCGCGCGGACCTGGAACGCGCCGTCCGGCCCGGGCCCGGCGTGCAGGGTGCCGCCGAACATCTCGACCCGCTCCCGCATCCCGACCAGGCCGTGGCCGTCCCCGGAGGCCGGCGCCGGTGTGCGCCCGGAGTCCGGCAGCGCGCTGGAGACCTCGATCGAGATGACGCCGTCGCCGTCACCGACGTGCAGCCGGGCGCGACCGCCGCCCGAGTGCCTGAGGCAGTTGGTCAGCGCCTCCTGGACGATGCGGTACACCGAGAGGTCGACGGCGGCCCCCAGGGGCTCGGAGCCCAGTGCGACGTCGGCCGGCTCCACGGTGAGCCCCGCCCGCCGGAACCCCTCGACGAGTGCGGGGATGTCCGCCGCCGTGGGGTTGGGGGTGTCGGGGGCGTCGCCGGCCCGGAGCAGGCGCAGCATCAGCCCGACGTCGGTCAGCGCGCTGCGTCCGGTGTCGGCGATCTGTGCGAAGGTCCCGGCCGCCGGCGACCCGCCGGCCAGGTCGGCGCCCATGTTGGCCTGGATCACCATGCTGCTGATCGAGTGGGCCAGCACGTCGTGCAGCTCACGGGCGATCCTCACCCGCTCGGTCGCGATCGCCTCCCGGCGCACCCGCTCCTGCTCGCGCTCGTGGGCCTGGGCCTGGCGCAGCGCCAGGCGGCCGAACGCGAACGGGGCCCCGAGGACGAACAGGATGAACAGCGCGTCGGTGACGTCGACCTCGCCGGGGTAGTCCAGCCACTTGGCCACGAAGGGCGCCAGGGTGGCGCCCACCGGGGCCGCGAAGGCCCAGCGGTCGGTGCGGTAGCGCCCGGCCGCGAACATCGCCAGCCCGAGGATCACGATCGGCGTGACGGGCTCGTCCATGTGGATGCCGAGCGTGGGCAACAGGGCACCGAGGACGCTGACCGCCAGGGCGATCGCCAGCGGCCAGCGCCGGCGGAACACCAGCAGGGCGCACGCGAGGGCCTCGATCGCGATGCCCGCAGCGGCACTCGACGTGCTGATCTGGCGGCTGTCCACCGTCCCGACGCCGCGCGAGAGGGCCACCATCTCCAGGCTGCCCAACGCGAGGATGCCCAGGGGCCAGGCCCAGTCGCTGCGCCGCATGGCGGGAATGTACGCCCCGGGGTGGAGCCTGGGGCATCAACCCGAGGGTGTATCCGGGCACGGACAGTGACAGCGCCGGGTGGACGCCGTGACCCCGCCGGAGGGACCACGCTGCCGGCATGACCACACACACAGCGCACGACCCGTCCCTTCTCGACCACACGCCCCGCCTGGCCTGGTACGGCGGATGGCTGAGCATCCTCGTGGGTGTCATGCACTCCCTGGCCCGGTTCGCGACCGAGGACGGGCAGCAGGACGTGACCGCGCTGACCAGCGCCTGGGCCGACCCGGCCCGCCGCGTCCTCGAGCCGCTGCTCACCTTCGCCGACGCCGACCGGGTCTACCTGCTCTACGGCATGCTCTGGGGTCCGCTGTTCCTGGTGGCGCTGGGCTGCGCGGTCGTCGTGCGACGCCGCCGCGCGGCCGCCGGCATCGGCGGCGGGGAGCGCTGGGCCTGGCGGGTCTATCTCACCGGGCTGACCCTGTTCACGATGGGCGGGTTCGGTTCCTACTACGGGGCGTGGATCAACCCGGCCATGGTCGACGGGGCGTTCGTCGCGCTGGTGATCCCCGGGGTGCTGATCACCCTGATCGGGGGCACCTGGCTGGGCATCGTGCTGCTGCGCCGCGGCTTCCGTCCCCGTGTGACGGCCGTGCTCCTGGCGTTCATCGTGCCCCTGCTCATCGCCGTCTCCTCGGTGATGAGCCTGGGGTCCGCGTTCATCCCGATGCTGATCGCGTGGGGCTTCGCGGGCCGGTCGATCGCGGCCGAGGCCACCGCCGAGTCCACCTCCGCCAACGTGGGTGCCGTGGCCTGAGGTCTCGTGCCGTGGCCTGGGCTCGGCGCCGGGGGGCGAGCTCAGGCCAACGGCACGCGCCAGGTGAGCACCGAGCCGGCGGTGGGGCCGGGGGCGATGGTGCACGTGCCGCCGTAGCGGGCCGCGCGCTCGGAGAGGTTGAGCAGGCCCGAGCGGCGCGCGAGCTCCCCGGGCACCCCGATCCCGTCGTCGGTGACCTGCAGCAGCACGTGCCCGTCCTCGACGGCGACCAGCACCTCGACGTGGGCCGCCTGGGCGTGCTTGGCCACGTTGGCCAGCGCCTCGCGCAGCGCCCCGAGCAGGTCCACGGCCACCGCGTCGTCGACCGAGGCGTCGACGGTGCCGGTGAACCGGGTGGCCGGCGCGTGGCCGAGCAGGACCGCGGAGGCCGAGGTCTCCTCGAGCACCTTGCCGCGCAGGCCGCCGGCGGCGTGGCCCACGGGCTGGTGCAGCTCGAAGATGGTGGCCCGGATCTCCTTGACCGTGGTGTCCAGGGCGTCCACGGCCGAGGTGAGCCGATCGACCACCGGCTGGGGGGTCCCGGCCACGCGGCTGGCCCCGGACAGGGAGATGCCGGTGGCGAACAGCCGCTGGATCACCAGGTCGTGCAGGTCGCGGGCGATCCGGTCGCGCTCCTCGAGCAGGACCACGCGCTCCTGCTCGCGCCGGCCGCGGGCCAGCATGAGCGCCAGGGCGGCCTGGCTGGCGCTGTGCGTGGCCAGCTCGCGCTGGTCGGGGGTCAGCGAGGCGCCCGGTCGGGTCACCAGGGCCAGGACCCCGAGCACCTCCTCGGGGGTGCGCAGCGGCAGGGCGAGCACCGGGATCCCCTCGGGCCCGGGGCCGATGGCCTCGATCCCCTCGGCCGGCTCGCCGCTGGCATGGGCCCGTGCGATCGGTCCGTCGCCGGCCACCTCCCAGCCGCGCAGGGCGGTCAGGTCGTCGGTGCTCGTGGCCTGCTGCGCGTCGGTGTGCACCCGCCACCGCGAGGTGGGCGCGGCGGCCGCGGTGTCCGCGACCACGATCTCGATGCGCAGGACCCCGGCCGGGGAGGGCAGGGCCACCAGGCCCCCGCGCGCCCCGATCAGCTCGGCGGCCCGGGTCGTGCCGATCGTCAGGACCTCGCCGGCGTCGGCCCCCTCGAGGACGGCTCCGTGCATCTGGGCCACCGCGGCCTGCCAGCGCTCGCGCATCACCGAGCGCTCGTACAGCCGGGCGTTGTCGATGGCCACTCCCGCGGCGGCCGCCAGGGCGGTGACGATCCGCTCGTCGGCCGTGCTGAACCCCTCGGCACCGCGCTTGTCGGTCAGGTACAGGTTGCCGAAGACCTGGCCGCGGACGCGCACCGGGACGCCGAGGAACGAGCGCATCACGGGGTGCCCGGGCGGGAAGCCCACCGCCCCCGGATGGCTGGTCATGTCGTCGAGGCGGATCGGCACGGGGTGGTTGACCAGCAGGCCCAGGATCCCCCGACCGCGGGGCAGCTCGCCGATCTCGTTCTGCGCGGCCTGGTCGATGCCCACGTGCACGAACTCGGTCAGCTGCCCGTCGGGGCCGAGCACGCCGAGTGCCCCGTAGGTGGCGTCCACCAGGTCGACGGCCGACTGGACGATGCGGCGCAGGGTCGCGCCGAGCTCCAGGCCGGCGGCGACGGCGACGACCGCGCTGAACAGGCCCCGCTCGTGGGCGTCGGTCATGGCTGGTGCCCGGGTGCTGGTGAGGTTGAGGTGGGGGGCGTGGCCGGGCCGTCCTCGCGGGCCCTCGTGTCCGCGTACCAGCCGGCCAGCTCCTCGGGGGTGCCGCGCGCCACGACGCGTCCGTCCCTCATGACCATGACCTCATCACAGTCCCCAGTGTGGGCCATCCGGTGGGTGATGAGGACGACCGAGCGCCCGGCGGTCGCGGTGAGGGCCGTTGCGGTCACCTGGTCGGCCATCTGGGCGTCGAGGTGCTCGCCCGGCTCGTCGAGCACCGCGATCGGCCGGTCGGCCAGCAGCACCCGGGCCAGGGCGATGCGCTGGGCCTGGCCCCCGGAGACCGCCGAGCCGTGCGCGCCGACGCGTGTGGCCAGCCCGTCGGGCAGGGAGTCGACCCAGGCGTCCAGCGCGGCACCCTCGAGGGCGGCCCGGATGGCCGCGTCGTCGGCGCTGCGGTTGGCCAGGCGCAGGTTCTCCTCGATGGTGCTGTCGAACAGGTGGGCCTGCTGGTTGACCGCCGCCATCGCCTCGCGCACGGACTCCTCGCCGAGGTCGCGCACGTCGCCGCCGGCCAGGGTGTAGCTGCCCTCGCGGTGGTCGAGCAGGCGCAGCAGGACGGCGGCGATCGTGGACTTCCCGGAGCCGCTGGGCCCGACCAGGGCGATCCGCCGGCCCGGGGCCAGGTCGAGATCGACCCCCGTGACCGCGTCCTGGCCGGCCCCCGGGTAGCGGGCGGCCACCCCGGCGAGCACCAGCTCCGGGCTCACGGCCCCGCGGGAGTGGGCCGCTCCCGCTGCGACGGGGGCCCTGGCGACGCGGGCCCTGGCGACGGGGGCCCCGGCGCCCGCGGGAACCGGGTCCGGGGAGTCGACGACCTCGAGGATGCGCTGGGCCGAGCCGGTGACCCGGGCGCGGGCCAGCGCGGCCGCGGGCATGCCGGAGACGACGTCGGCCATCGCCAGGGGCAGCAGGGCCAACGCGGCCAGCCACACCCCGTCCAGGCGACCCTCGCGGACCGCCGTGACCCCGAGGGCCAGGCACGCGGTGATCGTGAGTCCGGTCCACAGGGCGGCCAGGGCGTCGCCGAACCCGGAGGCGCTCGCGCCGCGCCGGTCGAGGTCGGTGAGGGTCGCGTCGGCACGCGCCACGTCGGCCACGGCCCGGTCGACCGCCCCGTAGGCCAGCAGCTCGGGACCCGCGCGCAGGGCGCTGACGACCTGGGCGCTGAGCTGGCCCTCGGCGCCGGCCCGGGCCCGGTGCGCGCGGGTGCCCAGGCCGGCGGTGAGCAGCGGGGCGGCGATCCCGGCGACCACCAGCATCACCAGCAGGGCCGCACCGGCGGCCGGGAGGATGCTCCAGCCCAGGGCGACGGCCAGCAGCCCGGCCAGCAGCCCGGAGGCCGCCGGGATCACGACGCGCACGACGAGGTCCACCGACGCGTCGACGTCGCCGACGAGGCGGGCCAGCAGGTCCCCGCGCCGGTACCGGCCCAGGCCGGCCGGGGAGAGCCGCTCGAGGCGGCCGTAGACGGCCACCCGCAGCGTGGTCAGGCTGCGGAACGCCGCGTCGTGGCCGACCAGGCGCTCGGCGTAGCGCAGCAGTCCGCGGCTGATGCCGAACGCGCGCACCGCCACGATGGCCACCTGCAGGGTGAGGATCGGGGGCTGCTGGGAGGCCCGTGAGATCAGCCAGGCGGAGGTGACCAGCAGCCCGACTGCGCTGAACAGCGCCAGGGTGGCCAGCAGGACGGCCAGGGCGATCCGCCAGCGGTCCGGGTCAGCCATCCGCCAGAGGCGCCGCAGCGGCGACGCGCTCATGCCGGCGCCCCCACGGCCGCGCCGAGGTCGATCACGTGGTCGGCCAGCTCGGTCATCGCCGCGCGGTGGGTGACCACCACGACGGTGCGCCCGCGCGCGGCCAGGGCCGCGGCCGTGGCGCCCACCTCGGCCTCGCGCGAGCCGTCCAGCGCGGCGGTCGGCTCGTCGAGCAGCAGGATCGCAGGGTCGGCCAGCAGGGCGCGGGCGACCCCGATCCGGCGGGCCTGGCCCACCGAGACCCCGTGGCCCCCCTCCGCGACCGTGGTGGCCATGCCGTCGGCGAGCTCCGATGGGTCGATGCCGGCGGCCCGCAGCGCGGCCAGGACCTGCCCGTCGGTGAAGCCGGGTCGGCCGAAGCGCACGTTCTCGGCCACCGAGCCGGCCAGCATCGACGGCGACTGGGGCACCCAGCCGATCTGCGCCCGCCAGGCGGGCAGGTCGAGGTCGGCCAGCGCGTGCGCGGTGCCGGCGGAGTCGAGGACCTCCACCGTGCCGGTCAGCTGCGCCGACGGGGGGCCGACCAGGCCCAGCAGCACCGACAGGATGCTCGACTTCCCGCAGCCGGAGGGCCCCACGAGCGCCGTGACCCGCCCGGGGCGCAGGTCGAAGCTGGCGCCCCGGACGGCCATCCGGTCGCCGTAGTGCACCGTGAGGTCGCGTACGCGGATCGTCGCCGTGGCGGCATCCACCCGGGCGGTCCCGGCCTGCGGCGCCGGGGCCTCGAGGACGGCGAACATGCGCTCGGCGGCCCCCACCCCGTCGGCGGCGGCGTGGAAGTGCACCCCCACCATGCGCAGCGGCAGGTACACCTCGGGGGCGAGGATGAGCACCGTCAGCCCGGCGCGCAGGTCGATCTCGCCCTCGACCAGCCGCAGGCCGATGGCCACCGCGATCAGGGCCACCGACAGGGTGGCCAGCAGCTCGAGGACCAGCGAGCTCAGGAACGACACCCGCAGCACGCCCATCGTGGCCGCGCGGTACTGCTCGCCGACGGAGCGGATCGTGGCCGCCTGGGCCTTGGCCCGGTTGAACACCTTGAGCGTGGGCAGGCCCTCGACGATGTCCAGGAAGTGGCCGCTGAGCACCGCCAGGGTGCTCCACTGCCGGTCGACCCGGGCCTGGGTGTAGCGCCCGATCAGGCTCATGAAGACCGGGATCACCGGCAGGGTCAGGGCGATCACCAGCACCGAGAGGCCATCCTGGGTGAGGATCGCGGTGCCGGCGATCAGGGGCACCACCACGGCCAGCACCAGCTGGGGCAGGTAGCGGGCGAAGTAGCTGTCCAGCGCCCCCGCCCCCCGGGTCACCAGGGTGGTCAGCTCCCCGGCGCCCTGGCCGGAGAAGTGCGCCGGGCCCAGGCGCAGCGCCCGGTCGACGACCTGCAGGCGCAGCTGGGAGGTGGCCTCGGCCGAGGCCCGGTGGCCGGCTGCCTCGGCGGCCCAGGCCAGCGCGGCCCGACCCACCGCGATGGCGGCGATCAGCAGCAGCGGGCGGGTCAGGGTGGCCAGGCCCTCGCCGTCCTGGAACGCCCCGGTGACGACCCGGGCGATCAGGAACGCCTGGGCCACGATGAGCAGCGCGGAGGCGCTGCCGATGGCCACGGCAGCCGCCATGAACCAGCGCGTCGCCTGCGCATGGCGCAGCAGGCGCGGGTCCAGCGGCTTCATGGGCTCAATTCTGCGGTACGCCAGACCCAGCCCCGGACGCCCCGGTGGTCCCGGGCGGGCCGGGCGTGGGTCACCACGCCGGGTGCGGGCCGAGGTCGAGGTCCAGGCACTCGAGGACCGCTCCGACGGCCAGGGGCAGGGCCGCGCGCGCCGCGGCGGACAACGGCTGCCCACGATCGATCCCGGCGGCCTCCACCCCGACCACGACGGTGGTCTCGGGCAGCCGGTCCAGTGCCCGGGCCAGGCCCAGGGCCATCGCCAGGCCCAGGCCGTGCGTGCCCGCCGACCCGGGGTCCATCCGGGCCTCCAGCGCCTGCGGACCCAGCCGGCGGGCCGTGACCGTTCCCGGCGCGGCCCCGGAGCGCACCGCGTCGACCACCACGAGCAGGTCGCGGTCGAGCATCGCCTCCAGCAGGCCCATCGGCTCCGCGTGCTCGAGCACCTCGACACCCGGGAGCCCCAGCTCAGCCACCGCACGGGCCACCTGGTGGGCGACCGCCGAGCCGATCCCGTCGTCGCCCCGGTCGGCGGACCCCAGGCCGGCCACGAGGACGCGCTCGGGGGAGGTCATCGCTGCTCGATGCGCAGGTCGAGGAAGTGCGTGGCGCAGGAGATGCACGGGTCGTAGGTGCGGATCGCCACCTCGCACTGGCGGGTCAGCTCGTCGTGCGGGAGGTCGAGCCGGTCGGCGACGAAGGCGCGCAGGTCGGCCTCGATGGCCGGCTGGTTCTGGGAGGTGGGCGGCACGATCGTCGCCGAGACGACCAGGCCGGCCCCGTCGAGCTCGTAGCGGTGGTAGAGCAGGCCGCGGGGGGCCTCGGTGGCCCCGTGGCCGACCCCGGCGCGGGCGGGCACCGGCACGGCCGGGGCCGATGCGCCGTCCCAGGTGTCGATGATCCGGATCGCCTCGTCGAGGGCCTCGACGAGCTCGACCATGCGCACCAGGATCGAGCGGAACGGGTTGCGGCAGGTCTGCCCGAGGCCCGCGGCGTGCGCGGCCTGCTGGGCCAGGGTGCCCAGGGCGTGCGCGTTGAGGCTGTAGCGGGCCAGGGGACCGACCACGTAGGGCTGGCCGTCGAAGTGCGCGTGCAGGGCGTTGGAGTGGGCCACGTGCTCCTCGACCACGTGCTCGCTGAAGGCCGACACCGGCGCGCTGAGCCCGTCGGAGGTGAGCAGGGACCCGGACTCCAGCGGGTACCCGTGGCCGGCGTCCAGGGCCAGGTACAGGTACGGCTGCTCGAAGTCCGGGTACTCGAGGCCGGCCAGCAGCGGGATCGTCGCCAGGGCGTGCTCGCGGGCCCAGGCCAGCTCCGGGCGCAGCCCGCGCAGCCGGTCGAGGTCGGGCAGGCGGTGGAAGCCGCCGATCCGGACGTTCACCGGGTGCACGCTGCGCCCGCCGACGGCGGCCATCAGGTCGTTGCCGACGCGCTTCATGCGCAGGGCGCCCTCCACCAGCTCCCGGTGGTCGCGGGCCATCTCCAGGGCGCCGTCGTAGCCCAGCAGGTCCGGGGCGTGCAGCAGGAACACGTGCAGCGCGTGGCTCTCGATCCACTCGCCGCAGTACAGCAGCCGGCGCAGGATGCGGATCTCCTCGGGCACCGTGACCCCGCAGGCGTCCTCGATCGCCAGGCACGCGCTCATCTGGTAGGCGACCGGGCAGATCCCGCAGATCCGGGCGGTCAGGTCGGGTGGCTCGGTGTGCGCCCGGCCGCGCAGGAGTCCCTCGAAGAAGCGTGGGGGCTCGAAGATGCGCAGGTGCACGGAGCGCACCTGGCCGTCGGAGACGATCACCTGCATCCCGCCCTCGCCCTCGACGCGGGCCAGGGTGTCCACGCGCAGCACATGGCTGCCGGAGGCCAGGGTCATGGGCGCGCCTCCTGCCCAGCGGCCGTCAGGGTCTCGGCCTGCGCCCGGAACGCCTCGGCGCCCGCGTTGAACGTGCGGAACAGGCGCAGCACCTGCCCGTCGTCGAGGCCGCAGGCGGCCAGCCGGCGGGCCATCGAGGCGGCGTTCGGGGTGTCCTGCGGGCCGAAGCAGCCGTAGCATCCGCGGTCGAAGCGCGGGCACAGTGCGCCGCAGCCGGCCTGGGTCACCGGCCCCAGGCACGGCGTGCCATGGGCGACGGCCACGCACACCGTGGCGCTGCGCTTGCACTCGGTGCACACGCTCGCGGTCGGTATCCGCGGGGCCCGGCCGGCCAGCACCGCGGCGAGCACCTCGAGCAGCTGGCCGCGGTCGATCGGGCAGCCGCGCAGCTCGACGTCGACGGTGACGTGGGCCGAGATCGGCGTGGAGCGCTCGAGCGTGGCGATGAAGGTGGGGTGCGCGTAGACCGAGGCCGCGAGCTCGGCGATGTCCACGGTGTTGCGCAGGGCCTGGATCCCCCCGGCGGTGGCGCACGCCCCGAGGGTGACCAGCGTGGCCGAGGCGGCGCGCACCTGCTGGATGCGCTCGGCGTCGGCCGGGGTGGTGATCGAGCCCTCGACCAGGCTCAGGTCGTAGGGGCCGTCGACGACCGCGCGGGTGGCCTCCGGGAAGTAGGCGACCCGGACCCGGTCAGCCACCGCGAGCAGGGCGTCCTCGCAGTTGAGCAGGGTCAGCTGGCAGCCGTCGCACGAGGCGAACTTCCACACCGCGAGCGTGGGCCGCGGGTCGGGGGCGGGCGTCTCGTGGGTCATCACAGCTCCCGGACGTCCATCAGCGGGGCCAGCCGGTCGTAGGCCAGCACCGGACCGTCGACGCACAGGAACAGCTCGCGCAGCTGGCAGTGCCCGCACAGGCCCACGCCGCACTTCATGCTGCGCTCCATCGACAGCCGGAT
Organism: uncultured Actinomycetes bacterium; assembly: GCA_963777855.1. GTDB lineage: Bacteria > Actinomycetota > Actinomycetes > S36-B12 > CAIYMF01 > Prado023. The sequence goes on along the minus strand of CAVZRW010000008.1, from coordinate 112,581 downwards.
CCGCCCGGCCGGCACCCCGCGTGCCACCAGGGCGGTGGCCGCGTAGCGCATCATCACCTCGGGACCGCAGACCAGGGCCAGGCTGCGGGCGGGGTCGAACCCGGCGCGTGCGACCAGCGCCGTGACCAGGCCGACCCGGCCGTCCCAGTCCGGTGGGCCGTAGTCCACGGTGACCTCGACGACGATCCCGTGCCGCTCGGCCCACGCGGCCAGGTCGCCGGTGAACAGGATGTCCTGCGGGGAGCGGGCCCCGTAGAGCAGCACCACCCGGCCGTACTGGTCGCGGCGCGCGGCCACCTCCGCCAGGGCCGGGCGCAGGGGTGCCAGGCCGATCCCGCCGGCCACGACCACCAGGTCGCCACCCATCGCGTCGCTGACCTCCCAGCCGGTGCCGAACGGCCCACGGACCCCGAGCACGGTGCCCGGCGGGGAGCTGACCAGGGCATGGGTGACCGCCCCCACGTCGCGGATGGTGTGCAGCAGGGGCCCGGGCCGGGTCGGATCGCCGCAGATGGAGATCGGGACCTCGCCGACGCCGAAGGCGTGCAGCATCGTGAACTGGCCGGCAGCGTGGACCAGCGGCGGCCCGTCGAGGGGCTCGAGGGCCAGGGTCACGGTGTCGCGGGTGTCCAGGTGCGTGCCCTGCACCCGGAACTGCCGCGGCACCATCGGGTCCGGGGTGGTCGGGTCGGGGCGGGCCGGGCCCGGGGTGGCCGCGACCGGATCGGCCGGGGCGATGGTCATGACGGGCTCCCGTACAGGTCGAGCAGCCGGATCCGGGTCTCCTGCAGCCGCTGGTACATCACGTGGGCCACGCGCTGCATGAGCGTGTACCCGAGCGCCGGATCGGCCGCGCACTTGGCGCGCAGGCAGGCCCCGTCCAGGGCGATCGCGTCCACCGCCGTCGTCGCCACGCCGTCGAAGGTCCACAGGTAGGGAGCCACCAGCCACGACCACCCGACGACGTCGCCGGCATCCAGGGTGTCGATCAGCAGGGTGCCCCGGCGCGGGTCGTGGGCCTCGAGGGCGACCCGGCCGCGGCGCAGCACGTAGAACGTGTCGGCCGCCTCCCCGGCCAGGAACAGCCGCGACCCCGCGGTGAAGTGCACGTTGCGTGCGCAGCCGATCACCAGCGCGGTGGCGTCGGGGGTCAGGCCGGCGAAGAACGGGTGCTCGGGCAGGTACTCGGCCATGGTCCTCATGGGACGCTCCTCGTCTCTGCCTCGCGCTGGGCCGCCCCCTCGCGCAGGGCCGCCACCTCGGCAGTCAGGTCGATGCCCGCCGGGCACCAGGTCAGGCACCGCCCGCACCCGACGCAGCCGGACATGCCGAACTGGTCGATCCAGGCCGAGAGCTTGTGCGTGGCCCACTGGCGGTAGCGGGCCGCTGTGGAGGTGCGCACCGCGCCGCCGTGCAGGCGCGAGTACTCCTGGCTGAAGCAGGAGTCCCAGACCCGGTGGCGCTCGTCGACCTGCGCGGACAGGTCGCTGACGTCGGTCACCGTCGTGCAGAAGCAGGTGGGGCACACCGCCGTGCAGTTCGTGCAGGCCAGGCAGCGCTCGGCCACCTCGGCCCAGAGCGGGCTCTCGGCCGAGGCCCGCAGGAGGTCGCGCAGGTCGTCGGTGCGCAGCGTGCGGCCCATGTGCGCGCGCGCCTGTTCGGCCACCTCGTCGGCGGCCGCGTGGTCGGCGGCTGTCGCGACCACGCCGGGCAGCGCCTCGAGCACGTCGGCACCCGTCGGGGTGCCCGGCTCGAGGAGGAACCGGTCGGTGCCCGGCAGCTCGGTCAGTATCAGGTCCGCGCCGGGTCCCGGCCGTGGCCCGGTGCCCATCGAGTCGCAGAAGCAGGTGCCCCCGGGCGTCGCGCAGGTCACGGCCACGAGGAAGCTGCGCGCCCGCCGCGCTGCGTAGTCGGTGTCGATGGCGCCCCGGCCGGTCAGCACCGCGTCGTGGATGCCCAGGGCGGCCAGGTCGCACGACCGGATGCCCAGCAGGGCGACGGGCGCGTCGGTCCCCCGGGGGGGCTGCTCGACGGTGAAGCCCTGCGCGGTGCGCGTGCCCCGCCAGAGCAGGGCCTCGGGGGGGAACAGCCAGGGCTTGGCCGACTGTGCGGTGGCTGCGAACCCGAACAGCTGGTCGTCGTCGCGTTCGCGCAGGCGGTAGGAGCCGGGGGCCTGCACGTCGCCGAGGCCGTGCGGCAGGTCGGCCACGGTGCTCACCTCGGCCAGGACGAGCGCGCCGTCGCGGGGGGTCGGGCCCACGACGGTGTAGCCCCGCCCGGCCAGGACGTCGATGAGCGCCTGCAGGCCGGTCCGATCGATCGTCGCACCCTCTGCCACGGGTCACCTCCACGCCGGCCCCGCCAGCGTATGGCCGACGCGTCGGGTGAAGAAGGGCCCTAGGTCACGGCTCGTGGCGCCGCACTCCCCGGTCGTTGGTCCGCCCGCGCAGGGCCGGTGCGGGTCCACCCCCGGTGCAGGCCGGCCCACAGCACCAGGGCCGCCGCCAGTGACCCGCACGAGCCGATGGCCCACCCGCCGAGGGTGTCTGTCGGCCAGTGCACGCCCAGCACCAGCCGCGAGAGCCCGATCGTCGGGCCCAGCACGACCAGGGCAGCGCCGAGGACCTCCAGCCAGCGCGCCGGGCGGCCGGCGGCCCGGCGCGCCACCGGCGATCCGCAGCAGGATCAGGCCCAGCGTGAGGTACAGGTAGATCCCGGCGGAGGCGTGGCCGGAGGGGAACGAGCGGTCGAGGTCGGGCTCGAACTGCGCGGCCCCCGGAGGGCGGGCCCGGCCCACGGTGCGCTTGGTGATCTCGGTGAGCGCGACGCCCAGGCCGGCCGAGAGCGCGAGGTAGGCCCCGGCCGCCCGGAAGCCGACCGCGACCAGGACCAGGACCAGGAGGGTGGCCAGGATCGTCGAGCGCACGGGCGCCGTGAGCACTCCCAGCGCGTGGGCGGCGTCCACCGGCCACCCCAGCGGGTCGGCCCAGCCGCGGGTGAAGGTGGTCAGGGCGCGATCCAGCGCCCCGGGCGCCCCGTCGGTGCCGACGACCAGCGCGGTGAGCAGCACGGCTGAGGCCGCGGCGACCACCAGGCCCAGCGCGGCGCGCCGGCGCGGAGGTGGCTGGGGGGCCGTGGGGGTGGCGTGCGGGGCCGCGGGCGGCACTGTCGGGCTCATCGACGGCCCGCCCGCCGGCGCAGGGCCGAGACGACCCCGACGGCGGCGAGGGTGGCGGCTGCCCCCATCCCGGCACCGAGCATCCCGACCGCCATCGTCGTGCGCGTCGCGTCGTAGTTGCGCGCGGCGGTGGTGCGCACGGCATGCAGGTCGCTGATGGTCACCGTCGTCTCCGGGCCGGGGTCGACCAGCCGGAACTGCAGCAGGACCGGAACCGAGGGCTCCATCGTGGCGGGCACGCGCAGGTAGCGGCCCCGCTCGGGCACGTAGAGCGGCCCCGCCCCGCCGGAGAACACCAGCACGCGCTGCACGGCGGCCTCGATCCGGGTCCCCGGGCCGGGGTTCGTCACGTGGTAGTCGAACTCGACGAGGTCGGTGTCCGGCAGCGGTGTCCCGATGAGCACGTCGGGCCGCTCGGCGCTCAGCCGCAGCCGGCCCAGGCCCAGCGGGGTCAGGGCGCTGTCGGGGGGCCGCTGGGCCGGTCGGGCCACGACCGCACGGGGGGCGCTGTCCCCGCGCGCCAGGTAGCCGGCAGCCAGGGCCTGCGGGTCGAACTCCGGAGCATCGGGCAGCTGCGCGCCGAGCAGGGACCAGCCGAACCCGCACGCGGGGTCCTGCGCGCGCACGGTGTCGGCGTACCACGCCACCGCGTACTCGTGGGCGAACCCCACGAAGTCCCGGTCGTCGGTGCGCCGGATGGGTGCGGCCAGGCGCACGTCGACCACGTCGGCCAGCCCGGCGTGCCGGTGGTACGGCCGGCCGAACCACGAGGCGTAGGAGTCGACCAGCACCTGGCCGGACCCGCGCCCGGGCTCCAGCCGGGGCAGGATGTCGGCCAGCAGCCCGGCGGCGCCCCCCGCGCGGCTGAACCAGTCCTCCGGGCAGTCCAGCAGGGTGAGCTGGTCGGGTGCGGTGCGCAGGGCCACGGCGGCGTGCGTGGCGACCACCGAGCCGTGGCTGTGCCCGATCAGCTGCACGCGCGGCAGCCTGCCGCCACAGGCCTCGACGAGGGCCATCGCCAGCCGGGAGCCGTTGATCTGGGTGCGGGCCAGGGAGTCCCGGGCGGAGAGCACCTGGCTGTCCGTGGCGCTCTCGTCGACCCAGGAGAACCACAGCACCGCGGCCTCGGGGTCCCGCTCGGCCAGGGCGCTGAGCAGGGGCAGGTAGGCGTCGGTGAGGCTGACGCCGTACATGTCGACGACCCCGTCGTCCCACGCCCGCGCCGGGCCACCCGTGCGGGCCTGGATCAGGTCACCGGTGGCCTGCGAGCCCGGTGCCCACCCGTGCACGAATGCGTACACGCGCGGCGAGCCGGCCAGCGCCCCGGCCGCCACGGCCGACAGCTCGCCCCCGGCGCTGACCCGGGCCAGGCGGGCCAGCGGGTCTGTGGTCGGGATCCCGACGAAGGGCCGGTGGTCGTCCCACCCGACGGTGATCGGTCCCAGCGCGGGCCGGTCTGCGGGTGGGGGCGTCGGGGCGCGCATCCGGCGAATGTAGCGCGCCCGGGCCGGCCCGGGGCTGGCGTGGCGGGTCCGGGCGTGCCAGGTGGGGGGCTGTCTGCGAGGATCCGACCATGGCTGACGCACCCCCTCCTGCGGACGGATGGTCCCGGATCCTGTTCAAGAGCAAGTTCGGCGCCGGTCGTGACTTCGACGTCAGCGACGCCTCAGGTGCCCGCGTGCTCTTCGTCGACGGCAAGATCGGGGCCACCCCCAAGGCCGAGGTCCGCGACGCCCAGGACCAGGTCGTCTACACGGTCAAGGGCCAGTTCCTCGGCATCCCGAAGCGGATGACGATCTCCACCGCCGACGGGGCCCAGGTCGCCGAGCTCAAGGCCAAGGCGTTCTCGATCGTCAAGGACAAGATGACCATGACGATGGCCGACGGCAGCACGTGGCAGGTGCAGGGCACCCTGCTGGAGAAGAACTACTCGATCAGCTCCGAGGGCGCACCCATCGCCACCATCACCCAGAAGTGGCTGACCGTGCGCGACAAGTACACGGTGGACTACCTGAGCTCCCTGGACCCGGGCCTGGTCATGGCGGTGGTCTGGGCGATCGACCGCTGGGTCGAGCGCGACTGATCAGCCGCTGCACTCAGCTCGTGACGTCCTTGTTGGCGAACCGCGCCCACGCCAGGGCGAGGAACACCGCGACGTAGCCCAGGTCGACGAGCAGGCCGACGCGCATCACGTCGGCGAAGACCGGGTCCCGGAACAGGTCGACGAAGGCCCCCCAGCGGTGCACCAGCAGCCAGGGCGCCAGCCAGTCCAGCTGGGGGATCCCGTCCATGATCCACATCGCGCTCGAGACGATCGTGGTGGTCACCATCGCCGCGATCGGCTGCTCGGTGAGGGTGGAGACGAACAGGCCGATGGCCGCCAGCCCGGCCAGCCCGGCGGTCACGTAGAGCACCGCCAGGGCCGTGCGCCCCAGGGCCTCGAGCAGGGAGATCTGGTTGCCCGACAGCAGCGTCGTGGGACCCAGGCCCAGCAGGGCGCCGCCCACGAGCACCCCGGTGCCGGCGACGACGACCACGCCGATGAGGGCGCCGGTCACCAGGGACAGGTACTTGACCACCAGCAGCCGGGTGCGCCCCACCGGGACGGTGAGCAGGTAGCGCAGCGTGCCGAGGTTGGCCTCCCCCGCGACGGTGTCCCCGGACAGCACCGCCACCGCCAGGGGCAGGAACAGCGCCATCTCGACGGTCAGTGCGGTCAGGGCCACGAAGATCCCGTTCGAGGTCGCCGCCGAGATCAGGGTCGGGCCACCCTCGCCCGAGGTGGGATCCGAGGCGCGCAGCGCGATGGCCAGCAGCACGGGCACGGCAGCGAGCACCAGCACGCCGGCCCGGTTGCGGCGGCGACCCAGGATCAGGCGCAGCTCCGAGCCGAGCAGCCGCCACGACGCACCCAGAGTGCCCTGGGCCTGTCGTGGGGTGGCCGCGGTGGTGGGCTCAGCCGCTGACATCGAAGCCCTCCCCGGTCAGGGAGACGAACAGGTCCTCCAGGCTCGGGGCAGCCACGGCGAATCCGCGGACGCCCACGCCGGCCGCCACCAGCGCGGCCACGACCTGCTCCGGGGGGAGGTCGCCGGGGGCTGCGGACGCCCCGCTCGCGGTCGTCACGACGCCCGTCAGGCCGAGGCTGCGCAGCGTCTGCGCCGCCAGCTCGGGCTGGGCGGTCGTCACCTCGACCACGGCCGCGGCCCCGGCGGCCCGCACCTGGCCGACGGTGCCCTGCGCGACGAGCCGACCCGCACGCATCACGCCCACGTGCGAGCACATCTGCTCGACCTCCGAGAGCAGGTGGCTGGACACGAGGACCGTCGCGCCGTCACCGGCCAGGGAGGCCACCAGGTGGCGCACCTCGCGGGTGCCTTGAGGGTCCAGGCCGTTGGTCGGCTCGTCGAGGACCAGCAGGTCCCGGGGGGCCAGCAGGGCAGCGGCGATCGCCAGCCGCTGGCGCATCCCCAACGAGTAGGCCCGGTAGCGCTTGCCCGCGGCTGCGATCAGGCCGACCCGGTCGAGGGCCGCGTCGATCCGGCGGCCGGCGGTGCGCGGATCGGCGTACCGGTCGGCCGAGTCCAGCCGGGCCAGGTTCGCGCGCCCGGACAGGTAGGGGTGGAACGCCGGGCCCTCGACCAGCGAGCCCACCCGGGGCAGGACCTCCTGCCCGGCGCCGGGCATCGCCGCGCCGAGAAGTGTGATCTGCCCGCCGGAGGGGCGGACCAGGCCGAGCAGCATCCGGATGGTCGTGGTCTTGCCTGAGCCGTTGGGGCCCAGGAACCCGTACACCGCCCCGGTGGGCACGTCGAGGTCGATTCGGTCGACGACGGTCTGGGAGCCGAAGCGCTTGGTCAGCCCCGCGCTCGTCACGGCCGACGTCGTGGCGTCAGCGCGCCCTGGCCCCGGGGGTGCGTGTGCGGGGAGGTTCGCTGCCGTCACCGGGCGGCCAGGGCGGCGCCGAGCGCCTCCGGTCGCACGGCGCCGATCGCGACCCGTCCGTCGTCGGTCAGGATCGCCGAGAACAGCGTGCCGCGCAGCACCCGGCCAGTGCCCCACGGCCCGGACTCGGCAGGCAGCGCCTCGATCAGGGCCAGGGCGGTGCCGGCCGGGTCACCCCCGCGGCCGTAGCCCTCGGAGGACCCGCGGGTGCCGGCCTCGGCCAGGTCGGCCAGGGAGTCCGGCGGAAGCTCGCCGATCACGACCGTGCTCCAGCCCTCGCCGACCACCGTCGGCTCCGCGCCGTCGTCGCGCGTGCCGTTCTGGGAGGCCTCGCGCTTCGCGGGCGCCTCGTGCTCGGTGACCGTCGACCCGGGCGGCGGGGTGAACTCGAACAGCGCCGGATCCGGCACCGCGAAGTCCACCGCGCTGAAGCCCACCGCGAAGGCCGGACCCGGGATCCTCGTGGAGTCCACCCGCACCCGCAGCGGCACGTTGGTCGCGGCGTCGATCGACAGCGTGACGCGCGCGACGAGCGTCTCGGGGTCACGCGGGGTGAGGACCAGCTCGTGGACGGCGCGCCCAGCCACTGAGCCCACGCCCGAGGTGGTCACCTCGGTGCTCGGGTCGATCGCCTCGAGGGCCATCTCGGCGGCCTCCTGCGGGGTGCTCGGCAGGGCGACGCCCGGCGGCAGCGTGGCCCCGTCGGGCGCAGCCCCGAGCCCGGCGTCGTGCGCGGGCAGGTCGTAGCGGTCGGCGGTGGCCGCTGCGCTCGACCACACCCAGGCCTGCTGGCCGTTGCGCACGACCGTGGTCTCGGCGGAGCGCTCGATCAGGGCCAGGCGCTGGCGCTGCGGGCCGTCGGTCCACACCCGCAGCGTGTTGCCCCCACTGGCCAGGGCCATCGGACCGGAGTTCGGCCGCATCCCCATCGGCAGGTCGGGCAGGCCGAGGTCGGCGGTGGTCGTGACCGTCCCGGAAAGCGCGGTGGCACCGGGCTGCGCCAGGGCGGCCAGCAGCTCCTCGGCGGTGCGGGGCTCGAGGCCGGAGCTGGCGGTGGCGGCCAGGGGCGCCAGGCTGGCGCCGCCCACGAGGAGGGCCGCTGCGCCGGCGGGAACCGCCCAGCGCAGCCCGGGACGGCGGTCGAAGATGCTCACGGGTCCATCATGGGCCCGCGGGCGCCGTTCGTCATCCGACCGTCGGGCCGGCGGTCACATCCCGAGCTCGTGGGCCACCTCGGCCAGCTCCGCGCCGCCGGCCATCGCCGCCACGAGCTCGTCGAGGCTGACCTCGTCCTTGAGCCAGCGGTTGGTCATCCGCCCGCGCTTGAGCAGCACGAACTCGTCACCGACCATGTAGGCGTGGTGCGGGTTGTGCGTGATCAGCACCACGCCGATGCCCCGGTCGCGGGCGTCGCGCACGAACTTCAGCACGCGGCCCGACTGCTTGACGCCCAGCGCCGAGGTGGGCTCGTCGAGGATCACGACCTCCGCGCCGAAGTAGACCGCGCGCGAGATGGCCACAGCCTGCCGCTCGCCGCCGGAGAGCGTGCCGATCAGCTGGTCGGGGTCGCGCAGGTCGATGCCGAAGCCCATCAGCTCGCGGCGGCACACGTCTTTGGCCTGGGCGATGTCCATGCGCCGCAGCGGCCCCCACCCCTTCGTGGGCTCGCGGCCGAGGAAGAAGTTGCGCCACACGCTCATCAACGGGATGGTCGCGAGGTCCTGGAACACCGTGGCGATGCCGGCGTCGCTGGCGTCCTTCGGGGAGTTGAAGACCGTGGGCTTGCCGGCGACGTACATCGTGCCGGTGTCGTTCTTGTGCACGCCGGAGAGGATCTTGATCAGGGTTGACTTCCCGGCACCGTTGTCGCCCAGCACGCACGTCACGCGCGCGTGGCTGACGGTCATGGAGACGCCGTCGAGGGCCACCACGCTGCCGAAGGTCTTGCCCACGTCGTCCAGGCGCAGGTAGGGGTCGCTGCCCCGCGTGCCCCGCCCCGCCCTGGGTGCCTCGTTGCCCGGTGCTGGCGTCGCGGCCGGGACCGCCGGCGCGGCGTGCGCCTCGGCCTCGCTGGCCAGATCCACTGCGCGCGCCACCTCGGGGGGCAGCCCCGGATCCGCGGACTGCTCTGGTGTGCTCATCGCTTGCCCCCTGTCGCCCGGTCGCGGACCCAGATGTTCAGCATCACCGCACCGAACAGGATCAGGCCGAAGAAGGTGAACCGCCACGTGGAGTTCCACCCCGCGTACTGGATGCCCAGGGTGGTCATGCCCAGGATGAGCGCCCCGAGGCTGGCGCCGATCACCGAGCCCGCGCCGCCGGTCATCAGGGTGCCCCCGACCACCGCGGCGATGATGTAGTAGAACTCGTTGCCCGTGCCCTGCCCGGCGCTGACCGAGGTGAGCTCGACGGCGCTGATGGTGCCCACCAGCGCGGCGGCCAGCGAGACGAGGACGAACATCCCGACCTTGGTCCGGCGCACCGGGACGCCGACGTTGCGGGCGGCGTTGGCATCCCCGCCGACGGCGTAGATCCAGTTGCCGATCCGGGTGCGCTGCAGCACCCAGGTGCCGATCACCATCACGAGCATCCACCAGCCGACCGAGACCTGGAAGGCCCAGGTCGAGTCCAGCCGGGACCCGAACACCCACTGGGCCACGCCGTACCCGGGGGCGCGGTCGATCCCGCCCACGCGCACCTGGCCGGTGACGGCCTGGGTGACCCCGGAGTTCAGGCCCATGAGCACGAACATCGTGGCCAGCGTCACGATGAAGCTGGGCAGCTTGGTCCAGGTGACCAGCAGGCCGTTCATCAGCCCGATGCACACGGCGAACACCACCACGATCGCCAGGGCCGGCCAGAAGCCCATGCCCGCCTCCGAGACGAGCATGCCGAGCAGGAGCCCGGTGGACCCGGTCATCACGCCGCTGGAGAGGTCCACCTCGCCACTGATCATGAGCAGCGAGACTGCGCACGCCATGATCCCGAAGGAGGCCGCGACGGCCATCCACGAGGCGATCCCCGCCGGGGAGTTGAAGGTGCCGGTCTCGTCCACTGCAGAGAAGAACAGGAAGACCACGATCGCGGCCAGGAACGCCCCCACCGAGGGCCGCACCAGCAGGCGGCGCCAGAGCGGTTCGTGGCGCAGTCGCTCGTCGTTGGCCGGCGTGTGCGCGGGTGCCGTGGTGGTCATCGCTACCTCGTTCCCTGCTCGGACAGGGCCGCGATGGCCGCGGCGTTCTCCTTGGTCACGAAGCTGGGGCCGGTGGCCACCAGGTTGTTGGCGCCCACCTCGTTGCGGTTGCGCACCGCCAGCTCGAGGAACACGACCGGCAGGTAGCCCTGCAGGTAGGGCTGCTGGTCCACGGCGAACTCGATGGCGCCGGCGCTGATCGCATCGAGCACGTCGGGGCTCAGGTCGAACGTGGCCAGGGTCGCGCCGCGATCGGAGACCTCGCGCAGGGCGGCCATCGCGATGTCCGGATCGAGTGTGAGCACGGCGTCGGGCGAGCTCACCTCCATGGCGGCCCCGATCTCCAGGGCGGTTGAGCGTGGGTCGGCCTTGCCCGAGACCTGCAGGGTCTCCATCAGACCACCCGTCTTGGCCAGGCCCTCCGCGGCGCCCCGGCAGCGCTCCTGCAGCCCGATGTTGTTGACCTCGTGCAGGACGCACAGGGCCTTCGTGGCCCCGTCGTTGCCGAGCCGCTCCCCGGCGCCCTGACCGGCGAGCAGCTCCGACTGGCCCACGTGGGTGATGACGTTCGGGTACTCGTCGAGCAGGTCGGCCCCGGAGTTCAGCGTGACGATGGGCACCCCCGCCGCCTCGGCGTCGTCCAGGGCGCCGCCGATGGCCCCGATGTCGGGCGCCGAGACCGCCAGGCCGTCAGCTCCCTGGTTCAGGGCGGCCCGGATCATCGCCGACTGCAGCTTGGCGTCGCCGGCCGAGCCCTGGTAGTCCAAGGTGACCTCGGGGTACAGCGCCGCCGCGTCCTGGGCTCCCTGGCGCACGATGGACCAGAAGCCGCCGTCGTCGCCGTGGGTGATCATCGCGATCCGCATGGGCCCGGTGTGGATGGCCCCCTCCTCGCCGGTCGAGGGCCGGGTCACGGGGTCCACGGTGCACGAGGCCAGGGCCGGGATGAGCGCCAGCACAGCGGCCATCGCGAGCGCCGCGCGGGCGCGCCGCCGTGGCGCGGGCCGGCACGGGGGCTGGTGGGCCATGGGCATGGACGCCTCCCGGGTCGTGGGCGGAGCCCACTGTGGCAGAACGTGACCCGCCTTGCGCGCGAGGCGCGCACGGGTCGTGTGGGCGGGGGCGTGGGCCCGGTCGTGTGGGCGAGGGTGTGGCTGCGGCGGTGTCGGCGAGGCCACGCTGCCGGTGGGGGTGGTGGCTGGCGGCGCGCGGGTCGGCTTCCCCCGCCGGGGCCGGCCCGGTGCGAACGACGCCGATCATGCGGCGCCTCCCCGCGGGGCACGAGGGGGTGGGCGCGTGGGGTGGGGTTGACGGGAGCGCGAGGCGTGGTAGCATTCGTACATACGTTCGATCGATTGGGTCTTGGGTCTTGGGTCTTGGGTCTTGGGTCTTGGGCGTCTTAGGTCTTCGGGCTCGGGACTTCCCTCGTCAGGGCAGCCTCGGGTGATCGAACGGCGAGTGTGATGACCGCCGCGGGTGCGTGGGTAGCCGACGCAGCCGGAGGGGGGCGTGATCTTCCGGAGTGATCCCCGGGGGGTGGTGGCGGGGGTGGGCGTCCCCGCGACCGTGTTGAGGCAGGTGGCGCAGCCCGCTGTCGGGTGCAGAGGTGATCGATCGCCCACAGAGATCCCGTGCGGCCCACGATGGGGCCGCCCGTCCCTCGGGGGTGCGCGATGTCCACGTCCACGCTGACGACCCGGTCGGCCCTGTCGGTCCTGTCGCAGGCGGTCGACGAGGTGGCTGAGCTCCTGCTCGCGGGATCCGGCCCACCGGACCATTCCCTGGGCGAGGAGTTGGTGCTCCTCGGCACCTGCGTCGAGCGCTTGGCCGCGGTGCGCGCGTCCTGGGCGGCCCGCTTCGAGTCCAGCGGCGCCTGGGCCCTCGACGGTGCGCGGTCGGGGTCGGCGTGGGTGGCGCCGCGTGCGCACGAGCACCCCGCGTCGGCGCGATCCCGGGTGCACGCCGGCCGTGACCTGCGCGACCTGCCGATGATGGCCGCGGCTGCTGCCCATGGCGGGGTCCGGCTGGCCCACGTGCGCCTGCTGGCCTCGGCCGCGCGGGCCAAGCCGCACCGCTGGGCGGCGGTGGCCGAGTTCGAGGCCCTCGCGGCGGCCGTGGCCGCCGACCTCACCGAGCCCGCGTTCGCCCGCTACGTGGCCCGCTGGGCGGCGCTCGTCGATGCCGAGCACGACGATGTGCTGCGAGCCGAGGGCATCGAGGTGCCGGTGGTGGACCACGCCGCACAGGAGGAGGCCGAGCGTCGTGAGCTCTTCCTGTCCCAGTACGGCACCGACGGGATGTGGGCGCTGACCGGCACTCTCGATGCGGAGACCGGCATGGCGCTGGCGCTGGCGCTGGAGTCCGTGGCCGAGGCCATCCGGGGTGACGGGGAGCCGACGCGCTCGCTGGCCCAGCTGCGTCATGACTCCCTCGGGGTGCTGCTCTCCGGCGAGCTCTCCGCGGGGCTGCCGGTCCACAAGGGCGTGCGTCCCCGCCTGCTCGTGGTGGTCGGCACCGGGGCCTGCGGTCCGGCTCCCGGTTCGGCCGCTGTTGGCCCGGCCGCTCACCTCGCCCGACCCGCGGCCGCCGAGCTCCTCGATCGCACGCGGACCGGGGCGCGCCCCGCGGGTGTACTGCCCCGCGCTGCCCCGGGTTCGCCGGCGGGTGCTCCACGCAACGGGCCGCCGGGGTCGGCTCCCGGAGCAATCGGCACCGGCGCTGGCTGGATCTCGGGGCTGACCCGCCAGCGGCACGCCTGCGACGCGATCGTCCAGGCCGTGGTGGTCGATCCCTCAGGGGTGCCGCTGCAGCTGGGCCGATCGGCGCGGGTGGTCTCCCCGGGCCTTCGCCGGGTCATCGACCTGCGCGACCGGCACTGCACGTTCGCCGGTTGCGACGCCCCACCCGTGTGGTGCCAGGCCCACCACCTCAAGCACTGGGAGCATGGCGGGGCCACCGACGAGCGCAACCTCGTCCTGCTCTGCGCCTTCCACCACCGCGCGGTGCACGAAGCCGGGTTCACGCTGCGCTGGTCGGTGGACGGCACCCGGATCGACACCCTGCGCCCCGATGGGACGCTCATCGACCTGGGGCACCCCCGGGTCGAGCGCCCGGTCCCGCCCGGTGCAGCCCGGATCCAGGATCCCCTCGAGAGTGATCCGCCCCACCACGGCCCGGCCCCACCCGCGCATCGGGCTGGTGGGAGGATCGGGACGACACATCAGGAGGCACAGACATGGAACTGGTCACCGCCCTGCGGGGCGCCGAGCAGGCAGTGGTGGACGAGGCCGTCGCGGGCCTCCAGCAGCTGCACGTGCAGCACTACGAGCACGCGGGCGAGGCGTTCACCCGCGGTGCCCTGGCCGACCTGTTCGGCCTGGTCGTCACCGCCATCGAGCACCGCGACCTTGCCGCGGTGGACGCCCACGCACGGGCCCTGGCCGAGCAGCGCTTCGGCGCCGGGTTCGACATCTCGGAGGTGCAGACGGCCTTCAACAGCCTGGAGATGGCGATGTGGCGCCAGGCCGTGTCGGCGGCGAGCCCAGACGAGCTGCCGGAGGCCGTGGGCCTGCTGAGCACCGTGTTCGGGGTGGCCAAGGACTCGCTGGCCCGGACTTATGTCTCCCTGGCATCCCGCCGGCGCGTCCCGTCGCTGGACCTCAGCGCCCTGTTCCAGGGCACCATCACGTCCTGACGGGCGCAGGCGGCTCCCTGACGGCCTACTGCATGTGGCCGTGGTCCTTCTCGGCCTCGAGCCGGGCGGCGTACGCCGCCACCTGGGTGCGGCGCTCCATGCCGAGCTTGGCCAGCAGTGAGGAGACGTAGTTCTTCACCGTCTTCTCGGCCAGGTGCATGTTCTCCCCGATCTGGCGGTTGGTCATGCCCTCGCCGATGAGCACGAGGATGCGACGCTCCTGATCGTTGAGCTGGTCGATCTTGGACTCGGTGCGGGCCCCGTTGCGCAGGCGCTCCAGCACGCGCTGGGTGGCCCGCGGGTCGAGCAGGCTGCGGCCAGCGGCGACCGCGCGCACCGCCTCGACCAGGTCGTTGCCCTTGATGTCCTTGAGCACGTACCCGGAGGCACCGGCCATGATCGCGTCGAACAGCGCCTCGTCGTCGGCGTAGGACGTGAGCATCAGGCACTTGAGCTCGGGCAGCAGCGAACGGGCGTCGCGGCAGACCTCGATCCCGGTGCCGTCGGGCAGGCGCACGTCGAGCACCGCCACGTCGGGGCGGGACGCGGGAATCCGGTGAAGGGCGTCGACGGCGGAGCCGGCCTCGCCCACCACCTCCATGTCGGACTCCAGGGCGAGCAGGTCGGCGATGCCGCGGCGGACCACTTCGTGGTCGTCGAGAAGGAACACCCGGATGGTCATGGCGTCAGTGTGCCCCATCTGGCGACGGGCCGGGGCGCATCGACCCCCCGTGACCGGGCCCAACGCCCCTGTCGCCGGACGTACCCGTGAACGAGGCTGGTCATGGATGCCGTGGAAACGTTCCCCGGGAGGTGGTCACGTGCCCTCGCACAGGATGCCCGGGCGAGGGGATGCCCGGACGAGGAACGGACACCCCTGTGTCCACTATGTGGACGCTTCCCGGTTCGGAGTTGGTGCCTTGTGAGGGGCCGACTTAGCCTGACGAAACCTTCCAACTGGCCCATATCACAGGCCCTTCCCCCTGGGAGCACCGTGTCCGCACTACTGGCCTCCGCCGCCCCCGCGGCCATGGTCGGGATGTGCGCGCACGGCCTCTGCGCATGCCAGCGGGGGGCGATCGCGTGAGCCCCGCCGCCCTGGCCGGCAGCGGCGCACCCGTCCCGGGACGGGATCGCGACGCAGACCACCAGGGCGAGGGCGCCGACCGCCGCCGGCAGGCCCGCGCGTGTGCTGCGGGGTGCCCCTCATGAGGGCCCTGCGGCTGGCGACCCGGCGCTCCCCCCTGGCGATGGCCCAGTCCCGAGCCATGGGCGAGCTGATCGCCGAGCGCGCCGGGATGACCCTGGAGCTGGTCGAGGTGGTCACCCAGGGCGACGTCGACCGGGCATCCCTGGCCAGCATCGGCGGCACCGGGGTCTTCGTGGCGGGCGTGCGCCAGGCGGTCGCCGACGGACGCGCCGACATCGCCGTGCACTCCCTGAAGGACCTGCCCACCGCCCCGGACCCTCGGCTGCGACTGGCCGTCGTCCCGCCGCGAGAGGACCCGCGCGACGCCCTGGTCTCGCGTGACGGTGCGCTCCTGGCCACGCTCGAGGCTGGGTCGCGCATCGGCACTGGATCCCCGCGACGCCGCGCCCAGCTGGCGGCGGCCCGACCCGACCTCGAGCTGGTCGACCTGCGCGGCAACGTCGACACCCGGCTGTCCCGGGTCCTCGGTGGGGCGGGCAGCGCCCCCGACCTCGACGGCGTCGTTCTGGCCGTCGCCGGGCTGAACCGGCTCGGTCGCGCCGAGGTCATCACCGAGCACCTCTCCCCCGAGCTGGTGCTGCCGGCTCCCGGCCAGGGCGCCCTGGCCGTGGAGGCCGACGCCGAGCTCGCGGACCTGGATCCCGGCGCCCGTGCGGCGCTGGTGGAGGCCCTCGCGGCGTGCGACGACCCGGACACCCGGGCCGCCGTCACCGCCGAGCGGACCCTCCTGGCCACTCTCGAGGCCGGCTGCTCGGCGCCCGTCGGGGCGCTCGCGCAGGTCGACCACGACACGTCCGAGGACCGGATGCACCTGCGCGCGGTCCTCGCCAGGGACGACGGCTCGCTGGTGCACCTGTCCACCGAAGGTTCGGTCGGCGAGGCCGAGCAGATGGGTCGGCGACTTGCCGGCGCGCTGCTGGCCGCCGCTGCCGGGGATCACAGAGGGAGCTCGAGTTGAACACGTCATCGACGACCGCACAGGTGTCACTGGTGGCGGCGGGACCCGGCGACCCCGGCCTGCTGACCGTGTGCGCCTCAGGGTTGCTGGGCTCCGCCGACGTCGTCGTCACCGACCCCGAATGTGCCCACCTGGCCCGCGGCCATGCCCGCGCCGACGCCGAGATCCTCGTGGCGGTCGATGAGGACGGCCAGGTGGCCGACCACGCCGACCGAGTCCGCCTGGTCATGGAGCCCGCCCGGGAGGGGCGCTGCGTGGTGCGCCTGATGGCCGGCGACCCCGTGCTCGACGGCTCACTGGCCCTCGAGGCCGCCGCGCTGACCCAGGCCGGCATCCACTTCGACATCGCCCCCGGAGTCTCCACGGTCACCGGCTCGGCGGCCTACACGGGCTTCGCGCTCACCGGCGGCCGGGCCCGGGAGGTCCGGGTCGTCGACGCCCACGATCCCGAGGTCGACTGGGCCTCCCTGGCCGACCCGCACGCCACCGTCGTGGTCCTCGACGGCGCTGAGCGCGCGCTGGAGATCTGCCGCGCGCTGGGCGTCGCAGGTCGCGACCTGCGCACCCCGGTGGCGATCACGCGCAACTCCACCACCGTCGACCAGCGCTCGATCCTGACCACGCTCGGCGAGATGCCGGCCGCGATCAAGGCCGCCAAGGGCCAGGTCGGCCCCGGCGTGCTGGTCATCGGCGAGGTCGTGGGCCAGTGCGCCGAGCTCGCCTGGTTCGAGACCAAGCCGCTGTTCGGCTGGCGGGTGCTGGTGCCGCGCACCAAGGAGCAGGCCGGTGCGCTGTCGCGACCAGCTGCGCCCGTACGGCGCGGTGCCGCGTCGAGGTGCCGACCATCTCCGTCGAGCCGCCCGCGCACGCCGCAGCAGATGGAGCGCGCGGTCAGGGCCTGGTCACCGGCCGCTACGCAGTGGGTCGTGTTCACCTCGGCCAACGCCGTGCGCGCCGTCGCGCGAGCGGTTCGACCAGTACGGCCTGGACGCCCGCGCCTTCGCCGGCCTCAAGGTCGCGGCCGTCGGCGAGCAGACCGCCGCGGCCCTGCGCGCCTTCGGCATCGTGCCCGACCTGGTGCCCGACCGGGGACCAGTCCTCGGCCGGGCCTGCTGGAGGAGTGGCCCGACGTACGACGCCGTCGTCGACCCGATCAACCGGGTGTTCCTGCCCCGCGCCGACATCGCCACCGAGACCCTGGTCGCGGGCCTGACCGAGCTCGGCTGGGAGGTCGACGACGTCACCGCCTACCGCACCGTGCGGGCCGCCCCGCCGGCGGCCGAGATCCGTGAGGCGATCAAGGGCGGCGGGTTCGACGCGGTGCTGTTCACCTCCTCGACCACCGTGCGCAACCTGGTCGGCATCGCCGGCAAGCCGCACGCCGCCACCGTGGTGGCCTGCATCGGCCCGCAGACGGCCAAGACCGCCGAGGAGCACGGCCTGCGCGTCGACGTGCTGGCCGAGAGCCGCAGCGTGGCCGCCCTCGCCGCGGCGCTGGCTGCCCACGGCGAGGCGCTGCGTCGCCACGCCGCTCGAGCACGGCGAGACGGCCTGGCGTCCGGGTCGCCGCCGGGGCGGGTCGCGCCGGAGGGCCACCTGAGGTGTCGAACCCCACCCTCGGGGGCTTCCCGCAGGCGCGTCCGCGCCGGCTGCGGCGACCCCCGCGCTGCGCCGGCTGGTCGCCGAGACGCGCCTGAGCCCGGCTGAGCTGGTGCTGCCGCTGTTCGTCCGCGAGGGTCTGCGCGAGCCGGTCGCCATCACCTCGATGCCCGGCGTCGTGCAGCACACGCCCGAGACCCTTCGCCGGGCCGCCGTCGCCGCGGCCGAGGCCGGGGTCGGCGGGGTCATGCTCTTCGGCGTCCCGGCCACCCGGGACGCGACCGGCTCCGGTGCGCTGGACCCGGCGGGCATGCTGAACGCCGCCGTGCGCGACGTGGTCGCCGAGGTCGGCGACGACCTCGTGGTGATGGCCGACCTGTGCCTGGACGAGTTCACCGACCACGGCCACTGCGGCGTGCTGGGCCGACGGCGGCGTCGACAACGACGCGACCCTGGCAGTGCTACGCCGCGATGGCCGTGGCCCTGGCCGAGGCGGGGGCCCACGTGGTGGGCACCTCAGCGGCATGATGGACGGCCAGGTCGGCGCGGTCCGCGCGGGCCTGGACAGCGCCGGGCACGCCGGACGTCGTGGTCCTGGCCTACGCCGCCAAGTACGCCTCCGCCTTCTACGGGCCGTTCCGGGAGGCCGTGGACTCCGCCCTGACCGGCGACCGGCGCACCTACCAGCAGGACCCCGCCAACCGGCGCGAGTCGCTGCGCGAGGTCGCCCTCGACCTGGCCGAGGGCGCCGACATCGTGATGGTCAAGCCCGCGTGGCACTACCTCGACGTCATCGCCGACGTGGCAGCCGTCAGCGACGGTGCCGGTGGCGGCCTACCAGGTCTCCGGGGAGTACGCGATGGTCGAGGCGGCCGCGGCCCAGGGCTGGATCGACCGCGAGCGGGCGATCCTCGAGACCCTGACGGTGATCCGCCGCGCGGGTGCCGACATCGTGCTGACCTACTGGGCCGCCGAGGTGGCCGGCTGGTTGGACGACGGTCGGGCCGAGGCCCTGTCCGGCCACCGTCGCGTGGGTGCGCGATGACGGCCCAGGCGCAGAGCCAGGCCTGGTTCGACCGGGCTCTGGCCGTGACCCCCGGCGGGGTGAACTCCCCCGTGCGGGCCTTCCGTGCGGTCGGTGGCACGCCGCGGTTCATGGCTCGCGGGACGGGCGCGCGGATCACCGACGTCGACGGCACCGACCTACGTCGACATGGTCTGCTCCTGGGGACCGATGATCCTGGGTCACGCACACCCCGAGGTGCTGGCCGCCGTCTCCGAGGCGATCGCGGCGCGGGATGTCCTTCGGCACCCCCGGCCCGGCCGAGGTGGAGCTCGCCGAGGAGATCGTGCGCCGTGTCGCGCCGGTCGAGATGGTGCGGCTGGTCTCCTCGGGCACCGAGGCGACCATGAGTGCCATCCGCCTGGCCCGCGGGTTCACCGGCCGCTCGCTGGTGGTCAAGTTCGCCGGGTGCTACCACGGCCACGTCGACTCCCTGCTGGTCGCGGCCGGGTCGGGGATCGCGACCCTGGGCCTGCCCGACTCCCCGGGGGTCACCCCCGGCCAGGCCGCCGACACGATCGTGCTGCCCTACAACGACGTCGCGTCCCTCGAGGCGCTGTTCGCGCAGCGGGGCGCCAGATCGCGGCGGTCATCACCGAGGCGGCCGCGGCCAACATGGGCGTCGTGCCCCCGGAGCCCGGGTTCAACGCCGCGATCGCCCGGCTGTGCCGCGAGCACGGGGCGCTGTTCGTGTTCGACGAGGTCATGACCGGCTTCCGGACCGGCCCGGCCGGCTTCTGGGGCCTGACCGGCGCGCACGAGGGCTGGGCCCCGGACCTGTTCACCTTCGGGAAGGTGATGGGCGGGGGCCTGCCCGCCGCGGCCTTCGGCGGCCGGGCCGACGTGATGGGCATGCTCGCCCCCGCGGGACCCGTCTACCAGGCCGGCACCCTGGCCGGGAACCCGATCGCCGCCACCTGCGGCCTGGCCACGCTGCGCGCGTGCGACGAGTCGGTGTACGCCACGCTCGACTCGGCGGCCGCGCGGATGGCCGACGAGCTCACCGCGGCGATGACCGCTGCCGGGGTCGCCCATCGCGTGCAGGTGGCGGGCAACCTGTTCAGCGTCTTCTTCACCGACCGGCCGGTCCGCTCCTGGGCGGAGGCCTCGGCCCAGGAGGCCTGGCGGTACCGCGCGTTCTTCCACGCGATGCTCGACGCCGGGGTCTACCTGCCGCCCTCGGCGTTCGAGGCGTGGTTCGTCTCCGCGGCCCACGACGAGTCCGCGCTCGACCAGGTGGCGGCCGCCCTGCCCGGTGCCGCCCGGGCGGCCGCGCGGTCCACGCCATGACTGCGCGCTGCGCCTCCTGCGGGCGCCGGGATCGTCCACAATGGGGACCTCGATGCCGGCGGACCCGCCCGACCGGCGGTCGGATCCACCACTGGGAGGCCCGATGAGCCAGCGCACCACCATCCACCTGCTGCGCCATGGTGAGGTGCACAACCCCGAGCAGGTCCTCTACGGCCGCCTGCCGGACTTCCACCTCTCCGACCTCGGCCGGGAGATGGCCGACCGGGCCGCCGAGGCCCTGGCCGGCCGGGACATCACCGTGGTGACGGCCTCCCCGCTGGAGCGGGCCCAGGAGACCGCGGCGCCCACCGCTGCGGCGTTCGGCCTGCCGGTCGGCGTGGACGACAACCTGATCGAGGCGGACAACGTCTTCGAGGGCCAGCGGGTGGGGGTCGGCGACGGCATCCTGAAGAACCCCGCCGCCTGGCGGCACCTGTGGAACCCGTTCACGCCCTCCTGGGGAGAGCCCTACGACGAGATCGCGGCGCGCATGCGCAACGCGGTGCGCCGGGCCCGCGACGAGGCGCGCGGCCACGAGGCGCTGCTGGTCAGCCACCAGCTGCCGATCTGGGTGTGCCGCCTGGACGCCGAGGACCGCAGCTTCGTCCACGACCCGCGTCGGCGCCAGTGCAACCTCGCGTCGCTGACCTCGTTCACGTTCGACGCCCAGCGCCTCATCGCGGTCTCCTACACCGAGCCCGCCGCCGACCTCGCCGCCCGGGCCTCCAAGGCCAAGGGAGCCTGATGCCCGCACGCACCCGGTTCGCGCACGGCGCCGCCCTCGTGGCGCTCGCCGCGCTGCTGGCCGGGTGCGCTCAGGACTCCTCCGCCGGCGAGCGGGTGGTCACCGACGTCGCCGAGCAGGGCTACGTCTCCGGGGACGGCACCACCACCATCGTGGCCGAGGCCGAGCGCGTGCCCGCCCCGGCGCTGACCGGGACCACGCTGGACGGCGCACCCTTCGCCCTGGCCGACCACCTCGGCGAGGTCGTCGTGCTCAACGTGTGGGCCTCGTGGTGCGCTCCGTGCCGCGCCGAGGCCGAGGACCTGCAGGCCGTCTCCGAGGAGCTCGCCGACCGGGACGTGCAGTTCGTCGGGCTGAACACCCGCGACTCGGCCGCACCGGCGACCGCGTTCGTGGAGCGGTTCGGCCTGACCTACCCCAGCGTGGTCGACACCGACGGCAGCCTGCAGCTGCTCTTCCACGACACGCTGCCCCCCGCGGCCATCCCCTCGACCGTCGTCATCGACCGGGCGGGCCGGGTCGCGGCCCGCGTCCTCGGCGAGGTCGACCGCTCCCGGCTGCTGGGCCTGGTCGAACCGCTGCTGGACGAGGGGTCCGGATGATCACCGGCGTCGGCGAGATCGTGGCCTCGGGATCGCTGCTCGTCGCCCTCCCGCTGGCGGTGCTCGCCGGGCTGCTGAGCTTCGCCAGCCCGTGCGTGCTGCCCCTGGTGCCCGGCTACCTGTCCTACGTCACCGGGCTGACCGGCGCGGAGCTGGCGGCTGCCCGGGCCGGTGCCGTGCCCGTCGCGGTGGCCAGCGGCGCACCCCAGCCCAACCCGCCCGC
The DNA here is from genome assembly GCA_963777855.1 of uncultured Actinomycetes bacterium. GTDB lineage: Bacteria > Actinomycetota > Actinomycetes > S36-B12 > CAIYMF01 > Prado023. The sequence continues at coordinate 90,881 of CAVZRW010000008.1, read as the reverse complement.
CGCCCCCGGCGCCGCCCCCGCCACGCGCTCGCGGGTGCTGCTGGGCACCCTCGGGTTCATCGCCGGGTTCAGCGCGGTGTTCGTCTCCTACGGGGCGCTGTTCGGGGGCCTCGGGGCCACCCTGCTCACCCACCAGGACCTGCTCACGCGCCTGCTCGGCGTGGTCGTGATCGTCCTGGGCCTGGGGTTCCTGGGCCTCATCCCCGCCCTGCAGCGCGAGGCCCGCCTGCACCGGCGGCCGGTGCGCGGGGTGTGGGGCGCCCCGCTGCTCGGAGTCGTCTTCGGCCTGGGCTGGACCCCGTGCATCGGCCCGACGCTGGCGGCGGTGCAGAGCCTGGCCTTCACCGAGGGGTCGGCGGCCCGCGGGGCACTGCTCTCGGCCGCGTACTGCGTGGGCCTGGGCCTGCCGTTCCTCGTGATCGGCCTGGCCATGGAGCGCGGACTGGGCGCGCTGTCGTGGGCCCGACGGCACACCCGCGCGATCCAGGTGGTCGGCGGGGTCTGCCTGGTCGGCCTGGGGCTGCTCATGGTCAGCGGACTCTGGGGCGAGCTGAGCGTCTCCCTGCGCGGCTGGGTCTCCGGGTGGGAGGTGCCGCTGTGAGCAGCGGACCCACCGTGACCGCCGAGTCCGACGACCTGTTCGACCCCAGCGCGCTGTCGGCCGACTGGGGTGGGGCCCGGCGGCGGCGCGCGGCACCGGCCGGGCCGAGGCTCGGGCCCGTCGGCTGGCTGCGCTGGGGATGGCGGCAGCTGACCAGCATGCGCACCGCCCTGGCGCTGCTGTTCCTGCTGGCCCTGGCCGCGATCCCGGGCAGCGTGCTGCCCCAGCGCGGCACGAGCGACATCGCGGTGGTCGACTGGATCGAGGCCCACCCGAGCGCCGGGCCGCTGCTGGACCGCGCGGGCTTCTTCCGACGTGTTCACCTCGCCCTGGTTCTCGGCGGTCTACCTCCTGCTGTTCATCTCCCTGATCGGCTGCGTGCTGCCGCGCATCGGCGCCCACTGGCGCTCGATGCGCGCCCCCACCCCGCCCGCCCCGCGCCGCCTCGACCGCCTGGCCGGGGCCACCACCTGGCACGCCGACCGACCGGCCGCCGAGGTGCTGGCCGCCGCCGCCGAGTCGCTGCGGGCCCAGCGCTGGCGGGTCACCCCGGGTGCCGGGGAGAACGCGTCCTCGCTGGCCGCCGAGAAGGGCTTCTCCCGGGAGACCGGCAACCTGCTGTTCCACGTCGCCCTGGTCCTGGTGCTCGTGGGCGTGGCCCTCGGGTCGCTGCTGGGCTGGAAGGGCACGGTCATCGTGCGCGAGGGCGCGGGCTTCTCCAACACCCTGACCCAGTACGACTCGTTCTCACCGGGCAAGCTCTCCTCGACCAAGGACCTGCCCCCCTTCTCGTTCACGATGACCGACTTCGATGCCACCTTCGAGCGGGAGGGCTCCCAGCGCGGGGCACCGCGCTCGTTCGCGGCGCAGCTGGACTACCGCGCCGAGCCCGGGGCGCCCGTGCAGAGCCGTGAGGTGGCGGTCAACAAGCCGCTGCGCGTCGACGGGGCCAAGGTCTTCCTGGTCGGCCACGGCTATGCCCCGCACCTGAAGCTGACCGACTCGACGGGCCGCGTCGTCGTCGACGACACCGTCGTGTTCCTGCCGCAGGACGGCAACTTCACCTCCACCGGCGTCGTCAAGGCCCCCGACGGCACCCCGCAGCTGGCCCTGCAGGGGCTGTTCCTGCCGACGGCCGCGGTCGACGACGTGCGCGGGCCGCACTCGACCTTCCCCGCACCGGACGACCCCGCACTGTTCGCCTCGGTGTGGACCGGCGACCTCGGCCTGGACGCGGGCGTGCCGCGCAACGTGTTCGCCCTGGACACCGAGGGCCTGGACCAGCTCGGCCTGCAGGCCCTGCGCCCCGGCGAGTCGTGGACTCTGCCCGACGGCACCGGCACGCTGGAGTTCGTCGGCCTGGAGCGCTGGGCGTCGTTCTCCATCGCCCACGACCCCGGCAAGGGGCTGGCCCTGCTGGCCTCGGTGACCGCCATCGCCGGCCTGATGCTCTCGCTGTTCGTGCGACGCCGCCGGATCTGGGTGCGGGTCGAGGAGTGGGCCGTCGCGCCGGCGCAGGGCCCCGCCCACGACCCGGCTGGGGGCGCTAGCCTTGGCCGCACCCGGGTGCAGGTCGCCGGGCTGTCGCGCACCGACGCCGCGGACGTGACCGAGGAGGTCGCCGCCCTCGTGGCCGTGCTCGGCGGGCCGTCGGCCAGCGACACCCCGCGCGCACCCGCACCCGCACCGGCCCCGAGCCCCGCCCCCACCCCGGAGGACCCGACGTGACGCTGGCCCAGTGGAGCAACCTGCTCGTCTACGCCTCGATGGCCATGTACGCCCTGGCGTTCATCTCGTTCGCCGTGTCGTTCGCCGCCGCCCGGGCGGTCGCGCCCGGCCCGCAGCTGGCGCCGGCGCCCCAGCCGGTCCCGGAGGCTGTCCCCGCCGGCGCCACCCCAGCCGAGTCGGCCGCGCTGGCCCGGGCCCGTGCCCGTGAGGCCTCGGCACAGATCGAGGCCGAGATCGCCCGGTCCCCGCGAGGTTCCGGCGGCTCGGATGGCGACGTCCTGCCGCCGGGGCGGCGTGCGGCCAACATCGCGATGTCGCTGACGTGGCTGGCCTTCGGCCTGCTCATGGCCGGCGTGCTCACCCGGGGCCTCTGGGCCGAGCGCGCCCCCTGGGGCAACATGTACGAGTTCTCGCTGGCCTCGGCGGCGGCGATGACAGGCGTGTTCCTGGCGGTCTCGCTGCGCCGCGACGTGCGCTGGATGGGCCTGCTGATCACCATGGCCAGCCTCATCACCCTGGGCGTGGCGGTGCTGCTGCTCTACAACGACAGCCCGCAGCTGGTGCCGGCGCTGAAGTCCTACTGGCTGGTCATCCATGTCGCGGCCGCGATCATCGCCGGGGGTGCCTTCACGGTGGGCGCGGCCGCGACCGTGCTCTACCTGGTGGCCGACACCGCCGAGCGCAAGCCCGAGGCCCGCCTCGCCGGGGCGATCGCCGCCCGGATCCCGGACTCACGCACCCTGGACACCCTGGCCTACCGGGTGAACGCGTTCGTGTTCCCGCTGTGGACCTTCGCGGTGATCGCCGGCGCGATCTGGGCCGAGGACGCCTGGGGCCGCTACTGGGGCTGGGACCCGAAGGAGACCTGGGCGTTCATCACCTGGGTCGTGTACGCCGGGTACCTGCACGCGCGCGCCACCGCCGGCTGGCGGGGCCGCCGGGCGGCCGTCGTGGGCCTGATCGGCTTCGCGTGCTTCCTGATCAACTTCTTCGGCGTGAACCTGTTCGCCAGCGGCCTGCACTCCTACGCGGGGGTCTGAGGACCCGCCTCGGCGGAGTGCGGCCCACCGCGCCGGCCCTTCCAGCCCTCGACGGACGCCTCGAGGTTGCGCGCGGCGGCCTCGCGCTGGCGCAGGAACACGAAGTAGCTGGCGATCCCGGAGACGAGCACCGTCGCGAACAGCAGCGGCCAGCTGCGCATCCCGACCAGGTAGAGCACCCCGCCGATGGTCAGCATCATCGACATCCGCAGCACGGCGTAGCGGATGCCGGCGTGCGGCACCGGGGCCGGCGGGGTGGGGGCGACCTGCTCGAGGTCGGGGCTCTGGTCCGGGATCTGCTCGCTCATGGGTCCGAGCCTACGCCGCGTCCTGCACCCGCTCTGGTGGCCGCAGGTCGATACGCGGGCTAGCCTGAGGAGCACTGGCCGGAAAGGGGTCGCGGTGGGCAAGTTCCTCCTCGCAGTCGCGGTCCTCGCGCTCTACATCTATGCGCTGCTCGACCTGCTGCGCGCGCCGGGCGAGGCCGTCCGCGTGATCCCCAAATGGCTGTGGGCGCTGGTGATCGTGCTCATCCCGGTGCTCGGCCCGTTGTGCTACGTGCTCCTGGGGCGTCCGCGGGTGGACAACCCCCCGTCGGGCGGTGGCGACGGCGGTCCCGGCGGAGGGGGCGGGCGGGGTCCGCGTGGGCCGATCGCCCCGGACGACGACCCCGAGTTCCTCCGACGCCTGGACGAGGCCTCGTGGTCAGCCCGGATGGAGCGCCTGCGCCGTGACCGCGCCGCCGGAGGGCCGTCCACCGGCAGTACCGGCGGCAACGGCACGGTGCCGCCGCCCTCGGGCCCCCCGGAGGGCCCGGACGGCGCCTGAGGCAGGCGGCGGCTCGCGCGGGAACCTCGAGCCCCGACGGGACGTTGGCCTCTCGTGCCGCCCCTCGCCAGCGCGCAGGATCGGCGCGTGGAACGTGCGGCGGTGGTGGAGACCCACATCTCGGTGCTGTTCTTCCTCGATGACCGGGTGTACAAGGTGCGCAAGCCGGTCACGACCCCGTTCCTGGACTTCTCGACCCGGGAGCTGCGCCTGGCTGACTGCCGGCGCGAGGTGCAGCTCAACCGTCGACTGTCCCCTGACGTGTACCTGGGGGTCCATGACGTCATCGACGAGAACCGCATGCCCGTCGAGCACCTCGTGGTGATGCGCCGGTTGCCTGGGCGACTGCGCCTGGCCACCCTGGTCGCGCAGGCCTCCTTCGATGAGGCGAACCTCACGGCGGTGGCCCGCACGGTGGCCGCGTTCCATGCCCGCGCCGCACGCTCGCCGGAGGTGGACCTCGCGGGCTCGGTGGAGCACCTGGCCATGCTGTGGACGACCAACCTCGAGGAGACCGCGCCGTTCACCGGGCAGTACCTCGACGGCGACCTGCACGCCCGAGTCTGGCGCCAGGCCCTGGACTTCCTCCACGGTCGGGGCCCGCTGCTCGACCAGCGCGTCCACCAGGGGCGGATCGTGGACGGGCACGGCGACCTGCTGGCCGAGGACATCTTCTGCCTCGACGACGGTCCACGGATCCTGGACTGCGTCGAGTTCGACGCCCGGTTCCGCTGGGGTGACGTCCTCTACGACGTCGCCTTCCTCGCGATGGACCTCGAGCACCTCGGTCGGGCAGACCTCGCCCGCCGATTCCTCGACGCCTACCGGGAGTTCGCCGCCGAGACGCACCCGGACTCCCTGGAGCACTGGTACATCGCCTACCGCGCCCTCGTGCGGTGCAAGGTCTCCTGCCTGGCGGCAGCTGACGGGCAGGGCGGCGCCGGCGAGGAGGCGGCGGAGTTCCTGGCCCAGGCCGGTCGCCATCTCGACGAGGCAGAGGTCCACCTGGTCCTGGTCGGCGGCCTGCCCGGCACCGGGAAGTCCACCCTCGCCGAGGGGCTGGGCGATCGGCTCGGCTGGGCAGTGATGCGCAGCGACGTCGTGCGCAAGGAGATCGCCGGCCTGGCGCACCACGATCCCGCGGGCGCCGCCCCGTTCGCGGGGATCTACACCCCCGCCCGAACCGCCGAGACGTACGACGAGCTCCTGCGCCGGGCGGAGCTGGCCCTGGGCAGGGGCGACTCGGTCGTGCTCGACGCCACCTGGCTCGACCCCCGTCGGCGCGAGGCGGCACGTTCCCTGGCCCGGCAGGCCCATGCCCACCTGCACGAGATCTGCTGTGATCTGGCCCTCGACGAGGCCGCTGCCCGACTGCGCATCAGGGCTGCGATGGGTGGCGATTCCTCGGATGCCACGCCGGAGGTGCTCGCAGCCCTCGCCCGATCCAGCCCCGCACCATGGACGGAGGCCCACCTGATCGATACCGGCCGCCCGATCGCTGACGTGGTCGACCACGCCGTGCTCGTCGTGAGACCTGGCCACGGGCAGCTGCACCCTTGGGGGACCCAACGGTGAGCCAGGGGTGCGGGGCCGCGGCCAGTGGGTTCGGCGGGGGCACCCACACGGCCCATATACCCCTCGGGGTGTATTCGGATCTGGGCGAGCGACCTCTCCCGTGAAGCGTCGGGAGCAGGCGAGTGCCAGATCCGACGACGAGCGAGGAGAACTGACGTGACCACCACCCCCGAGGCCCCGATCGTGGCGACCATGCCGCGGACGAGGTGACCTTCCCCGTGATCGAGGACATCACGATGAACGTCGCCCGGGCCTACGGCATGATCATGCCGGGCGAGGACTCCACCAAGGCCGTCCGGGCGGTCTTCGTCATCGACCCCCGGGGCACCATCCGCACGATCATCTACTACCCGCTGAGCCTGGGCCGCAACGTCGACGAGCTGCTGCGGGTCGTCACCGCTCTGCAGACCGCCGACGCCTTCTCCGTGGCGACGCCTGCTGACTGGCGCCCCGGCGACCCGGTCATCGTCCCTCCGGCAGGGTCCTGCGGCGTGGCCAAGGATCGAGTCGAGGGCAAGGAGGAGGGTGTCACGTGCGTCGACTGGTTCTTCTGCACCCGCGAGATCAGCGCCGACGAGGTCGATGCAGCCATCAGGGTTCCCTCCGCCTGAGCGACCGACGGTCGGGGAGCTGATCAGGACCGATTGGCAGTGTGCGATTAAATCGTGCACAATGGATCCATGACCACACTCTATGACCTGACCGTGACCTCCAACCGTGGCGACGAGATCGACCTCGCGCAGTTCCGGGGCCGCCCGGTGCTGATCGTGAACACCGCCAGCAAGTGCGGGTTCACCCCCCAGTACGACGGCCTGCAGGCCCTGCATGAGACCTACGGCCCCCAGGGCCTGGTCGTCATCGGCTTCCCGTGCGACCAGTTCGCCCACCAGGAGCCCGGCGACGACGACGCCATCGAGGAGTTCTGCCGCATCAACTTCGGTGTCACGTTCCCGCTGACGACCAAGGTCGACGTCAACGGCAAGGACACCCACCCGGTGTTCGCCTTCGTGAAGGAGCAGACCAAGGGCCTGCTCGGCTCGTCGGTGAAGTGGAACTTCACCAAGTTCCTGGTCGCCGGTGACGGCACCACGGTGACCCGCTACTCGCCCACGACCGAGCCGGCCGCCCTGGCCGAGGACATCGAGGCGATGCTGGCCAGCCAGGCGGCATGACCCTCCCGCGGCCGCAGCTGCTGCTGGACAACCAGCTCTGCTTCCTGTTCCAGCGGATCAGCCGCGAGCTCACGGCCGCCTACCGCCCCCTGCTTGCCGACCTGGGCCTGACCTACCCCCAGTACCTGGTCATGCTCGTGCTGTGGGAGCGCGACGGGCTGAGCGTCGGCGAGCTCGGTGAGCGCCTGTCCCTGGATTCCGGGACCCTCTCACCGCTGCTCAAGCGACTGGAGCTCAGCGGGCTGCTGACCCGGGTCCGCAGCGCCGACGACGAGCGGCGCGTGAGCGTCGTGCTCACCGAGGCCGGCCAGGCGCTGGCCGACCGGGCCGCGGACGTCCCCGCGGCCCTGGTCGGCCACCTCGTCGACGACGAGGCGCAGTACCGCACCCTGCATGCGGAGCTCAGCGCCCTGGCCGAGCGCCTCGCGAGCACGCGGGCCCGCTGAGCCCCGACGGGCCGGGTTCAGGGGGTCATCGTCCAGGCGCCGTCGTAGGCCAGCACCTCGGTGACGAACGCCTCCTCGGCGTCGGCCTCGATGGTCGGCCGGGCGATCAGCGTCAGCGCCCCTGCCTGCTGGGCCTCGGTGGCCGAGGCCTGCCCGTGCAGGGCGACGGCGAACTCCGCCACGTCCTGGACGAAGACCGCGAACATCCGGTCCACATGCGCCTCGGTGAGGTCGGTCAGGTCTGAGACCGAGCCCGCGCGGCACCCCTGCGGATCCTCGGAGAGCGCCAGCCCGGCGGCCTCGGCCACGAGCTGGGCGTAGACGACCTGCGTGAACAGCTGGCCCAGGGTCAGCAGGAAGTCCAGGTCCTCGGACTGCTCCGTGGACGGCGGCGCGGTCACCAGCATCGTCCCGAGGGCCTGCATCTGGCCCACGAACGTCGCCACGTTGGGCAGGTGGGAGAAGCGCGCGAAGGCCGGTCGCGGGTCGTGGAACTCGATGCGACCCAGGCCCGAGGCCGGGCCCTGCGCGAACAGGTAGGCGTCGTCGGCGGCCTCGCGGCGCACGCCGACCGGCGCGTAGCTGCCCCCCGCCCCGGCCGCGGCGGCCAGGTACTTCGGCAGGAACTTCAGCACCAGCGCGAGGTTCACGTGCACGGTGCCCTCGAGCTTGGGCAGCGCACGGATGTCGCGCACCGCGGACTCGAAGTAGGTGTCCTTCTCGAACCCGCGGGCGGCGATGACCTCCCAGAGCAGGTTGATCACCCGCTCGCCCTCGCTGGTGACCTTCATCTTGGTGATGGGGTTGTAGAGCAGGAACCTGCGGTCCTCGGCCGACGCGGCGCGCAGGTAGTCCGCCGAGCGCGCGGCGTAGAGCTTCATCGCCAGCAGGCGCGCGTAGGAGTCGGCCAGCATCCGGCGCACATGCGGGAAGGTCGTGACCCGAGTGCCGTACAGGATCCGGTTGTTGGCGTGGGCCACCGCCTCGTAGAAGGAATGCTCGGCGATGCCGATGGAGGCCCAGCCGAGGTTGACCTTGCCCACGTTGACCGTGCCCAGGGCCGCGTCCCACGCGGGCCGGCCGACGTGCAGCAGGTCGGCGCCGGTCACCGGGTAGTCGCGCAGCACGAACTCCGAGACGTACATCTGGGCCTGCACGGTGTTCTTGACCAGCTCGTAGCGCTCGTGGGCCGGATCGGCCAGGAAGAACACGTACTCCCCGGGGTGCTCCGGGTCGTCGTCGGCGAAGCGGCCGAACACGCTCACGCGCGCCGCGGCATTGCCGTTGCCGATGTAGTACTTGCCGCCGTTGGCGACCCAGCCCTCACCCGAGCGGGTCAGGATCATGTCGGTGGAGTAGATGTCGGCGCCGTGGGTCCGCTCGGACAGGCCGAACCCGAAGATCCCGCCCTGGGCCAGCAGCTCGCCGACCAGCTTCTTGGCGCCCTCGTTGGCGCTGAACCACACCGGGCCCAGGCCCAGGACGCTGACCTGCCAGGCGTACCAGTGGTCCAGGGAGTAGAAGCCCAGGATCTCGTTGAGCTCGTTGATCCGGGCGGTGTCCCAGCGGGCGGGCTCCTCGCCGGCAGCGGGCGTGCCCTCCAGCAGCGCGCCGACGGCCGCGGGGGTGGCCACGCCCGCGAACAGCCGGTGACGGGCCACGAACTCCAGGTAGTCGGTGTACCAGGTGCCTGCGTGGTACTCGTCCTTCATCTCGGCCAGGCCCTTGGACTCGAAGAAGTCCACCAGCGCGGTCAGGGTGCTGCGGCTGGACTGTCGAGGAACTCGGGCTTGTAGGCGGCGGGGTTGAACAGCAGCATGGGTCCTCCTGGGGGTTGGCCGCAGGCTACTGCGCACCGCCGGCCCGGGCGAGCCCGGGGCTGGGATCGGCCGTGGTGTGGGCGATTGGGCCGCGTCGACCTAACGGGTCAGCGCACCGAGCGCGATGCCCGCACTGAGCAGCACGCCGTAGGCCAGCAGCAGGGCGCCCGTGCCGGCCAGGGCGGGCACCAGCTCCCGACCGAGGGCACCCTCGCGCACGATGCGCAGCGGGCCCACGGCCGGGATGACCGCGCCGATGCCGAGCACCGCCGCGGCCGGCCAGGCGGCCGGATCCAGGAATCCGAGCACTCCGACGATCGCCGGCACGGCCAGGGCGATCCCGACGAGGCCCGCGTAGAGCCGCCGGGTGGGCCGATCGCCGAGGCGCACCGCCAGCGTGCGCTTGCCGGCGTCGGTGTCGCCGGGGATGTCGCGCAGGTTGTTGACGACGAGGAGCGCGCACGGCCAGCAGGCCCGACGGGGACCGACGCCGCCAGCGCGAGCCAGCGTCAGCGCGCCGGTCTGCACGTACGTCGGTGCCGGCCACGGCGACCACGCCGAAGAACACGAACACGAACACCTCGCCGAGCCCCGCGTAGCCGTAGGGCCGCGGCCCGCCGGTGTAGAACCAGGCCGGCCACGATGGCCGCCGCACCGACGCACGAAGCAGCCACCAGGCCCGATGGCGACCACGAGGGCGAGCCCGGCCGACCCCGGCCACGGCGAACGAGGCCAGCGCCGCGCGCTTGCACCGCCGCCGGGCGTCGCCAGCCCCTGCCCGACCAGGCGCACCGGTCCGACGCGGTGCGGCGTCGGTGCCGCGGATGCCGTCGCTGTAGTCGTTGGCGTAGTTGACCCCGACCTGCAGGGCCAGGGCCACCACCAGGGCCAGCAGGGCGCGACCCCAGAGGACATGGTCCTCCCAGGCAGCCACCGCGGTGCCCACGAGCACGGGGGCCACGGCCGCAGGCAGGGTCCTGGGCCGGGCTCCGGCCAGCCAGTCACGCGCCGTGGTCACGGGGTCCTCCTGCAGGTCGCCTACCGGTCAGCGACGGAAGTCTCCCCCATGCGGGCCGCCCAGCCCACCACGGCCTGCTGGCGCAACGTGGTCAGGTCGGGCTTGCCGGAGGCCAGCATCGGCAGGGCGGGGCGCAGGTGCACCGCACGGGGCCGTGCGGAGCGCCCGAGCCGTGCCTCGACGGCGTCGGCCAGCGCCGTGCCGAACGCGTCCGCCGCGGGGTCCGCGGGCGTCCCTGCGCCGTCTGCGACGGCTGGCCCGGGCACGACGAACGCGACGACGGTCGCCCCGTAGCGCTCGTGCGGCACGGCCACCACCGCCACCTCGGCGACCCCGGGCTCGGCGGCGATCACGTCGCGCACGGCCCCCAGCGAGACCGAGGCCCCGCCCACCTGGACCACGTCGTCGGCCCGGCCGTGCACGGTGACCGTCCCGTGTGAACCCACGGCCCCGATGTCGTCGGTGCGGAAGCAGCGCAGGCCCCCCGTCGTCGTCCACCGCTCGGGCATCCGGCCGTCGCGGTAGCCCAGGGCGACCTGCTCGCCGCTGATCTCCAGGCGCCCGCCGGGGCCGACCCGCACCCGGACCCCGGGCAGCGGCAGGTCGTCGATCACCGCGCCACCGCAGGTCTCGGTCATCCCGTAGGTGGCGCGCGCCCGCACGCCCGCGGCTCGCATGCGCTGCATGAGCGCCCTGGGGGTGGCCGCCCCCCCGACGAGCACCACGTCGTAGCGACCGAGCAGGTCCAGGGCCTCAGGTCCGGCCGCAGCCAGCACCGAGAGCATCGCCGGCACCAGCGAGGTCGCCAGCGGTAGACCGTCGGCCCGGCTCGCGGCGGTGGCTCGCTCGGTCGCCTCGGCGAAGCAGGCGAGGGTGAAGGGGGCGGCCCCGCCGAGGCTGGACATGGCCACGGGCGTGGTCCCGGCGTGCAGCGAGCGCACCGCCACCATCAGCCCCCCGGCGTGGTGCAGTGGCAGCCCGGCGACCCAGCGGTGACCCCGCGGACGCGCGCTGAGGGCGGCGAAACCGCTCGCCGCAGCGGTCAGCGCCGAGCCGGGCACCAGCACCCCGGCCGGGTCGCCGGTGGAGCCCGACGTGGCCAGCACGACGGCCACCGACTCGGGCACCGGGTCGCCGGGTCTCAGGGCGGCGCGCAGGCGCTCGACGTACCCGGCGGGCCCGTTGGCGGGCATGAGCGCCAGCGCTGGGCCGCTGCCGGCCAACGCGGCGCGCAGCGCGGGCAGCAGCAGGGCCAGCCCCCCGGGGCCCGGGGGGATCGCCACAGCCGTGCAGGCCCGTGTGGGCGGCGCGTTCATCTGCTCCAGCCTAGGCCCGCGGCGCCACCTGCGCGGGGTGGCTGGGGCAGTGTGGGGAACTGCTATTTCAACAACTGTTGATATCTATTCCCCGCGGGCGTAGCGTGGCGCCCATGCGCGCGATGATGCTCAAGGAGTTCCGCGAGCTGCGCCGCGACCACCGCACGGTCGGCATGCTGGTGATGATGCCGCTGCTGCTGCTGGTGGTCTTCGGCTACGCAGCCAACTTCTCCGTCTCGACCGTGCAGCACCGCTGTCGTCGGTCCGCCAGGCGGACTCCGTGGCAGCGAGGCTGCCCGACTTCTTCGACGTGACCACGATCGACCCCGGCCGACGACCGCGCCGACGGCGAGCAGCTGCTCGTGGACAACACCGTCGACGTGGTCCTGCTCACCGGGTCGGCCCCGGTGGTCGCGCTGGTGGACGGCGTCGAACCTGTTCGCCGCGCAGGCCACGTGTCGGTGCCTGAACCGCGCCGGCGACCAGGTCAGCACCGAGGTCCTGTTCAACCCCGAGCTGAAGACCTCGTGGGTGATGATCCCGGCGATCATCGGCCTGATCCTGACCTTCATCGGCACGATCGTGACCAGCATCGGCATGGTCCGCGAGCGGGAGACCGGCACCCTCGAGCAGCTGGCCGTCATGCCGATCTCGCCGAGTGCGGTGATCCTGGGCAAGATCGCGCCCTACTTCGTGGTGGCCTCCCTGGACATGCTCGTGGTCACGGTCCTGGGGATCGGCCTGTTCGACGTGCCCTTCAACGGCAACCCGGCCGTGTTCGCCCTCGGGGCTGCGCTGTTCCTGTTCGTGGTGCTCGGCCTCGGGGTATTCATCTCGACCATCTCGCAGAACGCCGGCCAGGCCATCCAGACCGCGTTCTTCTTCCTGCTGCCCCAGATCCTGCTCTCCGGAATGATCTTCCCGCTGGTGGCCATCCCGTGGGGCGTGCGCTGGATCTCCTACCTGCTGCCGCTGACGTACTTCACGATGATCTCCCAGGGCGTGATGATCCGCGGGGCCTCGCTGGCCAGCCTGTGGCTGCCGTTCGTGGCGCTGACGGTGATGGCCGCGGTGATCTTCACCGGAGCGGTCCTGCGCTTCCGCCGCGACCTGGCCCCGGGCGGCCGGCACGCGGGCGGCGCTGACGGCGACGCCCCCGGCGTGGATCCCGCCGGCGCCCTGGAGGGGGCCCAGTCGTGACGGCGACGGCACTGAACCGGGCCGCGGTCGGCGACGTGGTCGTCCGCTTCGGCGCCCAGATGGCCCTGGCCGGGGTCTCGCTGGAGGTCGAGCCGGGGGCCGTCACGGCGGTGGTCGGCGGCGACGGTGCCGGCAAGTCGACCCTGCTGCGGGTCCTCGTCGGCCGGGTCGCGCCGGACTCCGGCTGGGTGCACGCTCCGGCACGGGAGACGATCGGGTACCTGCCGGCGTCGGTGGGCAGCTGGAGGGGCCTGAGCGTGGCGCAGAACGTCGAGTTCGTGGGCGGCTCGTACGGCATGGACCGGGCCCGGATCGCCGCCCGCTCCGCTGAGCTGCTCGGGGCCGCGGGCCTCGAGGAGTTCCGCGACCGGCTCAGCGGCCAGCTCTCCGGCGGGATGCGCCGCAAGCTCGGGGTCTGCCTGGCGATGCTGCACGACCCGGCGCTGCTGGTCCTCGACGAGCCGAGCACCGGCGTGGACCCGGTCAGCCGGGTGGACCTGTGGCGGCTGGCCTCCTCGGCAGCCGCGCGTGGGACCGCCGTCGTGATGAGCACCACCTACCTCGACGAGGCCGAGAGGGCTCGTCAGGTGCTGGCCCTGGACGCGGGCCGGGTGCTCGTGTCGGGGTCACCCGCGCGCGTCCTGGGCCAGGCCGGGGGCGTGGTCACCGAGGCCCCCCGCGCGGTGCGTGCCCAGTGGGCGTGGCGTCGCGGCGCCGCCTTCCGCGAGCTGTGGCCCGACGGCCCGCCGCCGCCGGGCCTGCGGGTGGTCGCACCCGACCTCGAGGACGTCGTCGTGGCCCGCTCGCTGGCCCTGCGCCAGCGGGGCCCGGCGCCGATGGGCGGTGCCTCGTGAGCGCGCGCGGACCCGACCCCCTGCTCGAGCTGCACCACCTCGGCCGGCTGTTCGGGCAGTTCGTGGCCGTCGACGACGTCTCCTTCCGCGTCGGGGCCGGGGAGGTCGTGGGGCTGCTCGGCGCCAACGGGGCTGGCAAGACCACCGTGCTGCGGATGGCGATCGGGCTGCTCGCCCCCAGCAGCGGACAGGCGCGCCTGCTCGGCCGCCGCCCCGACCGGGCCGCCCGCGCCCGGATCGGCTACGTGCCCCAGGGCCTGGGCCTGTACGCCGACATGAGCGTGCGGGAGAACCTGGAGTTCGTCGCCGCCGTCTACGGCCAGCCCCGCCCGCAGGTGCCCGCCGCGCTGGCCGACGTCGGCGAGGACGCTCGTCGGGCGCATCTCGCTGGGCACCCAGCGCGCGCTGGCCCTCACCTGCGCCCTGCTGCACGACCCCGAGCTGGTGGTGCTCGACGAGCCCACCTCCGGGGTCGATCGGCGCTGGCCCGCACCGCCCTGTGGGACGCGATCCGCGAGCGTGCCGAGGCCGGTGTCGGGGTGCTGGTGACCACGCACTACATGCAGGAGGCCCAACAGTGCGACCGGCTGCTGCTCATGGCCGGCGGGCCGGCTGGTCGCCGAGGGCAGCGAGGCCCAGATCGTCGGTGCCACCACCGCCGTGCAGGTCAGCGCCGACGACTGGGCGGCGGCCTTCGACGCCCTGAGCCGGCGGGGCTGCCGGTGACCCTGGCCGGCACCGACGTCCGGGTCGCCGACGTGCCGCCCGAGCGGGTCGCCCGGGAGCTGGCCGACGCGGGGGTGACCGGCCAGGTGCAGGCGGTGCCGGCCACGATCGAGGAGCGGATGACCGTCCTGGCGGGGGGCTGAGGGGCGCCGGTCAGCCCTTGTGCGTCCCGTCCAGGTAGCGCTGGACCACCGGGCCGAGCTCGGCCACCAGGTCCTCGGCGGGAGCCTGCAGGGCGGCCAGGCCCAGCACGTGCCGGCCGAGCATCGTGCCGACCAGGCTGGTGATCGCCAGTGCCACGCGGGCCTCCGGCTCGGGGCCCACGGCCAGCGGGGCGACCCGCGGCAGGATCGCCTCCTGCAGGAACGTGGCGGCCATCGCCGCGGTCTGCCGGTCGGTCATCGCCGTGCGGATGATCGCCAGCACCGGCTCCCGGAACCCGGGATCGTCGTAGAGCGCCAGCATCGTGCGGACCATCCGCTGCCCGGCGGCCTCGCGGGGGCCGTCGAGCACCGTGGGCAGCGCGGCCTGGATCGGGGCCACAGCCAGGGCCAGCACCTCGCGGAAGAGTGCCTGCTTGGTGCCGAAGTAGTGGTGGACCAGGGCGGGGTCCACGCCGGCCCGGGTGGCGATCGAGCGGATGGTCGCCCCGGCGAACCCACGCTCGGCGAACTCCAGTCGCGCCGCGGCCGCGATGGCCTCACGGGTGGCCGTGCCGGCCCCCGGTCGGGGCCCTCGGCGCTTCGGTGCGGGAGTGCTCACGCCACCATCATGGCCCCCGCGGGCGCCTGGGGGTCGGCCCGATCGGAACGGGGGCAAGGGACGCCCCCCGTCGGTCGTGGTGGACCGGCGGGGGGCTGACCCAGCGGGACGCTAGATGGGCGAGCCCGAGGGGCTGGGTCCATCATGGCCCCCGGCCCGGTCGCCCCGCACCTCGGATGCCGCAGACGCGGACCCGTGGCAGGATCAGGCCCAGGCGGTGGGCGATGAGGATCCGGATCGGGTACCAGCTGACGTTCGAGCTCGAGCACGCCACACCGATGATCGTGGTGCTCAGCGTGCATCACAGCCGCGTGGCGGATCTGCTCGCGCCGGATTCCATGACCACCGTCCCGCCGACGCCCTACGGCTCCTACCGGGACTCGTTCGGCAACTTCTGCCACCGGGTGACCGCCGCGCCGGGCCCCTTCCAGATCCGTGCCGACACGCTCCTGACCGACTCCGGCCTGCCCGACGAGGTCGTGCCCGGCGCCCGCCAGCACCTGGTCCAGGACCTGCCCGACGACGTGCTGGTCTACCTGCTGCCCAGTCGCTACGCCGACAGTGACCGGTTGGCGGATCAGGCCTGGCAGTTGTTCGGCACCGCCGAGCCGGGCTGGCCCCGGGTCCAGGCGATCAGCCAGTGGGTGCACGACCACGTCGAGTTCGGGTACCACTGGGCCAGTCCGAGCCGGACCGCCTGGGACACCTACCAGCAGGGCCAGGGCGTGTGCCGCGACTACGCCCACCTCGGGATGGCGTTCTGCCGGGCCCTGAACATCCCCGCCCGTTACTGCACGGGCTACGTCGCCGGCGTGGAGCTGGCCACGCCCGAGGAGCCGATGGACTTCTCGGGCTGGTTCGAGGTGTACCTCGACCACCGCTGGCTGACGGTCGACCCGCGCAACCTGCTCCCGATGACCGGCCGCATCCTCATCGCCCGTGGGCGCGACGCCGCCGACGTGGCGATCACCACGAGCTTCGGGCCCAACGTCCTGCGCGACTTCCGCGTCTGGGCCCATGAGGAGCCGTCGGACTGACCTCGGCTGGCCGCCCCTACACTCGGGCCACGACCCAGCCCGTGGGAGGAGTGTCGATGTCGGCAGCCGAGGTGGATGCCTATCTGGAGTCGGCTCCCGAGCCGCAGAGGTCGACCCTGCAGGCGCTGCGCGCGATCATCGTCGGGATCCTGCCCGAGGCCGAGCAGGGCATCTCCTACGGGGTGCCGGCCTTCCGGGTCAACGGCCGCGGCGTGGCCGGATTCGCCTCCTACGCCCAGCACTGCACCTACCTGCCGATGAGCGGGTCCATCACCGCGCAGCTGGCCGAGGAGCTCACGGGCTACGTCACCGCCAAGGGCTCGGTGCGCTTCGCCACGGACCAGCCGCTGCCCGAGGACCTGGTCCGTGCGCTCATCGACGCCAGGCTTGCCGAGATCCAGCGGACCGGCCGGTAGCGCGCTGGGCCCGATCCGGGGGCCGGTGGTCGGCCACCCGGATCGGGCCCGGGGTGTCGCGGGTGAGGCTGGGTGGGTCAGGACTGCGACGGCATGGGTGTGCCGTCCATCCCCTCCATGCCCCCGCCCTCGTAGTTCTCCTCGGCGCCGGTGAACGGCTTGGCCGGCGCTGTGAACGAGGTGGTGGCCCCGTTGGCGCAGGTGAGGGTGAACTGCACCTCGTCACCGGACTGGATCGGACCGGTCAGGCCCATCATCATCAGGTGGTAGCCGCCGGGCTCGAGTTGCAGGTTCTCCTCGGCCGGCACGGTGAACCCGCCGTCCTTGGGCTGCATGACCATCTCGCCGTCCTTGTCGACGACCTCGTGCAGCTCCATGGAGGTGGCCGCCGGGGAGGAGGCGCCGGTGATGGTCACCGGCTGTGCGGTCGGGTTCTCCAGCTCGCCGAACGCGGCGGTCATGCCGGTCTCGGCGGCCTTGACCCAGGCGTCCTTCATCTGGACCGGGCAGGTCGCCGGGGCGGAGGTGGCGGCGGTGGTGGTGTCGGAGGAGCTGGCGCAGGCGGTCAGGCCGGTCAGCACCAGCAGGGAGGCGGACGTGACGGCAACGCGTCGGATGAACATCGGGGAACTGCCTTTCACAGGGACTCTCAGGGGGTGTGCAGGGCGCCCGAGCGCGGGACATGAGTCCTCGGCGCAGGGCGGGCCGATGCCCGGGATCGGGCCAGCGGCCGGGCGCACGGTGGCGCCGGCGCGGGATCAGCTGCCGGCCAGCAGAGGTGGCCCGCGCCGGCCGAGCGGCTGGAGGGTCACCCGCATCCGCGGTCGTGCATCGCGGCGCGCCCACCGAGGGTCCTCGCCGGCGGCCAGGTCCACCCGAGGGATCGCCGGCACACCGCGGGCCAGTCCGATCGCCGTCCGGACGGCGCGCACGGGCGCCCCGAGCTGGGCGAGCAGGCCGGCCAGGCGCAGGATCGCCGCCTCGACCCACCTCAGCAGCAGGGCGACCACGAGCGCAGCCAGTGCGTGCCCGGCCAGCATCTGCGGGCCGATGCCGGCGGCGCTGTGGTGGGCCATGACCGCGCCGGTCCCCGTTGCGCCCGGGTGCAGGTGCCCGTGGCCGCCCGACACCGGGACCGCCTCGGCCACCGGGAGGATCAGCCAGTGCACGAGCGCCTGGCCGACCACGAGGGCCAGCACGCCAGCACCGTCCGCGACGTGGGCAGCACCGGCCCGCGGTGCCGCCCGGTCGGCCATCCACCGGCCCGCCCCGAGCAGCGCACCCACCACCAGCACGACCAGGGTCGAGATCACGAGCAGCGCACCGGGCGCCGGCAGGGCCCCGGCCACCCAGCCGTGGGCCACGACGCCCAGGAGCACGGACGCCGCCGACAGCGCGCCCACGCGCACCACCACGGGGGCGGTCGGGGGCTGGTCGGCGAGCATCGCCGCACCCTACACGCCTGCCTGTGGGCCAGCCGCCTGCACTACCGTGGGCCCGAGGCCGGCGCCCTCCGAGGGCACCGCCGGAAGAGGGGTGCGATGAGCAGGCAGATGGCTCGGTCCTACACGCGCCATCCGGTCACCGAGGACTACGACGCCGTGGTCATCGGCTCGGGGATCGGCGGACTGGCCTGTGCGGCGATGCTCGCCAAGCACGGGGATCGCAAGGTCCTCGTCCTCGAGCGGCACTACACCCCCGGGGGCTACACGCACGTGTTCCACCGACCGGGCTACGACTGGGACGTCGGGGTGCACTACATCGGCGACATGGCGCCCGGCTCGACCCTGCGCAGGATCCTCGACGACGTCAGCGACGGGCGCATCGAGTGGGCTGACATGGGCGAGGTCTACGACCGGGTCATCATCGACGGCGACGTCTACGACCTGCCCAAGGGCCGACGGAACCTGCGCGCCATGCTCGTCGAGCGCTTCCCGGCCGAGGAGGCCGCGATCGACGGCTACTTCGAGGCCGTGCGCGCGGCGGTGTCGGCCTCCCTGCCGTTCAACGCCGCCAAGACCCTGCCCGGCCCGATCCAGGCCGTGGCCGGCCCCGTGCTGGGCCGCGGCTTCCACCGCTGGGCGGACCGGACCACGCGCGAGGTGCTCGAGGAGCTCACCGCCGACCAGCGGCTCATCGCCGTCCTGACCGCCCAGTTCGGCGACTACGGCCTGCCCCCCGCGCAGTCCAGCTTCGCGATGCACGCCGTGGTGGCCAATCACTACGCCCGCGGCGGCTACTACCCCGTCGGCGGGTCGGCGGTGTTCGCCGCGTCGATCATCCCGGTCATCGAGCGCGCCGGCGGCACGGTGCTGATCAACGCCGAGGTCGCCGAGGTCGTCGTCGAGGACGGCCGCGCCGTCGGGGTGCGGATGGCCGCCGACGGTCGGGTGATCCGGGCGCCTGTCGTGATCAGCGACGCGGGCGTGGCGAGCACCTTCGCCGGGCTCGTCCCCCGGGCGGAGGCCGAGCAGGCCGGCCTGCTCGACGACCTGACCCGGGTCACGCCGTCCATGGCGCACCTGTGCCTGTACCTCGGGTTCGAGGAGACCGCGCAGGCCCTCGACCTTCCCCGGCACAACCTGTGGATCTACCCCGGCGACGACCACGACCGGACTTTCGCCGAGAGCTGTGCCGATCCCGGGGCTGCGCTGCCGATGGTCTACGTCTCGTTCCCCTCGGCCAAGGACCCCGACTTCGCGCGCCGCCACCCGGGCCACGCCACCGTCGAGGTGATCACCGCGGCGCCGTACGCCTGGTTCGAGGCGTGGGAGGGCAGCCGATGGAAGCGCCGCGATCCCGAGTACGACGCGTTCAAGCAGGGGTTGGCCGAC
This sequence comes from uncultured Actinomycetes bacterium, assembly GCA_963777855.1. Lineage (GTDB taxonomy): Bacteria > Actinomycetota > Actinomycetes > S36-B12 > CAIYMF01 > Prado023. The sequence goes on along the minus strand of CAVZRW010000008.1, from coordinate 71,508 downwards.
CGGATGCTCGAGGCCCTGTTCACGCAGGTGCCCCAGCTGCGCGGGCGGGTGGCGGTCTGCGAGATCTCGACCCCGCTGACGACGGCCCACTTCGCCGGCTACCGCCGCGGTGAGCTCTACGGCCTGGACCACACCCCGGCGCGCTTCCGCCAGGGGTTCCTGAAGCCGGCCACAGCCATCCCGGGGCTGTACCTGACCGGGCAGGACATCGTGACCTGCGGCGTCGGCGGGGCACTGTTCGGCGGCGTCCTGACGGCCACGACGCTGCTGCGCGGCCCGCTCATGGCCACCCTGGCCCGCTCGGCCGTGCAGCGGACTCTGCCCTCGCCGTTCAGCCGGCCGGCACCGTCCGGGTGAGCGCCCACTGACGCAGCGCGGCCACCTGCTCGGCCATCACCACGCTCAACGGCCGGGTCGCGCGCACCTCGGCCAGCACATGGTCCGCCTGCACCGGCCGGCCCTCGGCGTGGGCCGCGTACTCCGCGCTGGAGATCGCCTGCTCGAGCTCGGCTCCGGAGAACCCCTCGGTCGCGGCAGCCACGGCCGCCATCCCGGCCGGGTCCAGCGTGATGCCGCGACGGCCGGCGTGGATCGCCAGGATCTCGGCCCGCTCGGCCGGCGTCGGAAGGTCGACGAAGAACACCTCGTCGAAGCGGCCCTTGCGGATCAGCTCGGGCGGCAGGGCCGAGATGTCGTTGGCGGTCGCCACCACGAAGACCGCTGCTCGCTTCTCCGCCAGCCAGGTCAGGAACGTGCCGAGGATGCGCCGCGAGGCGCCCGTGTCGCTGTCGGAGGAGGCCAGGCCCTTCTCGATCTCATCGACCCACACCACGCACGGCGCCATGACGTCGGCGGTCGCCAGGCTCTCGCGCAGCCGGCGCTCGGACTCACCCACGTACTTGTCGTGCACCCCGGCGAGGTCCAGCCGCAGCAGCGGGACCCCGAAGATGCCCGCGGCGGCCTTGGCGGCCAGGGACTTCCCGCAGCCCTGCACGCCGAGCAGCAGCACGCCCCGAGGCGGGTCGAGCTGCGCGGCGCTGCCGTCGAACGCCGGGCGCCGCCGCGTCAGCCACGCCCGCAGGTGGGCCATCCCGGCCAGGTCGGCCGGGCCGGCGGTCTCGTACTCGAAGCTCAGCACGCCGCCCCGGTTGAGCAGCTCGTACTTGGCGCGCATCACTGCCGGGGAGTCGGCGGCGGTGATCGCCCCGTCATCGAAGATCGCCGCACGGGCCAGCCGGCGGGTGTCGGTCAGCGACAGCCCGGCGAGGTTCTCCACCAACTGGGTCACCGCCTGCGCATCGGCGCGGACCGTGCTCTGGCGCGCCCGGGCCCAGTCCCGGGCGGTCTCCTCGACGATCGCCCGACGCTCCTCACGGGAGGGCAGCGCCACCTCGAAGTGCGTGCCATAGCTGTCGAGCTCCTCGGGCAGGGCGAGGTCGTGGCTGATCAGGACCACCGTGCGCGCAGTCGTCGGGTACTGCTGGGCGATGTCCTTGAGCAGGCGGACGTTGACCGGGTCGTCCAGGTACGGGTGGAAGTCCAGCAGCAGGTAGAGCCCGGCGATCCCCTCGCGGATCGAGCGCAGGACCTGGGTCGGGTCGCAGTTGAACCGCTGGGCCGAGCCGAGGTCCACGTCCGCCCGGCGAAGGCCGTCGGTGACCTGCCACTCGAAGACCGCGAGCGGGGGGCGGCCCTGTGCCGCGATCGACAGCAGCATCGTGCGCACGCGGTCCTCGTCGCGGGTCTCGACCACCACCAGCGGGACCCTGCTGTGCACCAGTGCGGCGAGCTCTGCCACGGTGCCGCTGGTCATGGCCGGAGCGTAGCGCCGGCCGAGCGGGGGAGGACCTCAGCCACGAGCGGGCCGCAGCTGGTAGTCCGCCCGGCTGGTGATCACCGTCCGGCCGTGGGCGTCCAGGCCCTGCAGGTCGAGGGTGAAGCGCGCCAGGCCCTCGGCGTCGGCCTGCTCGGCCAGCGCCCGCAGCTGGTCGGGGTCCATCCGGGCGCTCAGCGTGACGTCGGTGCGGGCCGGGGCCAGGAACTGCACCTCGACGCCGGTGACGATCGGCGTGTACCGGCCGGGTTCCAGCACGGCCAGCGGGAGCAGCCCCCCGGGCAGCTCGGCCAGGGCGAACAGGGCACCGGCGTACATGGTCCCCATGTGGTTGGCGTTGCCCTCGATGGGCACGCGCAGCAGCACCGACCCGGGCGAGATGGCGTCCACCAGCACACCGAGTCGGCCGATCGCAGGGACGGCGTGGTGCACGAAGTCGGTGGCCATCTGCGGCGTGAACCCGGTCATGACCCCACCGTAGGACCCGACCCCACCCGCGCTGCGCTGCCCCCACGGGCCGCGGAATACTGGCATGTGGAGGTGGTCTCCATGAGCGAGTGCACGCTGCGTGAGGTCGACGCCGTGACCTGTGCCACGTTGTCCATGCGCGGGTCCTTCGACCAGATGCCCCAGGCGTTCGGGACGGTCTACGAGTGGGTGGCCGAGGGGGGCCACCAGCCGCGCGGGATGCCGATGGCGGTGTACCTCAACGACCCGGCGCAGGTCGACCCGGGTGACGCGCTGTGGGAGGTGTGGGCCCCCATCGAGGATGAGGCGGCCGAGCAGGCCCCGGACGACCGCGGCCTGGGGATCCGGCGGCTGGTCCCGGTGACGGTCGCCACCACGATCCACCAGGGCCCGTACGACCAGATCCCTGTGGCCTATGAGCGGCTCATGGGCTGGATCACCGAGCGCGGGCTGCCGGTCGTCGGGCCCCCGAGGGAGGCCTACCTCAACGATCCCAGCGGCCTGCCGCCGCAGGAGTACCTGACCGAGGTGATGATCCCGGTCGGCTAGGGCCCGCGCCCTGCGCGCGGAGGGGGCCGTCGTCGAGCGTTCATCCTGCGGCAACCCCGGCGCCATGGGGCCGCCCTAGGCTGGCCTCGGGCCCGAGGCAGCACGGACCGGGGTGCGGGAGGCGGTGAGCATGTCGAAGGTCGATCCCGCTGGGTCGGTGGGCACCGCGGGGCGGCTGCGTCCGGTGCTGATGCACCGCCGCGGCGCACCGCTGGATCGCGCACCGGCCCCGGTCGAGGCACGCCCGGACGGCCCCCGCCCGACCAATCCGTCGGTGGTGAACCTCGCCCTCTACCGTGCGGGCAGGCGCGTGGTGGCCCCGGCGTCGCTGGCCCAGCTCTTCGCCGAGCGCCGGGCCCATCCCGGTGCCGTCGCGTGGGTGGGCCTGTACCGGCCGTCGCACGACGACGTGGCGCTGGTCGCCCGCGAGTTCGGCCTGCACGAGCTGGCGGTGGAGGACGCGATCACCGCCCACCAGCGCCCCAAGCTCGAGCGCTACGGCGCCACCCTGTTCGTGGTGCTGCACGCGGCGCGCTACCTCGACGAGGTGGAGGAGGTCGAGTTCGGCGAGCTGCACCTGTTCGTCGGCCCCGACTTCGTGATCAGCATGCGCCACGCCGAGTCCCCGGACCTCACCGGCGTGCGCGAGCGGATGGAGAGCCAGCCGGACCTGCTCGCCCTGGGACCCGAGGCCATCCTGTACTCCATCCTGGACCGGGTCGTCGACGGGTACGTCCCGGTCGTGGCCGGCCTGGAGAACGACATCGACGAGATCGAGACCGAGATCTTCTCCGGCGATGCGGCGGTGTCCCGGCGCATCTACGAGCTCTCCCGCGAGGTGATCGAGTTCCGCCGCGCCACCCACCCCCTGAACACGATGCTGCAGGCCCTGCAGGACGGGTTCGACAAGTACGACGTCCACGAGGAGATGCGCCGGCACCTGCGCGACGTCGCCGACCACAACCTGCAGGTCTGTGATCGGGTGGACGGCTTCCAGCAGATCCTGCGCGACATGCTCACGGTGAACGCCACGCTCGTGGCCCAGAAGCAGAACGAGGAGATGCGCGCCCTGACCGAGGCCAGCCACGCCCAGGGCATCGAGGTCAAGAAGATCTCGGCGTGGGCCGCGATCCTGTTCGCCCCCACCCTGATCGGGACCGCCTACGGGATGAACTTCGCCAGCATGCCCGGGCTGGACTCCCCGCACGGCTTCACCCTGGCCATGGGCCTGATGATCGCGACGTGCGTGGGCCTCTACGTCGTCTTCACCCGGCGTGACTGGCTGTAGGTGCGCCGCGATGATCGCACCCGCCGATCCACCCGGCCGGCCACCCCGGGACGCAGACCCGCCGGGCGTCGCACAGGCCCGCGGACTGGCCCGTGAGCTGCTGGCAAGGGAGGGGACCCGACTGCAGCATGTGACGACCGCCGGCGACGTGGCCGCGCGCATCGCGGTCCTGTTCACGCCCGAGGACGCCGAGTTCCTGGTCACCGCCGCGGTGGTGCACGACATCGGGTACGCGGCCCGCATCGCGCGCACGGGGTTCCATCCGCTGGACGGTGCGACCTTCCTGCAGGCGCAGGGCTACCCGCCGCGGGTCGCCCGGCTGGTCGCCCACCACTCCCTGGCGAGGATGACGGCACCGGCGCAGGGGATCCACGACCTGTCCGAGCGGTTCCCCCCGGAGGACGGCCTGCTGGCCGACGCGCTCACCTACGCCGACATGCACTCCGCGCCGGACGGGCGTCTGATCCCGGCCGAGCGGCGGCTGGCCGACATCGCGCGCAGGCACCCGGACCGTGTGCATGCGGCCAGGGCAGAGGCACTGCGGGCCGCGCTGGCCCGGGTCGACGTGGCCCTGAGCCTGGCCGGGGCGGGCGATCCCGGGCTCCTGCAGGTCACGGTGGTGGACCTGCGGCACACTGATCGGGTCGCCACGGTGCAGCAGGGTCCCGACCCGCGGACAGGTGGGTAGAGTCGGGCCCACCGAGGTGCCCAGCGCGGAGGAGAGCCGATATGCGTGAGGCGTTCGACCAGGAGCTGGTCGCGATCCTGCGGCTACTCACGGAGATGGCCAGCAAGGCGGGAGCGGCGATGGCCACGGCGACGCGGGCGATGCTCGACGTCGACCTGGCGGCGGCCGTGGCCGTCATCGAGGGCGACGACGACCTCGACGACCTGACCGGCCGGGTCGAGTGGGCCGTCTACGACGCCGTCGCCCGCCAGCAGCCGGTGGCCCGCGACCTTCGCCTGGTGGTCTCCGGGATGCAGATCTCCTCGTCCCTGGAGCGGATGGGCGACCTGGCCGACCACGTGGCCACCCTGACCCGGATGCGCCACCCCGAGCCGAGCGTTCCCGGGGCCGTGCGGCCGATGTTCGCCGAGATGGGCGCCGTGGCCGACCGGATGTCGGCACGGATCGAGACGCTGCTCACCGGCCGGGACCTCGCCGTGGCCGCCGAGATCCTGGCCATGGACGACGAGATGGACCGCCTGCACCGCGAGCTGTTCGCCGCCGTGCTGGCCCCGACGTGGACCTACGGCGTCGCCGCCGCGATCGACACCACCCTGATGTCGCGGTACTACGAGCGCTACGCCGACCACGCCGTCGCGATCGCCCGCCGGGTCATCCAGCTGGTCACCGGTGACGCGTTCTCGGACACCGCTGCGGGCGGGTCGGCGCTGGGCAGCGTGGATCCGGCGGCGCACCGACCGTAGGGGCCGGCGCCGGACCACCGGAGCTGGCCTGCCCGAGTTGGCCGCTGCCGCGGGCCCGGTGTCATACCCTGTCCATCGTGGACACCCGTGACCGATACGCCTCCATCCCTGTCGTGACCCGTTCCAGCCCGGCCTACGACGATCCGTCGGTCTCGACCGTCCGCCCGTGCGCCGACTGGCAGCCCGTGGGCGAGTGGACCGACATCCGCTACGAGCTCTCCGGCGATGGCGTGGCGAAGATCACGATCAACCGGCCCGAGGTGCGCAACGCCTTCCGGCCGCAGACGCTGTTCGAGCTCCAGCACGCGTTCAACATGCGCCCGCGACGACGACTCCGTCGGCGTGATCATCCTGACCGGCCAGGGCGACTGGGCGTTCTGCTCCGGCGGCGACCAGCGCATCCGCGGCAACGACGGCTACATCGGCGACGACGAGGTCGCCCACAAGGGGATCGGCCGGCTCAACGTGCTCGACCTCCAGGTGCAGATCCGGCGCCTGCCCAAGCCGGTGATCGCCATGGTCGCCGGGTACGCGATCGGCGGCGGGCACGTGCTGCACATCGTCTGCGACCTGACCATCGCGGCCGACAACGCCCGCTTCGGCCAGACCGGCCCGAAGGTCGGCTCCTTCGACGGCGGCTACGGCGTCGGGGCTGCTGGCCCGCCAGATCGGCCAGAAGCGGGCCCGCGAGGTCTGGTTCCTGTGCCGGCAGTACGGCGCGGAGCAGGCCTTCGAGTGGGGCCTGGTCAACTCGGTGGTGCCGCTCGAGGACGCTCGAGGAGGAGACCATGCAGTGGTGCCCGCGAGATGCTCGACGATGTCGCCCGCTGGCGCTGCGCATGCTCAAGGCCTCGCTGAACGCCGCCGACGACGGGCTGGCCGGCATCCAGCAGCTGGCTGGCGACGCGACGCTGCTGTTCTACATGACCGAGGAGGCCCAGGAGGGCCGCGACGCCTACACGGAGAAGCGTCGGCCGGACTTCGCCAAGTTCCCGAAGAGGCCGTAGTGGCCGCCGACCCGAGCACCGTGGCCGCCCCGGGTGCCGCAGCCGTGGAGCGCGCCCGTCCGCGCCCCCAGCTGCCCGAGCCCAGCCCGGTCGAGCTGGCCAGCGTGGCCGTGCCGTTCCGCGTGCCGCTCAGCCGGCGCTTCCGCGGGGTGGAGCACCGCGAGGGCCTGCTGCTCTGCGGGCCGTCCGGGTGGGCCGAGTGGGCTCCCTTCCCCGAGTACGACGACTGGGAGGCTGCCCGCTGGCTGGCCAGCGCCGTCGAGGCGGCGTGGGGCACGTGGCCCGAGCCGGTGCGCGACACCGTGCCGGTCAACGTCGTGGTGCCTGCCCTGCCGCACGAGGACATCGCGGGCTACGTCACCGACGCGGTGGCCCAGACCGGGGCGACCACGTTCAAGGTCAAGGTCGCCGAGCCCGGTGCGGCGCTGGCCGACGACCTGGCCCGGGTGGCCACGGTGCGCGCCGCGCTGTCCGAGGCCGGGGTCCGCGACCCGCTGCTGCGCCTGGACGCCAATGGGGCGTGGACGGTCACCGAGGCCCGCCGTGCCGCGCGGATGTTCTCCGCCGAGTTCGGCCCGGTGCTGGACTACCTCGAGCAGCCGTGTCGCACCACGACCGAGCTCGCCGAGCTGCGCTACCGCCTGGTCGACGACGAGGTGGACGTGCGCATCGCCGTCGACGAGGGCCTGCGCCGCGCGCGCGACCTCTTCGCCGACGACCTGGCCGCCTCCCTGCGCTCGGCCGGTGACGTGCTCATCGTCAAGGTCGCGCCGGTGGGCGGGGTGGCCCGGGCGCTGGCGCTCATCGAGGAGATCGGCCTGCCGGTGGTGGTCTCCGGGGAGATGAACACCTCCGTCGGGCTGTGCGCGGGCCTGGCGCTGGCGGCCGCGGTGCCCGACCTCGCCGGGGCGGCCGGCCTGGGCACCGGCCTGCTGCTGGCCGACGACGTGTGCGCGACCACGCTGATCCCGCGCAACGGGCAGATGGCCGTCACCCGGCGCCTGCCCGACGAGCAGGCCCTGGGCCGCGCGGCCGATGCCCTCGGTGGGGAGCAGACCCTGTGGTGGCGCGAGCGGTTGGCCCGCTGCGCCCGCCTGATCTCGGTCATCTAGGACCGTGCACCCGGCCACGGCCCTGGCCAGGGCGATCCTCGACGAGCTGGTCCACCAGGGGGTCACCGAGCTGGTGCTCGCGCCGGGGTCGCGCTCGGCGCCGCTGGCCTTCGCCGCCGCGCGCCTGGCCGACGCCGGCGTGCTGCGCCTGCACGTGCGCCTCGACGAGCGTTCCGCCGGCTTCCTGGCCCTCGGCCTGGCCAAGGTCTCCGGTGCCCCGGTGGCCGTCATGTGCACCTCGGGGACCGCCGTGGCGAACCTGGCCCCGGCCGTGGTGGAGGCCTCCTACTCCGCGATCCCGCTGGTGGTGGTGACCGCCGACCGGCCGGTGGAGGCACGCGGGGTGGGCGCGCCGCAGACCATCGACCAGGTCGAGTTCTTCGGCGGCATGGTCCGCCGGTTCGTCGAGCTGGGGGCCCAGCCGGGCCGAGGGTCCTGACCGGGACCCGGTCCGCGGGGTGGGCCCGGCCGTCGCCGCGGCCGTGGCCACCGCCCTGGGCAGCCACCCCGAGGCTCCGGGCCGACCTGACGCCCGGCCGGGTCCGGTGCACGTGAACGTGGGCCTGCGCCTGCCGCTGGTGCCCGATCCCGGCGACCTCGACGATCCGATCGGCCGGCGCCCCCCGGCGTGCCGCGGGTGCGCCGGCCGCCCCTGGACGGATGCGGCAACCGCGACCTGGGCGAGGTGCTCGGCGCAGTGCCCACCCGAGGGGTGGTGGTGGTCGGCGACCTGCCGTGCACCAGCCTGCGCGGGCCCCACCAGTGGCTGGCGAGCCTGGCGCAGGCGTGTGGGTGGCCGATCATCGCCGAGCCCTCGGCGAACCTGCACGCGGCCCCCACGGCCCTCGGTCACGGGGTCCTGGTCCTCGGTGCCGAGCAGTTCGTGGCCGGGCACACCCCCGATGTGGTGCTCACCGCAGGGCTGTTCGGCCTGTCGCGACCCACCCTCGCCCTGGTCCGCGCCGCGGGCCGGCACGTGGCCCTCGACCTGCCCTCGGCCGGCCGGGAGGTCTGCGATCCGCTGCGCACGGCCCGCCAGGTGCTCACCGGCATCCCCCTGCCCCCGGCCGACCACGAGCCCGACCCGACCTGGCTGGCGGCGTGGCGCGATGCCGACCGGGCTGCCGCGCGGGTCGTGGCGCAGGCCCTGGCCGACGGCCCCCTGAGCGCGGCTGCGGTGGTCGCCCGGGTCTGGCAGGGCGCCCCCGACGACGGACTGCTGCTCGTCGCCGCCTCGTGGCCGGTGCGCCAGGTGGAGTCGTTCGCCGGCACCAGGCCCGGCCTGCGCGTGGTCGGCAACCGCGGCGCGAACGGCATCGACGGCTTGGTCTCCACGGCCTGGGGCGCGGCGCTGGCCCACCAGGCGCAGGGCGGTGGCCCCGCCCTGGCCCTGATCGGGGACCTCGCCCTGCTGCACGACCACAACGGCCTGCTGGCCGGCCGCGACCAGGACCGCCCCGACTTGGTCCTCGTGGTCCTGGACAACGACGGCGGCGGCATCTTCCACCAGCTCGAGCAGGGGCGCCCGGAATATGCCGGGCACTTCGAGCGCCTCTTCGGCACCCCTCAGGACCGCGACCTCGTGGCGGTGTGCCGGGCCGCCGGGGTGCCGGCGACGCGCGTGCACGGCCTGGCCGACCTCGACGAGGCGCTGGCCTCGGCACGGCGAGCCGGCGGCGTGCGCGCGGTCATCGCGCACGTGCCCGACAGGCCCGCCGAGGCCGCTCTCCTGGGCGAACTGCGCGCCCAGGTGGCCGCCGAGGTGGACGGCCTGCGCAGGTAGCCCTCCCGGGCCTCAGGCGCCCAGCGTCCAGCCGTTGGACTGCATCCGGTGCAGGCCCCCGCCGTCGACGACTGTCATCCCGGCAGCCCGCAGGGTCTGGGCCGCGCGTGCGGAGCGACTGCCGCTCTGGCAGTACACGACGTAGGTGTGCTTCGGGTTCAGGCGCGTGGCGGCGGTGGCGAAGTCCGGCGCAGCGACGTCCATGTTCTTCGCGCCCGCGATGTGGCCGGACTGGTACTCCGCGCGGGAGCGCACGTCGAGCACGCGCGCCCCTGCGGCCTTGAGCTCGGCGGCCGTGGGCACGGGCTCACGGTGGAACAGGTTGCTGAAGAATCCCATGGTGCTGCCTCTCGTCCGGGTCCCAGGGAAGGATACCCCATGGGGTATCCAGCGGAGGACGCGACCGAGGTGCTCAGGGCGCCAGGAGCGCCTGGCGCACCGCGTCGAGCTTGGCCTCGGACTCCGCGATCTCACCCTGCGCCGTGGAGCCGGAGACGATCCCGCACCCGGCGAACAGTCGCAGCCGGGTGGCCGGGCCGCGGGGGGAGTCCTCGACGGCGGCACAGCGCAGGGCGATCCCGAACTCGCCGTCGCCGTGCGCGTCGATCCAGCCGACCGGACCGGCGTAACGGCCGCGGTCCATCCCCTCGATCTCACGGATCAGTGCCGTGGCTCGTTCGGTCGGCGTCCCGCACACCGCCGCGGTGGGGTGCAGCGAGGCCGCCAGGGCCAGCGCGGGAGCCCCGTCGGCGAGCATGCCGCAGACGTCGGTGGCCAGGTGCTGCACGTTGGCCAGGGTGAGCACGTGCGGCGCGTCGGGGACGTCGAGGTCGGTGCAGTGGGTGGCCAGGGCCTCGGCCACCGAGTGCACCGCGTACTCGTGCTCCTCGAGGTCCTTGTCCGAGCCGAGCAGGGCCGCGGCCAGGCCGGCGTCCACCGAGTCGTCGCCCCGGCGGCGCACCGTGCCGGCCAGCACGCGCGAGGTCACCCGGTCGCCGTCGCGGCGCACCAGCAGCTCGGGCGTGGCGCCCACCAGCCCGTCCACGCTGAAGGTCCAGCACTCGGGGTAGGAGTCGGACAGCCGCTGCAGCAGGGTCGCGGCGTCCAGCGGCGCCGGCAGCTCGGCGACCATGTCGCGGGCAAGCACCACCTTGTCCAGCTCACCGGCCCGGATGCGCCCGATCGCCTCGGCCACCGCATGCGCCCAGTGCTCCACGGGCCTCGACCCCGGGCTCCACGTGATCGGGGCGTCGTCCTCGATCCGCAGGGCCGGCTCGACGGGGGCAGGCGCCGCAGCCGCGAGCTCCACGGTGGTCAGCCATGTGCGGCCGTCGCGATGGCCGACCACCACGGCCGGTACCAGCACGATCGACTCCTGCGGCCCCGAGTCGAACGTGAAGGAGGCGAAGGCGACCGGGCCGGTGCCGGCAATGCCCACCTGGTCGTCGATCTGGGCGGCCTCGCACCAGGAGTTCCACCAGCGCTGCGCCCGGCTGAACCGCTCGGCCCCGGTGAACGTGGCCCGGGCGGCCACTCCCCAGCCGACGAACCCCGCGCCGTTGCGCACCCAGGCATGCCCCCCGGAGGCCGGAAGCAGGCTCAGGAGGTCCTCGTCGATCCCGTCGAGGGTGACGGTGCGCACCCGCTGGCCGGTGGACGGGAGAGCGCGGGTCACCCCTGGATTCTACCCGTCGGGCCTGTGCCCGCCGCCCGTCGCGGACGGCCCCTCAGGCGCTCGCCCGGTGCAGGGCGACGATCCCACCGGAGAGGTTGCGCCAGGCAGGCCTGCTCCACCCGTTGGCAGCGATCTGCGCGGCCAGCTCGGGCTGGGTCGGCCAGTCGCGGATCGACTCGGCCAGGTAGACGTAGGCCTCCGGGGCGCTGGAGACCCGGCGGGCCACCGCGGGCAGCGCCTTCATCAGGTACTCCATGTACACGGTGCGCCACGGTGTCCAGGTCGGGTGGCTGAACTCGCAGACCACGAGCCGTCCGCCCGGCCGGGCGACCCGGTGCATCTCGCCCAGCGCGGCGTCGACGTCCACCACGTTGCGCAGGCCGAAGGAGATGGTGACCGCGTCGAACGTGTCGTCCGCGAACGGCAGCGCCGTGGCATCCCCGGCCACGAACGGCAGCGTGGCGTACCGTCGCCGGCCCTCGGCGAGCATCCCGAGCGAGAAGTCGCTGGAGACCACGCGCGCCCCGGCCCGGGCGAACGGCAGCGAGCTGGTGCCCGTCCCCGCGGCGAGGTCGAGCACCGTCTGCCCGGGTCCGGCCGCCACGGCTCGTACGACCTCGCGCCGCCACATCCGGTCCTGGCCCAGGGAGAGCACGTCGTTGGTCACGTCGTACTTCGCAGCGACGCCGTCGAACATCGACTGCACGTCCTTGGGGTCCTTGTCCAGGCTGGCTCGGCTCACCGGCACATCATCCCCGCCCAGCGGCGCCCCGCCAAAGGCGAACCGCCCGGTGCGGGAATCCCCACACCGGGCGGTGTCGTCGGACGCGGCGTCCGGGCGTGCAGGTGCGGCGGCGGCTCAGGCGGCCCTGGGGGCCACGAGCTTGCCCACCTTGCGCAGCTGGAAGGCGCGGATCACGTCGCCGATGGCGTGCATGAACGCCCAGATGCCGGCGAAGACCAGCAGCGTGATCGCCTTCTCCAGCAGGCCCTGCTGGCCCACCCAGAAGCCCATGCCGAGCATGATCACCGCGGAGACCAGGGTCAGCCACCACAGGGGGTTGGCGCCCTTGGACCCGAAGGCCTCGATCGCCCAGAAGATGCCGATCAGGATGAACAGAAGGCCCAGCGAGTTGGCCAGGCCGGCAGTCGTGCCGATCGGGTTGAACACGGCCCAGATCCCACCGAGCAGGAAGAAGATGCCGAAGATGATCCACACCCACTTCAGGCGGTCGGTGGCCGAGGCCACGACGAACTGCTCGATGCCGGTGAAGATCAGCATGAAGCCGACCAGGTAGCCGACGGTGGCCACCGACTGCTTGTCCAGCTGCAGGACGATGACTCCGATGACCGCCCAGGCGGCGGCGCTGACCAGGAACAGCCACCACCACTTGGCGACACCGGCAATCGCCTCACGTCGATCCTGGAGGGCCTCGCTGGCCGCGGCTGCGGAATCGGGGTTGGGCACGTTCGGGTTCTGGGCTGACATGGGACCTCCTCTGGTCGGGCCCTTGCTACCACACGATCGGGCATGAACGAGGGAGGCTCCCGGCTCCGCCAGGCCTGGCTCAGGTGACCAGGCGATCCGACAGCGCGCCCTGGGCCTGCACGGCCAGGACCACAGCCATGACCAGGACCAGGACCGCGAAGCCCGAGGCCAGTGCCCGCGGGGAGACCCGGCCCGACCATCGGGCGGCCACCACCGCGGCGGCCACAGCGGCGAGCGCGATCAGCGCGGTCAGGGCTGGATCACTGGTGTCCGGCGCCTGGGCGACACGCACCCCGAGTGCAGAGGCGGAGGCAAGGGCCACGACGACCAGCCCCGTGGCGGTGGCGTTGGGCACGGGCATCCGCAGCGTGAGCACGAGGGCCGGTACCACCAGGAAGCCGCCGCCGACCCCGAGGAAGCCGGTCACGACGCCCGTGGCGAGGGCCACCAGGAGCACCAGGGGAAGGGAGCACGAGCGCCGGGCCGGGTCGTCGCCGGCCGGGCGCGGCATCCCGCACGCGTCGGTGCTCGGCGAGGGGGCCAGGGCCTCGCGGTGGGCGGGTTGGCGCCGGGCGTTGCGCAGCATCGCCACCCCGGCCACCAGCAGCAGGACGCTGAAGGCCCCCAGCTTGATCCAGTCGGCGACCACGGCCGCCAGCGCCGCCCCAGCGGCCGCACCCACGACGCTGCCGGCGCCGAACACCGCGCCCGGGCGCCACAGCACCCGGCCGGCCCGCTGGTGGGCGACGAGGCCGGCGAGTGCGGCGACCAGCACGATCACCAGGCTGGTGGTCGCGGCGTGATCCACGTCCATGCCCAGCAGGCCCACGAGCAGCGGCACGGCGAGGATGCCGCCACCGCCGCCGAGCAGTCCCAGGGCGGCGCCCAGCAGGATGCCGACGGCGGTGGCCAGCAGCAGGGTGCCCATCAGTCGGAGTAGGCCGATCCGATGGTCTCGGGGTGCTGGTCGACCAGGATGGTGGCACCGGCCCGGGCGGCGTTGGCGAACGCGTCGTCGACGTGGACGACGGGGATCCCGGCGCGCTGGAGCAGTGAGGCGGCGATGCTGGCGCGGAACCCGCTGCCACAACTGACCCACACCCGCGGATCGGCGCCGGCGTGCGCGGCGGCCCGCGACCACGTGGCGACCTCCTCGATGCGCGCCGGGAGCTCGTGCAGCGGCAGCAGGCGGGCGCCCATGACGTGCCCGTCGATCCACTCCGTCCTGCGGCGGGTGTCGAGGTAGATGCGGTTGGGGTCCTCGGCCAGGGCGGCGAGCAGGCCCGCGAAGTCCGTGCGCTCGGTGGCGTGGATGTCGGTGGGGTCCAGCGCCCAGTCGTGCGGATCCCCGGTGGCGTGGGCCTCGGGCCGGTCGATGCCGATCCGGACCAGGTCGCGCTGGAACGCGCTGACCTGCTCCGGCGACTCGCCGAGCAGGGTCAGCGGCGTGCCCCACGGGATGATCCAGCCCAGGTACGTGATCGCGTTGCCGTCGGAGGGGAACGACAGGGTTCCGCGCAGGTGGCCCTGGCCGAACAGGACCCGGGAGCGCAGGTCGATGACCCACTCGCCGTCGTCGATGCGCCGGCGCAGCTCGCCGGCCTCGGCACGTGCCGGCAGGGACAGGTCGATGGGTCCCGCGCCCGCCTCGTTGGCAGGTCCCATGTGGGCGTAGTAGGCGGGGAAGGCGTCGAGGCCGTCGATGAGCTCCTTGACGAACACGTCCTCGTCGACCTGCAGCGCGGGGTTGCTCACGGCCTGGTGGCCGACCGTCGAGGAGGTGCCCACGGTGGTCGTGGCCGAGCAGAAGGACCCGAAGCCGTGCGTCGGGAACACGTCGGCCTCGGCGGCCACGTCGGCCACGATGCGCCGCATCGAGTGCCACTGGGCATGGGCCAGGCCCTCGGTGGCCTGCGGGCCGATCAGGTCCGGGCGCCCGACGCTGCCGTAGAGCATCGAGCCGCCGGTGAACACCGCGGCGTCGAGGCCGTCGACGGCCACCGCGTAGGAGACGTGGTGAGGGGTGTGGCCAGGGGTGTGCACGACCCGCCAGGCCATCGGGCCGGAGGCGAACGTGGCGCCGTCGCGGACCTCGGTGGCCGAGAACCGGTAGTCGTGACCGTGCGGCACGAGGTACTCGGCACCGAGCTCGCCGGCCAGGACCAGCCCGCCGGAGACGTAGTCGTTGTGCACGTGGGTCTCCACCACGTGGGTCAGCGTCCAGTCGTTCTGCTCGAGGACGGCCACGACGCGGTCGATGTCGCGCTGCGGGTCGACCACCACGGCCCGGCCGTCCAGGGCGACGATGTAGGAGCGGTCGCCCAGGTTGGGGGTGTCCAGGGCGACGACCGTCGGTCGGCGGGGGCTCATGCCCGAACCCCGGACTCGACCGGCCGGCCCGACAGGAGCCAGGTGCCCGTCCCGCCGAGGACGTTCACCGACGCCCGGCCCTGGTTGGCCAGCCACAGGCAGGCCTGCATCGAGCGGTTGCCGGACTGGCAGATGAGGGTCAGCTCGGCGCCGGCGGGCAGTTCGTGCAGGCGCACGGGGAGCAGGCCCAGAGGGATGTTGATAGCGCCGGGAACGTGCCCGGCGCGGTACTCGTGCACCTCGCGCACGTCGACGAGGGTCAGGTTCGTCGTGGCCAGGCGCTGCTGCAGCTGGTCGGGGGTGATCTGCTCGATCATCGGTTCTCCTTGGCGGGAATCGGTGCGGGTGGACCTAGGTTTGCATACCCCCGGGGGTATCTGTCAAACGCAGCGCCGCATGGCGAGCAGATACCCGGGGGGGTATACTTCCAGGAACCGTGCTGGGCGAGCTGGAGCGTGATCCTGATGGGCAACAACTGCTTCCTGGCGGCCTTCCTGACCTGGTCGCCACGGCGCTGGATGGCCGCCCTTGCGGTGGCCGTGGGGACCTACGTGATCCTGGGGGCCTCGACCGCCGTGCTGGCGAACCCCGTGTTCGGCCGGTCGGTGCCCCCGACCGCCTGGGCCCCGGAGGTCCTGCTGGCCACCGCGATCCTGTCCGGCCTGCTCAGCGCCACCTACGTGCGCAACGACGGTCCGGCGCCGATCCGGCTCGACGTCGTCGACCCGGCACCTGGGAGCCGCGCCGCCAGGGCAGGGGTGGCAGGCTCGCTGCTCGCGTACCTGGCGATCGGCTGCCCGGTCTGCAACAAGCTCGTCCTGCTCACCCTGGGCACCACCGGTGCGCTGGGCGTCTACGCGCCCGTCCAGCCCTACCTGGGTGCCGTCGGCGTGGCGCTCCTGGCCCTGGCCCTGGTCGTGCGCCTGCGCGGGGAGGTCAGCTGCGCGACCCTTGCTGCCCGTCGTCGGTCGCGCCCGGGCGGGGCCCTGACCACGCAGGAGATCCTCGCAGGGCTGCGCGGGCCCGCCGGCGGCCATGACAGCGGCGACCAGCACAGCGGCGACCAGCGCAGCGCTGAGGACCGGTGATGCTCCCGGCTCAGGCCAGGGCGTAGAGCCCTCGACTGCGGAAGATCTCCAGGGCCGCCTCGACCGACTCGTGGGTGGGCGTGGGCGTGTCCAGCAGCGGGTAGGCGCGGCCCAGTGCGGCGTACTTGTCCACGCCGAGGCGGTGGTAGGGCAGCACCTCGACGCGCTGGACCACGTCGCCGAGCTCGGCGCTGAGGTCGGCGACCTGCGCCACGTGGTCCGGGGCGTCGGTGAGCCCGGGCACCAGCACGAACCGGATCCAGATCGCGATCCGGTGCTCGACCAGCCGGCCGGCGAAGTCCAGCACGTCGGCCAGGCTCCCTCCTGCGCTGACCTGCTCGTACAGCTCCGGGGTGCCGGCCTTGATGTCCAGCAGGACCAGGTCGGTGTTGGCCAGCAGACGGTCGCTGGCGCGATGGCCACCGTTGGCGGAGGTGTCCAGCGCGGTGTGCATGCCGAACGCGTCCTTGACCCCGACGAACAGGTCCTCGACGAAGGCCGGCTGCAGCAGCGGCTCGCCACCGGTGACCGTCAGGCCGCCGCGCGGGGTGATGAACGCCTGGTAGCGCCCGGCCTCCTCGATGACCCGGGCAGCAGTGGTCCGCTCACCCAGGCGCATGGTCTGGGTGTCGGGGTTGTGGCAGTACAGGCAGCGCAGCGGGCACCCCGAGAGGAACACCGTGTACCGCAGACCGGGCCCGTTCACCCCCGAGGTGGTCTCCGAGGAGTGGACGAAGCCGATCCGCGTGCCATCGGCAACATCGCCACGGACCTCGGACATGGGCCGAACGGTAGCCGTGCCCCGACTCAGACGCTCATATGGAACGTGCGGTCGATCACATCCTGCTGCTGCTGGCGGGTCAGGCGAACGAAGTTCACCGCGTATCCCGAGACCCGGATGGTCAGCTGCGGGTACTTCAGCGGGTTCTCCATCGCGTCGAGCAGCATCTCGCGGTTGAGCACGTTGACGTTCATGTGGAAGCCGCCGCTGGCCACGTACCCGTCGAGCACGCCGATGAGGTTGTCCGCGCGCTCCTCGGCAGTCTTGCCCAGGCCCGCGGGGATCACCGAGGCGGTCATCGAGATGCCGTCCTGGGCGTCGGCGTAGGGCAGGTGCGCCACCGACATCGCTGCCGGGATCAGGCCCTTGCGGTCGCGGCCGTGCATCGGGTTGGCACCCGGGGCGAACGGCTCGCCGCGCTTGCGGCCGTCCGGCGTGGAGCCGGTGTTGGCCCCGTAGACCACGTTGGAGGTGATCGTGAGCACCGACTGGGTGTGCCGGGCGTCGCGGTAGGCCGGGAAGGCGCGGACCTTCTCCATGAACACCGTCACGATCCGGGCAGCCAGGTCGTCCACGCGGGCGTCGTTGTTGCCGAAGGCCGGGTACTCGCCGTCGATCTCGAAGTCGACGATGAGCCCGGTCTCGTCGCGCACGGGGTGCACGCCGGCGTGCTGGATCGCCGAGAGCGAGTCGGCCACGATCGACAGGCCCGCGATGCCGCACGCCAGCGTGCGCTCGGGGTCGTAGTCGTGCAGGGCCATCTCGAGGCGCTCGTAGGCGTACTTGTCGTGCATGTAGTGGATGATGTTCAGCGCGTTGACGTAGGTGTCGGCCAGCCAGGTCATCGCCCGGTCCAGGCGCGCCCACACGTCGTCGAAGTCCAGGGTGTCGCCGGTGACCGGCGCCCCGAGGTCCACGATCTGCTTGCCGCTGATCTCGTCGCGCCCGCCGTTGAGGGCATAGAGCAGCGTCTTGGCCAGGTTGACCCGGGCCCCGAAGAACTGCATCCGCTTGCCCACCGGCATGCTCGACACGCAGCAGGCGATCGCGCAGTCGTCGCCGCCGGCGTTGAACTCGCGCAGCAGGTCGTCGGACTCGTACTGGATCGCCGAGGTGTCGATCGAGACCTTCGCGCAGAACTGCTTGAACCCCTCGGGCAGGTCCGGGGACCACAGCACCGTCAGGTTCGGCTCGGGCGCGGGCCCGAGGTTGTAGAGGGTCTGCAGGAACCGGAACGACGAGCGGGTGACCATCGGCCGGCCGTCGTAGCCCATGCCGCCGATGGCCTCGGTGACCCAGGTCGGGTCCCCGGAGAACAGGGCGTCGTACTCGGGGGTGCGCAGGAAGCGGACCATCCGCAGCTTGATGACGAAGTCGTCGACCAGCTCCTGGGCCTGCTCCTCGGTGAGCACCCCGGCGTCGAGGTCGCGCTGCAGGTACACGTCGAGGAAGGTCGAGACCCGGCCCAGGCTCATCGCCGCGCCGTTCTGCTCCTTGATCGCCCCGAGGTAGGCCAGGTACAGCCACTGGATCGCCTCCTGGCCGGTGCGGCGCCGGCCGGCGCAGGTCGACGCCGTGGGCCTGGCCGAGCTCGATGAGCTCGGCCAGCGCGCGGATCTGCTCGGAGAGCTCCTCGCGGTCGCGGATGATCGCGTCGGTGCTCAGCCGGTCGTCGAGGCTGGCGTGCTCGGCCTTCTTGGCGGCGATGAGCCGGTCCACCCCGTAGAGCGCCACGCGCCGGTAGTCGCCGATGATCCGCCCGCGGCCGTACGCGTCGGGCAGGCCGGTGATGACGTGGCTGGAGCGCGCCGCGCGGATGTCCGGGGTGTAGGCGTCGAACACGCCGTCGTTGTGGGTCTTGCGGTACTTGGTGAAGATCTCGGTGACCGCCGGGTCCGGCTCGTAGCCGTAGGCCTTGAGGCCGTTCTCGACCATCCGGTAGCCGCCGTTGGGCATGATCGCGCGCTTGAGCGGGGCGTCGGTCTGCAGGCCGACGATCAGCTCGGGGATGTCGGGCGTGATCCGGCCGGGCGCGTGCGAGGTGATGGTGCTGGGGGTGTGCACGTCCACGTCGAGGATGCCGCGCTCGCGCTCGAGGAGCATCAGGTCGGCCACGAAGCTCCACAGCGCCTCGGTGCGCTGCGTCGGCCCGGCCAGGAACGTGTCGTCACCGGTGTAGGGCGCGTAGTTGCCGCGGATGAAGCCCGCGACGTCGATGGACTGCCGCCACGGGCCTGAGTCGAAGCCCTCCCACGGGTCGGTGGTGGTCGGTCGGTCTGCGGCGATGGTCACTGCGGTCCTCTTCCCTGCGTCGATCGTGCGCGCCCGTCCGCGGGCGCGTGCCCGGGCGGGGGATCCATTCTCCCGGCGGGTGCTCAGCGTTTCCTGCCCGTGGAGGTCCCCAGCCAACCGGGACCTTCGACCCCAGTCGTGGCCCGCGACGGTGCGGGCGCGGGCGCGCGGGAGCCGAGTCCGGCGCACGGGGCTAGAATCCGGGGCGTCCCATCGACCTTCCCGAGGTGCCCACCGATGTCCGAGCGCGGCCAAGACGCCGACGTCATCGTCGTCGGTGCCGGACCCGCCGGATCGGCGACCGCACACCGCCTGGCCGCTGCCGGGCGCGAGGTGCTGCTGCTGGAGAAGGCCGCCTTCCCTCGCGACAAGGTCTGCGGCGACGGCCTGACCCCCCGCGCGGTGAAGTCCCTGATCACGATGGGCGTGGACATCTCCCCCGAGAAGGGCTGGGCGCGCAACAACGGCCTTCGGATCGTGGCCAACGGACACACCTACGAGCTTCCCTGGCCCGAGCTCGACCGGTTCCCCCCCTACGGCCTGGTCCGTGCCCGCATGGAGCTCGACGAGATCCTGGCCCGACACGCCGCGTCCGCCGGCGCCACCCTGGTGGAGCGCACCAAGGTCCTCGAGCCGACCCGGGACCCGCGCACCGGACGGGTCACCGGCGTGATCGCCCAGCCCACCGACGCCCGCGGGCGCGCCGCCGGGCAGCGGGTCACCTACCGCGCCCCGGTGGTCGTGGCCGCCGACGGGGTCTCCTCCCGGCTGGCCGTGGCCCAGGGCCTGACCCGTCGCGAGGACCGGCCGATGGGCGTGGCCGTGCGCGCCTACGCCCCGAGCCCCCGGGCGGCCGAGCCCTGGATGGAGTCCCACCTCGAGCTGCGCTCCGACGGCGCGCTGCTGCCCGGCTACGGCTGGGTGTTCGGCCTGGCCGACGGCACGGTCAACATCGGCCTGGGCATCCTGAACACCTCCGAGGCCTTCGGCAACGTCGACTACCGCGACCTGCTGCGCCGCTGGATGCGCGAGACCCCCGAGCACTGGGCGCTGCGCGAGCACGCCGACACGGTGCGCATCGGCGGCATGGCCCTGCCGATGGGGTTCAACCGCCAGCCGCACTACGCCAGGGGGATGCTGCTGGTCGGCGACTCCGGCGGCATGGTCAACCCGTTCAACGGCGAGGGCATCGACTACGCGCTGGAGGCCGGCGCGCTGGCCGGGGCGCGCATCGACGCGGCGCTGGCCGAGCCGCGCGTCGAGGGCCGCGAGGCCCAGCTGCACGGCTACGCCGAGGACCTCAAGGCCCACTACGGCGGCTACTACACGCTCGGCCGGTGGTTCGTGCGGGCGATCGGCCACCCCACGGTCATGAAGCTGGCCACCACCTACGGGATGCCCGTGCCGGTCCTGCGCGAGCTCGCGCTCAAGCTCATGGCCAACCTCACCGACACGGCCGATCCCGATCCGATGGACCGGCTGATCAACGTGCTGTCACGGGTGACACCGGCAGCATGATCGGACCACGCACCTCGCGGTGCCTAGGATGTGACCGCTCGGGCCATGCCGACCCGGGCGCCTCGATGGGAGGACGGGTGACCCTGCCGTGAACGTCTACACGCCGATCCTCATCCTGGGGCTGCTGGCATTCGCCTTCGCCCTGTTCTCGGTGACGGTCGCCGGGATCACCGGGCCCAAGCGCTACAACCGGGCCCGCCTGGATGCCTACGAGTGCGGGATCCAGCCCACCCCCCAGCCCATGGGCGGGGGGAAGTTCCCGGTCAAGTACTACCTGACCGCGATGCTGTTCATCGTGTTCGACATCGAGATCGTCTTCCTCTACCCGTGGGCCGTGACCTTCGACAAGCTCGGGCTCTTCGGGCTGGTGGAGATGCTGCTGTTCATCGCGACCCTGCTGGTGGCCTACATCTACGTGTGGCGCCGCGGCGGACTGGAGTGGGACTGACATGGGCCTCGAGGAGCACCTCCCGGAAGGGATCCTGCTGACCACCGTCGAGATCGCCGCGGGCTACGCGCGCAAGAGCTCGATGTGGCCGGCCACCTTCGGCCTGGCCTGCTGCGCCATCGAGATGATGGCCACGGGCAACGGCCGCTACGACCTGGCCCGCTTCGGCATGGAGGTCTTCCGCGGCTCGCCCCGCCAGGCCGACCTGATGGTGGTCGCCGGGCGGGTGAGCAACAAGATGGCCCCCGTCCTGCGCCAGGTCTACGACCAGATGGCAGGGCCCAAGTGGGTCATCGCGATGGGCGTCTGCGCCTCCAGCGGCGGCATGTTCAACAACTACGCGATCGTGCAGGGCGTGGACCACATCGTCCCGGTCGACATCTACCTGCCGGGCTGCCCGCCCAGGCCGGAGATGCTCATCGACGCGATCCTCAAGCTCCACGACCAGGTGCAGCACGCCAAGCTGGGCGGCCATCGGGCCGCGGAGATCTCCCAGCTCGAGGCAGCAGCCCTCGCCGCGCCGCCCACCATCGAGATGAAGGGGCTGCTGCGATGAGCGACGAGGTCGTGCCCGTCGGCGCCGTGGACCTGGGCCTGACCCCGGTCACCGACACCGTCGGCGTGCGCTCGGGTGCGTTCGGGGCCTCGGGCTCCGGGGACACCTCGGGGTTCGGCGGCCTGGTCCGTCCCGTCGAGATGCCCGGTGCCAGCCAGAAGCCCTACGGCGGGGACTTCGACGCCGTCACCGAGGAGCTCGAGCTGGCCCTGGCCGACGCCGGGCTGCCGGCGGAGTCCGCGATCGAGAAGGTCGTGGTGGACCGCGGCGAGCTGACCCTCTACGTGCGCCGCGAGCGGCTGCTGGAGGTCGCCCGGGAGCTGCGTGACGAGCCGGGGCTGCGCTACGAGGTCTGCCACAGCGTCTCGGGCGTGCACTACCCCGCGGATGCCGAGCGCGAGCTGCACGCGGTCGTGCACCTGATGAGCATGACCCACCGCCGGCGCGTGCGGCTGGAGATCGCCTGCCCCGAGTCCGACCCGCACATCCCCTCGCTGACCCCGGTCTGGCCCTCGGCCGACTGGCACGAGCGGGAGACCTGGGACATGTTCGGCATCATCTTCGACGGCCACCCCGCGCTGACCCGGATCCTGATGCCCGACGACTGGCCGGGCCACCCGCAGCGCAAGGACTATCCGCTGGGCGGGATCCCCGTGGAGTACAAGGGCGCCACGACGCCCCCGCCGGACCAGCGGAGGTCGTACAACTGATGAGCACCATCTACGAGTCCGGCGAGGCCTACCAGCCCGCCCCCGAGGGCCAGCAGGCCCCGGACGACAGCTACACACCCGGGTACCAGACCACCGAAGGCCGCGTGTTCACCGTCAGCGGCGGTGACTGGGACACCGTCACCATCGACCCGAGCCACGCCGACGAGCGGATCGTGGTCAACATGGGTCCGCAGCACCCCTCGACCCACGGCGTGCTGCGCCTGGTGCTCGAGCTGGAGGGGGAGAGCGTCCAGGACGCCACCTGCGGCATCGGCTACCTGCACACCGGCATCGAGAAGAACCTCGAGTTCCGCAACTGGACGCAGGCCACCACGTTCGTGACCCGCATGGACTACCTGTCCAGCTTCTTCAACGAGACCGCCTACTGCCTGGCCGTCGAGAAGCTGCTCGGCATCACCGACGACGTGCCCGACCGGGCCACCGTGATCCGCGTGATCCTGATGGAGCTCAACCGGGTCAGCTCGCACCTGGTGTGCCTGGGCACGGGCGCCCTCGAGCTCGGCGCCCTGACCGCCACCATGTTCGGCTTCCGCGAGCGCGAGCTGGTGCTCGACCTGTTCGAGATCATCACCGGCCTGCGGATGAACCACGCCTTCGTGCGCCCCGGCGGCCTGGCCCAGGACCTGCCGGCCACCGACGACAAGGGCGAGGACATCAAGGTCCGCATCCAGGCCACGATCGACCTGCTGCGCACCCGGTTCAAGGACACCGCCAACCTGTTGGTCGACAACACCATCTGGATGGGTCGCACGGTCGGCATCGGCCACCTCGACCTCACCGGGTGCGTCGCGCTGGGCGTCACCGGACCGATCCTGCGGGCCACCGGCCACCCGTGGGACCTGCGCAAGGAGATGCCCTACTGCGGCTACGAGCGCTACGAGTTCGACGTGCCCACGCAGAACACCTGCGACGCCTACGGCCGCTTCCTGATCCGCCTGGCCGAGATGCAGCAGAGCCTGAACATCGTCGAGCAGGCCCTCGACCTGCTCCAGCCGGGCCCGGTCATGGTGGGCGACGCCAAGATCGCCTGGCCGGCGCAGCTGGCGCTCGGCTCCGACGGGCTGGGCAACTCCCTGGAGCACATCCGCCAGATCATGGGCACCTCGATGGAGGCCCTGATCCACCACTTCAAGCTGGTCACCGAGGGCTTCACCGTCCCGGTGGGCCAGGCCTACCAGGTGGTCGAGGCGCCCCGCGGCGAGCTCGGCGTGCATGTCGTGAGCAACGGCGGCACCCGGCCCTACCGCGTGCACTTCCGCGATCCCAGCTTCAACAACCTGCAGTCGGTGGCCGCCATGTGCATCGGCGGCCAGGTTGCCGACGTCGTGGCCGCAGTGGCCAGCATCGACCCCGTGATGGGAGGCGTGGACCGCTGATGTCCATCTCCGAGACGACCCGTGTCGAGCTCGCCGAGCTCGCCGGGCGCTACCCACAGGCGCGCTCCGCGCTGCTGCCGATGCTGCACCTGGTGCAGTCCGAGGAGGGCTTCGTCAGCGGCGAGGGCATCGCCGCCTGCGCCCAGACCCTGGGGCTGAGCACCGCCGAGGTCGCGGCCGTGGCCACCTTCTACACGATGTACAAGCGCCGGCCCGCCGGAAAGCACCACGTCGGGGTGTGCACCAACACGATGTGCGCGCTGCTCGGGGGCGACGAGGTCTGGGCGGCCGTCAGCGCCCGGGCCGGCGTGGGTCACGACGAGGTCAGTGCCGACGGCACGTTCGACCTCGAGCGCATCGAGTGCCAGGCCGCCTGCACGCACGCCCCGGTGATGACCGTCGACTGGGAGTTCTTCGACCGGATGACCCCCGACGAGGCGATCGCCGTGCTCGACAAGCTCAGCGCCGGCGAGGAGGTCCGCTCCACCCGGGGGCCGGTCGTGCGCGGGTTCCGGGCCGCCGAGCGCACCATCTCGGGCATCGACGACGACGGCCTGACCGGCGACGGCCCCAACGCCGACGAGCTGATGCTGGCCAACCTGCGGGCCGCCGCCGAGCGCGGGGTCCCGGCCGCCGACGGGGGGCGCTGACATGACGCTGACCCCGGTGCTGACCGCCCACTGGGACGAGTCCGACTCCTACACGATCGGCGCCTACCGCCGGCACGGTGGCTACGAGCAGCTCGCGGCCGGCTTCGCGATGGGACCCGACGCCCTGATCCAGCTGGTCAAGGACTCCGGCCTGCGCGGCCGCGGCGGTGCCGGCTTCCCGACCGGCATGAAGTGGGGCTTCGTCCCGCAGGGTGACGGCAAGCCGCACTACCTCGTGGTGAACGCCGACGAGTCCGAGCCGGGTGCCTGCAAGGACATCCCGCTGATGCTGGCCAACCCGCACGCGCTGGTCGAGGGCTGCATCCTCACCTCGTACGCGATCCGGGCCAACCACGCGTTCATCTACGTCCGCGGCGAGGTCCCGCACGTGCACCGGCGCCTGCGCGCCGCCGTGCGCGAGGCCTACGCCGCCGGGTTCCTGGGCACGAACATCCAGGGCAGCGGCTTCGACCTGGACCTGATCGTGCACTCGGGGGCCGGGGCCTACATCTGTGGCGAGGAGACCGCGCTGCTCGACTCGCTCGAGGGCCGCCGCGGCCAGCCGCGCCTGAAGCCGCCGTTCCCCGCCGTGGCCGGGCTCTACGCCTCCCCGACCGTGGTCAACAACGTCGAGACCATCGCCAACGTGCCCTACATCGTGCGCAACGGGGCGGACTGGCTGACCCAGTGGGGCACCGAGAAGTCCCCCGGGTTCAAGCTCATGGCTGTCTCCGGCCACGTGAAGCGCCCCGGCATCTACGAGGTCGCCCTGGGCACCACCATGCGCCAGCTGCTGGAGTACGCCGGGGGGATGCGCAACGGCGGCGAGCCGAAGTTCTGGCTGCCCGGTGGCTCGAGCGTGCCGATGCTCACGCACCTGCACCTCGACCTGCCCCTGACCTACGAGGACATGGCCGCAGCCGGCACGATGCTGGGCACCGCCACCCCGATGGTCTTCGACGACACCGTCTCGGTGGTCAAGGCCGTCACCCGCTGGCTGGAGTTCTACGCCCACGAGTCGTGCGGCAAGTGCACCCCCTGCCGGGAGGGCACCGGCTGGATCGCCGGGACCTTGGAGAAGTTCGAGGCCGGCCACGGCAGCGAGGCCGAGCTCGACACCCTCACCGAGCTGTGCGGGCAGATCCTCGGCCGCTCCTTCTGCGCCCTCGGCGATGCGGCGGCCACGCCCTTCCCGGCCGCCCTGAAGCACTTCCGCGCGGAGTTCGTCACCGGCACGCACACGCCGGCCGACCTGGCGTTCAACCCCGCCGCCGCCACCGTCCTGCCCGTGGGAGCCGCACGATGACCGTCACCACGCCGCCGACCGCCGCGCCGGCCACCCCGCCGAGCGACCAGGTGCTGGTCTCCATCGACGGCCTCGAGGTCGCGGTGCCCAAGGGCACGCTGATCATCCGGGCCGCCGAGCAGGTCGGCGTGGAGATCCCGCGGTTCTGCGACCACCCCCTGCTCGACCCGGTCGCGGCCTGCCGGGCCTGCCTGATCGAGATCGAGGGCCAGCCCAAGCCCCAGCCGGCGTGCGCCGTGCCCGTGGCCGACGGGATGAAGGTCCGCACCGCGGGCACCTCGCCGATGGCCGAGGCGGCCCAGCGGGGCGTCATGGAGTTCCTCCTGGTCAACCACCCGCTGGACTGTCCGGTCTGTGACAAGGGCGGCGAGTGCCCCCTGCAGAACCAGGCCATGAGCCACGGCCGCTCCGAGTCCCGGTTCACCGGCACGAAGCGCACGTTCCCCAAGCCCGTGAAGCTGTCCACCCAGATCCTGATCGACCGGGAGCGCTGCGTGTCCTGCGCGCGGTGCACCCGCTTCGCCGACCAGGTGGCCGGCGACCCGTTCATCAGCCTGCAGCAGCGCGGCGGTCGCCAGATCGTCGGCATCGCCGAGGACACCCCGTTCAACTCGTACTTCTCGGGCAACACCGTGCAGATCTGCCCGGTGGGCGCCCTGACCAGCGCGGCCTACCGCTTCCGCTCGCGGCCCTTCGACCTGGTGTCCACGCCGACGGTGTGCGAGCACTGCGCCAGCGGCTGCGCGCTGCGCACCGACGTGCGCCGCTCCACGGTGCTGCGCCGCCTGGCCTGGGACGACCCGGCCGTGAACTCCGAGTGGAACTGCGACAAGGGCCGATTCGCCTTCCCCTACCTGTCGGCCGATCGCCTCGACGCCCCGCTCGTGCGCGAGGGTGACGCGCTGGTCGAGTCCTCCTGGCCGCGAGGCGACCCGCCGGGCCGCGGCAGCCCTGGCCGAATCGGGCGCCCGCACCGCGGTGCTGCTCGGCGGCAAGCTCACCCTCGAGGACTCCTACGCCTACGCCAAGTTCGCCCGCGCGGTGCTGGGCACCGACTCGATCGACTTCCGGATCCGGCGCACGAGCGCCGAGGAGGCCGACTTCCTGCGCGCGGCCGTGTCCGGCTCCGGGCTCGGCGTGACCTACGCCGACCTGGATGCCGCCCCGGCCGTCCTGCTCGTCGGGCTCGAGCCCGAGGAGGAGTCGCCGATCGTCTTCCTGCGCCTGCGCGCAGCCACCCGCGCCGGGTCGCTGTCGGTGCTCACGGTGGCCCCCTACGCCTCGCCCGGCGCGGCCAAGCTCGGCGCGCACGTGCTGGCCGCCGCACCCGGGCCAGGAGGCTGGCGTGCTCGACGCGCTGGCCGCCGGTGGCGAGGCCGGCCAGGCGCTGGCCGCCCCCGGGTCGATCATCCTCGTCGGCGAGCGTGCCGCCGGCGCCCCGGGCGCCCTGACCGCCGCGGCCGCCCTGGCCGCGCGCACCGGCGCCCGGCTGGCCTGGATCCCGCGGCGCGCCGGCGAGCGCGGCGCCCTGGAGGCCGGTGCCCTGGCCGGGCTGCTGCCGTGGGGCCGCCCGCTCGGGGACCCCACGGCGCGCGCCCAGGTGGCCGCTGCCTGGGGAGTCGAGGCCGACGCCCTGCCCACCGAGCCCGGCCTGGACCTGCACGGCGTCGCCGTGGCCCTTGCGTCGGACTCCGCCGAGGCGCTGGCCGCCGCCGACGCCGCCCAGGTCGCCGGTGAGGACGCGCAGGTGCCCGAGCGGCGCATTGGCGCGGTCATCCTCGCCGGGGTCGAGGCGGCCGACACCCCCGACCCTGCGGCCTTCCTCGAAGCCCTGGCCGACGCCCCCTTCGTGCTGGCCCTGGAGACCCGGGCCACCGAGGTCACCGCGCTGGCCGACGTGGTGCTGCCGGTGGCCGTCCTGACCGAGAAGTCCGGCACCCTGCTGGACTGGGAGGGCCGCGCCCGCCCGTTCGGCCAGGTCATGCGGCAGGCCACCGCGATCACCGACGCCCGCGCCCTGGGTCTCGTGGCCCGCGCCATGGGTCGCTCGTTGGGCCCGGTGGAGGTGGCCGACCTGCGCGCCGAGCTGGCGAACCTCGGGCGGTGGCAGGGCCCGCGCCCGGCTGCCCAGCCCGTTTCCGCCCCCGCCGCGCCCGCCCCCGCCCCCGGGCAGGTGCTCCTGGCCAGCTGGCGCCACCTGCTCGACGAGGGCCTGCTGCAGCGCGGCGAGGACGCCCTGGCCGGCACCGCCCGGCCCGCCCTGGCCCGCGTCTCGCAGGCGACCGCCGCCGCCCACGGCCTGGCCGACGGTGCGCCGGTCACCGTGAGCAGCGAGCACGGATCCCTGACCCTGCCCCTGGCCGTGACCGAGATGGTCGACGACGTGGTCTGGGTGCCGGGCAACTCCACGGGCAGCACCGTGAACGCGACCCTGCGGGTCGGCGCCGGGGCGCACGTGGCGATCAGCGCAGGAGGTGCCAAGTGATCCCGTCCTCGGTCGTGGCGGCCACCACGTTCCCGCCGTTCGGCGAGGACCCCTGGTGGCTCGTGCTGCTCAAGGTGCTGGCCCTGTTCCTCGGCGTCGTCGTGCTGGTGCTGCTGACCATCTGGGCCGAGCGACGCGTGGTTGCCCGCATGAACATGCGCGTCGGGCCCAACCGGGTCGGCCCCTTCGGCGTGCTGCAGGGCCTGATGGACGGCATCAAGCTGGCGCTGAAGGAGGACATCATGCCCACGGCGGCCGACAAGGCCGTCTTCTTCATCGCGCCGATCATCGCCTGCGTGCCGGCGTTCCTGGCCCTGGCCGTCATCCCGTTCGGCCCGGAGGTCTCGATCTTCGGCACCCGGACCCCGCTGCAGCTCACCGACTTCCCGGTCTCGGTGCTCTACGTGCTGGCGATCGCCTCGATCGGCATCTACGGCATCGTGTTCGCCGGCTGGTCCTCGGGCTCGACGTACCCGCTGCTCGGGGCGCTGCGCTCCTCGGCGCAGATGATCTCCTACGAGATCGCGATGGGCCTGGCCTTCGTGGCCGTCTTCCTCTACTCGGGCTCGATGTCGACCTCGCAGATCGTCACCGCCCAGCAGCCGATGTGGTTCGCGGTGATCCTGCTGCCGTCGTTCATCATCTATACGACCGCCATGGTCGGGGAGACCAACCGCGCCCCGTTCGACCTCCCCGAGGCCGAGAGCGAGCTGGTCGCCGGGTTCCACACCGAGTACTCGTCGCTGAAGTTCGCGCTGTTCTTCCTGGCCGAGTACGTCAACATGGTGACCGTCTCGGCGATGGCCACCACCCTGTTCCTCGGCGGCTGGCAGGCCCCGTGGCCCATCTCGGCCATCAACGACGGCGCCCTGAACTCCAGCTGGTGGGGCCTGCTGTGGTTCATGGTGAAGGTCTGCGGGTTCCTGTTCGTGTTCATCTGGCTGCGCGGCACCCTTCCGCGGTTCCGCTACGACCAGTTCATGAAGTTCGGCTGGAAGGTGCTGATCCCGGCGTCGCTGGCCTGGATCGTGATGGTCGCCACCTTCCGCGGCCTGCGCAACGAGCTCGGCGGGGACGTGACCACGCTGACCGTCGCCGCGGTCTCGGTGATCATCGGGGTGTTCCTGGTCGCCTACCTCGTCGAGGCAGCCCGCGACCGGTCGCGGGCCCGTCGTGAGGAGGCCGCGCGCCGCGAGGCCGAGGAGCTGGCTGCCACCCCGGGCCGGCACCCGGTGCCCCCGATGCCCGGCGAGCTCTTCGAGTACACCCCGCGCGCCCGCCAGACAGTCCCCAGTGCGGTGGCTGCCGACGACGTCCAGGAGGATCCCCGTGCCTGAGCTCCCCCAACCCATCCGGGGCTTCGGGACGACCTTCCTGACGATGTTCAAGAAGGTCAACACCGAGCAGTACCCCGAGGAGAAGGACAAGTACCCGCCCCGTCCGCGCTTCCACGGCCGCCACCAGCTCAACCGGCACCCCGACGGCCTGGAGAAGTGCATCGGGTGCGAGCTGTGCGCGTGGGCCTGCCCCGCGGACGCGATCTTCGTGGAGGGTGCGCCGAACACCGAGGAGGAGCGCTACTCCCCGGGCGAGCGCTACGGGCGCGTCTACCAGATCAACTACCTGCGCTGCATCCTGTGCGGGCTGTGCATCGAGGCCTGCCCCACCCGCGCGCTGACGATGACCAACGAGTACGAGCTGGCCGACAACAGCCGCGAGAAGCTCATCTACGAGAAGGCGGACCTGCTCGGCCCGCTGCTGCCCGGCATGGTCGCGCCCCCGCACGCGATGGTCGAGGGCGCTGACGACACGGCCTACTACCGCGGCGAGGTCACCGGAGCCACCGACGCACAGCGTGCCGAGGTCCAGGCCCGAGCGCGCCGAGCTCGACCCCGAGCTCGAGGCCGAGGGGACGGAGGCGAAGTGAACGCGCTGGCAGTGATGGGTGCGGTGGCCGGCGGACCGGTGGGGGTCACCCCCAACACCGGCGAGACCGTGACGTTCTGGGTCTGTGCGTCGCTGGCCGTGCTCGGCGCGCTCGGGATGGTCCTGTCCCGCAAGGCGGTGCACAGCGCCCTGTTCATCGCCCTGACCATGATCAACCTGGCCGTGCTCTACGTGGCCCAGGACGCGCTGTTCCTCGGGATGGTGCAGGTCATCGTCTACACGGGTGCGGTCATGATGCTGTTCGTCTTCGTCCTGATGGTCGTCGGCGTGGACGCCTCCGACTCGCCTCGTCGAGACCCTCAAGGGCCAGCGCGTGCTGGCCGGCCTGGCCTTCGTCGGGCTTCCTCGGACTGCTGCTGGCCGGGATCGCCGATGCCCTCGACGGGACCACAGTCGTCGGTCTGGCCCAGCCCAACGCGGCCCAGGGCGGCAACGTCCAGGGCATCGGCGTGCTGATCTTCACCCGCTACCTGCTGGCCTTCGAGATCACCTCCGCGCTGCTGATCACCGCAGCCGTCGGCGCGATGGTGCTGACCCACCGGGAGCGTGCCGAGCCGCGCAAGACCCAGGCGCGAGCTGTCCACCGAGCGCTTCACGCCGGGCAACCACCCGGTCAACAAGCCCAACCCGGGCGTCTACGCGCGCAACAACGCCGTCGACATGCCCGCGATGCTGCCCGACGGCACCACCGCCGAGGAGTCGGTGCCCTCGCCGCTGCGCCTGCGTGGCGAGGCCCCCGAGGCCGACCTGCTGGCCCTCGAGGAGGCCGAGCACCTGCTCGCCCATGAGGCCGCGACGCCCGGGGCACCGGCCACCGAGGGGGAGGAGTCCCGCCCATGAACCCGACCAACTACCTGGTCCTGTCGGCGATCCTGTTCTCCATCGGGGCCACCGGCGTGCTGGTGCGCCGCAACGCCATCGTCGTCTTCATGTGCATCGAGCTGATGCTCAACGCCTCGAACCTGGCCTTCGTCACGTTCGCCCGCACGAATGGGGCCCTCGACGGGCAGGTCGTGGCCTTCTTCGTGATGGTCGTGGCCGCCGCCGAGGTGGTCGTCGGCCTGGCGATCATCGTGACGATCTTCCGCACCCGCAACTCGGCCTCGGTCGACGAGCCCAACCTGCTGAAGTTGTGAGGGGACAGCTGTGATCCACACCGGACTAGGGATCCTCGCCTCGGGGGAGGTCACCCCGCCCGAGGTCGTGCAGGCCAGCGGGACCTTCTCGCTGATCGCGGTCCTCATCGCCATCCCCCTGGCCAGCGCGGCCGTGCTGCTGCTGGCCGGTCGGCGGGCCAACGCCTGGGGCCACCTGCTCGGCACCCTGGCTGCCGCTGGCCTCGTTCGCGGTCGCGCGTGGTGCTCTTCGTCGCGCTGATCGGCCAGCCCGAGGAGGCCCGCACGGTCAACCAGCACCTGTGGGACTGGATCTCCGTCGGCAGCTTCCACGCCGACTTCGGCCTGCACCTGGACCCGCTGAGCATGAGCTTCGTGCTGCTGATCACCGGCGTCGGCTCGCTGATCCACATCTACTCCATCGGCTACATGGCCGCACGACCCCGACCGGCGCAAGTTCTTCGGCTACCTGAACCTGTTCATCGCCTCGATGCTGATGCTGGTCCTGGCCAACAACTACCTGCTGCTCTACGTCGGCTGGGAGGGTGTGGGCCTGGCCTCGTACCTGCTCATCGGCTTCTGGCAGTACAAGCCCTCGGCGGCCACCGCCGCGAAGAAGGCCTTCGTGATCAACCGCGTGGGCGACTTCGGCCTGAGCGTCGCGATCATGCTGATGTTCGCCACGCTCGGCACCTTCGCCTTCGGCGAGGTGGACGCGCGCATCGGCGAGGCCGACCCGACCACGGTCACCTGGATCGGCCTGGCGCTGCTGCTGGCCGCCTGTGGCAAGTCCGCCCAGTTCCCGCTGCAGTCCTGGCTGCTGGACGCCATGGAGGGCCCGACCCCGGTCTCGGCCCTGATCCACGCCGCGACCATGGTCACCGCCGGTGTCTACCTGATCGTCCGCTCGCACGCGATCTTCGACCTCAGCGCGACCGCCCAGCATGGTGGTGGTCGTCGTGGGCACCATCACGCTGCTCATGGGGGCGATCATCGGGTGCGCCAAGGACGACATCAAGAAGCGGCCTGGCCGGTTCCACGATGAGCCAGATCGGCTACATGATCGTGGCCGCGGGCCTCGGCCCGGTGGGCTACGTGTTCGCGATCTTCCACCTGCTCACCCACGGCATGTTCAAGGCCGGGCTGTTCCTCGGCGCCGGCTCGGTGATGCACGGGATGAACGACGACGTGAACATGCGCCACTACGGCGCCCTGCGCAAGTACATGGTCTGACCTGGGTCACCTTCGGCCTGGGCTTCCTGGCGATCATCGGGATCCCCCCGTTCGCCGGGTTCTGGAGCAAGGACGAGATCATCGACGCCGCCTTCGCCCAGCACCCCGTCGCCGGGGTCGGCGCCCTGCTCGGCGCAGGCGTCACCGCGTTCTACATGACCCGCATGATGGCCATGACGTTCTACGGCAAGGCCCGCTGGGAGGACGGCGTGCACCCGCACGAGTCCCCGGCGATGATGACCGTCGCCGATGATCATCCTGGCCGTCGGCTCGGTGCTCGGTGGCCTGGTGCTGCTCTACGTCGGCGACATCGAGCACTGGCTGGCCCCCGTGGTCGGCTTCGAGGACGCCGAGTCCGCCATCCCCGAACTGGCTGCTGATCGGCACGACGCTGGTGGTCGTCGCTGTCGGCGCGGTCATCGGCTGGCGCCAGTACGCGGTGCGCGAGGTCCCGCGCACGGCCCCGACCGAGGTCTCGGTGCTGACCACCGCTGCGCGCCACGACCTCTACGGCGACGCGGTCAACGAGTCACTGTTCATGCGCCCCGGCCAGTACCTGACCCGCACGCTGGTGTGGTCCGACAACAAGGTGGTCGACGGCGCCGTCAACGGCACGGCCGCCGGCGTCGGGGGCCTGAGCTCCCGGATGCGTCGATGGCAGACCGGGTTCGTCCGGTCCTACGCCCTGTCCATGCTGCTGGGCGGCGTCGTCGCTGTCGGCGCCGTCCTGGCCCTGGGGAGCGCTCGCGATGACCACCACCTCGTACCTGCCCCTGGTCCTCCTGGTGGCCCTGCCCATCCTGGCGGGCTCTCGTCGCAGCCCTGCCCAAGGCCCGGCCGGGCCTTGCCAAGCACGTCGCGCTGGCTCTCTCGCTGCTCGTGCTGGCCCTGGGCGTGGTCGTCGGCCTGGCCTACGACCCGGCGCCGCCGAGCCGTTCCAGCTCATCGACAACACGACTGGATCCCGCGCCTGGGGCGTGAGCTTCGCCCTCGGGCGTCGACGGCATCTGCGCTGGTGCTGATCCTGCTGACGATCGTGCTCGTGTCCCGCTGGTGATCCTGGCCGGCTGGAACGACGTCGAGCTCCGAGTCCAGGCTCGACGAGCCCGGCAGCGCGGCTACTTCGCCTGGATGCTGGTGCTCGAGGGCCATGACGTGATCGGGGTGTTCACCGCCACCGACGTCTTCCTGTTCTACGTCCTCTTCGAAGCGATCCTGATCCCGATGTACTTCCTGATCGGGCGCTACGGCGGCGCCCAGCGCAGTACGCGGCGGTCAAGTTCCTCCTGTACTGCCTGGTCGGCGGCCTGCTCATGCTGGCCGCACTGGTCGGGCTCTAGTACGTCTCGGCCGACCAGCTGGGCGACCGGCACCTTCGACTACGCGGCCCTGGTCGACCTCGACATCGAGCCCGACACGCAGAAGTGGCTGTTCCTGGGCTTCTTCATCGCGTTCGCGATCAAGGCGCCGCTGTGGCCGCTCCACACCTGGCTGCCGGACGCCGCGGCCGAGGCGCCGCCGAGCACCTCGATCCTGCTGGTCGGCGTGCTGGACAAGGTGGGCACCTTCGGCATGCTGCGCCTCTGCCTGCCGCTGTTCCCGGACGCCTCGCAGCTACTTCGCCCCGGCGATCATCGTCCTGTCGGTGATCGGCATCGTCTACGGGGCGCTGCTGGCCATCGGCCAGACAGACCTCAAGCGACTGATCGCCTACACGTCGGTCTGCCACTTCGGATTCATCGTCCTGGGCATCTTCGTCTTCACCACGCAGGGCCAGGCGGGCGCGACCCTCTACATGGTCAACCACGGGTTCTCGATCGCCGCACTGTTCCTGGTGGTGGGGTACATGGTCACGCGGCGCGGATCGCGAATGATCGCCGACTTCGGCGGGGTGTACAAGCTGGCCCCGATCCTGGCCGGCATGTTCCTCGATCGCCGGCCTGACGGCCTGGCCCTGCCCGGCCTGAGCTCCTTCGTCTCGGAGTTCCTGGTCCTGGCCGGGACGTTCACCCGCTACCCGGTCGCGGCGATCATCGCGACCACGGGCATCATCCTGGCCGCGGTCTACATCCTGCTGATGTACCAGCGCACCATGACCGGGCCCGTGCGCGAGGGGATCGAGGGGATGGGCGACCTGCGCGGGCGCGAGGTGTGGCGCCTGGCCCCGTTCGTGGCGCGATCATCGTGGCCCTCGGGCTTCTTCCCGCAGGTCGGCCCTCGACGTGATCAACCCGTCCGTCGACCGACCATGACGGTGGTCGGTAGCGACCGACCCGGTGCCCGACCGTGCCCGAGAGCCGGGAAGTGAGTCCGAGCCATGATCAACGTCGCCGACACGCTGACGATGCCCGTCCTTCGAGTA
This sequence comes from uncultured Actinomycetes bacterium, assembly GCA_963777855.1. Lineage (GTDB taxonomy): Bacteria > Actinomycetota > Actinomycetes > S36-B12 > CAIYMF01 > Prado023. The sequence goes on along the minus strand of CAVZRW010000008.1, from coordinate 36,614 downwards.
TCCGGGCAGCATGGCGCCCGGTGCTGATCGTGCTGGGACCGCAGCCATCCTCAGCGTCCTCGTCGAGGCCCTCGCCCCGCGGGCAGCCGGCGCGCCATCCAGATGACCCTGACGCTCGCCGCGCTGGTGGCCGCGCTGGTGCTCGTGATGACCACCCCGACCTCCGCCGAGGGCCGGGTCGCCTCCGGATCGCTGGTGGTCGACGGCCCGGCGCTGTTCCTGCAGAGGCGATCCTCGTGGTCGCCATGCTCGCGCTGCTCGTCGTCGCCGAGAAGCCGCGTCGACCCCAGCGGCGACGCCTTCGCCCCGCGGGCCGCCTCGCTGGTGGGCTCCGAGGAGGAGCAGGAGTTCACCGCCGCGGCTGGTACCAGACCGAGATCTGGCCGCTGTTCCTGTTCGCCGTCGGCGGCATGATGCTGTTCGTCGGCGGCGAACGACCTGCTGATGATCTTCATCGCCCTGGAGATCATGAGCCTGCCGCTGTACCTGCTGGCCGGGATGGCGCGCCGCCGCCGCCTGCTGTCGCCAGGAGGCCGCCATGAAGTACTTCCTGCTCGGAGCCTTCTCGTCGGCGTTCTTCCTGTACGGCGCGGCGATGCTCTACGGCTTCGCGGGCTCGCTGGAGTTCGGGGCCATCGCCGACGCGTTCACCAACCGCACCGGGGCACTGGGCCTGCTGCTGCTGCGGCATCGCCCTGGTCAGCGTCGGCCTGCTGTTCAAGGTGGCGGCCGTGCCGTTCCACATGTGGACCCCCGACGTCTACCAGGGCTCGCCGACGCCGATCACCGCGTTCATGGCCGCCGGGGTCAAGGTGGCCGCGTTCGGCGCGCTGCTGCGCGTCATGTACGTGGCCCTCGGCGGTGCGCCGTGGGACTGGGAGCCCGGTGTTCTGGGTGATCGCCATCCTCACGATGCTCGTGGGCGTGGTCCTGGCCGTGACGCAGCTCGGACATCAAGCGGATGCTGGCCTACTCGTCGATCGCGCACGCCGGCTTCCTGCTGCTGGGCGTGATCGCCTTCTCTCGCGACGGCCTGGCGGCCACGATGTTCTACCTGCTGGCCTACGGGCTGACCACGGTCGGCTGCTTCGCGATCGTCATGCTGGTGCGCGGCCCGGCCGGGGAGGCCGGGCATCTGTCGGCGTGGGCGGGCCTGGGCAAGCGCTCGCCGCTGCTGGCCGGGGTGTTCGCCTTCCTGCTGCTGGCGCTGGCCGGCATCCCGCTGACGAGCGGGTTCACCGCCAAGTTCGGGGTGTTCGCCGCCGCGCTGGACAGCGGGGCCACCTGGCCGGTGCTGGCCGCCGTGCTCGCCTCGGCCATCTCGGCGTTCTTCTACCTGAAGGTCATCGTGCTGATGTTCTTCGCCAAGCCGGTCGGCGACGAGGCCTCCGTGGTGGTGCCCAGCGTGCTCACGTCAGCGGCCATCGCGGTAGCCGTCCTGGGCACGCTCTTCCTGGGAGTGTTCCCCCAAGCGGTCCTCAACATGGTCAACGACTCCTCGACCTTCATCCGCTAACCCCTATCACCCTCTCCCCACCCCACCCCCGCCCCCCACCCCCTCGGCAATTCGGCCCCGTTTCGACGTCGAAATCCGTCGATTCGGGGCCGAAGTCCGCCCGTGCGGAGCCCACCGAGCCGGGGCCCGAATCCGAGGCGCGGCGCCGAGCGCGGGCGGTGGCGGGCGGTGTACGTGCGGCGGGCGGTGTGCGGCGGCGTCGGGGAGCAGCTGGGCGGGGAGTGTCGGGGCGGGGAGTGTCGGGGGCATGGCGGGGCGTCTGCGGGTGCGTCGTCCACAGGTGCCTCGTCGGGGGGTCGACGGGAAGGGATCCCTCGCCGAGGCTGCCTCCATGCGCGCCGTCCTGCTCCCGGTACCCCCTCTCCTCGGCCACCCCGGCGAACCTCCGGAGTCCCTGCTGCAGGCGGGGTGCTTCACGCGCAGCCAGGCCCGCAGTGCCGGCATCGCCGACGACCGGCAACGCCGCCTGATCGGCGACCGGCGCTGGGAGGTCGTGGTGGGTTCCGTGCTGCGGGGTGCCGGCGTGTCCCCTGAGCCCTGGATGCGGGCCCACGCCGCTGCGCTCGCCTCGGGCCGCCACCGCGCGATCAGCCACACCACGGCTGCCGGCCTGTGGGGCTGGACGATCGATGACGCGCTTCATGTCACGCGCCCCGGCGGGCGGGTGCATCCCGGGATCGCCGAGCACCGCCTCGCCCTCGCGCCCGGGGACGTGATCGAGGCACACGGTCTGCGCGTGACCACGCTCCCGCGGACACTGACCGATCTGATCACGTCGCTGCCCCACGATCAGGCGGTCTCAGCCCTCGCCGACGGATTCCGTCTCGGCCTGTTCACACCGACCGAGGTCCAGCAGGCGGCGACGGCCGCCTTCGCGCGGTACGGGGCACCTCAGGCGCGCGACCTCGCATGGACCTGCCGAGGGGGCCCCTACTCGTTCCTGGAGTGGGAGTTCCACCAGGTGGCCTGGACGGTCGACGCCGAAGGGCTGGCTGTTCAACACGCCCTTGCGGGACGCCTGGGGGCTGGTCGGACGGGTGGACGCCCTGCACGTCCGCTCCCGCACCGTCGTCGAGCTCGACGGTCGGGCGTACCACGAGAACAGCTTCCAGTACGACCGCACCCGCGACCAGCGGGTCGCTGTGATCGGCGGCCTGTCTGTGCGGATCACCCACGAGGACATGCGTTCCCCCATGGCGGTGGCACATCGACTGACCAGGATCTTTGCCGCCCGCTCCTGACCGCCCGCCCCGCCTCCCCGCACCCCCCTCCCCGCGCATCTCCCGCCCCCCGTCCCCCTCCCGACTTGGGCCCCACCTCGATGCCGGATCCCATCGGGGTGGGGCCCAATTCCAGAGACGTCCATCGAAACGGGGCCCGAATCCCCGGCCGCGGGAACTGGGAACGCGGGTGCCGGCGGCGAATCCCGGTCGCGGGGCCGCGGGCTCGGCGCGCTGCGCACCGGGGTGCCGCGGCGCGCTCGGCGGCCGCGTTCGGTAGTTTCGCCCCCATGACCGAAACGCCGCGCACCCACCAGTACACGCTCTCCGAGGACGAGATGCCGACGACCTGGTACAACCTCGTCGCCGACCTGCCCGAGCCGCCGCCCCCGCCGCTGCATCCGGGCACCCACGAGCCGATTGGCCCGGAGGCCCTCGAGCCGCTGTTCCCGATGGACCTGATCCTCCAGGAGGTCACCGCCGAGCGGTACGTGGAGATCCCCGGCGAGGTGCTCGACGTGTACCGCCAGTGGAGGCCGACGCCGTTGTTGCGGGCCCACCGCTTCGAGGACTCGCTGGGCACCACCGCGCGGATCTACTACAAGTACGAGGGCGTCAGCCCGGCTGGCTCCCACAAGGTGAACACCTCGGTGCCGCAGGCGTACTACAACGCGAAGGCGGGCGTGCGCAAGCTCACCACCGAGACCGGCGCCGGCCAGTGGGGCACCGCCCTGAGCTTCGCCACCGCCCTGTTCGGCCTCGAGTGCGAGGTGTGGCAGGTGGGGGCCTCCTTCGACCAGAAGCCGTACCGGCGGATGATGATCGAGACGTTCGGCGCCACCGTGCACCGCTCGCCGTCGAACCTCACCGAGGCCGGCAAGCACTACCTCGAGGCGGACCCGAACCACCCCGGGTCGCTCGGGATCGCCATCTCTGAGGCGGTCGAGGCCGCTGTCACCGACCCGAGCGTCAAGTATGCGCTGGGCTCCGTGCTCAACCACGTGATCCTGCACCAGACGATCATCGGCGAGGAGGCCCTGCTGCAGATGGCCAAGGCCGGGGACACCCCCGACGTGATCCTGGGCTGCACCGGCGGCGGCTCGAACTTCGCCGGCCTGGCATTCCCGTTCATCCGGGAGAAGCTCGCGGGGAAGATGAGCCCGACCATCCGCGCCGTCGAGCCCGCCAGCTGCCCGTCGCTGACCCGCGGGGTGTACGCCTACGACTTCGGCGACGCGTCGGGGATGACCCCGCTGATGAAGATGCACACCCTCGGGCACAACTTCATCCCCGACCCGATCCATGCCGGCGGCCTGCGCTACCACGGCATGTCCCCGCTGCTGTCCCACGCCTACGAGCTGGGCCTGGTCGAGGCCGAGGCGGTGCCGCAGACGGAGTGCTTCGAGGCGGCCATCCGGTTCGCCCGGACCGAGGGGATCGTGGCCGCGCCCGAGTCCAGCCACGCGATCGCCGCGGCGATCCGGGAGGCCAACGCCGCCACCGAGGCCGGAGACGAGCGCGTGATCGTGATCGCCCTCTCGGGACACGGCCACTTCGACCTCGCCGCCTACGACGCCTTCCTGAACGGCCGGATGACCGACGAGGCGACCCCGGACGAGCGGTTCGCCCCCTCCCTGGCCGAGCTGCCCACGATCTGAGGGACCCGAGCGCATCAGGCGCCGGATCCCCCCAGGCACCCGCGGCGATTCGGCGCTTGGTGGTTCCGTGCGTCAGACTTGGGCCCGTGCCGTCCTCGATCTCCAGCAGCCCCACGGGCGTGCTGCTCCCCGACCCGGACCTCGACGCCCGGGTCGGCGCGGGCCTGGTGTCGGTGGAGGCGCTGCTGCGCGAGTCCGTGGTCAGCCAGTACCCGTTCGTCACTGGGGCCGCCCGCCACCTCGTGGATGCCGGGGGCAAGCGCTTCCGGCCGCTGCTCACGCTGCTGGCCGCCCAGTTCGGCGACGACAGCGCCCCCGGCGTGGTCCCGTCCGCCGTGGTCGTCGAGCTGACCCACCTGGCCACCCTGTACCACGACGACGTGATGGACGAGGCGCCGATGCGTCGCGGCGCCGCCTCGGCCAACGCCCGGTGGGACAACACCGTGGCCATCCTGACCGGCGACTTCCTCTTCGCGCGGGCCTCGGACCTGCTCGCCGACCTCGGACCGCAGGCCGTGCGCATCCAGGCGCGCACCTTCGAGCGGCTGTGCACCGGCCAGATCCGCGAGTCCGTCGGCCCGCAGGACGGCGAGGACCCGATCGACCACCATGTCAGCGTGCTGGCGGACAAGACCGGCTCGCTGATCGCCACCGCCGGCCGGTTCGGTGCCATGATGGCCGGCGCCCCGCCGGAGGCCGTGGAGACCCTGGCCGCGTTCGGCGAGCGGATCGGTGTGGCCTTCCAGCTCGCCGACGACCTCGTCGACATCGGCAGCGAGCACGAGCAGTCCGGCAAGACCCCCGGCACCGACCTGCGCGAGGGCGTGGCCACGCTCGCGGTGCTCTACGCCCGGCAGTCCGACGACCCCGCGGACGCCCGCCTGCTCGCGCTGACCTCGGGCCCGATCCACGACGACGCCGAGCACGCCGAGGCCCTGGCCCTGCTGCGCGCCCACCCCGCGATGGGGCAGGCGCGGGCCGAGGCTCGCCGCTGGTCCGACGAGGCGCGCAGTGCGCTGGCCCCCCTGCCTGCGGGTCCCGCCCGCGACGCCCTCGAGCTGCTCTGCGACTTCGTGGTCGATCGGACCGGCTGATGCCGTCCGGCGATCCCGGCGGACGACGCGCAGGGGTCGCCGCCGGTTTCTCCGCGTACCTGCTATGGGGCCTGTTCCCCCTGTACTGGGGATTCCTGGAGCCCGCGACGCCCGAAGAGGTGCTCGCGGCGCGAGTCCTCTTCTCGCTCGTGTCGCTGGCGATCCTGGTCACCGTCGTGGGCCAGTGGCCGATCGTCCGTTCGGTGCTGGGCCATCCGCGCCAACGGCTGATCCTGGCGATCGCCGCCATCCTGGTGTCGGTCAACTGGGGTGTCTTCATCTGGGCGGTGGCCAACGGCCACGTGGTCGACGCCTCCCTCGGCTACTTCATCAACCCCCTGGTGTCGGTGGGCCTCGGCGTCCTCGTGCTGCACGAACGCCTGCGTGCCCTGCAGTGGCTGGCCGTCGCGATCGCGACGATGGCCGTGCTCTACGCCACCGTGGCCCTGGGCCGGCTGCCCTGGATCGCGCTGGTCCTGGCCTTCTCGTTCGGGTTCTACGGTCTGGCCAAGAAGCTCGCCGGGGTGGATGCGATCCCCAGCCTCACCGTCGAGACCCTGCTCCTGAGCCCGTTCGCGCTGGCCTTCATGGTGTGGCTGGCCAGTCAGGGCACCCTGGCCTTCGGGGCCAACGGGGTGGGCCACGCACTGCTGATGATGGGCGCCGGGCCTGTGACGGCGCTGCCGCTGCTGTTCTTCGGGTTCGCCGCCTACCGGGTGCCGTTGTCGATCCTTGGCCCGCTGCAGTACATCGCGCCCTCCATCCAGCTGGCGATCGGGGTGCTGTGGTTCGACGAGCCGATGAGCGCCGAGCGCTGGCTGGCCTTCGCCGGTGTCTGGCTCGCGCTGGTCGTCTTCACCGTCGATGCTGTGCGGGCCTCGCGGACGTCGTCGGACTCCGCAGCCGACCTCGTCGAGGACCTGTAGGGCGCGCGGGGGAGGATGGGCCCATGCCCGTTGAGGAGCCCACGCCGACCGACTCCACCCGCGCCGACGAGCCCGGCACGTCCCCGGGCCCGCCGCACCCAGGCCCCCCGCACCCGGTCCCCCCGAACGCCGGCCCCCCGCACCCGGGCCCCCTGGCCGGTCTGCGCTTCGTCGAGCTGGGTGGGATCGGACCGGTGCCGCACGCCGGGATGATGCTCGCCGATCTGGGGGCCGAGGGTGTGCGGGTGGACCGTCCGGGCGGCCAGCCGTTCGGCCACGATCCCGATCGGGATCCGTTGCTGCGCGGGCGTCCGACGATGCGCGCCGACCTGCGCGACCCGATGGTCCGCGCCGAGGTGCTCGACCTGATCGCGGGCGCGGACGTGCTCATCGAGGGGTTCCGACCCGGCGTGGCCGAGCGCCTGGGCATCGGCCCAGAGGAGTGCTGGGCGGTGAACGCCCGCCTGGTCTACGGCCGGATGACCGGGTGGGGCCAGACCGGGCCATGGGCCGACCGGGTCGGCCACGACATCAACTACTCGGGGATCGCTGGCCCGCTGCGGCACACCGCGCGTCCAGGCGAGCGCCCCGTGATGGCCACCAACGTGGTCGCCGACCACGGCGGCGGCTCGACCTACCTGGTGATCGGGGTCCTCGCCGCCCTGCAGGAGGTGGCCCGCACGGGCCGCGGGCTGGTGGTCGACGCGGCCATGGTCGACGGCGCCGCCAACCTGATGAGCCTCGTGCACGGCATGCGCGCGCAGGGTCGCTGGCCCAACCCGCCGGGGCAGAACATCCTCGACGGTGGAGCGCCCTTCTACGACACCTACGCGTGCGCCGACGGCGGCTTTGTCGCCGTGGGTCCGCTGGAGCCTGCGTTCTACGCCGAACTCGTCGCCGGCCTCGGTCTCGATCCGGCCACCCTGCCAGGCCAGTGGGACATGGCCGGCTGGCCGCGCCTGCGCGAGGCGTTCACGACCGCGTTCGCGGCGCGCTCCCGCGACGAGTGGGCGCAGGTCTTCGATGGCACAGCGGCCTGCGTGACCCCGATCCTGGACATGACCGAGGCGCCCGACCATCCGCAGCTCGCGGCCCGGGGCACGTTCATCACGGACCCGCGCACCGGCGCCCGCGTCCCCGGCCCCGCCCCCCGGTTCGGCCCCCGCAACGCCTGACCCGCGTACCCCCGCCCCCCGCCCCGCCCCGCGTACCCCGCGCCCCCCGCCCGCGTCCCCGCGCGGCATTCGGGCCCCGCTTCAACGGGCCGGCGCCCGTTCGGGCCCCATCTCGATGGGTTTCGCAATCGAAACGGGGCCGAAATCCCATGAGGAGGGAGGGGGCGGGGGTGGCGGGCGGGGCGGACCATCGTCCCTTTCGCGGGGTGGCGGGCGGGGACACGATGGAGGTGACGGGGGCTGCGGAAGGGGTGCGCGATGTCCGAGCAGATCGTGGTCGGGTTCGACGGTTCCGTGGATGCCCGTGCTGCGCTCGAGTGGGCGATCCGCGAGGCCGCCTCGCGCCACCTGGGCGTGCGGGTGGTCAACGTGGAGCCGGACCTGGCCGGCTGGGATGCCGCCGCAGCCACCATGTCGGGAGCCCCCGTGCTCGCGATGACCCTTCCGCACGACAACGGGTCCCTGCTCGGCGACGCACTGGCCGAGGTCCATGCAGCCGGCGTCGCCGGAACCACGAGCAGCCTCGAGGGCTCCATCGCCGGCGGGCTGGTCGAGGCCAGCCGTGACGCGGCGATGGTGGTGCTGGGCTCACGAGGCCTGGGCACACTGTCCTCGGCTGTGCTGGGCTCGACGGTCTCGCACGTCGCGTCCCACGCGCACTGCCCGGTGATCGTGGCCCAGCACGGCGGGGACCCGCAGGGCCCCGTCGTCGTGGGGGTGGACGGCTCGGCGGCCTCGGAGCACTGCCTGGGGTGGGCCTTCGACCACGCCTCGCGCCACGGGTTGGCCCTCGAGGTCCTGCACGCGTACACCATCCCCGTCTACCCGGGCGTCGTGCCCTACGTGCCTCCGGTGGAGCTGACCACGGCCACGGTTAACTCCGAGCGCCGCCTGGCCGCCGAGGTGCTGGCCGGGTGGCAGGAGCGCTATCCCGACGTCGTGGTGACCACCCGGCTGATGCATGCCCGTCCCGTCACGGCGATGGTCGAGGCCAGCGGCCGGGCGAGCCTGACCGTGGTGGGCTCACGCGGGCGCGGGGCGTTCCTCGGGATGCTGCTGGGCTCCACGAGCCAGTCGCTGCTGCACCACGCTCAAGGGACTGTCGCAGTCCTGCGCCACCGGGGCTGAGCAGCGAGCCCACGCCGTGCCCGGGTGCTGCCCGGGGCTAGGGGCGGGCTCAGCTGAGCAGGCAGCCGGGCTTGTCCAGCTCGCGGGAGTCGGCGGCCAGCGGGCTGGCGGCGGCGACGGCGACGATGAAGACGACGAACAGGGCGGACACGGGGTTCTCCAGACGTAGATGGGGCCTACCGGCGGGGGTATACCCCATGACGGGCAGATCCACACCTGAACCTGTACGCGAGCGCAGGATCTTCGGCCCTCAGTCCTCGCGTGGCCCGATCGTCCACGTGTCGTGCCCGGCGATCAGCGCCGCGAGATCACCGCGGCCACCGGTGGTGGCGCGCTGCATCTGCTCGGCCAGCAGCGTGTCGTAGACCGGGCGCGAGACGTCGCGGAAGACCCCGATCGCGGTGTTCTCCAGCGAGGTGAAGTCCGCCAGGCGCGAGAGCGCGAAGGCTGTCGAGGGCTCAGGAGCCTGGGAGTCGTGCACCCACAGGTTCTCCTCGCCGTAGTCGGCGACGTCCACCACGGTGAGCACTCCGTCGTCGCGGCGCCCGAGGCCCTTGCGGCCCTCGGGACCGAACCGAACAGGCTTGCCGTGCTCGAGGCGCATCAGGTTGTCGTCGCGCACGGCGGGGTCCTTGAGCGGCTCCCAGGCGCCGTCGTTGAAGATGTTGCAGTTCTGGTAGATCTCGACCAGCGCGGAGCCCTGGTGGGCGGCGGCGGCGCGCAGCACCTCGGTCAGGTGCTTGCGGTCGGAGTCGATGGTCCGGGCCACGAAGGACGCCTCGGCGCCCAGGGCCACCGAGATCGGGTTGAACGGGTAGTCGATCGAGCCCATCGGGGTGGACTTCGTGACCTTGCCCGCCTCCGAGGTGGGCGAGTACTGCCCCTTGGTCAGGCCGTAGATCCGGTTGTTGAACAGCAGGATCTTGATGTTCACGTTGCGGCGCAGCGCGTGCAGGAAATGGTTGCCGCCGATGCTCAGCGCGTCCCCGTCGCCGGTCACCACCCAGACCGAGAGGTCCGGGCGTGAGGTCGACAGGCCCGTGGCGATGGCCGGTGCCCGGCCGTGGATCGAGTGCATCCCGTAGGTGTTCAGGTAGTACGGGAAGCGCGACGAGCAGCCGATGCCCGAGACGAACACGATGTTCTCCCGGCGCACGCCCATCTCGGGCAGGAACGACTGCACGGCGGCCAGGATCGCGTAGTCACCGCAGCCCGGGCACCAGCGCACCTCCTGGTCGCTCTTGAACTCCTTGGCCGACTGCGGTGCCTCAGCCTTGGGGATCAGCGACAGGGCCGGGGCGTCGCTCAGCGCGGTCATAGCATCTCCCTGATCTGGTCGGCCAGCTCCGTGGCCTTGAACGGCAGGCCCCGCACCTGGTTGTAGCTGGTCGCGTCCACGAGGTACTTGGCGCGGATCAGCATGCACAGCTGACCCAGGTTCATCTCCGGGATGAGCACCCGGTCGTAGCGGCGCAGCACCTCGCCGGTGTTGGCCGGGAACGGGTTGAGGTGGCGCAGGTGGGCCCGGGCGACCTGGCCACCCTCGGAGCGGATGATCCCGCACGCGGCCCCGATCGGACCGTGGGTGGACCCCCACCCGAGCACCAGCACGCGGGCCTGCCCGCTGGGATCGTCCACCTCGAGGTCGCCGATGGTGGCCGCGACGCCGTCGACCTTGGCCTGCCGGATGCGGACCATGAAGTCGTGGTTGTCCGGGTCGTAGCTGATGGCCCCGGTCCCGTCGGCCTTCTCGATGCCGCCGATGCGGTGCTCCAGGCCCGGTGTGCCCGGGATCGCCCAGGGACGCGCCAGGGTCTCGGGGTCGCGCTTGAACGGCCAGAACACCTCGCTGCCGTCCTCGAGGACGTGGTTGGGGGTCGTGGCGAACTCGACGCGCAGGTCGGGCAGGGTGTCCACCTCCGGCACCCGCCACGGCTCGGAGCCGTTGGCCAGGTACCCGTCGGAGAGCAGGATCACCGGCGTGCGGTAGGTCAGTGCGATCCGGGCGGCCTCGATCGCCGCGTCGAAGCAGTCGCTGGGTGACTGCGGGGCCACGATCGGCAGCGGTGCCTCCCCGTTGCGGCCGAACATCGCCTGCAGCAGGTCCGCCTGCTCGGTCTTCGTCGGCAGCCCCGTGGAGGGCCCACCGCGCTGCACGTCGATGATCAGCAGCGGCAGCTCGGTGGCCACGGCCAGGCCGATCGTCTCGGACTTCAGCGCCAGGCCCGGCCCGGAGGTCGTCGTGACCGCCAGCGCCCCGCCGTACGAGGCACCGAGCGCGGCACCGATGCCGGCGATCTCGTCCTCGAGCTGCAGCGTGCGAACGCCGAACTCCTTGTGCCGGCTGAGTTCGTGGAGGATGTCGCTGGCCGGGGTGATCGGGTAGGAGCCCAGGAACAGCGAGAGCCCGGAGAGCTCGGCCGCGGCGATCAGGCCGTAGGACAGGGCCGTGTTGCCGGTGATGTTGCGGTAGGTGCCCGGCGGCAGGGGGGCCGGGCTGACCTCGTACTGGACGGCGAAGTCCTCGGTCGTCTCGCCGTAGGCCCAGCCGGCGTCGAACGCCGCGAGGTTCGCAGCCAGGATCTCGGGCTTGCGGGCGAACTTGGAGGTGAGGAACGCGCGGGTGCCCTCGGTGCCGCGCGCGTAGAGCCAGGACAGCAGGCCCAGGGCGAACATGTTCTTCGCCCGCTCGGCCTCCTTCTTGGTGATGTCGAAGCCCTTGAGCGCCTCGACGGTCAGCGTGGTCAGGCTCACCGGGTGCACGGCGTAGGACTCGAGGCTGTGGTCGGCCAGGGGGTCGCTGGTGTAGCCGACCTTGTCCATCGCGCGCTTGGTGAACTCGTCACTGTTGAGGATCAGGGTGCCCCCGCGGCGCACGTGGTGCAGGTTGCTGCGCAGGGCCGCCGGGTTCATGGCCACCAGCACGTCGGCGGAGTCGCCGGGGGTCTGGATGGCGTGGTCGGCGAAGTGCAGCTGGAATGCGCTCACCCCGGGCAGCGTGCCGGCTGGTGCGCGGATCTCGGCGGGGAAGTCGGGCAGCGTGGACAGGTCGTTGCCGAACGACGCGGTCTCGTGGGTGAAGCGGTCACCGGTCAGCTGCATGCCGTCGCCGGAGTCCCCGGCGAACCGGATGATGACCTTCTCGAGTTGTACGACCGGCTTGGCCACGGCCCATGCCTTTCAGGTTGCGCGCTCCAGCGGGGATGTGCCGCCCATTCTGTCCCATGACCGACCGGCCTGCGTGCCGCCCTGCGCACTCGTCCCCGGCCCGCGGCTAGCCTGAGGCCATGACCGGGCCGGCCGTCGAGCGGATGTGGGTGCGCGTGGCCGGGCGCACGGTGCGCCTGCACGTCACCGAGCTCGGGCTGGCCTGCTGCGGGATCGAGGTGCGCGAGGCCCGGCGCGCGGCGGCGCTCGCCGGCGCACTGGGCGGTTCCAGGGCCCGCGGGGGTGCCGGGGAGGCCGACCGGGACGCCGACCTCGAGGTCCTCGTCGTCGCCGGGACGGTGACCACCCGGCTGGCCCCCGAGCTGGCCGCCGCGTACGCCGCCCTGCCGCAGCCGCGCGCCGTGCTCGCCTTCGGTGCCTGCGCCGCGACCGGGGGCCCGTACTGGGACTCCTACGCCGTGCTGCCCGGGGCCCACGAGGTCGTGCCGGTCGACGCGTGGGTGCCCGGCTGCCCGCCCAGGCCCGCGGACCTGCTGGCCGGCCTCCAGGAGGTGCTCGATGCGTGTGCACGACCATGACGTGCCGGGCGCGCAGTGGCGCGAGCACTGCGCGGCGCTGGCCGGGGAGGCGGCGATGCTGGACCTGCTCACCGCCGTCGACGACCCGGGCGCGGGGTGGATCGAGGTCGTGGCGCACCTGGTGGACGTCGACGCCGGCGAGCGGCACCTTCTCGTCACCCGGGTGCCGCGCGCGGAGCCGGTCCTGGACTCGCTGACCGGGCTGTTCCCGGGCGCCGGCTGGCACGAGCGGGTGGTGCACGAGATGTTCGGCGTGCGCTTCTCCGGCAACGATGACCAGCGCCCACTGCTCACCGACGGCTCGGGGCAGCACCCGCTGCGGCGCACCAGCGCCCTGCCCGCCCGCGTGGGCACCCCCTGGCCCGGCGCGGTCGAGCCCTCCGATCGCCCCGCGGACGGCGGCCGGGCAGCCCAGCGCCCGCGCACCCGGCCCGGGCCCCCGGGTGTCCCCGCCGAGTGGAGCGCGCCACCGTCCCCGGGGCCGGCGCCGTGACCGCGCACGGAAGCATCGCGCTGGTCGCCCAGCGGTGCACCTCCTGCATGCTGTGCGTGCGCGAGTGCCCGACCTGGTGCATCACGCTGGAGGCCCACCAGGAGTCCGTCGGCGATCCGGGAGCGCGGCGGCCCCGCACCGTCAACGTGCTCGACGGGTTCACCATCGACTGGGGCCTGTGCATGTACTGCGGCATCTGTGTCGAGGTCTGCCCGTTCGACGCCCTGGCCTGGCAGGCCGACCCCGTGCCGGCGACGACCGAGCCCACGGGCCTGCGCCACGGCATGGACGCCCTGGCCCGCGCGAGCGCGAACCCGACCGGCGACGATGGGCCGGCACCCGGCCCGACCGGCTGAGGCCCTACCGGCTGAGGCCCTGTCGCAGCGGGGAGTCGAGCAGGAGGGCTGTCAGCTCGGTGGCGCTGCCGGCCAGCGCGGCAGCCCCGGCCGACTCCAGCTCGAGTGCATCGCCGTAGCCCCAGAGCACGCCGATGCAGTCCATCCCGACCGCTCAGCGCCCCGACCACGTCGTGCGAGCGGTCGCCGACCATCACGGCCGTCGACACCGGGCGACCCAGCCGCGCCAGGGCCTCGGCGATCACCTCGGCCTTGGCGGTGCGCCGGCCGTCGAGCTCGGAGCCCACCACCTGCGTGAAGTACCCGTCGAGGCCGAAGTGCGCCACGATCGAGCGCGCGTACACCTCGGCCTTGGAGGTGGCGACCGCCAGTGTCCGCCCGGCGCTGCGCAGCGCCTCGAGCAGCTCCGGGATGCCGTCGTAGACGGCGTTGTCGAACTGCCCGTGCGCGGCGTAGAACTCCCGGTAGGCCGTGATCGCGCGCTGCGCTGTGGCGGGGTCCATGCCGCACACGTCGCGGAAGGAATCGGCCAGAGGCGGCCCGATGAACCGGTGCAGATCGGCATCGTCGGGGATCGGCCGGTCCAGCCGGGCCAGGGCGTGGCGCACGGAGGCCAGGATCCCGGGACCGGACTCGGTCAGGGTCCCGTCGAGGTCGAGGAGCACCGGGTCCGCGTCGGCGAACCGGGGACCCATCAGCGGTAGTTGACGAACTGCGTGGCGAAGTCCAGGTCGGCCTCACGCACCAGCGCCTGCACGGCCTGCAGGTCGTCGCGGCTCTTGGAGCTCACCCGCAGCTCCTCGCCCATGACCTGTGCCTTGACGCCCTTGGGGCCCTCGTCGCGGATCAGCTTCGAGAGCTTGCTGGCCTGCTCCTTGGAGATGCCCGCCTTCAGCGTGCACTGGATCCTGGTCTCCTTGCCCGAGGGCCGCGGGTCCTGCGCGTCGAGGGCCTTGAGCGAGACCTGACGCTTGACCAGCTTGTCCTTGAGCACGTCCAGCGCAGCGCGAGCGCGCTCCTCGGTGCTGGAGATGATCTCGATGCCCATCTCGCCGCGCCAGGCGATCGTGGTGCCGGTGTTCTTGAAGTCGAAGCGCTGGGAGACCTCCTTGGCGGCCTGGTTCAGCGCGTTGTCGACCTCCTGGTGGTCGACCTTGCTCACGATGTCGAAGCTGCTGTCTGCCATGGCCCGAGGGTACCGGCCTGCCAGCGGCGGCGCGGGAGGGAACGCGCCCGGCTGCTGGGGGGCGGGTTTTGCGGCCCGCGGTCGGGCCCGGGTAGCATGTGCGGGCCACGGCGGGTTGCCCGAGCGGCCAAAGGGAGCAGACTGTAAATCTGCCGGCTCAGCCTACGTTGGTTCGAACCCAACACCCGCCACGCGCGCGAGGCCCCCAGCGTCCTGCTGGGGGCCTCGCTGCGTCCCGAGGGTGTCCACGTCCCCAGCAGCCCGCCTCGGGCGGTGCGAGACTGCCGCCATGACGTGGACCACCGCCGACATCCCCGACCTGTCCGGGCGCACGATGCTCGTCACGGGCGCGAACTCCGGCATCGGGTTCGCCGCCGCCGACGAGCTGGCCGCCCATGGGGCCGCGGTCACGCTCGCCGTGCGCGACGCAGTCCGCGGGGAGGCGGCGGCCGGACGGATCAGGGCCCGCACGCCGGGGGCCCAGGTCGACGTGGGCCGTCTCGACCTCGCCGACCTGGCCAGCGTGCGCTCCTTCGCTGCCGAGTGGCCCACCACCCACCCGGGCGGCCTGGACGTGCTGGTCAACAACGCCGGCGTCATGGCCATCCCCCGCCGGGAGACCGCCGACGGCTTCGAGATGCAGTTCGCGCACCAACCACCTCGGCCACTTCGCCCTGACCGGCCTGCTTCTGGGCACGCTGCGCCCGGACGCCCGCGTCGTCACGGTCTCCAGCGGAGTCCACCGGTTCGGCCGCATGGACTTCGACGACCTGCAGGGCACGGCCAGCTACCAGCGGTGGCGGGCCTACGGCCAGAGCAAGCTGGCCAACCTCCTGTTCGCCCTCGAGCTCGACCGCCGGGCCGCCGCGGCCGGCGCGGACCTGCGCAGCATCGCGGTGCACCCCGGCTACGCCGCGA
Organism: uncultured Actinomycetes bacterium; assembly: GCA_963777855.1. Classification (GTDB taxonomy): domain Bacteria; phylum Actinomycetota; class Actinomycetes; order S36-B12; family CAIYMF01; genus Prado023. The sequence goes on along the minus strand of CAVZRW010000008.1, from coordinate 21,198 downwards.
CGAACCTGCAGCAGGTGGGCCCGCAGATGTCCGGCAGCCGCGTGGGGGCCGCACTGACGTCGGTGGCCAACAGGGCGCTGGCCCAACCCGCCGAGGACGGTGCCTGGCCGACGCTCATGGGAGCCACCGATCCGACGGTCACCGGCGGCCTGTTCCTGGGCCCGACCCGGTGGCGCGGGCAGCGCGGGGCCCCCGGCGTGGAGGTGCCCTCGACGGCGGCGCAGGACCCGGTTTCGGCGGCCCGGCTGTGGGATCTGAGCACGCAGCTGACCGGGGTGACGTACCCCTGGTGAGCGGTTCTGGCCAGCGGGTGCGCGATTTCGTCAATGCCCGCCGGTTCGGGTAGCCTTGTCGGGCGTTGCCCCTTTAGCTCAGTCGGCAGAGCGTCTCCATGGTAAGGAGAAGGTCTACGGTTCGATTCCGTAAAGGGGCTCGGAAGAGCAGGCCCGCCAGGGTCGGCTCGCACGGCGGAGTAGCTCAGCCTGGCAGAGCAAGCGGCTCATAATCGCTGTGTCGCCGGTTCAAGTCCGGCCTCCGCTACCACCTCCGGCGCCCGCCAGGCGCCAGCACGATGCGCTCCTGCAAGGAGCGTGACCGACGAAGCACGAAAGGCATTCCCGTGGGCAAGAGCACCGACATCCGTCCCAAGATCACCTTGGCCTGCCAGGAGTGCAAGCACCGGAACTACATCACGAAGAAGAACCGGCGCAATGATCCCGACCGGCTCGAGCTGAAGAAGCACTGCCCGAACTGCAACCAGCACACGGCCCACAAGGAGACCCGCTGAGGGTCGCCCTGGGCCGGCGCACGGCTCGGGCGGCATGACCGCCTGACCGGCCCGGCCGGGCTCGCACAGGGGAGTTCCCACCCAGGTGGGGGCTCCCCTTCACGCGTGTGCGGGCGCACGTGGGGGGCCGGGCGGGCGTGGCCGACGTGGGGCGGCGTGTGGCCCGGTGCGTGGGGCACGGAGCGTGGGGCCCCGGTGTGCGCGCCGGGTCACCGGGCGGTGCTGCCCGGCCGTGGGGCGACCCGGCCCGGGTCGTCACTAGGATGGCGCCGCTCGCCCCGTACTCCAGGAGGCCCCGCGTGGAGACGCACAAGCTGTTCCCGGGCAAGGCGTTCATCTCCTCCATCCTCGAGATGCTGGAGTACAAGTCCGAGATGACCGGGCTGATGAAGAAGCACTACCTGATGCGCGCGGCGATGGCCGGGATCATCGTGGGGCTGCTCTACATCGGCAACTACGCCATCCAGGCCGGCATGGAGTCCCTGAGGTTCGGCTCAGACGAGGGCCTGCTGCCGATCGGCAAGCTCCTGGGCTCGGCGTTCTTCGGGTTCGCGCTGGTGTTCATCTACTTCTCGAAGTCCGAGCTGCTCACCTCGAACATGATGATCGTCTCCATCGGCTACTACTACCGGCGGATCAAGCCCCGAGCGATGGCCCGCGTCCTGACCCTGTGCTACATCGGCAACTTCCTCGGCGGGCTGTTCGTGGCCGTGCTGGCCTGGGCGTCGTCGATCATCAGCCCCGAGGCGATGCTGCTCATGGAGCACTCCGCCGACGCCAAGCTCGCCTTCGTCACCGACGGTCCCCAGGGCTGGATGGACCTGTTCGTCCGGGCCATCCTGTGCAACTTCTTCATCAACCTCGCGATGCTGATGGTCTACAACGGGTCCATCAAGGAGGACCTGATGAAGGCCATCGTCATGATCGTCTCGGTGTTCGTCTTCGCCTACCTGGGCTTCGAGCACTCCGTGGCCAACACGGTGCTGTTCTCGATCGTCGGGCTCCAGGAGGGGATCGCGGTGCTCCCGGCGGTGGCCAACGTCGCCATCTGCCTTGCGGGCAACTTCGTCGGCGGCGGGCTGCTGATCGGCCTGTACTACGCCTACCTCAACGACGAGGCCCGCTACCTGCGCCACCACCCCGAGGTCTCCGGTCGGGAGTCGTCCTGAGCCGCGATGCCGAGCTGGTCGACCCGCACTGGCGCTCCTGGGTCCACCGGTGCGTGGCGCTCGGTGCGCTGCTGGTCACGGTCTCGCTGATCTGGCTGGCGCTGCTCGTGCTGGCGTGGCTGGACCAGGGCAGCCGCGGCCAGCGCGGGCCCGGACCCCTGGCGCTGGCCAGCGCCGGGTCCCTGCTGGACATCGCGCTCACCGGCAACCTGGGTCGCTGGTGGATGACCCCCCGCTGGCCCGGCCGGCCCCGGCACGGGCTGCTGGCCCCATGGACCGATCCCCTGGGCCGAGTCCTGCCCCTGGTCACGCTGCTCGTGCTGGCCGCCAACGCGTTCCTGAGCACCCTGGGCGGGATGACGTGGCTGGACTGGTTCAGCGTGGTGCTGTGCCTGGTCGGGCTGGTGATGCTCGGCGGGGTGCGTCGCAGCACGCCGGCGGAGGTCGCGGGAGCCTCGCGATGAGCGCCCCCACGCTGGCCGCGCTGACCACCCTGCGGGTCGGCGGACCGGCTCGCGAGGTGGTGGTGGCCGGCACGACGGAGCAGCTCGTCGGCGCCGTCACCCGAGCCGACGCGCAGGGCACCCCGGTGCTGCTCGTGGGGGGCGGGTCCAACCTGCTGGTGTCCGACGCCGGGTTCGATGGGACGGTCGTGCTCGTGCGCACCACGGGCGTCGAGGTGGTTCCCGACGGGCCCGGCCACGTGCAGGTCACCGTGGCGGCGGGTGAGCCCTGGGACGCGCTGGTCGCCCGGGCCGTGGACTCCGGCTGGTCAGGCGTCGAGGCGCTGTCGGGCATCCCCGGTTCCACCGGCGCGACGCCCATCCAGAACGTCGGGGCGTACGGGGCCGAGGTCGGGCAGGTCCTGACTGCCGTCGAGGTGCTCGACCGTGCCACCGGGCAGGAGCAGGTCGTGCCGGCGTCGGAACTCGGCCTGGGCTACCGCACGTCGGTGCTCAAGAGCCAGCCGCAGGCACGCGTGGTGCTGCGCGTGACGCTCCGGCTGGCCACCGACGGCCGCTCGGCCCCGATCGGCTACGCGGAGCTGGCCCGCAGCCTGGGCGTGCAGGTCGGCGACCGCGCCGGCCTGGCTGAGATCCGTGCGGCGGTGCTCGGGCTGCGTCGCGGCAAGGCGATGGTGCTCGACGCCACCGACCACGACACGTGGAGCGCAGGATCGTTCTTCACCAACCCCATCCTCACCCCGCAGCAGGCCGCGGCCCTGCCCCCGCAGGCTCCGCGATTCCCCCAGCCCGACGGCAACGTCAAGACCTCGGCGGCCTGGCTGATCACCCATGCCGGCTTCGAGCTCGGACACCGCGTGCGCCCGGATGCGCACGCGGCACTGTCGACCAAGCACTGCCTGGCGCTGACCAATCGGGGCGGCGCCAGTGCGCAGGAGCTCCTCGAGCTGGCCCGGGCCGTGCGCGGCGGGGTCGCCGAGCGGTTCGGCATCGTCCTGCACAACGAGCCCGTGCTGGTGGGCTGCGCGCTCTAGCCCCCGGTCAGTGGGCCTCGCCGAGCAGCGCCGCCATCCTGGCCACGCCCTCCTCGAGGTCGGCATCGCCCAGGGCGTAGGAGAGCCGAAGGTACCCGGGGGTGCCGAACGCCTCACCGGGCACCACCGCCACCTCGGCCTCGTCGAGGATCAGCGTGGCGAGCTCGGCGGAGCTCGCCGGTCGCCGCCCGCGGATCTCCCGGCCGACCAGGTCCTCGACGGACGGGTAGACGTAGAAGGCACCCTCCGGCTCCGGGCAGATCACCCCGGGGATCTGGGACAGCAGCGCCACGATGCGCCGTCGGCGCCGGTCGAAGGCGACCTTCATCTCCTCGACCGCGCTGAGGTCGCCGGACACGGCCGCGAGCGCGGCGATCTGCGGGACGTTGGCGACGTTGGAGGTCGCGTGCGACTGCAGGTTGGTGGCCGCCTTGACGATGTCGGCCGGCCCGATCATCCAGCCCACCCGCCACCCGGTCATGGCGTAGGTCTTGGCCACGCCGTTGACCACGATGCAGCGCTCGGCGAGCTCGGGGACCTCCACGGGCATCGAGGAGAACTCCGCGTCGCCGTAGACCAGGTGCTCGTAGATCTCGTCGGTGATCACCCATAGGCCGTTGTCGACTGCCCAGCGCCCGATGGCGGCCACGTCCTCGGGTCGGTAGACCGCACCCGTCGGGTTCGAGGGCGAGACGAAGACCATTGCCTTCGTGGCCGGGGTCAGGGCTGCCTCGAGCTCGTCGATCGTGGCCCGGTACCCGCTCTCGGGGGAGGTGGGCACCACCACGGGGGTTCCCCCCGCCAGGGCGATCGACTCCGGGTACGTGGTCCAGTACGGCGCCGGCAGCAGCACCTCGTCGCCCGGGTCGAGCAGGGCGGCGAAGGCGTTGTACAGCGCCTGCTTGCCCCCGTTGGTGATCAGCACCTCGCTGGGCTTCACCTTGAGCCCGGAGTCGCGGTAGGTCTTGGCGGCCACCGCCTCCTTGAGCTCGGGCAGGCCCCCTGCGGGGGTGTAGCGATGCCAGCGCGGGTCCCGGCAGGCGGCGACCGCGGCCTCGACGATGTAGTCGGGGGTGGGGAAGTCAGGCTCCCCGGCGCCGAAGCCGATCACCGGGCGGCCCGCGGCCTTGAGGGCCTTGGCCTTCGCGTCGACGGCGAGGGTGGCGGACTCGGCGATGGCGCCGATGCGGGCGGAGACGCGCGACTGTGCGGGCATGGGCCCATGCTAGTGACACGCGGGGCCTGCAGCAGCGGCGAGGAACGCCCGCCGGAGGGGCCCGGGGCAGCCGGGCTCCGTACGGGCCGGGAAGGCGTTTGGACCGTTGCGGGCTGCGCACCGTACACTGGCCTCTCCGGGTCGGCGCACCCTCGCGGTAGCCTGCCCGGGCCAAGACAAGTCCATAGGGTCGTAGCTCAATTGGTAGAGCACCGGTCTCCAAAACCGGCGGTTGGGGGTTCAAGTCCCTCCGGCCCTGCGAGGCGGGACGCGCACGCGTTCCGCGTCAGACACCTGCGGGCGCCCGTCGCCTGCTTCGGAGGACCTGTGAGCGAGAGCACCACGACTGATCGCGGAACATCCGGCGCGAAGGGCAAGGCCGACAGGCCGGGCCCCTGGGCCCGGATGACGCTGTTCCTGCGTCAGATGGTGGCCGAGCTGCGCAAGGTCATCTGGCCGACGCGCAAGGAGCTCATCACCTACACGTGGGTGGTGATCGTCTTCGTCGCGGCGATGACCGCGATCGTGGGTGTCTTCGACCTTGTGTTCACCAAGCTGGTGCTGCAGGTCTTCGGCTGAGGCCGGGACCGTCGCACCCCTGTACGAGAGTCAGCGAGGCCACTGTGTCTGGGATCGACCCGTTCAACGCCACCGCGCCTGAGGGCGCCGGCGAGGCTGCCGACGGCCTGTTCGTCGACGAGCCCGTCGAGGCCGCGGCGGACGCCGACGTGCCCGCCGCGGAACTCGCCGACGAGCAGCCGCAGGACGAGGAGCCCACCGGCGAGGAGCCCCCGGAGGAGCCGGCAGTCGAGGACGAGCCGGCCGAGGCTGCCGTCGAGGACCCGGTGGCCGCGTTCCGCGAGGAGATGTCGATCGCGCCGGGCGACTGGTACGTCATCCACTCCTACGCCGGCTACGAGAACAAGGTGCGCACCAACCTGCTCTCGCGGGTGACCTCGCTGAACATGGAGGACTACATCTTCCAGGTGGAGGTCCCCATCGAGGAGGTCGTGGAGATCAAGAACGGCCAGAAGAAGCTGGTCAAGCGCAACAAGTTCCCCGGCTACGTCCTGGTCCGCATGGAGCTCACCGACGAGTCGTGGGGCACCGTGCGCCACACCCCCGGGGTCACCGGCTTCGTGGGCCACGCCCACCAGCCGCTGCCGCTGAGCCTCGACGAGGTCGTGGCGATCCTGGCCCCCGAGCCGGAGGTCGCCCCCGAGGCGGCCGCCCCCGCCGGCGGCGGGTCGGGTCGTCCGGCGGGCAAGCCCGCCAAGGTCGTGGAGATCGACCTCGCCCCGGGCGACTCGGTCACCGTCATCGACGGCGCGTTCGCCACGCTGCACGCGACTGTCTCGGAGGTCAACATCGAGGGCCAGAAGATCACCGGCCTCGTGGAGATCTTCGGCCGCGAGACTCCGGTCGAGCTGCGCTTCGACCAGATCCAGAAGAACTGAGCCGACGACGCCCACGGCGTCGGCCCCACAGATTCCCGCGGTGAAGGCGCCGCGGGTGCACCCACACGAAGGACCCGAGAAATGCCTCCCAAGAAGAAGAAGGTCACTGGCCTGATCAAGCTCCAGATCACGGCCGGCCAGGCCAACCCCGCCCCGCCCGTCGGGCCGGCGCTGGGCCAGCACGGCGTGAACATCATGGAGTTCTGCAAGCAGTACAACGCGGCGACCGAGGCCCAGCGCGGCCAGGTCATCCCCGTGGAGATCACCGTCTACGAGGACCGCTCGTTCGACTTCGTCCTGAAGACCCCCCCGGCAGCCAAGCTCATCCTCAAGGCGGCCGGCGTGGAGAAGGGCTCGGGCGTGCCGCAGAAGGACAAGGTCGGCTCGATCACCCGCGCCCAGGTCAAGGAGATCGCCGAGGTCAAGATGCCCGACCTCAACGCCAACGACGTCGACGCCGCGATGAAGATCATCGAGGGCACCGCCCGCCAGATGGGCATCACCGTCTCCGAGTGAGACACCCCGCCCCACACAGAACGCGTGGTAGGGCCAGCGCGGCCCGCACACCACCAACGGAGAGGAATCCGTCACATGAAGCGCAGCAAGGGCTACCGCACGGCAGCCGAGAAGATCGATCCCACCGAGCTGCACACCCCGCTGGCCGCGGTGCGCCTGGCCCGGGAGACCAGCCCCACCAAGTTCGACGCGACCGTCGAGGTCGCCATGCGCCTCGGGGTCGACCCCCGCAAGGCCGACCAGATGGTGCGTGGCACCGTCAACCTGCCGCACGGCACCGGCAAGACCGCCCGGGTCCTGGTCTTCGCCAACGCCGCCAAGGCTGAGGAGGCGCGCGCCGCGGGTGCCGACTTCGTCGGCTCCGACGACATGATCGAGAAGGTCGCCGCCGGCTGGACCGACTTCGACGCCGCGGTCGCGACGCCGGACCTCATGGGCAAGGTCGGCCGCCTGGGCAAGGTGCTGGGTCCCCGTGGCCTGATGCCCAACCCGAAGACCGGCACGGTCACCATGGACGTGGCCAAGGCCGTGACCGACATCAAGGGCGGCAAGATCGAGTTCCGCACCGACAAGCACGCGAACCTCAACTTCCCCATCGGCAAGGTCTCGTTCACCGAGACCCAGCTCGTGGAGAACTACGGCGCGGCGCTCGACGAGATCCTGCGCCTGAAGCCGTCCTCGGCCAAGGGTCGCTACATCCGCAAGACCACCCTGTCGACGACGATGGGCCCCGGCATCCCGGTGGATCCCAACCGCTCGCGCGACCTGCTCAGCGAGGACGAGCCCGCCTGAGGCACCCCGCCCAGTCCATGACGAAGGCCCCCCGGATACCCGGGGGGCCTTCGTCATGGGTCGAGGGGGCAGGTCACCAGTTGGCGACGACCCTGCCCTGCTTGTCGGTGAACGACCCGATCAGGATCATCACGAGGTCCACGAGGAACCAGATGCCCAGGCCGCCGAGCGTGATCAGGTACAGGATCCCGGTGCCGATCTTGCCGACGTAGAAGCGCTGCAGGCCCAGGCCCAGCAGCAGGATCAGCAGCAGGGCGGCCAGGCGGCTCTTCGGGCTGGCCGGCCGGCCGGACGCGTCGACCATCGGCTTGCCGTTGGGGAAGGTGGGGATGGGGGTGCCCGGGGTCGCCGGGGTCATGGGCTGGCTCATGGGGAGCCTCCTCGTCTGCTCGGATGGTGGTCCGCGATGGTCGCGGCCATGGCGGCATTCTTCATGCCCAGGGCCTGCGCCAGGTAAACTCCTCGGCGGTGATTTGGCCGCGCCCCGGGCGCTGGCGTACCCTGAGGGCACCGAAGACCGCTGGTCGCTGCCCCAGGCAGCCGAAGGCCCCGCACGGGCGGCCCGCGCAGGTGAGAGCAGTGATCGGATGACACGTCCCGGCCCGGTGCCGGACGAGCCGCCCGGCCCCACGCCCCGCGCCTGCGCCGGGGCGTTCGTCATTCCGGGGCCCGGACAGGGGTCGCACTGCACACAAGGAGAATCATGGCGCGGAATCCCAAGTCCACCGCCGTCCAGGAGATCACCGAGGAGTTCCGCTCCTCGAGTGCGGCGGTCCTGACGGAGTATCGCGGCCTGACCGTGGCCCAGCTCAAGACGCTGCGTCGCTCCCTGGCCGGCAACGCCACCTACGCCGTGGTGAAGAACACGCTGACCAAGATCGCGGCCAGGGACGCCGGGGTCGAGGGTCTCGACGAGCTGCTCGCCGGGCCCAGCGCCATCGCCTTCGTCAAGGGGGACCCGGTCGAGGCCGCCAAGGGCCTGCGTGACTTCGCCAAGGCGCACCCCAACCTGGTCATCAAGGGCGGGTACCTCGAGGGCAAGGTGCTCTCGGCGGCCGAGGTCAGCAAGCTCGCCGACCTGGAGTCGCGCGAGGTCCTGCTGGCCAAGCTCGCCGGCGCGATGAACGCGTCGCTGCAGCAGGCCGTGTCGCTGTTCGCCGCCCCGCTGTCGCAGGCGGCGCGGACCATCGACGCCCTGCGGGCCGCCGCCGAGGCGGACCCGTCGATCATCGGCGGTGCCGGTTCCGCGCCGGCCGCCGACGTTGTCGCCGAGGCTCCGGCCGAGGCTCCCGAGACAGAGGCCGAGGCTGTCGCCGAGGCCCCCGCGACCGAGGCTGACGCCGCGGACGCACCGGCCGAGGCAACCGCCGAGGTCGACACCGACGCTGCGGCCGCAGCCGAGGAGAACGCCGAGGGCTGATTCGCCCTTTGCAATCAGCCCACCCCCGGCACCGGCCGGAAACGAGAGAGGAACGCCATCATGGCGAAGCTGAGCACCGATGACCTGCTCGACGCGTTCAAGGAGATGACGCTGATCGAGCTGTCCGAGTTCGTCAAGCAGTTCGAGGAGACCTTCGACGTCACCGCGGCCGCCCCGGTCGCCGTGGCTGCTGCCGGCCCGGTCGGCGGCGGCGCCGCTGCCGAGGCCGTCGAGGAGAAGGACGAGTTCGACGTCATCCTCGAGGACGCCGGCGACAAGAAGATCCAGGTCATCAAGGAGGTCCGCACGCTGACCAGCCTGGGTCTCAAGGAGGCCAAGGACCTCGTCGAGGGCGCTCCCAAGCCCGTCGTCGAGAAGGTCAACAAGGAGGCCGCCGAGAAGGCCAAGGCCGCCCTCGAGGCCGCCGGCGCCAAGGTGTCCGTCAAGTGACACTGCGCTGACCCGCCCCGCACCACACGACCGGGCGCACCCCCACCACGGGGGTGCGCCCGGTCGTCGTTGTGGCCCGTGGCCGCGCGGCGTGGCCCCAGGGCCCCCGGGGCCGTCGTACTCGTCCTGCAGTCGAACCTGTCCGTGGGTACTTGACTCCGGCGCGTGCGGCAGGCACCCTGAGTTCGACGCTTCGCGTGCTGGTTCGGTGCGTGGCCCTCGGGCCAGGCTCGGTCGGCGGTTCGAGGGTCGTGCGCACGAGCTGGGTCACCCGCTGTCGAGTGGCTGGGAACGGCGCACGAACGATGAACCGTCAACCGGATTCCGGGCCGGAGATCGACAGCGGCTGCCCTTTCGGGTATGCTGCCGCTTTGCGCTGTCCTTTTCCCCCACCCTGTCCCCTGCGAGAGCCATGTCCACATCCGTGGTCGGCCTCGGGGCAGTCGGGGAGGGATCGCGTGCCGACCGCAGTGAACCGTCCTGGAAGGACCTGTCTTGGCCTCCTCCCGCAAGACCGCCACGCCCCCGCCGCCGCCCGGACTGAACCGGGTGTCGTTCGCGAAGATCCGCGAACCCCTCGAGGTCCCGAACCTGTTGGCCCTGCAGACCGAGTCGTTCGACTGGCTGCTGGGCAACGAGCGCTGGCAGGCCCGCGTGGCCGCCGCGCTGGAGTCGGGCAACAAGAGCGTGCCCACCACCTCGGGCCTCGAGGAGATCTTCACCGAGATCTCCCCGATCGAGGACTTCTCCGAGACGATGTCGCTGAGCTTCCGCGACCACCGCTTCGAGCCGCCCAAGTACACCGTCGAGCAGTGCCGCGAGAAGGACATGACCTACTCGCAGCCGATGTTCGTCACGGCTGAGTTCACCAACAACGAGACCGGCGAGATCAAGAGCCAGACGGTCTTCATGGGCGACTTCCCGCTGATGACCGACAAGGGCACCTTCATCGTCAACGGCACCGAGCGTGTCGTCGTGTCGCAGCTGGTGCGCTCCCCGGGCGTCTACTTCGAGCGCCAGGAGGACAAGACCTCCGACAAGGACATCTTCGTCGCCAAGATCATCCCCAGCCGCGGTGCGTGGCTGGAGTTCGAGATCGACAAGAAGGACATGGTCGGCGTGCGCGTCGACCGCAAGCGCAAGCAGCCGGTCTCCGTGCTGCTCAAGGCCCTGGGTCGCTCCGAGGCCGAGATCCGCGAGCGCTTCGCCGCCTTCCCGTCGATGGAGCTGACCCTCGAGAAGGACCCGGTCGGCACCACCAACCCGGACAAGGCCCAGGACGAGGCGCTGCTGGACATCTACCGCAAGCTGCGCCCGGGTGAGCCGCCGACCGTCGAGGCCGGTCGCAACCTGCTCGAGAACTTCTACTTCAACCCCAAGCGCTACGACCTGGCCAAGGTCGGACGCTACAAGGTGAACAAGAAGCTCGGCCTGGTCTCGGAGCTCTCGCAGAGCACCCTGACGATCGAGGACATCGAGGCCACGATCGAGTACCTGTGCCGCCTGCACGCCGGCGAGGAGAGCTTCGACAGCGCCCAGGGGTCCAAGCAGGTCGAGACCGACGACATCGACCACTTCGGCAACCGGCGCCTGCGCACGGTCGGCGAGCTGATCCAGAACCAGCTGCGCACCGGCCTGTCCCGCATGGAGCGCGTGGTGCGCGAGCGGATGACCACCCAGGACGTCGAGGCGATCACGCCGCAGACCCTGATCAACATCCGCCCGGTCGTGGCCGTCCATCAAGGAGTTCTTCGGCACCTCGCAGCTCTCGCAGTTCATGGACCAGACCAACCCGGTCTCGGGCCTGACCCACAAGCGCCGCCTGTCCGCGCTGGGCCCCGGTGGCCTGTCCCGCGAGCGGGCCGGCTTCGAGGTCCGCGACGTGCACCCCTCCCACTACGGGCGCATGTGCCCCATCGAGACCCCTGAGGGCCCGAACATCGGCCTGATCGGCTCACTGAGCACCTACGGCCGGGTCAACGAGTTCGGGTTCATCGAGACCCCGTACCGCCGCGTGGACGACAAGGGCCGGGTCACCGACGACATCCACTACCTGACCGCCGACGAGGAGGACCTGCACGTCATCGCGCAGGCCAACGCCCCGCTGACCGACGACGGGAACTTCGAGGAGCAGCGCGTGCTGGTCCGCACGAAGGGCGGCGAGGTCGACTACGTCGCCCCGGTGGACGTGGACTACATGGACGTCTCGCCGCGCCAGATGGTGTCGGTGGCCACGGCCATGATCCCGTTCCTCGAGCACGACGACGCCAACCGCGCGCTCATGGGCTCCAACATGCAGCGCCAGGCCGTCCCGCTGCTGCGCAGCGAGGCGCCGCTGGTCGGCACCGGCATGGAGTACCGCGCCGCGGTCGACGCCGGTGACGTGGTCGCGGCCAACAAGGCCGGTGTGGTCTCCGAGGTCTCGGCCGACCACGTGACCGTCGCCAACGACGACGGCACGTACGAGACCTACCGCCTGCGCAAGTTCCACCGCTCGAACCAGGGCACCTGCTTCAACCAGCAGACCCATCGTCGACGAGGGCCAGCGCGTGGAGGTCGGCCAGGTCATCGCCGACGGCCCGTGCACCGACACCGGCGGAGATGGCCCTCGGGCGCGAACCTGCTGGTGGCGTTCATGCCGTGGGAGGGCCACAACTACGAGGACGCGATCATCCTCAGCCAGCGCCTCGTGCAGGACGACGTGCTCTCCTCGATCCACATCGAGGAGCACGAGGTCGACGCCCGCGACACCAAGCTCGGCCCCGAGGAGATCACCCGGGACATCCCGAACGTGTCCGAGGAGGTCCTGGCCGACCTCGACGAGCGCGGCATCATCCGCATCGGCGCCGATGTCGTCACCGGCGACATCCTGGTCGGCAAGGTCACGCCCAAGGGCGAGACCGAGCTGACCCCGGAGGAGCGGCTGCTGCGCGCCATCTTCGGCGAGAAGGCCCGCGAGGTGCGCGACACCTCGCTGAAGGTGCCGCACGGTGAGTCCGGCAAGGTCATCGGCGTACGCGTCTTCGACCGCGAGGACGGCGACGAGCTGCCCCCGGGCGTGAACCAGCTGGTGCGGGTCTACGTGGCCCAGAAGCGCAAGATCACCGACGGCGACAAGCTGGCCGGCCGGCACGGCAACAAGGGCGTCATCGCCAAGATCCTGCCCGTCGAGGACATGCCGTTCCTCGAGGACGGCACCCCGGTCGACGTCGTGCTCAACCCGCTGGGCGTGCCGTGCCGCATGAACGTCGGCCAGGTGCTCGAGACCCACCTCGGCTGGGTCGCCAAGACCGGCTGGCAGGCGCCGGAGGGCTCCGAGTGGGCCGCCAAGCCTCGACGTGCCGCCCGCGCGGCCGCCCCGAACACCCGGTCGCGACCCCGGTGTTCGACGGCGCCCAGGAGGACGAGCTCGCGGGCCTGCTGGAGAACACGCATCCCGAACGACGGACGGCGTGCGCCTGGTCGGCCCGGACGGCAAGGCCAGCCTGTTCGACGGCCGTTCCGGCGAGCCGTTCCCGGCGCCGGTCAGCGGTCGGCTACATCTACATCCTGAAGCTGCTGCACCTGGTCGACGACAAGATCCACGCCCGCTCCACCGGCCCGTACTCGATGATCACCCAGCAGCCGCTGGGCGGCAAGGCCCAGTTCGGCGGCCAGCGGTTCGGCGAGATGGAGGTCTGGGCCCTGGAGGCCTACGGCGCCGCCTACGCCCTGCAGGAGCTGCTCACCATCAAGTCCGACGACGTGCTGGGCCGCGTGAAGGTCTACGAGGCCATCGTCAAGGGCGAGAACATCCCCGAGCCGGGCATCCCCGAGTCGTTCAAGGTGCTGATCAAGGAGATGCAGTCCCTGGGCCTGAACGTCGAGGTGCTGTCCAGCGACGGGCAGTCGATCGAGATGCGAGACGCCGACGACGACATCTTCCGCACCGCGGAGGAACTGGGCATCGACCTGTCCCGGCGTGAGCCGAGCACCGTCGAAGAGGTCTGACCGGCTGGTCCGGACCCGACCGCTCGCCGGTCCGGATCAGCGCCGACACATAACGACGACGACCCGCACACGAACCAAGGAACCCACCTTGCTCGACGTCAACTACTTCGACGAGTTGCGGATCGGCCTGGCCACGGCCGACGACATCCGCACCTGGTCCCACGGTGAGGTCAAGAAGCCCGAGACCATCAACTACCGCACGCTCAAGCCGGAGAAGGACGGGCTGTTCTGCGAGAAGATCTTCGGGCCCACCCGGGACTGGGAGTGCTACTGCGGCAAGTACAAGCGCGTGCGCTTCAAGGGCATCATCTGCGAGCGCTGCGGCGTCGAGGTCACCCGCGCCAAGGTGCGCCGCGAGCGCATGGGCCACATCGAGCTGGCCGCGCCGGTCACCCACATCTGGTACTTCAAGGGCGTGCCCTCGCGCCTGGGCTACCTGCTGGACATGGCCCCGAAGGACCTGGAGAAGATCATCTACTTCGCCGCCTACATGGTCACCTCGGTCGACGAGGAGGCCCGCCACCGCGACCTGCCCTCGATCGAGGAGCAGCATCGGCGAGGAGACGCCAGCAGATCAAGGACGCGATGGAGGCCCAGCTGGCCAAGTGCGCCGAGAAGCTGGAGGACGACCTGGCCGCGCTCGAGGCCGAGGGTGCCAAGGCCGACATCAAGCGCAAGGTCCGCGAGGGCTCCGAGCAGCGAGATGAAAAGCCGCGGATCCGACGCGCCGAGGGAGAAGAAGGTCGAGAGCCTCGACCGCGTCTTCGACCGGTTCCGCACCCTGAAGGTCCAGGACCTCGAGGGTGACGAGCCGCTCTACCGCGAGATGCGTGACCGGTACGGCGTCTACTTCTCCGGCGGCATGGGCGCCGCGGCCATCCAGGACCGCCTGGCCAACTTCGACCTCGAGGCCGAGGCCGAGCTGCTGCGCGAGATCGTCAAGACCTGCAAGGGCCAGCGCAAGACCGCGCCCTGAAGCGCCTGAAGGTCGTCAGCGGCGTTCCTGAACACCGACCAACGACGCCCGACTGCATGGTCCTGGACTGCGTCCCGGTGATCCCGCCCGACCTGCGCCCCATGGTGCAGCTCGACGGCGGCCGCTTCGCCACCTCCGACCTGAACGACCTCTACCGGCGGGTGATCAACCGCAACAACCGGCTCAAGCGCCTGCTGGACCTCGGCGCGCCGGAGATCATCGTCAACAACGAGAAGCGGATGCTGCAGGAGGCCGTCGACGCGCTGTTCGACAACGGCCGCCGCGGCCGTCCGGTCACCGGCCCGGGCAACCGGCCGCTCAAGTCGCTGTCGGACATGCTCAAGGGCAAGCAGGGCCGGTTCCGCCAGAACCTGCTCGGCAAGCGCGTGGACTACTCCGGCCGTTCGGTCATCGTGGTCGGCCCGGAGCTCCAGCTGCACCAGTGCGGCCTGCCCAAGCAGATGGCCCTGGAGCTGTTCAAGCCGTTCGTGATGAAGCGCCTGGTCGACCGGAACCACGCGCAGAACATCAAGAGCGCCAAGCGCATGGTGGAGCGCTCCCGCCCGAGGTGTGGGACGTGCTGGAGGAGGTCATCGCGGAGCACCCGGTCATGCTCAACCGCGCCCCGACCCTGCACCGCCTGGGCATCCAGGCCTTCGAGCCGGAGCTGGTCGAGGGCAAGGCCATCCAGATCCACCCGCTGGTCTGCACGGCCTTCAACGCCGACTTCGACGGTGACCAGATGGCCGTGCACCTGCCGCTGTGCGCCGAGGCCCAGGCCGAGGCCCGCATCCTGATGCTCTCGAGCAACAACATCCTCACCCCCGCCAACGGCCGGCCGATCACCACCCCGACCCAGGACATGGTGCTGGGCATCTACGCCCTGACGGTGACCGCCGGGCCTGGCGCGGGGAGGGCCACGCGTTCTCCTCGCTGGCCGAGGCCGTCATGGCCTTCGACTCGGGCGACCTGGCGCTGCAGTCCATGATCACCCTGCGCCTGCGCGACGTGGTGCCCACCGAGGGCCTCGAGGTGCCGGAGGACTGGCAGCCCGGTCCGGCGCTATCCGCAGACGACGCTGGGCCGTGTCCTGTTCAACGAGGCGCTGCCGGCCGACTACGAGTTCGTCAACGACGACGTCGACAAGAAGCGCCTGGGCGAGCTGGTCAACGACCTCGCCGAGCGCTACTCCAAGACGCAGGTCGCCGAACACCCTCGACGAGCTGAAGAACCTCGGCTTCCATTGGGCGACCCGCTCGGGGGTGACGATCTCGTTCGACGACGTGGTCGCCCCGCCGAAGAAGACCGAGCTGCTGGCCGCGGCCGAGAACCGGGCGATGGCCGTGCAGGACCAGTACGACGACGGGCTGATCACCGACGCCGAGCGCCGCCAGGAGCTGGTCGAGATCTGGACGCGGACCACCGACGAGGTGGCCGAGGCCATGAAGGAGCACTTCCGGCCACGAACCCGGTGTTCATGATGGTGAACTCCGGCGCCCGAGGGAACAGGATGCAGGTCCGCCAGATCGCCGGCATGCGTGGCCTGGTGGCCAACCCGAAGGGCGAGATCATCCCGCGGCCGATCAAGAGCAACTACCGCGAGGGCCTGTCGGTGCTGGAGTACTTCATCTCCACGCACGGTGCCCGCAAGGGCCTGGCCGACACCGCGCTGCGGACCGCCGACTCCGGGTACCTCACCCGGCGCCTGGTGGACGTGTCCCAGGACGTCATCATCCGCGAGGAGGACTGCGGCACCGACCGTGGCCTGCCGATGCCGATCGGCGTGCGCGGCGAGGACGGGACCGTCACCCCGGCCGAGCACGTCGACACCTCGGCGGTCTCCCGGATCCTGTCCGAGGACGTCGTCGTCGACGACCAGGTGCTGGCCACGAAGGGCGAGGAGCTCTCGATCACGCTGGTCGACCGGCTCACCGAGGCCGGCGTGTCCGACGTGCGGCTGCGCTCGGTGCTCACCTGCGACTCCAAGGTCGTGACGTGCGCCACCTGCTACGGCCGTTCGCTGGCCACCGGCAAGCTCGTGGACGTCGGCGAGGCCATCGGCATCATCGCCGCCCAGTCGATCGGCGAGCCCGGCACCCAGCTGACGATGCGCACCTTCCACACCGGTGGTGTGGCCGGTGAGGACATCACCCACGGCCTTCCCCGGATCGTGGAGCTGTTCGAGGCCCGCACCCCCAAGGGCGTGGCCCCGATCAGCGAGGCGGCCGGCCGCGTGCGCATCGAGGAGACCGACCGCGCCAAGAAGATCGTGGTGGTGCCCGACGACGGCAGCATGGAGCAGGAGTACCCGATCTCCCGGCGCTCCCGCGTGCGGGTCTCCGAGGGTGACCACGTCGAGGTCGGCCAGCAGCTGACCGTCGGCGCCGTCGACCCCAAGACGGTCCTGCGGGTCATGGGTCAGCGCGCGGTTCAGCTGCACCTCGTCGAGCAGGTGCAGGAGGTGTACCGCTCGCAGGGCGTGTCGATCCACGACAAGCACATCGAGGTCATCGTGCGCCAGATGCTCAAGCGCGTGACGATCATCGACAGCGGCGACGCCGACTTCCTGACCGGCCAGCTCGTCGAGCGCGGCCTGTTCGAGTCCAGCAACCGCAACGTCGTGGCCGAGGGCGGCCAGCCGGCCTCCGCACGCCCGGAGCTGATGGGCATCACGAAGGCCTCGCTGGCCACCGAGTCGTGGCTGTCGGCGGCCTCCTTCCAGGAGACCACCCGGGTGCTCACCGAGGCCGCGATCGAGGCCAAGAGCGACCCGCTGCTGGGCCTGAAGGAGAACGTCATCATCGGCAAGCTCATCCCTGCCGGCACGGGCCTGCCCCGCTACCGGAACATCAAGGTCGAGCCCACCGAGGAGGCCAAGGCGGCGATGTACGCGTCGTTCAGCGGCTACGACGACAACCTCTACACCGGCGGGTTCACCGACTCCGGCACCGGCACCGTCCCGCTGGAGGACTACGACTTCTACGGCGACCGCTAGGCCGACCCGCACGAGTCGACGAGCAGGGGTGGTGCGCGACGGCGCACCACCCCTGCTCGTGCATCCGGCCCCCGGGCCCCGGGCGGGATACGATCACGACGTGTCACTGCAGCCGCCCCCGCCCGATGAGACCCCCACCCCCGACGACAGCGCCCTGGCCGAGGGATCGGTCCTCGGCGGGCCGACGCCGGACCCCGATCCCTACCCGGGCCCGGCGGCTGCGCCGGCCCCTGCGGGCCCGGGCCCCGATGCCTACGGGATCCCGGCGGCCCCACCTCCCCCTCCGGCTCCGGGCTACAGCGCCAGCCTCTCCGGCGAGGAGCCCGGCCAGCCGCCCGCCTGGGGTGCACCGCCCCCACCGGCGGGCCCCGGGGCCTACAACCAGCCCCCCTACGGGCAGGACCCGTACGCCCCGAACGCCTACGGCCAGGCACCCTCGCCCGGGAGCCCCCAGGATCCCGCCCAGGCTGGCCTCGGGCAGCCGGGCGCACCGGGCCCCCAGTACCCGGCCCCCGGGTACCCACCGGCCGCCCAGGGCCCGTACGGGGCACCTGGGTATCCCGGGCAGGGTGCCCCGGCGGCCTACGGCGCGCCCGCCTATCCGCAGAACGCCTACGCACCCCGCCAGACGGATTCGAAGGCCGTGATCGGCCTGGTGCTGGCGATCGCCTCGTGGCTGGTCTGCCCGATCGTCACGGCCATCGCCGCGCTGGTCCTGGCCGGACAGTCCAACCGGGCCATCGAGGCCTCCATGGGCCGCCTCGAGGGCCGCACGATGAACACCGCCACGAAGGTCCTGGCCTGGGCGAACATCATCCTGGTCGGCCTGGCACTGGTGGTCGGCATCATCGGCATGGTCTTCCTGATCGCCAACGGCGAGATCACGACCGACACCTCGACGAACTTCTGACCCCCGCCCCCGATCGGCGTGGCGCCCCTCACGGGGCGGGCACCGATTTGGTCACCGGAGCAACCGCCGGTAGTCTTGATGACCGTGCCTGGGTTGCCCCGGGCGCCGCACGGATGCACTGCGTGCTTCCCCGCACACCGCAGTGACCTGGACGCCCAACGGCGGCCGGTCGGCGGGTCCGCAGCCCTCACGGGTCGTGGTGGGAGACATGGGCCATCCACCCTCTGAGCGAGCGCGATCGTGAGTCTGGGAACAGGCGCGCGACACGCCCGACCGCGTGGGGGCGGCGATCCAGGGCAAATCAGACACTGACCACGAAGCCTCAACGCACCGGAGTAGAAGTGCCCACGATCCAGCAGTTGGTCCGCAAGGGCCGGCAGGACAAGGTCGCGAAGAACAAGACGCCTGCCCTGAAGGGCAGCCCGCAGCGTCGCGGCGTCTGCACTCGCGTCTACACGACCACGCCCAAGAAGCCGAACTCCGCGCTGCGCAAGGTTGCGCGCGTGCGGCTGAGCAGCGGCATCGAGGTCACCGCCTACATCCCGGGCGTCGGCCACAACCTGCAGGAGCACTCGATCGTGCTCGTGCGCGGCGGCCGCGTGAAGGACCTGCCCGGCGTGCGCTACAAGATCGTGCGCGGTGCCCTGGACACCCAGGGTGTGAAGAACCGCAAGCAGGCGCGCAGCCGCTACGGCGCCAAGAAGGAGAAGAGCTGATGCCTCGCAAGGGCCCCGCAGCCAAGCGTCCCGTCATCGTCGACCCGGTCTACGGCTCGCCGGTCGTGACCCAGCTGGTCAACAAGATCCTGCTGGACGGCAAGAAGTCCACCGCTGAGCGCATCGTGTACGGCGCGCTCGAGGGGTGCCGCGAGAAGACCGGCACCGATCCCGTGATCACCCTCAAGCGTGCCCTGGACAACGTCCGCCCCACCCTCGAGGTGCGCAGCCGCCGTGTCGGTGGCGCCACCTACCAGGTGCCGGTCGAGGTCAAGCCCGGCCGCGCCCACACGCTGGCGCTGCGCTGGCTGGTCGGCTACTCCCGCGCCCGGCGCGAGAAGACGATGACCGAGCGCCTCATGAACGAGATCCTGGACGCCTCCAACGGTCTGGGTGCCGCGGTGAAGAAGCGCGAGGACACCCACAAGATGGCTGAGGCCAACAAGGCCTTCGCGCACTACCGCTGGTAAGCCCCCACCACCCCTTTTCAGATTCGGAGTTCGATCGTGTCCAGCCCCACCGTGACTGACCTCGCGATGGTCCGCAACATCGGGATCATGGCGCATATCGACGCGGGCAAGACCACCACGACCGAGCGCATCCTGTACTACACCGGCATCAACTACAAGATCGGTGAGGTGCACGAGGGCGGCGCCACGATGGACTGGATGGAGCAGGAGCAGGAGCGCGGCATCACGATCACGTCGGCGGCCACCACCTGTCACTGGCGCGACCACCAGATCAACATCGGCGCGCCAGAGTCGTGCGGTTTTCATGATTGAGTTCGAACAGGGTGTCGATGACCGTCTGGCCGGTACGGCTGTCCAGATTGCCGGTCGGTTCGTCGGCAAAGAGGATCGTAGGCTGGGTGATGAAGGCGCGGGCCAACGCCACCCGCTGCTGTTCGCCTCCGGAAAGCTGTCGCGGGTAATGTCCGAGACGGTGCTCGAGTCCGACCCGTGCCAGAATGTCCTGAGCCCGATCCTTGGCCTCGTCGAGCTTGCCGGCCAGTTCTAACGGCAGCATGGCATTCTCCAGCGCGGTGAAGCTCGGCAGCAGCTGGAAAGACTGGAACACGAATCCGACGAGTTGCGTCCGCAGCCGAGCCAGGCCGTCTTCGTCTAGCGCGGACAGACGATGGCCGGCCAGTTCGATCTCTCCCGCCGAGGGTCGGTCAAGGCCCGCGAGCAAACCAAGCAAGGTCGATTTTCCGGAGCCTGAGGTACCGACGATACTCAGGCTTTCGCCGCGTTTGATCGAGAGGTCGACACCTGTCAAGATATCCAGGCGTTCTCCCGCGCTCTCGACCCATTTCCCCACCTGTTTTGCCATGATCAAAGCGCGTTCGCTCATCGGTTCCGTAGCGTCTCTATTCGTGTTCATCATTTCCGGTTTGTTGTTCGGGGCCATTCCGCCTAGCCAAGCGGACGAGGCGGGGTGCGTGCTCGTCGTCGGTACGGCGCTCATCTCCTCAAGTACGCCTTTTTCGGCACGACCGGGCTGCCGTTGCCGTTGATCGTCGCCGCGCAATTGTTCCACGGCTTCTCGTTCGCTTTCTTCGCGGCCCGCGTCATTCTGGAACCGACTTCACCGGCCGACACCCGTTACCCGTCCAGACCGTTTTCATGATGGTCATCCTGGGCGTCGGGCCCCTGGTGGCCGGCGCGCTGAACGGATGGCTTTCGGCCCATTGCACGCCTGCTGGTGGACGCTCTCGACTACTCGCTGTTCTGGTACACCGCCGCGGCGATCGGCCTGGCCGCCACTGCCTTCGTCGGCCTGGCGTTTCGCGACGAGGCGGCAGGAGAAGTGCGGGAATAGGGAATGATGATGACCAAGACCTATCGCATTGGCGTGGCCGGGCTGACGCACGACCACGTGTGGGGCAACCTGGAGAACCTGGCCGCGTCGGACAAGGCGGAACTTGCGGCGGTGGCCGATCCGAACCAGGCTCTGGTAGACCGCGCGACGCAGCAGTATGGGTGCCGGCTTATCCGGCGACATTCGCGAGATGATCGACCGAACGCCGCTCGACGTGGTCTACGTGTTCTGCGATAACGCCCGGCCCGGATGTGGCGGTGGAGGCTGCCGGGCGGGACTCCACGTGATGGTCGAGAAGCCGATGGCGGCCACGCTCGAGGGGGCCGACCGGATGATTGCCGCGGCCGAGGCCGCGGGCGTGCGGCTGATGGTCAACTGGCCCGTCGTCTGGCGCCCCAGGTGCAGGCCGCCCTCGATCTGGCCACCGCCGGAGTTCGGCCCATCTGGCAGATCACCCACCGTGCCGGGCACGGGGGGCCGGATGT
>CAVZRW010000007.1:0-144065 GCA_963777855.1 uncultured Actinomycetes bacterium | reverse complement strand
CGAGCTGTCCTGGAAGCACATCGACCACCCGAGCGAGGTCGTGGCCGTCGGCGACGAGGTCACCGTGGAGGTGCTCGACGTCGACATGGACCGCGAGCGCGTCTCGCTGTCGCTCAAGGCGACCCAGGAGGATCCGTGGCAGCACTTCGCCGGACCCACCAGATGGGCCAGGTCGTGCCCGGCAAGGTCACCAAGCTGGTGCCGTTCGGCGCGTTCGTCCGCGTCGAGGAGGGCATCGAGGGCCTGGTGCACATCTCCGAGCTGGCCGAGCGCCACGTGGAGATCCCCGAGCAGGTCGTGACGGTCAACGACGACATCTTCGTCAAGGTCATCGACATCGACCTCGAGCGTCGCCGCATCTCGCCGAGCCTCAGCAGGCGCAACGAGAACACGACCGGCGCCGGCTCCGAGGAGTTCGACCCCTACCTGTACGGCATGGCCCCGTCCTACGACGAGGCCGGCGCCTACATCGGTCCCGAGGGCTTCGACCCCGAGACCGGCGAGTGGAAGGTCGGCTTCGAGGACCAGCGTGCCGAGTGGGAGGCGCAGTACGCCGAGGCGCACGCCCGCTGGGAGCAGCACATGAAGCAGGTCGAGGAGGCCAAGACGGCCGACCAGGCCGCGGCGCTCGAGACCGGCGAGGGTGTCGGTTCGTACAGCTCCGAGGGCACCAGCCGTCCGGAGGCCGCGGGCACGCTGGCCACCGACGAGGCCCTGCAGGCGCTGCGCGAGAAGCTGACCGGCGGCGCCTGAGCCCCGCTGGTCGGCCTGACCGGTTGACCGGAGGCCCCCCGACCCACGTGGTCGGGGGGCCTCCGTCATGCGGGACGCCTCAGGTGGGCCGGGCCGCACGGGGATCGCCCAGGGCCAGGCCGAGGCAGCCGTGCGGTGCACGCCCAGGGCCGGGTGGACGGGAGGCGTGCGGGCCACGCCCAAGGTCGGGCCGAGGCAGCCGTGCGGTCGCTCAGGCCGCCGCCGGCAGGGCGGGCTCGTCGCTGGACCTCGGCGGGCTGGTGCGCGCCCAGATCGCCCCGCCGAGGGCCACGGTCCAGGCCACCAGCACGGCGCAGGCCGCGAGGCTGGCGATGGAGTCCGCCACGGTGAGCCCGAGGAACGCCAGCGCGGCCACGCCGCCCCAGAGCAGCACCGCCGCGAGCCGGTCGTGGTGGGCCATCCGCGCGTAGAGCAGCACCTGCACGACGCCGAACCCGGCGCCGGCGAGCGCGAACAGCCAGGCGTCCGGGGCCACGGCGAGGTACTGGTCGCCGGCCAGGATCCCGACCACCAGGCGCGGCATGGCGGCGATGACAGCCGTGGCCATCAGGCCCAGCGCTGCGACGGCGATGACCGCCTGGCGCTGCGCGCTGCGCGAGCCGGCGACCATCCGGGGGAAGGCGACCACGAGGATCGCCTGCGGCAGGAAGAACACCCCGCGGGCGATCAGGGCGCCCGCCGCGTACAGGCCGGCATCGTAGGCGGGCAGCTGGGCCCGGGCCAGGAGAACGTCGAGGTTGGTCAGGGCGTACAGGGCGATGAGGGCGTGCGCCGCATGGCCCATCTCCACGAGGAACTCGCGCGGGCCCTCCTCGCCGGAGCCCCAGGGGGGCTGGTGGGCCAGCAGGAGCTGGCCGGCCAGGGCGCCCACGCACGTGCCCACCAGCAGGCCCAGGGCCGTGGAGTCGGCGGTCCCGCCGGCAGCGGCGCCGATCACGGCCCCGGCGACGCGGGCCACCGAGGCCACCACGTAGAGCGCACCGAGCCGGACGTGTCGCTCGTGGCCCTGCAGCAGGCCGAACTGGGCGCCCGTGATCGTCAGGGGGATGAACGCCGCGGCCACAAGCAGCAGGCCCGTCACGTCGGACAGGTGCAGGAGGCTGCTCAGCAGGGGGGAGAGCAGCATCGCGATGCCGGTGGTCACGGTCCCCGCGGCCAGCACCGCTGCTGCCCCCACATGGTGGCCGGCGCGCCCCGAGGCCACATGGCGGGCGATCACCATCTGCGTGGCCGCCATGGTGGTGCTGCCCAGGAGCAGGATCACCGCCATGGCGCCGAAGACGCCGAACTGCTCGGGCCCGAGCAGCCGGGAGACGATGAGCATCTGCAGCATCGCCACGAGCTGGGAGATGAGCAGCCCGACGCCCACGATGGCGGTACCTCGCACGGGGATCCCGCCGGTCATCCGGGGAGCCACGGGATCATCCGGCACGCGCGCTGACACCTGCATATCCTCGCCCATCCGGGGACCGGGACCGACCAGGGCACCCCGAGGGTCGGTGTCCGTGCGGCGCCGCGCGGGGCCGTGCGGCATGCTGGGCCGATGATCAGGGTGGGTTTGACCGGCGGGATCGGCGCGGGGAAGTCGACCGTGGCCGAGGGGTTCGCCGAGCGCGGGGCCGTCGTGGTGGATGGCGACCGGATCGCGCGCGAGCTGGTCGAGCCGGGGCAGCCGGCGCTGGCCGCGATCGTCGAACGGTTCGGTCTCGGGATGCTGCGCGAGGACGGCACGCTGGACCGTGCCGGGCTCGCGGCGGTGGTGTTCCCCGACCCGGGTGAGCTCGCGGCCCTCGACGCGATCATGGGCCCGCGGATCGCGGCCCGGGCCGAGCAGATGCTCAGCGACGCGGCGTCGGCGGGGGTGGACGTCGTCGTGTATGACATGCCGCTGCTGGTGGAGAACGGCACGGCCGAGGACTTCGACCTCGTCGTCGTGGTGGCCGCCCCTGCGCCGACGCGCCTGGCCCGGCTGGCGATCCGTGGCGTCGACGTGGCCGATGCCCAGGCCCGGATGGCCCGGCAGGCCACGGATGACCAGCGCGCGGCGGTGGCCCACATCCTGATCGACAACTCCGGCGATGACCAGGCGCTCGAGGCGCAGGTCGACCGCGCCTGGCACCTCATCCTGGCCGGCGCCGGGGTGGATCAGTAGCGGGCACGGGCTGAGCCCCGGGGGGTCGTCCGCGGACAGGCGCTGTCCTGCTCGGGGCTGCGGGGCATGAGCCGATGTCGGACCGGGGGCCTACCGTGGACCCATGGCCAGACCCGTCACCGACCTGCAGCGCCGCGTCGCGCCGTTCCGCGTCATCTCCGAGTACACCCCCGCCGGCGACCAGCCCGCGGCGATCGCCGAGATCACCCGCCGGATCGAGGCCGGGGCCAAGGACGTCGTGCTCATGGGCGCCACCGGCACGGGCAAGTCCGCCACCACGGCGTGGCTGGTCGAGAAGCTGCAGCGCCCGACGCTGGTGATGGCGCCGAACAAGACGCTGGCCGCCCAGCTGGCCAACGAGTTCCGCGAGCTGCTGCCCGACAACGCCGTGGAGTACTTCGTCTCGTACTACGACTACTACCAGCCCGAGGCCTACATCCCGCAGACGGACACCTACATCGAGAAGGACTCCTCGATCAACGAGGAGGTCGAACGGCTGCGCCACTCGGCGACGAACTCGCTGCTCACCCGCCGCGACGTGATCGTCGTCGCCACGGTGTCGGCGATCTACGGCCTGGGCACTCCCCAGGAGTACGTCGACCGGATGGTCCGGCTGCGGGTGGGCACCGAGATCGACCGCGACGCGCTGCTGCGCCGGTTCGTCGAGAACCAGTACGCGCGCAACGACCTGTCCTTCGAGCGGGGCACATTCCGGGTGCGCGGCGACACCATCGAGGTGTTCCCGGTCTACGAGCAGCACCCGGTGCGCATCGACATGTTCGGCGACGAGGTCGAGCGCCTGATGACGCTGCACCCGGTCACCGGCGAGGTGCTCACCGAGGACCAGGAGATCTACGTCTTCCCCGCCACCCACTATGTGGCCGGTCCGCAGCGGATGGAGCACGCCCTCGGAGGCATCGAGGCCGAGCTCGCCGAGCGCCTGGCCGAGCTGAACGCGCAGGGCAAGCTGCTGGAGGCCCAGCGCCTGCAGATGCGCACCTCCTACGACATCGAGATGATGCGTCAGGTCGGCTTCTGCTCGGGCATCGAGAACTACTCGCGGCACATCGACGGCCGTGAGGCCGGCTCGGCGCCGAACTGCCTGATCGACTACTTCCCCGAGGACTTCCTGCTGGTCATCGACGAGTCGCACGTCACGGTGCCCCAGATCGGCGGCATGTACGAGGGCGACATGTCGCGCAAGCGCACGCTGGTGGACCACGGGTTCCGCCTGCCGAGCGCCGCGGACAACCGGCCCCTGCGCTGGGAGGAGTTCCTCGAGCGCATCGGCCAGACGGTCTACCTCTCGGCCACGCCGGGGCCCTACGAGCTGGCCAAGGTCGGCGGCGACGTGGTCGAGCAGGTGATCCGGCCGACCGGCCTGATCGACCCGGAGATCATCCTCAAGCCGACCAAGGGTCAGATCGACGACCTCATGCACGAGATCGGCCTGCGCACCGAGCGCGGCGAGCGCGTGCTGGTCACGACCCTGACCAAGCGGATGGCCGAGGACCTCACCGACTACCTGCTGGAGCGCGGGATCCGCGTGCGCTACCTGCACTCGGAGGTCGACACCCTGCGACGCGTCGAGCTGCTGCGCGAGCTGCGGATGGGCATCTTCGACGTGCTGGTCGGCATCAACCTCCTGCGCGAGGGCCTGGACCTGCCCGAGGTCTCCCTGGTGAGCATCCTGGACGCGGACAAGGCCGGCTTCCTGCGCTCGGAGCGCAGCCTCATCCAGACGATCGGGCGAGCCGCGCGCAACGTCTCCGGCCAGGTGCACATGTACGGCGACACCATCACCGCCCAGATGCAGACGGCCATCGACGAGACCAACCGGCGCCGTGCCAAGCAGATCGCCTACAACACCGCCCACGGCGTGGACCCGCAGCCGCTGCGCAAGAAGATCGCGGACATCACCGACCTGCTGGCCGCCGAGGACGCCGACACCGAGGAGGTGCTGGCCACCACGATGGGCTCCGGTCGCTCCCAGTCGCGGGGTCGCGGCGGGGCCCGACGGCAGGGCGGGGCGGGGGCCGGTGCCACGACTGCCGAGGTGAGCGCGGCAGCGACAGCGCGGGCCGGGGTGCCGGCCTCCGAGCTTGCGCTGCTGATCCAGGAGCTGACCGAGCAGATGCACGCCGCGGCGGCGAACCTGCAGTTCGAGGTGGCGGCGCGCTACCGCGACGAGGTCTCCGAGCTCAAGCGCGAGCTGCGCGGGATGGTCGCCGCCAACTGACCCCGTGGGTGGGTGTGCCGGCTGAGGACGGCGGTGCGCCGCGGTGTCGGCGTGCGAGAATGGCGTGTCCGGTGCGCGGCCGGGCTCGCTGAACGGCACACCAGGAGGCCTTCCGGTGGAGGTGACTGCGGCCCTGTGGGCGGCGACGATCGTCGGCCTCCTCGGCATCATCGTCATCGACCTGATCATCGTCGACCGGCGCCCGCACCCCTTCACCCCGGCCGAGGCAACCCGCTGGGTGATCTTCTACGTGGCACTGGCCCTGCTCTTCGCCGGGTTCGTGGCCCTCGCGTTCGGCTCGGAGTACGCCGGGCAGTTCCTCGCCGGGTACATCACCGAGTACTCGCTGAGCGTGGACAACCTGTTCGTCTTCATGATCATCATGTCCTCGTTCGCGGTCCCGGAGGTCTACCGGCACCGGGTCCTGTTGGTCGGGGTCCTCATCGCGCTGGTGCTGCGCGGGGTGCTGATCGTGCTGGGAGCCGCGGCGATCGAGCGCTTCGCGGCCACCTTCTTCGTCTTCGCCGCGTTCCTGCTGTGGACCTCGATCACCGTGTGGCGCAGCGAGCCGGACGAGGAGGCCGACCCGGAGGGCAATGCGCTGATCCGCTTCGTCGAGCGGCACGTGCCGACCACCCGCCACTACCACGGCACGGCCCTGGTCGCCCGCGTGGACGGCCGCCGGGTGATGACGCCGATGGCCCTGGTCATGCTGGCGATCGGCACCACCGACCTGCTCTTCGCCCTGGACTCCATCCCCGCGGTGTTCGGCCTGACCCAGGAGCCCTACCTGGTCTTCACGGCCAATGCCTTCGCCCTGATGGGCCTGCGCCAGCTGTACTTCATGCTCCACGGCCTGCTCGACCGGCTGGTGTACCTGTCCAAGGGCCTGGCGATCATCCTCGGGTTCATCGCCGTGAAGCTGTTCCTGCACGCCCTGCACGAGACCACCGACCTCGATGTCCCGGAGGTGTCGATCGCCGCATCGCTGGCCGTCATCATCGGGGTGCTGACGGTGACCGCGATCGCGAGCGTCGTCGCGGTGCGGCGCAATCCCGAACTGGCGCAGACCACCCACGAGGCCCGCCTCGAGGCGGAGGCCGCCGAGGTGGCCGGCGAGGCCCTGGGGCACCTGGCGCCGGAGCGAGAGGACTGAGGCCGGGAGCCGTTGTCGGTGCCCTGACTTAGGCTTGCCCCCGTGACCAGCCTCCCCGAGCATCACCTCGATCGCCTCACCGTGCGGGGAGCGCGCGAGCACAACCTGAAGGACGTCTCCCTGGAGATCCCGCGCGACGCCCTGGTGGTGTTCACGGGGCTGTCGGGCTCGGGCAAGTCCAGCCTGGCGTTCGACACGATCTTCGCCGAGGGCCAGCGGCGCTACGTGGAGTCGCTGAGTGCCTACGCACGGCAGTTCCTGGGGCAGATGGACAAGCCGGACGTCGACTTCATCGACGGCCTGAGCCCGGCGGTGTCGATCGACCAGAAGTCCACCTCGCGCAACCCGCGCTCCACGGTGGGCACCATCACCGAGGTCTACGACTACCTGCGCCTGCTGTTCGCGCGCATCGGCAAGCCGCACTGCCCCAGCTGTGGGCGTCCTGTGGGCCGCCAGACGCCCCAGCAGATCGTCGACCGCATCCTCGAGCTGCCGGAGGGCACGCGGTTCCAGGTGCTCGCGCCGGTCGTACGCGAACGCAAGGGGGAGTACTCCGACCTGTTCCGCCAGCTGCAGGGCCAGGGCTTCAGCCGGGTCCGCGTCGACGGCACGGTCCACCCGCTGACCGAGCCGCCGACCCTCAAGAAGCAGGCCAAGCACACGATCGAGGTCGTGGTCGACCGGCTCGCGGTCAAGCCCACTGCTCGGCGGCGCCTCACCGACTCGGTCGAGACCAGCCTGAAGCTCGCGGGGGGCGTGGTGACGATGGAGTTCGTCGACGCCCCAGCCGAGGACCCGGATCGTGAGCGGTTGTTCAGCGAGCACCTGGTCTGCCTCTACGACGGGCAGTCCTTCGAGGAGCTCGAACCCCGGTCGTTCTCCTTCAACTCCCCGTTCGGCGCCTGCCCGCAGTGCACGGGGCTGGGCACGCGGATGGAGGTCGACCCGGACCTCGTCGTCCCGGACCCGGACCTCACCCTGGCCGAGGGGGCCATCGCGCCCTGGGGCAGCGGCCACATCTCGGAGTACTACGCCCGCCTGGTCGTCGCCCTGGCCGAGGAGTTCGGGGCCGGTGTCGACACTGCCGTTCAAGGACCTGCCGGTCGAGCTGCGCGAGGCCATCCTGCACGGGTACAACCACCAGGTCCACGTCCGCTACCGCAACCGCTACGGCCGTGAGCGCGCCTACACCACCGGCTTCGAGGGGGCGATTCCCTTCGTCCAGCGCCGGCACGCGGAGTCCGAGAGTGACTCCGCACGGGAGCGCTACGAGGGGTTCATGCGCGAGGTGCCCTGCCCGGCCTGCGACGGCGCCCGGCTCAAGCCGGTGTCCCTGGCGGTCACGGTGGGCGGGGTCAACATCTCGACGATCGCCGACATGCCGATCGGCGAGGCCGCGGCGTTCCTCAGCGCGCTGGACGTCTCCGATCGGGACGCCCAGATCGCGGCCCGGGTGCTCAAGGAGGTCAACGAGCGGCTGGCCTTCCTGATGGACGTGGGGCTGCACTACCTGTCACTGTCCCGGCCCGCAGGCACCCTGGCCGGCGGGGAGGCCCAGCGGATCCGGTTGGCCACGCAGATCGGCTCGGGGCTGGTGGGAGTGCTCTACGTGCTCGACGAGCCCAGCATCGGCCTGCACCAGCGCGACAACCACCGGCTCATCGAGACCCTGGTCCGCCTGCGCGACCTCGGCAACACCCTGATCGTCGTCGAGCACGACGAGGACACCATCCGCACCGCCGACTGGGTGGTCGACATCGGCCCGGGGGCCGGCGAGCACGGCGGGCAGATCGTCGTCTCGGGCACCGTGGAGCAACTGCTGGCCCACCCCGACTCGATCACGGGGCAGTACCTGTCCGGGGTGCGCAGCATCGCCATCCCGGCGCAGCGGCGCGCGGTGGATCGGCAGCGCATGGTCGTCGTCGAGGGCGCCCGTGAGCACAACCTGCGCAACGTGACCGCCGAGTTCCCGCTCGGGTGCTTCGTCGCGGTCACGGGCGTGAGCGGCTCGGGCAAGTCCACCCTGGTCAACGACGTGCTCTACACCGTGCTCGCCCGGGACCTGAACGGCGCGCGCAGCGTGCCCGGGCCGGCACCGGCGGGTCACCGGCCTCGAGCACCTCGACAAGGTCGTCCACGTCGACCAGAGCCCGATCGGCCGGACCCCGCGCTCGAACCCGGCGACCTACACCGGTGTCTTCGACCACGTCCGCAAGCTGTTCGCCTCGACCCAGGAGGCCAAGGTCCGCGGCTACCTGCCCGGCCGGTTCTCGTTCAACGTCAAGGGCGGGCGCTGCGAGGCCTGCACCGGCGACGGCACGATCAAGATCGAGATGAACTTCCTGCCCGACGTGTACGTGCCCTGCGAGGTCTGCCACGGCGACCGCTACAACCGGGAGACCCTCGAGGTCCACTACAAGGGCCGCACGATCGCCGAGGTCCTGGACATGCCCATCGAGGAGGCGCTGGAGTTCTTCGCCGCCGTCCCGCCGATCGCCCGGCACATGCGCACGCTCGTGGACGTGGGCCTGGGCTACGTGCGCCTCGGCCAGCCGGCGCCCACCCTCTCCGGTGGTGAGGCACAGCGCGTGAAGCTGGCCAGCGAGCTGCAGCGGCGCTCCACGGGCCGCACCATCTACGTGCTCGACGAGCCCACCACCGGCCTGCACTTCGAGGACGTCCGCAAGCTCCTCGGGGTCCTGCACTCGCTGGTCGACAAGGGGAACTCGGTGTTGGTCATCGAGCACAACCTCGATGTGATCAAGACCGCCGACTGGGTGGTCGACCTGGGCCCGGAGGGTGGTTCGGGCGGCGGGATGATCGTCGCCACCGGCACACCCGAGCAGGTCGCCCGGGTGGAGGCCAGTCATACCGGCATGTTCCTGCGCCCCCTGGTGGGCCGATGAGGGCTACGGTGCAACGATCCGCGAAGCGCACAACGAGAGGAATGCCCGATGAGTGAGTCCACGTGTGACGGTGCGTGCGCCTGTTCGAGCCAGGCGACCCAGACACCCGCGATGGTCAGCCGTCGCGGAGTGCTGGTCGGGTCAGCCGCTGCGGTCGCCGCCGTGGCCCTGGCGGCGTGCTCGAGCGACTCCGGCACCGGTGCGGGCGGTGGGTCCACCACGGTGGCCGACGGCCAGCCACTGGCCAAGCCCGCGGACATCGCCGTCGGTGGGGGAGTGGTCGTCACCGCGGCCTCCGGCCCGGTGGTCATCACGCACCCGACCGACAGCGAGTTCAAGGCCTTCAACGGCAGGTGCCCGCACCAGGGGTGCCCGGTGTCGAGCGTGGCCGAGAACGTGATCACCTGCACCTGTCACGGCAGCACCTTCGACGCGGTCACCGGTGACCGGATCGGCGGGCCCGCCCCCACGGGTCTGGAGCCGATCGCGGTCCGCTCCGACGGCCAGGGGATCTTCCTGAGCTGACGTGAGCCGCGACTTCCGACCTGCTCCGGGGCAGATCCCGACAGAGCCCGGGGTCTACCGCTTCCGGGATGCGCACGGCCGTGTCATCTATGTGGGCAAGGCCAAGAACCTGCGCGCCCGGCTGACCTCCTACTTCCAGGACCCCGCCGGGCTTCATGCGCGCACCCAGACGATGGTGAGCACCGCGCGCTCGGTCGACTGGGTGGTGGTCGCCACGGAGGTCGAGGCGCTCACGCTCGAGTACGCGTGGATCAAGGAGTTCGACCCCCGCTTCAACGTCCGCTACCGCGACGACAAGTCCTATCCCTTCCTTGCGGTCACCGTCGGCGAGGAGTTCCCGCGGGCGCTCGTGATGCGTGGCGACAAGCGTCCTGGCGTGCGCTACTTCGGCCCCTTCGCTCACGCCTGGGCGATCCGCGAGACAGTCGACCAGCTGCTGCGCGTGTTCCCCATGCGCACCTGCACGCGTGGGGTGTTCCGCCGTGCGGAGGCCTCCGGCCGGCCCTGCCTGCTGGGGTACATCGACAAGTGCGCGGCCCCGTGCGTGGGCCAGGTCACGGCGCTGGAGCACCGCGCCATCGTGGACGACTTCTGCGCCTTCATGGCCGGGGACTCCGCGGGGTTCGTGCGCGCCCGCGAGGAGCAGATGCGCTCAGCTGCCGCAGAGCTCGACTTCGAGAGGGCGGCGCGCCTGCGCGACGACCTTCAGGCACTGCAGCGGGTGCTGGAGCGCAACGCGGTGGTGCTCCCCGACGGCACCGACGCCGACGTGGTCGGCATGGCCAGTGACGAGCTCGAGGCGTGCCTGCGGGTCTTCCACGTCCGAGACGGTCGCATCCGCGGGGAACGGGGGTTCGTCGTCGAGCGGGTCGATGATGCCGACGAGGGCGGCCTGGTCGCCACTCTCCTCGAGCAGATGTACTCCGAGCCGGAGGCCGACATCCCCCGGGCGGTGCTGGTGCCCGTGGTGCCCGCCGCCTCCGAGCTCGAGGTCCTGCTCGAGTGGCTCAGCCAGCGCAAGGGTTCGGCCGTGCGGGTGTCGGTGCCCCGCCGTGGGGACAAGCGCGCGCTCATGGAGACGGTCACCCGCAACGCCCAGCAGTCCCTGGCCTCCCACAAGCTGCGCCGATCCGGTGACCTCACCACCCGCAGCCAGGCCCTCACCGAGCTCGCCGAGGCTCTGGACCTGGCCAGTGCGCCGCTGCGCATCGAGTGCTTCGACGTCTCCAACCTGGGCGCCGAGGACGTGGTCGCCTCGATGGTGGTCTTCGAGGACGGCCTGCCCCGGCCCTCGGAGTACCGCAAGTTCGCCATCAAGGGCTTCAGCGGCCAGAACGACGTGGCCGCGATCGCCGAGGTGGTCGCCCGCCGCTTCCGCCGCCTGGCCACCCCCACCCCCACCCCCCCGGGCGGCGATTTCGGCCCCGTTCACGAGGCCCAATCCATCGGATCGGGGCCCGAACCGTTGCGTCGCCCCTCGAACGGGGCCGGAATCGACGGGGGCGGGGACGCGGCGGTCGCGGAGGCGGGCGGGGGCCGTACGGGCGGGGGGCGTGCGGGTGCGGACGAGGCGGGCATGGGCCGTATCGGCGCGGAGGGTGCGGGCGCGGAGGTGCCCGGGAGGTTCGCGTACCCGCCGTCGCTGGTCGTCATCGACGGGGGGCCTCCCCAGGTGGCCGCCGCCCACGAACAGCTGCGCGCCCTCGGTCTGGAGCACATCGCCGTCGTGGGCCTGGCCAAGCGGCTTGAGGAGGTGTGGCTGCCCGACGAGGAGGACCCCGTGATCCTGCCGCGCACCAGCCAGGGGCTCTACCTGCTGCAGCGCGTGCGCGACGAGGCCCACCGCACCGCCATCCGCTACCAGCGGCAGAAGCGCTCCAGCCGGATGACCACGAGCGTCCTCGACGACATCCCGGGGCTCGGGCCTGCGCGGCGTACCGCGCTCATGGCCCGGTTCGGGTCGGTGAAGCGCCTGCGGCTGGCCTCGGTGGAGGAGGTGGCGTCCGTTCCGGGGATCGGTCCCGCCCTGGCCGAGCGGATCGTGGCCACCGTCGCTGGCGGCGCCACGCCGGCGGTGAACCTGTCCACCGGGGAGATCCTGGGCGACGATGGGCCAGTGAACAGTGACGAGTCGCCCCCGGGCGGGCAGGCGCCCGTGGCCGTCCCTGTGCCCGTGCCCGTTGCGGAGGAGAGCCGATGACCACCCCCGACCTGTCGCCAACCGTCCCCGACCAGCCGACCCCCGACCAGCCGCCGCCGACCACCCTGACGCCGACCACCCCGACGCCGATGACCACCCCGGACCCCATCGCCGACCACCCCGCCCACCCCCGCGCCGACCGGATCTCGGGGCTCGAGGTCCTGCTGGTCTCCGGGATGTCCGGGGCGGGGCGCTCGAGCGCGGCCCGGGCGCTGGAGGACCTCGGCTGGTTCGTGATCGACAACCTGCCGCCGAGCATGCTCGCCGCGACCCTGGACCTCATCGCGGCCCAGGCCGACCATGACCGTGTCGCCGTCGTGCTCGACGTGCGCGGCGGTCGCCTGTTCGACCAGCTCGAGTCCGCTGTCGGCGAGGTGGTGGCCCGAGGCGCCGACCTCAAGATCCTGTTCCTGGAGTCCTCCGACCAGGCGCTGGTCCGCCGCTTCGAGTCCAACCGCCGCCCGCACCCCCTGCAGGGCGGAGCGCGCCTGCTCGACGGCATCAGCCGGGAGCGGGTGCTGCTGGGCAACCTGCGCGCCACGGCCGACCTGGTGATCGACACCTCCGACCTGTCCATCCACGACCTGCGCCGGGCGATCGACGCGGCCTTCGAGAGCGGCGAGCCGGTGCGCCTGCGGGCGACGGTGATGTCCTTCGGGTTCAAGTACGGGATCCCGATGGATGCGGACTTCATCGCCGACGTCCGGTTCCTGCCCAACCCGTTCTGGATCCCTGAGCTGCGCCCGCTGCGCGGGGTCGACAGCCCGGTCAACGACTACGTGGTGGCCCAGGACGGGGCCAGCGAGTTCCTCGACCTCTACGCCCAGGTGATCGACCTGGTCAGCGAGGGCTACCTGCGCGAGGGCAAGCGCTTCGCCACCCTCGCCGTCGGCTGCACCGGCGGTCGGCACCGGTCGGTGGCCATCGCGGAGAACCTGGCCGCGCGGCTGGTCCGGGTCGGGATCGAGGTCTCGGTCGTCCACCGCGACATGGGTCGGGAGTGAGGCGCCGATGAGGGGAGCGACCCCCGGCAGCGCCGCCCCCGTGCTGGGCTCAGGACCGCCCGTGGTAGCCCTCGGCGGCGGCCACGGCCTGGCGGTGAGCCTGCGGGCCCTGCGCGGGGTCACCGACCGCCTGACGGCCGTCGTCGGGGTGGCCGACGACGGCGGGTCCAGCGGGCGCCTGCGCCGCGACATCGGCGTGCCCCCGCCCGGGGACCTGCGGATGGCGCTGGCCGCGCTCTGCGGCGACGACGCCTGGGGCCGTACGTGGAGCTCGGTCGTGCAGCACCGGTTCGGCGCTGGGGAGCTGGCCGGCCATGCGATGGGCAACCTGCTGATCACGGCCCTCTGGGAGCGCACCGGAGACCTCGTCGACGGCCTGGACTGGGTCGGGGCGCTGCTCGGCGCCCAGGGCCGGGTGCTGCCGGCGTGCGAGCAGGGCCTGCAGATCGTGGCGCAGGTGCGCGACGCCCCCGGCCATCCGGGCATCAGCACCGTCCGCGGCCAGTCCCAGGTGGCCGTGACGACGGGCACCGTGCTCAGCATCGCCCTGGACCCACCGGATCCGGCCGCCTGCCCGCAGGCCGTCGCCGCCATCGACGCCGCCGACGTGCTGGTGATGGGTCCGGGGTCCTGGTACACCTCGGTCCTGGCCAGCCTGCTCGTGCCCGGGATCCACGAGGCGGTCGTCCGGGCCACGGCCACGCGGATCCTCGTGCTCAACCTGGTGGCCCAGCCGGGGGAGACCTCCGGGTTCAGCCCCCAGGGCCACCTCGACGTGCTGGCTGGGGCGTTCCCGGACGTGCGCGTGGACGTGGTGCTCGCCGACCCGGGCCACGTTCCCGACGAGCCCTCCCTGCGTGAGGCGGCGGGACGGCTCGGCGGCGAGCTGGTGCTGCTGCCGATCAGCGACCCGCGAGCCGAGCCGGGTCATCACGACCCCGTCCTGCTGGGGAGGGCGTTCGCGCAGTTGCTCGGGCATGGCAGTATTCCGGCATGGCGATGACGGCAGGCGTGAAGGACGAACTGAGCCGATTGCCGATCACGAAGACCTGCTGCCGCAAGGCCGAGGTCTCGGCGCTGCTTCGCTTTGCCGGCGGGCTGCACATCGTGGCGGGACGTGTCGTGGTGGAGGCCGAGCTCGACACCGGCGCCGCTGCTCGTCGCGCCCGAGCCGCGATCTCCGAGGTGTTCGGGCACGCCAGCACGATCACCGTGGTGCAGCCCTCGGGTATCCGGCGGGGCAACCGCTACGTGCTCACGATCGCCAAGGACGGCCAGCGCCTGGCCAAGCAGGCAGGCCTGCTCGACCCATCCGGGCGTCCGGTGCGCGGCCTGCCCGCGGTCATCGTCAACGGCGCCCTGTGCGACGCGGAGGCCGCGTGGCGCGGGGCCTTCCTGGCCCACGGCTCGCTGACGGAGCCGGGGCGCTCCGCCGCCCTGGAGATCTCCTGCCCGGGCTCCGAGGCTGCGCTGGCCCTGGTCGGGGCCGCACGCCGGCTGGGCATCCCCAGCAAGGCCCGCGAGGTGCGCGGGATCGATCGCGTGGTGATCCGCGACGGTGACGCGATCGGCGCGATGCTCACCCGGATGGGGGCCCACGAGTCGGTCCTGGCCTGGGAGGAGCGCCGGATGCGCCGCGAGGTCCGGGCCACCGCCAACCGCCTGGCCAACTTCGACGACGCCAACCTGCGCCGCTCGGCACGCGCCGCGGTCGCCGCCGGTGCCCGGGTGGACCGGGCCCTGGTCATCCTCGGCGACACGGTGCCCGACCACCTGGCCGCCGCCGGCAAGCTGCGCCTGGAGCACAAGCAGGCCAGCCTCGAGGAGCTCGGCGCGCTGGCCGACCCGCCGATGACCAAGGACGCCATCGCCGGGCGGATCCGCCGGCTGCTGGCCCTGGCCGACAAGCGGGCTGCGGAGCTGGGCATCCCCAACACCGAGGACGTCGTTCCCCACCAGTAGGGCCCCTGGCCCCCACGGCCCAGCGGGCGATCGCGCGGCAGCCTCAATAGGCTCGTCCTGCCAGTGATCGACCCATCCCGTAGGGAGCACCCGTGAAGAAGATCTCAGACCTTGATGTCGCTGGGAAGACCGTCCTGCTGCGCTCGGACTTCAACGTCCCGCTGGCCAAGGACGGCTCCGGCGTCATCACCGACGACGGCCGGATCGTGGCCAGCCTGCCCACGATCAAGGCCCTGACCGAGGCCGGCGCCAAGGTCGTCATCGTGGCCCACCTCGGCCGGCCCAAGGGCATCGGCTACGAGGAGTCCGGCTCGCTGGCCCCCGTGGCCAGGCGGCTCGGCGAGCTGCTCGGCGCCGAGGTGCACCTGGCCTCCGACGTCACCGGCGAGTCGGCCCGCGCCACTGTCGCCGCGCTGCAGCCCGGCGAGGTGGCCCTGCTGGAGAACGTGCGCTTCGACTCCCGCGAGGCCAGCAAGGACCAGGCCCAGCGCGCGGAGCTCGCCGCCGAGCTCGCCTCCCTGGCCGACCTGTACGTCTCCGACGGCTTCGGCGTCGTGCACCGCAAGCAGGCCTCGGTGACCGACGTCGCGGCGCTGCTGCCCAACGCCGCGGGCCTGCTCGTGGAGAAGGAGGTCAGCTCGTTCTCGAAGGTGCTGGCCGACCCCGACCGGCCCTACGTGGTCATCCTCGGCGGCTCGAAGGTCTCGGACAAGCTCGGTGTCATCGACAACCTGATCGACAGCGTCGACCGCCTGCTGATCGGCGGCGGCATGGCCTACACGTTCCTGGCCGCCCAGGGCTACACCGTGGGCGACTCGCTGCTCGAGGCCGACCAGATCGAGGCCGTGCAGGGCTACGTCGCCAAGGCCGCCGAGAAGGGCATCGAGCTGGTCATCCCCGTCGACACGGTCGTGTCGGTGGCGTTCCCGAGCAAGGAGGAGCCGCACCCCGAGCACAAGGTCGTGCCCAGCGGCGAGATCCCCGACGGCTGGATGGGCCTGGACATCGGCCCCGAGACGATCGCGCTGTTCTCCAGCAAGGTCGCCGACGCCCGGACCGTCGTCTGGAACGGCCCGATGGGCGTGTTCGAGTTCGACGACTTCGCCGCCGGCACGCTGGCCATCGCCCAGGCCATCGCGGCCTCGGGCGCCTTCTCCGTCATCGGGGGCGGTGACTCGGCTGCGGCCGTGCGCCAGCTCGGCCTCGAGGACGGCTTCTCGCACATCTCGACCGGTGGTGGCGCTTCCCTGGAACTCCTCGAGGGAAAGACCCTGCCCGGACTCGCAGTTCTGGAGGGCTGACACATGGCACGCATGCCGTTCATGGCAGGCAACTGGAAGATGAACCTCGACCACCTCGAGGCGATCGCGCACGTGCAGAAGGTGGCCTTCGGGCTCACCGACGAGGACTTCGCCCATGTCGAGGTCGGCGTCATGGTGCCGTTCACCGACATCCGGTCGGTGCAGACCCTCGTCGACGCCGACAACCTCAAGATCGTCTACGGCAGCCAGGACATCTCCGCGCAGGACTCCGGGGCCTACACCGGCGAGATCTCCGGGCCGATGCTGGCCAAGCTCGGGCTGCTCGTACGCGGTCATCGGCCACAGCGAGCGCCGGCAGTACCACGCCGAGGACGACGCGCTGGTCAACGCCAAGGTGAAGGCCGCCTACAAGCACGGCCTGGTGCCGATCATGTGCATCGGTGAGGTCAAGGAGGAGCGCGAGGCCGGCATCCAGGAGCAGGTGACCCTGGGCCAGCTCGACGGTGGCCTGGCCGACATCCCGGCCGAGCAGGCCGCGACCATCGTGATCGCCTACGAGCCGGTCTGGGCGATCGGCACCGGCCTCACCGCCACACCGCAGGACGCCCAGGACATGTGCGCCGCGATCCGTCGCCGCCTGGTCGAGCTGTACAGCCCGGAGGTCGCCGACGCGATCCGCATCCAGTACGGCGGCTCGGTCAAGGCGGCCAACGCCGCGGAGATCATGGCCGGCGAGGACGTCGACGGCGCCCTGATCGGTGGGGCCTCGCTGGACGCCGACGAGTTCGTGGCGATCTGCAAGTACCGCCTGGCCTGACGCGCGCGACCGGGAACGCCCGGATGGGGCGTTCCCGGTCGGCGACCACGTATCCTTGGCCCCATCGACCTGAAGGGGCCTGTTCGTGATCGTCGCACTTGAGATCCTGCTGCTGGTGGTGAACCTCCTCGTGATCGTCCTCGTGCTGCTGCACAAGGGCAAGGGAGGCGGCCTGTCCGACCTGTTCGGTGGCGGCGTGAGCTCGTCACTGGGCGGGAGCTCAGTGGCCGAGCGCAACCTCGACCGGATCACCCTGGGCCTGCTCGCCGTCTGGGTGGCCAGCATCGTGGCCCTCGGCCTGGCCATCTAGGTCCCCACACACTCGCAGCTGCGGAGGCTGGCATGGCTGGTGGTAACGCAATTCGGGGCAGTCGCGTCGGGTCCGGGCCCATGGGGGAGGCCGAGCGCGGCGACGCCGCCCCCCGTCGGCGCGTGACGTTCTACTGCGCCCGCGGGCACGAGACGACGCCCAGCTTCGCCGACGACGCCCCGATCCCCGAGGTCTGGGACTGCCCGACCTGCGGGTACCCGGCGGGCCTCGATCCCGAGAACCCGCCCACCCCGGCCAAGGTCGAGCCCTACAAGACCCACCTGGCCTACGTGAAGGAGCGCCGCTCCGACGTCGACGGCGACGCGATCCTGGCCGAGGCCCTGGAGCGCATGAAGGGCAAGGGCTGAGCCGTCGCGGAGCCCGACGACGCTTGCTTGGGAGCCCCGTTGGGCCCCGGCCCAGCGCCGGTCCCCGCCAGGGTCACCCCTGGCGGGCGAGGGCCCCGCGCGCGGCCTCGGCGACGGCCTCGGCCGTGATGCCGAACTCGCTGTAGAGCCGCTCCGCCGAGCCCGAGGCGCCGAAGTGGTCCAGCGCGACGGCCGCGCCGTCGCTGCCGAGGTACTTCCACCACCCCTGCGCCGAGCCCGCCTCGACGCTGACCCGGGCCCGCACGGCCGTGGGCAGCACCGCCTCGCGGTACTCCTCGGGCTGCTCGGCGAACCACTCCAGGCAGGGCAGGGAGACCACACGGGTGGCGATCCCCTCCGCCTCGAGGGTCTCGCGCGCCCGCACCGCCAGGCTCACCTCGGAGCCCGTGGCCAGCAGCAGCACCTGCGGCTGGCCGCCGGAGGCCTCGGCCAGGATGTAGCCGCCGCGGCGAGCCCCGGCCACGCCGGTGCCGGCCGAGTCGTCGAGCACGGGCAGGTTCTGGCGGCTGAGCACCAGCCCGGTGGGGCCCTCGGACTGCAGGGCCTGGGCCCACACCTGCGCGGTCTCGTTGGCGTCCGCAGGCCGGGCCACGGCCAGGCCGGGGATCCCGCGCAGCGCCCACAGGTGCTCGATGGGCTGATGGGTGGGGCCGTCCTCGCCGACGCCGATCGAGTCGTGCGTCCAGATGAACAGCGACGGGATGCCCATCACCGCCGCCAGGCGCACGGCCCCGCGCATGTAGTCGCTGAACACCAGGAACGTGCCGCCGAACGCGCGGGTCAGCCCGTGCAGCGTGATGCCGTTGAGGATGGCCCCCATGGCGTGCTCGCGGATCCCGAAGTGCAGCACGCGGCCGTACGGTGAGGCCCCGGGCACGGCGGAGTCCGCGGGGAGGAAGTCCCCGCCCCCGGCGATCGTGGTGCCGTTGGACTCCCCGAGGTCCGCGGACCCGCCCCACAGCTCGGGGACGACCGCGGCCAGGCTGTTGATGACCTTCTCCGAGGCCTTGCGGGTGGCCACCGAGGCGCCGGGCTCCCAGGTGGGCAGGGCGTCCTGCCACCCCTGAGGCAAGGTGCGGGCCTTGAGGCGCTCCAGCAGCGCCGCGCGCTGCGGGTTGGCCTCGGCCCAGGCGTCGAAGCCCACCTGCCACTGCCCATGGGCCAGGGCACCCCGCTCGCCGACCTCGCGGGCGTGGGCCAGGACGTCGTCATCGACGGCGAAGCTGCGCTCGGGGTCCAGGCCGAGGGCGACCTTCACGGCGGCCACCTCCTCGGGGCCGAGGGCCGCGCCGTGGGCCTTGCCGGTGTTCTGAAGCGTCGGGGCTGGCCAGGCGATGATCGTGCGCAGCTGG
The DNA here is from genome assembly GCA_963777855.1 of uncultured Actinomycetes bacterium. Taxonomy (GTDB): domain Bacteria; phylum Actinomycetota; class Actinomycetes; order S36-B12; family CAIYMF01; genus Prado023. The sequence continues at coordinate 125,017 of CAVZRW010000007.1, read as the reverse complement.
ATCAGCGTCGGGCGTGTGGTCTCGGCGCGGGCCTCGTCGAGCGCGGCGGCCAGGCCGGCCACGTCGACCGAGCCGTCCTCGGCCAGGCCGACGCTGAGCACGTGCCACCCGTAGGCGCGGTAGCGCGCGGGCACGTCCTCGGTGAACGACACCGCGGTGTCGCCCTCGATGGAGATGTGGTTGTCGTCCCAGATCACCACGAGGTCGCCGAGCTCCTGGGTGCCGGCGATGCTCGCGGCCTCGGCCGAGATGCCCTCCTCGAGGTCGCCGTCGGAGGCCAGCACCCAGACGCGGGTGTCGAAGGGGCTCGCCCCGGCCGGAGCGTCGGGGTCGAGCAGGCCGCGGGTGTAGCGGGCGGCCATGCAGATGCCCACGGCGGTGGACACGCCCTGACCCAGGGGGCCGGTGGTCATCTCGATGCCCCGCTCGGGCGCGTGCTCGGGGTGCCCGGCGGTCAGCGCGCCGAAGGTCCGGAAGGACTGCAGGTCCTCGAGGCTCACCGGGTAGCCGGAGAGGAAGAGCTGGATGTAGAGCGTGAGGCTGGAGTGCCCGCAGGAGAGGATGAACCGGTCGCGGCCCACCCAGGTGGGGTCCGCCGGGTCGTGGCGCAGGTAGCGCTGGAAGATCAGGTACGCCGCGGGGGCCAGGCTCATCGCGGTGCCCGGATGGCCGTTGCCGACCTTCTGCACGGCGTCGGCGGCAAGCGCCCGTGCCGTGGCGACCGCACGGTCGTCCAGGTCGCTCCAGCTGGCCAGGTCCATGTGTCCTCCTGCGTCGGATGTCCGGGCACAGGCTAATGGCCGTGCCGGGAAACTCCGACCCGCGGTCCCGGTACCATGGCGCGTGTGACTGCAGTCGAGTCCGGGCGCCTCGGTGCCCACCCGGAGTCCGAGGACGTTCCCATCTCACGCTGGCGCGCCTACCTGGCGCTGACCAAGCCGCGCGTCATCGAACTGCTGCTGGTCACCACCGTCCCGGTGATGTTCCTGGCTGCCGGCGGGTTCCCGCCCCTGGGCACCATGCTGCTCACGCTCCTGGGCGGCACGATGGCCGCCGCCGGGGCCAACGTCATCAACCAGGTGTACGACCGGGACATCGACGCGGTCATGGTGCGCACGCAGCGCCGTCCCCTGGTCCTCGGGCACATCAGCACCCGCGCCGCGCTGCGGTTCGGCATCGGCCTGAGCATCGCCTCGGTCGTGCTGCTCGCGACCACGGTGAACGCCCTGTCGGCGCGCGCTGGCGGCGGCGGCGATCGCCTTCTACGTCTTCATCTACACGATGCTGCTCAAGCGGCGCACGGCCCAGAACATCGTCTGGGGCGGGGCGGCGGGCTGCTTCCCGGTCCTGATCGGCTGGGCCGCGGTGACCGGCTCGCTGGCCTGGACGCCCCTGGTGCTCTTCCTGATCGTCTTCCTGTGGACCCCACCGCACTACTGGCCGCTGGCCCTGCGGTTCAAGGCCGACTACCAGGCGGCCCGGGTGCCGATGCTGCCGGCCGTGGCCGACGGTCATGAGGTCGCCACCGCCATCGTGCGCTACTCGTGGGCGATGGTCGGCGCCTCGCTGCTGCTCACGCCCGTGGCGGGCATGGGGCTGCTCTACACGGTCGCGGCGGTCGTGCTGGGGGCCGCCTTCCTGTGGGAGGCCCACGCGCTGCTGAGCCGCGTGCGCGCAGGCGCCGACCCCCGGGCCATGCGGCTGTTCCACGGCTCGATCTCGTACCTCTCGCTGCTCTTCCTCGCCGTGGCGATCGACCCGTTCCTGGGCTGAGCCGCTCACCGGGGGCCGATCGCCGGGGCCCCTCCGCGGGTGGTGACGCGCAGGTTCAGCCGCACCCGGGCCCCACCCTCACGGGTGCTGCCGACCTCGATCGAGCCGCCTGCGCGCTCGGCCAGCCGTCGGGCGATGTCCAGGCCCAGCCCCGTGGAACCGGAGACGGACTGCCCACGCTCCAGCACGTCCACGGGCGGCATCCCCGGACCCACATCCCCGATCTCCAGCCAGGCCATGCCCGGCTGCCCCCGGCCGACGGAGACCCAGAAGGCCACGCCCTCGTCGGTGTGCGAGAACACGTTGCCGATCAGCGCGTCGAGGGCGTCGCCGAGGTCGCGGGCCTCGGCAGCGACATACAGGTGCCCCCGCGGCATGGTCACCGTCAGGTCGCGCTGCTGGTCCTCGGCCAGGACGGCCCAGAAGTCGGTGCGCTCCCGGGCCACGCGGCACAGGTCCGCGCTGGCCGGCATGTCCTCGCGCAGGGGTCGTCGGGCCTCCCGGATGACCTCGTCGACCATGCGCTCGAGGCGGTCGACGTCGGCCCGCAGGCGGTCGGCTGACTCGTCGGGCGGCAGGCCCTCGGCGTCGAGGCGCAGCGCGGCCACCGGGGTGCGCAGGCGGTGGGCCAGGTCGGCGACCTCCTCGCGCTCGAGGCCGAGCAGCTCCTCGACCCGCCCCGCCAGCCGGTTCAGGCCGCGGCCGGCGTTGTCGATCTCCGGGATCGTGCTGTCCGGGACGCGGGCGGTGAGGTCCCCGCCGGCCAGCTGCTCGGCGGTGGCGCCCAGCTGGGAGATCGGGCGCAGGAAGGCCCTGGCCAGAAGCAGCCCCAGGCCCACCGAGATCGCGAGCAGGAAGGCCCCGAGCACGAGCACCAGGAACTGGGCCAGGGGCAGGGCGGCGTTCAGCTCCGCATCGGGGACGAAGATGCGCAGCACGGCCTCGCCCTCGTCGGTGTAGACCGGGATGTAGAGCGCCTCACCACCGGACGCCTCGATGTAGGACGCGCCCTTGGCGCGTGCCCGGTCCACGTACACGTCGGGTGCGACGGGAGAGCCCACCACCGAGCCGTCGGGCAGGTAGACCGTCGCCGGCCGGTCGGTCTCCGCGGTGAACCTGCCCACCAGCTCCTCGAGGGCCGCGGCGTCGGCGACCGGGATCCGGCTGACCAGCGGCTGGACCTCCAGCACCACGTTGCGCTTGACGCGGTCCGCGGCCCAGCTGTTCATGAGGACCATCAGGGGGACGATGAACGCCACCAGCATGATGGACGTCGACGCGAGCAGCGTCTGGAGGATCCGGCGGCGCACCGGATCAGGGCTCCACCAGCTTCACGCCCACGCCCCGCACCGTGTGCAGGTAGCGGGGCTCCTGGGCAGTCTCGCCCAGCTTGCGGCGCAACCACGACAGGTGCACGTCGACGGTCTTCTCGCCACCGCCGTAGGAGACCCGCCACACCTCGGAGAGCAGCTCGCGCTTGGTCACGACCTCCCCGGGTCGGGCCATCAGGTAGGCCAGGAGGTCGAACTCGCGGGGGCTGAGCTCCAACGGCTCGCCCGCCAGCTCCGCGGTGCGCCCGCGGGTGTCGAGGACGAGATCGCCGACCTGCAGCGCCGTGGTGGCCTCCTCCGTGCGGCTGCGCCGAAGCACCGCGCGGATCCGGGCATCGAGGGCGTCGGCGGAGAAGGGCTTGACCACGTAGTCGTCGGCGCCGGCGTCCAGCGCACGCACGACGTCCTCGTCGTCGTCCCGGGCGGTGGCCACGATGACGGGGGTGGCGCTGACTGCGCGCAGCATGCGCAGCAGCTCGACGCCGTCCAGGTCGGGCAGGCCCAGGTCCAGCACCACCAGCTCGGGCTCGCCGGAGATGGCCTGCTGAAGGCCGGCCATGGCGTTGGGGGCCGAGTCCACCGCATGGCCCCGATCGGACAGGGCATGGATGAGGGCGGAACGGATCCCCGGGTCGTCCTCCACCACAAGCAGTCGCGACATGGGCACCACGGTAGCCCCCCGTGCCGCCCGGGCCGGTCAGGTCGGTGTACCGTCGTGGAGTCGGTCACCCAGGGGTGGTGTGCGACGACTCTGTGCGAGCCTAGGTTGGGAAAGCGAGCGAACGGGGCACACTGTGGTCATGGCACACCGATGGCTATCCCTCGCTGCGGGGGCCACCGTTGCTGTGGGGGCGGCAGGGGTGGGTCTGGCAGCCGTCTCCGTCGTCCGTGACGTCGTCGCGGACGACCCCGTCCAGGTACTCGCCTCGGAGGACGTCGACCGACTGCTGGCGCCCACTGAGTCACCGGCTCCCGTGGCGCCGGAGCCGACGGTCGCAGCCTCACGCAGCGCCGAGCGCCGACCCGCGCCGCAGCCGGAGCAGGTCGTCGTGCTCGCGCTGGCGAAGCCGCAGCCCGCCCAGCCCGCCGTGGCCCCATCGGCTCCCGCGCGCCCAGAGGTCGACGCGCAGCCGCAGCCCCGTCCCACCCCGACGCCGAGCCGTACGCCCAAGCCCGGGGGCGACTCCGGCCAGAAGCCGAAGCCCGGGGCAACCGGCGGACCGGTCTCCGGACTGGGCACCCCCGGCACCACCAAACCCCCGACCACGCGGCCGCCGACCACGCCGACCGACAAGCCGACGTTGCCCGTCAAGCCGACGTTGCCCGTCACGCCTGCGCCGACCAAGCCCGTGGCGCCCCCCGTGACGCCCGAGCCGAGCACGCCCTCCGAGACGCCGACCCGCCCCGGTCAGGCCGCCGGCAAGCCGGGAGCGTCGACGAAGCCCGGTCATTCGGCCCGGCCGCCCAGCAAGCCGTCCACCACGATCCGGCCGTCGCGGCCGGATCGGCCGAAGGGTCATGGCAAGCCGAGCAAGCCGTGCGCACCCGACGCCCAGCACCGCGGCTCAGATGAGGGAGCTCGTGACGGCCACCGTGACAACTCCGACGGGGAGCGCGAGCGTCGCGGTCGGGCCACGCCCGACGACCGTGGCCACCGGTCCCCGGACCCGGCCCCGCGCGCGTCGACGGAGCGATCCCGCGACACCGAGCAGGCTGAGGCCGCTCCGGCTGGCCAGCCCGGATCTGCGACGCCGGACGGTCGGGGCGCGCAGGAGCGGGCCGCAGACCAGGGCGACGACCACCGCGGACACGACCGCCACGACACCGGTGACCGTGCGCGCGAGGACCGTGGGGACCAGGAGCGTGGGCGGGGCTGACCCCTGCCTCCCCGTGACCCCCCCGCGGGATCAGCCGGCGATCGGTGCCGCCACGCCGCGCGAGCGCAGGCTCAGGTGGGTGCGCAGCACGGCCACCCACACGAGGCTGGCCAGGAGCATGTGCACCGCCACGAGAAGCCACGGCACCCCGGCGAACCACTGCGCATAGCCCACGACGCCCTGGACGACGGCCAGCGCCATCACGATGTGGGACCAGCGACGGGCCTCGGCCGGACCATCCGTGAGCCGCAGGGCCAGCCACATGGCCACCAGCAGGCCGATGAACAGCAGGACCACGTCGGCGTGCAGCCACGCCAGCGTCCGCACGTCGAAGGGCAGGCGGTGCGTGACATCGGTGTCGCCTGAGTGCGGCCCGGCACCGGTGACGAGCGTCCCGAGCACCAGGACGATCGCATTCGTGGCCACCAGCACCAGGGAGAGCACCCGGATCTCGGGGCGCACGAGGCGCACCAGCGGCAGGTCGCCGGGCTCGCCGGCGCGGTGGACGAGTACGACGCAGCCGGCGATCACGACCATGGACAGCAGCAGGTGCGCGCCGACGATCAGCGGGTGCAGGCCGGTCAGCACGGTCACCCCGCCCAGCACGGCCTGGGCGACGGTGCCCAGCAGCGGGACGGCTGCCAGCCACAGGATCGGCCGGCGCGGGGCCACGCCCTGGCGAACCCAGTCCTGCCGCATCACCACTGCTCCGATGAGCGCCGCGATCGCCAGGGCCACGAGCACGAACGTGAGCAGGCGGTTGCCGAACTCGATGTACTTGTGGAACGCCTCGGCCTGGCCCTCCACAGGGACCAGCGAGCCGTCGACGCACTCCGGCCAGGTGGGGCAGCCGAGGCCGGATCCGGTCAGCCGGACCAGCCCGCCGGTGACCACGATGGCGATCTGCGCCACGAGGTTGGCCTGGAAGATCCGCCGTATCCCCGGGCTGACCGGGGTGGAGGTTGCGGTCGGGGCGAGCGGGGTCTGGCGGTCGGAGGCGAGCACCGTCACAGCGTAGTCCGGCCCCACCCGGGGTCGGATCCGGCCCGCGCCCGGACCCCCGACCCGGACCCCCGATCCGGACCCGCGCCCGGGCTCGATCCGGACCCGCGCCCGGGCTCGATCCGCCTACTCCCAACGGAAGGTGCGCACAGCCACCAGGACCCCGCCGAGGGCCCAGGCCAGCAGCACGGCAAGCGGGCCCCACGGCACTCCGGCGCCACCCGCGGGGTCCAGGAGCGTGCGCAGTGCCTCCCCCAGGGCAGCGCTGGGCAGCAGCGGCACCACCGCGGCCAGCGGGCCGGGCAGCCGGTCTGCGGGCAGGACCGTGCCGCCGGCGAGCAGGAGCAGCAGGAAGATCCCGTTGGCCACGGCCAGGGTCGCCTCGGCGCGCAGCAGCCCAGCCAGCGCGAACCCGGCCGCGCCGAGGGCCAGGGTGCCCAGCACCACGGCGGCGACCAGGGCGACGGGGTGCTCGAGGGTGGGCGACCAGCCCAGGGCCCGCCCGGTCAGGCCGATCACCACGAGCTGGATGAGCAGCACGGCCAGGGTGGCAGCCACCTTCCCGACCAGCAGGCCGGAGCGGCGCAGGGGAGTGGCCCCGAGGAACTTGAGCACGCCGGAACGGCGCTCGAAGCCCGTGGCGATCGCGGTGGCGGTGAAGGCGCTGGACAGGATCGCCAGGGCCATCACGCCCGGCGTGGCCTCGTCGACGTCCGCGAGGTCGAGGGCCGTGACCGCCAGCAGGACGGCCACCGGGATGACCAGGGTGAGCAGCAGCTGCTCGCCGTTGGTCATGAGCAGCCGGAACTCCAGCCGTGACTGGGCCCACCAGCGGGCTGCGGTTGAGGCAGCCCCGGGTGCGGGTGTGAGGTCCAGTGCCGCGTTGCTCATGGGGACTCCTGCGGGCGGGCCGTGATCTCGAAGTAGGCCTCCGAGAGGGTCGCGGCCGTGGTGAGGTCGGTGGGCATGGCGCCCTGCTCGGCGCACCACGCGGTGACCGCGGCGACCACCTGCGGGCTCAGCGGGCCCTCGACCCGGTACTGCCCGGGCGTCGGCTCGGTGGCGGAGAAGCCGTCGGCCAGCGCAGCCGCCAGGGCCGCGGTGTCCAGGCCGGGCCGGGCCGAGAAGCGCAGGACCGGGTCGCCCGACGTGAGATCGGCCACACTGCCCGCCGCGGCCACCCGACCGTGGTCGATCACGACGACGTGGTCGGCCAGGGCGTGGGCCTCGTCGAGCAGGTGGGTGCTCATCAGGATGCTCACCCCGGACTGGCGCAGGTCGCGCAGGAACTGCCACACGTCCTGGCGGGACTGGGGGTCCAGGCCGGTGGTCGGCTCGTCGAGGAAGACCAGCTCGGGCCGACCGACCAGGGCGCAGGCCAGCGCGAGCTTCTGCTGCTCGCCGCCGGACATCCGCCGGTACGGGGTGCGGGCCACGTGGGTCAGCCCGAGTCGGTCCAGCAGTTCCCCCGTGGGCAGGGGCCTGGCATGGAGGCGCGCCACGTGCGCGAGCATGTCGGCCGCCCGCAGCGAGGGCCACACCCCGCCGGACTGCAGCATGACGCCGACCCGCGGGGCCAGCGCAGTGGCGTCGGCGCGGGGGTCGGCGCCGAGGACCCGCACGGTGCCGGCCTGCGCGGCGCGGAACCCCTCGGCGGTCTCGATGGTGGTGGTCTTGCCTGCGCCGTTGGGCCCGAGCACGACCGTCAGCGCGGCCAGGGGCGCGCTCATGGTGAGACCGTCGACCACGGCCCGGCCGGCGTAGCGCATGGTCAGCTCGGAGATCTCGACGGCGGCCACGGGCAGGAGTTTAGGCTGCGGGCGCCGGTGGCCCGGTCCGGCCCAAGGGCGTCGGCAGCGCCGCCACCGCGCGGGTGGCCGCTGGTCCGGGTCCGGTGGGGGTGCTCGGGGACCCGGATGTTGCGGTTCGGGGGAAATACGCAACAATGGGGTTGTGGAAATCCAGTCCGGGAACCTCAGGGGCGCTGCCGCCCGGGTGGCGCGTGCTCTGCTCGAGGGCGGTCCGGCGACCGTGTCCGAGGTCGCCGAGCGCCTGGAGCTCACCGGCGCGGCGGTGCGCAAACACATGGACGACCTGCTCGAGGCCGGGCTGGTCGACAGTTCCGAGCGTCCGCCGTACGGCCCGGACACCCGGCCCCGCGGCCGTGGTCGTCCAGCGCGCTACTACCACCTCACCCAGGCCGGCCGCGAGCGCTTCGAGAAGGCCTACGACGACCTGGCCGTGGGTGCTCTGCGGTTCGTGGCCGAGACGGGCGGCGACGACGCGGTGATGGAGTTCGCCCGGCGCCGGGTGGGCGAGCTCGAGCGCCGCTACGCCGACCTCCTCGAGCCCACGCACGCCCCCGACGAGCGGGTCGAGGTCCTGGCCGACGCCCTGACCGCCGAGGGTTACGCCGCCGGGTGTCCCGATCGCCTCCGGCGGCCAGCTCTGCCAGCACCACTGCCCGGTGGCCCACGTGGCCGCCGAGTTCCCGCAGCTGTGCGAGGCCGAGACCGAGGTGATCTCCCGCCTGGTCGGCACCCACGTGCAGCGCCTGGCCACCATCGCGCACGGCGACGGGGTGTGCACCACGCACATCCCGCACGTCGATCGGACGGCTCGCCCACTGCCGGTAGCCACCGTACCACTGTGAGGACAGATAGATGACCGAGCAGATCGTCGCCTGACCCAGGACGAGCAGCTCGACGGCCTCGGCCGGTACGAGTACGGCTGGGCCGACTCCGACGTCGCCGGGGCGACCGCCCGGCGCGGCCTGCAACGAGGAGGTCGTGCGGGACATCTCGGCCAAGAAGAACGAGCCGGCGTGGATGCTCGACCTGCGCCTCAAGGGCCTGCGGCTGTTCGACCGCAAGCCGATGCCCGCCTGGGGCGCCGACCTGATCGGGCATCGACTTCGACAACATCAAGTACTTCGTGCGCTCCACCGAGAAGCAGGCCGCCACCTGGGAGGACCTGCCCGAGGACATCAAGAACACCTACGACCGGCTGGGCATCCCGGAGGCGGAGAAGCAGCGGCTGGTCGCCGGTGTCGCGGCGCAGTACGAGTCCGAGGTGGTCTACCACAAGATCCGCGAGGACCTCGAGGAGCAGGGCGTCATCTTCCTGGACACCGACACCGGCGCTGCGCGAGCACGAGGACCTCTTCAAGGAGTACTTCGGCACGGTGATCCCGGTCGGCGACAACAAGTTCGCCGCGCTGAACACCGTCGGTCTGGTCCGGTGGCTCGTTCATCTACGTGCCCAAGGGCGTGCAGGTCGAGATCCCGCTGCAGGCCTACTTCCGGATCAACACCGAGAACATGGGCCAGTTCGAGCGGACGCTGATCATCGTCGACGAGGGCGCGTACGTGCACTACGTCGAGGGCTGCACCGCGCCGATCTACTCCACCGACTCGCTGCACTCCGCGGTCGTGGAGATCATCGTGAAGAAGAACGCGCGCTGCCGCTACACGACCATCCAGAACTGGTCGAACAACGTCTACAACCTGGTCACCAAGCGCGCCGTCTGCCCACGAGGGCGCGACCATGGAGTGGATCGACGGCAACATCGGCTCCAAGGTCACCATGAAGTACCCGGCGGTCTACATGACCGGCGAGCACGCCAAGGGCGAGATGCTCTCGGTGGCGATGGCCGGCGAGGGCCAGCACCAGGACGCCGGCGCCAAGATGGTGCACGCCGCGCCGCACACCTCCTCGACGATCGTGTCGAAGTCGATCGCGCGCGGCGGCGGCCGCACCTCGTACCGGGGCCTGGTGCAGGTGCTCGAGGGCTCCACCACGTCGAAGTCCACGGTGCAAGTGCGACGCGCTGCTGGTCGACGACATCTCCCGCTCGGACACCTACCCGTACGTCGACGTCCGCGAGGACGACGTGTCGATGGGGCACGAGGCGACCGTCTCCAAGGTCAGCGAGGACCAGCTCTTCTACCTGATGAGCCGCGGGCTGACCGAGGACGAGGCGATGGCGATGATCGTGCGCGGCTTCATCGAGCCGATCGCGCAAGGAACTGCCCGATGGAGTACGCCCTCGAGCTCAACCGCCTGATCGAGCTGCAGATGGAAGGCGCCGTCGGCTGATGACGTCCACGATCGAGGAGCGCGAGGTCAGCCTCGCCGCTCCTGCCCATGACCTGGCGCCCCGGATCCACTCCGGGGACCCCGCGGACTTCCCGGTGCTCACCGGCCGCGAGGAGGAGTGGCGGTTCACCCCGCTGGAGCGCCTCGGCGGCCTGCACGACGGCTCCGCCGCCGCCGGCCCCACCGCCGACCTGGACTTCACCTGGTCGACGTTGGGCGCGGCGCGCGTCGAGACCCTCGCGCAGCGGGACCCGCGGGTGGGCGCGTGGTTCACGCCCAGCGACCGCGTCTCGGCCCAGGCCTTCGCCTCCGCGAGCCGCGCCGTGGCGGTCACGGTGGCCCCCGAGGCCGAGGCGGCCTCCGCGCACGTGACCTTCGCCGCCCCGGTCGACGAGGCCCGGGCGCTGTTCGGCCACGTGCTCGTCGAGGTGGGTGCCAACGCCCACGCGGTCGTCATCCTCGACCACGTCACGGCGCCCGGGGCCGTCGCGACAACGTCGAGGTGCACGTGGGCCAGGGGGCGACCCTGACCCTGGTCAGCAACCAGCTGTGGAACGACGAGGTCGTGCACGTGGCCCAGCAGCATGCGGTGCTGGAGGCCGATGCGACGCTGCGCTCGGTGGTGGTCAGCCTGGGCGGGTCGCTCGTGCGGCACACCGCCTCGGTGGAGTACCGCGGCCGCGGCGGGGACGCCGAGCTGGTCGGGGTGTACTTCGCCGATGCCGGCCAGCACCTCGAGCACCGGCTGTTCGTCGACCACTCGGTGCCTGGCTGCCGCAGCGACGTCATCTACAAGGGCGCGCTGCAGGGCGACTCGGCGCACACCGTCTGGATCGGTGACGTGCTGATCCGCGCCGCGGCGACCGGCACCCACACGTACGAGCTCAACCGCAACCTGGTGCTCACCGACGGTGCCCGGGCGGACTCGGTGCCCAACCTGGAGATCGAGACCGGCGAGATCGAGGGCGCCGGGCACGCCAGCGCCACCGGCCGCTTCGACGACGAGCAGCTGTTCTACCTGATGAGCCGCGGCATCCCGGAGTCGATCGCCCGCCGCCTGGTGGTCCGCGGCTTCTTCGCCGACGCGATCAACCGGATCGGCGTTCCCGAGGTAGCCGAGCGGCTGCTCGCCGCCGTCGACGCCGAGCTCGGCGCGGTGGACCCGCTCTACGAATTCGATGACACCGACGGAGGCGCCCTGTGAGCGCCCAGGCCGCCTGCTCGGTCACCGACGTGCCCGAGGGCAGCGCGCACCGCGTGGTGATCGACGGCCATCCGATCGCCATCGTGCACACCGAGGGCCAGTGGTTCGCGCGTCTCCGACGTCTGCTCGCACGCCGACGTGTCCCTGGCCGAGGGGGAGGTCGATGGCTGCACGCTGGAGTGCTGGCTGCACGGCTCCCGGTTCGACCTGCGCACCGGCCAGCCCAGCGGCCCGCCCGCCGTGACGGCCGTTGCCACCTACCCCGTTTCCGTCGAAGGCGACACCGTCGTCGTGACCGTGGCCTGACCGCCCGAGAACTGGAGCACCCGCATGTCCACCCTGCAGATCAACGACCTGCACGTCACCGTCGAGGCCGACGGCGGCACCAAGGAGATCCTCACCGGGGTCAACCTGACCGTGAACTCCGGCGAGACGCACGCCCTGATGGGCCCGAACGGCTCGGGCAAGTCCACGCTGGCCTACGCCATCGCCGGGCACCCGAAGTACACGATCTCCTCGGGGACCGTGACCCTCGACGGCCAGGACGTGCTGGCCATGAGCGTCGACGAGCGTGCCCGGGCCGGGCTGTTCCTGGCCATGCAGCACCCAGTCGAGGTGCCCGGCGTCTCGGTGTCGAACTTCCTGCGCACCTCGGCCACCGCGATCCGGGGCGAGGCGCCCAAGCTGCGCCTGTGGCTCAAGGAGATGAAGGCCGCCATGGAGCGCCTGCAGATCGACCCCAGCTTCGCCCAGCGCAACGTCAACGAGGGGTTCTCCGGCGGTGAGCGCAAGCGCGCCGAGATCCTGCAGCTCGAGCTGCTCGCCCCGAAGATGGCGATCCTCGACGAGACCGACTCCGGCCTGGACGTCGATGCGCTGCGGGTGGTCTCCGAGGGGATCAACCGCGTGCGGGAGTCCGGCGACGCCGGCGTGCTGCTGATCACCCACTTCACCCGGATCCTGCGCTACGTGCGCCCGGAGTACGTGCACGTGTTCGTCGACGGCCGGATCGTCGACCAGGGCGGCCCGGAGCTCGCGGATGCCATCGAGGCCGAGGGCTACGTGCGCTACACCACGGCGGCGGCCTCGGCGTGACGCTGCTCGACCCGGCCCTGCGGGCCGACTTCCCGATCCTGGCGCGCACCGTGCGCGGTGGGCGGCCGCTGGTGTACCTCGACTCGGCGGCCACCTCGCAGAAGCCGTTCGCGGTGCTCGACGCCGAGCGGGAGTTCTACGAGACGCACAACGCCGCCGTGCACCGGGGCGCGCACTTCCTGGCCGAACAGGCCACGGACGCCTTCGAGAACGCCCGGGCCACCATCGCCGAGTTCATCGGCGCCCGCGCGCAGGACCTCGTCTTCACGCGCAACGCCACCGAGTCGATCAACGTGGTCTCGCACGCGTTCTCCTCGGCCACGGCCAAGGCCGCGCACGGAGCGCCCCTGCCCGAGGGCGGGCAGCGGTTCGTGCTGGCCGCGGGCGACGAGATCGTGGTCACCGAGATGGAGCACCACGCCAACCTGGTGCCCTGGCAGGACCTGTGCGACAAGACCGGGGCCGTCCTGCGCTGGATCGGCGTCACCGAGGAGGGGCGCCTGGACCTGGCCGACCTCGACCGGGTGATCACGGAGCGCACCCGGGTGGTGGCCTTCGTCCACCAGTCGAACATCCTGGGCACCCTCAACCCGGTGCAGCCCCTCGTGGCCCGTGCGCGGGAGGTCGGCGCGCTGGTCGTGCTCGACGCCTGCCAGTCAGTGCCGCACATGCCCGTGGACGTCACCGAGCTGGGCGTCGACCTGCTGGCGTTCTCCGGGCACAAGATGCTCGGGCCCACGGGCGTGGGCTGCCTGTGGGGTCGCGCCGAGGTGCTGGCCGCCATGCCGCCGTTCGTCACCGGCGGCTCGATGATCGAGACGGTGACCATGCAGCGCTCGACGTTCGCGGCCCCGCCGCAGCGCTTCGAGGCCGGGTCGCCCAACGTGGCCCAGGCCGTCGGGCTCGCCGCGGCCGTCGGCTACCTGGAGAAGGTCGGCATGCCGGCCGTCGCCGCGCACGAGCACGCCCTGACCGAGCTGATGCTGGGCGCACTCGGCGAGATCCCCGGCGTGCGGATCATCGGGCCCGCCGACGCGCTCGACCGTGGGGGAGCGGTGTCGTTCGTGGTCGACGGGATCCATCCCCACGACGTCGGCCAGGTGCTCGACGACGACGGGGTCGCGGTGCGCGTGGGCCACCACTGCGCGTGGCCGACGTGCCGGCGCTTCGGCGTGCCGGCCACCACCCGGGCCAGCGTCGCGCTCTACAACCAGCCCTCCGACATCGACGCGCTCGCGGCCGGGGTGCGCCGGGCGCAGGCCTTCTTCGGGGTGGCGTGATGGACTCGCTGTACCAGGAGATCATCCTCGACCACTACCGCAACCCGGTGGGTCGCGGCCTGCGTGAGCCGTACGAGGCCGAGGTCCACCACGTGAACCCGACCTGCGGCGACGAGATCACCCTGCGCGTGCACCTCGAGGGCGCCGGTGAGGCCGCCACGGTCGCCGACATCTCCTACGACAACCAGGGCTGCTCCATCTCGCAGGCGTCGGCCAGCGTGATGTACGAGCTGCTGCTGCACCACACCGTCGCCGAGGCGATGGCCAACGCACGAGCAGTTCCTGGCCCTGATGCAGTCCGCCGCCGAGCCGGACGAGGACATGCTCGGCGATGCCATCGCCTTCTCCGGCGTGGCGAAGTACCCGGCGCGGGTCAAGTGCGCGCTGCTGTCCTGGATGGCCTGGAAGGACGCAACCGCCCAGGCCCTGGCCCGAGGGAGTTCCTGATGAGTGCAGCCACCGACGAGGACGTCATGGAGGCCCTGCATGACGTGGTCGACCCCGAGCTGGGGATCAACGTGGTCGACCTGGGCCTGGTCTACGGCGTGCATGTGGACGACGACAACGTCGCCGTGCTCGACATGACGCTGACCTCGGCCGCCTGCCCGCTGACGGACGTGATCGAGGACCAGACCCGGGCGGCGCTCGACGGGATCGTCGACGACTTCCGGCTCAACTGGGTGTGGATGCCCCCGTGGGGCCCGGACAAGATCACCGACGACGGCCGCGAGATGCTGCGCGCCTTGGGCTTCAACGTCTGACGCCCCACCCCGCCCCCACCCCGCCCCCCACCCCACCCCGCGCCCGGGCCCGATCCGCCCGGCCCGCCCGATCCGCCCGGGCCGGCCACCTCGCGACCCCGCGCCGCGAGCCCGTGCGCCCACCGCCCCGGCGCCGCTCGCCCTGCCCGGGCCTGCCACCTCGCCGGATTCTCCCGGACCTTCCCGAATCTCCCGGCACTGCGGGGAGATTCGAAGCACTCCGGGAGAATCTGCGTGGTGGGGTGCGTGGTGGGGTCGGGTGGGTGGGCGTGTCGGGGTGAGGGTGGCCGTTGGGGCGCGTACAGTCAGGTTCCCCACTTTCGCGAGCCTTCCCCCAACGCGATGCATCGGAAGGCTTCGCCATGGACGACACCCGTTCCCCGCAGGCAGGTCCCGCGCGTCTGGTCCCCGTGCGCATCGACCCGGCGCAGCAGGCCCTGTTCGCGATCCCCGACCCCTGTCCGAGGTCGGGGTTCGGGTACCGGGGACCCGTGGCGGCCACAGCGGCGGGCATCACCTACCGCCAGCTCGACCACTGGGCGCGCACCGGTCTCGTCGCCCCCTCGATCCGCACCGCCGGCGGGTCAGGCACCACGCGGCTGTACTCGCTGCGCGACATCCTCGTGCTGCAGGTGGTGCGCCGACTGCTCGAGACCGGCGTCTCGCTGGCGGGGGTGCGGGCCTCGATCGCGACCCTGCGCGAGCGGGGGATCGGGGACCTGTCCACGCTCACCCTCATGAGTGACGGGATCAGCGTCTACGAGTGCGCCAACGACGACGACGTGATCGACCTGGTCAACGGGGGCCAGGGAGTGTTCGGAATCGCGATCGGCGCGGTGTGGTCGGATGTGACCGAGTCGATGGCCCATGTGCCCGTGGAGTCCGCAGCGGAGGACGCCCCGCCCCGGCCGGCGGGACGCTGGCTGCGCTCGGTCGGCTGAACGCCCACGTCCGCCACCGGCCCCGTCCGCCGCCCCGGACGCCACCGCCCGTCCCCCGCCTTCTCCGCCACTGCCACCGCCACCGCCCTTCCGCGAGCTGCCCTTCCGCCAGCTGTCCGGCGGCCGGCGCGCCGGCCGCAGATCCTCCGCACAGGGTCCGATCCTCCGCATCGACGCGGAGGGTCTCTGCTGATGCGGAGGATCACTGCTGATGCGGAGGGTGTCTGTCGAAGCGGCCGGGGTCCGCCGAAGCCGAGGATCTCTGTCGACACGGAGGTTCTCTGTCGACACGGGTTCTCTGCTGGAGCGGAGGCTCCCTGCTGGACGCGGAGGCAGGATTGGGTGGGGGATGGGGGTGGGGGTGGCTGGGATGATCGGGGGGTGAGCGCTGGCGTGATCCTGGCTGTCGCGGCCGTCTTCGGACTGGCGGCGGTGGTCCAGTCGGTCACGGGGTTCGGCTTCGCGCTGGTGGCCGTGCCCCTGCTGGCGCTGGTGCTGGGCCCGGCTCCGGCGGTCGTGGCGACCACGCTGGTGAGCCTGCTGATCAGCGTGGCCGTCCTGAGGGCCGACCGCTCGTTCGTCGACTGGCGCCACGCCGGGGTGGTCTCGCTGGCCGGCCTGGCCGCCATGCCGCTGGGCCTGTGGGTGCTGACCCGCGTGCCCGAGCGGGCGCTCACCGCCGTGATCGCCGTCGTGCTGCTCGTCTCCACCGCTGTGGTCGCCCGCGGCCTGACCCTGCGACCGGGCCGGACCACCGAGGTCACAGTCGGGGCCGCCAGCGGGGTGCTGCTGACCAGCACGGGCATGAACGGCCCGCCCCTGGTCGTGGCCTTCCAGGCCCAGGGGATGGCGCCCCGGCCGTTCCGGGGCACGCTCTCGGCGGTGTTCCTGGTCGAGGGGGTCGCCGCCGTGGCCCTGCTCACCCTGGGCGGTCAGCTGACTCGCGAGGCGCTGCTCGCCGCCGCCGTGGGAGTGCCGATGATGGCCGTGGGATGGCTGGTGGGCAACCGGGTGTTCCACCGGCTCGATGCCGCCACCTTCCGCCGCCTGGTGCTGTGGATGCTGGTGGCCAGCGCCGTGGTCGCCCTGGTCAGCGCCCTGCGGGCTTGAGCAGGTGCAGGTGCTCGTCGTGCAGGCGACCGTCCGGGTACTCCCAGGACAGGGGGATCTCCTCGGCCAGCACGTAGCCCGCGCGGGTGGCCACAGCGCACGACGCCGGGTTCTCCACCGCGTGGTAGAGCATCACGACCGGTGCGCCGAGGCTGAGGCCGAACTCGCCGGCCAGCCGCGCCGCCCGGGCCATGACTCCCCGCCCGCGCGCCCAGGGCGCCAACCAGTAGCCCACATGGACTCCGTCCGGGGTCAGGTTGAAGACGTTCACGGAGCCGAGCAGCCGTCGGTCGGCTGTCCGCGCCGCGTCCCGAGGGGGTCGGTCCGTTGGGGGGTTCGGCGGAGCACCCGGGGGAGCCTCTCGGATGGCCCACGTCGCCGCGTCGGTCCATGCGCGCCACTGCCTGATCTGCGCCCATGCCGACTCCGGCGTGGCCGGCTCCTGCCACCACCCGGCCACCCACTGCGACAGGGCCGGGTCGCCGTGCGCCGCGAGCAGGTCCGCGACGTCGGCGTCGGTGAAGGGATCGAGGAGCACGACCCCGTCGCCGAGGCTGACCGGGTCCGAGGGGATCGGGAGGCTGGGACGCTCCTGGGTCACTGCCGCTCGCCCGGCACGGCCACGGGGGCCTCGGCCACGAGGTCGGCGTACTCGGGGTTCCGGGCGATCCAGCCGGCCACGAATGGGCACTGCGGCACCACTCTCAGGTCGCGGGCCCGCACGTCGTCGAGGGCGCCGCGGGCGAGCACCGAGCCCAACCCCCTGCCCTCGTAGGCGGCCTTGATCACGGTGTGCTCCATCACCACCTGGTCGCCGACGGTGGAGTACACGATGTAGCCGGCCACGATCCGGCCGTTGCGCACCTCGTAGCGATTGCGTTCGGGCAGGTGCACCACACTGACCTCAGAATCCATGGCACGAATGCTCGCGGCAGTCCGCCGATCCGGCAACCGGGCACGATCCGGCGGTCACGGCCCGACGCTCACGGCCCGGCGGATCACCGCCCGCGGACGTGGTGCGCGATGCTGCGCCAGCCCCTACGGTGGCGGCCGTGGACGTCGTGATCGTGGGAGCGGGTCTGGCCGGGCTGGCAGCCGCGCAGGTGCTCAGCGGGGCCGGCCTGGAGGTGGCGGTCCTCGAGGCCGGGGACCGGGTGGGCGGCCGGGTTGCCACCGACCGGATCGACGGCTTCATCCTCGACCGGGGCTTCCAGCTGATCAACCCGGCGTACCCGCAGGCCCAGCTCAGCCTCGACCTCGAGTCGCTGGCCCTGCACGGGTTCCAGGTCGGGGCCGAGGTGGTGGTCGACGGTGACCGGGTCCGGCTCGACGATCCGCGCCGCGCCCCCGACCGGGCGCCGGCCACCCTGGCCGCGGCGCTGCGCGGGAGTGCCGGCTGGCCGTGGGAGCTCGGCGCCCTCGCGGCCTACGTGGGCACCTGCGCAGCCCTGTCCCCGCAGCGCCTGGCCGCACGAGCCGACGTCCCGATCGTCGAGGCCCTGCAGGGCGCCGGCGTACGGGGCCGGGTGCTCGAGCGCGTGGTGCGGCCCTTCCTCAGCGGGGTCTTCGCCGACGAGGCGCTGGCCACCTCCCGGCTGCATGCCGACCGGGTGCTTCGCTCATTCGCCCTCGGGACGCCCAGCCTGCCCCGCTCGGGGATGGCGGCGATCGCCGCGCAGCTGGCTGACGGCCTGCCCGACGGGGTCGTGCGGCTGGGGTGCCGTGTCCATTCGGTGAGACCGGGTCAGGTGACGACCGACGACGGGCGGATCGAGGCCCGCAGCGTGGTCGTGGCCACCGCCGCCCCCGCGGCGGCCGCCCTGCTGCCGGGGCTGCGCGTCCCCGACATGCGGGCGCTGACCACCTGGTACTTCACCACCGAGGAACCCGAGGCCGGCGCCCACGACCGACTGGTGCTCGACGGGCGGGCGTCGCGCTGGCTGGCCAACGTCGCAGTCCCCTCCGCCGTGGTCCCGGGGTATGCCCCCGTCGGTCGGCACCTCGTGGCCGCCTCGGCCGTCGGCCTGCACGAGGGGCAGCAGGCCGCCGGGCGCGCCCGGAGCGACGCGGCGACGCTGCTGGGCCTCGACGCAGACGGGCTGCGTGAGATCGCCCGCCACCCGATCGCCGACGCACTTCCGGCCGCACTGCCGCCGTTCGACCCCGAGCAGTCGGTCGACCTCGGCGACGGGGTCCTCGTCGTCGGCGACCACCGCGACGTGCCGTCGATCGACGGAGCCCTGGGCAGCGGTCGCCGTGGCGCGCAGGCCGTGCTCGCGAGCCTCGGCAGGCCACTGGCGTCCTGACCTGCCCGGGCAGGCCACCGCTGCGCCAACGAGCCACGGCGCCAACCCGGGTGCGCCCCCCTGCCGGCAGGGCACGCCCGTGCAGACGATTCCGACGTCCTGACGGTCGCAATCGACAGCACAGGGGGTCATGCCTCCTGGCGTCAGGCGTTGGGCAGCAGCGACTCCTTGCCGAACGTGGTGCACCGGTAGAGGTCGCCGCTGTTGAAGCCGACCATGTACCACTGCTGGCGCTGCTCCGAGGACCCGTGGGTCCAGCTCTCCGGGTTGACCCGCTGGCCCGCGCCCTGCTGGATCCGGTCGTCGCCCACGGCGGCCGCGGCGTTCTGCGCGTCGGCGAGCTCGTTGCGGGTGATCGTCAGGTTGCCCTGGTCGTTGGCCATGCGGCCCCAGACACCCGCGAAGCAGTCGGCCTGCAGCTCCATGGCGATGCCGTACTGGTTGGCGTTGCGCCTGTCCTGGGACTGCAGCTGGCGCACCTGGCGCTCGATGCCCGTGATGTTCTGCAGATGGTGGCCGTACTCGTGGGCCATGATGTAGACGTTTGCGTAGTCGCCGCTGACGCCCAGCTTGTTGAGCTCATCGGCGAAGCCGAGGTCGAAGTAGATGCGGCTGTCACCGGGGCAGTAGAAGGGCCCCACGGCCGTGGTCGCCGGCCCACAGGCGGTGTTGACCGACCCGTCGAAGAAGGCCAGGCGCGGGGCCTCGTACGGCAGGCCGACGCGCGCGAACTCCTTGGCCCACACCTCGTTGGTCTCGTTGTAGGCCTTGGTCAGCAGGCAGTCGGGGTACTGGCCGATGGCGCCCTGCTGGTTGCACCGCGTGGTCAGGTCCCCCGAGGCTCCGGCGGGGGCAGTCGCGGTGCTCTGCCCGGGGGTGGGGTTCGTCGTGGCGGTGTTGCTGCCCGAGCACATCGAGGACCCGAAGAAGATCAGCCCACCGATGATCAGCAGGGGGAGGATGCCCTTGATCCCCTTTCCCTTCATCAGCGCGCTGAGGATGCCGATCGTTGCGGCCGTCCCGGCGGCGCCCATGCCGCCACCGCCACCGCTCGGGCCGAACCCGCCGCCCCCGGACCGCCCGTCACGCAGGTCGTCGACACCACCGGTGTCGACCCGATCGTCGTCGAACTGCATGGTCCCTCCTTGGTCGGACCTCGTGGGGGTGTTGACGCAGCATTATGGGCGTGCCAGCAGCCCGACGTCGCTGGCTGGGGCTCGCTGGTGCGGCCGTGATCCGCGGGGCGGGTACCCTCGGGCAGTGATCGCGACGACCGACCTCGAGGTCCGGGCCGGTGCCCGGCTGCTCATGGCCGACGTCTCGATCCGCATCGCGGACGGCGACCGGATCGGCCTCGTCGGGCGCAACGGGGCCGGCAAGACCACGCTGATGCGCATCCTGTCCGGGGAGTCCGCGCCGGAGGCCGGCGCGGTCACCCGCAGCGGCACGATCGGCTACCTGCCCCAGGACCCGCGCACCGGGGACCTCGAGATCACCGCGCGCGAACGGATCCTCGACGCCCGCGGCCTGCGCGAGGTGGTCCGCCGCCTGCGCCGCGCCGAGTCGGCCATGGCCAGCGAGGACCCCGCCGCCCGGGCCGACGCGATGCGTCGCTACGACCGCGCGCAGACCGAGTTCCTGGCCCTCGACGGCTACGCGGCCGAGGCCCAGGCGGCGGCTGTGGCCTCCGGGCTGGGCATCACCGAGCGCAACCTCGGCCAGCCGCTGCGCACCCTCTCCGGTGGCCAGCGCCGCCGCGTCGAGCTGGCCCGGATCCTGTTCGGTGAGGCCAGCACGCTGCTGCTCGACGAGCCCACCAACCACCTCGACGCCGACTCGATCGTCTGGCTGCGCGGCTACCTGGCGGCCCACAAGGGCGGCCTGGTCGTGATCAGCCATGACGTCGGCCTGCTCGACGCGGTGGTCAACCGGGTGCTGCACCTGGATGCCAACCGCTGCGTGATCGACACCTACAACGTCGGCTGGTCGACCTACCTCAAGCAGCGCGAGACCGACGAGAAGCGCCGCCACCGCGAGCGGTCCAACGCCGAGAAGCAGGCCGCGGCGCTGCAGAGCCAGGCTGACCGGATGCGGGCCAAGGCGACCAAGGCCCGGGCCGCCCAGTCGATGGCCAAGCGGGCCGAGAAGCTGATCTCCGGCCTCGAGGAGCAGCGGGTCGGCGACCGGGTCGCCAAGCTGCGCTTCCCCGACCCGGCACCCAGCGGGCGCACCCCGCTGCGTGCCCAGGAGCTGAGCAAGTCCTACGGGTCCCTGGAGGTGTTCGTCGACGTCGAGCTGGCGATCGACCGTGGCGCCCGGGTGGTGATCCTGGGCCTCAACGGCGCGGGCAAGACCACCCTGCTGCGGATCCTCGCGGGGGTGGAGACACCGGACACCGGCGAGGTCCTGCCCGGCCACGGCCTGCGCCTGGGCTACTACGCCCAGGAGCACGAGACCCTCGACCCGCAGGCCAGCGTCCTGGAGAACATGCTGCACTCCGCGGGGCACCTCAGCGCCACCGAGTGCCGCAGCATCCTGGGCCAGTTCCTGTTCTCCGGCGACGACGTCGACAAGCCCGCGGGGGTCCTCTCCGGCGGGGAGAAGACACGGCTCGCGCTGGCCATGCTCGTGGTCTCCGGGGCCAACGTGCTGCTCCTCGACGAGCCGACCAACAACCTGGACCCAGCCAGCCGCGAGGAGGTCCTCTCGGCGCTGGCCGGCTACCGCGGGGCCGTGGTCCTGGTCACCCACGACGAGGGTGCGGTGCAGGCCCTGTCGCCGGAGAAGGTGCTGCTGCTGCCCGACGCGGCCGAGGACCTGTGGCGCGAGGACTACCTCGATCTGGTCTCCCTGGCCTGAGCGCATCAGAGTGCGATCTTGATCCCAACTGGTCATAGTGGCCCCGCAGTCGGACAAACCGGCCACCTGCGTGGTCGGGGTGGGGCCACCCGCGGCCGGGCCACCCGGCTGGCTGCGAGCTGAGTGCAGGGGTCGGGTCCACCGCCGTCGGGCCACGCTCGGGCGGGGTCGACCCCTGTCGGGGCCACCCGCGGTGGGGCCGCCCGCGCGACGCTGGTTGACTTGCGGGCATGACACCCGCACTGATCACCGACCTCACCGACGGCATCCTCACTGTCCGGCTCAACCGGCCCCAGACCCGCAACTCCCAGGACCCCGCCCTGTGGCGCGAGCTGGCCGCGGTGGGGGCCGGGCTGGATCCCGCCGTGCGGGCCGTGGTCCTGTCCGCCGAGGGCCTGTCCTTCTCGGCCGGACTGGACCGGCGGATGCTCACCCCGGAGGGGATCCCCGGCGAGGGCTCCCTGCCCGAGTTCGCGGCGATGCCCCCGGCCGAGCTCAGCGCGACGATCGCCACCTTCCAGCAGGCCTTCTCCTGGTGGCGCCGGTCCCCGGTGGTCACCGTCGCGGCGGTGGGCGGTCACGCTGTCGGGGCCGGCTTCCAGCTGGCCCTGGCCTGCGACCTGATGGTGGTCGCCGACGACGTGCAGCTGTCGATGAAGGAGCCCAGCCTGGGCCTGGTGCCCGACCTCGGCGGGACCCTTCCGCTGGTCGAGGCGGTGGGCTACTCGCGGGCCCTGGAGCTGGTGGTCAGCGGCCGCTGGATCGGCGCAGACGAGGCCGTGCGCATCGGCCTGGCCCTGAGCACCGTGCCCCGCGACTCCCTCGACGACGCGGCGCGCGAGATCGCCCGCATCGTGCACCACCGCCCTTCCCGGGGCCGTGGCCGCCACCAAGGCCCTGCTGCGCGACGCGGTGCGGGCGGAGGGCTACGCGGCGGCGCACGACGCCCAGCTGCTGGCCGAGCGCACGGCGCAGGCCGGCCGGTTCCACGACCTCATGGGCATGGGCGGGCGCCGGTAGCCGCGCGCGCAGCACCACCGGGCGGGGTGCGAGCGCCCTGCCGGGAACAAACCGCGCACCGTCCGGCGTTGCGGCTGGGCGAAGAGGTGGGAGATGTCGATGTCCATGGGTGCGGGCGGTTCAGGGCCGTGGCAGACGTACCGCTCGTTCACCCGTGATCGTTCGGTGGCCCAGCAGCGGATCAGCAGGCAGACGGTGCGCCGGATCCTGGGGTTCGCCGGGCCCTACCGGCGCGAGATCGTCTGGTTCCTGGTCACGCTCGTGTTCGCCTCGCTGCTGGTGGTGGCCCAGCCGCTGCTGTTCCGCAGGATCATCGACCAGGGGATCACGCCCGGCAACCACCAGGTGGTCACGGTCAGCGCGATCCTCGTGCTGGTCCTGGCCCTGGCCGACGCCGGAATCGGCCTGCTCGGGCGCTGGTACTCCTCGCGGATCGGCGAGGGCCTCATCTTCGACCTGCGCACCCAGGTGTTCGCCCACGTGCAGGCCCAGCCGCTGGCGTTCTTCACGCGCACCCAGACCGGGGCGCTGATCTCCCGGCTGAACTCGGACGTGATCGGCGCCCAGCAGGCGTTCACCTCCACGCTCGGCGGGGTCGTGGGCAACGTGATCAGCCTCGTGGTGATCCTCGTGGCGATGTTCGCCCTCTCGCTGGCCGCATCACCGTGATCAGCCTCGTGCTGCTGCCGCTGTTCCTGCTTCCGGCCCGCTGGATGGGCCGGCGCCTGCAGGCCCAGACCCGGGAGCAGATGCAGCTCAACGCCGACATGTCCACGATGATGACCGAGCGGTTCAACGTCTCCGGCGCCCTGCTGGTCAAGCTGTTCGGCCGCCCGGCCGAGGAGTCCTCGGCCTTCGCGGGCAAGGCCGCGCGGGTGCGCGACATCGGCGTCGAGATCGCGATGAGCAACCGCTACTTCTTCACCGCGCTGACCCTCGTGGCCTCGGTCGCCACCGCCATCGCCTACGGGGTGGGCGGCAACCTGGTCATCGACGGCACGCTGACCATCGGCACGCTGCTGGCGATCACCGCCCTGCTCTCCCGGCTCTACGGCCCGCTGACGGCGCTGAGCAACGTGCGCGTCGACGTCATGACCGCGCTGGTCTCCTTCGAGCGGGTGTTCGAGGTGCTCGACCTCCCGCCGCTGGTCGCCGAGGCGCCCGACGCCCGCGCGATCCCCGCGGGGCCGACCGCGGTGGACTTCGACGACGTGCACTTCACCTACCCGGGCGCCGACGAGGTCTCGCTGGCCTCGCTGGAGTCGGTGGCCCGCCCCGACTCCCGCGGCCGGGGCGAGCCGGTGCTCAACGGGGTCACGTTCGCCATCGAGCCCGGGCAGCTGGTCGCGCTGGTCGGGCCCTCGGGCGCGGGCAAGTCCACGATCACGGCCCTGGTCACCCGGCTCTACGACGTGACGACCGGCGCGGTCAGCGTGGGCGGGGTGGACGTGCGCGAGGCCACCCTGGCCAGCCTCTCGGACCGGATCGGCGTGGTCACCCAGGACGCGCACATGTTCCACGACACCATCCGGGGCAACCTGCTCTACGCCAGGCCCGGGGCCACGGACGACCAGATCCTGGCTGCCTGCCGGGACGCCCAGATCGGCGACCTCGTGGCCTCCCTGCCCGATGGCCTGGACACCGTGGTGGGGGAGCGCGGGTACCGGCTCTCCGGCGGCGAGAAGCAGCGGCTGGCGATCGCCCGGCTGCTGCTCAAGGCCCCGGAGGTCGTGGTCCTCGACGAGGCCACCGCGCACCTGGACTCCGAGAGCGAGGCCGCGGTGCAGCGTGCGCTGGCCACCGCGCTGGCCGGGCGCACCTCGCTGGTGGTCGCCCACCGGTTGTCCACGATCCGGGCCGCCGACCAGATCCTGGTCATCGACGGCGGTCAGGTCGTGCAGCGCGGCACCCATGACGAGCTGCTCGCGATGGGCGGGCTCTACGCCGACCTCTCCCGGACCCAGTTCGGCCTGGACCCCGACGGGGCCGACGAGGCCCCGGTCGCGGGGGGCCTCGACGGCCTGCCCCTCGACGACGCCGACCTGGCCTACTCCTGATCCCGGCGCGGGCGAGCCGGAGGAGGCGGCCATGGGCGGCTCGATGAGAACTGATCCCGCGGGGGCGGGGCGGGTCAGCGTGAGGAGTGCGCGATGCCGGGCCCGCTGAGGGTGGGGTCGGTGGTGATCCCCGAGTCCGAGCTGGCGTGGCGGTTCTCCCGGTCCTCGGGGCCCGGCGGCCAGGGTGTGAACACCTCCGACTCGCGCGTGGAGCTGCTCTTCGACGTGGCCCACTCGCCCTGCCTGCCCGAGGGCCTGCGCGCCCGGGCGCTGTCCCGACTGGCCGGGCGGCTGAGCGCCGGGGTGCTGGTCGTCAGCGCCTCCGAGCACCGCGCCCAGCTGCGCAACAGGGAGGCCGCCGAGCGTCGGCTCGTGGAGGTGCTGGCCGCGGCGATGGCCCCGCCGGCCCGCGCCCGCCGGCCCACCCGGCCGACGCGGGGCGCGGTGGAGCGGCGGATCGCCACCAAGAAGCGCCGGGGTCAGACCAAGCGCCTGCGCCGCAGCGACGACGGCGACTGAGCGCCGGGTCCCGGGCAGGCGGCCGCCCCGCCGGGCGCTCGACTACAGGGCGCGCAGCGAGCCGCCGTCGATCGGGACCAGGCTGCCGTGCACGTAGGAGGCCGCCGGGGAGAGCAGGAAGGCCGCGAGCCGGCCGAGCTCCTCGGGCTCGCCGTAGCGCCCGAGCGGGATCGCGGCCTCGTTGCGGCGGCGGGCCGCCTGCGCGTTGCCGAGCGTCGCGTCCAGGGCCAGGGTGCGGTCGGTGGCGATCCGCCCGGGCAGCAGGCCGTTGACCCGGATGCCCCGCGGGCCGAGCTCGTCGCCGAAGTCCTTCACCAGCATGGCCAGCCCCGGGCGCAGGCCGTTGCTGGCGCTCAGGCCGGGGATGGGGGACTTGGCCGACGTGGAGAGCACGGCAAGGATCGACGCGCCGGTGCCGGTGGGGGCGTCGGGGTCGACGGTGGCGGCGGAGGCGACCGCGCGGATCAGGCGCACGGCCCCGAGGAACACCGACTCGAAGCCGGCCCGCCACTGCTCGTCGGTCAGCGACGTGGGCGTGCCCGTGGGCGGGCCGCCGACGCTGACCAGGGCCCCGTCGAGCCGGCCGAAGCGCGCCACGGTGCCGGCCACGAGACGCTCGGCGGAGGCGGGATCGGCCAGGTCGGCCGGGATCCCGACCGCGTTGGCACCGATCCCGGCGACCGCATCGGACAGGGTGGCGGAGTCCCGGGCGCAGAGCACCACCCGCGCGCCCTCGGCGGCCAGGGCGCGGGCGCCGGCCAGGCCGAGGCCGCGCGATCCGCCGGTGATCAGGTACGTGCGTCCGTCGAGGCCGAGGTCCATGGCGGCATTCTGCTACAGGCCGGCGGCCTGCGGGGGCAGCCCCGGCTGGTCATCGGCCGCCACCCAGCGGACGGTCGGCTGGGCCTCCCGGCCGCAGGAGGCCAGGACCTCCAGCGTGCGGCGCTCGAGGGCGACCTCGACGATGCGGGCGTCGGGCAGCCGCACCCGCGCCAGGGCGCGCTCACCACCGGCCGTCGGGGCAAGCTCGACGGCCAGGGCGCAGGGCCAGTCGAGGCCCAGGCGCGTGCGCACGAGGACGTCGGCGACCTGGGCCGCCTCCGGCAGGGCGCTGAACCCCCGCAACCCGTTGGCCGGCAGGCGGCTGCGGCTGGGGTGCCTGCCGTGCCCTGTGGCCGACCCGCCCGTCACGCGTTCCCCGTCCGCCCCGCCCACCCCGTCCGGCGCGCCCGCCCCGCTGGCACCCACGAGGATCTCGGCGCACGCTGTGGCGTCCAGTCGCCCGTAGACCGCGCCGTGCGGCAGGACGAGCGCGGTGGGGGCGAACCGGTGGCCACCGAGGTGGGAGCCGGTGAGCACCTGCCCGGCGTGTCCGCCCTGCCACAGGGCGTGGGCAAGCCGTCCGCCCTCGTGGCCGCAGCAGCGGTCCCGACGGCCGTTGGCACAGACGACCAGCAGCGGCTCGGCCACCGGGTCACCCCAGGCACGCAGGGCCCCGGCAGCGACCTGGTCGAGGGCCCACCCCGCCACCTCCTCCGGGGAGGGCAGGGTGCCCACCCGCAGCACCGGCTCCGAGCCCGTGTGGGCGACCCACACCCGGCCCTCGCTGGGCCGGTCCGTGCGCGGCCCGCGGGCCATGAGCACCCGCACCCCATGGCCCGAGCGGGTCAGGGGGGCGTCGGCCCACCCCTCGGGGTGCTCGACCACCACCCAGGTCTCGGCGACCGGCGCCGAGCCGGCCAGTGGTTCGCCGGTCGAGGCCCGGCTGCAGCGGATCACACGCGCGCGGCCACCGCCGACGGCGCGCTGGGGCACGGTGCCCCGGAGCCGTCGCGGCGCTGGTCGGGATCCGGCAGGTCGACCGGCTCGCCGCTGCCGCTGGCGGCCACCGCCGGCCAGGTGCTGATCCATGCCCGGCTGAGGATGTCCTCGCCCTTGAGGAAGCGGTGCGCGCGGACTCCTCCTGTGGCCCTGCCCTTGGCCGGGAACACCGCGCCCCGGGTGACCTTCAGCGAGCCGCCGGCGTCGAGCAGCGCGGCGGAGTCCGAGGCGAACGTGACCACGACCCCGGACGCCCCGGGCGCCCACACGCCGAAGGCGAGCACCCGCGCACCGTCGCCGAGCTTGATGCCGGCCATCCCGCCGGCGGCGCGCCCCTGGGGCCGCACGGCGGACGCGGGGAAGCGCAGCAGCTGGGCGTCGTCGGCCAGCAGCACGAGCTCGTCGTCGTCGGCCACCGGCTGGGCGCCGACCACCCGGTCGCCGTCGGCCAGGCGGATCACCTCCCACGAGTCCCTCGTGGGCGCGGCCTCGGGGGCCACGCGCTTGATCACCCCGGCGGCGGTGGCCAGGGCCAGCGTGGGCGCGTCGGGCAGCAGGCTGGCCAGACCGACGACGGACTCGTCGCGCTCGAGGGTCACGAAGGCCCCCAGCGGCACCCCGCCGGCCAGGCTGACCGGCCCCGCGGTCCCGGGCAGGCTGGGCAGGTCCAGCACGTGTGCCCGCACGACGCGCCCGGCCGAGGTGACCACCCCCACGTAGCCGCGGACGGTCGCCGCGGCTCGCCCGACGACCACGTCGTGCATGCCACGCGGGCCGGTCGCGGCCACGGCGGGCTCGTCCTGCCCCGGCTCGCCGACCGCGCGCCGGGCGATGAGGCCGGTGCTGGACAGCAGCACCTCGCACGGGTCGTCGGCCACCTCCAGGGGTGCCGCGGCGGCTGGCGGCCGCGCTGCGGACCGGCATCGGACCCTCGAGCAGCACGGTGCGCCGCGGCGTCGCGTAGGCCTCGGCCACCTCGGCGAGCTCGCCGGAGAGACCATGTCGCAGCAGGGCCTCGGGGTCGGTGAGCAGCCGGTCGAGCTCGGCGATCGTGCGCGCCAGCTCGTCGCGCTCGGACTCCAGCTCGATGCGGCTGAACTTCGTCAGCCGCCGCAGCGGCATCTCGAGGATGTAGGTGGCCTGGATCTCGGTCAGGTCGAACACGCTCATCAGCCGCGCGCGCGCGGCGGCGGTGTCGTCGCTGGAGCGGATCACGGCGATGACCTCGTCGATGTCGAGGATCGCCACGAGCAGGCCGTCGACCAGGTGCAGCCGCTCCGCGGCGCTGGCCGCGTCGGTAGGCGCTGCGCCGGCGCACGACCTCGAGCCGGTGGGCCGAGGTACACCTCCAGCAGGGCCTTGAGGCCCAGTGTCTGGGGCTGGCCGTCGCACCAGGGTGACGTTGTTGATCCCGAAGGACTCCTCCAGCGGGGTCAGCCGGTAGAGCTGCTCGAGCACGGCCTCGGGCACGAACCCGCTCTTGATCTCGATGACCAGCTGCAGGCCCTTCTCGCCGTCGGTCAGGTCGGTGACCCCGGCGATGCCGGCGATCTTCTTGGCGTTGTGACCAGCTCGCGGATCCGCTCGATGACCTTCTCCGGGCCCACGTTCCACGGCAGCTCGGTGACCACCAGTGCCCGCGCGCCGCGGGGTCAGCTGCTCGACCCGGGCGGTGGCCCGCATCCGGAAGGTGCCGCGGCCGGTCTCGTAGGCCTCGCGGACACCGTCGAGGCCCACGATCCGCCCACCGGTGGGCAGGTCCGGGCCGGGCACGAAGCGCATGAGGTCGTCGAGGTCGGCATCCGGATGGGCCAGCAGGTGCCGTGGCGCGGCCACGACCTCG
The DNA here is from genome assembly GCA_963777855.1 of uncultured Actinomycetes bacterium. Taxonomy (GTDB): domain Bacteria; phylum Actinomycetota; class Actinomycetes; order S36-B12; family CAIYMF01; genus Prado023. The sequence goes on along the minus strand of CAVZRW010000007.1, from coordinate 96,120 downwards.
CCGAGGTTGTGCGGGGCCATGTTGGTCGCCATGCCGACGGCGATGCCCGAGGCGCCGTTGACCAGCAGGTTCGGGTACGCCGCCGGCAGCACCACGGGCTCGAGCTCGCGGCCGTCGTAGTTGGGCGCGAAGTCGACGACGTCCTCGTCGAGGCCGGCCACCATCGGCAGGGCCGCGCGGGCCATCCGGCACTCGGTGTACCGGTAGGCGGCCGGGCCGTCGTCCGGGGAGCCGAAGTTGCCGTGGCCGTCGACCAGGGGCATGCCGCAGCGAGAACGGCTGGGCCATGCGCACCAGCGCGTCGTAGATCGCGGCGTCGCCGTGCGGGTGCAGCTGGCCCATCACCTCGCCGACGACGCGCGCGCTCTTGACGTGCCCGCGGTCGGGGCGCAGGCCCATGTCGTTCATCGTGTAGAGGATCCGTCGCTGCACCGGCTTGAGGCCGTCGCGGGCGTCGGGCAGGGCCCGGGAGTAGATGACCGAGTAGGCGTACTCCAGGAAGGAGCCCTGCATCTCGGTCGCTGACGTCGATGTCGACGATGTGCGTCGGCGACGGGATCGCCGGGGCGGGGGCGTGCGGCGGGCCATGGCGTCTCCTTGCGCGAACGTGACAGGCGCCACATTCGTCACCGACGCGCGCCCCGACCGGGTCGACCGGCGTGCCGGGAGGCCGCCTAGGCGTGTCGCCCGTGCCGCACGCGTACCCGGCCCACTGGGAGGCCGACGTCGTCCTGCGCGACGGCCGTACCGTGCCACGTCCGGCCGATCACGCCCGACGACGCGGCCAGCCTCGTGGCCTTCCACTCGCGGCTGTCGCGCCGGAGACGATCTACTTCCGGTTCTTCGCCCCCTATCCCGAGCTGTCCGAGCGGGACGTCGAACGGTTCACCCACGTCGACCACAGCGACCGGGTGGCCCTGGTGGCCACCGAGGCCGGCGAGCTGATCGCCGTGGCCCGCTACGACCGGATCAACCCCCGGCGAGGCCGAGGTCGCCTTCGTCGTCGCGCGACGACCACCAGGGCCGCGGGCCTGGGCAGCGGTGCTGCTCGAGCACCTGGCCGCAGCCGGCCGGGAGCGGGGCGTCGCGCCGGTTCGTCGCCGAGGTGCTGCCGAACAACCGGCGGATGATGGCCACGTTCCGCGAGGCCGGCTACGTGGTCAGCCAGCGGATGGAGGACGGGGTCTTCCACCTCACCTTCGACCTCGAGCCCACCGAGACGGTGCTCAGCGTGCGCGCGGCCCGGGAGCACCGCAGCGAGGCGCGCTCCGTCGAGCGGCTGCTCAACCCGGTGGGGGTCGCCGTGATCGGCGCCTCGCGGACCCCGGGCCGGATCGGCCACGAGCTGCTGCGCCACCTGCGCGACTACGGCTCCCGGGCCGGCTGTACGCGATCCACCCGGAGGCCGACGTCGATCCTCGGGCGTGCCCGCGTTCCCGCACGTCACCGACATCCCGCAGCCGGTGGACCTGGCGGTCGTGGCGGTGCCGGCCGAGAGCGTGGTGGAGGTCGTCGGCGACTGCGCGGCCGCGGGCGTGGGCGGGCCTGGTCGTGGTCTCCTCCGGGTTCGCCGACACCGCCGCGGACGAGGGCCGCGCAGCGCCAGCGCACGCCTGGTCAGCGAGCGCCCGAGAGCTACGGCATGCGCGCTGGTCGGGCCGAACTGCCTGGGCATCATCAACACCGACCCGCGGGTCAGCCTCAACGCCTCGCTGTCGCCGGTGATGCCCCGCCGGGGCCGGGTCGGGCTTCTTCTGCCAGTCCGGGGCCCTGGGGGTGACCGTCCTCGAGACGGTCGGCCGGCGCGGCCTGGGCCTGACGCACGCTTCGTCTCGCGCCGGCAACCGCGCCGACGTCTCGGCCAACGACCTGCTGCAGTACTGGGAGGCCGACCAGGCCACCGAGCCTGATCCTGCTCTACCTGGAGTGCATCGGCAATCCGCGCAAGTTCACGCGGATCACCCGGCGCCTGAGCCGCTCCAAGCCGGTGGTCGCGGTCCGCAGCGGGCGCTACTCGCAGACCCTGCCCGCTGGGCCACCACGTGCGCCGCACCACCCTGCCGCCCCGGGCCGTCGACGCGATGTTCGAGCAGAGCGGGGTGATGCAGACCTCGTCACTGGACGAGCTGTTCGACGTCGCCGCGATCCTTGCCTACCAGCCGCTGCCGCGCGGGGACCGGGTCGCGGTGCTGGGCACCTCGGCGGCCCTGGAGATCCTGGCCGCCGACGCGATCGAGAGCGTGCGGATGAGCGTCTCGACGGGGCATCCGACGCTGGCCCAGTCCGCCGGGGCCGACGAGATCGCCGAGGCGCTGCGCAACGCGATCGAGCACCAGGCCTGCGACGCGGTGGTCTTCGTGCACATCCCGAGCGTGGGTGCCGACCAGACCGACGTGCACCGGGCCATCACCGAGGTCAGCGTCGACTCGACCAAGCCGCTGGTGGCGGTGATGCCCGCCGCGGACGGCACCGGCCTGATCCCGGCCGGCATGGGCCTGCTGCCGGTGGCCGGGCCCGACGGCCGGCCCGAGCACGGGTCCGTGCCGACCTTCTCCAACGTCGAGGACGCGGTGCGCGCCCTGTCGCTGGTGCGCGGCTACGCCCGCTGGCGTGACTCCGAGACCGCCGAGGTGCCCGAGTTCCCCGACGTGGACCCCGAGCGCGCCCGGGAGCTCGTCGCCGGCTGGCTGGCCGAGGCGGGCCGGGAGACCACCGGCACGCTGGTGCTCGGCGGCGAGCCCGGCGCCCCGGAGCCGCTGGCCCCGGCGGTCGACCTGACCGACGAGCAGTGCGCCGAGCTGCTGCGCTGCTACGGGATCCAGGTCTGGCCGGCGGTGCGCGTGCACACCGAGGAGGAGGCGGTGGCTGCCGCCGAGCGCCTCGGCTACCCGGTGGTGCTCAAGACCACCGCGCCGTGGCTGGCCCGCCGCGTGGACCTCGGTGCGGTGCGGCTGAACCTCGAGTCCGAGCGCGCGGTGCGCACCGCGTACCTGTCGATGCTCGCCCAGCTCGACGAGATGGCCGGCCAGCGCCTGGTCGTGCAGGCGATGGCCCCACCCGGCGTGGCCACGGTCGCCGGCGCGGTGGACGACCCGCTGTTCGGCCCGGTCGTGCGGTTCGGCGTGGGCGGCATCACCTCGGAGCTGCTCGAGGACCACGCCTACCGGATCCCGCCGCTGAGCATGGGGGAGGCCCGGCGCCTGGTCGCCTCGCCGAAGGCCGCCCCCCTGCTGCGCGGCTACCGCGGGGCCGACCCCGTCGACGTCGAGGCGCTCTGCGAGGTGATCGCGCGGCTGGGCCTGCTCGTCGACGAGATCCCCGCGCTGGCCTCGCTCGACCTGAACCTGGTGGTCGTGTCCGCCTCGGGGGTGGCGGTGCTCGAGGCGGCGGCACGTGTGCGCAGGACCTGGGAGCGCCTGGACGTGGGCGTGCGCAGGCTGCTCGACGCCTGAGGGGCGTGGGAGGATGCTCCGGTGAACCCCACGTCCCAGCTGCGCGCCGAGATCGCTGCCTCCGGCTACTACCCGGAGCTCGTCGCCGACTCGATGGCCACCGCGCTCGCCGGCGAGGAGCCGGTCAGCTACGTCATCCAGCACGAGGCCACCTTCGACCGCGAGGAGCTGCGCCGGCACGTGTCGCTGCTGCTGCTCACCGCCACGCGCCTGCTCGTGCTGCACATCGACGACTTCCCGCCCGACGAGACCTGCCCGGTGCCGTATGCCTCGGCCAACTCCGAGGCCGTGCGGCTGGCCGACGTGCGCTCCGTGGTGGTCAACCGGATCGTGGGCAACCCGGCCCACCACAAGCCCGGGGCACCGGTGCGTGAGGTGATGCTCACGATCGGCTGGGGTGCGGTGGCCCGCCTGGACCTCGAGCCCGCGGGGTGCTCGGACCCGGAGTGCACCGCCGACCACGGCTACGCCGGCACCTCCTCCAACGACGACTTCTCCGTGCGCGTCTCCGAGGCCGGCGACGGGGCGGAGGCGGTGGCCCGGACGCTGGCGTTCGCCTCCGCGCTCTCGGCGGCCGTGGCCACGAACCCCGGATGACCCCGCGGCCGCTGGCCGACCTGCTGCCCGGCGTGGCCCACGTGCTCGGGGTTCCCGGGCAGGCCGCACAGGGGTCGTGGCTGGCCGGGACCGTGGCCGGCGCTGCCCGGCACGTCATCGTGCTCCTCGTCGACGGCCTCGGTGCCCGCCAGCTCGAGGCGCACGCCGAGCTGGCGCCGGCGCTGGCCGCGCTGGCCGAGCTCGGCCCGCTGGCGGCGCCGTTCCCGTCGAGCACCGCGATCTCGCTGACCAGCCTGGGCACGGGCCTGCCCCCGGGCATGCACGGGATCGTCGGCACCAGCTTCCTGCTCGAGGACGACACAGTCCTGGCGCCCCTGAGCTGGGGCGAGGACCCGAACCCGATCGCGACCCAGCCCGAGCCCACCCTGCTCGAGCGCGCCGAGGCCGCCGGGGTCCTGGTGGTCAGCGCGGCGCCCCTGGCCCACCGCAGCAGCGGCCTTACCCGCGCGGCCCTGCGCGGCGGGCAGTACCCGGGCGCGGAGACGGCCGGCCAGCGGGTGGCGGTGGCCGGGGCCACGATCGCGCGGGCTCGGGGCGAGGGTCGTCCCAGCCTGACCTACGTCTACTGGCCGGCGCTGGACAAGGCCGGGCACGTGCACGGCGTGGACTCCGGGGCCTACCGGGCCGAGCTGGTGCGCGTCGATGCGCTGGTCGGGCAGCTGGCGTCGCTGACCGGCCCGGATGCGGCGCTGCTGGTCACCGCTGACCACGGCCTGGTCGACGTGCCCGACGAGCGGCGCTTCGACCTGGAGTCGCGGGCTGTGCTGCGGGTGGGCGTGCGCACGATCCTCGGCGAGCCGAGGGCCCGCCACATCTACACCGAGCCGGGTCGGGCCGAGCAGGTGGCCGCGACGTGGGCCGCGGAGCTGGGCGACCGGGCGCGGGTGCTGCTCCGTGAGCAGGTCGGCGCCCTGCTCGGGCCCGTGGATGACTGGCACGCCGAGCGGATCGGTGACGTCGTGGCGATCGCCGAGGCGGACTGGGCGCTGGTCTCGGCCCGGATCGACCGGCTGGTGTCCGGGCTGCGTGGACAGCACGGGGCGCTCACCGAGGCGGAGGTGCTGGTCCCCCTGCGCGTCGCGATCGGCTGACCTCGCCCCCGGGCCGGCGTGGCCGGGGGCGGCCGCAACGCCGGCATGTGCCCCGAGCGCTCGAGTCAGTCGCGCGTGCCGGGGCCGGGGCCGAACAGGATGTCGTCGAAGCTGGGGACAGCGGGCTTGCCCGTCGGGCGCGGCGTCGGGGCAGCGGGGGCGTCGAAGAGGGGCAGCTCACCGGTCACCTGCGCGTCGGGGGCTGCTGCGCTGGACCCGTCCTCCGGGTCCTCGTCCGCGTCGTCCTCGTCCGCCTCCTGGGCCACCTCGTCCTGGGCGGAGTCGTCCTCGGCGTTGAGCTCGTCGGAGTCGTCGAGGCCCTCGGGATCGGCGAGTCCGACCACCGGCACCTCCTCGAGCACGATGACCTCGTCGATGACCTCGAGGAGCACGGTCTCGTCATCGATCGGGGTCACGATGACCTCCTCGACCTCCTCGATCACGACGCCCTCAGCCAGGGCCTCCTCGGCCCAGGACTGCGCCCCGTCGCCGGACACCGCGGCCTCCTCGTCGAGCTCGGCGTCCCCCTCGGATGGCTCGTCCTCGGCGTCGCCGCCCTCGGGGTCCGCGTCCTCGACGTCCTCGACCTCGACCGACGGTGCCCGGCCGGCCTGGCGGCCCAGGATGACCACCTGCGCCGACTCCTCGGGATCCTCCTCGTCGGCACCGACTGCCTCAGCCAGAGGGGCGACCGAGGTCAGGGTCGGCCGGGCAGGGGCCAGGTGCAGCGGTGCGTCCGGCGAGATCGCGCTCAGCGCGCGGGCGTTGTCGTCGGCGACGGTCATGGTGCGGCTGCTGCTGTCGTAGGTCCAGGTGGCCACGTGGGTGTTGGGCGCCACGGGGAAGGTGGCGATGACGACCCAGAGCCCGTCGTCGCGGCGCCAGGCGTCCCACGAGACGTCGGCAGGATCCACGTCGAGGTGGTGCAGCCGCTCGGCCACGAGGTCACCGAGCTCGATGTCGCCACCGGGGCGGCGCACCTCGGTCGACTGGGCCTGCTGGGCCACCCAGGCACGCTCGGTGAGCACGGGGCCCTCGAACCGGCGGACGTGCTCGATCGGCAGTCCGCTGGCGGCGGCGACATCCTCGGCCGTGGCGCCGGCGCGGATGCGGGCCTGGATCTCACGCGGGCGCAGCAACCCGGCCTGCTCGATCTCGACCTGCCCGATGCGGGCGCGGTCCCGGCGCACGGCGGCCTCGATGCGCTCGTCGATGACCACCGACCACTTCTGGCCGTCCTTGCCGGCCAGGATCAGCCGGGTGCCGTCCGGGGACAGTCCGTCGAACCTCAACTCGCGCATGGGTCTCCTGTCACGTGCATGGCCGTCAGTCGGGCACATTGTGCCCCACCCGCGCCCCGCGGTGGCCCGGCGTGGGCATGTCGGGGAGGATCGGGGCCGTGGATGTCCTGCTGATCGTGTCCTTCGGCGGCCCGGAGGGTCCCGATGATGTCGTGCCCTTCCTCGAGAACGTCACCCGGGGCCGCGGCATCCCGCGCGAGCGGCTGGTCGAGGTGGGGGCCCACTACGCGCACTTCGCAGGCGTCTCGCCGATCAACGCGATCAACCGGGTGCTCGTGGCCTCGGTGGCCGCCGAGCTCACCGCCCGCGCCGACCCCACCCCCGTGCTGTGGGGCAACCGCAACTGGACCCCCTACCTGGTCGACGCGCTGCGCGAGGCCCGCGACCTCGGCGCCACCCGCGTGTTCGTCCTGCTGACCTCGGCCTACTCCTCGTACTCCGGCTGCCGGCAGTACCGGGAGAACCTGGCCGACGCCCTGGCCGAGATCCAGGCCGAGGATCCCGCCTGGGCCCCGCAGCTGCTGCGGCTGCGCACCTACTTCAACCACCCCGGGTTCATCGCGCCGATCGTCGAGGCCACCGGGGAGGCCCTGGCGGGTCTGCCCGAGGGCAGCCGGCTGGTCTTCACCACGCACTCCATCCCCACGGCGGATGCGGCGACGGCCGACTACGTGGCCCAGCATCGCGACGTCGCGGCCACGGTGGCCGGCGCCCTCGGCCGCCCCGACGAGTGGGACCTGGTGTACCAGTCCCGCTCCGGGGCACCGCACATCCCCTGGCTGGAGCCCGACATCTCCGAGCACCTCAGCGCCCTGGCCGCGGCGGGTGCGCCGGGGGCGGTGATGGTCCCGATCGGGTTCGTCTCCGACCACATGGAGGTCATCTGGGACCTCGACACCGTGGCGATGGCCACGGCTGCCGAGGTGGGCCTGCCGGCCGCCCGTGCGGCCACCCCGGGCACGGACCCGCGCTTCGTGGCGATGGTCGCCGACCTGCTCGCCGAGGCGCGCGCCACCGCCGACGGCGGGGTGGTCGACCGGCCTGCCCTCGGCGCACTCGGCCCGCGGGAGCTCCCGTGCCCCGCGGGTGCTGCCCGAACCCGCGCGGGCCGCGCCCGGCGCTGTGCGGCCGGGACCCGCAGTGACGCCCGGCCGGCACGGCCAGCCCCTGCCCGAGCCCGACCTCGGCCTGGCGCACCCCCTGCTCGGCCTGGCGTGGACCGCCGCGCAGGGCGCCGCGGACCTGCTCATGGCCGGTCGGGACCAGACCCTGACCGTGGGCACGAAGTCGACCCTGACCGATGTCGTGACCCAGATGGACACGGCCGCCGAGGCCCTGCTCGTGCAGACCCTGCTCGGGGCCAGGCCTGACGACGCGATCCTCGGCGAGGAGGGGGCCGACCGGGCCGGGACCAGTGGCGTGCGCTGGATCGTCGACCCGCTGGACGGGACCGTGAACTACCTCTACGGCCTGCCCAGCTGGGCGGTCAGCGTGGCCGCCGAGGGCCCCGCGGGCGTCGAGGTGGGCGTCGTGATGGTGCCCGTGCTCGGGCAGGCGTTCGCCGCCGTGCGCGGCCAGGGGGCGGTGTCGGTGAGCGCCGGACGGCGCACGCGGCTGGCAGTGACCGGGCCCGACGAGCTCAGCCAGGCGCTGGTGGCCACCGGCTTCGGGTACGCCCAGCACCGGCGCGCGGCGCAGGCCCGCACCCTGACCATGGTGCTGCCCCGCGTGCGCGACATCCGCCGCGCGGGCGCCGCGGCGGTGGACCTCTGCTGGGCCGCCGCGGGGCTGGTGGACCTCTACTACGAGCGCGGGCTGCAGCCCTGGGACCACGCGGCGGGAGCGCTCATCGCCATGGAGGCCGGGATGGTCGTCGGCGGTGCCGCCGGCCAACCGCCCTCCTCGGAGCTCACCTGGGCCGCGCCACCCGCCCTGGCCGACTCCTGGGCCGCGCTGCTGGCCCAGGCGGGCGCCGACCGCGACTGACGAGGCCTGTGCGCGATCCGCTCCCGGGTGCCGCGGGGGTGCGCCCGGCCGCACGACCGCCCTCGGCGGGCCGCCCGGTCAGCTCAGGCGGCGCAGCTCCGCGTTGTACCAGTGCGCGCTCGCGATGTAGCTCGCCACCGAGCTCTCGATCATCCCCGCCGGCACCGAGTCCGGGCGGATCCTCGCCGGGACCCCCAGGGCCGTGGCCCCGCTGGGGACCTCGGTGCCCGGCGGCACCAGCGCCTGCGCGGCCACCAATGCCCCGGAGCGCACGACCGCCCCGTGCAGCACCACGGAGCCGGACCCCACGAGGGCGCCGTCCTCGATCGTGCAGCCCTCCAGATGGGCCCTGTGACCGATCACACAGCGGTTGCCGATGACCGTGTCCAGGGCGCTGGTGCAGTGCACCACCGTGCCGTCCTGGACCGAGGTCCCGGCCCCGACCACGACCCGCCCGGAATCCCCCCGCAGCACGGCCGTCGGCCAGACCGAGGACTCCGGGCCGACTGTGACGTCGCCGATGATGACCGCGTCGGGGTGCACGAAGGCACTCGGGTCGATCGACGGGGCGCGGTCCCCGATCGCGTAGATCGGCATCGGTCCTCCAGAACAGGGGTGTCGGGCTGCTGGTTCGGTTCGGATAGGGCACAATGCGCCGTCGGTGCGGGCATAAGGTGACGCACCTGGGAGTTGTACCGTTCCCAACCCGATCCCATCATGGGGGGAGTGCACGATGGCCACCGACTACGACGCGCCACGCAAGACCGAGGACGATGGTCTTGCCGAGGACAGCATCGAGGAGCTGAAGGCCCGCCGGGTCGACAAGGCGGCCTCCACTGTCGATGTCGACGAGACCGAGCTCGCGGAGAACCTCGAGCTGCCCGGCGCCGACCTGTCCGACGAGAGCCTGAGCGTGCGCGTGCTGCCGCGCCAGGCCGATGAGTTCACCTGCGGGAAGTGCTTCCTGGTCCACCACCGCAGCCAGCTGGCCGGCGAGAGCGGCGGCCTGCCGATCTGCAAGGAATGCGCCTCCTGAGGCTGAGCACGACCTGATCCCGGCCGAGGAGACATCGGCCGGGATCACTGGCGTCCGGGATCAGTCCTCGCCGTCGAGGACGTTCCACACGACGACCTCGATGAGGGCCACGACGGCGGCCATGCTCGCGGCCCAGGCCATCTTGCTCAGCACGGAACCATTGCGTGAGTGGATCAGGGGGGCCTTCTTGCCCGTCGACCTCTCGTAGCCGTTGATCATCGCCTTGCGCGCCACCCACGTGGCGGCCAGCGTGATCAGGGGCACCGTGGCGCGGGCGAGGTTGCGCTGCGTCTCGGCACTCGGCGTGATGGGCTGCGGCATGGCCTGCTGCGGCGTCGTCATGGCGCCAGCCTCCCACGGGCCGCTTCGATCGCGCGCGCCAGTGCCGACGCGTCGCGCGAGGCCACCAGCCAGGTCCGGTGCGGGTCGGACTCGTCGAGCACCTCGACCACGACCGCCCCGGCGTCCACTCCGGGTCGCAGCAGCAGGTAGGCGGTCGGGTCGGCGCCGGTGCCGCGCGCCAGTCGGGCCTGCTCGGAGTCGAGGGGCAGAACCCTCCCGGTTGCCCCCCAGGGCAGGGTCGCCCGGCCGGCGGTGAGCCCCCGGTAATCGACCACGATCCGTGGGGCACCGCGGCTGATCAGCACCACGGCCAGGGCGCCGCTGGCGCCGGCCACCAGCCAGCCGAACCACGCGCCGAACGCAGCCCCGTACGCCACGCCCAGGCCGAGGACGAGGCTGCCGACCAGCAGCCAGAGGCCGATCCCCGGCCAGAGTCGCTCGGAGTGCACGGGCGCTGAGTCGGTGGAGGTCTCGGGCACGGGGCCACTGTCGCATCCGCCGGACCGGATGGGAGCACGGGGGGTTGCCGGGCATCCGGGCAGGTGCCGGCGTGGCACGGCGCAGGTGCGCGACCTCGCACGGTGCGGTGCCCGACGTGCACCGGTGAGGTGCGTGGATGCACCGGTGCACCGGGTGACCCGACTACCCGGCCCCTCCCACGGCCCGCAGTAGGGTCGGGGCATGGATCCCCAGCCGATCGGGCCCGGCACCACACCGGGTCCCGCCGCAGAGCTCCCCGAGCGGCATCCCGCTGCCGCGGCCCCGGGCAGTGAGATCCCCTCCCACTACCGCAGCTGCTTCGGGTGCGGCGAGGAGCACGCCTGCGGCCTGCACATGCGCGTCGTGGCCGACGAGGGACTGTTCATCAACGCGACGTTCGAGGTGGGCCCGCTGCACCAGGGCGCCCCGGGCCTGGCGCACGGTGGGCTGCTCACCGCCGCCCTCGACGAGGTGCTCGGGGCTCTGAACTGGCTGCTCATGCAGCCCTCGGTGACCGCCCGGCTGGAGACGAACTTCGTCCGCCCGGTGCCCGTGGGCTCCGTGCTGCACCTGCGGGCACGGATCACCGGCCAGGACGGACGCAAGGTCTACACGGCGGCGATCGGCACGCTCGGACCCGACGGCCCGGTCGCCGTGACCGCCTCGGGGCTGTTCGTCCAGGTCGCCGTCGGGCACTTCCGCGAGCACGGCCGGCCGGCGGAGGTGGCCGCGGCCATCGCCAACGGCGACTCCGGGCCCCGGGCGGAGATGAACCCGTGACCGACGTGCTGATCACCCGGCTCGACCCGGACGTGCCCATCCCCGCCTACGAGCACCCCGGCGACGCGGGGGCCGACCTGGTGACCACCGTCGACGCCACGCTGGCCCCGGGGCAGCGCGCCCTGCTCCCGACCGGCATCGCCATCGCCCTGCCCGACGGCCTGGCGGCCTTCGTGCACCCGCGCAGCGGCCTGGCGGCGCGCCACGGTGTCGCGCTGGTCAACGCGCCCGGGACGGTGGATGCCGGCTACCGCGGCGAGATCCTGGTCAGCGTGATCAACCTGGACCCCGTGACGCCGGTGGTGTTCCAGCGCCTGGACCGGATCGCCCAGCTGGTCATCCAGCCCGTGGTCCGCGCGCGGTTCCACGAGGTGGAGACCCTGCCGGGCTCGCACCGCGGAGCCGGCGGCTTCGGGTCCACCGGGGGCCATCGGCAGGGGTAGCCTGTGCGGGTCGCACTGCCCGCCCAGGAGGCTCCCATGGCCCTGTTCCGTCGCCGCTCCACGCCCGAGGAGCCCGTAGAGCCGACCGCTGAGGCCCAGGCCGTCCTCGACGACCTCGACGAGATCGATGCCGAGATGACCCAGGAGCCCGGCAGCGCTACCTATGACCGCTCCCACGGCCCCTTCGACGAGTCGGAGGTGGACCTCGCCGACCAGGACCTGCCCCGGCTGGACCTCGGGTCGCTGCGCATCCCCGGCCTGCCGGGGATCGGCGTCCAGGTCGAGGCCGACACCAACACCCAGGAGGTCAAGGCGATCACGGCCATGGCCGAGGACGGTGCGGTCCAGCTGCAGGTCTTCGCCGCGCCCCGCTCCGAGGGCCTCTGGGACGAGCTGCGGGCGGAGATGCATGCCGAGATCGGGGCGACCGCCGGTGCGGAGGTCGTGGAGGGGGAGGGGTTCTTCGGCGCCGAGCTGCGGGCCGTGCTGCCGGCGCGCACCCCGGAGGGCACCCAGGTCCTGCAGCCGGTGCGTTTCACGGGCATCGACGGCCCGCGGTGGCTGCTGCGCGCGGTGTTCCTGGGCAAGGCCGCGGTCGAGCCGGACCCCACCGACGGCCTGCACCAGCTGGTCCGCGAGACGATCGTCGTGCGCGGCCCGGACGCGAGGGCCCCCCGCGACCCGCTGCCGCTCACGCTTCCGGCCCAGCTCCCGGACGCCGACGGCGACACTGTCGACGTCCCCGCCGACGAGGAGCCCGACGAGGTGTCGGCCCGCTACGAGGACCTCGACCCGTTCGAGCGCGGACCGGAGATCACGGAGACCCGCTGAGGGTCCGGTTCCCGGTACCCTAGGGCGGTGCCCACGACCACGGACGACCGCAAGCCCAGCAGGCTGCGTCGCCTGACCGCGGGACTGGCCCAGAGCAAGTCCGAGCTCCTGGCCCAGACGCTCCAGACGAAGGTCCGCGACCTGGGCACGACGCCGATCGCCGACAGCATGCCCGGCGAGGAGGCCGTGGTCTCCGGGGTGCTGCGCTCCGTGACGCTCAGACCCCGCGACAACGTCCCGGCGGTGGAGGCCGAGCTCTTCGACGGGTCCGGCCGGCTGTTCATCGTCTGGCTCGGCCGCCGGCGCATCCCGGGCATCACGCCGGGCCGCTCGATCGTGGTCCAGGGCCGGATCAGCCGAAGCGAGACCAAGCCCACGGTGTTCAACCCGCGCTACACCCTGCGCGCCCCCGGGTCGGCCCCGTGACCAGCGCTCCCGAGCCGGGCACGGCAGCGTCCGGCTCGCCGGCTGATCCCGAGGAGATCGGGGTCGACCGTGCGATGCTCGACCGGGCGATCGGCGGATGGCGGGGCCTGATCGACTCGGGGCTGCCGGCGGCAGTGTTCGTGCTGGCCTACGTGCTGACCGGCCAGCAGTTGCGGCCCTCGCTGATCGCCGCGGTCGCCGCGGGAGGACTCATCGCCGTGTGGCGCCTGATCCGCAGGGAACCGCTGCAGCAGGTGCTCGCCGGCTTCGTGGGGGTGGCGGTCTCGGCCTTCGTGACCACCCGCACCGGCCGGGCGCAGGACTACTTCCTGATCGGGATCCTGATCAACGTCGGGTACCTGCTGGCCTACCTGGTCTCGATCCTCGTGCGGTGGCCGCTGATGGGCCTGATCGTGGGCTACGCCCGCGGAGATGCCACGGGCTGGCGCGCCGACCCCCGTCAGTACCGGGCCTATGTGACCAGCTCATGGATCTGGGTGGTGATGTTCGGCCTTCGCCTGGCCGTCACCCTCCCGCTGTACCTTGCCGGTTCCGTCGGCCTGCTCGGCGCGGCGAAGCTGCTGCTGGGCTGGCCGCTGTTCCTGATGGCCGTCTACTTGACCTACCGCGTGATCCATCCCGTGCTGGCACAGGAGACCGCCGAGCGCGCTGCCCGCGAGGCCGCGGACCACGAGACCGCGCTGGACAAGTCCGCTGGAGGGGATCTCGGACTCGCCCCACGCAGGCGAGCGGGCCCAGGCCTACTGGGCGACGCGGCGCTGGGCGAGGAGCCCGCCTGATCCCTGCAGGACGGCCATGGGTCCCTGAAGGACGGCCATGGGCGGGTCATGCCAGCGGCGCGGGGCGACTCAGGTGGACAGCAGCTCCTGGATGGCCTCCTCCTGGTCCGGCGTGGAGACGAACAGCAGCTCGTCGCCGGTCTCGAGGGGGTCGTCGGGCGTCGGGGCGATGACCTGTCCGCTGCGCAGGATGGCCACCAGCGACGTGTCCGTGGGCCAGGCGACGTCGCCCACGCGAGTGCCGACGACGGGGGAGTCCGCTCCGAGGGTCAGCTCGACCAGGTTGGCGTTGCCCTGGCGGAAGGTGAACAGCCGCACGAGGTCGCCGACGGTGACGGCCTCCTCGACCAGGGCCGAGAGCATCTGCGGGGTGGAGACGGCGACGTCGACGCCCCAGGCCTCGTTGAACAGCCACTCGTTGTTCGGGTGGTTGACGCGGGCGACCACGCGGGGCACGCCGTACTCGGTCTTGGCCAGCAGCGACACGACCAGGTTCACCTTGTCGTCACCGGTGGCCGCGACCACGACCTGGCAGGTCTGCAGCTGCGCCTCCTCCAGGGCGGAGACCTCGCAGGCGTCGGCGCACAGCACGTGCGCCCCGGCGACCACACCGACCCGGGCCACCTCGGGGTCCTTGTCGATGAGCAGCACCTCGTGGCCGTTGGTGATCAGCTCACGGGCGATGGCCCGCCCGACCTTGCCGGTCCCCGCGATGCAGACCCTCATCAGTGCGCCTCCGGTGCGGTGCGGAACATCTCCTGGATGCGTTCCTCGTCGTCGCGCATGAGCAGCACGTGGACGAGGTCGCCGTCCTGCAGGACCGTCTCGCGGGTCGGCAGCAGTGCGGAGCCGAACCGGGTGAGGAAGGCGATGCGCGCCCCCGTCGCGTCCTGCAGGTCGTGCACGAGCCGGCCGAACCAGGCCGGGTGGACCTCCATCTCGGCCAGGGCCACGGTGCCGCTGGCATCGGTCCACTCCTCCTGCGCGCCCATCGGAAGCAGGCGGCGCAGCATCTGGTCGGTGGACCAGGCGACGCTGGCCACGGTGGGGATGCCCAGGCGCTGGTAGACCTCGGCACGCCGGGGGTCGTAGATGCGGGCCACGACGTTCTCCACGCCGAAGGTCTCGCGGGCCACCCGCGCGGCGATGATGTTGGTGTTGTCGCCGCTGGAGCAGGCGGCGAACGCCTGCGCGCGCTCGATCCCCGACTCGATCAGCGTCTCGCGATCGAAGCCCACACCGACCACGGTCTGGCCGCCGAAGTCGGGCGGCAGCTTGCGGAAGGCCTCCGGATCCACGTCGATGATCGCCACCGAATGTCCCTGGCGGTCCAGGGTGGTGGCCAGGGCGGAACCGACACGGCCGCAACCGAGGATCACGATGTGCACGGGGTGAAACGCTACACGTCACCGTCGGCCAGTGCCCCGCCGTAGCATGTCCCCCCGTGGGAACCGTGACCGATGGGGCCAAGCGCATCCTCTTCGGACGTGCGCTGCACTCCGACCAGCTGGGCGAGACGCTGCTCCCGAAGCGCATCGCGCTGCCCGTGTTCGCCTCCGATGCGCTGTCGTCCAACGGGTATGCGACGCAGGAGATCCTGCTCGTGCTCTCGCTGGGTGGCTACGTGCTGTTCCAGTACGCGCCGTGGGTTGCGGCGGCGGTCATCCTCGTGTTCCTGGTCGTGGTCGCCTCGTACCGGCAGAACGTGCACGCCTACCCCTCCGGCGGTGGCGACTACGAGGTCGTGTCGACCAACCTCGGCCCGCGCGCGGGGGTGTTCGTGGCCAGTGCGCTGATGGTCGACTACGTGCTCACGGTGGCTGTGTCGATCTCCTCGGCGGTGGCCAACGCGGCCTCGGCGATCCCGGCGATCGGCCAGCACAAGGTCGTGATCGCCATCGGGCTGGTGGTCCTGCTCACGGTGATGAACCTGCGCGGCGTGCGCGAGTCGGGCACCACGTTCGCCATCCCCACGTACGCCTTCATCTTCGCGATCTTCTCCATGCTGATCTGGGCGATCGTACGGATCGCCTCCGGCGACGTGCTGCGCGCCGAGTCCGCCGACTGGCAGATCACTCCCGAGGCCACCTTCACCGGGGCGGGGCTGGTGTTCCTGCTGGCGCGCGCGTTCTCCTCAGGCACCACGGCCCTGACCGGCATCGAGGCGATCAGCAACGGCGTGCCGGCCTTCCGCAAGCCCAAGAGCCGCAACGCCGCCACGACCCTGCTCATGCTCGGGGTGATCGCCACCACCATGTTCGGCGGCATCACCTGGTTGGCCGTCGAGACCCAGGTGAAGATCGCGGAGAAGAACTCGGACCTGGTCGGCATGCCCCCCGGCACCGAGCAGAAGACGGTCATCGCCCAGGTGGCCCAGGCCGTCTTCTCGAACTTCACCCCGATGTTCATCTTCGTCTCGGTGGTGACGGCCCTGATCCTGGTGCTGGCTGCCAACACCGCCTTCAACGGGTTCCCGGTGCTCGGCTCGATCCTGGCGCGCGACGGCTACCTGCCCCGCCAGCTGCACACCCGCGGCGACCGGCTGGCGTTCAGCAACGGGATCATCACCCTGGCCGGCCTGGCCTGCCTGCTGATCTACATCTACAGCGCCGATGTGTCGGCTCTGATCCAGCTGTACATCATCGGCGTCTTCGTGTCGTTCACCCTCAGCCAGCTGGGGATGATCAAGCACTGGACGCGGCACCTGCTGACCGAGACCGACCCCGCTGCCCGGGCCCGCATGGTGCGCAGCCGCGTGGTCAACACCATCGGCTTCCTGATGACCGGCACCGTGCTGATCATCGTGCTGGCCACCAAGTTCACCCACGGCGCGTGGATCGTCTGCGTGGCCATGCCGGTGCTCTACCTGATCATGCAGTCCATCCGCAGCCACTACGACCAGGTGGCACTCGAGCTGGTCGCCGGCGAGGACGAGGTGGTGACGCTGCCCAGCCGGGTGCACGCCATCGTGCTGGTCTCCAAGATCCACAAGCCGACCCTCCGCGCCCTGGCCTACGCCCGCGCCACGCGGCCGACGGTCCTCGAGGCCGTCACGGTGAACGTCGACGACGACGCGACGGCACGCCTGGCCCAGGAGTGGGAGCGCCGGGAGATCCCGGTGGCCCTCAAGGTGCTGGACTCGCCCTACCGCGAGGTGACCCGCCCGGTCGTGGAGTACGTGCGCGGCATCCGCCGGGACTCCCCGCGTGACCTGGTCACCGTGTACGTGCCCGAGTACGTGGTCGGGCACTGGTGGGAGCAGCTGCTGCACAACCAGAGCGCGCTGCGGCTCAAGAGCCGCCTGCTGTTCTCCCAGGGCGTGATGGTCGTCAGCGTCCCGTGGCAGCTGCTGAGCAGCGAGCGGATCGCCAGCGAGCCCGAGCAGCCCGCGCCGGGTGCCCTGCGCCGGGGTGAGCCGGACGCCGAGGCCGCGGAGGCCTATGTGGCCGGCGAGATGGGCGCACCGCCGCTGTCGAAGCGGTGAGCCAGGCCCTGCGCGTCGGCCAGCGCGTCGAGGTGGAGGTCGGTGCGGTGGCCCACGGGGGCCACTGCGTGGCCCGCCACGAGGGCCAGGTGCTGTTCGTGCGCCACGCCCTGCCCGGCGAGCGGGTGGTGGCGCAGGTGACCAGCCTCGGTCGCAAGGGCCGGTTCGTGCGGGCTGATGCCCTCGAGGTGCTGGTCGCTGCCGCCGAGCGCCGAGCGGCCCCCTGCCCGGTGGCCGGCGCGTGCGGCGGATGCGACTGGCAGCACGTGACTCCCGAGGGCTCCCGGGCCCTGAAGGCCGCGGTGGTCCGCGAGGCGATGGCCCGCTTCGCCGGGATCACGCTTGGGCCCGGGTTCCGGGTGCAGGAGGTGCTCGGCCCCGACGGTGCGCCCGGTCAGGACGCCGACGGCCTGGGCTGGCGCACCCGCGGGACGCTGGCGGTCGACGATGCGGGCCGGGCCGGGTTCCTGGGGCCGCGATCGCACGAGGTGGTCGTGGCCGGCGGGTGCCCCCAGCTGCACCCCGATCTGGCCCCGCTGGGGATGTTCGCCCGCACGTGGCCGCCCGGGCGCGTCCGGTTCGGCACGTCGGCTGTCGGGGGTCCGCTGGCCTTCCCCGAGGGGAGGGCCCCGTCGGAGCCGGTGCTCCAGCGGGCCGCGGGACGTGACTGGCTGGTCGCTGCCGACGGGTTCTGGCAGGTGCATCCGGGGGCCGCTGACGCCCTGGTCGGCCACGTGCGCCGGATGCTGGCCGCCCAGCCGGGGGAGGCCCTGGTCGACCTGTACGGGGGCGTCGGGCTGTTCGGCCTCAGCGTGGCCGACGCGAGCATGCCCCTGACCCTCGTCGAGGGTGATCGGGTCGCGTGCGCGCTGGCCGCGCGCAATGCCGGGGATCGACCGGTGAGCGTCGAGCGCGCCTCCGTGGAGCGGTGGGTGACCCGGCCGGGTGCCCTGAGCGGTGCTGACCTGGTGGTGCTGGACCCGCCGCGGGCTGGTGCCGGCGCCGGCGTCGTGGCGGCGATCTGTGCGGCCGGTCCACGGGCGGTGGCCTACGTGGCCTGCGACCCCGTGGCCCTGGCTCGCGACGTGGCCGGGTTCACGGCCGCCGGGTACCTGCTGGTCGAGCTCGTGGGCCTGGACCTGTTCCCGACGACGCACCACGTCGAATGCGTGGCGCTGCTCGCCCGCGAGTGATATCTTGATATCAAGATAAATGACTGGGATCCGTGGCCCGCGATAGCCTTCGGCTACCTGGTCCGAGACGTAGGAGAGCCCATGGTGAGCAAGGACAGTTTCGGCGCGCGCGGCACCTTCGAGGCGGACGGGACCGCCTACGAGATCTTCCGGATCTCGGCCGTCCCGGGTGGGCAGGCCCTGCCCTACACCCACAAGGTGCTGCTGGAGAACCTCCTGCGCACCGAGGACGGTGCCAACGTCACCGCTGAGCAGATCCGCACCCTGGGTGCCTGGGACCCCGCGGCCGAGCCGTCCGACGAGATCCAGTTCACCCCGGCGCGGGTGATCATGCAGGACTTCACCGGCGTGCCGTGCGTGGTGGACCTGGCCACGATGCGCGAGGCGATGAAGGATCTCGGCGGCGACCCGGCGAAGATCAACCCGCTGGCCCCGGCCGAGCTGGTCATCGACCACTCGGTCATCGCCGACTTCTTCGGCAACGCCCAGGCCATCGGGCGCAACGTCGAGCTGGAGTACGAGCGCAACCGCGAGCGCTACCAGTTCCTGCGCTGGGGCCAGAGCGCCTTCGACGAGTTCAAGGTGGTGCCGCCGAGCACGGGCATCGTGCACCAGGTGAACATCGAGGCGCTGGCACGGGTCGTGATGGTCCGCAACGGCCAGGCCTACCCGGACACGTGCGTGGGCACCGACTCGCACACCACGATGGTCAACGGCCTGGGCGTGCTGGGTTGGGGCGTGGGCGGCATCGAGGCCGAGGCCGCGATGCTCGGCCAGCCGGTCAGCATGCTCATCCCCCAGGTGGTCGGCTTCAAGCTCACCGGCGAGCTGCCCCAGGGCGCGACGGCCACCGACATGGTGCTGACGATCACCGAGATCCTGCGCAAGCACGGCGTCGTGGGCAAGTTCGTGGAGTTCTTCGGCGAGGCCGTGGCCGGGGTGTCGCTGGCCAACCGCGCCACCATCGGCAACATGAGCCCCGAGTACGGCTCGACGGCGGCGATCTTCCCGATCGACGACGAGACCCTGCGCTACCTGCGCCTGACCGGGCGCACCGAGGAGCAGGTCGCCCTGGTCGAGGCCTACTGCCGGGAGCAGGGCCTCTGGCACGACCCGACCCGCGAGGCCCGCTACACCTCGGTCATCGAGCTGGACCTCTCCACGATCGTGCCCTCCCTGGCCGGGCCCAAGCGCCCGCAGGACCGGGTGGCCCTCACCGACGCGAAGACCGGGTTCCTGGCCGCGCTGGAGTCCTACACCGACGACCCGGCGGCCACGGCCACCTTCTCCATCGAGGAGCAGGAGGTGACCATCGGCCATGGCGCGGTGGTGATCGCCGCCATCACCTCGTGCACGAACACCTCGAACCCGTCGGTGATGGTCGCCGCCGGGCTGGTGGCCCGCAACGCCGTCGAGCGCGGTCTGACCCGCAAGCCGTGGGTGAAGACGACCCTGGCCCCGGGCTCCAAGGTGGTCTCGGACTACTACGACCGCGCCGGCCTGACCCCGTACCTGGACAAGCTGGGCTTCGACGTCGTCGGCTACGGCTGCACGACGTGCATCGGCAACTCCGGACCGCTGCCCGAGGAGGTGTCCGCAGCGGTCAACGCCCACGACCTGGCCGTGACCTCGGTGCTCTCGGGCAACCGCAACTTCGAGGGCCGGATCAACCCGGACGTCAAGATGAACTACCTGGCCAGCCCGCCGCTGGTGGTGGCCTACGCGATCGCCGGGCGGATGGACCTCGACCTGACCACCGAGCCGCTGGGCACCGACCCCTCCGGGGCGCCGGTGTTCCTCACGGACCTGTGGCCCACGCCGGCCGAGGTGCAGTCGGTGATGGACGCCTCCATCGACGCCGAGATGTTCGCCTCCCGCTACGCCGACGTGTTCGCCGGTGACGAAGCCTGGCAGTCGCTGCCCACGCCGACCGGTGACACGTTCGCCTGGGACCCCGCGAGCACCTACGTGCGCAAGCCCCCGTACTTCGAGGGCATGGGTGCCACCCCGGCGCCGGTGACCGATGTCGTGGGGGCGCGGGTGCTGGCCCGGCTGGGCAACTCGGTGACCACCGACCACATCAGCCCCGCCGGTTCGATCAAGCCCGACAGCCCGGCCGGGCGCTACCTGGCCGAGAACGGCGTGGCGCGCAAGGACTTCAACTCCTACGGCTCCCGGCGCGGCAACCACGAGGTGATGATCCGCGGCACCTTCGCCAACATCCGCCTGCGCAACCAGCTGCTCGACGGCGTGGAGGGCGGGTTCACTCGCGACTTCACCCTCGAGGGCGGGCCCCAGGCCACCATCTACGACGCTGCCCAGTCCTACGCCGCCGCCGGGATCCCGCTGGTGGTCCTCGCGGGCACCGAGTACGGCTCGGGCTCCTCGCGTGACTGGGCGGCCAAGGGCACCGCGCTGCTGGGCGTGCGCGCGGTGATCGCCGAGTCCTACGAGCGCATCCACCGCTCCAACCTGATCGGCATGGGCGTGCTGCCCCTGCAGTACCCGGCCGGGCAGACCGCCGAGTCCCTGGGCCTCGACGGCACCGAGGTGTTCTCGATCAGCGGCGTGAGCGCACTCAACGACGGGGAGATCCCGCGCACCGTGCTGGTCCGCGCCGAGGCTGCCGACGGCTCGGCGGTCGAGTTCGAGGCCGTGCTGCGCATCGACACCCCCGGCGAGGCCGACTACTACCGCAACGGTGGCATCCTGCAGTACGTGCTGCGCTCGCTGGTCTGACCGGGCCGACGCCGCACCGAAGCCCCTGCGGGCGTCGGTGCGGCGTCGTCGTGTCAGGAGCCGGTCGACTGCCCGCCGGCCGGCTCGACGTCGACCGGCTCGACGTCGACCAGCACCTCGTTGTGGCGCAGGAACGGCGGGATGAACGGGGCGTTGAAGCGGGCCAGGCGCACGGCGCCGGCCGGGCGCCACGGCGAGTCGGCCAGCGCAGCCAGCAGCCGCTCACCCTGGCGTTCCAGGTCGCGGGCGTCGCCACGGCCGGAGAACCGCAGGGCGGCCGCGGCCTGGCGGGGCACCACGCGCAGGCCCACCGCCGGGTCACCCGGAGCGGGCAGGTCCGCCGTGGCGCGGTCGGCCGGCATCACGAAGGCCACCGTGTTGCCCTGCGGACCGGGAGTCTGGATGACCGGCGCGGTCATCGCGATCCGCCCGCCCTGGATGTAGCCGAAGAGCGGTCGGAAGCCCCGGTTGCCCGCGGAGTCGAAGTCCCCCGGGACGGTCACCTCGGCCACGGCGTGCACCGGGTAGTCGCGGATCTCGGCCTCGCCGACGCGGTCGACGACCTCGTAGGGCTGCTGTGCGGTCATGACCCCAGTCTGCGTCCCTCGCAGCGGGAGCGCGACCGGCCGCAGGGGTGCGGTGCAACGCCTACAGCTTGGGGCGCCAGCGCCGGCCGTGCAGGGCCTCCTCCACCAGGGCCACCTCGCGCACGCGGGCCGACAGGTGCGCGCCCTCACGGCTCAGGGCGTCCAGGGACTCCTCGATGGCCTCGGGCGGGACGATCCCGGCGAGGTCGCGGCGGACGCCCGAGTAGGCCGTCCGGGCCGCCTGGAGGGTCGCATCCGCGTGCAGGTGGGCGAACCGGGCCAGGATGACCGGGTAGCGGCGCAGCACGTCATGGCCGCGGTACTCCGGCGGGCAGAGCTCGAGCAGCCAGCCCACCACGCGGGCCGCGAACTCCGGCGACTCGGGGTCGGGGACGGCGCGCGGCCATCCCGGTGGCGTGGTCACGCACCAGAGCGTAGGGCCAACCTGCGGGCCGGCGCCGCGCCCCTCGCGTGCTCCTGGCTGATCGCTCCTAGACTGGGGCTCCGACCATCGCAGGCAGGAGGCACAACACCGTGGGCGTGCTGGAGCGCATCGACTCACCCGCCGACCTGCGCGCGCTGGCTCCCGAGGAGCTCGGCACCCTGGCCGAGGAGGTTCGGGCGTTCCTGGTCGACCGAGTCAGCCGCACGGGTGGGCACCTGGGCCCGAACCTCGGGGTGGTGGAACTGACCATCGGCCTGCACCGGGTGTTCGACTCCCCGCGCGACGTGATCCTCTGGGACACCGGCCACCAGTCCTACGTGCACAAGATGCTCACCGGCCGCCGCGACGCCTTCGACACCCTGCGCCAGGAGGGCGGGCTGTCGGGCTACCCGTCGCGCGCCGAGAGCCCGCACGACGTGATCGAGAACTCGCACGCCTCCACCGCCCTGAGCTACGCCGACGGGATCGCCAAGGGCTTCGCGCAGGCCGGGATCCTGGGCACCCGCCACGTCGTGGCCGTGGTCGGCGACGGCGCCCTGACCGGCGGGATGGCCTGGGAGGCGCTGAACAACATCGCGGACTCCGAGCGCCAGGTCATCATCATCGTCAACGACAACGAGCGCTCCTACGCCCGCACGATCGGCGGCCTGGCCCGCCACCTGGACACCCTGCGCACCACCGACGGGTACGAGCGGTTCCTGGACTGGGGCAAGGGTGTGCTCGGTCGGACCCGCTGGGTCGGGGGGCCGCTGTTCGAGACCCTGCACGGGATGAAGAAGGGGATCAAGGACATCGTCGCCCCGCAGGGGATGTTCGAGGACCTGGGCCTGAAGTACCTGGGCCCGGTCGACGGCCACGACCTGGAGGCCCTCGAGGTCACCCTGCGCGCGGCCAAGGGATTCCCCGGGCCGGTCATCGTGCACGCCATCACCGAGAAGGGTCGCGGGTACGCGCCGGCGGAGAACGACGAGGCCGACCGGTTCCACGGCGTGGGTGTGATGGATCCCGAGACCGGCATCCCGGTCAGCAACGGCGGCCCCACCTGGACCGGCGTGTTCGCCGACGAGCTCGTGCAGATCGGCCGGCGCCGGCCGGACGTGGTCGCGGTCACCGCGGCCATGCTCAGCCCGACCGGCCTCGACCAGTTCGCCGAGCGCTTCCCGCAGCGCACCTTCGACGTCGGCATCGCCGAGCAGCACGCGATCACCTCGGCGGCGGGGATGGCCTACGCCGGCCTGCACCCCGTGGTGGCCGTGTACGCGACGTTCCTGAACCGGGCGTTCGACCAGGTGCTCATGGACGTCGCCCTGCACCGCGCGGGGGTCACGATCGTGCTCGACCGGGCCGGGATCACCGGCGACGACGGCGCCTCGCACAACGGCATGTGGGACATGTCCATGTTGGGCCTCGTGCCCGGGCTGAGGCTCGCGGCGCCGCGGGACGAGGCCACCCTGCGCGCGGCCCTCAACGAGGCCGTCGAGGTCGAGGACGGCCCCACGGTCGTGCGGTTCCCGAAGGGCCGGCTGGCCGAGCCGCTGGTCGCCGTGGAGTCCCGCGACGGGGTGGACCTGCTCCACGCCGATGACGACCCGCGGGTCCTGATCGTGGGCATCGGGAGCATGGCGGGGGTGGCTCGCGAGGCCGCTGCCAAGCTCTCCGCAGAAGGGGTGCCGGCGCTGGCGGCCAGCCCCACGTGGGTGCTCCCGATCCCGGCGGCGCTCGTCGACCTGGCCATCGAGGTGGGGGCCGTGGTCACGATCGAGGACAACGGCCTCGTGGGCGGCGTCGGCGCCGCGCTGGCCGTGGCCACCGCCGAGCGGGGCGCGGCCCCGCGCATCGAGCGTCTCGGGATCCCCCAGCGCTTCCTCGACCAGGCCAGCCAGGCCGGCGCTGCTCGAGCATCTCGGCCTGACCGCCGACGCGGCAGCCGCCGCCGCCCGCCGCGTGCTCGCCGATCCGCGCGGTTGACGACGAGCGCGGGGTCGGGCAGACCTGCCGGCCGGTCACTCGTTCGGAGCAACTCGTTCCGGGCGCCGCGAGCCCTCCCGGCGGTGTCCGTGATCCCGCCTAGCATGGGGGATCCAGCGCGAGGGCCAGTCGTGGCTCGGCACAGGAGGGCGTGGGGGCATGGGAGAGGGGCGCGGCCGGGTGGATGCCCGCGGGCATGACCTCGCCCGCGGCGAGGAGCTGCTGGCCGCCGTGTTCGAGCAGTCGCCCGTCGCCGTGCTGCGCGTGCGTCGCGAGGGTGCCGTGCTCGGTGAGGTCCTCGACGCCAACGCCGCTGCCGCGGACCTGCTCGACCTCGACCTCGACGCCCTCGTCGGTGCTCGCCTGCAGGACGTGCTGCCTGCGCGCCACGACAGCCCTGACCAGACCGGGGCCGAGGCTGACGGTGGCCCCGACGATCACCGCGCAACGGGCGACGACGCAGGACCGGACCCCTTCGACGCGGCCTTCGATGCCGTACCCGACTCCGCCCTCGGCTCCGGGATCCCGGCCGACGGGCCCCGGGGAGCTGTGGACGGCCTGGGCCTGCACGACGTGCGCGTGGCCGGGGGCCGGTGGGTGCAGGCCACCGTCACCGAGCTGCGCGGACGCGCCGGCGAGGGCGCGGCCCTGGTGGTCCTGCAGGACGTCACCGAGCGTCGCAGCGCCGAGGACAGCCTCCACCGGGCTGCCCGGCACGACGCGCTGACCGGCCTGGTCAACCGTGAGGAGCTGCTGCGACAGCTGGCCACTGTGGCCACTGACCCCGACGAGCACGTGGCGGTGCTCTTCCTGGACCTCGACGGCTTCAAGCTCGTCAACGACACCCGCGGCCACCACGTGGGCGACGAGCTGCTCGTGGCCGTCGCGGGGCGCATCCGCGGGGTGGTGCGTCCCGAGGACGTCGTCGGGCGGTTGGGGGGTGACGAGTTCGTGGTGGTCTGCCCGCACCTGGAGGACCCGCGCGAGGCGCTCGTGGTGGCTGAGCGGGTGCGGGCCACGCTGGACGACCCCATCGCGATCGAGGGCCGCTCACACCGGGTCACGATGAGCCTGGGCATCGCCTCGGCGCCCATGGGCGATGCTGACGGCCCCGAGCTGCTCCGTCAGGCCGACATGGCGATGTACCGGGCCAAGGACGCCGGGCGCAACGCGATCCGCTACCACTCGATCGACATGGACGAGGAGCTCGCAGCCGCCGAGCGACTGCGCGAGGACCTCGCCGCCGGGCTGGCCGGCGACGGGCTGGTGCTGCACTTCCAGCCGATCGTCGAGATCGCCACCGGCCGGCTGCAGTACATGGAGGCCCTGACCCGGCTGCGCGACCGCGACGGCGAGTTGGTCTACCCCTCGGACTTCCTGCCCGTGGCCGCGCGCGCCGGCCAGCACGGCCGGATCAGCGAGCAGGTGCTGCGCCTTGCGCTGCGCCAGCGCGCGCTCTGGCGCAGCGAGGGCCTCGAGGTGGCCGTGGGACTCAACCTGGCCCTGGGCCAGGTGCTCTCGGCCAGCTTCGCCCGCGACGCCCTGGGGATCATCGCGCAGGAGGGTGACGAGCCGTCGGCGGTGGTCTTCGAGATGGGCGAGGTGGGCCTGCTGGATGCCACGGGTCCCGCCCAGCTGACCCTGCGCCGGCTGCGCTCGAGCGGCATCGGCCTGGCCATCGACCACTTCGGCACCGGCTACTCGTCGCTGGGCGCGCTGCGCTTCCTGGGCCCGCACCGGGTCAAGATCGATCGCTCGTTCGTGGCGAGCATCACCTCCAGCGCCGCGGACCGCGCGATCGTCTCCGCCGCGATCTCCGCGGCCCATGCCCTGGGCCAGCGCGTGGTCGCCGAAGGCGTCGAGCAGCCCCAGCAGCTGGCCCTGCTCGCCGAGCTGGGCTGTGACGAGGCGCAGGGCTTCCTGATCGGCCCCGCGGCACCGCCGGAGGGTCAGGACCTGCCCGGCACCCGGTGGGAGCCGGTCAGCCTTCGGCGCTACCCGCTGCCGGTGCGGGGGCTTCCGGTCTGAGGGCTCGGCGCAGCACGGGCTCCGTGAGCTCGACCTGCCAGGGGCGTGCCCCACCGGCGCGCAGCAGGTCGGCCAGGGCGTCGGGATCGGAGTCCAGCGCCGATCCGGCGGCTGCCACAGGATCCGGCGCACGAGGTCAGGCGTCACGAGGTTCTCCACCGGCATCGCGACCCGCTCGGCCAGCGTGGCCAGGTCCGCACGCGCACGCTCGAGGCGGGCTGCGGCGGCGGGGTCGCGGGAGGCCCAGCGCGCGGCGGCGGGGGCCCGTCGCCCCGGTTGGCGGCCGGCGGCAGCTCGGCGTCAGGGCACAGCCCAGGCGTCGGCCAGCGCTGCGCCCCAGGCGCGCTGGTGGCGGGCGGCCCCGCGGCCGTGGAAGCGCCTTCACCGCGAGCAGGCCCCGCGGTGTCGCGCGGCAGGGAGTGGCCCGCGGCGACCAGCGACGAGTCGGGCAGGATCCGTCCCGGTGCTGTGTCGGTCTGACGGGCCGACCCGGTCGCGGGCCTCCCACAGGTGGGCCACCACGGCCAGGCCGCGCCGGGAGCGGATGCGATGGATGCCGGAGGTGCGTCGCCACGGGTCGACGCGCGGGGGCGGCGGGGGAGCGTCGCGCACGGCGGCGAACTCCTGCTCGGCCCACGCCAGCTTGCCGGCGGCCTCGAGCCGGGCGTGCATCTCGGCACGCAGCTCGATCAGGGCTTCGACGTCCAGGGCGGCGTACTCCAGCCACTCGGGGGGCAGCGGGCGCTTCGACCAGTCAGCGGCACCGTGGCCCTTGGCCAGGGTGTGGCCCAGGACCTCCTCGACCATCGGCCCGAGGCCCACCCGGGCCATGCCCAGCAACCGGCCCGCGAGCTCGGTGTCGAACAGCGTCGTGGGCGCCAGTTCGAGCTCGGCCAGGCAGGGCAGGTCCTGGCTCGCGGCGTGCAGGATCCACTCGGGCCCGGTGAGCACCTCGGCCAGTCCCGGCAGGCCCGGCAGCGGGACCGGGTCGATCAGGACGGTGCCCGACCCCTCGCGGCGCAGCTGCACCAGGTAGGCGCTCTGGCCGTAGCGGTACCCGGAGGCCCGCTCGGTGTCGATCGCGATCGGCCCGGCGCCGGCGGCCAGCGCCGCAACGACCGCGGGCAGCGCCTCGGGGGTGTCGGTCAGCGGCGGGCAGGCCGTCGCGCAGCTCCAGGGCCGGCAGCGCCGGGGCGTCGACGTGCTCGGTCACCCCGTCGACGACGCTCGGCTCAGTCACGGGCCCACGGTACCGGCGTGCGCGACCCACGACGTGCCGGGCGCGCGGCAGCACCGCAGGGCGTGACCCATCGAAGGGGACCCGCAGCGCTGGCCTCAGGCGACGATGCCGCTGCGGATCCCGATGGCCACCATCTCGGCGCGGTCGCCGGTGCCGACCTTGCGTGCGATGCGCGCCAGGTGGCTCTTGACGGTCAGCGCGGACAGGCACAGGTCCTCACCGATCTGGCGGTTGGTGTGCCCCTCGGCCACGCGCTGCAGCACCTGGATCTCGCGCTCCGAGAGCGAGTCGGCGGCGTGGGCGGCCCGCGAGGGTCGGGCCGCCGGGGCCCCGACGGGCGCCGGGCGGGCCGGAGGGACCACGGCCGAGCGTGCACCGCTGCCGATCGCCTGGCGCACGGCCTCGGGACGCGCGGCCACCACGACGACCCGCCGCCAGCCCAGGGCCCGCAGGCCGCGGATCTCGTCGCGCAGCTGCGCACCGGAGGCCTCGACGACGCAGACGTCGTGCTGGCTGCCGGGTCGGGAACAGCCCCCGCCCGGGCCGTGGCCGCGTTGTGCACGGTGGTTGCGCCCAGTGAGCGCAGGCGTGGGGTGAGGTTGATCAGGTGGCTGGCGTCCGTGCCCACGGTCAGCGCCGCGAACCGACCCCGCGGAGTCGGGATCATGGGAACTGCGGTGTTCTGGGCGACCGTGATCATGGCACCTCCATCGACGCGTGGCGGCCGAGGAGGCCACCTCGCGACGGATATCGGCGATCCGGATGCGGGTCTTGAGCGGATGGGGCCGATGAATCCCGCGCCGCGGTGGCGTGTGGTCAGCCGCGCGGGCGGGGCAGCTGGGCCACCCCGGGCGGCAGCGGCATCAGCCCCGCCGCCTGGGCGAGCACCTCGGCCCAGGCGTGGGCGTGGGCGGCCAGGTGCGGGTCCAGCGGCGTCCAGGACGCGCGGATCTCGATCTGGCCCTCGAGCGGCCGATCGGCCATCCCTCCGAACGACTCCGAGGTGACCCGGGTCACCGTGCCCGACAGGGCGGTGTACGCCGCGCCGTGGGCCTCCAGGCCCTCGATCAGCCACGACCAGCCCACCTCGGCCAGCAGCGGGTCGGCGGCCATCTCCGGCTCGAGGGTGGCCTTGATGAACCCGACGATGCGGAACGTCCCCTCCCAGGCCTCCTGGCCCTCGGGGTCGTGGAGCACGACCAGCCGGCCGTTGCCGAGGTCCTCGTCATCGACCACCACGTCGGCGCTGAGGGCGACCGCGTGGGGGGCCAGGCGCTGCGGGGCCGGGGCCTCCTCGAGAAGGATCTCCGGGCGCAGGCGCAGCTCGCGCAACGACGACAGGGCCACACGGAAGTCCGCGGCCTCATCGCCGAGGGTCGAGTCCATGGCCCGCAGGCTACGCCCCGGCCCGGCCATCGGGGCCCATTGCCGGTGCCACGGGCGTGTAGCCTCAGCGCCCGTGGCCGGTCTGCTCGCACTGCTGTCCAGCGGCATGTGGGGCACGGCTGACTACCTGGCCGGGCGCATGTCGCGCACCCGGCACGTGATCGTCGTGCTCGGGGGCACCCAGTTCGTCGGACTCGTGGCGATGCTGCTGGTGGCCACGATCGCGGGCTCGTGGGGGGCGCCCACCGGCTACCTGCCCTGGGCGGTTGCTGCCAGCATCTCGGGGGCCACCGGGCTGGCCCTGTACTACCGCGCGCTGGCGATCGGGACGATGGGCGTGGTCTCGCCGATCGCGGCCCTGGGCGTGCTCGTCCCGCTGGCCCTGGGCCTGGCCGCCGGGGAGCGGCCCTCCCCGATGCAGGTGGGCGGCATCGTGATCGCGCTCGTGGGTGTCGTGGCCGCCAGCGGGCCGGAGGTGCACGGCGACGCCGGCTGGGAGCCGGTGGCCCTGGCCGCCGGGTCGGCGGTCTTCCTCGGCGGGTCGCTGGCGGCGATCGCCGCCGGCAGTGAGGACAGCGTCGTGATGACGATGACGGTCATGCGCATCACCACCGTCAGCCTCATGGCCGTGGCGCTGATGGCGATGCGCCGACGGGTCGCAGGTCAGCGCCGCCGAGGCCCCGTCGTTCGTGGCCGTGGGCCTGCTCGACGTCGGGGCCAACCTCGCCTTCGGTGCGGCGACCACCCGCGGGATGCTGTCGATCGTGGCGGTGTTCGGCTCGCTGTACCCGGTGGCCACCATCCTGCTGGCGCGCTGGCTGGATCACGAGCGGCTGCGCCGGATCCAGCAGGTGGGAGTGGGCCTGGCCCTGCTCGGGGTCGCCGCGATCAGCGCCGGCTGAGCGCCCCGCCGCCGCCGCTGACGCCCGCGCGCCGCGAGCCGTCCGCGAGGGCGCGCCACGCGAGCCGCCACCCCTCCCGGCCACCCCTCCCTCGCGACCGGTCCAGGTTTGCGCGCTGAATCGCCGATTGCGCCAAGTCTGCTGGGTGTCTGCCCGCTCGGAGTTGGATCGATGTGGCGCGGGGGGCGACGGCGGGGTCGGTGGAGGGGGCACCCAGTTCTGGGGCACCCGGTTCGCGGGCACACGGTTCGGGGGGTGGTGCAGGCGGCGGGGAGACTCAGGGGATCGGTGCGGGGTCGGGGTGGTCCGAGGGCGCGGCGAAGGTCGCCAGCGCGCTGCGCGCCCGCGCCTCGAATGCGTCCACGGAGCCGCCGAGGGTCTCGAGGTCCCGAGGGCGCAGCAGGGGTGTGACGGTGCCGTCATCGAGCTCGACGAGGACGCAGGGCGCGCCCGCCTCGGCCACCGCCGCTGCCAGGTGGGCGGGTGTCTCGTTGCGATGGAGCAGCACCACGGGCACGCCGAGCCGGGCGATCATCCTGTCCCAGGCGGGCTTGCGGCGGACTGCGGAGTGCGTGATGTCACACAGGCTGCAGTGCGCGGTGCCGAGCAGGTGCCCGATCACGTAACGCAGCTCGCCGGCCACACCGCCATCGGCGTCGTACACGCCGACGAGGGCCACGGGCGAACCGGTCATGGTCCCATGCTCAGGGGAGCTCACCGTGGCCGCAACCGCACGTGCGTGCTCCCCGCGCCGCCAGCCACCCCCCACGCCGCGAACGCCGCTGCCCCGGGCCCACTGGGCGGCCCGAGGCAGCGGTCGCGGTCTCGTCAGGCGCCGACCGGGCTGGAGATCCCCAGAGCCTCCCGGCGCTTCAGGGCCAGCTCGCGGATCCGGGCGAGGTCCTCGTCGGTGTAGACGCCGTTGACACCGGAGATCGCGGCCAGCTTCATGCCGTGCTTGAGGCCGAGCCGGTAGATCTCCTTGACCTTCTCCCACTCGATGTTGCGCCCGACGGTGAACGTCTCGTAGCGGCCCTCGAGCGCCAGGACGATGGTCTCGGCCAGGCAGGCGTAGGCGACGCCGTTCGGGCAGGCCGATGTCCCTCATCTGCACGTCGCCGGGCAGCTCGATCTCCCCGGACTCGATGACCAGCACATCGGGCCGCTTGGCGACGTCCTCGGCCGAGAGGTCCAGCGGCCGGGCGACGTCGGTGATCACGCAGCCGGGCTTGACCGTCATGATGTCGAGCACCTGCTTGCCGGCCCCCGAGGTGGCCGTGACGATGACGTCCATGTCGGCGAGGTGCTCGTCGGCGTGGCACGCGACGTGGATCATCGCCCGCGGGTTCTCCCGCTCGATGTCGGCCTTGAGCGCCAGCAGCTTCGCCGGCTCGGGGGAGACCAGCCACAGCTCGTCGCCGGCCAGCGCCAGCAGTCGCGCGCACACCGAGCCGATGGCGCCGGTCGCGCCGACCACCATGGCCTTGCCCTTGATCTGGCCCTTCTCGTCGACCTCGGCGATGCCGAGTCGGCGGAGCGCGTCGTGGGCGGCCCACAGCGCGCCCGAGGCGCTGTAGCAGTTGCCGGTCGTGATCGGCAGCGGTGCGCGCTTGGCCACCGTGACACCGGCGTCGCCGACGACCTTGGTGAACGCGCCGAGGCCCATGATCTGGGCGCCCAGCTTCTGTGCCATGTCGGCCGCCGCGAGCAGCCGCGAGTAGGTGAACTCCGGGTCGTGCGCCATCAGCTCCTTGGGGGTGCCGCCGACGGTGATGAGCCAGCCCTCGACCTCGGCGCCGGTCGGCGACGTGATGCCGGTGACGTGGCTGTAGACGAACGGCGGCGCGTACGCCATCAGCCTTCTCCACGCCGTCCATGAAGATCCCGGGGTCACCTTGGCGACGGCACGAGCGCCTCCACGTTGCGGAAGTACTCCTGGGACAGCGGGTGGATGACGAAGGCGAACCGGCTCCGCCGCTTGAAGCCGTTCGGGTAGAGCATCCGCGGCTCCAGCTCCGCCGACACGATCATGTCGAGCAGGTCGTCGTCGGTCAGCCGACTCATCGGGCTCGCGGGCGGCCAGCATCATCGCCTCGAGCGTCGCCTCCGTGACCGTCACAGTCGAACGGCTGCGGCATGTCGTCGAGCACGAGGTCGACGTCGCGCGCCGCGAGCTCGGTCAGCCGCTCGTCGGACGATCGACGTCGAGATGAGGGTCTTGCCGTTCAGGTCGTCCAACTCGAACTGGGCGAGTTCCTCGAAGGTGCGCCACCACGACGTCGCAGTCCTCGGCCAGGGCCTGCCGGGCCAGGGCGTCGATGAGACCGCTGGCCCGGGCGCCGTGGCCGTCGACTGACCGACCCGGGCAGCCGGTGCACCGGCCACAGCCCGAGGCGGCAGCCAGGCCGAACACCGGGTTGGTGTGCAATCTCGGCGAGGCCGTCCCAGCGCAGCAGCGGGTCGGCGAAGTCGAAGTTCTGCGTGTTCTCGCGCAGGACCCGGGTGGTGCGGTAGTGGTTTCGCCGCCGAGCACGACCACTCGCGCATTGGCGAAGTAGCCGGGCATCTCGCCTGCACGTGCCGGATCGGCCCACTCCTGCAAGCACGTCGCGCAGGCGCGTGGCCGTCGGTGACCGGGCACGGCGTCCGGTGGCCCGCCGTGACCCGGTCCGATGGCCTGCGAGGTCGCCCGTCGTACAGGCCCGGCGACCCGCGCGTCGTGGATTCCGGTGACCGCGATGGCCGCGGCCTCGTCGGACCACTTGCGCACGAGCGTCCTCGGCCGCCCGCGACGTTGCCGTCGGTGCCCACTCGGCACGATGCGGAAGGTCGCGCCCCAGGAACGTCACGGCTGGTCGTAGTCCCGGTCGGGGCCGCGCAGGCTGATGTTGACGACCAGCGGGCTTGCGGTGGTCACTGTTCTCCTGCGATGGCGGGGCGAGTCATGGGGATGCGGTCTCGGCTCAGACCATCGCGGCGGAGTCGAACTCCGGGTGGGCGGCCATGAAGTCGAGCAGCTTGTCGGCGTAATCGCGGAAGCGCGGGCAGGAGACCCCGGTGCCGTCGAGGTCGGCCACGGTGTTGCGTCGTGCCGTGCACGGTGGGGGAGGCGAAGTAGTCCAGGCGTCTCGGCCGGCAGGCCGAGCAGTCCTCCATCCCGGGGACCGTGTCGAGCAGCCGCGGGTCGAGCCGAAGCGGGCAGCGGCACCCAGACCACCTGCTTGCCGAGGTGCTTGGCGAAGATGTCGACCACCTCGCGGGCCGTCGGCGGATTGGGGTCGGTCAGCTGCGTAGGTCTTGCCCTCGGACGGTCGAGCGCGAGAGTGCGTCCATCGCCGCGATGACGTAGTCCCGCGGAACCAGCGACGCCATGACCGGTCGTTGCCGACGGTCGGCACGAACGTCACGCCGGGCTGGCGGTGCATGAAGTCGGCGACGAAGTAGGGCCCGTCGTACTTCTGGGTCTCACCGGTGCGCGAGTCCCCGACCACGATGCCGGGGCGGTAGATGGTCGCCGGCAGCCCGTCGGCGATCGCCGCGCGCACGAGTAGCTCGGCCTCGTACTTGGTTGACTCGTAGTGGTTTTGGAAGCTCCTGGCCCTCGTCGAGCTCGTCCTCGGTGAACTCGCCGTCGTAGTCGCCGGTGACGTAGCAGGTGCTCACGTACTGCAGTCGGCGGAAGTTCGGCCGCTCCCGGCAGAACTCCAGGACGTTCGCGGTGCCGCTCGACGTTGACCCGGCGGGCGATCTCCTCGGGTACGGCAAGGTCGTACACGGCCGCCAGGTGCCAGACCTCGTTGACGTCGGCGAGCCGCTGGCGGTCCTCGGCCGAGAGGCCGAGGCCCGGGAGGGTGATGTCGCCCTCGACGAGCTCGACCCGGTCGGCGGTGTGCGGGAACGCCGCCTCGATCTCGGCCAGCCGGGTCGGTGGCCAGGTCAAGGTGGTGGGCCTGCACCAGGCAGACCGCCCGGTCGTCGGGGCGCCGGTCGAGGATGCGCGGGAGCAGCGCGGAGCCGAGGAATCCGGGGAAGCCTGTCATGAGCACGACGCCCACAGTGATCGCCACCTAGCGGTTGTTCGGGAGGGCGGTCCTGCAGTTCTTGTGCGGACCGCGCACTCGGGTCCCTTGAAGCCTACTCGCCGGTAACCGGGGTGTCGGGGGCCGAAAGTCCGCTCGGCCGGGGCGGAAGGGCATGCGACCATGTGTCCCGTGACGAACCCCGCTGCTGCCGACCTCGCCGCCCCGACCGGCAGCCCCGCCGGCCCCGCCGTGGGTCCGGCCACGGGGACGACCGCCCTGCTCGGCCCCGACCACCCGCTGGTCGCCGGCCGCACGGCCAGCGCGCCGCTGCTGCTGGCCGCCGCACGGCCGGGCCACGCCGCGCACCCCTGTGTGGTTCATGCGCCAGGCGGGGCGCTCGCTGCCCGAGTACCGCAGGGTCCGCGAGGGCACCGCGATGCTGGACTCCTGCTTCACAGCCGACCTGGTCGTGGAGATCACCGACCAGCCGGTGCGCCGGCACGGGGTCGACGCGGCCATCTTCTTCTCCGACATCGTGGTGCCGCTCAAGGCGATCGGGGTCGACCTCGACATCGTCCCCGGCGTGGGCCCGGTGGTGGCCGAGCCGATCCGCGACGCCGCGGGGATCGCCCAGCTGCGCGACCTCGCCGAGGACGATGTGGCCCCGGTCCTCGAGGCCGTGCGCACCCTGGCCGGGCCCTCGGGACCGTTGGGGTCCACGCCGCTGATCGGCTTCGCCGGCGCGCCGTTCACCCTGGCCAGCTACCTGATCGAGGGCGGGCCCAGCCGCGACCACGCCCGCACCAAGGCCCTGATCCACTCCGAGCCCGAGCTGTGGGACGCGCTGGCCGCGCGGCTGGCGCGCATCGCGGGGGCCTTCCTGCGGATGCAGGTGCTCAACGGCGCCAGTGCCGTGCAGCTGTTCGACTCCTGGGCCGGCGCGCTGCCGGCAGCCACCTACGCCGAGCACGTCCTGCCGCACGTGCGCAGCGCACTGAGCTGGGTGGAGGACCTGGCCGCGGTGCACGACGTGCCCCGGATCGTGTTCGGGGTGGGCACGGGTGAGCTGCTCGGGACCATGTCCGAGGCCGGATCCGAGGTCGTCGGGGTGGACTTCCGGGTGCCCCTGGACGAGGCCGCCGCGCGGGTGCGTCCCGGCGCCGCGCTGCAGGGCAACCTCGACCCGGCCATCGTCTGGGCGTCGGCGCCCGCGGTGGCCCGCAACGTCGACGAGGTCCTGGCCGCGGCCCGGCGCAGCGGCCGGGGCCACATCTTCAACCTCGGTCACGGCGTGCTGCCCGACACCGACCCCGCGGTGCTCACCGAGATCGTCGCCCGCGTGCACGCCGCCGGCCCGGTCCCCGCAGCCAGCTCCGTGGTCAGCGGCTGAGGCCAGCGACAGGCTCCGGCCCGGGTCCCGATGTGGCCCCCCGGTCCCCTGCACGGGTCCCGCCCGCGCCGGCCCGGGCGGTCAATGGCACAGTTTCCCCGTGACTGCCAAGCGACTCTCCGGTGACCCCGGCGCCAACGCCGGCTCCGCCCCAGCGTCCGCCGACCCCGACCCCGACCACGTGCCCCACGTCGCGATCATCGGCGGCGGGATCTCCGGCCTGGCTGCGGCGTGGTTCCTGGCCCGCTCACACCCGGGCATCGGGATCACCGTGCTCGAGGCAGGCCCGACCCTGGGCGGCAAGCTGGCCGTCAGCGACGTGGCGGGCATCTCGATCGACGAGGGTGCCGAGTCCTTCGTGGCCAGCCGGCCCGAGGCCGTCCAGCTGGCCCGCGAGGTCGGCCTGGAGACCGAGCTCGTGGCGCCGCAGGAGACGCGCGCTGGCCTGTACAGCCGCGGTCGGGTGCGCACCCTTCCGCGCGGCCAGGTGATGGGCATCCCCACCGACCTGCGCTCGCTGGCCGCCAGCGACGTGATGAGCCTGCCGGGCCTGCTGCGCATCCCCTGGGACCGGGCGCTGCCCGCCGAGGAGCTGGCCGAGGACATCTCCGTCGGTGCCCTCGTGGCCGCGCGGATGGGCCGTGAGGTCGTGGACCGGATGGTGGAGCCCCTGCTCGGCGGGGTCTACGCCGGGCGTGCCGACCAGCTGTCGATGGCCGCGACGATGCCCGCGCTCTTCCGCGAGATGCGCCACGAGCGCTCGCTGATGACCGCCACCCGGCGGATCGCCGGCGGGGGCATGGAGGCAGCCGGTGCCCGTCGCGGCAACCCGTTCCGCGGCCTGGTCGGCGGCGTGGGCCGTGTGCCGGGTGCCATGGCCGCGGCACTCGTGGGCAACGGCGTGGCCATCCGCACCGGTGCCACCGTGCGCGGGCCTGCGCCAGACGGAGTCGGGCTGGGAGCTCGAGGTGGGCCCGGCGAGCCGCCCCGAGCTGCTGGCCGCCGATGCCGTGATCGTGGCGACCCCCGCCGCGCCGGCCGCGCGGCTGCTGGCCGATCCCGCCCCCGCCGCGGCGATGGAGCTGGCCGGCGTCGAGGCGGCCAGCGTGGCCGTCATCGCCCTGGCCTACCGCGCCGACGACATCACCGCGCCGCTGACCGGCTCGGGGGTGCTCGTCCCCCCGGTCGAGCGCCGGCAGGTCAAGGCGGTGACCTTCCTGGACCGCAAGTGGGGCTGGCTGGAGCAGGCTGCCGCGCGCGAGGGCCTGCGCCTGGTGCGCGCCTCGCTCGGCCGGCACGGTGAGTCCGAGGTGCTGCAGCGCTCCGACGAGGAGCTCGTGGCGCTGACCCGCATCGACCTGGCCCAGATGCTGGGCATCGAGGCGGCGCCGGTCGACACGCGGGTCACCCGCTGGGGCGGGGCCCTGCCGCAGTACACGGTCGGTCACCGCGCGCGGGTCGAGCGGATCCGCGGCGGCCTGCGCGACCTGCCCACACTGGCCCTGTGCGGCGCGACCTTCGAGGGCGTGGGCGTGGCCGCCTGCGTGGGCACCGCCCACGAGGCCGCGGCACGCGTGGCCCGCGGGCTCGCGCTGGTCGAGGGGACCTCCCGTGGCTGATCCCGGCGAGTCGGGCAAGCGGCCCGGCCAGGGCAAGCGCGCCCGCGACCTCAACGACGTCATCCGCTACACGATGTGGTCGGTCTACCGGCTGGTGCCGGGGGCGCCGGCGCCCGGTGCCTCGTTGGCCCCGATCATCGAGGCGGCCGCCGAGCAGGACGTGGCGCTGCGCGGCGCCTACGACGTGGGCGGGCTTCGGGCCGACGCCGACCTGATGCTCTGGTGGCACGGGCCCACCGCCGAGTCGCTGCAGGAGGCCTACCGCGCGGTCGCCGCACTGGCGGGCAGCCGGCTGGAGCCGGTGTGGTCGCAGATGGCCCTGCACCGGCCCGCCGAGTTCAACCGCTCGCACGTGCCGGCGTTCCTGGCCGAGGAGCGCGCCCGGGACTGGGTGTGCGTGTACCCGTTCGTGCGCTCCTACGAGTGGTACCTGCTCGAGGAGTCCGAGCGCCGGGCGATGCTCGTCGAGCACGGGCAGATGGGCCGCGACTACCCGGACGTGCGCGCCAACACGGTGGCCTCGTTCGCCCTCGGCGACTACGAGTGGATCCTGGCCTTCGAGGCCGACGAGCTGCACCGGATCGTGGACCTGATGCGCCACCTGCGCGGCTCGACCGCGCGACGCCACGTCCGTGAGGAGACCCCGTTCTACACCGGCCGGCGCACCGATCCGGCCGCGGTGGACGCGCTGCTCGGCGGGTGACCGGTGCGCGTCGTGTCGTACGGCTCCGCCGACCAGCTTCCTGGCCGCGACGCTGGCCGTCCGTGCGGCCGACCCGGCCCTGACGAACGTGATCGGGTCGGTGGCCGCCGACGTCGTCGCGGGCCGTCGCTACGACTCGGAGCTCTGGCTGTCCGTCGACGACGCCCGCGGTCCCGTGGGGATCGCCATGCGCACGGCGCCCTACCACCTCGTCGTGTCCCCGATGCCGGACCCGGCCGCCCGCGCCCTCGGCGAGCACCTGGCCGATGCCGATCCTCAGCTGCCGGGGGTGGCCGGTCCGCCGGAGGTGGTCACGGCGGTGCTCGGCGGGTTCGGGGCGGGGGAGCGCGCGGTCGTGCACATGCGGGAGCTGGTGCGCGTCCTGCGCGAGCTGCGCGACCCGGTGCCCGCCGTCGAGGGTCGGGCCCGCCCGGCCGTGCCGGGGGACCTCGACCTGGTCGCCGACTGGATGGCGGCGTTCGGGGCTGAGGCCGGACTCGGCGTGCAGCCCTCGCACGACGCCCTGCGCCGGGCCTTCGACGGGCCCGCGCTGGCCCGGATGCGGCTGTGGGAGGTGCAGGGCACGCCGGTCGCCCTGGGCGGGCACGCGCCCCTGGCGAGCACCCCGGTGGGCAACGTCGGGCGGATCGGGCCGATCTACACGCCGCCGGCCCACCGCAACCACGGGTACGCCAGCGGGCTGACGCACGCGCTGGCCCGCGAGCTGCTCGGTCAGTGCCACACGGTGATGCTGCACACCGACGCGGACAACGAGGTCAGCAACCGCCTCTATGCCCGCCTCGGGTTCGAGGCGGTGGGCGACCTCGTGGAGGTCGACCTCGCCGGGGCCGGGCAGGCGCCGGGCCAGTAGCCGGCCCGCCGTGGGCCCAGCTCAGCCCTCCGGCGTGAGCCGCACGCTGATCGAGTTGATGCAGTAGCGCAGGTCGGTCGGCGTCCCGTAGCCCTCGCCGGCGAAGACGTGGCCCAGGTGTGAGCCGCAGCTCGCGCAGCGCACCTCGGTGCGCACATGTCCCAGGGAGCGGTCCTCGAGCTCGATGATCGCGTCGCCGGCCAGCGGGCTGAAGAACGACGGCCAGCCGCAGTGGGAGTCGAACTTGGCCTCGCTGCGGAACAGCTCGGCACCGCACGCCCGGCACGAGTAGACCCCGGCGGTGGTGGTGTCGGTGTACTCGCCGACGAAGGGGGGCTCCGTGCCGCCCTCGCGCAGCACGTGGCGCTCGGCCGGGGTCAGGCGCGCGGCCCACTCCTCCTCGGGCAGCGAGACCGGGAAGGCGGAGCCGTCGGGGCGGGTGAACGAGACGCGCTGGGTCATGGACCCACCGTAGGCGCCGCACGCTGCACGCGCATTCGAGCCACGACGACGCTGCGCCCGAGGCTCGCGGGGTGACCTGCGACCACGCGAGCCGGGCGCTAGCGTGCGCGGATGGCCAGCAACGAGTTCGGCGCGCCCGTGATCCGCGAGGTCGACGGCCACGAGGTGCGCGTCAGCAATCCGGCCAAGCCCTACTTCCCGGACGCGCCCGGCGGTCCGGTGAGCAAGCTCGACGTCATCGACTACTACACCGCCGTCGGCGAGGTCATGCTGCGCGCCCTGCGCGACCGTCCGACCACGCTCGAGCGCTGGCCCGGCGGGGTGGTGCCCGGTGCCCGGCTGAGCACCCGCGAGGGGTTCAAGGGTGAGGCGTTCTACCAGAAGCGCGTGCCCACCGGCGCGCCCGCCTGGGTGCGCACCGCGCGCATCGCGTTCCCGTCGGGCCGCACCGCCGACGAGGTCTGCCCGCACACGCCCGCCACGATCGTCTGGGCGGCGCAGCTGGGCACGATCACGTTCCACCCGTGGCCGGTCCGCGCCGACGACGTCGAGCACCCCGACGAGCTGCGCATCGACCTCGACCCGCAGCCGGGCACGGACTTCGCCGACGCCGTCGACGTCGCCCTCGAGCTGCAGGGGATGCTCGAGGAGCTCGGCTGGGTCGGGTACCCGAAGACCTCCGGGGGCCGGGGCGTGCACGTCTACGTGCGGATCGCGCCGCGCTGGACGTTCACCGACGTGCGGCACGCGGCGATCGCGATCGGCCGCGAGCTCGAGCGGCGCATGCCCGGCCGGGTGACCACGCACTGGTGGAAGGAGGAGCGCGGCGCCACGGTGTTCGTCGACTACAACCAGAACGCCCGCGACCGCACGATCCGCAGCGCGTAGTCGCTGCGCGCCGTGCCGGAGGCGACGGTCTCGACCCCGCTCACCTGGGACGAGCTGCCGCGAGGTGACGCCCCTGGACTTCACGGTGCGCACCGTGCCCGCGCGGCTGGCCGAGCTGGGTGATCCGCACGCCGAGATCGACGACGTGGCCCATGACCTGACCCCGGTGCTCGAGTGGTACGAGCGCGATGTGCGCGACACGGACCTCGGGGACCTGCCCTACCCGCCCGACTACCCGAAGATGCCCGGCGAGCCCAAGCGCGTGCAGCCGAGCCGGGATGCCGAGCGGCCCCGCGACGAGGAGGAGTGATGGCCGACGTGGTGCCCGACGACGAGGGCCTGCTGCAGAACCTCGACGAGGTCGTCGACGTGGTGCTCGGGGAGGGGATCGCCCCGACCGAGCCGGAGACTCCCTGGGAGCGTCGCCAGCGGATCCTCGACTCGTGGACGGCCGATCATCCTGGCGTCGCCGCGGTGGCCACCGCATGGGCATCCTTCCAGGCCAGCCAGTGGTCGAGCAGGGAGTCCGACGTCCAGTCGGAGTCCGCGATCGCCCGCGCTGACGCCGGGCGCGCTTCGACGGCAGGCCACCCAGCAGACGATCATCGACTCCCAGACCTGGCTGGACTGGGTCAGTGCCGTGGCCGCCGGGCAGGAGCAGAAGGCGGCGTTCCTCGACGACAGGTTCTCCGCGCCGCTGACGGTGGCGCAGACCGAGTGGCTGTCCGGTGTGAAGCTCAGCCCCGAGGGGGTGCCCGTCACGATCCCGCCGGGGACCCCCCTGGACCTCCCCAGCTACGTGGTGCCCGCGCAGGTGGCCTCCGACGAGGATGCCGCCCGGGCCGAGGCGCTGCTGGCCGACGCGGACCGGTTCTCGTCGCTGTCGACGCAGTTCGTGCTCATCGCCGTGCTGCTGGCGCTCGTGCTGTTCTTCGCCAGCGTGGCCACGAAGTTCAGCGAGCCGAAGCTGCAGGTGCTGCTCACCACAGTGGCGCTGGCACTGCTCGTTGTGGGTGTGCTGCGGGTCGTGATGCTGCCCAACACGTTCTGAGCCCACTCCCCCCCGGCCCACTCCCGCCGACCCGGCCCACCGGATCCGTCCGCCGCCCCGGTCTCAGGACCCGGAGGGGCGGCGTGCACGCAGGATCATCGGCATCCCGGAGTCGGGGCGCAGGGTGACCGCCGGGCGCACCCCGACCCGGTGGCCGGGTACGGCTCGGGGCGCGAACCCCTGGGCCAGGGTGGCCAGCACGAGCGTCGCCTCGGTCCAGGCGAACTGGTCGCCGATGCAGCGCCGGGAGCCGAAGCCGAAGGGGAACCACGCTCCGCGCGGCTGCCCCGGGGCGGTCTCGTCGAACTGGCCTCGGTCGTCGATCCAGCGCTGGGGGGCGAAGGTGGCGGGCTGGGCCCAGAACCGCGGGTCGCGGTGCAGCACCCATGGCAGGGCCAGGACCGTGGACCCGGCGGGCAGCGTCCAGCCGTCCACCGTGAGGTCCTCGCGAAGCGCCCGGCCCATGATCCACGCCGGCGGGTAGATGCGCAGCGTCTCGGCGACCACCGCGCGGGTCCGGGGCAGGTCGGCCAGGTCCGCGACGGTGGGGGCGCGCCCGGCGAGCACATCGTCGAGCTCGCCGTGCAGGGTCCGGGCCTGCTCGGGATTGCGGGCCAGCAGGTGCCAGGCCCAGGTCAGCGCCATCGCGGTGGTCTCGTGCCCGGCCAGGACGAGCGTCATGGTCTCGTCCCGGACCTGCGCGTCGTTCATGGCGCCGTCGTCGTCGCGGGAGCCGATGAGCATCGACAGCAGGTCCCCGGAGTCGCCGGTCGCCCGGTGCTCGGCGATCATCCGACCGACGAGTGCGTCGAGGTGGTCGTTGGCGCGGTCGACCTCGGTGACCCACGCGGCCCGGCGCAGCTCGGCGATCCGCGCACCGGGCCGCAGCCGTCGGTTGAACCCCTCGAGCACGGCGTGCAGGGCGTGACCGACCTCCGCGGCATCCCCGGTCAGGTCGGCCCCGAACAGGGTCCGCCCCACGATCGCCAGGGTGAGGGCCGCCATGTCGGCCGCCATGTCGATCTGCACGTCCCGGGTGTCGACCCGCCGCTGCCAGGTGGTGGCGTGGGCCTCGGCCTCGGCCACCATCTGCTCGGCGTAGCCGGCGATCCGGGCCCGGTGGAAGGCCGGCATCACGAGGGCGCGCTGACGGCGGTGAAGGTCGCCCTCGCTGGTGAGCAGGCCCTCGCCGAGCAGGACCCGGGCCTGTTGCAGCGCCTGGCCCTTGGTGGTGCTCCGCGCCTGGGTGAGAAGGACCTCGATCACGAGGTCCGGATCGCTGAGCACGTACAGGTGCTCGCGGCCGAGGTGCGCGTAGGCGATGCGGGGGTGTGCGCGGGCGATGGCGCCGAACACCTCGGTGCCCGGCTCGCCGCGCAGCATCCGCAGCAGCGTGGGCACGGGGGAGGGCCCGGGGGGTCGCGGGATGCCCCGCGGCTGGGGCACGCGCAGCGCGCGCGAGGAGTCCCTGGCCAGCGCCTTGCGCGCGGCGAGGTCCCACGGGTGCCCGTCGCGCAGGAAGGTGGGCACCGGTGCGGCGGCGTGGCTGGCCATGGGCACGTTCTACGCCTGTGCGCGCC
The DNA here is from genome assembly GCA_963777855.1 of uncultured Actinomycetes bacterium. GTDB lineage: Bacteria > Actinomycetota > Actinomycetes > S36-B12 > CAIYMF01 > Prado023. Next base: position 53,976 of record CAVZRW010000007.1, on the reverse strand, counting down.
GCGTTGCACGGGCGTGGTCCACAACGCCATCACCGGCGTCGGCCCGCGGCCGGGGAGGCCGAGCGGGGAGGCCGAGCGGGGAGGCCGAGTTGCCTCTGGGGCTAGCGGCGGCCGCCGAGGATCGAGATCCCGCCCCACTCGGGGGCGGGGTCCCTGAGGTCCACCTCGCCGAACTCGTCGACCTGGCCGGTCGGGTCGATCGCCTCGGCGCGGGTGTCCATGCCGAATCGCGCATACATCGGGTCCCAGCCGCGCAGCGCCGTGACCGCGAAGTAGCAGCCGGCGAGGGTGAATGCCAGCACCGTGATCCCCACGCGGCCGGATCCGATCAAGCCGAACAGGGCCAGCGGCACGAGCGTGATGGCCAGGCATCCGCGCACCAGGCGGTCCTCGCGGCCGACGTTGTGGTCCTCGGTGACGATCCGGTCGAACATGTTGCCCCCTGCAGCTGCGGTGGTCGATCCATGGTGACCCCGGGAGTGCCTCGGGGGCGGCAGGCGCGCCGCTGGGCCGGACCGCGGTCCCAGTGTACTCGGGCAAAGCGGGCACAACCGACGATCACCGTCAACCGGGTGAACCTCGCGGACCGCTCGGAGCCGGGGTCGAACGGTGCGGACCGGCGTGAGCCGGGGTCGAACCCGTCGAACAGTTCCGGGCAGGGGTCGATCTGTGCGGACCGGCGGCGAACCGGGTCGAACGTGTGCGGATCGGCCCGAGCCGGGGGTCGAACCGTACGGACCGGCCCGAGCCGGGGTCGGACCCGTCGAACCGGTCTGGAACATGGCTGTGGCCCCCGGGAGACCGGGGGCCACAGCACCGTGCGTCAGAGGTTGGTCGGGATGAGCACCCGGCTGATCGAGTGGATCACGCTGGAGCCGGCGGGGATGTCGGTGCGCACCAGGTACGGGTTGCGGAACGCGGCCACGTTGTCGCGGACCTCGATGCCGAACGCGTTGGGCACCAGGCGCACGGTCTGGCCGGCGTTGAGCGTGGGGATGTCGGTCTTCAGCGGCACCTGCGCCTTGAGGAACTTGCCACCGACCACGTGGTAGGTCAGCACGCGGGTCAGGGCGTCACCGGTGCCCACCTTCGCGACGATGGCACCCAGCACGGCCTTCTCGGTGAAGTACCACTTGCCGGTCAGGTCCTTTGCCAGCAGCTGGAAGGCCCGGTCGTTGGGGGCGAACAGCGTGGCCTCGGTCTCCGGTGAGGTCACCGCGCCCACCAGGCTGCCGTTGGCGACGACCGCCGCGGTGAGGATGTCGTAGTCGTACCAGTTGCGCTGGTCCCAGCGGAACACATCGAGGCCACCGCGCTCTGTCGAGGTGAAGCGGTCCTGGCTGTTGAGGCCGTCCAGGATTGTCGCGCTGCTGGCCTGGGCAGGGGCGGCGAGGGCGAGCGTGGTGGCGGCGGCGATCGTGGCGACAGCGGCGGCGGTCCTGCGGAACATCAGTCCTCCTGAGGGGGTGAGTGGGCGTACACCTCTCATTCGCCCCAACACCTCCGCGCGGATGCACAAGTTCCGCACAACGTCTCCCACCTCGCTCGCCTCCCCGCGCCCTCACCTCCGGCAGACTCTCCCGAACTTGCTCAATTCCCCCGTTTGTTCGGGAGAGTGGAGCAAGTTCGGGAGAATCTTGCCGGGCGGGGCCGGGCGGGGCCGGACGGCGCCGGGTGGGGCGGGGCCGGGTGGGGTGGGGCGGGTGGGGTTGTCAGGCTAGGTAGTCGGCGATGTCGCGGGGGGCGGGGACCACCAGCTGGTCGATCGTGCACGCATCGGCGCTCTTGTCCGGGCGCCAGCGCACGAAGCTGGCCAGGTGGCGCAGCCGGCCGTCCTCGGCCTGGTTGTAGCGCACCTCGGCTACCCGCTCGGGGCGCAGCGGGTACCAGTCGGTGCTGCGACCGGACTGCCAGCGGCTGGGCGCCCCGGGGGCGCGGCCGCGCGGGTCGAGCCACGGGTGCCCCGCGCCGCCGTCGGCGTCCCCGTCGACCGCCAGCGCGCTGAACTCCGCGGCCATCCGCACCCGCGCGGCCATCGGGAAGGCCGACATCGCCCCGATCATCTGCAGCACGCCCGCCGGGTCGTAGAGACCGAGGAGGACCGAGCCGACCACCTCCCCGCCGTCCGGGCCGGGCTTGGCGTAGGGCCGCCACCCGGCGCACACGACGTCGACGGTGTGCACCGGCTTCACCTTGCCCAGAGTCCGCTTCCCGGGGGTGTAGGGGCCCTCCAGCGGCCGGGTGATCAGCCCGTCGAGGCCGGCACCGGGCAGCTCGGCGAACCACCGGGCGGCCGTGGCGAGATCCCGGGTCTGCGGGGTCAGGTGCACCCCGGCCGGCTCCCCGGCCAGCACCTGCTCGAGGGCGCTGCGTCGCGCGGCGGTGGACTCCTGGCGCAGGTCACGGCCGCCCAGGGCGAGCAGGTCGAACGCGACGAACGCCGTGGGATGGTCCGCGGCCAGCTCGGCGATCTTCCAGCCGCCGGCCTCCTTGCGCGGGCGCAGGCGCTGGCTGAGCTGGTCGAAGGCCAGGCGCCCCTCGCGGATGATGACCAGCTCCCCGTCGAGCACGAGGTCGTCGACGCGCAGGGCGCGGATCCGCTCCACCATCTCCGGGAACGCGTAGGTGAGGTCCCACGAGCCGGTGGCGGCAGCGTCCGCGGCGCGCATCCGGCCCTGGATGGCCACGTCGTCCCCGCGACGGTAGATCAGGCATCGGAAACCGTCCCACTTGGGCTCGAAGGCCAGGCCCTCGGCCGAGTCGGGCAGCCCCGGCAGTGGCGCGGCGAGCATGGGCTCGATCGGTGGATCGATCGCGAAGCGCTCAGCCATGGCGGGTTCGGTCCGGTGGGGTCATCGGCACATCATGGACTCTGGCAGGCTTCCACCATGCCCCGACTGGTCGACCGGATGCCGCATGTCGACGCCGATCGGCTGATCGCCGAGCTCGTGCCCCCGCCGCGGTTCGCCGCCGAGTCGTTCGACACCTACCTGCCCGACCCCGCCCAGCCGACCCAGGCCGCCGCCGTGGCCGGGCTGCGCGCCTTCGCCGCCGCCATGGACGCCCCCGAGCGCCCGGTCGGGCGCTTCCGGTTCCGCCGGGCCGCGCCGCCGGAGGGCCGGGCCGGGATCTACCTCGACGGTGGGTTCGGGGTCGGCAAGACCCACCTGCTCGCCTCGCTGTGGCACGAGGCACCGGGGCCCCGGGCCTTCGGCACCTTCGTGGAGTACACGAACCTGGTGGGGGCGCTCGGCTTCCAGGGGGCGGTCACCGCCCTCTCGGGCCACCGACTGGTCTGCATCGACGAGTTCGAGCTCGACGACCCGGGCGACACCGTGCTCATGTCCACGCTGCTCAACCGCCTGGTCGAGGCCGGGGTGCGCCTGGCCGCCACCTCCAACACCCTGCCCGACCGGCTCGGCGAGGGCAGGTTCGCCGCCGACGACTTCCTGCGCGAGATCCAGGGCCTCTCCGCGCACTTCGACGTCTACCGCATCGACGGAGAGGACTACCGTCACCGTGGCCTGCCGCAGGCCCCACCGCCGTTCACCGACGCCGAGGTCGTCGAGGCGGCCGGCTCGGACGGCTGGCTCGACGCGTTCGACCCGCTCATGGCCCACCTGGCCCGGGTGCATCCCTCGCGCTACGGGGCGCTGCTCGACGGGGTGGCGCGCGTGCACCTGACCGGCCTGCGGACCCTGACCGACCAGGCCGCCGCGCTGCGCCTGGTGGTCCTGGCCGACCGGCTCTACGACCGCGACATCCCGGTGGTGGCCTCCGGGGCGCCGCTGGACGAGGTCTTCGATCCGGTCATGCTGCGCGGTGGCTACCGGAAGAAGTACTTCCGGGCCCTGTCACGACTGGTCGCCCTCGGCCGGGAGGGCGCCGACCTGCTCGGCTGAGCCGGGGAACGCCTGCGGCGCGGCGCCCCACCCGAGCGCCCGGACCGCCGCCTTCGACGACTGCCCCACCCACGGCGACCGGGCCCCTGCGGGGGCGGCGGCGGCCACATCGGAGTAGGTCGCGGCCAGCGCCCGCTCGACGTGGGCCATGAGCCGGCGGCCCCCGCGCGCGCCGCGCACCGCGAAGGGCTCCACATAGGCAGCCGCGGGGGCCACCGGCTCGGCGCCGAGGTCCACGAGTGCCCCGCGCAGCGCCTCGCGTCGCACGCGGTGGGCGTCCAGCGATCTCAGGGCCTCCGTTCGCTGCTCGCCGGAGAGCTCCCCGGCGGCGCGCCCGCAGGCCCAGATGGTGGCGTGCTCACCGGCCAGGGCGGCCTGCAGCGCGGCGGCGTAGGCGGGAAGGGTGCCGGCCATCAGCGCCCCTTCTCGGCCAGGCCGGCCAGGAGGACGGCGTGCTGGGCCTCGCTGGCTGCGATCAGGCACAGGTCGCGCGCCAGGGCGCTGCCCGTGGCCTCGTCGCAGGCGTCTGTGCGTTGGCGCGAGGCCGCGCGCTCCTGGCGGGCCAGGGCCGTCAGGCTGGGGGCGCCCGACCCGGTGGGGGTGGGGGAGCCCGCATTCGGGCTGGGGGAGGTGCTGTTCGGGTCGGGGGAGCCGCCCACCGGGTCGGCAGAGCCTGGGTCCGGGGCTGCCGTGGCTGACGAGGTCCCCGCCGTGGCGGTGCCTGGGCTCGCGGACCCGTCCTGCGTCAGTCCCACGATCCGGGCCAGGTGCTCCTCGTGCTGGGCCAGGACCACGGCGAGCTCCTCGGCCAGCTCCGGCATGGCCGCGATCGTCGCCCGGTAGGCCGCCACCAGGGCGCGCTCGGAGTCCGCCACCCCGGCGCGCACAGCGGCGTCCGGGTCGGGGGAGCCGCTGGGTCCCGGATCGGGCAGCAGCCCGGGCCCGGACCCCGTGCAGCCGGCCGCGAGCAGCCCACATGCCCCGAGGGCCAGGAAGGTGCGGCGATCCACGCGGGGCATCCTCGCACCTGGCTGCCCCCGGCCCGTGGGATGGATGCGTGTGGCGCCCCCGCCCCGCGCCCGGCCCGTCCCCGCGCCCGGCCCGTCCCCGGGCTCCCGCCCGCCCCCGCCCATCCCCAGGCCCCGCCCCGCGCGCGCTGCCCGCGGTCCCGGCGCGCAGGTAGGATCGGCCCCCACAACTGCGGTTCCACAATCGGATCACCCACAACAGGATCGAGGAGCCTGCGATGTCGGCAGCACAGGTCAAGGCGCTGCGCTCCCTGGCCGAGCCCATCGTGGCCGGCTTCGGGTGCGACCTCGAGGAGGTCGTCATCCGGCCGGCCGGCAAGCGCCGGCTCGTGCGCGTGGTCGTCGACCACGGCGGCGGGCTCCCGCTGGACACGGTGGCGGGGATCAGTCGGGCGCTGTCCCGCGAACTCGACGACTCGAGCCTGCTCGGGGAGTCGGCCTACGTCCTGGAGGTCACCTCGCCAGGCGTCGACCGGCCGCTGACCCTTCCGCGGCACTGGGCCCGGGCCGCTGGGAGGCTCGTGGAGATCACCCCCCGCACCGGGGAGCCGTTCGTGGGCCGGCTGGTCACCGCCGACGGGTCCCGGGCGACTCTGGACGTCGAGGGCCACGTGCGCGAGGTGGACCTCGCCGCGGTGGCCCGCGCCGTGGTGCAGGTCGAGTTCCGCCACATCGACGAGGTCGAGCTCGAGGACACCGGCGACACGGTCGAGGGCGACGAGGAGGCCTGAGATGGACATCGACGTCAGTGCACTGCGCGCGGTCGCCGTGGACAAGGAGATCCCGATCGACCTGCTCGTCGACTCGATCGAGCAGGCGCTGCTCGTGGCCTACCACCACACCCCCGGCGCAGCCACCCAGGCCCGGGTCGAGCTCGACCGCAGCACGGGGCACGTGACCGTCTGGGCCCTCGAGGAGGTCCCGGAGGAGGCCGCGGAGGGGTTCGTGCCCCGCGAGTTCGACGACACGCCCGAGGGGTTCGGCCGGGTGGCCTCCACCACCGCGCGCCAGGTGCTCGTGCAGCGCCTGCGCGAGGCCGAGGACGACGTGACCCACGGCCACTTCGCCGGCAAGGTCGGCGACCTGGTCTCGGGCGTCGTGCAGCAGGGCCCGGATCCGCGGCTGGTGTTCGTCGACCTCGGCAAGGTCGAGGGGGTGCTGCCCCCGCAGGAGGCGGTGGCCACCGAGCGCCACCCGCACGGCTCGCGGATCAAGGCCCTCGTGGTGGGCACGCGGCGCGGGCCGAAGGGGATCCAGGTCGTGCTCTCGCGCACCCATCCCGGGCTGGTCAAGGCCCTGTTCGCCCTCGAGGTGCCGGAGATCGCCGACGGATCGGTGGAGATCGTGGCACTGGCCCGGGAGGCGGGGCACCGCAGCAAGATGGCCGTGCGCTCGCACCGCTCCGGGCTGAACCCGAAGGGTGCCTGCATCGGGCCGATGGGCTCCCGGGTGCGCAACGTGATGGCCGAGCTGGGCGGCGAGAAGATCGACATCGTCGACTGGTCCGACGATCCCGCCGAGATGGTGGCCCATGCGCTGTCGCCGGCGCGGGTGAGCTCCGTGGAGGTCGTGGATGCCGAGACGCGCTCGGCGCGCGTCGTCGTCCCGGACTACCAGCTCTCGCTGGCCATCGGCAAGGAGGGGCAGAACGCCCGCCTGGCTGCGCGACTCACCGGCTGGCGCATCGACATCCGCTCGGACGCGGCGCCGACCGGCGACGGGGACGCGGATTCGGGACAGAGGTGACTTCCGCGCTAGAATCCGGACAGCCTGGCCACGACGACGAGCCGACGCGCATGTGCGTCGCCTGTCGTGTGCGGTCGGGCAAGTCCGAACTGCTTCGGGTCACCGCCCGGGATGGCACCTGCCACCCGGATCCAGCGGCCCGGGAACCCGGTCGTGGAGCCTACGTGCATCCCACGCTCGAGTGCCTGGCCCTGGCGGAGCGGCGGCGGGTGTTCCCACGGGCCCTCAGGGTCCAGGGGGCGCTCGACGCCAGCGCCGTCCGCGTGTGGATCGAGGGAGTTCACCAGCAGTGAAGAGACCGCCCTTAACGGTTGAGGAGCGACGTGGAAATGAGCACTCGATGAGCTCGCTGCGATGAGCGTGCCCACCAACAACCAGCGGTCCATGCCCTAGACAAGAGCCTCACGGCCGGGCGCGGACCACAGACAGGAGAAACGTGTCGAAGGTCCGGGTCAGTGTTGTGGCCAAGGAGCTGGGCATTCCCAGCAAGGAAGCCGTCGCGTGGCTGAACGCGAACGGTGAGTACGTGAAGTCAGCCGCCTCTACGGTCGAGGCTCCGGTCGAGCGCAAGCTGCGCGAGGCATTCCCCGTCACTGCCGCGCCGAAGGCCACCGAGCCCTCGGCGCCGGCACCGACCCCGAACACCGGCGGTCCGACCCCGGCGGGCCCGTCCCCTGCGGCGAAGGCTCCGGCCCCGGCAGCGCCGAAGGCCCCCGCGACCACGGCGACCCCGGCGACCACGGCGACCCCGGCGGGCCCGGCTGCTCCGGCCACCCCGGCAGCTCCGGCGGCGCCTGCCGCCCAGGCCCCGGCACCGGCCGCCCCAGCTGCGCCGGCCCCGGCGGCCCAGACCCCGGCAGCCCAGACCCCGGCGGCCCAGACCCCGGCAGCCCAGACCCCGGCGGCCCAGGGCCCCGCGGCCCCGGCCGCACCGGGCACGGCGGCCCCGACGCCCGGCCCGCGCCCGTCACCGGGCCCGCGGCCCGGCAACAACCCGTTCTCCAGCGGTTCCGGCATGGGTCGTCCCAGCCCCGGCCCGCGTCCGGGGAACAACCCCTACTCCGGTGGCGGGTCCGGCATGGGCCGGCCCGGGCCGGCTCCGCGACCGGGGGCTGCCCCCGGCCCGGCCGGCCCTCGTCCGGCCCCCCGTCCTGCGGGTGCGGCCGGCGCGGCCGGTCCGCGTCCCAACCCCGGCTCGATGCCGCCTCGGCCGGCGGCACGTCCGGCTGGGGTCGGTGCAGGCCGTCCCGGTGGGCCCGGTGCCCGTCCCGGCGGCCCCGGTGGGCGCCCGGGTGGTCCGGGTGGTGCCGGCGGGTTCCGTCCCGGCGGTCCCGGTGGTGCCGGCGGGTTCCGTCCCGGCGGAGCTCCGGGCGGTGCGCCCGGTGGCGGCGCCCCGGGTCGTCCCGGTGGCGGTCCCGGCGGTCGGCCCGGTGGTGGGCCGGGTCGCGGTGGCACGGCCGGTGCGTTCGGTCGGCCCGGTGGTCGACCCACGAAGGGCCGCAAGTCCAAGCGCGCCAAGCGCCAGGAGTACGAGAACATGCAGGCCCCCGCGATCGGCGGCGTTCGCCTGCCCCGCGGCAACGGCGCGGTCGTCCGGCTGCCCCGCGGCGCCTCGCTGACCGACTTCGCCGAGCGGATCAACTGCTCGGCGGCTGACCTGGTCACCGTCATGTTCAAGCTCGGCGAGCTGCTCACGGCCACCCAGTCGGTCGACGACGACACCCTGCGCCTGTTGGGCCAGGAGCTGGACTTCGACGTCCAGGTCGTCTCGCCCGAGGACGAGGATCGCGAGCTGCTGGGCACCTTCGACCTCGAGTTCGGTGAGGACGAGGGCGACGAGTCCGACCTGGTCGCCCGGCCCCCGGTCGTCACGGTCATGGGCCACGTCGACCACGGCAAGACCAAGCTGCTCGACGCCATCCGCTCGGCCAACGTGGTCGCCGGCGAGGCCGGTGGCATCACCCAGCACATCGGCGCCTACCAGGTGGTCGCCGAGGTCGCCGGTGACGAGCGCAGGCTGACCTTCATCGACACCCCGGGCCACGAGGCGTTCACCGCCATGCGTGCCCGTGGCGCCCAGGTCACCGACATCGCGGTGCTCGTCGTGGCCGCGGACGACGGCGTGAAGCCGCAGACGGTCGAGGCGCTCAACCACGCCCAGGCCGCCGGAGTGCCGATCGTCGTCGCGGTGAACAAGATCGACAAGGAGGGTGCCGACCCGACGAAGGTGCGCGGCCAGCTCACCGAGTACGGCCTCGTGGCTGAGGAGTTCGGCGGCGACACCATGTTCGTCGACGTCTCGGCCAAGAACCGGGTCAACATCGACGGCCTGCTCGAGGCGATCGCCCTGACCGCCGACGCCACCCTGGACCTGCGGGCCAACCCCAAGCAGGACGCCCAGGGCGTGGCGATCGAGGCGCACCTGGACCGCGGTCGTGGCCCGGTGGCCACCGTCCTGGTCCAGCGCGGCACCCTGCGCCCCGGTGACTCGATCGTCGCCGGTGACGCGTTCGGCCGCGTGCGCGCCATGCTCGACGAGCACGGCAACACCGTCGACGAGGCCACGCCGGCCCGGCCGGTCCAGGTCCTGGGCCTCACGTCGGTGCCCGGTGCGGGTGACTCGTTCCTCGTCGTCGGCGAGGACCGCGTGGCCCGGCAGATCGCCCAGACCCGCCAGGCCCGCGAGCGCAACGCCCAGCTGGCCAAGCGGCGCGGCCGCCGGACGCTCGAGGACTTCCTCAAGCAGCTGGAGACCGGCGAGGTCCAGGAGCTCAACCTGATCCTCAAGGGCGACGTGTCCGGCTCGGTCGAGGCCCTGGAGGACGCGCTGCTGCAGATCGACGTCGGCGACGAGGTCAACCTGCGCATCATCGACCGCGGTGTCGGTGCCATCACCGAGACCAACGTCATGCTGGCGGCGGCCTCCAACGCGGTCATCATCGGCTTCAACGTCCGCCCCCAGGGCAAGGCGACGGAGCTGGCCGACCGCGAGGGTGTCGACATCCGGTACTACAACGTCATCTACTCCGCGATCGACGACGTCGAGGCGGCCCTCAAGGGCATGCTCAAGCCGGAGTACGAGGAGGCCCAGCTGGGCACGGCGGAGGTGCGCGAGGTCTTCAAGAGCTCGAAGTTCGGCACCATCGCCGGGTCGCTGGTGCGCTCCGGGGAGATCAAGCGCAACAGCAAGGCGCGCCTGGTCCGCGACGGAGTGGTGGTGGCCGACAACCTGACGGTCACCTCGCTGCGGCGGTTCAAGGACGATGTCACCGAGGTGCGCGACGGCTTCGAGTGCGGCATCGGCCTGGGGTCCTACGGCGACATCAAGGTCGACGACGTCATCGAGACGTTCGAGATGCGCGAGAAGCCCCGCGACTGACGGTTCAGGGAGCAGCCGGTGTTCGTCGGGATCCTCGATGTGGACCTGCTGCTCCCTGCCGACGTCCGCTCACTGAAGGACAAGCGCAGCCACGTGCGCGGGATCATCGCCGAACTTCGGCGACGGTTCGACGTGGCAGCGGCGGAGGCCGGTCACCTCGACCTGCACCGACGCACCCTGATCGGGGTCGCCGTGGTCGGCCCGGACCAGGGGCACTGCCGCCAGGTGCTCGACGCGTGCGAGCGGCTGGTGGCGGAGCGACCGGAGTTCGAGCTGCTCGCCGCACGGCAGCGGTTCGTGGGCGACGGTGACTGACTGACCCACCACGCACTGTCCAAGACGGGGATGACGAGGAGGTGGCCAGCATGGGAGCCCACGAGGCACGTGTGCGCAAGCTCGCTGACCGGGTTCGGGTGATCGTGGCCGAGACGCTGGAGACGCGGGTCAAGGACCCGCGGCTGGGGTTCGTGACGATCACCGACGCGCGGCTGACCAACGACCTGCGCGAGGCGACCGTGTTCTACACGGTGTACGGCTCCCAGGAGGAGCAGGCGGCCACGGCGGCTGCGCTGGAGTCCGCCAAGGGCGTGCTGCGCACGGAGGTGGGCCGCCAGACGGGCGTGCGTCACACGCCGTCGCTGGCCTTCGTGGCCGACGCCGTCCCGGAGAACGCCCGGCACATCGACGACCTGCTCGCCCGCGCCGCGGCCACCGACGCCGCCGTCGCCGCCGTGGCCGCCGACGCCCAGTACGCCGGCGAGGCCGACCCCTACCGGGCCCCGCGCGAGGACGACCTCGACGACCAGGACGAGACGACCGGCAGCTGACTGTGACCCCCCAGACCGCGGCCGCCCCCGGCGCCGCCCCCGCACCCGAGCACCCGGCCGCTTTCGACGCGCAGGCCGGCCACCCCACCGCCACTCACGCGCAGGCCGCCCCGCCGCGGGTCCGGCGGCCCGTCGCACCCGACGGGATCGTCGTCGTCGACAAGCCCGCCGGATGGACCTCCCACGACGTGGTCGGCCGGCTGCGCACACTCGCCGGCACCCGGCGCGTGGGGCATGCCGGCACCCTGGACCCGATGGCCACCGGCGTGCTCGTCGTCGGGATCGGCCGGGCGACCCGCCTGCTGGGCCACGTCGCAGGCGCGGACAAGACCTACGAGGCGACCATCCGCCTGGGTCGGGCCACCGTGACCGACGACGCCGAGGGCGAGCCCCTGGGCGGGGCGCCGGCCCATGAGCTGCCCATGGCCGCCGTGGACGCCGCGATCGCCGCCCTGACCGGCGCGATCCTCCAGCGGCCCTCCGCGGTGTCGGCGATCAAGGTCGACGGCCGCCGGGCACACGACCGGGTGCGGGCCGGCGAGGAGGTCGAGCTACCCGAGCGGCCCGTCACGGTGCGCAGCTTCGCGGTGCTCGACCGCCGCGCTGACGCCGAGGCGGGCACCCTGGACCTCGACGTGGTGGTCGACTGCTCGTCGGGCACCTACATCCGTGCCCTGGCCCGCGACCTCGGCCTCGCCCTCGGGGTCGGTGGGCACCTGACCGCACTGCGCCGCACCCGGGTGGGCGTCTTCACCCTGGCCGACGCCCGCAGCCTCGACCAGCTCGCCGAGGACCTGGCCGTGACCCCCATGGACCGCGCGGCGTCGCTGGCGTTCCCGGTGATCCGGGTCACCGAGGCCGACGAGGGTGCCGTGCGCCACGGCCGCTCGATCGACCTCGGCCCGGCGTGGGGCGCTCCAGGGGCCACTCCCGCCGGCCACCCCGCACCCGGGACGGCGCTCGACGGACCCCACCCGCACGCGCTGGTCTCGCGCAGCGGGGAGTTCCTGGCCCTGGTCACCCCGCGCCCCGACGGCTGGGCCCAGTACCTGGCGGTGTTCGTCCAGCCCTGAGACCGCGCAGGGCTCAGGGAAGCTCACGGCTCAGCGACGGCTCAACCCTTGGTCGCTCAGAGCTCGGGGTCGCCGGCTTGTGCGTGGGCCATCCACGCCGTGATCTCGTCGGGGTCGCGCGGCAGGCCGGCCGAGAGGTTCACCGGGCCGGCGGCCGTCACCTGGATGTCGTCCTCGATGCGCACGCTGATGCCGCGCAGCTCGTCGGGCACGGTCAGGTCGTTGCGCTGGAAGTAGAGCCCCGGCTCGACGGTGAGCACGTGGTTCACGCCCAGGGGGCCCTGGGTGTAGAGCTCGTCGCGGGCCCGGGAGCAGTCATGGACGTCCAGGCCGAGGCTGTGCGAGACCCCGTGCAGCGTGTAGCGGCGATGCCGGCCAGCTCCGGGCCGGTCCGGATCGTCGCTGCACGAGACCTCGGCCGGCACGTCGAGGACCCCCCAGGAGTGCAGGTGCTCGGCCAGCACCCACATGCAGGCCCGGTTCGCGGCGAGGAAGTCGTTGCCGACCTGCACCTCGGCGATACCCGCCTGCTGGGACTCGAGCACCGCGGCGTAGACCCGCCGCTGGGCCGGGGTCCACAGGCCGTCCAGCGGGAACGTGCGGGTGACGTCGGCGGTGTAGATCTCGTCGGTCTCCACGCCCATGTCGGCCAGAAGCAGGTCCCCGGAGTGCAGGGTGCCGTTGTTGCGCCACCAGTGCAGCGTCGTGCCGTGGGCGCCGGCCCCGACGATCGAGGTGTAGCCGACCTCGTTGCCCTCCAGCCGCGCCCGCCGCCAGAAGGTGCCCTCCAGCCACCGCTCGCCGCGCACCGGCCGGTCCAGCACCCGCGGGATCTCGCGCACCACGTCGGTGAAGCCGCGGGCGGTCGCGTCGCACGCGTGCTGCAGGCGGGCGATCTCCCAGTCGTCCTTGACCAGGCGCAGCTCGTCGATCACGGTGCCCAGCCGTCCGGAGTCCCCGCGCGGGAGCAGGGGGTCGACCATGTGGTCGCAGCCGGTCAGCACCGCGCAGGCCCGGTCGCGCCACGGATCGAGGTCGTGGGGCAGCTCGGCCAGCGGACGGCACTGGATGGCCAGCACCTCGGCGGTCTCGTCCACGCTGGGCACGTTGCCCACCCACAGGGCCCCGAACTGGTGGTCGGTGAAGTACCCCTCCGATCCGGCCGGGTGGTACTCGCGCACGTAGAGCACGCTGTCGTGGCCCGGGCCCTCGCCGCGGGGGGTCATCACGAGCACCGCCCCCTCGACGGTCTCGCCGGTCAGCCACACGAAGGCCGACGAGGCGCGGAACGGGTACTGGGTGTCGTTGGCCCGGGTCACCTGCTGGCCAGCGGGTACCACGATGAGCTCGCCGGTGAAGTGGGCCGAGACCGCCGCCCGCCGCCGTGCCGCGTGGCCCGCCCCGGACCCGTCGGAGGGGTGCGGCATCTGCGGCGCGGGCTGCCACCCGGTGCCCAGCCAGTCGACGAGCTGCGCGCTCATCGCCGCGCGCCGGCGCACCGGCGGCGGGGTCAGGTCAGGTTCGTCGGTGGTCGGGGCGGGGGAGTGCAGGACGTCGTCGGCCATCCCGCGAGTGTAGGCGCGCGAATCGCGGACGCGCCCGGCGTCGTGGTAAGGGGCCGCCTGCTCGTGGCGTTGATGCCTCCGTGCGATCTGGAGGAGGGGTCGGGAACGGCCATGCGGTGGGCGATCTCGTTCGGCGCCTCCCGGGCGCAGCCCACGTGGCTGCCCAGCCTGACAGGCGCAACGGCCCCACCCCCACGATGGAAGGAGGTGGGGGGCCGCCTGCGATATGGGACCTACTCGGCGCGGTGAACCGACATCGCGAGATGGTCTTCGCCGTCACCTTGGCCCCTGGATGCGCCACCCATCGATCCCGGCTCTCCGAAGTTGCGGGAGTGTCGCTGGCAGCCTAGCGTCGAAGGTATGGGAACCCTTACTCGCCTGTCTGTGACGCTCGGCGTGACTGTTGCGGCCTTCGCCCTGGCCGGGCAGGCGAATGCCCGCCCGTTCCCTGAGGTGGTGTCGTTGCCCGCGGGATGGGCGGCTGAGGGGGTGGCAACGGGAACCGGGTCGACGGTCTACGCGGGGTCCCTGGCCACGGGCGCAGTGTGGAAGGGGGACCTGCGCACCGGAGGTGGTGGGGTGCTGGTGCCACCTCAGGCTGGGCGGATCGCTGTTGGCTTGAAGGAGTCGGGTGGGTTGCTGTTCGTCGCGGGTGGACCCACTGGCCAGGCCTACGTCTACGACGCCACGACGGGTGCGGGGGTGGCCAGCTACCAGCTCGCGGTCGCGGGTTCGTTCATCAACGATGTGACGCTGACCAGGGATGCCGCGTGGTTCACCGACTCGTTCAACGCCATGCTCTATCGGATTCCGCTCGAGAGTGGGAGGCCCGCGGGCGGGCCGATCGCTGTGCCGCTGACCGGTGAGTGGGAGCAGGTGCCCGGATCCTTCGTCTTCAACGCCAACGGGATCGCGTCCACCCCGAGCGGGGATGCCCTGCTCGTGGTCAACTCCACAACGGGCACGCTGTTCCGCGTGGATCCGGTCAACGGCGTGGCCATGGCGGTCCAGACCAGTGCCGTCCTGACGTCGGGTGACGGAATCCTGCTACGCGGACGCGAACTGGCCGTGGTGCGCAACCAGGCCAACGAGATCGCCATCTTGCGGATGTCCCCAGCCCTGGGGTCCGCGACCTTGGTCACGACACTGACGGACCCCGACTTCGCTGTCCCCACGACCGTCGCCGCGTTCGGCTCGAGCCTGTACGCGGTCAATGCACGATTCGGGCAGACAGCTCCCGACCCCCTGCCCTACGAGATCGTGAAGGTCGACGGATCCTGAGGGTTCGTCGACCCGGGCACGCCGAGGTGGCCGGTCAGCGGCTCAGCCGGTAGAAGCGCCAGAATCCTGCGTCGATCGGCAGGATCTCGACGTCGGAGAATCCAGCCTCCCGCGCATAGCCCGCCAGCACTGACGGGCGCATCACGGTGCCGGTGCCCAGAGAGCCCGGATGCGACATGCCGTCGGGCAGGCACACGAGTGTGCTGAACCCGTACATGATGCGCTCCACCTCATCACCGGGCGCGACGAACTCGTGCGCGACGTTCTCGTCCATCACCAGGACGATGCCGTCCTCGCCCGCCATGGAGCGCATGGTCTGCAGGACCGGTACGGGCTGGGGCAGGTCGTGGATGCATTCGAAGGCCGCCACCAGGTCGTAGGCGTCGCCATGCCCGGCCTCTGCAGGGTCCACCGCGTGGAACCGCACGCGGTCGGACAGGCCTTCCTCCGCGGCGTTCATGCGCGCTCGTTCGATGGCTGGCTCGTCGAGGTCGAACCCGTCGATCGTCACGCCCGGATAGGCCCGCGCGATCGCGATGGAGGACCACCCCCCGCCGCACCCCACATCAGCGACGCGGGCGCCGGCCGACAGCCGTGCGTGGAGGTCCCCAATGCTGGCGAGCCAGTCGGCCATGGAAGTGACGTAGGTGGGCCGGTTCCCCCATTCCTGGCCCTCGCTCATGTCCGGGCCGTAGTCCCGCCAGTTCACGCCCCCGCCGGTGCGGTAGGCGCTCATGATCGCGGGCAGCTGCTGCGCGGCGGCGACGAACATCCGGGCGTAGGGCGTGAGGTAGGTCGTGGCGTCCCGGTCCAGCAGCACCTGGGCGTGCTCCTCGGGCAGCCGATAGCGCCGCTCGGTGGTGCTGGCGCCCACGTCGTCCACCACCAGGAACCCGGACACAGCCTGCGCCTCGAGCCACTCACGCGCGTAGCGCTCAGCGATGTCGCTGCGCGAGGCGAGCTCTGCGGCGGTGAGCGACTCCTCGGTGAGGTGCTCGTACAGGCCGAGCCTGTCCCCGAGGTAGACCTCCAGCAGCTCGGCGGTGCCGACCAGCGACATGAACATGCGCTCCGAGAGCGCGTCGGCCTTCTCACCCATGGTCCTGCTCCTGTACGGGAGTCCTTCGTGGTCACCCGCCCCGGTGGGGTCGAAGGGACCAGCCTGAGAGGAAGGCTGGAGGCTATACCCAGGAGCCTGACGGTGGCGCGGCTCGCCTGCGGGCCTCGGCTGGCATCACCAGTCGCGCGGGCTGAGAAGGTTCCCGACAGACGGCAGACCACTACTCAGTCTCTGCCGCCTTGGACGAAGCCTGTTGATGTCGCCGCCCTCGCGCCTGGCTCGGCGTGTGGGGTGGTCGGGAACCTCGACCGGTCTCCAGGTGCGTTGCGCTGGGCGGCGGCCTCGTTGAAGGTGATCAGGACCAGGACGTCGGGGCTGGGCTACGCGGACGTGTCCTGGAGGCGCTCAGTGCCGGCCTCGAGTCGGTTGGTCGACGTCGACGTGGCGAGCTTGGGCCAGGTCCAGGAGTAGTAGGCGACGGCCGCGAGCAGTGCGACCTCGAGGACGCTGCCGAGCAGGTAGTAGTAGTTCCCCTCGCCGATCGAGCCGCCGACGATCGTCACCGCGTACAGGATGCTCAGCGCGATGTTGGCGATCCGGCTGATCGCTGGTCGCAGGATCAGTGTCCCGAACACCATCAGGGCGGGGATGGCGACATAGGCGGTGCTGAACAGCAGGAACGTCTGGTTGATGGTGAACCCGCCGATCTGGCCCGCCTCGATGTCGGCCCGGACATCGGGTCGCAGGAGGCTGAAATGGTCGACGTAGATGAAGACGAACAGCATCGCTGTCCACAGGGCGGAGATCTTGATCCGCACGTTCACCGTGGCGGGTTCGAACGTCGTGCCGGAGGTCATGGGTGCCTTCTCGGCGTGGACGGACATCTCTCGGCTCCAATCTCTCGGTGATGGCTTACTTAGTAACCGTATCGCTACTTAGTAAACTTGTCCATATGATGACCCAAATGGACAGCCCTCCACGCCCGCCGCTGACCACCGATCGGGTCCTGGCGGCCGCGGTCGACCTAGCCGATCGCGAGGGGCTCGGCGCCCTGACGATGCGCCGCCTGGGCGCCGAGCTCGGCGTCGAGGCAATGTCGCTGTACAAGCACGTGGCCAACAAGGAGGCGATCCTCGACGGGGTCGTCGAGCTCATCGTGGGCCAGATCGAGATCCCCAGCCAGGAGACCCATTGGAAGAAGGCCATGCGACGGCGGGCCGTCTCGGCGCGCGGGGTCCTCGCCGGCCACTCGTGGGCGATCGGGCTGCTGGAGACCCGCGGCTCGATGGGGCCCGCGACGATGCGCTACCTGAACGCGATCCTGGGGAATCTGAGATCGGCGGGGTTCTCGATCGAGGACGCGGTCCACGCCTTCTGGCTGCTCGACAGCTACGTGTATGGACACGTGATCCAGGAGACGACTCTGTCACCGGTACGCACCTCACCGCCGGGGACCGAGTCGACGGCGGCGGTCCTGGAGCAGGCCACGACGGCCGACTATCCGTATCTCGTCGAGGTGGCCGGACACGCGCTGGGGTCCGACTACAGCGTCGATCGGGAGTTCCAGTACGGCTTGGATCTCATCCTCGACGCACTGGAGCAGGCCGCGGCCCCAGCAGCTGGCTGAGACGCGGCGGTGACAGGGCACGGACCGGATGAGTCCCCTGGAGCGACAGGCAGGTTCGGCGGTGGCCGTCCCGGGCGCTGCGCGGCCCCCCGCTCAACCACCCGCAGTGAGCGCGGGGCCCACGCGAACGGGTCAGCGGAACCGCGCCACCAGGTTCCTGGGGATGGTGGTGGCCGCGAACTTCAGTTGGCTGAGCATGGGGCCGTAGGCCACCTCGTCGATGAGTCGGCGGGTCCCCTGGCCGTACGGCGGGGTGAGCAGGTCGAAGGTGCCGCCGGTTCGCCGTTCGAAGTAGCCGCGGGGGTTGGAGAACTCCCGGAACCCCTCCTCGCCGTGGTGGCGGCCCATGCCGCTGGCGCCCACACCGCCGAAGCCCATCGACGGCATCGCGGCCTGCATCGCGATGGCGTTGATCGCCACCCCACCGGACTGGGTGTGCTCGGTGATCGCGTCGACGAAGGTCGCGTCATCGGAGAAGACGTAGAGCCCGAGCGGAGGATCGCCGGCGTTGATCCGGTCGATCACGTCCTGGGTGGTTCGGTAGGTCTTGATGGGAAGGATCGGGCCGAAGACCTCCTGCTGCATCAGGGGGAGGTCGTCGGAGGGGTCCACCACCACGAAGAACGGCATCAGCCGGCTGCCGCCAGACTGGTCCTGACCGATCTGGATGACCTGCGCCCCGGACTCGCGCGCCTGATGGACGAGTTCGGTGAGGCGGGCGAGGTGACGGTCGCTGATGATCCCGCAGGAATCTGCGGCGTTGTCCGCCCCGAACGCCGCCCGCATGTGGGCCACGAGCGCGTCGACGAATCCGACGAGGCTCTCCTCCGGGACCAGGAGGTGGTCGGCGGTGACGCACATCTGGCCGCGCTTGAGGGTCTTGACCCCCGCGATGCCTGCGATGGTCGTCGGGTCGCTGACCTTGTCTCGGCCCACGATGGTTGCGTTCCGGCCCCCGAGTTCCAGGGTCACCGGCACTAGGTTGGCCGCGGCGGCACGCATGACCTCGCGCCCCGTGTTCGCCCCACCGGTGTACACCAGATGGTTCCACGGCCTGGACGCGAAGTACTTGGCGAACTCGACATCGCCGGTGACCACGGCCACCTGGTCCTCGTCGAAGGTCTCGGCGATCATCTCGGCGAGCAGTCGCCCGCACTGGGGAGTCAGCTCGGAGGGCTTGATGATGACCCGGTTGCCCGCCGCGAGGGCGTCAAGCGTGGGCCCGAGGGCGATGTCGAACGGGAAGTTCCAGGTCACCATGTTGCCCACCACGCCCTTCGGCTGGTGCTTGATGTAGGCCTTCGCGTTCCCGTCGGTGACTGGGTTGGTGGCCTTCGAGACGGGCTTCATCCATCCGCGCACATGCCCGATGTTGAACTTCGCCCGGGCGATCACGCCGATGATCTCGAACAGGTCGCCCTCGATGTGGGCACACCCGCCGAGATCGGCGTCCAGCGCCGCCAGGATCCGCTCCCGGTTGCCACGCAGCATGTCCGGCACGGGCCTCATCAGCGCGATGCGCTCCTCGGCGGTGGGGTAGGGGTGGCGCAGGAACGCCTCGTGCTGGGCATCCAGGATCCTGTCGAGGCGCTGATGTGGGCTCTCCCGCGTCGAACTCGCGGGAACTGGGGGGCTGGTGGTGGGGTTCATGAGATGGTCCCTCCTGCACGTGACGGGTCCTGGTGAGCAGGGCCGCGGAAGGCTCGGTCGAGGGGCTCGGCCTCGACTCGGCTGGGGACGCCGGCGGTGTCCCGAGTCTGGAACTGCCTGGCGCCGTGGCGGTGGCTGCGGCGCTCGTGGGTCACCCGGTGATCGGCGAGGCCGCCTCGATCCTCGGGCCGGAACTCTGGTGCAGTCCCGGCGATGACCGCGTCATCGACATCATGGAACCTGGCCATTGGACTTCCCCGCCCTCGCCCGTTCATCGTCTCGCCGAGGCCCGTTCCGTGGCAGGGGCGGAAGTCCCCGGTCTGCGCCACTCATGGGCGGCGGCCCCGGACGAAGCCGGCGGCCATCTGGTGAGCGACCCACGCTGCATGCCCGCCAACGGTGCCGAATTGACTCATTGCCACCCGACAATTGATAAGCGTAGGCTCACCTAACGCCGGGTGGTGCCTCGGATGTCGCGCGATTGGGTGCAGCAGGTCGACACCCCACACCATCAGAAGGGCTCTGTAGGGCCGTTCGGCATGGGGGACGGGGACCGCGAATGAAGGGATAGGGCATATGAGGACAGCAGTCCGGCTCGGGGTTCTGGGGACGGCCTTGGTTTCAGGAGCGCTCGTGCTCTCGGGTGGACCGGCGATGGCTTCCGTCGTGTCCAGCACGCACAAGCCGGCAAGCTACACGTGCACCGGAGGTGAGATCCCCTCAGGGAAGTACGCCAGCATCACGGTCACGGGCCCCTGTTCCGTACCGGCCGATGCGGTGATCAGCGTGGTCGGGAACGTGAACGTCCGGGCCGGGGCCCAACTCGACGCGCACAGCGCGCCCTCGACGATCACGGTCGGACGCAACGTCAACGCAGGCGCGGGCTCACTGCTCGCCCTGGGCTGCCAGCCGCCCTCGTACACCGGCAACTCGGGACATGCGTGTTACGGCGAGGAGGATCCGCCGAACATCCGCACCACGATCACGGTCAACGGAAACGTCACCGGAATCAACGCGGATACCGTTCTGTTGAACGGGATCACGGTCAAGGGGAACGTCACGCTGATCGGGGGAGGGGCGGCGACCCCATGGGCGATCAAGAACAACACGATCAGCCGCAACCTCACGGTGGTGGGGCAGACGACTGAGTGGCTCGGCGTGCTCTTCAACTCGATCGGTGGGAATGCGACGTTGGTCAACATCACCGTGACCGAGGATCACCCGGACGCCAGTTACAGCGTCTTCGTCGTTCGCAACACGATCGGGCGGAACCTCACCTGCTTCGGACTGGCCCCGGGCGTATCCGGAGGTTTCGTGCCCGGCAGCGTCAACGTCGTCGGCCGTCACGCGATCGGTCAGTGCGCATCCCTGGTCTGATCTCGTTGGCACGCCCTCCGTCGGCCCCACCTGGATCTCAGGGGGGCCGACGGATCGCTGTGTCTCCTCGATCGGGCGGCCCCGACGGGCTGGGTGGGCGTGCCGTCAGGCGGTGGGCGGCACCTCATCAGCCACGATGACGGCAACGCTCGACGGGCCTCGGGTCTCCGAAGCGCTCCAGGGTGATCCGTTGGGCGGTGATCGGGTTGGCGCCGCAGCGGCACAGCCGTTCGGCCATGGAGGACCTCCCGGGAGCACGGCTGCGACCCGGTGAGCGTGTCTCCGTGGGCGACGGAGCGCTCGACCGAGGTCAGGTGTGCACGGTAGACCCCAGCGGGGCAATGATGGACAAGTGGGCGGGTAGTCCTACGGTTCGTGGATGGGATTCGAGGTGCCCGCTGAGGCCTACGACGCGTTCATGGGGCGCTGGTCGCGACTGTTGGCCGTGCCGTTCGTCGACTTCATCGGCGTCGCGAATGGAATGCGTGTCCTGGACGTGGGGTGTGGCACTGGTGCACTCACCGATGAGCTCGTCAAACGCCTGCCCGGGTCGAGTGTCGCAGCGGTCGACCCCTCAGCATCCTTTGTTGAAGCAGTCCGAGCCCGCCTCCCAGGGGTCGAGGTGGGGCGGGCTGCGGCCGAGCGGCTGCCCTTCGCCGATCAGGCGTTCGACGCGGCTGTGGCGCAGCTGGTGGTCCACTTCATGGCCGAGCCGGTGGCGGGACTCGCGCAGATGCGACGGGTGACTCGCCGCGGCGGTGTGATCGCCGCATGCGTGTGGGACTACGCCGGCGGCCGGGGACCCCTGGGGGTGTTCTGGGACGCGGCCCGGGCGATCCGCCCTGACGCTCCGCACGAGTCGGAGTTGGCCGGCACACGAGAGGGGCATCTGGCCTCGTTGTTCGAGGCCGCGGGCATGCGAGAGGTGACGGCCACGTCCCTGTCGGTCAGCATCACGCACGCGAGCTTCGAGGAGTGGTGGGCGCCGTTCACCCGGGGGGCGGGACCAGCCGGAGCGTACGTGGCCACTCTGGACCCCGACGCGCGAGTGGCGCTGACCCGTGAGTGTCGACGGCGACTACCCACGACCCCCATCGTGGTGACCGCTACCGCGTGGGGGGTCCGCGGCCTCGCGTGACCTCGAACGTCCAGGCGGCCCGCAGCCGCGGCCGCAGTGCGCCGGCGACGCGAGCACGGCCGTCGACAGTGAGCATGCCACCCTCCAGCGCCCAGGCGTAGCGTCGTGGGGTGTGGGCCACACGGCGTTCGACCCGCCCAACGCGGCTGGGGCCATGACGCGGTTCGTGGCGTGGGATGCGGCCAACGACGGCGGGTGCATGAAGTGACGGTCGGCGGTCGGCAGGGATGACCGGGCAGGTCCGAGCGGACGCGCCCGTTCTGGAGGTCTGCGGGCTGGCGAAGCGGTACGGCGACTTCCAGGCGGTCCATGATGTCTCGTTCGAGGTGGCCCACGGGGAGATCTTCGGCCTACTGGGCCCGAACGGCGCCGGGAAGACCACCACCGTCGAGTGTGTGCAGGGCCTGCGAACGCACGACGCGGGCACCGTTCGGGTTCTGGGCCTGGACCCGCACACCGACGCGGCGGCTCTGCGCTCGCAGGTCGGCGCCCAGCTGCAGGAGTCGGCGCTGCCGGCACGCATCCGGGTGGCCGAGGCCCTGGACCTGTTCTCCTCGTTGCAGCCGGGTGGCCCGGACTGGCGCGACGTGATGCGCGACTGGGGCTTGGCCGGGAAGGCTCGGGCCTCGTTCGCGTCCCTGTCCGGCGGGCAGCGCCAGCGGCTCCTGGTGGCCCTAGCGGTCGTGAACGCGCCCCGGCTGGTGTTCCTCGACGAGATGACCACGGGACTGGACCCGGCCGCCCGCCGTGACACCTGGGACCTGATCGAGCGGATCCGCGACAGCGGCACGACCGTCGTGCTCGTCACGCACTTCATGGACGAGGCCGAGCGTCTGTGCGACCGGTTGGCCGTCATTCGGGAGGGCCGGGTGGCAGCGGCGGGGACGCCCGCCCAGCTGATCGCCGAGCACAGCGGCGAGGTCACCATCACGTTCAGCGCACCCGGCTCGATCCCGGCGCTGCATGCCATCCCCGGGGTGGTGGGCGTGCAGCACCGGGGGACCTCGGTGGTCGTGCGCGGCGAGTCCGCGGTCGTCGTTCGGGTGGGTCGCGTCCTGTCCGAGGCGGGCATCGAGCCGACCGACATGGCCGTGATCCGCCCGGGCCTCGAGGACGTCTACCTGCGCCTGGTCGGACGGGAGGAGTAGCGCCGTGGGACCGCTGTTGAAGCTCACCAGCACCGAGCTGCGCCTGTTCCTGCGCGAGCCGATCACCGTCGTGTTCACCCTGGCCCTGCCGCTGATGGTCCTGTACCTGCTCGGCGGGGTGTTCGGCAGCAGTGTGGAGCCCAACGCCGAGTTCGTCGTCTACCGCGGGTTCCCCGCCACCAGCTGGTACACCCCGGCGTACGTCGCGGTCGCCGTCAGCGGGTTCACCGTGATCAGCGCACCTGCGCACCTTGTGGAGTACCGGGAGAGCGGTGTGCTGCGCCGGCTGCGCGCATCCGGGGTCTCCAAGCAGGTGCTGCTGGCCAGCCAGTTCCTGATCGCCCTGGTGATCGCCGGTGCCGGGGCGCTGCTGCTCCTGGTCGTGGCCCTGGCGGCCACCGACGTCGACACCCCACGTCACTGGGGGTGGTTCACCGTCGCCTGCCTGCTCGCCGCGGCTGTGCTCGCGCTCCTCGGCCTCGCGCTGGGCGCGGTCATGCCCACCGCGCGGGCCGCCCAATCCGTGGGGCTGGTGCTGTGGTTCATGCTCCTGCTGCTCTGCGGTGGCGGCCCACCACCGGAGGTGTTGCCGGACTCGCTGCGCACCCTCGGCGACTGGCTGCCGCTCACCCCGGTGATCGAGATGGTCCAGGAGCCGTGGCTGACCGGCACCTGGGCCTGGCGCTCGACCACCATCGCCCTGCTCATCGGCGCGGTGAGCGCCGCGGTCGCGTGGCTGCGCTTCCGCTGGGAGTGACGTGAAGGGCGCGACCAGGTCCCGCAGCTCATGCGTCTCGCCCCTGGCGAGCGGGTCGGGGGCGCCACGCCCCGTGGGAGGGCCAGATCTTCAGGCGGATCGACGCAGTCGATCTCGGCCGGACCACCTGCAGGCAGGTTGTCAGCCGGAGTCCTTGTGTGCCCCCGCGTTGGTCGCCACCTCGGTCCGCACCGTCGCGCGCAGCAGGAACGCGAAGGTGACCAGCACCAGGCCGGTGACCCACGCGCCGAGGCTGAACCACCCTGGGCCCCACAGGGCCAGGCCCACCCCACCGAAGGCAAGGATCGCGGCCAGGGCGGCGTAGAGCCGCATGCCGTACAGGAACACGAAGGGCAGGTAGTGCGCGCCGACGATGACCATGGCGGCCG
Source organism: uncultured Actinomycetes bacterium (assembly GCA_963777855.1). Lineage (GTDB taxonomy): Bacteria > Actinomycetota > Actinomycetes > S36-B12 > CAIYMF01 > Prado023. Next base: position 30,029 of record CAVZRW010000007.1, on the reverse strand, counting down.
GGAAGAACCAATCGAGGCGGTAGCCGGTGACGGCCAGGGCGACCAGCAGGCCCAAGGGCACGGTGAAGGCGATCTGCGTGGCCAGTCCGGCCATCGGGTGCCCGGCGGGCAGGGAGGTGGGCCGACCCGCCAGCCGCAAGCACAGGGTGGTCAGCGGGAAGATCAGGATCCCGCCGAGCACCAGGATCGCGATCGCCCCGGTGGGTGAGGAGAACGTTCCGACCGCGGCCGCGGTCAGCCACAGGACTCCGGACACGAGCTGTCCGAAGAAGCCCCCGACGTAGACGACTCGGACATCGCGCTGTGCCTGTTCGATCTGCAACGAACACTCCCAAAGGTCCCTTGGTAGGCGGTCACCGAGCGGGACCGTCAGCAGCAGCGTGGACCACGCTACTCCCAGTCAACCCGGACCCGATCGTCCACTTCCACCGCCGGAGTCCGGGGAAGGGGCGGGGCGGGAGCGGCCACGGGGCGGCCTGTGGGCCGGTGCGCATGGAGCCGTGCCGAGGTGCGCTGATGCCTCGCTCCGGCAGCGATCACGACGACACGGTGAACTCGACTGCGTCCGCCCTTGGCGAGCGCGGCGGCGTCGAACAGCGCACCCGGGCCTAGCCGCCGAGTCCGGGGCGATCCATTGCTGGGGCTGCGCGTCGTCGACGGCGATGATTTCCCGGGGGGTGCGGTCGCGGGGCCGTCTCGATCCGCGTAGAAGGACGGCGACCACCCAGCCCGGGCTGCTCAGCCTGGACGGTACCCGCGCGGACCCCTCGAAGGTGTAGATCGTGGTGAAGGTTGCGTCCGGGGTCCAGGTCCGATACGTGACCTGGCCCAGGTGAGGGGTCTGACGCGGGTGTAGTCGGTGGACCACGTGTCCCGTGGTAGCCCGTGGTGAGCACCTCGGTACGCGCCGTTCAGTGCACCGCGGCGGCCCGCTGCGCGTATCGTCAGCGCGAGGCCCTCGTCACCGGCCATCAGTACGCTCGACTCGGCGGACACCTGATCACGAATGAATCCGCCCTGGCGGTAGGTGACCACCACCGCCGCGGCCAGCAGCAGGACAGCCACCACCCCCGTCTTCACCAGCGCACGCTTCCACCGGCGCCTCACCTCTCGAGCGTACGCGCCCCACCCGACTCGACCCGTGGTCTGCCCGCGTGATCACCCGAGGAGGTAACCCAACCCTTGGATCATCTCACTGACCGCGACGAGGAGCACGAGGGCGCTGGGCACGATCACCATCCAGGACCGCTCGTGCTTGCCAACCACTGCGATCAGGCCCGCGACCCCGGAGGCGGCCATGCACACCAAGGCGCTGGCGCCGAACAGTTGCCACCACCAAGGGTTGCCCTCGGGCGGCCCTGAACCCTCGACCGAGAAGAGATTGACCACGATCACCAGGAGAATCGCCCCGACCGACCCGGCGATCGCCGCCCACCCCAGCCGAGTCGAGGGCGTGCGGAAGAACCGGGGGGTGCGGCTTCGGTGCGGTTCCAGTGCCTGGTGTGTCATGACGCCCTCCTCCGCCAGTTCCCCCGTCAAGTCCAGAATGCCGCGGTGTGACCCGGAGGAGACAGAGGCGAACGTCGGCGCCTCCGCCGGCAAGTCCCAGCCCCGGGGCGGCGCCCCGCCTGCGGGCCACCCAGGGAGGAAGCCTCTGGTCGGGTGAGGTGCATGCGCGTAGCGTGACAACTGCAAGGTGGAGGTGATGGCGATGTCCAGCCCGACAGTCCCCCAGAACTCTGAGCAACCCAGTCCGGTGGCTCCCCAACCGGCGACGAACCCGGGCCGCTCAATGACCGGCGCTGCGTATTGGGTGCAGTTGCTGTACGTGCCCTGGCTCGTGGCGATGTTCGTGCTCGCGTACGGGGTCATGGGCATCCTCGGCGTCAGTGAGAGCGTCGCATGGACGAGCCAAGGGGCGCTCGGCTGGGCCCTCGCCGTGGCCTACGCGGTGGTGGTAGCGCTCCCCAACTGGCTTGGCGCATGGCTGGCCGTGCGCGCCCGAAGGGGCGGTGCCGGGCCGGCTGCGACCGTGGCCCTGTGGCAGAACCTCATTGTCGGCCTCGCCATCGCGGTCTTCGTCGTGATCGCCAGTTGATCCACGCATCTCCGTGAGGCGCCGGGCGCGGGAAGGAGCCTGACACTGGCCGAGCCCGGATGGAGCGTCGTTGCCGCGGCCCTGGGACGTACCGAGTTGGAGTGGACGGCTATGTTGGATTCGACGACGCGCACGCGAGGGGGGGTCCCATGGACCTTGAGGACGTGGTTGCGCAGTGTCGTGCAGCCTGGGGACGCCTTCGTCACCGGAAATCCTGACCCGGTCAAGTCCCTGTTCTCGCACGGTGAGGACGTCAGCCTGGCCAATCCGTGGGAGCCCCCGTGGCGAGGCTGGGCGCAGGTCTCCCAGGCGCTCGACGCGGGTGCAGCACGGTTCAGCGACGGGGAGCTCCTGGCCGTTGATGAGGTCGCAAGGTACGTGACCCCTGACATGGCGTGCTTCCTCGACACAGAGAGATGGCTGGCCAGGGTCGACGGCAGTGCCGATGTGGTCCCCTTCGCGCTGCGTGTCACGAGCGTCTATCGACGCGAAGACTCCACCTGGACGATCGTGCATCGACATGCAGACGCGATCACCACACCACAGCCCTCGGATGCCGCACTCGGGCTGGCGCCTGGCCACCCGTAGGCTCGGGTCTGACGCTCGGGTCAGCCGGTCCTGGGACGCCGGATTCCGATCATCCGGTCCAGTGGGCCTGGGGTGTCGGGGCCTACAGGTCGACCATGGTGCCCAGGGACACGACGCGATCTGTGGGCAGGCCGAAGTAGGCCGTCGGGCTGGCGGCGTTGCGGTGCAGCAACGCGAACAGCCTCTCGGTCAGGGCTGACATCCTGCCCTTGTTGGTGGCCAGGAACGTTCGCTCGCTGATGACGTAGATCGTGTCATCGGGCAGTACCGGCAGGCTGGGAAGGGGGCCATCGGGGGTGTAGTCCGGATCGCCGCGCACGGCCAGGATGTCCATCAGCAGCGGCAGGAACGGGGTTTCCATGAAGCCGGTGCGGACCACCACTTCATCGATGCCGTCCCCGCGGTCACCGAGCACGAACCGGTCTGGCTCGACCACCACCGGAACGCCGGCGGTGGTGATGGTCACGATGCGGACATGCTCGGGCAGCGAATCGAGCAGTTGAACGAAGCTGCTCAGGCTGTGGGGCACGTCGTCGCGGTTGGAGGCCAGGAAGACCGCCGTCTTCCCCGGGGTGCGGGTGATGGAGCCGTCGCTGAGCCCCTGGTGGATCTGCTCCCAGCTCAGCCGGGTGGCCTCGACCTGCCCGTGCAGCAGGCTCTGACCGAACTGCCAGATGTACATCACGACCACCACGATGGCGCCGATGCCGATCGGGACGTAACCACCGTGGAGGAACTTGGGAAGGGTCGCCAGCAGGAAGCCCAGGTCGATGGTCAGGAACACCGCGACCAGGCTCCCGGCCCGGGCCCGGGACCACGCCCATGCGCGGGTGGCCACCAGGTAGAACGCGATCGAGGTGATGGCCATGGTTCCGCTGACGGCCACCCCGTAGGCCGAGGCCAGCTGGTCGGAGCCGCGGAACACCAGGACCAGGACCAGGCAGGCCACCATCAGCGCGTAGTTGATCGCCGGGATGTAGATCTGGCCCTCCGCCTGCTTGGACGTGTGCCGGATCCGCACGCGCGGGAAGTAGCCGAGCTGAACAGCCTGGCGGGTCAGGGAGAACACCCCCGAGATGAGTGCCTGGGACGCGATGATCGTGGCCAGGGTGGCCAGGGTGAACATGATCAGGGCCCAGGCGTGGCTCGGCGCCAGGGCGTACAGGGGGTTCGCGGCCGCAGCCGGATCGGCCAGCACGGCCGCGGCCTGGCCGAAGTAGGCCAGGACCAGGGCCGGCTTGACCAGCGCGAACCACGCCCGGCGGATCGGCCGATCACCGAAATGCCCCATGTCGGCGTAGAGCGCCTCCGCGCCGGTGACCGCGAGGATCACCGAACCCAGGAGCAGGAACCCATGCACCCCGTTGCCGGTCAGGGTGCCCAGCGCGTACGTCGGTGACAACGCCCGCAGCACGCCCGGCGCCCCGACCACCTCGACCAGGCCCAGGCCACCGATCAACAAGAACCAACACACCATCACCGGGCCGAAGACCACGCCCAACTTGTGGGTCCCGCGCGACTGGACCAGGAACAACACCGACCAGGATCACACACGTCACCGGCACCACCAGCGGGGCGAAGGACGGGTTGAGCAGGCTCAATCCCTCCACCGCGCTGAGCACCGAGATCGCTGGAGTCAGGGCACCGTCCCCGTAGAGCAGGCCAGCCCCGATCAGGATCAGCACCGCGGGGAGCGCCGCTCGACCGCCGGTCGTCCGGCGCAGGGCCTCGGGCAGCAGCGCCAACAGGGCCAGGATGCCACCCTCCCCGTGGTTGTCCGCCCGCATGATGAACATCAAGTACTTGACGCTGACCACCATCGTCAGGGCCCAGAAGATCAGCGACGCGACCCCGAGCACGGTGTCCGGATCCGCGCGGCAGATCGGTGGCGTTCAAGCACTGGCGCATCGCATACAGCGGTGAGGTGCCGAGATCTCCGAACACCACACCGGTCGCGCCGACCGCCATCGCCAGCCTGCGCCCCGGATGCTCGGCCCGCGGGTTGTTCGCCGGGTGGGTCTCACCCGCCGGCCACACCGCACCCGTGCTCGGGCCGGTGACCGGCCGGCGCACAAGCCCCCGCCCGCGCACCCCTTGACTCAACCCACCCCCGTCGCTGGCGCCGGAGGGGCTCCTGTCGGCCACACCTCGAGACTAGAGCCCGCCCCCCGGGGTTGTGGAGGCCCTGCTCGCGCGCGAGTCGCCGATTGTGGCGATCTCGCCCGACACGGTGTCGATGGGTGCCATGGTCGTGATCGAATGCCGGATCCGCGTCTCACTGTGGGGCTTGGGGGCTGGCGCCGCTGCGGCTCGCCATCTCGACGTGTACCTGGTGCGTTCCGCCGTCGTCGACGAGGGGGAGCCGAACGTCGGGTAGGTCCACCCCGTCGCGGGTGATTCGTGCCACCTCTCGGGGTGGGTCGCAGTCGGCCGCGATGGCGATGTCGTACGTGGTGGCACCCACGCGGTAGGTGACGCGTGCCTGCCGCCACTGCGGGGGCAGGCAGGGCTCGATGACCAGCTCGGAGGCGTGACGCTTGAGCCCGAGGATGGCTTCCAGCCCGGCGCGGTACATCCACCCTGCGGAGCCGGTGTACCAGGTCCAGCCACCGCGCCCGACGTGCGGCGGCTCGGAGAACACATCCGCTGCGACGACGTAGGGCTCGACCCGGTACTTCTGAGTCGCGTCAGGGGTCAGGGCATGGTTGACCGGGTTGATGAGCTGGAAGATCGCGGCGGCCCGGTCCTCCGCGCCGAGGGCCGCCCAGGCGAAGACCGACCACAGGGCCCCGTGGGTGTACTGGCCGCCGTTCTCCCGCGCGCCGGGTGGGTAGGCGCGGATGTATCCGGGGTCGGGCTCGGAGGTGTCGAACGGTGGCGTGAAGAGCCGGACGATGCCCTCGTCGCGCATCACCAACTGCTCGTCGGCCTGCTCCATCGCCTGCACAGCGCGCTGCGGGTCGGCTGCGCCGGAGAGCACGGCCCAGCTCTGCGCGATCCCGTCGATGCGGCACTCGGTGCGTGAGGAGGACCCCAGGGGGGTGCCGTCGTCGAAGTAGCCACGCCGGTACCACGCGCCGTCCCACCCGAATTCCTCGAGCGCGGCCAGCAGGGTCGTCTGCTGCTGCCTGCACCGGTCCGCGTATGCCGGGTCACGGTGGGCGCGGGCCAGCGCAGCGAACTCGGTCAGCGTCGTGTGCAGGAACCAGCCCAGCCACACGCTCTCGCCCTCCCCGCCTGCGCCGACTCGGTTCATGCCGTCGTTCCAGTCGCCGGTGCCGAACAGTGGCAGTCCGTGGCGCCCGTACCGGAAGGCGTGTTCCAGTCCGAGCACGCAGTGGTCGAAGAGGGGGGCCGACCGAGTCGACGCCGACGGCTGGAAGAAGCTCTCGTCCTGGTCCTCGCCGAGAAGGGGGCCCTCGATGAAGGGAACCTGCTCGTCGAGGATGGTGAGGTCGCCGGTCACCTGCACGTACCGGCAGAGTGCATGGGCCAGCCATACGACGTCGTCGCTGATGCGGGTGCGCACCCCCCTGCCCGATGCGGGCAGCCACCAGTGTTGGACGTCGCCCTCGAGGAACTGCCGTCCGGCGGCGCGAAGCAGGTGGCTGCGGGCCAGCGCCGGATCTACGAGGGCCACTGTCATCGAGTCCTGGAGCTGGTCGCGGAAGCCGTACGCCCCCGAGGCCTGGTAGTACCCGGAGCGGGCGAGCATCCGGCAGGCCAGCGTCTGGTAGAGCAGCCAGCCGTTCATCATCACGTCGAAGGCGCTGCTCGGGGTCCTGACGCGAACGGGTGAGACGCGCCGGTTCCAGAGGTGGCGGACGTCGTCGAGCACCCGGTGCGGGTCGAGCTCCCGGTAGCGGATGACCAGCTCGCGGACCTCCTGGACGTCGTGCCCGGCGCCGAGCACCACGAGCACGTCCGCCCGGGCCCCCGGTTCGAGCACGATCCGTTGTTGCATGGCCGCGCATGGGTCCCGGCCCGGCCCGACGGCCCCTGAGAGGGGGCGCCCGCTGACGACGGCCGCCGGCAGCTCGGAGGTGCCGTGCTGTCCGAGGAACTCGCGTCGGTCCCCGGTCCACGACTGCTGTCGACCGGCCAGGTCGAGGAAGACCACCTGGTCGGGGTACTCCGTGCTCCAGGGATTGCGGGCCAGCAGGGCGTTCGTCTCCGCGTCGACGTCGGTGAGGATGTGGCGCGAGGTCTCAGTGCGGTCCGTGCCCAGCACGAGTTCGGCGTACGCGGTCACCGTCAAGGACCGGCGCCTCCCGGTGCGGTTGGTCAGCGTGAGCAGGGTGAGCTTGACCGGGTCGTCGCCGGCGACGAACACGGTCTGGTCGAGCTCGACGCCGTCCATGTCGTGCGTGTAGCGGGTGTAGCCGAACCCGTGGCGGGCGACGTGCCGCCCGCCGCCCCGGACCGGGGACGCGGTGGGTGAGCCGATCCGCCCGGTCTCGTCATCGCGCACGTAGATCGCCTCCGAGACCGGGGTGGAGACGGGGTCGTTGCGCCAGGGGGTGATCTGGTTGTCCCGGCTGTTGCGCCACCACGTGTAGCCGGCGCCCTCCGCGGTCGCGTGGAAGCCGAACTCCTCGTTCGCGACGACGTTGGTCCATGGGGCGGGTGTCGCACGGTCGCCGTCGAGGACCGTGACGTACTCATCACCGTCCTCGGTGAAGCCGCCGAGGCCGTTGAAGTGGACCAGGGTCTCGGTGTGGTGGGGCGTTGGGGTGACCCTCCGGGGAGCCAGGTGCGCGATCGTCGGGGGGAGGCCCGCGGGCGGAGGGCTGGCGAGCTGCGCCGTCAGGTTGCCCCGGCGCGCCACGAGCACGACGGCCGCCGCAGCGATGAGCGCTGCCGCGGACACCGGGCCGGCCTGGTCGCGTCGCACGACGAAGATCCGGCCGGTCGCCTCAGGTCCCTCAGCCCCGGCCACGCCAGACCCGGCGAGCGCCAGGAGGGCCTGGTGGAGCTCCTGGATGTAGGAGGTGGAGCGCTCGTTGAGCAGCACGACATCGACGGGGAACCGCTTGAGCCGCCAGAACTCGAACGCCTTGACCACCTGCTGTACGAGCGCGAGGTCGGCGAGGTCGTCGATCCGCACGACCAGGATCGGCAGGTCCCCGGAGATCCCCATCGGCCACAGCGCGGACTTGGGACCGGCCTCGCCAAGGGCGGGCTCTGGTGCGCGCATGGAACGCTCAGGGAACATGACATGGCCCGCCAGTCTCTGGAAGCGCCCGGCCTCCTTCGCGGAGATCCCGAGGTGGCGCAGTTGGATCTGGCTCTGCGTCCAGCTGAGCATGGCGATACGTTCGTGGGCCCCCGACGCGCGGTGCTGGTCGACCAGGCGCAGCAGGTCGTCGCGGGATCCGGCGACCACGGTCCAGAAGTGCATCGTCACCTCGCCGTCGGGCGGGACGTCGACCACCTGGCTGAGCGAGAAGATGGGGTCGAGCACGTGGCCGAGGGTCCCGGACCGCGGAACACCTGGATCGAGGCGGCGCGGGGAGCGCGGGGTGCGGTTGCGACCGATGAACGCCAGGCGGTCCGTCTCGGGCACCGGTTCCCCGACCGGGCCGTCTCCCGGACCGGAATCGGCCTCAGCGACGACCACGTGCGCGGCCCACACCTCCGTGTCCGCCGGGGAGCGGCGCCGTCGCGTCGCCACGATGGTCGCGGAGTCCGGCAGGTACTCGGTGTGCAGGAACATCTTGGAGAAGGCTGGGTGGGCGTCGTCGCCCCGCGCGTCCGTGAGGACGAGTTCGGCGTAGGACGTGATCGTGATCCGCCGGGGGTTGCGGCTGTCGTTGTGCACCGACACGGTGCGTACGACTGCGTCGGATTCGGGGGACAGGCGGTGCGTGACGGTCGTCCGCAGGGTTCCGTCCCGTCTGGAGTAGCGGGCGCGATCCTCAGCGAATCGGACCTCGTAGGCGTCGGGGGTGGTGCGCACGGGCAGGGCAGCGGCGGACCAGACGTGGTCCTGCTGGTCCTCCTGCAGGTAGATGTAGTCACCCGTGTCGTCGGTGGTGAGGTCGGGATGCCACCGGGTGATGGCGATCCCGTTCCACGTGATCTGACCGCCACCGGCCGGGGTGAGGCTCATGCTGAGGCGACCGTTGGACATCAGGTGCAGGCCCGGTGCCGTGGCGGCAGCCCCGGTCAGCGTCCGCTCCGACGGGGTGACCACGGCGCGCGACGGTGGAGGCTGTCGACGCTCCTCGGTGCGGGCGTGGGTGGCTGGGACGTCGCTGGGGGCGCGCTCCTGGAGCAGGAGCTCGGTTGCCCTGACGATCGGCTCGGCGTGGAAGCGCTCGCGCCACAGCCCGTCGTGGATCACGTCGTGGATGGCGACGATGGTCATGCCCTGGTGGTGTGCCATGAAGCTGCGGACGATCGCGAACTCCTGATCGTCGCGCAGCCTCGCGGGGGTGTAGTCGATGGCCTCGAAGTACCCGAAGCGGCCACGCGCTCCCAGGGAAGCCAGCCGCCGGAAGTTCTTCACAGCCTCAGCTGGCATGACCATGGCCGCCAGGCCGGTCGCGTAGGGGGCGATGACCAGGTTGTCGGCCAGTCCGCGGACGATGCCCAGCCCGGGGGCGCCGAACGGGGAGTACTGGTAGTTCAGCTCAGGGTCGCGGGCGTTGTAGCCCGACTCGGAGATGCCCCATGGCACTCCTTGACCTGTGCCGTACTCGATCTGGTGTCGCACGATCCGACGCGAGGTGCTGCTGAGCAGGCTGGTCGACGGGGTGCGCATGACCAGTGGGGGCATGAGGTACTCGAACATGGATCCCGACCAGGACAGCAGGGCAGCCCCGCCGCCCGCCGCGGTGACGGTACGGCCGAGTCGCGTCCAGTGCCGGGTCGGGATGTCGCCCTTCGCGATGGCCACGAAGCTGGCCAGCCGGCACTCGGAGGCCAGCAGGTCGTAGCAGTCCTTGTCCAGGGTGCCCAGGTCTGCCTGGAGCCCGACCGAGAGGAGTTCTCGCCGTGGGTCGAGCAGGAAGGTGAAGTCCATGGCGTCGAACTCCCGACGGGCCTGGTCGGCCACCCATGTGAGTCGGGCAGCGATCGCCGTGAGCTCCTCGGTCGTCAACGTCGAGTCCCGCAGCAGCGAGTCGACACTTCGCCGCGTCTGGGTGATCCATGCGCTGACCTCGGGTTGGTCGGGGGCCACGTCAGCCAGGCGGTCGAGGGCGGTGCCCGCCGCGGCCAGGCGCTGGGCGATGTCCCCGGCCGCCTCGCCGCCTGCGAGGGCCGAGTCGACCGCGGCGAGCCGTTCGCTGATGGCCGATCGGTCGACTGCGGTGATCGTCTGGGGATCGACGTCGGCCAGGGACTGGCGGATGAGGGCAACCCCGTCGGCGATGCCGGCCCGGCGGTCCTTGCCCAGATCGGGGTCCTCGGCCCATTGCGTGCACGCGTTGGCCAGCGCCAGCAGGTGTCCCGCGAGGTTTCCGCTGTCCACGCTCGACACGTAGCGGGGATGCAGGGCCTCCCCCGTGCGGGTGTCGTACCAGTTGAACAGGTGGCCCCGGTGGTGATCGAGGGCCGTGACCGTGCGCAGGGTGGCCTCGAGGCGGTCGACGGTGTCCGCGAGCCCGATCCACCCGAAGTCCCGCGCGCTGGCTGTCGCCAGGAGATAGAGGCCGATGTTGGTCGGGGACGTCCGGTGGGCGACCACCGGGTGCGGATCCTCCTGGAAGTTGTCCGGTGGGAGGTGACTCTCCTCGGCAGTGACGAACGTGTCGAAGAAGCTCCAGGTGCGGCGGGCGATCGCCCGTGAGGTAGTCCAGCTCGTCGGCGGTTGCGGCCACCTCCACCGGCTCGTAGTGACGGCTGACGCGCTGGGCGACGATCGGGGCACTGAACCACAGGACGACGGGGATGGCGCCACGGCGACAAGGCCCAGGCCGCGGGGCACGGTGATCGCCAGGGCCGCGATCGGGGCGACGTAGCCCAGGGCCATGACACGGACGAACCGCGTCACGGTGCCCTTGGCCTGGTGCCGCGCGGCCGCGGCCGTGGTCCATTCGAGCATGTGCTTGTGCGTCACGACCACGCGCCACAACGTGCGCGCGACGGCATCGACCATCATCGCGGCCTGATGGCTGAGGAACACCAGGTTCAGTGTTCCCAGCGTGAGCCCCTGGGCGAGGTCGCTGGCCAGGGATTGGGCCTGGCTGCGCTTGGTCACGCCCTTGCGGCGGAGCAGGATGCCGGGAGCCAGCGGCAGCAGCGGAGGGAGCAGGAACGACGCCGCGACCAGCACGAGCCAGACCCATGCGGCGCTCGCCGGGAGGACCGCGAGGGCGACCAGGAACCCCACGACGAGGGCCACGGGGGTCAGCGATCGGCGCAGGTTGTCGGCCATCTTCCACAGCCCGAGGGAGGTCAGCCCGTCGTGCCGGTACAGGATCCAGGGAAGGAGCTGCCAGTCGCCCCGGGTCCACCTGTGCGTCCGTGAGGCTGCCACCTCGTAGGAGGTCGGGTGCTCCTCGACCACCTCGACGTCGGTCACCAGCCCGGATCGCGCGTAGTTGCCCTCCAGCAGGTCATGGCTGAGGACCGTGTTCTCCGGGATCCGGTCCCGCAGCGCCGCCGTGAGGGCATCGATCTCGTAGATGCCCTTGCCGGCGAACGACCCCTCTCCGAACAGGTCCTGGTAGACGTCGGAGATGGTGAACGCGTAGGGATCCAGGCCCTGCCGGGTGGAGTAGACCGTCTGGAAGAACGAGGAGTCCTCCTGGGGCGGCAGCGAGGGGGTGACCCGGGGCGCCAGGATCGAGTACCCGCGTGTCACCCGCCCCGAACGCGGGTCGAACCGTGCCCTGTTCAGCGGGTGCGCGAGCTTCGCGACCAGCTTCTTCGCCGAAGCCCGGGGCAGGACGGTGTCGGAATCCAGGGTGATCACGTAGCGGAACGGGCCGGGCAGCCGGCCCTCGATCGTCGAGTAGCTCGTGTCCTTGGCGCCACGGAGCAGGACGTTGAGCTCGTCGAGCTTGCCCCGCTTGCGCTCCCAGCCCATCCACACGCCTTCCCCCGGGTTGTACTGCCGTTCGCGGTGGAACAGGAAGAACCGGTCCCCGTAGCGTGCGTTGAGGCCTCCGATCCCTGACTTGGCCGCCTCCAACAGGCCCTCGTCGTCGTCACGATGCTCGGTGGCGCAATCCGCCCAGTCCGTCACAGCAGCGAAGTAGATCTCGCCGGAGTCGTTGGCCAGGAAGTGCACCTCCAAGCCGTCGATGAGCTCCTCGATCCCCTCCAGCGAGGTGATCATCGTGGGCACCACGACCAGCGTCCGCAGCTCCTCGGGAACTCCATCGCGCAGGGCCAGCGCAGGCAGGAACGAGGCATGCAGCACCCGTGTGACCCGGTGGTTGATCAGACCCAGGGCGAAGTCGCTGGCCGGGATCGCCGCCAGGGCCCCGAGGGCGACGACCCATCCCGCAGGCAGCCCGCCGGCCAGCCGGACCACGAGCCAGAGGCTGAGTGCGACGAGCAGGCTCGTGAGCAGGGCGACGGCAGTGACGTAGCCCAGCAGGCCGGACCTGCGGATCATCCGGGCGCGCCGCTCCCGCGGTGGTGACCGGTAGCCCAGCGACCGCTCGAACTGCCGCTGGCCGTCATCGATGAGCCAGAACCCGACATCCTGGCCCAGGTCATCAGGTGCCGTGGCGGCCAGCCGGAGCGCTGCCCGCGTCACGTCGATCTCATCCTGGCCAGACCCGCGGGCAAGGCGTTCGATCGCGGTGCGGTAGAGGTTGCGCGTGGTGAAGTCCAGCGCCAGGTATCCCGGATTGGTCCTGAGCTCGGCCTCGATCAGGCTGACCGACTCCAGCCAGTCCTCCCAGTTCACATCGTTGAGAAGCCGCAGCGACCCGAAGATGTTGCGCATCGTCAGGGTGGCTCGTGCCTGCGCCTGATGCACCTCCTGGATGGCGTCCTCCGGATCGACCCCCTGTGCCAGTAGCTCGGCGCGCAGCCAGGTCAGCGTCTCCTCGGCGGGCTCCTCGGTGAGGCGTCGCAGGAGTTGGACCGTGAACGCGCGTTCCAGGTGGAACGCGGCTGCATCGCCCAAGACCTCAGCATGCCCCTGGGGGGGTGAGCCGTCGATCCCCAACAGGCGATCAGCGGCCTGGTCGGCGGCGGCGCGCAGCCGGGCCGCCGCCACCACCTGCTCCGAGACGCGGCGGACGTTCTCGATCAGGACGATGCGCAGGTTGATCGGCGCAGCCCAGAGCTCGCCGAGCGTGAGCGCCTTGCGGGTCTCATGGGCGCGGACATAGCGGCCGAGCTGGTCCGGGTCCAACGCGCTGTCCGTGTGGGCGACGTAGGCCCACACGATCCCGAAGATCCTGGGGTGACCCTCCAGGAAGCCCGGCCCGAGCTTCGGCAGCTGGTTGAAGTACCCGCGGGGCAGATCCTTGCGCACCTGTCGTATCTGCTCCTCCACCGCGTGGAAGTTGTCCACCAACCACTCCGCCGCCGGGGTGATGGCCCGACCGGCCTCAATGTCGTCCATGATCGCCTCGTAGCACCGGGCCAGGGCTCGGTGGTCCTGCTCGATGCGCGTGAGCAACGACACGACCGGGGTGGACTTGCGGATGACCACCTGGCTGTCAGCCAGGGTGACGGCGTGGCGCTCGAGCTGGTCGTCGCTGAACAACTCGGCGCGGATCGGCTCGTGGTCGTTCCACGGTTCGCCGGAGGGCCGCAACCTGGGAATCGCACTCGGGGAAGCGCCGGGAGCCACCGATCCCACCTCCCCGACACTCCGCAAGCCCGTGCTCCGGGAAGCCAGGGACTGTCCAGGCGATGAGCTGCTCACACCACGATACGACCCACGGTGTCGCGATGCCCGGATCGCCGGATCGCCGGATCGCCGCATCGCCGATACTGGGTGGCGATCGGGATCCCCGTCGGGGAGCATCGGTGGGGAGCACTGCCACCCAGCTCAGGCCTGACTGGGGCGTGAGCCATCTCACGGTGTGGCCGCTAACAAAGTGCTTGCAATAGCAAGCGCTTGGGCGGAGACTCGAGGTGTGGCCAAGCGTGACGCGGCGCAGTTCGGTGGGTTCCTCACCGGACAGCCGACCGCGATCGCCGAGGACCCGACCGCTCACCGAGCGGCCGGGCACGGCGCTGCTGGAGATCCACGCGGCCGTCCAGGCCCGGAACCCGGCCCAGCACTCGCATGCAACCCACGAGAACACAGAAGAGGACTGACCCATGAATGAGAACACCACTCCTGAGAACGTGACCGAGATTGTCGAGGGGACAAAGGCCGCCGCCAAGAAGGCCACCACGACCGCGCGCAAGACCGCGGCGAAGAAGACGGCATCGGCGAAGGCTGCGACCAAGAAGGCCACCACCGCCCGCACGGCGCCCGCCAAGAAGGCGACCCCGGCCATGGAGCAGGTGCCCGAGGGCCTGCACGTGCCGACCGTGGAGCAGTTGCGCGAGATGGTGGGCAAGGTCGAGGTCCCGACCCTGGACGAGGTCCGCGGGGACGCCGAGAGGTTCGTCGACCAGGTGCGTGCCAACGCTGAGAAGCTCGTGGACACGCTGCGCGACATGGTGGCCAGGGTCGAGATCCCGGCGACCGTGGGCGCATTGCGCGACGACACCGAGAAGCTCATCGAGGAGCTGCGTGCCGACACCGAGAAGTTCCTTGATGAGGTCCGTTCCGATGCCGAGAAGTTCCTCGACACGGCGACCGACACCCTGGCGCAGGTCCCGGGCCGGGCCAGCGAGGTCGCCCATGACGCCCAGGAGCAGGCCAAGACCGGCTACCACAAGGTGATCGAGTCGATCAAGTGAGCCCAGCCCGCGCGGCACTCGGTGGGTGACCCCGGCGCCTGCCGGGTCACCCGCTAGCTCCGCCCCGCCTGTGCGAGTTGGGAAGTGGCGCTGGTGTCGAGTGGGATAGGGAGGCTGCTGCCGGGCGGAAACTGCGCGGCAGCTCATCGCGCCACCTCTGGCCCGGCCCGGACTCGGCCCCGCGTAGGCTGTGGGCCATCGTTGCAGGTGCAGTGCGGTCGGGCCCTCGTCGCCCGCAAGGGGAGTGAGATGCCCACGTGGGTGATCGTCTTCGGGGTCCTGGTCGGTGCGCTGGCCGTCGGGCTGCTCGCCAACCGATGGGTGCGCCCGTTCGCGAAGTCTGAGGTCCAGGGCGTCAAGCTCGAGCTGCTGATCTCCCCGCTGCTGACCCTCACGGTCCTGCTGCTGGCGTTCGTGCTGGTCCAGGTGTTCTCCAGCTTCCGCGCCTCGAAGGACGCGTCGGGGCTCGAGGCCGGTCGGGTCGTCTTCGAGTTCGACATCGCCGGCTACTACGACGACCCGATCGCCGAGCCGATGCAGTCCGCGCTGGTCTGCTACGCCCGGGCGGTGGCCCATCAGGACTGGCCGGCCCTCGCCGGCGATCCCGAGCTGTCCCCGGCCGCTGGCAGGTGGGGGTCCGCCCTGGACATCCCCCTTGCCAAGCTGCGTGAGATCGACAACGGCCAGCCCTACGGCACGCTGCTCGCCGCGGACAAGGAGCGCAGCGATGGGCGTCGCCTCAGGCTGGTCCAGGCCCGACCCACTGTGCCGACCGAGCTGGAGCTCCTGCTGCTGATGACCAGTGCGCTGGCGGTGCTGGGGATCGCCGCCTTCACGTTGCCCTATGTCTCACGCCGTACCCAGATCGGCGCGTTGGCGGTCCTCACGTCGGTCCTGGGCCTCGTGCTGATCTCCATCGTCGACCTCGACACCAAGTACGAGGGCTTCATCCAGATGGAGAACCAGGACTTCCTGATCGCCGACCAGTTGCTCACCCCCCGCTATGAGGCGCGCTATCCGGATCGGGCCCTGCCCTGCGACGCGGTGGGATTGCCGCTCTAGCGGGAGGGAGTCGACCCCTCGTCGCCCATGGAGACCTCGGGGGAGCGGTCGTCGAGCAATCGGGCCACCTGCTCGCGCAGGGCCCGGATCTCGGAGACGACCTCGTCCTCGGCGGCCTCCTCATTGCGGCCCACGAACCAGGCCGCGATGCTCGCGGTCACCACACCGATCATCGAGATGCCCACGAGCATCAGCCCGAACGCCACGATCCGCCCGCTGGCAGTGACCGGGTAGACATCGCCGTACCCGATCGTCGTGGCCGTGACCGCAGACCACCAGAGTGCGTCGCCGTAGGTCTGGATCGTCGATCCCGGGTGCCCCCGCTCGGCGTCCAGCACCGCCACCGAGGCGACCACCATCAGCAGCACAGTGGCGCCGAGGGCGCCTCCCAGCGTCTGGCCGATCGAGACCCGGCCCCCGTGGCGGATCATCAGCTGCAGGGCGGTGAAGACGCGCAGCACGCGCAGGGGTCGAAGCATGGGCAGGAGGACGAGCAGGACATCGATGGGATGTCGCAGCGCGTAGTGAAGTGGCTGTCCAGACAGCCAGCACCGCGTGACGAGGTCGGCGGCGAAGACCAGCCACAGGACGACGTTCATGGCCCGGAGGGTCATGATGAGCGGGTCCGGAGCGCCCTGCCAGATGATCGGTGTCGCGTAGGCGAACAGGAACGCCACCGCGAAGACGGTCAGGGGTGCGGCGGTGCGGTCCTCGTACCGCGAGAGGCTGGTGGGCGGATCTTCCATGCCGCGCGACTCTAACCGACGTCCCTGGCACACGCGTAGAGCAGTGGGATCACCGTTCTGGTGCTCCACCCGTGGCGACGCCCGAGGAGCGAGAGTCGCGCCCAGGGGGAACCGATCCCTCGCGCTGCATCTTCTGGCGGATCTCATCGACCCGGTGGATGACTGCCTCGATCTCCTCGGCCATCACGTGCGCGGCTGACTGCCAGGTGACGGCGCGGATGATCTCCAGGTTCGCCTCGAACTCCTCCTGCGTGCCGTCGCCGGCGAAGTGCTCGCCGGCCTCGGAGATCCACTTGACGGCGAACTCCTCGCACAGCTCCCGGAATCGGCGACGCATGAGTTCGGCCGACCAGGCGCTGAGCTCGATGTCGGTTCCGACCTTCTGCAGTTCCAGGGCGCCGCGTAGTTGGGGGACGCTGGGGGCGAACCAGACGCCTCGGCCACCGGGGCCGGTGCGGCGCTCGAGGTAGCCGAACTTGACCAGGTCGCTGACGTGCTCGGGGTAGGCCTCGCCGAGCAGGTCGGCGAGCTCGCCCTCGTCGAGGGTCCGTGCCGAGGTCCGCAACCAGGCGCTACCGGACAGGTTGGGCCCGAGCAGGTCCACCACGGACGCGCCTGTGTCGGCATCGCCGTTGAGCATGCTGCGGATCGTCTGCAGGCGCAGGCCCTCAGCCTGCAGCTCGGCGACGGAGCGCAGCAGGTTCAGGTGCTCGTGGGAGTAGATGGCCTGGTTGCCGCGCCGTCCCGGGTCGGGGGAGCAGCCCGTTGGACTGGTAGTAGCGGATGGTCCGAGGCGGCACGCCGGTGACCTCGGACAGCTCGGTGAGCGTGTACTCGACCGGCCCAGCCTGATCGACCGCTGCTGCTGTCATGACAGCCATTCAACCACATTGTGGCGATTCAGTGGTAACAAGCCACTTGACTGAGTCGAATGCCAGTGCGCTACGTCGGTTGACACCGAGCACTGTTAGTCGCTACCTTACGCAGGTCATCATCCCTGTCCGCCCAAGGAGCCATTCATGTCCGACCGTCCCGCACCCACCGTCCCTGCCAGGATCTTCATCACCGGAGCGAACGGCTTCATCGGCAAGGCCCTGGCCGCGCGGCTGCGCGAGCTCGGTGCGGAGGTGACGGGGGTGGACCTGGTCGGCGACCCGGCCAACGGCATCGTCGAGGGCACGACGACGGACCCCGACGTCTGGGCGGACGCGCTCGACGGCGTGGACGCGGTCGTGCACACCGCCGCGATCGTGAGCACGGTCGCGCCGATCGACAAGGCCTGGGAGGTCAACGTCCTGGGCACCCGCAAGGTGCTCGACGCGGCCATCGCCGCCGGCGTGAGCCGGTTCGTGCACCTGTCCAGCGTCGCCGCGTACGGCTTCGACTTCCCCGAGAACGTCGACGAGACCTACCCCGTGCGAGTCTCCGGTGGCGTGAGCAGCTACACCGACACGAAGGTCAACTCCGAGCAGGTCGTCCTGGCCGCGCACGCGGCGGGCGAGATCGAGTGCGTCGTCGTGCGCCCGTGCGACGTCTACGGCCCCGGCTCGGTGTGGATCCGCGAACCGCTCGCCCTGGTCAAGTCCGGTCTGCTTCCCCTGCCCAGCGGCGGCAAGGGCATCTTCGACATCGTCTACATCGACAACTTCGTCGACGGCATGGTGCTGGTGCTGTCCTCCGACAAGGCAGCCGGGCAGATCTTCAACATCGGCGACGGCAACCCCGTGACCTGCGGTGAGTACTTCGGCCGAGTGGCTGGCTGGGCCGGCGGCAAGCCCCGCATGGTCCCGCTGAAGGTCGCAGCCCCGCTGCTCAACGTCGTCGGCGGGCTGCAGCGAAAGATCGGCAAGCCCAATGAGCTCGGGGCGGCCGCCATGCACCTGCTGAACCGCCCGGCGGGCTACTCGATCGAGAAGGCGCGCACCGTGCTCGGCTACGAGCCGATCGTCGAGTTCGACGAGGGCATGCGCCGTTGCGAGGAATGGGCCCGCGCCGAGGGCCTCATCTGACCGTCCGACCCGACCACACGAACGGAGCGAGGAATGCGCGTCCCGACCCCCCTGCAGCGCGGCCCACTTGCCCGGCGCCGGGTGACCCCGGCCGAGTTCGATGCCGCCACCAGCTACCGGCTCATGGTGCGGATGCGCCTGGTCGACGAGGCCCTTGTCCAGGCATGGCACGACGGCCTCGTGCCCGGTGAGTACCACTCCGGCATCGGCGAGGAGGGCATCAACGCCGGCATCCTGGCCCACCTCGACGAGCGGGACACGCTGCACCTCGACCACCGGAACACCCCGCCGTTCATCGGCCGGGGCGCCGACCCCGAGTCGCTCATGCTCGAGGTGCTCGGCTCCGACCAGGGAATGAACCACGGCATGGCCGGACACATGCACCTGCTCGAGCCGGACCTGGGCACCGGTTGCGACGGCATGGTCGGAGCAGGCGCGCCGCTGGCCGTCGGCGCCGCGATCTCGCACGCCATGCGCAACCCGGGTGCGGTGGCCGTGGCCTTCCACGGCGAGGCCACCATGAACGCCGGCATGCTCATGGAGGCCTACAACATGGCGGTCGCGTGGAACCTGCCCGTCGTGTTCGTGTGCAAGGACAACAAGTGGTCGATCACGACCTACTCCTCCGATGTCACCGGCGCAACCCCGGTGGAGCGCGCGCGCGGGTTCGGCCTGCCGGTCGAGACCGCGAACGGCGACCGTGTGGAGGATGTCTTCGCCGCCGCCGGCCGGCTCATCGAGCGGGCCCGCGCCGGCAAGGGGCCCGGCTTCCTGTACGCCACCTGCCACCGCCCCGGCGGGCACTTCGAGGGCGACGGCCTGGTCCGCCTGCTGCACACCCCGAAGGTCATGGCCGCCGCGTGGGGTCCGGGCATCAAGGACGGCGTCACCGCCGAGGGCGGCGGAGCTGCCCAGAAGGCCGGCGGGGTGGGGGAGATCACCAAGCGCGGGGCGCGTGCCGCCCGGGACTGGGCGATCGGCTCGACCATGGACCCCGTGGCCAACGCGCGCCCGCTGCTCGCCGAGGGCCAGGCCGATCGCATCGAGGCGCAGGAGCTCGCCGAGATCGGGCCCGTCATCACCTCCGCCCGAGCGGCCGTCGCCGGCCGCCCCATCTTCGGCACCCTCAAGGGAGGCACCAAGTGAGCATCATGACCCTCGACCAGGCGGTCGACCACGCCCTCGGCCAGGCCATGGCCGCCGACGACCGCATCCTCACCTGGGGCGAGGACGTGCGCCTGCTGCGCCGCAACCTGCTGGCCCGGTTCGGCAACGACCGGGTCCGCGACACCCCGATCAGCGAGGGCGCGTTCATGTACGCCGGCATCGGCGCGGCGATGGCCGGCCTGAAGCCGGTCGTCGAGCTCTACATGATCGACTTCGCCGCCGTCGGCTGGGCCGCGATCGTCAACGGGGCGTCGAAGTTCCGCGACTTCTCCGGCGGACGCTGGGACATCCCGCTGGTGATCCGCGCCGGGGCGGGCGGCTGGTACACCGACGGCGGCCAGCACGAGCAGGCCCACTGGGGCACGCTCGCGGCCTACCCGTCGACCACGGTCGTGGTGCCCTCCACCCCGGCGGACGCTGCCGGGCTGATGCTCACCGCCCTGCAGGGCGACGAGTTCGTGGTCTTCCTGACCCCGAAGCTGCTCGACATCCAGATGCTGGAGTACCTGGCCGGCGACAGCCGCAAGACGGTCGACTTCACCAGCATCATCCCCGCCGACGGGATCCGCGGCGAGGTGCCCGACGTCGTCGAGCCGATCCCGTTCGGGAAGGCCGCCGTGCGCCGCGAGGGCTCCGACGTGGCCCTGATCAGCCTGGCCGTCGGCGTGCACCGCTGCCTGGAGGCCGCCGACGTGCTGGCCGACCAGGGGATCGAGGCCGAGGTCGTGGACCTGCGCACGGTCGCCCCGCTGGACCGCGAGGCGATCGTCGCCGCCGCGGCCAAGACCGGGCGGGTCGTCGTGGTCGACGAGGACTACACCCGCGCCGGGCTCACCGGCGAGGTCGCCGCCCTGCTGCTCGAATCCGGCACCCAGGCGAAGTACGCCCGGGTCGCCGTCGAGCGACCATCCCGTTCGCCCCCCACCTCGAGCACGCCGCCCTGCCCAACGTCGACCGCATCCTCGCGGCCGTCCGCGGCATGGCGTGACCCCGTACCCGACCGACCCCATCGAAGGAATCGAAGGAACACCGCATGACCGAGCTGCCCCTCAACCAGATCGCCCTCAGCGTCCACTCCGTCCAGCACACCCAGCGCTGGTACCGCGACATCTTCGGCTACGTCGAAGGGGGCGGCACGGCTGCGTTCCTGCCGCAGCTGGGCTCCGCTGACGTGCAGGGCCTGCCGGACGCGACCAGCGAGTGCTGGTGGCTGCTGGACTCGCAGGACTTCTTCCAGGTGGAGCTGTTCGAGTTCCGCAAGCCCACCCCGGAGCCGGTTCCGGCGGACTGGCGGCCCTGTGACATCGGCTACACCATGATGGGGATCCACGTCGACGACTTCGACGCCACCCTCGAGCGACTCGCGCATCGCCAGGTCGCCCTGCTGACGGACCCGATGGGTGAGACGGGTGCGCGCCGCGTCTGCGTGAAGGACCCCAACGGCGTGCTGCTGGAGATCCTGGAGGACGACCCCCGTGCCGTCGAGCAGCGCCCGCGCGTGCGTGACCTGCCGGTGGCCACCCGGTTCATGACCCTGTCGGTGCCCGACCTCGACGAGGCTCGCAACACCTGGCTGCACGTGCTCGGCCTTCCCGAGGAGACCGAGGTCGTGCTGCACACCCCCGAGCACGAGGCGCTGTGGGGCCTGGCCGGGGCGAGCCGCGAGTCCTTCGTCGTGCGCGCCCAGGACATCTTCCTGGAGGTCGTGCAGTACCTCGACCCGGTCGGCAAGCCGTGGCCCGAGGGCTACATGATCAGCCACATCGGCCCGCTGAACATCGCCCTCGGGGTCCGCGACGGCAACGAGCACGACGCGCTCGTCGCGCACTGCGCGGAGCACGGTCTGCAGCCCAACAGCACCAAGCCGACCCTGCTCAAGAAGCTGTGGTACGCCGTCTACGTCAACGACCCCCACGGCTTCAGCGTCGAGCTGCTCTACCACAAGCGCGCGGGCAGGAAGGAGAAGGTCAACCCGTTCAACCTGCTCGAGCTCGGCTTCGCGCCGAACCCAGCACCGGTCACCCGGGCGTCGGCGACCGCCTTCACCTCCGCCCCGCCGGAGCGGGTCTGGGAGGTCCTCACCGACCACGAGCGGATGTCCGAGTGGTCACCGTTCTCCACGTCCGAGGTGGTCAGCCGCCCGTCGGACGGCGGCGAGGTCGGCACCGTGCGGCGCCTCTCAGGCGGCCCCGCGCGGCTGGCGGTGACCGAGACGATGGTCGTCGCCGAGGAGCCCAACCGCCTGGAGTACACGGCCAAGGGCGCCCCCTTGCAGTGGATGTACCACGGCTTCGTCACCCTCGAGCCCACCCCGGGCGGAGGCACCACCGTCACGTGGGAGGCGCAGTTCCGCACCCCGTCCGGGGTCCCGGAACGGTCACCCGCCAGATGCTCAAGTCCCTGGTCAAGGGCCTGACGAGCGCCGCTGAGCAGCGCACCTACGCCGCCTGACCGGCGTCTCCCACCGCACCATCGACCCGAAAGGCGCTCACCCATGCGCGCGATCCTCGCTGACATCGCCATCCCCCGGTACCTCTACACCGCCGCATCCCAGAAGCTGCCCAAGGGCAAGGGCAAGAACGCCGGGTGGGGCCCCGGCGGCCTGCTCCGGCTGCTCGAGGACGAGCCCACACCGGCGCTGCCCGACGCACCCGGCTGGGTCCTGCTGCGCCCGGAGCTGTCGCTCATCTGCGGCTCGGACGTCGGCCTGGCCCACGCCAAGCTCTCGATGACCCTCGGGGCCTACTACAAGCACACCGAGCAGATCCCCGGTCACGAGTTCGTCGCAGTCGTCGACAAGGTCGGACCTGGGGTCACCACGGTCAAGGAGGGCGACCGGGTCGCGGTGGACGTCATCATCAGCTGCGCGCAACGCGGATTCGACCCGATGTGTCGCAGCTGCGCCGCGGGCAAGCCGAATGTCTGCGAACGGTTCGACCTGCCCGGTGTGCCCGGCATCGCGGCAGTGTCGCTCGGCTTCGCCCGCCACTCCGGCGGCGGGTTCAGCGAGCAGGTGATCGCCCACGAGTCGCAGCTGTTCCCGGTGGGGGACATGCCCTCGGCACGGGCTGCGCTCACAGAGCCGGCATCCGTCACCCTGCATGCGGCCCTGCATTGGAGCGGCGAGGGCGAACGAGCCGTCGTGATCGGCCCCGGGGCGATCGGGCTGCTCACCACGGCCCAGTTGCGCAGGTTGCACCCGGACCTGAACATCTCGGTGGTCAGCCCCGGGGCCTTCGGATCCGAGTGGGCCATGAAGGTCGGTGCCGACCGGACCCTCCCCGCGGGTCCTGCTGCCATCGAAGCACTGGCCCAGCAGGACGGGGGCCGTCTCCTCTACCACAACGTGAACCCCGGCCAGCCGAAGCTGCCCATCCTCGAGCGGGGCGTGGACCTCGTGGTCGACTGTGTGGGTGTCCCCGAGACCATCGATCTCGCGCTGCGCCTCGTCCGACCGACCGGCATGGTCGTCCTGGCCGGCGCCGCCGGCGAGCAGTCGATGAACTGGAGCCTGGTCTGGAAGCGCGAGATCACCATCCAGGGCACGACCGACCCGGGACCGGAGCCCAAGCTCGGTGGCCGCCGGACCCAGGAGCAGGTGCTCGAGTGGCTGGCCGACCCGACCTTCCCGGTCGACGGCATGGTCACCCACACCTACGACCTGTCCGAGTGGAAGCAGGCGATCCAGACCGCGTCGGCGGGCCCGGGAGCCCAGGCCATCCGGGTCGGGCTGCGACCGAACCCCGACCTGCCCCTCGTCGACTGACGGGCAGGCATTCACGTGACCTCACCCCAAAGCCTGCGGCTCGTCACCGGCCATGATCGCCGAGCCCGGAGATGCGCGGTGGCGCGTGCCCGATCGGCCAACGTCCGGCTGACGCCCGCTAACCCGTGCGCAGCACGCCTGAACTGAAGGGCTCACTCATGCACCAATCCGCGCACAACCCGCCGTCCGCCGGTCGGCACTCCGGCTCGGCGCTCCGGTCCGCGACACTCCTCGGCCTGCTTGTGGTCCTGCTCGGGCTGATCCTTCCGGCCGGGGCGGCCGGGGCGGCCTCCGACTCGACCACGACTTTGGCCGAGCGGTACGCGCCGATCGTGGTCGTCCGCGAACAGGCCGAAGCGTGCGGCGAGGGCGAGCCGTACCGGCCGACTCAGGTCACGAGCGTCCTCGGCCAGCCCGGGGTCGTGCTGCGGGGTCCTGATGGCGAGCAGGTCACGGCCCCGACGGCCGACGACATCGCGGGCAAGGGGGAGGGCTGGTACCTGGACTACCCGGGCAACCCGCTCGCCCCGCACTGCGACTACGAGAAGTGGTTCAAGACGGTCTCGGCGGGGACCCCGCCGACGCTCTACTCGCGGGTCGCGACCGACCCCGACCATCCCGACAAGCTCGCCCTGCAGTACTGGTTCTTCTACAGCTACAACGACTGGAACGACAAGCACGAGGGTGACTGGGAGATGATCCAGATCGTCTTCCCCGCGTCTACCCCGGCAGAGGCCCTGACAACGGCCCCCGAGAGTGTCGCCTACGCCCAGCACGAGGGCTCCCAGGTCAGTGCGTGGGACTCCGCGGGCCTGATCAAGCAGGGTGAGCACCCGGTCGTCTATCCCGGTCAGGGGTCCCACGCGGCGTACATGACGCAGGAGACCTGGTTCGGCAAGAGCTCCGCCGCCGGGTTCGGTTGCGACAACACCACGGCGCTCGGGGTCGAGGTCACCCCCACCATCGAGGTCCTGCCCGTCGGCACCCCGCCAACGTCCGGCCCGTTCGCGTGGCTGTCCTACACCGGCCACTGGGGCCAGGAGGAGCCGTCGTTCAACAACGGGCCCACCGGACCGGTGACCAAGACCCAGTGGGCGACTCCGATCACCTGGCAGGTGGAGGAGGGGCGCACCTCCGCGGTGTCCCTGCCGCCGGTGGCTGGCCCCGCGCTCAAGGGCTTCTGCAGCGCCACCGCGAAGGGATCCCTGCTGTTCATCCGGGCCCTGAACACCCCGATCCTGGTGATCGGAATCCTCCTTGCCCTGCTCGTCCTGATCATCGTCCTGGTCAGCCGCACCGACTGGCGCCACGCACAGTCCGACGAACCGGACCGCGAGCGCAAGGCCGGCCAGATCGTGACCGCGGCGTTCGGCTGGAGCCGCAGGCACGCGGCAGTTGTCGCCGGCATCTCCGGGGTGATCGTGCTGGTCCTGGCCCTGTCGCGGCTGATCCGCTCCGTGCTGATGGCTCCGAGGCAGTCCGGCGAG
This sequence comes from uncultured Actinomycetes bacterium, assembly GCA_963777855.1. GTDB lineage: Bacteria > Actinomycetota > Actinomycetes > S36-B12 > CAIYMF01 > Prado023. The sequence goes on along the minus strand of CAVZRW010000007.1, from coordinate 5,274 downwards.
ATCACGGATGTCTACGGCACGACCGGGCGCGGGCTGGCGACGGCGGCTCTGTTCCTGCTCGCGATCGTGCTCATTGCGCTCGCCGGGTGGGTGGCAGCAAGTGTCATCAGCCTCGTGCACGACGATGCGCAGAGACGGGTCCTGGGCGCGGCGGCGGCCCTCAAAGGCGGGCTGCATGAGCCGGCAGGGATTCTCAGCATGATCGGGTTGCTCGTCGCCGCCCTGGTGATGACCGGCTCGCTGATCCTGATCCCGGTTGCCGCCTGGGTGGTGTCCCGCTGGGCGGTGGCCCCGGCTGCCGCCGTGATCGAGGGCCTGCCGCTGGGTGAGGCGTTCCGGCGCAGTGCTGACCTGACCAGAGGGCACCGGTGGCGCACCCTGATCGTCCAGACGCTGCTGCTGGTCATCGGCCTGGGCGTGGCTGGCCTGGTCGGCGCGGTGATCCTGCTGCTGACGGGGTGGCCGTTCTGGGTCAGCACGGCGATCAGCGTCCTGATGCTCGCCGTGCTCCTGCCGGTGGCCTTCGCCGGGACCGCGATGCAGTTCTACGACCTCCGACGGCGCGCCTCTGAGCAGGGCGCGGCATCGGGCATGCTGCCGACTGGCGTGCGATGAGACAGGGATCTGGGGCGGGTGCCATTCACGCCTTGAACAGCAGGGGCATCGAGAAGGACTCAAAGGGGACTTGGATCAACCCCGTTGGGTCATGTGACGTTTGCCTGGCTCTGGGCACCCGTCGGTCAGTCCCCGCCGATGTCCCGCTCGTAGGTGTCGAGCATCAGGTCGCTGGACAGCCGGTCAAGGCTCCGCACCCGGCGAAGCAGCGCTTCGATGCCGTCGCGCACATCGCCCGCCGCAGCCGTCGACGCACAGGAGCCGGCGACTTCTCGGCATGAGCGGGCCACATCGAGCTGGGCCTGATCGTGGATCGCTGAAAGCCGGTGGGCTGCGGCCGCGAAGTGCGGCGCGTCTGTGGTGATCTGGGCAGCGAGCCCCGCGATATCGGTCCGGGCCAGTTCCTCGCCAAGCTCTCTCAGGTGGTGCGCCACGCTGGCCCACCACCAGTCGCTGCCCAGGTACTCCTGCGGGAAGCGCATCAGACGGTCCAGCGACTCCCCGGTTGATCCCCGCGTGCGAACCGTCATCCTCAACTCCCATCCGCGTAGATGGCGACACCATCTCGCCGCTGCTCAGGGGCAGCATCGGGCTGGATCGGATCCCTGACCCACACGAACTCAAGGGGCGAGCCCGGTGCCCTCCTGTCAGCGACCAGTTGCCAGAACTCCCCACAGTCCTGGCACTGCCAGAGCATCGCCAGGTCGGGAAGGTGGAGATAGTCAGGGACCGGGCAGCAGTGTTCGCGGAGCCCCGTGCGGGTCTTGCCTGCCTTCGCGACCGTGTCCATGCGCTGACGCTAGGTGCGCCTGGTTAGCACCGGGTTACACGCCGTCGCTCACCCTGTTACAGAATCCGGCGGGTCCAGGCGATCAGCCGGCCCACCTGAGGTGTTCACCGCCGCTGCAGCGCAGACGCACGGGCGTGCAGAATCGGGACTTGCCCGGACACCAGCTTGCGCGCCGCCTCAGCCAACGCGAACCACTCGGCACGATCGATCTCCGGGAAGCTCCGCACGATCCCAGAGCGCGGAGGCCATTCCAGGCTGAACTCGTTGCTGGCCACGAAGCGCACGGAATCCGGGGCGGCGACAGCGAAGCAGCAGGTGCGCACATGCGACCACCCCGGAACCCGCCGGTCCCACGATCGATCGACGATCGCGCCCTCGCCGCTGACGCGATCTGGCTGGCCACCCTGATCTCGCGGCGGGTCGATCTGCAAGTGGGTGGGCACTCGCGGCAGAGATCACGTCAGAGGCGAAGGCGCTCGGCGGGCTGGCCACTGATGCTTGCGATGAGGTCGAAGTCCTTGTCCATGTGCAGCACGGTTAGCCCAGCGAGTTCGGCTGTGGCGGCGATGAGCAGGTCGGGTATCGACGGTGCGCGGTGCTGGCCCCTCTCGGCCAGTACCAGCTGGACCTGTAGTGCTCGGTCCTCGATCGCCGGAGTCATGTACTCCACCGGCATCGCCGAGACGGGAGGGGTCGTGAACATCGAACGGGCGTCTGCATCACTACGTGCGGAGTAGCCGATCTCCAGCCTGGTCACGGTGGTGATCCGCACCAAGCCCCGCTCGATCCGATCCGCCCACTCCGCAGATTCGGGACTGTCGGCAAGGCGCACCAAGGCAGACTTGTCGATCAGCCATTCGATCACCGCCACGCGTCATCCATGATCTCGGCGTCCGCCAGGTCGGTGAACCGGTCGGCGAACGAGCGCAGATCGTCGGCAGAAACCGACGCCCTCGAGCAGGCCGCATCGGCCGCGAGGCGTCGCCGGATGTACTCCACCCGGGACAGCCCCAACCGAGCAGCGTGGGCATCGACACCCGCCAGCACAGCTTCAGGGACGTCTCGGATCAACACGTCGGCCATCACGACCACCTCCAGATATCAGATGATATCAGCGTGTAGGCAGGCGCGCCAGTGAATCGACGTGGCGCGGCACTCCCACACCGAGTTGCACTGTCCTCGCTCATGTAGGGCGCGTTGCCTGTCGGTGGGGCGGCGCAGTCCGGGGCATCGGCTTGGGTGAGTACCGCGGATACCAGCCCCGCAGGCCGAGGCCTCGTCCCACGAGTGCCAGCGGCGTGAACAGGACGTCCTGAACGATCGCCGGCGGTCGGGCGAGGATCACCTCGTCCCGGTACTCGCGCAGCAGGACTGCCATCTGCAACAGGTTCGGCAGGCCCTTGCTGTTGGTCTTGCCGTCCTTCGCCAGACCGAAGAAGGTCTCGAAGAACATCTCCGTTCGCATGGCTGGCGAGATCTGGACCAGGACGTGGGCGTCCTCATCGGCGTCGTTCCACCACACATGGGGCCGTCCCACCGGGACCTCGGCCCATTCGCCGGGACCGAGGGTCGACTCCTCTGCATCGACCCGGAGCTTGATGGTCCCCGCCAGGACGCCGAACCGCTCCCGTTGGTGCGGGTGGATGTGCGCAGCCGCCGGATGACCGCCGGGCTGGGCGAACAGGTCACCCTCCACGAGTGCTCCGTTCGTGTCCCGAGCCACTCTCCGCCAGACGAGCCGCTCCCCCGTGACCGGATGTTCGAGCACATCTCCAGCGTCAGCCACGGCTACCTCCGGCGTCGAGGAACCGCTGCAGTGGCGACGACCCACGACCGCGGCCGCAAGAAGCCCGACGCACCCGATCCCTTGGTAAGGGGACCCTAACGAGCAGTGCAGTTCCAGTCAATACCCACGTGGGGGTGGCCCTCCGCGACAGCGAGAGCCGCGGCCGTTGGGCCCTGGTCCGCTACGCCGGGCGGACCCATGCCTTGTATGCGTTCCCATCGGAGCATTGGTTCACCCCCGTCGGCCTCGGCATTGGTGCTGCTGGTCCCGGCGATCCGGCCGTTCTGAGACTCCCGATCGCTTCGCCGCGGACCGATCAGGTGTCCCACCCGGGATCGGTGTGCAGCTCCACGTTCACCCACAGCAACTGCCCGGGCCGGGCCAGCGTCTCGATCAGCTCCCGGCGCACCCGGTCCGCGTCGTCGAGCACCCACCCCTGATCATCTCCGACGAGGAAGTCCAACTCCAGGTACACCTTGCGCCCCAGCTTGCCGATCCGGGTCGTGGGCTCGGGAAGCCCGAACCCGGTCCGGACCCGGCTGATCGCCGCATGGATCGGGTCGGTGACCGTCGGATCCGGCACCCCCTCGAGCAGCTCCCGGAACGACTGACGCAGCATCCGCACCGGCGTCGGCAGGATCAACCCCGCCGCGACCAGCACCAGCACCGGGTCCACGAACGGCGCCAGGTGCGACCAGGCGCTGCCCTGCAGGCCCACGGCCACGGCGAACCCGATCACCATCGCCACCCCCAGCACAACCGCGGCTTGCCACTGGTCCACCTCCGCAGCCACCAGATCCGAGCCAGCCCGCCACCGCACCAGCACCTGGCGCACCACCACCGCCGCCAGCAGGCTGAGAACCGAGTACACCAGCGCCGAGCCCACCTCGGTCTCGCTGCCGCCGCCCAGAATCACTCCCACCGCGTCCACGGCCGCGTACCCGAAGGTGCCGGCCAGCACCAGGGCCTGCGCTGCGACCACCAGCGGAGCCAGCGCCTCCCGCCCGAACGGGTAGGCGGGTGTCGGACCCGCTGCCACCAACGCTGCAGCGCGCAGACCGAACCAGGACAGCACGAACCCCACGATCGAGTACACCCCATCGAACAGGACGACCTGCGACCCCGCGGCCAACCCCCACACGATGCCCACCACGGCCAGCGCCAACGCCGCGACCGCCGAGATCCGCAGCCCCAACGCCTCGCCCCGGTCGACCTCCACGCTGATGCCCATGACCAGGATCCAAGCAGCCCTCGGCCTGGCGTGCACAGCTTCCCGAACCCCGGCGCCGCGCGCCAGACCCCCGGTCCGGCTAGGGTGCAACGACCTGCCAACTTGCACGGAGGAGGAGCACATGCACGCTCTGGCCAACTCGTTGGGCAAGGCAGAGAAGGACCTGCTGCGCGAGGCCGAGCCGAAGCGGATGGCCAAGCTCACCGAAGACGAACTGATCGATCTGCACAAGCGGATCCGCCGCGCCCGCAACAAGTACGCCGACATCTACCGCCGGCAGGGCAGCGCCAAGGTACGCAAGAAGGGCGGACGCGGGCTGGCCAAGGAGAAGAACTCCCGCAACGCAGGCCGGTCCGAGGTGTTCGAGGACGCCCTGGCCCGCGTCAGCGCCCAGCTTGCGCAGGTGGCCGCAGCCAGCGCCGAGCAGCTCAAGGCAGACCGGCTCGCCAAAGCAACCCCGCCGGGGACCTGGCCCGGGACACAGGGCGCGGCGCAGGCAGACGACGAACAAGCAGCCCCTCAGGTCACCGACCGCACGCCAAAGGGCCCCGGGCGCAAGAAACGCAACGCCTCCAGCCAAGCCAAGGGAGCCCGCCGACAAGCCAAGCGCGACAACCGCTGACCCTCCCCTGCTCGGGTGCAGAATCCCCGTGGTACCAAAACATCGGCCGCGAATCGCGCACGAGACCATGCTCGGGCGAGCGTGCGGACCCACCGAGTTCCGAGCGTCCCTCAACGCGGCAGAGGGTTCGGGCCGGTCGCGGTCACGAGCCGCTGGGGCACCCAGTTGTCGACGTGATGGAACCCATCGCTGAACGGGCCTGCGTGGGAGCTCGACCGACGCTCTCAGTG